>DLHG01000005.1 GCA_002483105.1 Bacteroidetes bacterium UBA7674
TGTGATACTACTCAGATAGAATAAAATAACAACACTGAAAGTATAAATAACAAAAACAGCGCCTTTCGGGCGCTGTTTTTGTTTTAATTATAAAAAATGTTGCTAAGTAATTGAAGGAGACTTATTTATGTCCGTTTTTGTAAGGCCCGGCCCCTTATTTTTTAAGTGACAATTAATAATATTGAACAGAAAATGAATTCATTGGTTATAATAGCCAACCATATAAAAAAAAAGAGGGTCTATTCTAAAACTGTGTCAATGATAAGTTAATTTTTTTTTAACTTTAGTGTCTATGATATATAGCTAAATGGTTATTCCTAATAGCCATCATCATAATTATTTAATAAACCATGAAGAAATTTTACTTGATCAAACAGATACTTAGTGTTGTTGCGCTTACGTTATGTTTTAATGCAAAGGCGCAATTTACATCAGTTACAAACCAAACAGCCAATGCGCTTGTACAAACACTGGTAGGTGGTGGTATTACGTTTAGTAATGCAACATTAGTATGTGGTGCGCAAGCCAATGGAAAATTTACAAACGTTAATACCACGCTTGTAGGTATTGATAGTGGTATTGTATTAACCAGCGGCACTGCAGTAAATATTGGTTCACCGGCCGGAACATTCCTAAGTGCATTTACAGGCACAGGCGGTGATGCACAGTTGCAAGTCTTAGCAGGTGGTGCAACAATGGGTGATGTATGTAAACTTGAATTTGATTTTATTCCTGCAGGCGACTCAATTAAATTCAACTATGTATTTGCTTCTGAAGAATATCCCGGTTTCTGGTGTTCCGGATTTGCGGATGTGTTCGGGTTCTTTATTAACGGTCCCGGTATTACAGGCACACCTAATATTGCATTGGTTCCAGGAACAACAATACCTGTGGGTGTGAACACGGTGAATGGTAGTACTAGTCCGGGTTTCTCTTGTACGCAATACGGCCCAGGTTCACCCTTTACACAATACTATATAAATAATGGAGCCAGCACCACTATCGCTTACGGTGGCATGACACATGTCTTTACTGCCCTTGCACAAGTTATTCCATGCTCTACTTATCACCTTAAGTTAGCGATTTGCGACGGAGGAGATACCTCATATGATTCTGGCGTATTTTTAAAACAGGGTAGTTTGTATTCTACTCCTATAACGGTTAATCCCCAGGGCGGTTCCTTAAATGGTATCAATGCGTTGACAGTTCCCCATCCCTATGCTGTAAGAAATTGTCTTTCGGGTAGTTTTAAATTCCAGCGAGCCCAGGCAACACCGTTGCCTCATACGATCAACTATATTATCGGAGGATCGGCGGTTAACGGCGTTGACTATTTGATGATACCCAGTAGTGTAACGATACCTGCGAACCAGACACAGGCATCTGTGGTGATCAACCCTGTTGCTCCTCCATACGGCACTGATAGTGTGATATTATATATCCTGAACAGCTACAACTGTGGTATTAATAATATTATCGATAGTGTGAAGCTGTATATTTATGACTCGCTGCAAGCGAAGATACTGACGAATGATACCACTATCTGCGCAGGTCAATCAAAACAATTACTTGCATACGGAGATCCGCTATTTTCCTATAGTTGGGCACCACCAACCTATCTGAACAACCCGAACATTAAGAACCCGATCGCTACACCACCATCCACTATTACTTATGTATTAACAGCTACGTTACCCGGCTCCAGTTGCCCCCCGGTACATGATGTGGTAACGATCACCGTTCCCCAGTTAACTACTCAGCCTACAAGTAATAGTCCTGTATGTGTGGGGCAAACCTTGAGCTTATTTGCGCCAACGGGTTTACCTGTCGGTACCACGTATAGCTGGTCTGGTCCGGCAGGATGGACATCTAACCTGCAAAATCCAACAAGGCCCAATGCTACCTTAGCATTCGGCGGTACATATACACTGAATGTAACATCCAATGGTTGCGCTTTTGCTCCTGTTACACTTAACGTAGTAATCAACCCGTTACCAACGGCGGCACCAAGCAGTAATACACCTGTTTGTGTTGGCCAGCCAATAAATCTTTTTGCAAATCCGGGTGCAGGTACGGGTATTACCTATGCATGGACAGGACCCAACACGTTCACATCAAACCTTCAAAATCCTGTTATCACTCCTGCCACCCCTGCGAATGCGGGTATCTACTTCCTAACCGTTACACAAAACGGTTGTGTCACCAGCGGCCTGTTCACCTTTGTTGTTATAGGCAACGCACCACCAACCCCTGTTGCGGGCAATAACGGCCCGGTATGCGTGGGCAGTCCTATTAACCTGACTGCAAACACAATACCGAATGCTACCTATTCATGGACAGGTCCTAACAGCTTTACTTCGAACCTGGAAGACCCGACAATCAACCCTTCTACTTTGCTCAGTGCGGGCACCTACAGCGTTACCGTCACCACAACAGGTTGCGCGTCCCTGCCGGGAACGACAACAGTAGTTGTTACCCCGTCGCCTGTGATCACCAACATGACCTTTACCAACCCGTCAGGTTGTAACTCTAATACAGGAAGCATCACCTTCAATATAACGCCTAATGGCACCTATAATATAACATATCAAAAGAACAGCATTAACCAGACAGCTACCGGTACAGCATCGGGTGGAACACTCACTATCCCTAACCTGGGAGCAGGAGCCTATACCAACTTTACGTTCACGATCAATGGTTGCTCTGCAACATATCCGGGGCCGATAACCTTGGTTGACCCTGCTGCACCGCCCACCCCAACAGCCGGTGGCAACAGCCCGATATGTGCCGGACAGGATATTCTTCTTACTAGTGTACTTGTTCCGGGTGCGGTTTACTCCTGGACAGGTCCAAACAATTTTACCTCTAACCTTCAAAACCCGACGATAACAGGAGCCACACCAATACAAAGCGGTAACTATACTGTAGTGGCCAATGTAAATGGTTGTCCTTCTGCGGCATCTACGGTTAATATTGTTGTTAATCCTGTGCCGGCAACACCTAATACGAGCGCAGCGAACACACCTGTATGTAGTGGCAATCCGCTGAACCTTACCGGTTCCCCATCTACTCCGGGTGCAAGCTGGAACTGGACAGGCCCCGGCGCGTGGAGTTCTACTCAGCAGAACCCGACAATAAATCCGGCAACACCGGCTAACTCGGGTAACTATACGGTAACGGCCAACATAGGCAACTGCGTATCTCAACCATACACTTTTGCTGTAGTAGTAAATCCGACACCGTCTATTACACAAACGCATACTAATCCTTCTGCTTGTGGCCTTGCTGATGGTTCGATCACACTCAACGGACTGACCAACCCGGGAACATATACTGTTACCTATACGAAGAACAGTGCAGCACAAACACCGGTTACAGTAACGATACCTGGACCTGCAGTCATATCTAATCTGACAGCAGGTAGCTATGGCAGCATTATTGCAACGCTCAATGGTTGTCCGTCCAATACATTAGGACCAGTATTACTGGTTGATCCTAATGCACCGGTTACACCCAACGCAAGCAATAGCGGCCCGATATGTGCGGGACAAAGCGCTACACTAACAGCAAGTCCTGCCGTTCCGGGTGTTTTATATATATGGACGGGCCCTAACGGCTTTACAGATACTGCTGATGTAACAACAGCAACAAACATATTGACAACAAGCACTTATTCCGTAGTTGCCAATCTGAATGGTTGTAACTCAACTCCGGCCACGACGACCGTTCAAGTTAATCCTGCTCCTGCTACACCAACGGCTACAGTCAACAATCCGATATGTGAGGGCGATGTGATCACCCTTGCGGGTGGTAGCACAGTACCGGGCGCGGTATATAACTGGAGCGGCCCTAATGGTTACAGTGCTACCGGCCAGGTACAAACGATCCCGAATGCGGATCCGAGCCTTGATGGCGCCTACCTGCTTTATATTACAGCACCAGGTGTTCCTTGCAACTCTCTGTCTGATACGGTTGACGTAGTAGTTACCCCTACTCCTGCAGCACCGCTGACTACAGATATAGAAGTATGCCAGTATGATATCGTGCAACTTACCGCACAAGGGCAGAACCTCTTGTGGTACACTACGGCAATCGGCGGCACAGGCGTCCCAACAATGACGGCTAATACAACTAACGTAATACCAACAACCTATTATGTAAGCCAGTCGATAAATAGTTGCGAAGGCCCGAGGGCACCACTTACGGTTACTGTTAAACCACAACCGGTACCACCAACGGTTCAAGCGAACTATACATTCTGCCAATACGATACTACAGCTACACCGCTTACGGCTCAGGGCCAGAACCTTCAATGGTATGATGTGGCAACAGGCGGCAGCCCGCTACCGGGCGCCCCGACCCCTAATACATCTATCCCTGGGCCTGTAAACTACTATGTAACACAAACAGACAGTGGTTGCGAAAGTAACAGGGCACTAATAGAAGTAATTATCCATCCAAAGCCGGGATTACCTGTAGTAGAGCAGATCACTATCTGCCAGGATGAAGCCAGCCCAACACTGAACGCACAAGGTCAGAACCTGCTATGGTATGACACCTCAACCGGCGGCACGGGAACACCTACAGCCCCGACCCCACCTACCAATACAGTGGGCACAACGGACTACTACGTGAGCCAGACGATCAATGGCTGCGAAGGGGACAGGGCACTGATACGTGTTACTGTTAATCCTAAGGTAGTAGCAGATATCACAATAGATAAGGATACTGTCTGCGACAGCTATCCGTTGTTGGTAACGTTCACCGGTATAGCGCCAACGGGAGCAACATATGACTGGAGCTTTGACGGCGCGAGCGATGTACAGGGTACAGGAGCGGGTCCCTACACAGTGATGTGGGAGACAGAAGGCACCAAGACGATCACCTTAACAGTTACGAACCTGAACTGTACTTCAACGATCACTAAGACCGTAATAGTACTGCCAACACCTGATCCGGTATTCAACATCCAACCGGACGCGTGCCTGAACGAGAAAATAAGAGTACAGGCAGGATGGGGCCAGATGGAGCTACCGGGTTACAACTGGGACTTCGGTAATGCTATCGTAACAGAAGGCACACCGGGTACTTACGGACCATTTACCCTGGAGTGGAATACCACAGGTATGAAAGTGATATCACTGAGCCTGACCAATATTCCATGTCCGTCATTGCCTACTTATGATACTATCAATATCCACCATCCTGTTGCGAAGGTGATGAGCCAGAGCAGTGCAGATATCTGTACATCCGACAGTGTGATGTTCACTGCCCAACCGGGCCTTGATTATCAGTATGAGTGGTTACCAACGACCTACTTCGGAGAGGAGAGCAACAGCCTGAGCATGTGGGGTGTTGTGAGGAAGGCAGGCTATGTATGGCTGAATGTAACGGACAGATGGGGTTGCAAGGCAACGGACAGTGTTCTGTTGCAACCGAAGAGCTGCTGCGAGGTGTTTATGCCTAATACGTTCACCCCTAATGGTGATGGCAAGAACGATGTGTTCCGCATGGTAACGCAGGGCAACCACGAGATCAGCGTGTTCATGATCATGGATCGTTGGGGCAAGAGGGTGTTCGAGTCTATCAACCAGTATGAGGCATGGGATGGTAGCTTTAACGGTGAGGCACAGGATATGGGCACTTACCAATACTACCTGAGGTTCCGTTGTGCAGACAGCCAGGAAGTTGTAGAGATGAAGGGTGACGTGATACTGCTCAGATAATAATTCAATAAAGTATAAAAGGGAACGGGCGACATTAATTGTCGCCCGTTCCCTTTATATAATACGCTAAGAGCGGTTATAAATTCTTCATATTATCCCAAAGATTGTCTGTATTCATATCACTATCATTCAGACGTGCACGATAGAGGTTTATGAGTATCGAGACAGGTACCACCTTCAGCTTAATGCCGTCGTCAGTGCGCAGATGTTGTACTTCATGGCCTGCATTACATAGTAGCCATACCTGTTTTTGTGTATCCTTAATGGTATAAGAGGTGTTGGCAAGGCGCATCTTCTCTTTCCTCAACAAGTTAAGGTAATGTTCTATAATAAGAGGATTGTCTTGTAATACCGCAGGAACTAAGGTCGTAGCATATACAACTGACAAAGAACCGAACTTGAAAAAGCCATGTGCATCAGCTCCCGCAAAGTTAAGCGGACGATGTATTTCATGAATGCCTATCAGGCGAAGCAAATAGAAACAATAACGCTCAAATTCAGAAGGGTCTTTAGCCTCTGTCAGCAAAGTAAAAAAACCAGGCTCTGTTAGTGTCAGTGTATTAACAGCAACTTCTTTTTTTGCCACAATTGTTTCCGTAGCAGCAGCATATTGTGCTGTTTCTTTTTCCGGGTAACTGCTGCGGCCATTAAGGTGCATAGCTATTTCTTCTATCTCTTGAATAAGGCTCGTTTCTTTTGTGCTGCCCTCTTTAGATTCGGAAGTATTTGTTAGCACTTCACGTTTAGGCCGCTCTCTATTAACACTCATTGGCCTTCTTGGAGCCTCTTGTAGCGGTTCAACACTTTCGTTGAGAATATGACAGCCAACGGTTTTAGTCCGTAGCACTTCAGGGCAATTATACTTTTTGAGGCCTTCTACTTCAAAAGTTATATAATCTTTGTCCTGGCGGTTTACGCGTTTAAAGTTTTTAGTCCTGCCTAACCAGGCTGTTTCAAAACGGCGTGTCTGGGGATTTTTCTTGATGAATACGGTATCTATTGCCTCTTTCGGCAGGGCCTCTACTAGTGTTGCGGGCACTACTGCTTCTGAGAACATAGCAGTGTTTCCGGCAAGCCCATCCCAATGTGCATGAGCGGTAGTTACCATTACTAGTTTCATATCGGAATAAAGTTGTGGGTTAGCTCTATATGTATTATATGCAAGTTATATAAAACTCGTTAATTAAGTCGCATGAGTTGTGCCGGCCGTCAATGCTTTTTCTTATTTTTGTAGCACATATCAGAGGATTATGGGGGTGCAATTGAAGAATATAAAATTAAAACACACCATAATTATGAAAAGAATACTACTTACAGTGGCCGCGATCGCTACTTCTTTGCTGACTATTACCAGCTGTACCAAACCTTCTGCAGGAATCTTGGCAAATGCAAACCCGCCCAACGGGGCATGGATCATAACCTACTATAATGATGGTGGCGAATTGATAATGTCTGATTATGCAGATTACGTTTTCAACTTTAACGGCAACAACGTAGTAAGGGTAACCAACAATGACCGGGAATTAAATGGCTATTGGGCTTTAAGCGCCGAAGATCAAAGGCAAGAGTTTAATATCGCATTCAATAATGGTGATGATAAGCTTTCCCATATTAATGATGATTGGGAAGTACTAAGTTTCTCCGAGAGCGAAATTGTACTTACAGAAGACGGTGACGAGATACACTTCAGAAAGCAACCTACAGAAGTAACTACAGACAGCTTGGTGCGTAACTTTTAATGCTCTGCGATTACTATAAAAAGCCGGCCCGGTATATATACCGGGCCGGCTTTTTTATATTTTACTTGGTCATTAGTTAGCTGAAGTAGTGTCGCGAACCATTTTGTAACGGCCATTGTCATCCATGTCTATAACGATAGTATCACCGAAAGTAGGCAAGCCTGTGGCCTCGTTAATAGGACCGATAGAGTACGTAGCAATACCTGTGATGGCAACATTATGCTCATCTTCAAGGTTGATATATACCATTCCCTGGTTCATACCCTGAGGAGTACCCAGGTATGGAGTGCGGAAAGTACGCTTGTCATTTAAGATGATGTCTGAGCTATCACTTTGATAGTATAAGGCACAAGAGAAATCTTTTCTGAAAGTCATTTTGCGATACTTATAACGTGCAGGCAGATCTGCCCATTCAGTATAATTACCGCCGGGATAAGCCACGCCATCTACTGCAACCCATTTAGACTCAGTAGCAGCACCGCCATTCAGGAATACCAGGCGGGCATAGTCGTTTACAGATTCCAGCTTATTCCAGTTCGACTGAAACGTGGGTACAAAGGCCGTAACGAACTCATCGTAAAAACCTTGCCTGTTTTGCCAGTTGGTATAAGTATAGTCACTGCTATACCAATCCACATAATATTTCTGTTCCGGAACGAAATCTGATGATGGTATTACGTATGTACCACCATTGGCAACAGCTACGCCCTTCAAATAAGGATTGGTGTTATTATTATAGTCTTGTAAGGTAGGGTAGATATCTATAAGGATATCTTTACCTGTCTTATTGGTATAAGTGTAGTCGTATTGTTTTACACCCTGGTCTTGTTGACAGCTGGTTGCCAGGATAGAAACACCGGCAACAGTGAGTAGAAGTTTGGTTACGTTCATGTTTTGGTTTTTTGACATCTCAAAGATAAGCGTGTATTATATAAAGTACACCAATGTATGTCTGCCTAACATGTCATTAACAAAAATGTGATGAAATCTCATATAATGTGTACGCCAGGAGCGAAACAAATGCTCAAAACAGTGGAATAAATAGTAGCTACCCCCTCACACTTGCCTGCCTCGTAAACAACAGCAGATAGATAATGATGAACAGAATAGAGGTGGCGCTGGAGGCCACGATCTTCAGTAGCAAATAGCCTATGTTCTGCAGGCTCCACATCTCTATGGTAAAGTAGGAGGTATGGTGTAACAGTATAAGGAAGGAGCTATATACCAGGAAAGGCATCCAGCCCATGTTCTTTACAGATGGGGATTGATTTGGGTACTCGGCAAGGTTCTTAGGGAGTAAAGCGCTCAATACATTGGTGCGCAGGTAAGCGATCAACACTGCTGCAAAGGCGTGTATCCCGGCTGTATTCATAAAGGTATCTACCGTAATGCCTGTGACGAAACTAACTATCAGCAAAACAGGGACCGTTGTCTCAAAAGGGAGCAACAGGATAAACAGGGGATATACCATAGGCACAAATATGGGGAAGCCCTCGGGTTGAGACCACCACCTGAGCGTGATCTTATTTAAGATCAATACCTGTATCAAAACTATCAGGCAGAACCGCAGGAAGTTTCTCAGGTATATGCTCATTTTTTTATCATTTTAGTAGAGTCCTCAAGTTGCTGACGTTCAGCCGACATCTTGTTCTCTATTACATACACATATTGCAGGTTGCGGAAATTGGTCGCCGTTTTCAGGTGAAGCGTCTGCATATTATTTTTCTTAGACTTAGAAACACCCACGATCGTACCGATCAGGATATCGCTAGGGAAGAACGAATAGCTGGTAGTAAATACAGAATCTCTTTTCTTGACCTTTATCTGTTGCGGCACATTTTCCATGTGCATGATGTCTGGATTGTCGCCCTCCCATGTCACAGGGCTGAATGTTCCGTCTTTCAGTTTAGCACTTACTTTTTGTTTTACACTAAGAACCGAAATAACACTGGCATAATGCGCACTTACATATTCTACACGGCCCACAACACCGGTGCCTGAGATAACGGCCATGCCTTTGCGTATTCCATCATTACGGCCCCGGTTGATAGTAATAAAGTTATTGCCCGATGCCACAGAGTTATTAATCACTCTCGCTGTGCGGAATACATAATCATTGTACTGCACCTTCTTTGCTGTATCTGTTGGTACTACGGCAAGTTGTGCCGAAGAGTCTGCGAGCGTATCATAGCTGTTCGCTATCATCATTAGGTTTCTCAGCCTGGCATTTTCATTTATCAGGCTATCATTCATGCGTTTCAGCCCGAAATAATAAACCACGTCCTGTTGCTTCTGATATGCTTTTCCGGTAAGAGTATTTGCAGAGCTCATTATGTCCACACCCTGCATCATCTGTGTTCGTGCGATCAACACAATACATACTACTTCTAATGCCAGGAAGAGGATCAGATTAAAGAACCGTCGTATGAACAGAATGAAATTACGCACCTGTTAGTTTGTGTTGGAGTATGTATATAAAAGTAATTAGGAATTTGCAATCTGTAACAAGGAGTTTACTAACACATCCTGATTACAAATTACCAATTCCTAATCGCACAAAAATTTATTTCATCAGGAAAGGCATCTTCGCTGTATTCTTCAGCGCCATACCTGTACCACGCACCACGGCGCGCAGCGGATCGTCAGCTACTTGCACCGGGAGTTTTATCTTATGAGATATACGCTTGTCCAGTCCGCGAAGCAACGCTCCACCACCTGTTAAATACAGTCCACGACGGTAAATATCCGCAGCTAGCTCGGGTGGTGTGCTTTCCAATGCTTTAAGAATAGCTTCTTCTATTTTGAATATAGATTTATCAAGTGCTTCGGCCACTTCCTGGTAAGACACCATGATCTGTTTAGGAATACCTGTTACAAGGTCACGTCCGTTCACTGCAATATCATCCGGTGGATTGTCCAGTTCTTTCAATGCAGAACCTACATGTATTTTTATTTGCTCGGCAGTACGCTCACCTATCATAAGGCTATGATAGCGGCGCATTGCTTCCATAATGTCGGCAGTAAATTCATCTCCTGCTATACGGATAGATTGGTCACATACAATACCGGCAAGCGCTATTACAGAAATACCTGTAGTACCACCACCTATATCAATGATCATATTGCCCGTAGGCTCTTCTACATCTATACCTATACCCAGTGCAGCAGCCATTGGTTCGTGTATCATATACACTTCCTTGGCTCCGGCTTTTTCGCCTGAGTCACGCACAGCGCGTTTTTCTACTTCTGTTATGCTTGATGGTATGCAGATGACCATTTTCCAGCTTGGGGGAAATAATGGCTTTTTAGGATAGATCAATTTTATCATCTCCCGTATCATCCCTTCTGCTGCGTCAAAGTCAGCGATCACTCCATCCTTTAGCGGGCGTATCGTTTTCAGATTTTCATGGGTTTTTTCGTGCATCATCATTGCCTTCTTTCCCACGGCAACTATCTTGCCCGTAGTACGGTCAAGTGCTACTATTGATGGTTCATCCACAACGATCTGGTCGTTATGAATTATCAGGGTATTGGCCGTACCCAGATCCATCGCTATCTCTTGCGTCAAAAACTTAAAAAAACCCATAAAATCGTACTAAAGCAGCTAATTTTTATAAAAGTAATGGCTATTTCTCAATAAAATGATAGGAAACAAAGATTTTCAAATCTTTTTTTAACGGGGTAAAGATAGAGATATTTACGGGCTATAGCCTAATTGCTTTCAGCGCTCAAATCATTTTTTTACCGATTATATAAACCACCCGATTTACAGGCTAAAAATTAGCATGGTATTTGCTTTAATCTTACTTAATACCACAACACAATCAACTTAATCCGAACTTCTCATGAAAAGAACACCGACCAACTCGCGGTGGCTTATTGCCCCTTTCTTATTATTGCTAATCTCCTCATGTCGACCTAATGAGGGTTATCCTACACAAGTGGATGGCTGGGCTCCTATATATGCCAGTGTCGACTCGGTAAAAAAAATAGAGGGAGTTGCCGCTCGCTCTATTGAAAGCGGGGGCAAGATATATATCAAAGACAATATCCTTTACCAGGTTGAAAGTGGCCAGGGTATTCATGTTATTGACTATTCCACTCCCGAAAGCCCGCAAAAACTGAAGTTTATCAGGTGTTTTGGCGCGCAGGAGCTTTCTATTATGGATAACAACCTCTACACCAATAATGTTAATGACCTCGTCGTAATTGATATCTCTGACCTGAATAATATAAAACTGGTAGGGCGTAAAGAAAATCTGCTCAGAATGGTTAGCACAGCCCCTCCTGAAAGTGGCTATTTTGAATGCCCGGACAAGTCCAAGGGCGAAATAGTAGGCTGGCAACAAAAATTATTACACAACCCTCGCTGCAGGAAATAAAATAACCCTTAACGATCAGATCATGAAAAAAATACTTTACGTTTTCATCCCGATACTCTTTACGGTTTTGCTTGCCGCTTGTTCTAAAGGCAATAAAGGCACCGAATCAGCTTCCGGCGATACGGGACAGGGCGGCTCTCTTGCCCGTTATACTATTGCCAACCAGTATTTGTATATGGTTGACATGCGGGAGTTGAAAGCCTTTTCGCTGGCAAATCCCACCGATCCGGTTCTTACCAAGACTGTCCAGGTGGGCACAGATATAGAAACCATCTTCGTTTTTGAGGATAAGCTCTTCATCGGCTCCCGGCAGGCAATGTATATATATTCTATTACTAACCCATCAAGCCCGCAATACCTAGGAGAAGCTTCCCATGTGCGTGCTTGCGATCCTGTGATAGCCAACCAGGACTATGCCTATGTAACGGTTCGCAGTGGTACTGACTGTGGCGGAACCACCAACGCGCTCTATGTATATAACGTGGCGAACATCTTGAACCCTACCCAGGTGAACGTGATACCCATGTCTTCTCCATACGGCCTTGGCAAGACGGATCATGTATTATATGTTTGCGATGGAGGTAATGGCCTCAAGGTTTACGATATTACCAGCCCGGTCTATCCCTCTCATAAGAACACCATTAACGGAGAGATATTTTATGATGTGATAGTAGATGAGGCGGACGACCTGCTGATCTGTATGGTACAAGGCGGAACTGCTATATATAGGATAAATGGATATAATCTTGAAAAGCTCGCAAAGATCGTCAACTAAGTAAATAATTGCGATGGGGCGAAATTTTATGTTTCGCCCCATTTTTTCTCTCGGCATTTAGCAAAATTTCTATTACTTTTGCACCTCGGGCGTTGAGCCCGATTTTTGTATCTGCTCATCGCGCCTAAGCTAGTTACTGGCTTACATTTTTCGTTTTTTTTGAACTTATTATATGCCGCGCGATCTTTCAATAAAATCTGTTTTAATTATCGGTTCAGGACCAATCGTCATTGGCCAAGCTTGCGAATTTGACTACTCAGGCTCTCAGGCAGCCCGTAGCCTTCGTGAGGAGGGTGTCGAGGTGATCTTGATCAATTCCAATCCTGCAACCATTATGACTGACCCGATAATGGCCGACATGGTTTACCTGTTGCCTCTTACCGTGGAAAGCATTGAGCAAATACTGGAAGAGAATAATATAGACGCTGTACTCCCTACTATGGGTGGACAAACAGCACTGAACCTTTGTAAAGAGGCCGACGAGCTGGGTGTCTGGGAGAAAAATAATGTAAAGCTGATAGGCGTTGACATAAAAGCCATCGACAAAGCGGAAGACCGTGAACTTTTCCGCAAGTGGATGATAGAAATGGGCATCCCTGTAGCAACCGCAAGAACAGCTAACTCAATGCTGGAAGGTAAAGAGTTTGCACAGGAAATTGGTTTGCCTTTAGTGATACGCCCTTCCTATACCCTTGGTGGTACAGGTGGCGGTTTCGTAATGCACAAAGAAGATCTGGAAGCCGCGCTGGACAGAGGTCTTACCGCATCACCTATACACGAGGTGCTGGTAGAGCAGGCAGTACTGGGCTGGAAGGAATTTGAATTAGAATTACTCCGTGATAAAGAAGATAATGTAGTCATTATCTGTACGGTCGAGAACTTCGATCCGATGGGTATCCATACAGGTGATAGTATTACCGTAGCCCCGGCTATGACGCTAAGCGATACTGCATATCAACTGATGCGCAATACTGCAATACGCATGATGCGCGATTTGGGCAACTTTGCCGGTGGTTGTAATGTACAGTTCGCGCTAAACCCCGAGACAGAAGAAATAATTGCCATCGAGATCAACCCTCGTGTGAGCCGCTCTTCAGCGCTGGCGTCTAAAGCCACAGGTTATCCTATTGCTAAAATAGCTGCTAAGCTGGCCATCGGGTATTCACTTGATGAGCTGCAAAACCAGATCACGAAAACAACCTCTGCATACTTTGAACCTGCGCTGGACTATGTAATAGTAAAAATGCCACGCTGGAACTTTGATAAGTTCAAGGGTGCAGATGATACTCTTGGCCTGCAGATGAAGTCGGTAGGTGAGGTTATGGCCATTGGCCGCACTTTTGCGGAAGCACTGCAGAAAGCCTGTCAGAGCCTCGAAAACAACGCCACAGGCCTTTCTTTCCTCAGCACTACCCGTCTGCGCCCTGAAGAAATCCTGGAAAGCATTAAACGCCCTCAGTGGGACAGAATATTCCGTATCAAAGAAGCTCTTGCGGCTGGCGTATCAATTAAGACCATTCGCGAAATAACACTCATAGACCGCTGGTTCCTTTACCAGATACAGGATATAGTGAAGCTGGAAGTAGAGATAGCCAAACACAAGCACCTCGAAAGCCTTCCGTTTGAACTACTCTCTGAGGCCAAGCAAATGGGCTTCAGTGACGACCAGATAGCTGAACTGATAAAGGATTGCACAGGGGAAGAAGTATATGAATACAGGAAGAAACTAGGTATCAGGCGTGTGTACAAGATGGTAGATACGTGTAGCGCGGAGTTTGAAGCAAAAACGCCATACTACTATAGCACCTTCGAGCCTACCGCTTATTCTAATGATACACAGGGCGACCTTGTCTTCAACGAAAGCAAGCTTACGGACAAAAAGAAAATAATAGTGCTTGGCTCCGGCCCTAACCGTATAGGTCAGGGTATCGAATTCGACTACTGCTGCACCCATGGCCTGATGGCTATTCGTGAGGCAGGATATGAGTCAATAATGGTCAATTGTAACCCCGAAACAGTTTCTACAGACTTCGACATAGCCGATAAGCTATACTTCGAGCCTGTTTATTGGGAACATCTCTGGGAGATAATAGACCATGAGAAGCCATTTGGCGTAATAGTGCAGCTAGGTGGCCAAACGGCACTGAAACTGGCAAAACGCCTGCATGAGAACGGAATAAAGATCGTGGGCACATCTTTCGACGATATGGATATCGCCGAAGACCGTGGCCGCTTCAGCGACTTGCTGAAGGAGCTGGGTATCCCTTATCCTAACTATGGCACCGCTTACAACACAGACGATGCTATTGAGGTGGCTAAAGAAGTTGGGTATCCGGTTTTGGTTCGCCCATCCTACGTTTTAGGGGGCCAGCGTATGCGTATCGTTATTAATGACGACGAGCTGGAAAAGAGCGTTCTCAGCCTGCTGAAACACCTTCCCGGCAATAAAATACTCATTGATCATTTCCTTGACCGTTGCCAGGAAGCGGAAGTAGACGCCATCTGCGATGGTGAAGACGTACATATCATGGGTATCATGGAGCACATAGAGCCCGCAGGTATCCATAGTGGAGATAGCCATGCAGTACTCCCTTGCTTCAATCTTGGCCAGCTGGAAATTGATGAAATGGCCGACTATGCTAAAAAAATAGCCCTACGCCTCAATATTAAGGGGCTGATCAATATCCAGTTCGCTATCAAAGACGGTAAAGTGTTCGTAATAGAAGCCAACCCCCGCGCCAGCCGCACTACTCCATTCATTGCAAAGGCCTATGGCGTGCCATATCTGAATATCGCTACCAAGGTAATGATGGGCGAAAATATGCTGAAAGATTTTGATGTAAAGAAGCACCTGGAGGGATTTGCAGTAAAGGAACCGGTATTTAGCTTTGATAAATTTCCTAATGTGAACAAGGAACTGGGCCCGGAAATGAAGAGTACAGGTGAGGCTATTCGCTTTATTAAGAACCTTCGCGACCCATGGTTCCGCCAGCTATATAAGGAGCGAAGTATGCACCTGAGCAAGTAATGGAATTATATATGTATTTTCCAGGGCTCTAGTACCAGAGATTTGACGCTAATTTTACGTCTATATGATAGTTCCGCACCCTTTATGGGGCGGATAGATGAGGGTATTATCGCTTTTTTGTTTATTTTTACTTTTCGTTAACATCGTAACAGGTATGAAAAAATTCTTATTAGCACTTAGTAGTGTTTTCTTGTTTGCCGCCGCTCCCTTATCAGCGCAAATAACCCTTCACGCCGACAGCGTTCTTCTCAATGACGGGTCTGTATTCGGAAGGGACCAGGTAATGACTATCAAATTTGATTCACTATATACTCTGCTTGATCAACGTTTTGATAGTGCAGGGCATAACTTTGTTTCCGATACTTTTAACGGACATGGTGGTATGTTCACCTTTGATACAAGTGGTAGCATACATAGCAGCCATTTATTTGTAACAAATGATGGTTCCGGCTTTGTAATAATGAATGGCGAAGCATATGGTGATACCTCAAGAGTAACACTGACATCTCCTGCGTTCAGCACAACAGGCTTTAACACGCTTAAAGTAACAATGAACCACCATTACAAATACAATACCTACGACTCTGCAGCGAACCTCATGATCTCAACAGATAATACTAACTGGGACTTGATAAAAAGCTACTCCGCAGATGCGATGGACAAAGGTTTATCTACAGTATTTGCTAACGATACATTTACCCTCGGTGCACAATATCTGAACAAACCAAGTGTTCGTCTTCGTTTGGTCTATGCTTCAGATAGTGGCTATCAGTGGGCTGTGAATAGCATGAAAGTGATCTCCGACAAATTCGACTACGGTTATGCTTTCTTCAAACCTGCTACTAACAAAAACTGGGATCTTGCAAACATCCAATATGATGGGGGCACAAAGGAGTATGTTCGCAGAGCGGCACCGGCGCCTTACCGTTTTATTGATAGTATTTATAACGAGGAGTTTAAAAACATACAATACACTACATATATTCAGAACTATTTCACGTCAAGTGGTATCATCGCTCACGCCGATCTTACATATGGCCAGGAAATACCCCTGAATGCTATAACAGGTGGCACGAATGATACCCTGTCTATTCCTGTTCAATTCGTGATTCAGTACACAGGCCTGTATGTTAAACAGGCTTTCCCAATGACTTATAATTCAAAATGGGGATCTGATTTCCGACACAGTTCATTGTTCTACCTGAAGGGTTTCGGCCTTAGTGCCGGCCAGGTGGTAAATGGCTTGCGCAAAACTCATATTACCTCCAGAGATACAGTAGTGGGATGGGGTAAGATCAGGGTGAAAGACGGAGCGGGTATCGTTCAGCCTTATGTGGATGTGTTACAATTGAAAACAGTTTATACACAAGAGGACTCATTCCTTTGTACCAATAGCCCGCTCAATGAGCAAAATAAAATTGCAATATTTAAGGACTTCATGGGCAACCTGAGCGGAATAGATACGCCTGCTCTTACTACCCAATACACTAAGATCAGCTACATGCGTGCAGGTGAGATCCACCCGATGGTTACCGTATTTATGAACGATACTTTTGTATATAAAATAGAGGTACATGCTAACAACCCTTGGCCTGCTACTGTACCGCAGGCAACAGCTGAGCAACACAACAAGGTGAACATTTATCCAAACCCCGTTTCAGGCCGTATGGTGAATGTAGAAGTGCCGGGTGCAGATAACGGAAAATGGAACTGCCAGATATTCAACACTGTAGGCCAGCATGTAGCTAACCAGGCGCTGGATATCAGCAGTGTAAACCACCGTGCTGAGGTGCAGATACCATCAGTTGTTACTACAGGTATCTACTACCTGCACATCACAAAAGATGGTGCTACGGTAGCGGTAAAACAAGTAGAAGTACAGAACTAGAACACTTAGTTAATAGACAAAATAATAAGATAAAAAGCCGCCCGCAAGGCGGCTTTTTTATTCCCCAAATTTTCATTTAACCGTATTTATTCGATATATTTATATCTCATTCCTCACCAAAAAATTTATTGCGATGAAAAAATCGTTACTCTCTATTGCCGCTGTGTCCCTCTTCTCGGTGCAGGGCTTTGCGCAAATAACAATAACAAATACCAGCTTTGGTACACTTTCAGGAACTACGGATTCGCTTATTAAGGTTGATGCAACTAGTTTCACTGCCGGCACTATTGATAATCCAATAGCCGGAGGCAATACTCAGTTGTCAACCTTTACTCAGAATCCTCCTACCTCTATGGTTGCTATACGGCATGTACCCCAGACAGGGTACAGCTATGCAGATAGTATGTCAGAGAATATATCAATAGCAAACGACACAATTAAATTTGAAGCTAAGACACTCACCAATATTACTGCCGGCGGTGTTATACAACATGGTCAACGTATCTCGCGTAAGGCTCACTTCCTGAGTAACGGGGGAACTCCGGGTACTGATAGCTTGGTTATTCTTGATCAGGATGCAATGTATTATGCCCCAAATTTTACTCAGACGCTTGCTCCCCGTACTCATATAAAATTGCCGCTTACTAATAGTACACCTACCTGGAACAACAACTATATGTACTATGTAAAAGGCGTTTTCACTTATACGCCTGGTGGATATGTGGCTGATACTCTGGAGCGCAGAAGATATATAGTAGATATACAAAAAGGTCATGGCTATACTAATCTGAGAATTATGAAGCATACCGGAGGATGGTCTGACTATTTTAATGTAATACAGGTTCAGGGTGTTTCAACTCAGATAACAGATAGCTTCTTTATTAACGGTGTAACAGCCACCCAAACGGAGCTCGACATCTTTGGCCTAGTACAAGGACAAGACACGGTATTGTATAAAGATTACTTCTTCCGCTCGGGTGAGGTAGTGCCTATGGTTTCTGTTCACTATACTGATGGCAGCAGGAATGCAATACTAAATACTGCTTCTGGCAAGTCTCTTGCACACATACAACGCCTGAGCCCTTCAAGTGTTAACGGTGTTACCTTGAATGACAATTACTCCATCTTCCCTAACCCTGTGAAGGGCGGGGGTACACTTACAATTGATCTGAAAGACAATGATGCTAATGGCAAATGGTCTTACAATCTGATCAATGTAACCGGCCAGCAAGTAGCTGAGGGCAACCTTAATATAAGCGGTGGTAAAACATACATCACCCTACCTAAATTACCAACAGGTATCTACTACATCCAGGCTAGCAACGGTGATAACAAGATCGTGAAAGCAATGGAAATAGAATAGTATCAAACTAATGATAAATATACAAAGCAGCCGCACCTTGCGGCTGCTTTGCTTTTGTCATACTATTCGTATCATTGCTATTATGTTGCACTTTGTTATAAAGCCGTTCAAGGAACTGAATATCGAAGAACTATACACTATGCTACAACTAAGGACCAAAGTGTTTGTAGTAGAGCAAAACTGTGTCTTCCAGGATATGGACGATAAAGACCAAAAGGGCATACATGTGCTGGCATATCATGAAGGTGTCTTAGTGGCCTATAGCCGCTTACTTGCTCCCGGCATATCCTATCCCCAAATGTCCATTGGCAGGGTGCTAACAGATACTGACAGGAGAAAGGAGGGCTTCGGCATAGACCTGATGAAGCAATCTATCAGCAGCATGTACGAGCTGTACGGAAAGCAACCAATAAGAATAGGCGCCCAATTATACTTGAAGAAGTTCTACGAAGCTTTCGGTTTTATACAGACCAGCGATATGTATCTGGAAGACGACATCCCCCACATAGAAATGATACTTGAATAGTATTTTCTAATATCCGCATGCTTTTTACTTTTGAATTTTGCCTTTTGAATTGTCTTACCTTTGCGCCATGCAATCAAAATCGCCAAAGGATACATACCTGCAAATGACAGAGCTGGTATTACCCAATGATACCAACACTCTCGGTAACCTCATGGGAGGCCGCCTGATGCACTACATGGACATTGCCGCAGCCATTGCCTCACAAAAGCTATGTAACTGCCCCGTAGTAACCGCGTCGGTAGATAATATATCTTTCAATAACCCCATCAAGCTGGGCAACATACTTACTATAGAGGCCAAGCTCACCCGCTCTTTCAATACCTCTATGGAAGTTTACCTCCGTGTTTGGGGCGAGGATCTCTCCATGCAGTATAAGTACCTTTCCAATCATGCATACATGACCTTTGTAGCGCTCGACCCTAATGGCCGCCCGCGCAAAGTACCCGAAGTAGTCCCGGAAACGGAAGAAGAAATGAAAATGTACGAAGGAGCCCTTCGCCGCCGTCAGCTTCGCCTGATACTTGGCGGAAAGATGAAGCCGGAGGACGCAGGCGAACTGCGCGCGCTTTTTGTAAAAGACGAATAGGCAGGATTTTTATGCGACAATACTACACAGATAATTGCCGCATTATCGCTTCACCACATTAACGCATTAATTATGATAGACCGCAGCATAGCGCCTAAGATACATGACGCAATTGAGTTTGATTTCAAATTGCCGCCAATTGAGAAGCAACAACTAAGCAATGGCATCCCGCTCTATTGGCTGAGTGGCGGTGTACAGGAAGTAGCGGAGATAGATTGGGTATTCCCCGCCGGTATGTGGTATGAACAGAAACCCGCTGTTTCCAATGCCGTAGCTGCCTTGCTAAAAAACGGTACTTCAAAACATACAGCACAACAAATAAACGAAGCGCTGGAATTCTATGGTGCTGCCTTAAAGGTAAATACAGGCAATGATAATTGTACCGTAACGCTATATACACTTACAAAGCATTTGCCGGATCTCTTACCTATGGTATATGAGATTCTAACAGATGCAGTATTCCCCGAAGATGAACTGGCGATCTTTAAGCAAAACAGTATTCAGCGCCTTATGGTGAATCTGAGGCAACCCGACTTTTTGGCTAATCAACGAATTGACGCCTTGCTGTTCGGTGAATTCCATCCTTATGGTCGTTTTACTAAGAAAGAGAAAATTGAAGCCTTAACACGGGAAGATCTCATCGCGTTTTATCATGCCACATACAACCTGTCTCATGTAAAGATGTTCATGGCGGGCAGTATAGGGGAGAAGGAAGTGGGATACCTGGAAGAAATATTCGGGAAACAAAGGCTCATGAAAACGGATTTGCACCAGGAGTTGTTCTCTGCGCCCGGCCCATCTGAAAAGAAGCATAATGTAATAAATGACGCAAACGGTGTGCAGGGCGCGATACGTATAGGTTCGCTTTTCCCTAATCGTCTCCACCCCGATTTTGCACCAATGGTGGTATTGAATACCATCTTGGGCGGATATTTTGGTTCCCGTCTGATGAGCAACATCCGCGAAGACAAAGGCTATACTTACGGTATCCATAGCTCTATGGCATCCTATGTAGAAGGCGGTTCGTTAACCATACAAACTGAAGTTGGCCGCGATGTTATAGAGCCTGCTATAAAGGAAATATATCACGAGATGCAGCTGCTATGCAATGAGCCTGCGGATGAAGAAGAATTGCTGCTGGTGAAGAACTATCTGTTGGGCAACCTCCTCGGCGATCTCGATGGACCGTTCTCTATTATTCAGCGCTGGCGCACACTAATAGTAAATGGCATGACCGAAGAACACTTCAATCGTAATATACAGGTGTATAAGAAGATCACCGCGAAAGAGTTGCAGGACCTTGCGAAGAAGTATTATCAACTGGAGAATTTTTATGAAGTAGTAGTGGTATAAGAACCATATCTCAGCATAAACAACAAAGCCCCTGATACGTCAAGGGCTTTGTTGTTTTATAGATTAATTGTCGAAGTCATCGTCGTCATCATCTTCGGCACTGAAATTCATATTCAGCATACTTCCGAGTATGTCACCAAAATTATATCCTCCAGCCTCAGCTATTTTTTTGCTGATGAGCGAATACTCTGCAAGGCCATGTAATAAAAACTCCATCAGCAAGCCGGTCTGCTGCTCATTGGCTTTAGCATAATATTGCTTTACAACAGCATGGAGCCCATCTACAGCATATAGCTTCTGCATATACTCTTCGTCTGTCTCAGACTGCATCATTACGAGGTCATTGCCTTTGCCAAACCAGTCTATGACAGGCTGATATGGATTGGACCTGTTCTTTTTATTTTGTGGCTCTTTCGCGGCTTTTTTAAATGATTGCGGGTCGGGGAAATATTGAGTGAACAATGCACGAATGCCTTGTCCCATCAGCCGGTAGGCTACATTCAGCGGACCTTCCTGTTCTCCTTCGTATACCAATTCTATCTTCCCGGTAATGGCCGGTATCACGCCTATAAAGTCTGCTATCCGCACCATTGTCTTGCTGCTGCCCGATTGTAGTGCGCGCCTTTCAGCTGTGCTTACCAGGTTTTCATATGCGGCAATAGTAAGCCTCGCCGATACACCACTTTTCTGATCTACATATTCACTCTTGCGGGCTTCCATGGCTATCTCTTCCACCAGCATCTTGCAGATATCAGGTACTTCTACCTTTTGCATCTGTTCATCCAGCACATCGGCTTCCTGCTCTGTAATGGCTTTAGACACCGCTACAGTTTTAGGGTAGTGTGTTACTATCTGGCTTTCAATACGGTCCTTAAGTGGCGTTACAATGCTGCCACGGTTGGTATAGTCTTCAGGGTTGGCAGTAAATATGAACATGATGTCCAGTGGTAAGCGAAGTTTAAATCCGCGTATCTGTATATCGCCTTCCTGCAGAATATTGAACAAAGAAACCTGTATCCGTGCCTGCAGGTCAGGCAACTCATTTATTACAAATATACCCCTGTGCGAACGTGGAATGATGCCATAGTGCATCACGCGCTCATCAGCAAAGCTCAGACGCATATTTGCAGCCTTTATGGGGTCTATATCTCCTATCAGATCCGCTACTGATACATCCGGCGTAGCGAGCTTTTCTCCATACCGCTCGGTGCGGTGAAGCCAGTCAATTGGTGCGTTATCGCCTTTTTCTGCTACAAGCTCACGCGCAAATAATGAAATGGGTGCGAACGGATCGTCATTGATCTCACTACCGGCTACATAAGGGATCCATTCGTCCAGCAGGTTCACAATGTCACGCGCCATGCGTGTTTTGGCCTGTCCGCGGAGGCCGAGGAATAATATATTATGGCGGGACAAAAGGGCTCGCTCTACATCGGGTATTACCGTGTCTTCGTAACCAAGTACACCCTTAAAGGTGCTTTCTTTTTGCTGAATGGCTTTTATGAGGTTGTCCCTTACTTCCTGCTTTACGCCTTTAGATTTGTAGCCCGATTTCTTTAATTCACCAAAGGTACTAATGCCCGGTTTCATACTATTCATTTTGCTCATCCTGTTATGCCTATGTGTAAGTAAAGTTAACCCAAGAAAGGATTCAGATTTATTGCTGTTGAGATATGGCTATAAACAGTATTGATAAAAAGGTCTAATACTCATTATCATACCAAAGCTCGTCTATCAGTGCATCCAGTTTTTGGATAATGGCTGGTTTGGCGGTTATTTCTTCAAAGTAAGCTTCATATTCTACCTGGTCTTTTACTGAAAGCCAGCTCCCTTCAAATGTCTTACCTTTTAGCTCCAGTTCCAGTACGCTTTTATCGTTGTCCTGGGTAAAATACCATTTGCCGTTTTCTTTATGCACTGCAACCTTAAAATACTCTCCTTCATCATCAAATTTAAAGATGCCTATCCACTCGCATACTTTTTCTGGGCATCCTCCACGCAGATACTGTACATATAGTGTTACCGGTATTTCATCATCCAGTAGCCCGAAGTAGTATTTACGCTCAGCTACTTCTCTGCGGGTAGTTATTTCGCCTTCTTCCAGTCCATGTTCATTGTCAGCATTCCGGATGCTGTCAATGCTTTTTTTCATGCTGTCAATATTCACGCCTTCTGCTACCAGCTGCTGTAGCCAGGCCTCTTCTATTTTAAACTTTTTCAGGTATTCATCTTCCGTAGCTGCAGGGTATATATCTACCATGTGTCCGCCATACCAATTGCCTTTTATATTCTGCACATCAGTTACAGCAATACCAAATGTCTTTCGGGAGAATTCATCGGTGACAAATATGTAACCTTTAAAGCGCAGAGGTGAGATATGATTGTAGCCTATCAGGTCGGTGGTCATATCTATTTTCTTCAACTCGAAACGCGCCAGCGTTACCCTGTCCCAGTGTACTCCGGAATCAGAACCCTTTTCTAATATATGGTTGAAATCCAGTCCGATCTGTGGATTGAAGAAAGGATCAAATTTCCTTACTGCATTCGGCACTTGGCGCAGCTGGTTCACTTGCATTTGTTTTGCCACACTCGTGTCCCGGTAATTTACTACCATCTTCCACAGGTCGTCAAACTTCATAAAGGAACGGGAATGGCTTGCGGAATCCTCATCCTTCAGGTTTTTAATGATGCGCAGTACCAACTCTTTCTCCGACTTTGCAGGAGGCACTTCTTTTTCAACCTTTACTTGCGCAAACGCTCCTATGTTGTGCAACACAGCTAAGATGAAGAAAAAGAATGATGCAAAGCGTTTCATATAAGTATACGGGAGTGTATAAAGATAGTAAACTTTCAGGGGCTATGCGCGGTAAAAAGCCATATTCTATAGGCTTTAATAGCTATTTGCAAGGAGTAAAATGATCACTTTACAAATTCTAATACCTTTTCCGGTGGCCGGGCTATAATGGCTTTGTCACCTTTTAATACTATCGGTCTTTGCATTAGTTGCGGGTGCTCTATAAGTACCTGTATCCATCCCTCGTCGGAGAGTTCAGCGTTGGTATATCGTTCTGTATACAGAGCTTCTCCCTTTCTTATCAGTTCAGCAACGGGAAGGTCTAGCTGTCTTAATAGGATTCTTATTTCTTCAACACTCAATGGCTCGGAGATATAGAAACGCACTTCATGGGGAACACCTATTTCTTGCAGCAGCTCCAATGCACCACGGCACTTACTACACTCACCATTATGATATACTACTATATCCGCCACTTGTTAGAAGGTTATTTCTTTTACATCAGCAGCTATTGTAAGCCTGCCTGCTGTTTTTGCTTTTATCTCGTCTATACTTACGCCCGGGGCGTACTCTATACATACAAATCCATCCTCCGTTATGTCAAAGACACCCAAGTCGGTCACTATTTTCTTTACACAGTGGACTCCTGTTAATGGCAATGTGCATTTCGGCAATAACTTGCTTTCTCCTTTAGGATTAGTATGTTGCATTGCTACAATAATATTCTTTGCAGCCGCTACCAGGTCCATAGCGCCACCCATTCCTTTTACCATCTTTCCGGGTATCTTCCAGTTGGCTATGTCGCCATTGTCGGCCACTTCCATAGCCCCCAATACCGTCAGGTGTATCTTGCCGGCACGTATCATCCCAAAGCTCATCGCACTGTCGAATATCGCAGAGCCGGGAAGCTTTGTAATAGTTTGCTTACCTGCATTGATCATGTCAGCATCTTCATCTCCTTCAAAAGGAAAGGGTCCCATACCCAGTAGCCCATTCTCACTTTGTAATACTACGTTGACGCCTTCTGGTATATAATTGGCCACTAGGGTTGGTATGCCTATGCCCAGGTTTACATAGAAGCCGTCTTCCAACTCCTTTGCTATGCGTTGTGCTATTTGTTCTTTATTAAGTCCCATATACAGACCCGCTATTGCGGAGCATTATTTATTGTTATAGAATGTTTTATTAAGCTTTCGCTCTCACCGTTCTTTGCTCAATACGTTTCTCATAGTCAGAGCCCTGGAATATCCTGTGAACATATACTCCTGGTACATGCACAAAGTTGGGATCCAGTTCGCCAGGTTGTACCAGTTCTTCTACCTCGGCAATAGTTATTTTTCCGGCCATAGCCATCAGCGGGTTGAAGTTGCGTGCTGTGTCTTTAAATATCAGGTTACCCATCGTGTCACCCTTCCATGCTTTTACTATCGCAAAATCAGAGTCAAAAGCTTCTTCCAGCAGGTATTCTTTTCCATTGAAGGTGCGTAATTCTTTGCCTTCTGCTATCTCTGTGCCTACACCGGCCAGCAGGTATACTGCGGGCATACCATAGCCGGCGGCCATACAGCGTGTTGCCAATGTACCTTGTGGTATCAACTCTACTTCCAGTTCTCCACTCAGTAGCTGCCTTTCAAATTCTGCGTTCTCTCCCACATAAGAGGAAACCATTTTCTTCACCTGCTTTTGTTGCAGCATCAGCCCGATACCAAAATCATCTACACCAGCATTATTAGAGATGCAGGTAAGGTCTTTCACGCCTTTACGCACAAGTGCTGAAATACAATTTTCGGGAATACCGCAGAGCCCGAAGCCACCGAGCATCAGTGTAGCTCCCGATTCAATATCTTTTATTGCCTCATCGGCATTCGCTACCACTTTATTCATGTATGCTTTAATATTTTGACTGCTAAAGTAAGGACAAAAGCTGAGACAAGCCCAAATGCAAAAAGGCATCCCGACCACACGTCGGGATGCCTTTATATAATCAATCGTTAAAATGCTATTTGTTGAGTCGCAGTTCCTGCAGGTAGAACACATGCTCCTTTTCCTTGAGCAGGATATATACACTATACTTAATGCCGGAATTAGTGATCATTTCGCCAATAACAAATTTTGCATTATTGGAAGTACCACTGCTGGCCACTAGGAACTCCTTAGGTGTATTGCGGGAGAAGAAGTCTTTCAATACCATCTCTGCCTGCTGCTTGCTGTAAGCGCTTTGGGTATTATTGAGTGTAATAGGCACAATGTTGTCAAAATAAGGCGATATAGCCGCTACATTGCCTGTTCGCACACCATTGCTCACGTCTTCCAGGGCCGACTGGGCTTTCGCACCGGTAAACACAAAGAGTACACTTAGAGTAATAACAATCCTTAAGTAGAAGTTTTTCATCTTAATACAGCTTCACAAAAATCCAAATCTATAAACAACAAAAACCAAGCCAAATATGGTTAATCCGTTCGTTTTATTGTGATTTTATGCCGCCTTGCTTTTTAACCCACAGTTTATAAAAGATTTGGCGGGGACTAAAGTTATATATTTATAAGAATAAAAATATCCCTTTTAATTACATTAACATTTGAATAATATATTCATCTGCCTCACCCAATATCCTAACTTTGCGCCATGTCAAAGAAAGTAATGCTGCTGATAATGGATGGTTGGGGACATGGTAGAGTGCCATCTGCTGATGCCATAGCCCATGCTAATACACCATTTGTAAGCTCTTTATATGAAAAATATCCTAATTCCGAGCTGATCACCTGCGGTGAAGCTGTTGGCTTACCCGATGGGCAAATGGGTAATTCAGAAGTAGGCCACCTGAACATAGGAGCAGGCCGCATCGTTTACCAGGAACTACAGCGGATTAACGTAGCCATTCGTGACGGTGAGCTCGATCAGAATATAGTATTACAGGCAGCTTTCGATCAGGCAAAGGCGACCAACAAGACTTTACATTTTATCGGACTCGTGAGTGACGGAGGGGTGCATTCTCATACCAGTCATCTGAAAGCACTTTGCGACCTGGCTCAGAAAAACCATGTTTCCGATGTCGCTATCCACGCCTTCACCGATGGCAGGGATACAGACCCGAAAAGTGGCTATGCTTACATAGAAGACGTACAAAAGCATATTAATGGAACAGGAGCATATATAGCCTCTGTAACTGGGCGCTACTACGCAATGGATAGGGATAAAAGATGGGAGCGTGTAAAACTGGCTTATGATGCACTTACGCAAGGAGTAGGTACTTATGCCATCAATGCACTCGATGCAATACAGCATTCTTATAATGAAGGGGTAACAGATGAGTTCATCAAACCCATTATCATCTGCAATAATAAGGAGCAACCACTGGCAACCATTAAAGATGGAGACGTGGTGGTGTGTTTCAACTTCCGTACCGACCGTTGCCGGGAGATAACTATCACGCTTACACAAGAGCGTTTCCCTGAGCAGAATATGCACCCATTGCAACTGCACTATATAACCATGACGGAGTACGACAAGAGCTATAAGAATGTCGGTGTTATATTTCATAACACCGATCTTACTAAAACACTTGGAGAGGTACTTGCTGATAATGGTAAAAAGCAAATTCGTATTGCTGAAACAGAAAAATATCCCCATGTTACCTTTTTCTTTTCCGGAGGACGGGAACAACCTTTTGACGGTGAAAGCAGGATAATGAAGCAATCACCTAAGGATGTGGCAACATATGACCTGAAGCCGGAAATGAGTGCATACGACTTAACCGATGCGATTATCCCGGAAATAAATAACGAAAGCGCAGACTTCATTTGTCTCAACTTCGCCAACGCGGATATGGTTGGGCACACAGGTGTTTGGAACGCTGTTATAAAAGCAGTTGAAACAGTGGATACGTGTGTGTCGCGTATTGTGCCTGCTGCACTGGAACACGGTTATGCTGTTTTTCTTACAGCCGATCATGGCAATTCCGATTACATGATCAATGAGGATGGTTCGCCTAATACTGCGCATACACTTAACCCTGTGCCGCTCTTTCTCATTTCCAACGATTATAAAGGAAAGTTGCATGGCGGTAAGCTCGGCGACATTGCACCTACCATATTGAGCTATATGGGAATAAAGATCCCGGTAGAAATGACGGGAGAGATCCTCATTGAAGCATCAGGTTTACCCCTGAAGTAGCAATAACGTATTGTCATTAAACCGTTAATATTATCCATTCTTTTCATGCTGATAAACTTTTAGCAATAAATCGGCACTAAAATTGGATAACGTTAGCTGCCGGAGTATTATATCCATTGTCATTGATTGATAATGGTAGGTTACAACAGGCAAATGATTTATATTTATTGACAGAATAACAACGGTATGAAACAGTTCATTGCATTCTTATTTATTGCAGTATGCTCATTTAGCGGCATCCATGCACAAAACGTCCTTAGCCCTCGTGCCACGGCACAACATGGAAATGTTTCTGTTGACTATGGGCAACCTTCTAAGCGTGGTCGCGTTGTTTTTGGCGGGTTGGAGCCCTATGGCCAGGTATGGCGTACAGGTGCTAACGAAGCCACAACTATTACTTTTAAGAAAGACGGCACTTTCGGTGGCAAATCCGTTAAGGCCGGTAAATACACTTTGTTCACTATCCCACGCGAAAAAGAGTGGGAGGTGATCCTCAATAGCAAAACCGATCAATGGGGTGCATACGAGTATGAGAAGATCAAATCCAGCGACGTGCTGCATGTGGTAGTGCCTTCAAAACAGAAGAGCCAGGTAACAGAGGTGTTCACGATCACCGTTACTGCAGACGCTATGACACTGACATGGGATCAGACAGAGGTATCTGTGCCAATCAAATTTTAATCGAAAGTTATTTTAGCTGGAGAAGGTATATTTCTTAAGGTGATAATGTACCGTTTGGGCAATTATTGTTCCCGTTTCGTCAATGTACACTTTTATTGGGCTAACAGTAATAATATATTTGTATCACCTTAGTATTTGTAAAAGGATATTAAGGGCATAGGAGTAGACTATAGGTAAACGGCATCGAAGCGCGCTTTTTCAAAAGTGCGCTTCGGTCGTATTAGGCATCACTGTTATCTTCCCTGCTTATAATCACCGTAAATAACAGGATAAATATACCCCCACTCAATATCCATACCCACGGCTCCATATACCACTCATTAGCATAGGCGTCTGTTCCTCCTGTATATGCGCCCGTTTGGCCTACAACATTAATTGCGGGTAATAGTAGTATTAATAACATCACCAGCACAACACCTAAGCTCATCCATTTCTTTTTCATAATTGTAAGGTTTTAACAACCAGCACATAATCTGTATGTAGCGCAAAAAAACAGTGCCATCACTGCTATATGTTTTGCCATAATTGCCTAGGTTATAGTATTTTGCGGACATGAGAATAATACCCGGTGAGATAAAGACAGCACAACTCCATGGTTTTTTGCTAGGTTCAGTGGCTCCGCGCCCTATATGTTTTGCGAGTACTATAGATGCAGATGGTGTTCCTAACTTATCCCCCTTCAGCTTTTTCAATGTATTTGGCAGTAAGCCACCGATACTTATATTTTCCCCTGCCCGCAGGGTAAGGGACAACAGCATAAAACATACACTTGAAAACGTGTATGCTACCAAAGAGGTTGTGATCAATGTTGTAAGCTACAATATAGTGCAGCAGATGAACCTCGCCAGTTGTGAGTATCCCAAAGGCATTAATGAGTTTGAGAAATCCGGGTTTACTCCACTTAAATCAGATATTGTTAAGCCTTTCAGGGTAAAAGAATCCCCCGTGCAAATGGAATGCAAAGTGCTGCAAGTGATAGAAACAGGAAATGAAGGTGGCGCGGGCAATCTCATTATCTGCGAGATGGTGTGTATGCATATCGATGACAATGTGCTGGACGAACACGGAAAAATAGACCCGCATAAAATTGACCTAGTGGCTCGCATGGGTGCAGACTATTATTGCAGAGCTTCCGGCGAAGCCGTGTTTGAAGTAAATAAACCCAATATGGAACTTGGCGTTGGTGTAGATGCACTACCTGAATGGATAAGGAGCAGCCATATACTTACAGGGAACAACCTGGGTATGCTGGGCAACAGCACTTCTATACCTGTGGTAGGCGAGGTATTATACGACGACAGACTCTCCCAGCTAATAAAAGAATACGGACAAGACGACGCTGCACGCAGGCAGGCACTCCATATATATGCTAAAGAGTTGCTTGACGATGGCAATGTAGAAAAGGCATGGCAGGTATTGCTTTCCGGAGAATAATACTGGCACAACTCAATATGGACAAGCGTTTCCTCCACAGGAAGCGCTTTTTGTTTGTTAACTGATTGTTA
>DLHG01000003.1 GCA_002483105.1 Bacteroidetes bacterium UBA7674
TAAGAGACCATTGATGTTGGTCAGAGCTACTGATAGCGGTGCACCGCCTGATGTACCACCCGTTGGTGTCCAACGCCATGCTTCTGAGGGAGAACCGGGAGTGTTCATCACTGTCCATCCTTGCTGAGAATTTCTTCCCGGCGCCGGCAAGGCATTAGTCCCGTTTTGCTGAATACCGCAAATCGCGTTGCCATTTACTATGCCTGCCAGATTAGGACAATATTGTAAATAAACTTCTACGACGTTCGTAGTTTCATAAAGCACAATCTGAAAAGTTGCCGATGGCGTGCCCGGATAATAGTTGACAGTATTCCAACTTATCACGAATTGCCTGTTAGGCGCAACACCGACCGTTTTGTAATTTATAATTGCACCGTTATTCGGCAGCAAATCTGTATAGTCTGCCATGATAGCATACTGTGCATAGTTAGCGCTAGGTATCGGAACTGTTGTTACGTATGTACAATATGTATTAGGTGCCTGTGTAAATGAAATAAGACCATTTGTACCTGCTACACAAGTTGTAAAATTCTGTCCGTAGAAACAAAAGGTAAATGGCAACGTAATTAAGCTACCCCATGTATCATCTCCTGTGAGGTTGTAAGGAGTACCTCCTCCAAACGGCCCATAGTTGCCCGCATAAGGTATAGAACTCACCGCATATGTATTGGTGGCAACACTCGGCATACTTGCCAATGTCGCTTGTATATTTGTACAGTTAGTATTACATGGAAGGAATATATCTGGGCCGGCATTTACAGGATTCTGCGCATTTACACCGGTAATAACAGCGATAAATGCAAAGAAGATGAACGCAACCTGTAAGTATAATTTTTTCATACCTTATTGTTAATTTTTTAGCGGGGCATGTAATATAAATATTAAATGCAAATCTGAACGTAAATTTATTGAATATAGTTATTAAAATCAAATATTATACACTCCGCTGACAATAATATATTGAATTATTAATTAATAGTTAGTGGCTGCCCTCATAATCAAAAAAGCACCAATAAATTGGTGCTTTTTAAAATTAAAATCCTCCTTTTTGAGACTATCTCAGCAGTATCACATCGCCTTTCATTTCCATTATTTCTTTTGTATCTGCACAGCGATATCTTAAATAGTATGAATAGTTGCCAATGTCTTGCGCTTCTCCATTGAAGCTACCATCCCATCCTTCAAATTGGTTCACCGTTTCAAATACACGTTTACCCCAACGATCCATGATGATAAATGTGCTCAGTTCCTGATTTCCTTTTGTTACTATTTTGAAGATATCATTCTTGCCGTCATTATTCGGTGTGAACACATTCGGCAGGAATACATCACAACAATTTTTCGGTTCGAGTATCAGGCTGTCTGTTGCTTCACATCCCCACCTGTCCGTTACTTTCAGCCATACAAAACCAGCTTTCTGTACTATGCCCCATGCACTCATGCTGTTTATATTTTCTCCGAAATAACTTACCGGCAGCCATTGATATTGATAGTCCAAACCAGGCTGTGCGTTAAACAAAACACTATCTGCTGTACAGATATCATTACTGCTCAGGTTCATTATTTTAGCCAAAGGATGGTGTACGTTTATCGTGTCATAATATATCTCTGACGGACAATTAATGCCTGTTAATTGAAGTGAAACAATTTTCTGTCCTATCGTATTCCATTTCAAAGTATATGGTCCATAGCCGCTTCCATCCAGCACTGTAGCATAACCAAAGTTCCAGGTATATTCCGGCAAGTTCATCAGATCATAATCAGTTTGTACTCTTATTTCTTCGTTCAGGCACACATCTTTTTTAATGTCAAAATGCGCTTCAGGAGTACTCTGGATATTAACGATCATTGATGCTGTTGCAGTACATCCCATATTGCTGATCGTAACAGTAACGGTTTTGTCTCCTACAGTCTCCCATATTACGTCGTATGGGCCCGCACCTGTTCCAGACACATCATCTGCACCATCAAAACTCCAGTCATAGGTAGATGTAGAGGGACCGTTGCCGGAGAAGGTGATGGTTATTAGCTGCCCAGTGCAACCATTTTGCGTACTCGCGGTTAAAGAGGCTTCTACTTTTGGATTAACGGTAACACGTATCACTGCCCTGTCTCCCTCACAACCATTGATCGTTTGACTTACAAAATACTCTGTTACTCCGGTATCTGCCGTTTGTGGTGTTGGCATATCCGGGCTACCTGTTCCTCCGGTCGCTGCTGTGTACCAAAGCAGGTTCTGTCCTACCGCATTAAGTATTGGCGTTGCGTCTCCCTGGCAAATGGAAACGTGTTCTACTGTTGGCAGTCCTGGTTTTGGGTGGACAAGCACAGTGATATCTACACGTTCGCTTTCGCATCCATTTTCTGTCTGCGTCACATAATAGTGGAACGTCCCGGCTATTGTTGTATTAGGAGTTGGTGCTGCCGGTAATGGACTTCCTCCTACCGGTACATCATACCATTGCAAAAGGGTTCCTGTTGCGGCTAATTGTGTTGCAACGTCAAACTGGCAATATGTATAGCTTGTTTGTGTCACCGGTACAATTGGTTGCGGTTTCACTGTAACACCTACTTGGCGGCGAGGGCCTTCGCAGTTATTAATGGTCTGGCTTACATAGTAATAGGTAGGGCCGCCCGGCGTTTGGGTATTGGCTGTCACTGTGCTGGCTCCGGTGCCACCGGTTGCTGTGGGGTACCACAGAAGGTTCTGGCCCTGTGCCGTAAGTTGTACTATATCAAACTGGCATACTTCTATATCATTGGCTATTGGTGCTGCCGGTGTAGGATGAATGATTACTTCCAACGTATCGCGCTGGCTTTCACAGTTACCCAGTCCTTGTGTAATATAAAGGAATGTTGTGCCCGGTATTGCAGGGTCAATAGTGGGAGGTGTAGCACTTCCGACGCCACCTACACCAACGGTGTACCACATAAGATTAAAGCCCGTTACACTATTGGCAAGCGGCGCCATTACAGCATCCTGGCAATATTCCAATGGCGTTACAATAACCGGTGGTAGCGGAGATGTGCCTATAATCACTTGTAATGGTGTTCTTTCACTTTCACATCCGCCAACTGTTTGAGAAATATAATAAGTGGTATTAGATGTTACGTTCGTATTTATTACCGGAGCTGTTGTTGCACCCACGCCACCCACTGCTTGTGTGTACCATTTCAGAGCGGTGCCTGTCACATTGTTAGTAATAGGTGCGGCCGTTTCAAACTGGCAATAAGTTATCGGGCTGCCAACAACTACCGGTGCAGCAGGAGTAGGATTGACGTTCACTATTATATGCGCCCTGTTACTTTCACAACCATTCACTGTCTGGCTTACATAATAGTCTTGTGGGCCTGTTATAGCTGTATTGGGTGTCGGTGCAAGAGCGTTGCCTACTCCGCCAACCGGGCCCGGATACCATAATAAATTCTGGCCTGTCGCGGTAAGTTGTATCGAAATCGAGAATTGACAAATTGTTATCGGGCTTGTTACCGTTGGAGCTGCCGGCTTAGGATTGATCGTTACTACTATAGGTGTGCGGGGTCCTTCGCAGGTTCCTACACTTTGTGAAACCCAATAAGTAGTGCTTCCTGTATTTGCCGTATTTATGATCGGCTCTGTAGCAGAACCTACACCACCTACTGCTTGTGTGTACCATAGCAGGCCTGTACCTGTAACATTCGGGCTTAATGGCGTCGCCGGTTCTCCCTGGCAGAAAATTACCGGGCTAATTACTGTTGGCGCGCCGGGCTGTGTAGCAACTATTACTATTAGTTCGGTACGTTCACTTTCGCAACCGTTCACTGTCTGGCTTACCCAATATGAAGTAGTGCTTATCACATTCGTATTAACTGTTGGTACAGGAGTTATCGGTACACCTCCCGTTTGAGCAGCGTACCATTTTATTGCGGTTCCTGTTACGTTGTTACCAAGTGGTGTTGCAGGTTGCCCCTGGCAGAAGGTAAGTGGAGAGACTACTGTGGGTGGCGGGGGCGTTGCAATAATATTAACGACGACAGGTCTTCTTTGGCTTTCGCAACCATTTATTGTTTGTGTTACATAATAAGTTACCGTACCCACTATTGCAGTATTTGGCGTAGGTGCTGTAGGCAATGCTACTCCGCCTGTCGGCACATCATACCATTTTATTCCTAAGCCCACAGCCGTTAACGGTGTTGCGGTAGCAAACTGACAATAGTTGATCGGTGATGGCGAACTAGGCATTGGTGGTTGTGCGGTAACACTTATCAGTATGCCCACACGCTGACTCTCACAACCATTTATCGTTTGAGAAACATAGTGTGTTATTGTGCTTACGTTGGATGTAGTAATATTCGGCGCTGTAGGATTTCCTACTCCGCCAATCGGCGTTAAATACCAAAGGAGGCCTACACCTGATGTTACATAAGTTGTGATTGCCGGCGGCGATGAATTTTGGCACAATATCACGGGTGAAGTTACTGTAGGCGGTGGCGGTGTCGCAGACACGTTTACCACTATAGGTACTCTTGCGCTTTCGCAGCCATTTACGGTTTGCGATACCCAATAATTGTAGGTCTGTACACCAGCGGTACTTATGACTGGTGCAGAGCCTGAACCTACTCCTCCTACTGCTTGCGTATACCACAGCACTCCGGTGCCGGTTACATAGGTTGACATGTTTGGTGCCGGGCTACCCTGGCAGAGATTTATCGGTGTAGTAACTGTAGGTGGTGGTGGTGCAGGAAGTACATTTACTGTAACTGTTCCATTAACAAGGTTACCACAGGCATCCGATACCGTTACGGTGTATGTAGTGGTGGTGGTCGGATTAACGGTAACATTTTGCCCACTCAGATTACCCGGCATCCAGGTATAAGTTAACGTCGGTACACCGAATGTTGCATTAGCACTAAGGTTTACGCTCGTACCTCCGCAAATAGGGGTTACTGTTCCTAAGCTTGCATTTACGGTACCCATTGTAAGGGTATTGCCTTCAATGGTAATAGTATATGGTGTGGAGGCCACTATTCCGCTATTATCACAAACTCCGGGATTTACATTCCTATAAAACCGCATAGAAACATTCTGGTTGTAAGAGCATTGTGCAGGTAAAGCACACGTTGATACATGATTCCATATTGTTTGGTTCACACCCTGACATGTACCAGGGAAATTCGCTGTCCAGCAAGACCAGAATCCCCCAACTCCGGCAGGACTTTGACAAGCATTATATAGAAAATTATAGCGACCATTCCATAGCCACGGTTCGGCCAAATTTGTACCATTTGCTGTATAACTAAAGGTAAAAGCAACATTACTAATAGTCATTCCTGAAGGAACGGGTACAGAGTTATTTGTGGTACAAAAAAGTGTCCAGTTATTACTGTATGTAGAACCCTGAGACGGCACTGAATTTACAGATTGCACAAAAGGATCTACGATAACAGGATATGAACCAGATGGCCTGTTCAAAAAGCTTCCGGGAACAACTATATCAAGTACATTGCCATCAATTTTATAATCGAGATTGCTATATGTTTCTTTAACGGCATTTTTTTCAAACGCACATGCTTTTCCTATATTGAATTCTTTCTCACCTTTTTCATTTCTTATTTCAAGGCGTCCTCTGTACACTTCTTTACCATATGCAAAAAGTGACAAGCCACTGTCCATTTTCAAATGATCGCGAACAAGAAGTTTTCCATTTGCATATTGTGGAAACGCATATTTAATAACAAAGTTGGTTTCCGTTCCGCCAAGTTTTGCTTGTATCTCTATGTCAATACCCGGCCAAGCATCAGTTACATATACACCATCTTTACCCGCCGTATGCCTTGTCCAGTCTGCCTTTCCGAGCGATTGCTGCGTTCCGTCATTTGACAGATATATTAATTCAAGCGACTGGTTGATGGAAATACTTTTACCGTCCTTGCCTATTTTCACATAGCCCGATTCATTGGTGTTAATGATAACAGGATCTGTCTGATGTAGTGCAGAATACACTCCCGTAACATTTGATGGTAATAGGAATGAGTTGATGGTTATCCAGTCTCCGTTTGCATCTTTATAATGCATTGGCTCTGTAGATGACTGAACATATAGTCCGGAGCCATTTGTTCCTTTTTTTATGAACGTCTTCGTTTTCTCTGTACGCTTCGCAAGGTCTTCAAAACAATTTTCAGATGGTGCGCCGTAATACAACATCCCCAGCTCCGGATGTTTTTCAAAACCCCTGTTAAGTGTCAGGATCTCTGTATCGCTGTCACGATATGGATACAAAAATTTCTTGTAGTTGGCGGGCTCCATTTCCATCGCAGACGGCATAAGTCCTGAAGGGTGTGTTCCGGCCTGAACAGTAGCGGTCGGCATCTGTGCAGTCGCTATGTTATTAGCAAGAAATAACATGCAAAGCGCAATGGATATTTTACTGGAGATAGATGTTGGTTTCATATTGCTACACGTTTATAAAGAACAAAAAGGGCTTATTCTTTTTCTTCAAATGTTTGAGTATGGTAAAATACTAAGAATTTGTTAAATATAACCTCCCTATATGTCCTTTAACATATAGATAGCCTCTATGAATGACGGGATAATATGACCAGACGTTGGAAAAACGCCCAAATTGGATATAATAATATTTATATTCTATTAATTACTAACCTGTGGTTAAACAAAAACGGCCCCGCCGGAGGAATCCGGCAGGGCCTTTGTTTTTGTTTGTTGTTTGAACTATCGTATCAGGGTTACATCACCCTTCTTTTCTACATATTTATCTCCGCACTTATAGCGTACAAAATAGAAGTAGGTGCCTACATCGCAAAGCTGTCCTCTGAATTTACCATCCCACTCCTCATATTGATTAGCCGTTTCAAATACTACCTGGCCGAATCTATTGCGGATTGCGAATGTTGCCAGCTCTATATGTCCGTCACCCACCAGCCTGAAAACATCGTTCTTGCCATCACTGTTTGGCGTAAAGGCCGTTGGCAACCATATATTACAGCAAGGCTGTGAACGTATATATATACTGTCGGAGTTAGAACAACCATAATCATCATACACTGTTACATGTATCAACTGATGATCTTTCTCAACCCTTGCGGTTACTTCAGGTCCATCATTTTTTCCATTCATGAACGGACGCTCAGGACCCCACTCATATTTATAATTCGTGTTGTAGTATGCGCTCAGTTTTACTTCGTCTCCGCTACAAATACTGTAGTGTATCTTGGTTTCTATCTTCGCTATCGGCTTCTCATGTATCTTAATGGTATCTCTGAATGGTTGTGACGGACAATGTTCGCCCACTACTATCAGTGATATCGGTTTAAGACCAGGAGTGTTCCACTTCAGTGTATAGTATCCGTCTCCGCTTCCACCTAATATCTCTGCTCCTGAAAAGTTCCAATGATATTCACCCTGTCCCATTGTGCTATAGTCCGGCTGCACTTTTACGATCTCCCCGAGACAAGCATCATTTTGCAGCGTGAAGTTCGCATCCGGAGCTTCCACTATTGTTACTGAGTCGTTCTCTGTATCAGTACAAGTACCGTTGTTCACAGTTACTGTTATTATCTTAGTCCCGCTGGTTGGCCATGTTATTACATAGGGTCCCATTCCGCTTCCGCTTACAATTGTAGCGTCTTCGAAATCCCATATATAGGTGGCTCCCGTTACCATTGTACCGGAGTATATCACAGTCGCAGTATCCATGCGGCATACGCTGTCTTTGCTCAGGTTTAAGCCTGCTACAACGTTTTCATATATGGTAACCAACAATGGCGTCCTGTCACTTTCGCAACCGTTTACCGTTTGTGATACATAGTAAACTGTATTACCCGCTACACTTGTTATCGGCGTAGGTGTTGCTGTTGTACCTGTTCCGCCGGTGAGTGTACCATACCACATCAGGTTCTGGCCTGTCGCACTCAGCGGTATAGCTGGTTCATTCTGGCAGTACGCTACCGGTGTTGTCACAGGTGCTGCAGGCTTAGCTATCACATTCACTACTACCAGCGCACGCTGACTTTCACAACCCTCAATATTCTCTGTCACCCACCATTGATACGTTCCCGGTGTTCCTGTGTTCGGTATCGGAGCTGTTGGCGAACCCGCTCCGCCTGTTTGTGTTGTGTACCACAGTATTGATCCTCCACTAGGTTGTAGCTGAACTGTTGGTTCAAACTGGCAATAATTTATCGGTGACGGTACCGTAGGCGGTGGCGGTGTTGGGGTTACGCTTACTGTAAGGTTAGTCGAATCACTTTGGCATCCGCTCACTGTTTGTGTCACCCAATAAGTAGTATTTCCAGGTACTGCTGTTTGTGGTATTGGCGCAGTCGGTGTTCCTGCTCCTCCGCCTTGTGTGTACCATAGTAAGTTCTGTCCTTGTGCTGTTAATGCTACAGCTGGCGCATTCTGGCAATAGTTCGCTCCCGATGCTATCGGTGCCAATGGCTTAGCTTTTATCATTACCGTTATCGGATAGCGTCCGCTTTCACATGCGCCGTTGCCCTGGCTTACATAGAATGTAATTGTATCCGGAGTATTGGTTGATATTACCGGAGGTGTTGCAGAGCCTACGCCACCTACCGGTTGTGTGTACCACATAATGTTAGTGCCCACTACATAGTTAGATATGCCTGGCAATGCCTGACCATACTGGCAATAGATTACCGGTCCGCCTATAGCCGGTGGCTGAGCGCCTGGCAATACATTTACTGTTATTGCCGCCCTGTCACTTTCACAGTTGCCTACCGTTTGCGATACATAATATACATAGGTGTTGGCTGTTGTCGTATTTGGTGTTGGTGCTGTTACAGAGCCTATACCACCCGTTGGTGTTGTGTACCACAGCAGGTTTTGTCCTTGTGCTGTTAGTGGTGCTGCCGGCTGGCCTTCACAATAGTTTATTGGTGTTATTACTACCGGTGGTAGTGGTTTCGGATTAACGATAACCTCTATTGAATCCCTGTTACTTTCACAACCATTCACTGCTTGTGATACATAGTATATAGTAGAACCTACTACCGATGTACTTGGTACCGGAGCCATTGCTGACCCTGATCCACCGGTTGATGTTGTGTACCACATCAGGTTACTACCAGTTGCTGTTAATGCACCCGCCACGTCACCTTCGCAATACACCACAGGGCTTACCACTGTTGGCGGATTAGGTATCGGTGTCACTACTACGTTCACAGAGTCAAATGTTGAACCACATACACCAAGGCTTGTCTGCACATAGTACCATCCGCTGTTAGCTGCTTGTGCACCGGTGATGATCGGGTTCTGATCTGTTGAAGTATAACTAACAGGCCCCGTCCATGAATAGTTGGCGCCTGCTATTGTTGTAGCAAACAACGTCAGATTACTGCCTTCACACAGCGGACTATTGCTGCTCGCAACCGGTGCCGTTGGTGTAGGATTAATTATCACTGTTGTTGTTACAGGCGCTGCTGTACAACCATTATTAGAAACTGTCAGTGTATAGGTACCCGCGTTAGCAAGGGTTACACTAAGTATATCCGTATCCTGTGCTGATGACGTAAAGCCATTCGGACCTGTCCACACATAAGTAAGACCCGATATAGAAGATGTCAGCAACAGTTGGTCGCCTTCACAAAGTGGACCATTATTGTTCAGTACAGGAGTGATCGGAGCATTCGGATCAACAAGTGTTATTGTTGATGTCAATGTATCGCCGCACAGGCCTATTACCGTGCTGAGACCTGCATAGGTACCTGCTGCAAGACCTGTGAGTATTACATCACCGTTTACATCTGCTACTATTGTGAAAGGTCCTTGCGGTGTACTATTATAATCGTAGCTGATATTATATGTAGTACCTGGTGTAAGTCCTGTCAAAGTAATAGTACCATCTGTGCCACCACAGATAGTTGGGTCTGTATGTGAAGTACTTGCTACTGCAGGTGTAGGATTAACTACCACTATTGTAGATGATGTATCAGAGTTACATCCGTTCATCACAGCAGTAACATAGTAAGTACCTGCATCTGCCGGAGTAGCCGGCGCTATTGTCGGGTTTTGCGTACTTGATGAGAAACCGTTAGGTCCCCACCATATATATGTTGCACCTACTGTAGATGTTGCAGTTAATTCTATCTGGTCGCCTTCGCAGACAGGTGTATTACTACCTGCTACCGGAGGTGTTGCTATTGGTTGGATTGTTACTACAACCGAATCAACACCCGAAGTACATCCGTTCTCTGTTACCGATACATAATAGGTACCTGCATCCGTAAGGGCTGCCGGATCTATTACCGGGTTTTGAGTATTAGAGGTATAACCCGTAGTGCTTGTCCAGTTAAATGTACCTGTAGAAGAGCTCGCTGCAGTCAGATTGATCGCAGAACCTTCACATACAGGGCTGTTGCTTCCCGCCACCGGTGTAGCCGGTGCATTCGGATCTGTCAGTATCACTGTTGCCAGGGCTGTAGAGTTACAACCAAGTGTAGTAGCTACTTGCAAGCCGCTGTAAGAACCGGCAGACAGGCCTGTTAATACCAAGTTTCCGCTCACGTCTGCAACCAATGTTACAGTTACAGGGTTACCGTTCACCAGGTAGGTAATAATATAACTATCTCCAGGTATAAATCCGTTGAGCGTTATCGTTCCGTCTGTACCTGAACACATTGTCGGGTCAGTAAATGTATGTCCGCTGATGATGCTCGCAGGGTTTATAACCACATCTACAGTATCAGCTCCTGAGCCACAACCGTTGGTAATAGCGAACACAGTGTATTGCCCTGCGTCTGCTGCCGTTACGTTGTAAATAACAGGGTTCTGAGCATTAGATGAGTAACCACCCGGTCCGCTCCATGTATAAGTAGCGCCTGCTACTGTGCTTGCGGTTAAGTATAATGTATCGCCTTCGCAAAGCGGAGTATTCACGCTCGCTACAGGAACATCAGGTATCGTATCTATTACTACCACTATGCTGTCAATTCCCGAACTACAACCACCATCTGTTGCTGTTACATAGTATGTACCGGCATCACTCATGGTTGTTGGGTCAATGGTCGGATTTTGAACGTTGGAAGTATAACCCGTAGTGCTTGTCCAGCTATATGTAGCACCACCTACTGTTGTCGCAGTAAGGTTTAATGCCTGGCCTTCACACAATGGTGTATTAGCGCCTGCTGTTGGTGGTGCAGGTGTAGGATTAATTACTATTGTTACAGCCGCAGTATCTGAACCGCAAATACCTAAACCTGTTGACACAGTATATGTACCCGCATCGCCGGCCGTTGCCAGAGTGATGAACGGATTCTGGTCTGTAGAGCTCCAACCGTTAGGGCCGTTCCATGTATAGGTAGCACCCGGCACGTTAGACGCTGTCAGGAAGATAGTGTCGCCTTCACATATAGGGCTGTTGCTGCCGGCAGTTGGCATCATCGGTGTCGGGTTTATCACCACCACCGTGCTACTAGCTGCAGAAGTACAGTTATTTAATGTTGCTGTTACAGTATAAGTACCTGCATCTGCCGCCGTTGCCGGAGTGATAACAGGATTTTGATCGTTTGAAGTATATCCACCAGGTCCGCTCCAGTTGTAGGTAACACCCGGAACCGTTGTAGCGAATAACAATATAGAATCGCCTTCACATATTGGTGTGTTGCTGCTCGCTATCGGCATAGCCGGAGCGCCTGGTTCTACCAGTACTATCGGGCCAACCGGCATTGAAGCACATGGACTCATTACTACTTCAATAGTGTCATACGTTCCCGCAGGCAAGCCTGTGATCACTACATTACCACTACCATCAGAAGTGATGACCGCAGTCTGAGGTGTACCATTGTGTAGATAGTTAACTGTATAAGTAGTGTTGTTGCCCAATCCCATTAATGTGATAGTACCATCTGTACCCATACAAGTAGTAGGATCAGTATGTGCAGTATCTGTTATTACAGGAGTAGGATTAATCACTACATCTATAGTATCAGCGCCCGAAGTACAACCGGAAGATGTGACAGAAACAATATATTGTCCTGCATCCATCACGGTAGTACCTGTAATAACAGGATTCTGCTGATTAGATGTGTAACTGTTTGGTCCTGTCCAGTTGTAGGTACCACCCACCACTGTCGTCGCCATAAGTGTCAGGTCTTCGCCTTCGCATATCGGGCTGTTGCTCGATGCTACAGGAGGAGTCGGCATAGGGTTCACAATTACAGTTGTCGTATCAGGATCTGACGTACAGTTGTTCACTGTAACAGTCACTGTATATTCACCTGCATCCGCTGTTGTAGCCGGAGCTATAACAGGATTTTGCTGGTTGGATGTATATCCACCCGGTCCGCTCCAGCTATAAGCACCACCAGGCACTGATGAAGCAAACAGAAGTATTGTATCACCTTCGCACACAGGGCTGTTATTAGTAGCATCCGGTGGCATTGGTGCCGTTGGGTCAACCAACGTTATTGGTCCTACATAGTTTGAGATACAACCATTAAGACTTACATAGATTGAGTCGTAAACACCTGCGCCAAGTCCTGTAATAACAACATTGCCTAAGCCATTCGCAGTATAGGTTGCAGGGCCTTGGTTAGTTGTATTCAGTTCATAGTACACATCATATGAATTACCAGATACAAGGCCTTCCAATGTGATAGTACCATCTGTACCATTACATGTGGTTGGATCGGCGTGTGACGTATCTGTTATTACCGGGGTAGGATTCACCATTACATCAACAGTATCGCTACCAGACAAGCAACCATTACCTGTTACAGAAACAATGTACTGGCCTGCATGCAGCATAGAAGCATTCGTTATTGTTGGGTTCTGAACGTTTGAAGTAAACGAGTTAGGTCCTGTCCAGGCATATGTTGCACCCGCTACCGTTGTAGCAAACAGGTTAATATCCGTACCTACACATACAGGGCTGTTACTGCTTGCAACTGGCGTTTGTGGTGTCAGTATGATAGATACATGGGTAGTGTCCATTGAGGTACAACCCATCACTGTTACAGTCACTATATAGTCACCTGAATCAACCGCAGTTGTTGGCGTGATGAACGGATTTTGCTGGTTAGAAGTATAACCATTAGGTCCTGTCCAGCTATATGTTGCTCCGGAAACTATACTTGCAAATAAGAATATCGTATCGCCTTCACATATAGGGCCATTATTGCTGGCTATTACATCTATCGGCGGCGGGTTCATAAGTGTGAACATACCTACAGTATCAGAGATACAGCCATTGATGCTTACAGATATTGCTCCGTAAGTTCCTGCAGCCAGGCCTGTTATTACTACATCGCCGCCACCATTTGATGTGATGTTGATCGGTCCGACAGGAGTGCCGTTATAATTATAGTTAACAGAATAGACGACGCTGGCATCCAGTCCCATTAATGTAATAGTACCATCATTACCACCGCAAAGCGTTGGGTCAGTGTGCGCGGTATCATCTATTGTTGGCGTCTCATGTACCGTTACCGTTACTGTATCACCTGCAGACATACAGCTATTGATACTTACAGTCAGTATATAGTCTCCTGCATTTATCGCTTGTGCGTTCGTCACAGTTGGGTTCTGCAGATTCGAGCTGAATGAGTTAGGTCCTGTCCATGCATAAGTTGCTCCCGGCACTGTTGAAGAGAACAGGTTGATATCAGCACCGCTACATACCGGGCTATTGCTGGTAGCAATAGGGGTGGCAGGTGTCGGGTTAATGACCACTGTTGTTGATGCTGTATCAGAGGTACAGTTTGCAACTGTCATCGTTACATAATAAGTACCTGCATTTACCGCTTGTGCATTCAGTATCACAGGGTTTTGCTGTGTAGAGCTGAATGTATTTGGCCCCCACCAGTTGTAAGTAGCGCCCGGTACAGAAGAGGCTGTCAATAACAATGTATCACCGGGGCACAGCGGGCCATTATTCACCACTGTTGGCGGAGCCGGTGCGTTCGGATCAACAAGTGTTATCGGTCCTACTGCATTCGAGATACAGCCGTTTAAGCTCGCAGTGATATTTGTGTACGTTCCTGCAGACAGGCCGGTAATAGTACCTTGACCTGAACCATTGGTAGTTACAGATTGTGTCTGTGGCGCACCATTGTTATAGTTAACGGTGTATGTTGTTGCAGCTGTAAGACCATGCAATGTTATTGTTCCGTCATTACCACCACACATTGTTGGGTTCGTGAACGTGGCGGAATCAATGACCGGTGTCGGGTTGATCACCACTACTGTAGAACCCGTGTCAGATGGGCAACCTGTTACTGTAGCTGTTACATAATATGTACCTGCCGCCGCAACTGTCACACCCGTTATAGATGGGTTCTGTGTTGTTGAAGTAAATGAGTTTGGTCCCCACCAGTTATACGTTGCGCCCGGCACTGTTCCTGCTGTCAGGTTCAGCACATCACCGCTACATACAGGGCTATTGCTACCCGCTACAGGCGTAGTCGGTGTTGGGTTGATCAGCACGGTAGTTGTCGCCGTGTCAGAACAGTTGTTCACCATAGCAACTACGGTATATGTACCATTGTTTGCCGGTGTTGCATTCAGTATCGTCGGGTTTTGCAAGTTCGACGAGAACGCTACAGGGCCGCTCCAGGTATACGTAGCACCTGCTATTGTAGTTACGGTAAACTGTACCGTATCACTTTCACATATTGGGGTGTTGTTGCTGGCTGTGATCACAGGCGCTGCCGGATCAGTAAGGGTTATTGGCCCTACTGTGTTCGACATACAACCTGTAAGCGTTACATAAATGCCTGCGTACGTACCAGCACTAAGTCCGGTAATGGTAAGAATACCACCACCGTTTGTTGTTAGTGTTGTGTTTTGTGGTGTACCGTTGAACGTATAATTCACCGTGTACGCTGTGTTGTTGTTTAATCCCAATAATGATATAGTACCATCCGCACCCATACAAGTGGTCGGATCAGTAAATGTTGTTGAAGTAATATTCGGTGTTGCATTTATTACAACCGGTTCAGAAGCAGTATCAGAGATACAACCATTCACAGACACCGCCAGGAAGTAAGTACCTGTTGCGGCTGTTGTAACGCTCGTAATACTGTTGTTCTGAGTTGTAGATGTCCAGCTATTAGGCCCCCACCAGTTGTAAGAACCACCTGGTACTAATGTAGTATTCAGTGTAAGCGTATTACCGCTACATACCGGGCTGTTCGTTGTAATAACAGGAGTAGCGGGAGTAGGATAAACCGTTGCTGTTGTGGACGCTGTGTCATAACAGTTGTTCAACATTACCACCACTGTATAGGTACCACTGTTAGCTGGAGTAGCATTAAGTATGTTCGGATTCTGTGTTGTAGATGAATATGCAACAGGTCCGCTCCAGGTATAAGAACCACCCGGAATTGTTGTTACAGAAAGGCTCAGTGTGTCGCCTTCGCATATCGGGCCGTTATTGCTCGCTGTTATTACAGGGGCTCCCGGATCGGTCAATGTTATAGGTCCTACTGTATTCGACGTACAACCATTAACTGTGACATTGATTCCCGCATACGTTCCTTGTGTAAGGCCTGTAATTACAGCTACACCTGAACCATTAGACGTGATGCTTCCTGTTTGTGGTGTTCCGTTCTTGGTATAGTTAACCGTAAATGTAGTAGAGGCTATTAAACCGTTCAATGTTATTGTTCCGTCTGCACCGCCACAAGTTGTAGGGTTGGTAAATGATGTAGATGAAATATTCGGCGTCTCATTAATGATCACTGCTGCTGTAGCCGTATCAGAGATACAACCGTTCACAGATACAGCCAGGCTATAAGTACCATTAGCCGCAAGCGTTACAGATGCAATAGAATTATTTTGAGTTGTAGACGTCCAGCTGTTTGGTCCCCACCAGTTATACGACCCTCCCGATACCAATGTGGTATTCAGTGTAAGCGTATTGCCGCTACATACCGGGCTGTTCGTTGTAATAACAGGTGTAGCAGGAGTAGGATAAACCGTTGCCGTAGTAGTTGCAGTATCCGAACAGTTGTTCAATGTAGCAATTACTGTGTACGTTCCGCTATTCGCAGGAGTAGCATTCAGTATGTTCGGATTCTGTGTCGTAGATGAATACGCAACAGGGCCACTCCAGGTATAAGAACCACCCGGAATTGTTGTTACAGAAAGGCTCAATGTATCGCCTTCACATATCGGGCCGTTATTGCTTGCTGCTATTACAGGAGCGCCCGGGTCTGTCAATGTTATAGGTCCTACTGTATTCGACGTACAACCACTAACTGTAACATTGATACTCGCATATGTTCCTTGAGTAAGGCCGGTAATTACAGCTATACCTGAACCATTAGAAGTGATACTTCCTGTTTGCGGCGTACCATTCTTGGTATAGTTAACCGTAAATGTTGTAGAAGCTATTAAGCCATTCAGTGTTATTGTCCCATCAGCGCCACCACAAGTTGTAGGGTTGGTAAATGATGTAGATGAGATATTCGGCGTCTCATTAATGATCACCGCTGCCGTCGCTGTATCAGAGATACAACCGTTCACAGACACAGCGAGGTTATACGTACCATTAGCTGCAAGCGTTACGGATGCAATAGAATTATTTTGAGTTGTAGAACTCCAGCTGTTAGGTCCCCACCAGTTGTAAGACCCACCGGATACTAATCCAGTATTAAGGGTCAGCGTATTGCCACTACATACCGGGCTGTTAGTTGTAATAACAGGAGTAGCAGGAGTAGGATAGACCGTTGCTGTTGTTGAAGCTGTGTCATAACAGTTGTTCAACATTGCCACCACTGTATAGGTACCACTGTTAGCAGGAGTAGCATTCAGTATGTTCGGATTCTGTGTTGTAGATGAATAAGCAACTGGTCCTGTCCATGCATAAGTACCACCCGGCACTGTGGTCACAGAAAGGCTCAGCGTATCGCCTTCACATATCGGACCGTTGTTGCTCGCTGTTATCACAGGTGCAGCAGGGTCTGTCAATGTTATCGGCCCAACAATATTAGAAGAGCATCCGGACACTGAAACTTGTATCAGGGCATAAAGTCCTTGAGTAAGGCCTGTAATAACGCCAACCCCTGAACCGTTCGTGGTGATAGATGTAGATTGCGGCGTACCGTTCTTAGTATATGTTACTGCGAATGTAGCTGAAGCCGCAAGGCCATTCAATGTTATAGTGCCATTACTACCACCACAAGTTGTAGGATCAGTAAATGATGTCGAAGCAATATTTGGCGTAAGATTTACAACCACCGCAGCAGTAGCCGTATCAGAGATACAACCATTTACAGACACAGCCAGGTTATACGTTCCTGTTGCTGCCGTAGTAGCACTTACTATACTATTATTCTGAGTAGTAGATGTAAATGAGTTTGGTCCCCACCAGTTGTAAGAACCGCCGGATACTAATGCTGTATTCAATGTTAATGTACTACCACTACATATAGGGCTGTTCGTTGTAATAGCAGGAGTAGCTGGTTGTGCATATACTGTAACTGATGTTGTTGCTGTATCAAAACAGTTATTTACGCCTGCTATTATCGTGTATGTTCCGCTATTTGCAGGAACGGCATTAAGTATATTCGGATTTTGCGTGCTCGATGTGTACGATACCGGCCCTGTCCATGCATAGGTACCACCTGGTACTGCTGTTACAGAAAGGCTCAGTGTATCACCTTCACATATCGGACCATTATTACTCGCAGTAATTACCGGAAGCGTTGGATCTACTAGCGTTATTGTCGCTGCGGTATTAGAGATACATCCGTTTATTGTAACGGTAATATTAGAATATATACCCAGCGTAAGGCCTGTTATTACTACGTTGCCACTGCCATTAGCTACTATCGTTGTACTTTGCGGCACACCGTTCTTGTCATAGTTTACGGTATATGAACTTCCGATCACTAAGCCTGTTAGGGTTATCGTTCCGTTAGCACCACCACATGTTGTAGGGTCTGTGTATGAGGTGCCGGCAATTGCAGGAACAGCATTCACTACCACAGTTACTGTATCAGAGATAGATGTACATCCGTTGTCAGATACATTTACGATATAGTTTCCTGTTGCTGCTGTTGTCGCACCCACTATGTTCGGATTTTGCACAGCCGAGTTAAAGGAGTTGGGTCCTGTCCACGCATAGGTACCTGTTACAAGCGTTGAAGTAAGATTTAATGTAGCACCTGCACATATCGGGCTATTGCTCGATGCTACAGGAGTAGCAGGGGTTTGGTTAACAGTTACCAGTGTAGTGGCCGCTGTAGAATTACAGCCGTTAATACTTGCCACTACAGAGTAGGTACCCGCGTTTGTTGTTTGTATGTTGCTTATAGAAGGATTTTGTACTCCTGAAGAATATGATGATGGTCCTGTCCATGCATAGGTAACACCTGGTGTTGCCGATGATGCCGTCAGGTTTAGTGTTTGCGTCGAGCACAATGGACCGTTGTTACCCGCTGTTGGTGTAGCCGGGTTAGCCGGATCCACGAGTACTATCGGACCCATGATGTTAGAAGAACATGATGAGGCCGATGCAATAATATTTGTGTACGTTCCCGCGGTAAGACCATTTATTGTCAGCATTCCCGAACCATTCGAGGTGAGTGACTGCGGCGCTTGTGGCGTACCGTTTTTTGTAAAGTCGATAGTATAGGTAGTGCTTGCGCTCAAGCCATAAAGCCTGATATTACCATTAGAACCCAAACATGTAGTTGGGTTTGTAAATTGCGTACTATCTATATGTGGTGTTAGTGTTACTGCCACGTTCACCGTTGCCGTTCCTACTGATGTACATCCATCTTTCGACGCAAACACACCGTAGTTACCTGCATTCACAAGCGCTACGTTTGAAATACTTGGGTTTTGCGTTGTGCTGGTAAAGCTATTCGGGCCGTTCCAGTTATAAGTCACGCCCACACCGCTTCCACTTGCACTTAGGTTCAACGTTGCACCCGAACATAATGGACTATTACTAGATGCAATCGGTGTAGCAGGTACCGGTTTTACAATTACTTCCAATTGTACCGTATCTGAAGGGCAGAAGTTTGCCGTATTGTATGCCGACAAGTAATACAAACCACTATAAGCCATTGTTGAATTTGGCCTTATCGGATTTTGTTGTGTTGATGTATAACCGCTCGGGCCTGACCAATACCAGTTCACAGTAGGTATTGTTGACGCGCCAAACAATAATATCGTGTCACCGCCGCACACAGGTGCATTGGTTGTTGGTGTCGGTACCGGAGTTGGCGGAATAGCCAGTGAAATAGGACCTTCTGGGTCGGTAGTACAACCTAACCTTGTAGCTGTTACGTTAGTATAAATACCACCCGGAAGGTTCGGTATTGTCAGGTTACCACTACCATTCGCCACGAGAGCTATTGGTGGATGTGCTATACCATTCCATTCAAAATTTACCGTATAGTTACCGCTTGGAAGCAGGCCATGAAGCGTAATAGTACCATTAGCCCACGGTCCGCAACCTGCCGGATCAGTTGATGAACTGGTCACAGTAGGTGCATTCACACTGTTAAGCATTGCGAACCCTGCGTCGTTGGACATACAGCCGCTAAACTGCTTCACTTTTATTTGTGTATAAGTACCTCCGCCTAAGCCGTTAATAATAAGTTGGCCGCTCGGTTGTGTGATAAACGTATCCGGCGTCATTGGTACGCCATTCTTAGTCAGATAAACTATAAATGGCGTTGATGCCGGGAAAAGCGGGCTACCGGTAAGCTTCAGCTCACCATTATCATTTCCTTCACACATCGTTGGGTGCACCACGCTCATAGAGCCGATAGTCGGTCCGGTATTTATAGACAAACTTGTGGTCGTGTTAAAGTCCGCACAGCCGGCAACACTTACAGTAACGGTATATGTACCCGCATTCGGGAAATTCGCACTATTTATTTGCGGGTTCTGCATAAACTGCAGATAACTGGATGGCCCTGTCCACACATAAGAGGCATTCGGTACAGTTGCCGCTTTAAATTTTACCGTATCAAATTGACAAACAGGAGAATTGCTCCACGCAGTAAATCCTGCACCCCCGACACCTACTGTTACAACAACAGAGTCACGAAGACTTTCACATCCCGCTATTGTTTGAGAAACATAATATTTTGTGGTGCCTGATGATGCCGTACTTGGTGTAGGCGCAACAGGATTGCCGACACCTCCCGTAAGAGTACTGTACCAAAGCTTAGAAGTTCCTGTAGCAGATACAGGAACAGCAATACCGGATTGGCAATAGTATATCGGAGTAGTTGGTACAGGTAATGGCACAACTAATTTGTTTGCCGTCATTGTATCGTTCAACACCGTACTGTCACCATCACAATTGTAATATGTTACGGAGACTACATAGGTCTCACTATTCTGAGTCAAACACAGGCTTCCAAAATTCGCTTGCATCTGTCCGGCTGTTGATGGTGTTCCCGGAACTGTCGCTAATATTGTTCCCGCAAGATTTTTAAGTTTTACCGAAGAGGCGACTGATGTTCCGTTCGGTACAAAGCGATATGCTTTGTTTAAGTTAGTGCCGCCCCATACAGTATTATTTTTCCCTGGTAGTGCTATTGCTGTTGAGCTGTTGCTTTGAATACCTGAAATTGTGTTACCGCTATTTAGTGCTAAACATTGTGGCTTATCCTTTATGTATAGCTCTATCGTATTTGTTGTTTCATAAAGTACCACTTGTAGGGTTACTGTCTGTCCAACACATCCTGTTTGAGGAACATCATAATAATTAATAATGAGTCTTCTTGACGGAGCTGAACCTGAAACTATATAACTGATTGTTCCTCCTGCAGTAATATCCAGATCCTGGAGGGCAGCCATTAAAGTTGCAGCAGGATATTCTGAAGAAGGAATTGCAGAGGTAAATAAACCGGAGTTAAGTTGATATGCGTTTGAAGCGCCAAAATTGATGGCACCGTTTGTTCCTATGGTAAGTTGATTGTATGTATTACCGTAAAAGCAAAAATTGAACGGTATGTTCACCACACCGCTGTATATTTCATCTACTGATGCTATTTCAGTAGAACCGGGTATAACATAACCATAGTTACCTGCATACGCAAGCGAACTGTCTATCAGGTAAGTACTTGTACTCCTGATATCAGTAAGGCTTGGTTGGAATGTAAAACAGTTTACATTACAAGCAAGGTTAACATCACTACCGGCAGACAGCTGCGCAACACTATTGTATTGAGCCTCTACATGTACTGAACCAAAAAGCATACCTACTGTTGCGAGTAGCGTTAGGTATAATTGCTTCATAAAGCTGTGAATTTGTAAAACAATTCAGGCTGCCTAATTTGCGTGTAAAGCAGGCCTGCTCTCTCTTTTGTTTACGTTATTCACATTGCGTCCTTGTTATCAACACCGTTGCGATGGATGTGGATAAGTCTCTCTTAGGGATGTAAAACAAGACAAAGTTTTCCACACTACCAAGCTAGTGGCGGCTTTAGAGAATTAATAATTGAATTTTTAATACGATATTTTTGCGATGTGACGTCATATAAAATAAAAAAAGAGCCTGTTTTACAGGCTCTCCTAATATTAAAAACTTGAAAATGTGTATCGTGTTAAATCTTTCTAAAGCTAAAGATTTTTTTTACTTGGGGATTTTACGCCTCAGATTTGATCATTTTCTGGTACTTCTTACGGTCTTCTTCGTCCAGCATTATCTTCCTGAGGCGGATATTTTGCGGCGTAACTTCAATACATTCATCCTGTTGTATGTACTCCATACATTCTTCCAGGGTCATCTGTATCTTCGGTGCTATACGTGTAGAATCATCCGTGCCACTAGCGCGCATATTCGTCAGTTTCTTGCCCTCAGTAGCGTTTACTACAAGGTCTCCCGGCTTAATATGTTCACCGATTATCTGACCTGCATAGACTTCCTGGCCTGGATCTACGAAGAAAGAACCCCTGTCCTGTAGCTTATCCATAGAATAGCCGGTTGTGTTGCCAGCTGTTTTTGCAAGCAATACGCCGTTACTGCGGCCAGGTATAACACCTTTCCATGGTTTGTATTCCGCGAAACGGTGTGCCATTACGGCCTCTCCGGCTGTATTGGTCAACATCTGCGAACGCAGGCCTATCAAGCCTCTGGACGGCATATCGAACTCCAGGTGTTGCATTTCACCTTTAGTTTCCATTACCAGCATTTCTCCTTTACGTTGTGTTACCAGGTCAATAACCTTTCCGCTATACTCAGCAGGAACGTCCACTACCAACACTTCATATGGCTCACATCTCTTGCCGTTTATTTCCTTTGTAATTACTTGTGGTTGGCCTACAGTAAGCTCGTAACCCTCTCGGCGCATGGTTTCTATCAGTACGCTCAGGTGAAGGATACCGCGTCCATATACCTGGAATTTATCTGCATCACCCGTCTCCTGTACACGTAGGGCCAAGTTCTTTTCCAGCTCTTTTGTAAGCCTGTCACGAAGGTGACGGCTGGTTACAAATTTGCCTTCTTTACCGAAGAATGGTGAATTATTAATGCTGAACTGCATGTTCATAGTAGGTTCATCTATAGATATAACCTCCAAAGCCTCAGGGTTTTCGAAGTCCGCAATCGTTTCACCGATTTGGAACCCCTCAATACCTACTACAGCGCAAAGATCACCCGCAACCACTTCAGTTACGCGCTTCTTACCCATATCTACGAACACATAGAGTTCCTTAATGCGGCTGCGTTCAAACGTTCCGTCTGCCTTACAAAGCATTACCGGTGCGCCTTCTTTCAGTACACCACGTGCTACGCGGCCTATTGCTATACGCCCCAGGAACGAAGAATAGTCCAGCGATGTGATCTGCATTTGCACAGGTCCTTCGCTTACTGCCGGCGGTGGTACTTTTTCCAAGATAGCGTCTAAAAGTGGTGTAATGTCTTCAGTTTGAGCTATTGATGTATTAAACCATCCTTGTTTTGAAGATCCGTATATAGTCGTAAAGTTAAGTTGCTCTTCGCTGGCATCCAGTTGGAAAAACAACTCAAATACGGCATCGTGTACCTCATCCGGGCGGCAATTGGGCTTATCCACCTTGTTTATAACAACAATGGGCTTCAGGTTAAGTTGTAGTGCTTTTTGCAGTACAAAACGAGTTTGAGGCATTGGGCCTTCAAAGGCATCAACCAGTAGCAAAACGCCATCTGCCATCTTCAATACACGCTCCACTTCACCACCGAAATCGGCGTGACCTGGAGTGTCTATCACATTGATTTTCACACCTTTATAAGTAACTGATACGTTCTTGGCTAATATGGTAATACCTCTTTCACGTTCCAGGTCATTGTTGTCCATTATCAATTCTCCTGTCTCCTGATTATCGCGGAATACGTTGGTAGTATGGAGGATCTTGTCTACCAGTGTTGTTTTTCCGTGATCTACGTGCGCTATAATAGCGATGTTACGAATGTCCATAATCTAAACCCAGTGCGGGTTTCAGCGATTTATTAATTTAAAAATACCCCTCCAAAAATCCTAAAACTTAGGCGGGACTTGCCTTTTGCGCCGCAAAGGTACGAATTTTAGCATCATAAACGTGTCATTTAAGGTGTTAATTTATCTTTTTTAAGATGTTTTTTTTGTTGCTTAAACTGAGGCATATTTCAGGTGTTTCTGCGCTTATTTTAACTTTAAAATTGAGATTTTTCGGTCGTTTTAAGCAAAATATTGCGCACAAAATTGCTTGTGCTCGACAGTATAGATGCAATTATTCTACGCAATAAATTGCGTAAAAGCATTAAATATAAATATTCAATGTTTTGTTCTAAATTCACGCATATTTTTGCGTGAATGAAAGACTATTCCAAAATCGCCAGGATAATTAAAGCGCGACGAATTGAATTGTCGCTCTCTCAACAGGATCTGAGTGAGATGAGCGAGGTTGCTCTACGCACAGTAAACACCCTCGAGTCGGGCAAAACCTCGATAAACCTGAAGAACCTGGCGGCCATAGCTGATGTATTGGGCCTGGAGCTGCAATTAAACCTAAAAAAACTACAAGCGGACGATGAAACAGAGATGTAAAGGCTGTTTTAAGGCCAATATAATAGAATACTGCGTCGATTGTCGCCGACAGCTCTTCTCTAAAGCCCGTATACAGAGCATCCTTCCTTTCTCTGTACCTGAGCGCGACCAATTATCGATTCTCAGCTCTTATAATAAAGAGAGAACATTGCAGGGTATACGTATTGAATATGCTCTGCAGCAAAACGGTAATACACTCTCCCTGGCTGCAGAAAAGGGAAGTCATATATTAAAGGTAATCCCTACAGGAACTTTTGGGCGACTGGGACAGCTTCCGGCAAACGAACATCTCACTATGCAGATCGCGGCGCAGGTATATAATATAGATGTAGTACCCAATGCACTCATTTTTGAAGAAAACGGACAAAGTGCATATATCACCCGCAGATTTGAGTTGTCACAAAGCAGGCTATATATTAATAAGTTCACACTGCAGCAATTAGTCGGCTCGGATCAATATTCTATAGACAATGTAGAAGATATAGCCGGGCTTCTGAAAAAATATATTGCGGCCTACAAGCCACAGGTAGAGCACTTGTTCTCCATTGCTATATTTAATTACCTGTTCTCCAACGATAGCCCCGCCTATTATCAGCTCTCCCTTATAGAGACCGTTGAGGGCGAGTATATTTTGTCTCCCGCATATAACCTGATCTGCTCCGCTCTGCACAACAGTACACAAGACATATCATTATATAATGGTGATTACGCTTCTCCCGACTTTGTTCGGAATGGCTTTTATTCTTATCCTGATTTTATAGTTCTTGCATTACGCATAGGGATAGTTGCAAAAAGAGCACAAAGAATTCTTACGCGATTTCTGGAAAATGATCTTGCGGTAGACTACCTCATCACCCAATCATTCCTGGACGAAGAAAGCAGAACTGCATATACTCAGCTATATCACCAACGGCTGGAACAACTGCGTATGCGATAAGGAGTGAAAAACAAAGGCGCAAAGAATTGCTCCATTGCGCCCATTTATAATCAGAGGTTATTTTTCCTTAACCACTTTTAATGTTTTTATGCTGCCGTCTTGCAATGTCGCATTTATGTAATAAATGCCCGCTGCCAAGCCGGAAGGAAAACGGCAAGCAATAGTGTTGCTCGCTGAATAAGACGCATTGCTTACTAGCATGCCTGAAGTATTGTATATTTTCACTGTAACGCTTCCTTGTACATCCTTTGTTGAAATATAAAATTCCTCTCCATTTATGGGGTTTGGATAGATGTTGATCTTCCGTTCGCCGGAAATATTGGTAATTGCGGTCGACAAATAATCATCTGTAATACGCATGCAAAGCCCGTCGTATCCTGAGCTATCCGAACCGGCCATCACTATTTTTCCATCAGGCTGTATGGTCACACCCATACATTCGTCCATAGCTCCACGAACGATCTTTACAGTTGGTCCATTGCTGAAAGTATTGTCGGGCGAGCCGTTCAGAGTCAGTCGGCATGCAGTAAAGTTCTGTGCGACGATGCTGTCCTGGCCTGCAATAATTACGCGGCCATCAGCCTGTACGGCAAAGCTTGATTTTATGCCATTATCGTTCCTAACCGGCAACGTAAGATAAGACACACCTGCATTACCATAGGTATTTACCAGCGCGCCTGTATTATTCAGTTTGCCTACAGCCCAGTTGCTATCGCAGGGACCATTTAGCGCCTGAATATACATGGCTATATAAAAGTTGCCTTGAGCGTCCATCGCCATGGATCTGTTGTAGAGCTGATAATCCGGCTTATGAAACTGAAACCGTCCGTTTGTCCCGAATGTGCTGTCAACGGTACCATTTGTCTTATGACGGATAACAAATGTGTTATTTTCAAAGCCGGCAGCATGGCCCACACTGCCGGAAACAACCAGTTTATCGTCCGATTGCAATACAGCACCATAAGGAAAGTTGGCACCTTCTGTGCCAATGTGTGGTATATTATAGTCAGGATAAGAACACGTAATCTTGCCGTTCACGCCGTAAGTATTATCAACTGTTCCGTTAGTATTCAGGCGTACTGCCCCATACTTATAAACATTCTGATTGGGGATCTGTACGGCATCTATAGTAGTTCCGGTTATTACCAGCTTGCCGTCACTTTGTATGAGAATGTTAGATGGTATCGTTTGGGCGAGAATGTTCGTCTTCACAACACCTGCCGTGCCGAAAGTGTTGTCCAGCGTGCCATTATTGTTGTAACAATAGACAGCTATGCCGGAAAAGCTTACGCCTCCCCAGTAGCTGGCAATATATATTTTGTCGGCTGTTGTAGCCATTGAGCGGCATATAAATCCAACACTCGGATATGTCCCGACTATTTGTAACGAGGCAATACCGTTCCCGTTAAAAGTGCTGTCGGGCGTACCATTGGCTTTTAGTCTGATGACCTGCATCGATTCAACAAAAGTTTTATAGCCGACCATCACTGTTTTGTCGCCTTGTGTAGCGACCAGCATGGGACGATATTTATTACTTACATCGCCTGTTATGATAGCGATACCATCGTCAGAGAATGTGCTATCGGGATGGTATGGGTTTTGCGCGTTCACATTAAGCACGCCGAGGCTTAATACGGCGCAAAGAAGAATCTGCTTCACAACTGTTTTTTCTGATAAGACAGCCCTGAAAGGATAATGGTTGGCAAGAAGTATTATTACTCTTTGGGCTTACTTTCTATGTCTACGCTTTTAGTTAGGCGATTTATCTCTTTTATCACTATGTCCAGCTCGTTGGCCGCTTCTTTAATGCCACCAAGCACCCTGTTTATATCCGGGTCATCAACACTATTTTGATTAACAAACTGGCTGAGCCCAAGGATAGTTGCCACATGGCTTCTTACTTTATGCGACTGCAACCACGATATTTCTTTTAGCTTTTCATTTTGTTGTTCTATCTCATGTAAGTGTTCTTCTATCAACTCCGCGCGCTCTACAGACTTTTTGCGTATTCTATCCATATTGTTGCGCATGTGGATCGTAATAAAATACACAAAAAACAGGCTCATCATAAATGAAAAAACAATGTCGGCAAAACGAGTTCCGCGTGATGGATATCCGTCTTTAATGAAATCAGGATATTTATACTCCAGATAACAAAGTGTTGCCGCAACAATTACATGTGTTGCGCCCCATATTATATGTTGTTTTTTCGGCGTAACGGTTGCGATCACCTGGAAGGTCAAAAAGAAAAGAAACAATGTGGGTCCTGAGATACCGGAGTTGTAATAATAAACAAAGCACAATGCGACATAGCTGGCAATGGCATATATAAATAGCGCCGCCTTGTGTTTCTTCTGGTAACGGGACAAATAATATACAAACACAATCAGTACAAGTATCACCATGCAAATAAATCCTTCTTCTAGTAAAGCCATAGTTACATTGAAGCAGGTCAATATAAAGACCATTATAAAGGTTACCACGCATACAGCATTCACCATTCGATTCTCGAATGAAAACTCTGAAATACTACCCCTTAAATATTCCCATTTGTCCTCCAGGTATTTTCTGAACATAACCTGTTTAATCTATATTGTTTACTCCTCTTAAAAATTGCAATTACCAAAACCTCACGATAAAGCTTCCTGTAGCCTGTGCCAATATGTATGAATGTTAATAGAGGTTGATTGCTGTTATTCTTTGAATCATCTGGTATCTGCGCTTGTTTGTGCTGGCCGGCTATAAATAAAAACTGTCCTTTAAATTAAAAAGAAAAAACAGGATTTTCAAGTTCTGCCTGGGCAATTAACAAAAAGGAATGTAACTGTGAAAAGCTAAGTCGTCTTTTGTACGGACTATCAACGACTTGCGATCTTTGATGATATATAGCGAATCTGCTATTTCGGTTACATGTTTATGCATGTGGTCTGTTACTACGATACCCTTGTTTTGCTTTTCTCTTTGCAGCACTTCTTTAAGCTGTTCGACATGCAAAGGCATGATGTGGGTAAATGGTTCGTCCAGCAATGTGAAATGTGATTGTGCATAAACAAGCGTGAGTATTGTCCACAGTCTTACGATGCCGTCGGATAGCTCTGCAAACGTTTTATGCATATCCGCGTCAAGTGCGGGGAAATCATGAAATACTTTTTCCGGGCTTACACCAAAGTCTTTTAACGCCCGCGCTATTGTCAACCCCTTAGGGAAAAAGGAAAACTGTGGCGCATAGTTTATTGCACCCTTGATAGTATATGGGTGACTTATCGTTTTGCCGTCCAGCTGGATTATCTTATCGGGTGCAGGCTGTGTGCCAAATATTATTTTGAGCAGGGTAGATTTGCCGCACCCATTGCGGCCAAGCAGCCCGGTTATTTTTCCTTTCTCTACCCTCAGGCTCACGCCACTGAGTATCTCCCTTCTTCCAAAAGAAATGGCAATATTTTCTGCTGTTAGTGTTTGCATTATATTGGTATCGGTCGGGGAGCAATAATTACCAGCAGCGATATAAATAGTAAAAGGTCAAAACCGAAAGCAAATAACCAGAGGCTGGTTTTGGAAAGGTTTCTATTATAGTAATAATACATTTTCTTTTCGTTGAGTTGCCGCAACAAATGCCAGAATATGTAGTCCGTAATGAGCTTAAAAAAGAATAGCGCAGGAAGTGTAGTGCCTCCCCAATAATAATATAACCACGCACAAGCAATGGTTACCAAAAAAGTAGCAGGAGCGAAAGAGCTATAAAACCTTAAGTACAACGTGCTCATAGATGTATATTAAACGGACAATCTACAGATATATTATTGTTAACGCTCTTTACTTTGTGTTGATTATCAACCCACGGTTAAACTTTAGAGGATGATTTTTTTACCCCTTTTCCTCAAGCAGTCAATCAGATAGAAATATTATAATAACTAATTGATAATAATATTGAGAAAAATGGTTAAATTACTATTGCTTTTTTTAAATCATAATCCATGAAAAAAATACTTACTCTTTTTACTCTCGGTATTCTCTTTTCGGTTTCTTCTTACGGTCAGTATTGCATTCCCAACAATAATGGGGCAGGCTGCGGCGACGGTGATGACATTAATGATTTCATTCTGTTTGGCCAGAACGGCACACAAATAAATGATATCGCTACCGGCTGTGCACCATCTAATGCGTACGAAGATTTTACGGCCCTGTCTGTTGACCTTAGCCAGGGAGAAAGCTATATTGCTACGGTTTCCACAGATTACACAGGTACCGGAGACAACCTCGCGATCTGGATAGACTTCAACGACGATGAAGTTTTTGATGCCAGTGAATTGGTAGCTACTGCCTATGACCTTACACAGGCCGGCATTCCGGTAACCGTTGCCATACCACCCGGCGCAACGCTGGGGCCGCATCGCATGAGAGCGTTTCAACAATACAATGTCGATCCATTCTTTATGGACCCCTGCAATATTTTTGACGAGGCGTTTTACTACGAGTCTCATGATTACACGGCCAACATCGTTCCGCCGCCAAGCTGCCCAAGCCCTAATACGGTATCTATTACGAACATCCTGGATGTATCAATTGATGTGTCATGGAACGGTACTGCCCCTCTCTACTCTGTAGAGTATGGCCCGACGGGCTTTACCCCGGGAACAGGAACTTACCAAACAACGGCAGGCACTTCCATTACACTAAGTGGTCTGAATGCAAATACCGGATACAGTGTATATATACGTGCACTGTGCACAACTACTGACTCCAGCTCCCTGGCAATGAGTGGTGTTACCACCGCTTGCGGATTTGTGAACCCTCCTTATGTTCAAAACTTTGACAGTGAAATACTCTGGCAAATGCCCTCGTGCATGGTATGGGAAGATGCTAATAACGATGGTAGCGGATGGAATACCGACAACTTTATTTCCTTCAGCGGAAGCCAAAGCATACAATACTGGGCGACCTGGTGGATAGATGCCGATGACTGGTTCTTTACGCCTGGCATCAATATGGTTGCAGGAAGCTCTTACGAAGTAACTTTCAAATACGTAACGGCAGGATGGTCTCCTGAAGCACTGGAAGTAAAAGGTGGAACAGCGGCCAACTCCTCGGCAATGGGGCCAACAGCATATTTCAGCAACAACAACCTTTTGAACACCAGTTATCAAACGGCATCCTTTATATATACCCCTACCACTACGGGGCCTAACTACATAGGGTGGCACGTAATGTCGGGCGCCTTTACAGATTACATCTCTATTGAGGATATCAACATTATCAGCACTTGCGTGGCTCCGCAAAACGTGGTAGCCGGTGGCATTACAACACAAGGCGCTAACATAACATGGGATCCATTGACTGTGGCCAACTATGAATATGTACTGGATGAAAATGCAGGCGACCCAACAACAGTAGGTATAGCAACAACCAATACGAGCTATACAGTAACAGGTTTATTGCCTGCTACTACTTACTATTTCCACATTCGCAGCAATTGTGGTTCAGAGCTTTCCAGCTGGACCACTATTTCTTTCACTACTAACTCCCTGGCTTGTAATGCACCTACCAACCTGACAGCCAACAACGTAACCAGCTATTCTGCTGATATGACTTGGGATGCTGTAACAGGAGTAATAGGTTATGAATATGTACTAGACCAGATCCCAACGAATCCAACAGGAAATGGTACGGGCACAGCAGGTACGAGCTATAGTGCATCTGCATTAACACCTAATACTACCTACTATTTCCACTTGCGCACCAATTGCGGATTAGGATTCTCTTCCTGGACAACGGTGTCGTTTACTACGCCTGTACCTCCATGTAATTCAACAGGAAGTCTTACAGCAAACAATGTGACCGACAACTCGGCTACTATTGTATGGACGGCAGTGAGCGGATCTAATGGTTATGAATATGTCCTGGACGAATTGCCTGCAGACCCGACAGGGCCCGGCACATTCACCACGTTTAATACGTATGTAGCAAGCAGCTTAATGCCAGCTACTACTTACTATTTCCACCTGCGCACCAGCTGCTTTTCGCAATCTTCACCGTGGACATCGGTATCATTTACCACGTTGGATATACCTACCGGTGTAGCAAATGTAAATGGCGACAACACTCTGGTGAATGTATATCCTAACCCGGTAAATAACGCCGCGATAGTAGAGATATCGAATGCCGGAGAGAATGCACAAGTGCAACTGACTGACATCAGTGGCCGCGTACTACAAACCATTGCCGTAAAAGACGGTAAGGCAGAAGTAAATATGGACGGGTTGGCAGCGGGTATGTACCTGGTAAAGTACACCGACAATGCTCATAGCCAGTTGATTAAAATTGTGAAACAATAATTAGAACTTATAAAATAAAAAAGGCCCGACTAAATGTCGGGCCTTTTTTATTGAGTATTTTGAAGATGATCAATTCATTTTGAATGGTGCAATCAGCTGGAACTCAGGGATGGAAACGATGAGGAGCTTTTTGTTGTACATATTCTCCATCTGGTAGGTGCCGTACATTTTGCCCATGTCGCTGCGGAGGTTGGCTGCTGAAACATATTGGTAGTTCTCCCCCGGCTCAATGATGGGCTGCTGACCTACAACGCCTTCTCCTTCCACTTCGCGATAAGAACCGTTGCTGTCTATAATGTGCCAATGGCGGCGAAGCAATTTGACCGGCATTGTGCTGAGGTTTTCGATGGTGATGCGATAGGCAAACATATACTCGGAGCTCAATGGATTAGATTGCGCAGGCTGGTAGAAAGTTTCTACCGTAATGCTAACTCCTTCTGTAACCTGTTGTACCATGTTTCGTTCTTATTGTAAATATACCCAATTATCTATCTCAGACTTCAAAGGGAAATCAATTTCTTTATTCACAGCGGGTTATCTATTGTTTACATGACAATTCTTCGCGAGCCGGGCAACCGCAAGGCCCGCCTGCCCGGGCAGGGCAGGGCAGGGATTGTCCCTACATTAATCATTTTTTCTTTTCTAAGGCCTTTATTAAATCCTGCACAAGATCTGATTCATATCCCTTTTGCAACATATATCTATAGACTTTAGATTTTCGTGCAATGGGGCTTCTTTCTTTTTTCAACTCTTCCCATTTTCGGGTAGTAAGCCGGACCAGAGTTCTTTCATATTCTTCCGGGTCAATTTCGCTGAGGCCTTTTTTGATGCAGTAGTCGGATACTTTATTCTGCTTCAGGTGCTGGATGATTTTTTTCTTTCCCCATTGCTTGATGCGGAACCTGCCACGTGCAATAGCGCGGGCGTAAGCTTCTTCATTAAGCAGTTTATCTGATATCAGTTCGGAAATGATCTCTTCCACTTCCGGGGTTGTGGCGCCAATCTCGTAAAGCTTATTTCTCACTTCCTGGTGGCAGCGAGGCTGGTAATTACAGTAGCGATATATGGCGGTTTGATATTCAGAGTACACGGGGCTCAATAATTAGTGCAGTGAACTGCAGTGAAACTGCAACGTACTGCTGCGAAAATGCAGTATACCGCAGTGAAACTGCAATCAACTGCTGTGAAAATGCAGTGAACTGCAGAATGGCTTTTTGTTAACTAATTGAAAATCAATTATTTATTGTTTTATAGAGGGAGAAGAGCCATTCATTCTCTTCATTTTGGTGGTTGCCTCCTCCATTTGTATAAAATTACAATTTGGACATAAGAAGGGCAAAAAATGATATACACATTGGGGTGTTCCACGTGTAGCTTACTTGGTCGGTACGAGCAGACATACCCCTACCTCTCAGAGGGGACGTACGGTTTTGAACTCATTTCGTGAGGTTGCTTCGTTCCTCGCAATGACGCGATTAGGTGGCGTTTTATCTACCCATGTACACCATAAGTATCTGCACATCGCTGGGATTGACGCCGGAGATGCGGCTTGCTTGGCCGAGCGTGTGTGGGCGTATTTTCCCAAGCTTCTGGCGGGCTTCATTGGAGAGCGCCGAAAGTTTGTTGTAGTCGAAACTGTCGGGTATAATTAGATCTTCGAGGGTGGACATTTTTTTGACCAGCTCTTTTTCCTTTTCTATATATACGTCGTACTTCAGTTGTATCTCAGCCTGCTCCATTGCCAGCACATCACGGGTACCGATCGCTTCCGCCAATTCCGGCATAGCCTCATTCATATCCTTCAGGGCGATACCCGGGCGCAGTAATATCTTCCCCGCACGAGCGCGCTCGGTAATAGGCGATGAATTTCTTTCTTCCAGGAAAGGATTTACAACTGCCGGTTCCACGGGAAACTCTGCGAGAATTTCTTTAATGCGGGTAACAGATGTCTGTTTTGCACGCATGAGGGAAAGACGCTCATCGGTAGCCAATCCTATTTTATGGCCGAGTTCCGTAAGGCGCAGATCCGCATTATCCTGGCGGAGAAGTGTACGGTATTCGGCACGGCTGGTGAACATACGGTAAGGTTCGTCTGTTCCTTTATTTATCAGGTCGTCTATTAATACACCGATATAGGCATCGCTGCGCTGAAGAATTACAGCTTCCTCACCATGTACTTTTCTGTGCGCGTTGATACCAGCCATTAATCCCTGGCAAGCAGCTTCCTCATATCCCGTAGTTCCGTTTATCTGTCCGGCGAAATAGAGGTTTTGTATGAGTTTGGTCTCTAAGGTAAACTGTAACTGGGTTGGTGGAAAGTAATCGTACTCGATGGCGTAACCCGGGCGGAAGAACTTTACATTCTCAAAACCCGGCACCATTTTCAATGCCTTGTACTGTACATCTTCGGGAAGGGAGGTGCTGAAACCATTCACATATATCTCTACCGTGTTCCAGCCTTCCGGTTCCACGAATAATTGGTGGCGTTCCCTTTCGGCAAAACGGCTGATCTTATCTTCTATGCTCGGGCAATAGCGAGGACCGCTTCCTTTGATGCGGCCTTGATACATTGGTGATTGCTCGAAGCCGGTCTTTAATATTTCGTGTACTTCAGGGCTTGTATAAGTTATCCAGCAGCAACGTTGTTGTTCCGGTTTTATCCTTTCGATAGGCATGTAGGAGAAACCAATGACTTCTTCATCACCATCCTGAACTTCCATTTTGGTATAGTCCAGGCTACGGCCATCTACACGGGGAGGTGTTCCGGTCTTTAACCTGTCTGTTTCGAAACCTAATTCTACCAGTTGTTCTGTGATTCCTGTTGCGCGGCTTTCACCTATACGGCCACCGCCAAATTGTTTTTCACCAATATGGATGACACCATTGAGGAAGGTACCATTAGTGAGGACTACGGATTTGCCCATTATTTCCTGGCCCATACCTGTAACCACACCTTGCGCGCGACCATCCTTTACAATGAGGCTCTTTACCATGTCCTGCCAGAAGTCGACATTAGGCGTTGCTTCCAGCATATCCCTCCATGTCTGGGCGAAGAGGTGGCGGTCATTTTGTGTCCGCGGACTCCACATTCCCGGTCCTTTGCTCTTATTGAGCATACGGAATTGTATCATGCTCTTGTCGCTGACGATACCGCTGTATCCGCCAAGTGCATCTATCTCACGAACTATCTGTCCTTTTGCAATTCCGCCCATGGCAGGATTGCAGCTCATCTGGGCAATGGTCTGCATATTCATAGTGATCAGCAGAACCTTAGAACCCATATTAGCAGCGGCAGCAGCAGCTTCACAACCGGCATGTCCGGCACCCACAACAATTACATCGTACTCAGGAAACATAAGGGCGCAAAGGTACGGACTATACGGGGAACAAATGTTATTTGTTCGTCTTTTAATAGTGTCAAGTACCTAACTTTAATAAAGACCGTGCTGTCTTATTTATAACTATTCACTTTAAACCTCTTTTTTATGAAATCACTTGTTGTCTTCCTTTTCATTTTACTGTCCGGATCTACAGTTTATAGCCAGTATATTTCAGCTGGTGTGCGAGGTGGCGGCAGTAAGTGGTCACGATTTGAATACAAATACCCAAGAGCAACTCCTGACAGAGGGCTCTTTTTGAGAGCAGAACCTATCAAAAGACTAGCCTTTGAAGTAAGCTATAGTAAATATTCATTACACAGAGGATATAGCGCGGAGTACAATCCGGGAATAAAATATGCCTCAAAGCATGACTTAAGCTGTAATGAAATAGGAATAGCAGCGCAATACAACTATCTCAGGATGTTCAAAGGTCATTTAAAATTGTATGCAGGCATGGACTGTGAGCCCACTATTGTAGGCTTAACCACTGAAGAGTACAATAAACAGCCATATAGGAGTGCTCTTATTCCATATCAAAAGACAAAAATGACCTTTCTTTTCTATTTGGTAGGTTTACACCAAACCTTCCTTTATGATATAGGCAAAGTAAATGTATTAGCTACCATATTTTACAGAAGCAACACTTCTGGCCTTGATATGAATTCGAGTTATTATCCGGGGTCTACCAGAATTGGAATATCCGGGGGTGTTTCCTATAAAATCCTTTAATACACTATTGATAATCAATCAATTAACACTAATGTTCCACGTGGAACCAAACTAAAATCCTATGAAAAAACTAGCTTTTGTATTGATAATCAACGGTTTATCTCATTTCGCTGTTGCCCAGGAAATGTCTGTAGGAGTCAGAGGCGGAAGTGGAATTCGGTTTGCAACCGGTGCATATAACACGTCGCAGGCAAGAACCGGCTTTTTTATACCGGAGAAGGAACTCTTTATCAAGTATAACCTTCCTAAAGGCTTTGTTATAGAGATCAGTGGAGGGAATTATAGGCTTGAGCAGAAGAATGAGTGGCCATTAGGGTTTAGAGATCTTACTTCAACGTCCAGGTATGAATGTAAAAACACCGAGATAAGGTTATCGGCGCAATACAAGTATTTAAACGCTTACAAGAATAAGGTACAATTGTATATCGGACATAGCTTTTCTAGAACACAATGTGAATTTACGGAAGAATATACCAATATAAACTGGTCTCATGGTCCTTTAGAGTCGTATTCTATTGATAAAAGCAACGTTTGGTATAGTACGGTAGGTATAAACCAGACCATAATATACAATATGCATAAGAATATAAGTTTACAGGCACTAATATCCGTGCAACAAAACGTTAGTGCCTATGCTGTACCCGGCTATTACTTTGGAGATATGCGTTTAAGCGCTTTGCTGGGTATTTCATACAAATTCAGTACTTTAAATTAACGTTCCACGTGGAACATAACTAATATACTATGAAAAAGACGCTATTATTAGCTTTCCTAGTAGGAATTGCATTACAATCCGGAGCACAACAGCTCTCTGTAGGTTATATGACCGGTATATCAAACTGGAAGCGAGTAAACATTAATGGTAATGGTCCGGTGATAAGAAATATACCTAATGAAGGTACTACCAGCTGGAGGAATGAAGCGTTTATCCGCTATCAAAGTAAAAAGAACCTAGCATTTGAAGGTGGAATAAGCCATACTAAACGTGATCTAGACGAGATAGTTTATATAATGGGCTGTTTTGGAGGGAAAGATAGTAAGATTGAGGAACTAAGCATAAGCTATACAGCACTGAATATCGGATTACAATACAAGATAAATCCACCTTTGTGGATGAAATGCCCATTACTGGAGAAGTTGAGGAACTATATAGGTGTCAGTTTTAGTCCGATACTGGCAAATACTCTTACTAAACATACCTATACCAGCTATGATATAGCGGCATCAATGCAACAGCAAGCTATCGAAAATAACACTAGATACATTACTTTATCAGCCGGACTAAATCATACATTAGTATACCAACTAAATAAGCATTTCAATCTACTTTCAAGGGTTGGAGTTGACTACATTTTTAGCGGACGATATAACACGGTAGCTAATGCAAAAGGTAGCGTCAACCTTGGTATCTCTTACAATATACGCTAGCTAGACTAGCTTTCTAATTAATAAATGCCTGATTGTACTTCACGATCACGGATTTTCGTTTCACGTGGAACATGAAATATTTAGTAGAGTAAATAGCAGTATAATATTTGTCTTATCGGAGCGAATATTTATGCAGATTAGGAACAATTATTAAGGTATCAGTCAGTCTAAAATACGATAACTAAAGACTAAAAATGAAACTAAAAATAGCCCTGTAATTATTCTATAGTAGGGCAGATGTACAGGCAAAATAAAATACTGAAATTATAAGGCTTAGCAAATACCCATATTGAGCTAAAAATAAGGAAAATATTCTTATAAATAATTGACTATCAATTATTTATAAGAATGAAATCAGAATAATAGTATAGAAAATACTAAAGCAATAAAATAGTTGAATTATAAAAATTACAATCCAAATTGACGGCTTAATTCCATCATTCTGTCAATTGGCTTCTTTGCCGCTAATCGTAGTGATTCTTCCATTTGTATTTCAGGGAGTTCATACTTCATACACAAATACAGTTTCTCGAGGGTATTAAGCTTCATGTGAGGGCAATCGTTGCAAGCGCAGGCATTGTCTGGCGGCGCGGGAATAAACGTCTTGTTGGGGCTTAATTGCTGCATCTTGTGTAAAATGCCCGTTTCTGTTGCAATTATGAAACTTTGACTTTCATCTTCAACTGTGAACTTTAATAGCTGGGTAGTACTACCAATAAAATCAGCAATACGTAAAACCGCCTCTTCACATTCTGGGTGAGCTATCATCTTCGCTTCTGGGTGCCTTTCCTTCAACCTGGTGATCTTCTCTAAAGAAAATATCTCATGTACCATACATGCGCCATTCCAAAGAAGCATATCTCGGCCGGTAGTTTTATTAATGTATGCGCCTAGATTTTTATCAGGAGCAAATATTATTTTCTGATCGACAGCTAAACTTTCTACTATTTGTTTTGCATTAGATGAAGTACAAATAATATCACTAAGTGCTTTGATACCTGCAGAACAATTGATGTAAGAAATAACCAGGTGATCAGGATGTTGTTCTTTAAACTTTTTGAATAAAGGTGGTGGACAAGAATCGCTTAAAGAACAACCTGCATTAAGATCTGGCAACAAAACTTTCTTTGAAGGATTTAAAATCTTTGCCGTCTCTGCCATGAAGTGAACACCGGCAAATACAATGATGTCAGCACTTGTCTTTTCTGCATTCTGCGCCAGGCCAAGGCTATCGCCTATATAGTCTGCAACATCCTGTATATCGGGCTCCTGGTAATAGTGTGCGAGTACAACTGCATTCTTTTCTTTCTTTAATTTTTCGATCTCTTCAAACAGATCGAGCGTAGGATCAATTTCCAAATCTAAAAATCCTTTTTTTTCCAATTCTGAAATTTTATTTTCCATTTCCACATTCATATAATATCTATAAAGAAATTTTTTAAAAAAGAAACTATTACTATTACGAGTGTGGATTTGGGGAAACAAAAATCGAATCCACGTTGCAAAATTAGATAATATAGTTCATCCCCATCTTATCCTATCCTTATCCACATTTTATAAGTGCGCTGAATAAGCATACCCACATAAAAGAGTGAAATTATGTAACATATCGCTTGTGAGTAAAATAAAAATTGGGGATAGTGTTTTTGGTGCTGTAGAAGTAGGGACGAAGTGAGTGCAAAATGTTTCTGGAGGTTCAAATGAATAGTTGTCAGTCAGTTATAAGAAGTTGTACAATGGTAACCCACACCAATTAACAGGAGAAATGGGATAAGTATTACTTGCGCAGAAGATAATAATTACATAATGCAGCTGCGGAGTATAACTAATCAGCGGAACCAAATAGAATAAGCATTATGAGTAAAAAGAAGTATATGAGGAATAATATGGCAGTATAAAGAACGATATAATATATAGTTTTACAGACCTATTGATTTACCCCGGGTTAAAGGGTTAAATAATAAAATCATTATAAATGGCTTAAATAGCAGAAAAAGCCGCTAAATCTCGAAATTTCTTATAAATTTGCCGTCCTTAATAATCAGTAACAACAACCTATATGGCTGTAATTCAAAAGATAAGAAATAAGTACGGCAAAATAGCTGCCGGTGTGATAGTGCTATCGCTTGTGGGCTTCATATTAATGGATGCTACTTCCAGTGGCCGCATAGACGATCTGTTTCAAGGTGGAAGAGATGTAGTAGTAAAAGTGAACGGTGAAAAAGTAGAGTATAAAGTATATATACAACGCCAACACGAATACGAAGTACTATATGGTGCATTCAATCCTGATTTTAAAATGACGGATCAGACACGTGCACAGATCAATGACCAAGTTCTGCGTGAGCTGATCTATGAGAAACTTGTGGATGACGAGTGTGAAAAACTGGGCATTGGTGTTTCTAAAGAAGAAGAGAAGGAACTTATATACGGTGCTGAGCCGGATCAACTGATCAAGCAGTTTCCTTATTTTGCTAATCGCGAAACAAAAATGTTTGACCCTGCAATGGTGAAACAATTTGAACAAGCGTTGAAAACACAAGGTGCTGAAATAGATCCGCAGGGTAAACTTGCCGAGCAGTGGGAAATACTTAAAGCATTTGCTGTTCGCTCTTATCGTACCAATAAATATAATGCTGCAGTAACAGCAGGTATCACTGCTCCGCAATTCATGGTGGACCAAGATGTGAAACTTCGCCAGCAGATGGCTAACATAAGCTATGTGATGGTGCCGTACGCAATAATCAGCGATGAGCAAGCGAAAGTGAGCGATGATGAATTGAAAGCATATATGGAAAAGCATAAAGCTGAGTACACTGTAAAAGAACCTAGCCGCAGCATAGAGTATGTATCGTTTGATATTACACCAAATGGAGAAGACTCTGCAAAATCTTTAGGTGAGTTGATAAAACTTAAAGACGAGTTTGCTACTGCTACAGATATTGAGAAGATAGTTAACAGTAACTCAGATGAGAACTATAAAGACGTTTTTGTAAACAAGAGAATATACCAGTCCCGCTTTTCTGATTCTATCCTGAACCTGCCGGTGGGTGGTGTTTACGGACCTTATTATGATGAAGGTGATTTTAAACTTTCTAAAATAGTAGAAAGAAAAATGTACCCGGATTCAGTAAAATTCAGGTTGATAAGAGTAGCAACAAAAGCTGACGGACAGGATATAATAAGCGACAGTGCTGCAAAAATGAGAATAGACAGCGCGATCGCTGCTCTGAATTCAGGAGCTCCGTTTGCTGAAGTAGCTAACAGATTCTCTGATGATCAGAACAGGCAGCAGACAGGAGGTGAATATACTTATACCATCGACCAAAAATCACAATTACCGGAAGCTCTTGGTACTGCCATATTTGATGGTGTTACTGGCGATAAGAAAAGCGTAAGCATAAAAGAGAAAACGTACGAGTCCATTTTCTATGTAGAAATACTGGAGCAAAAAGGCATTCAACCTGCTGTGAAAATTGCAACAATAGTAAAAAGCCTGAGTGCAGGCACGGCAACAGACCAGGCTGTATATGGTAAAGCAAATGAGTTTGCGGGAAAGAATGCAACAGCAAAAGCATTTGATGAAGCTGCAAAAACACACCCGGGAAGAAGGATTGCTGAAAACATAAAACAAACAGACTTCGTAATAGAAGGATTGGGTGGAGGAAGTACCCGCGAAGTAGTTCGTTGGGCATATGAAGCGAAATTGGGCGATGTATCTAATGTCTTCAATATGGACGGCAGATACGTGGTTGCAAAACTGAGCAGCATACAAGAAAAAGGCTTACCTAAAATAACTGAAGCTAACCGCCCTGCACTGGAGAAAAAAGTGAAGGACGAAAAGAAAGCGAAAATAATAGCGGATACTTATAAAGGCATGAAGTCCCTGAACGACATAGCTGTAAAATCAGGACAGGCGATCCAGCAAGCGGATTCAATTTCTGCCGGCGGAATGTATGTGCCTAAACTGGGTTACGAACCAAGAGTATTGGGCTATAGCTTCTTTAAAGGCTTACAACCAAACGTGGTATCTCCTGCAATAAAAGGAAACGAAGCCGTTTTCTTTATCTCGGTTGCTAACCGTTGGGAAGGCCCGGCACCAACAATGCCTGGTATAATGGAAAATGAAAAAGCAGCAATGGAAGGCCAGATACGCAATGGTGCCAGCGGAACGCTGATGCAAATGCTACGTGACAAGGCTGACATAGAATATAATGTAAAGAATCTCTAGTTCTATCACCATAGACAGCAGAACGGCTCCCACATGGGGGCCGTTTCTATTTAGGACTAGATTATAAATTCAGAAAATGGAGGTATAGGCCTATAAATGCAAAACCTATGTAACTTTACAAAGAAGAATATGGAAACGATAGTAAACAAAGTAGCGGAGAGTGGAATCGTAACACTTGACCTGGCGGATTATATACCAAAAGACGAGGCGCTAGTGACGTTTGACCTGAAACCATTTTTGTTCAGGGAGATGATACTGCGTGAGAAAGACTACAGGGCAGAGCTGCAAACACATGACTGGGCCCAATATGCCGGAAAGAATGTGGCGATACTCTGCTCGGTAGAAGCGATAATACCAATGTGGGCATATATGCTGGCGGCGAACTATTTACAACCGGTTTCGGAATATGTGTACTTCGGAAGTATAGAGGAATTGAAAAGAGAAAGAACCCTGCATAACATAGCAACAATAGACGCTAAAGAATACACTGATAAAAGAGTAGTAGTGAAAGGCTGCGGCGAAACACCGATACCGGAGTCGGCATATGTGGCGATCACCAATAAACTAAGACCTGTTGCCAAATCTATTATGTATGGAGAGCCATGTTCTACAGTGCCGATCTATAAAAAGCCTAACAATCCCAACAAGGCAATATAATTACTTAGAAGGAGCAACCAGTAAATTTCGTGCGATCTTTTCGGAAAGCAGAAATGAGTTTCCCTTGCCGCTTGTTACCATCACACTATTATCATACGGCATTACCTCGGTTAGCGTAAGTACAGAGCCGATCTTTAATTGCAGCTTTTCCAGCTGCTGAAGAAAAGCAGACGAAGTATCTCGAACAGCAACCAGCTTACATTTTTTTCCGGCTTCAGCTTCAATTAAAGGAATGGTAGCGCTTTTCGGTAGCTCCCCATTCGATTTAGGAATAGGATCTCCATGCGGGTCAAACTCGGGAAAGCCCAAAAATTCGTCCAGACTATCTATTAATTTTTGAGACTGGATATGCTCTAACTGCTCAGCTACCTCGTGCACTTCATCCCATTGGAAATCGAGCTTGTTGTAAAGAAATGTTTCCCAGAGACGATGTTTTCTCAAAACAGAAAGTGCGGCCGACTGACCTGTAGGTGACAGATCTACTTTCTTATACTTCTCATAATGTATCAATGCCTTTTCAGAAAGCTTGCGCAGCATATCTGTTACGGTACCAGGTTTGGTATGCATCCGTTCCGCAATTTCATTAACGGAAACACCCTTTGTATCAGAGAGAGCCTGGATACTGTAAATAGCCTTGAGGTAATTTTCTTCGGTATAAGTGAGCGCTGACATAAGTAAGAAGAACCAAACTTAGGAAAAAGCCGCGACAGCAAAGCAATGCGTTATAAATTTTTATAAAAAAATTATATTAAATATATTGTTGGTAAAGGCATAAATGGTTAGTTTCGTAATCATCCCCAGGCTACTCCGGAATATGAAAAACTGTAACTGCTTTGTGAACAGTGGCTTAAGAGGTTTATTATTTGCTCTTAGCTTATTGTTCTGTTTTACGACTGCCCAGGCTCAGGACAAAAAAGAGATCCCCTGGGCCGAAAGGCCACGTGACGTGAAGGTGGTAAAGGAATATATAGATCCGCAAGGGAGAAAGGTGAAAGTGATAAAGTACAAGCAAGGTAACATGATCGTTACCGAAGAAATATATACTACCGGTAAAGTAAGCTTCGATAAGTCCGGTTTCCCCAAACTAAATCCCGATACACTTAACAGGGACTCCCTATTGGTAGTAGTTGACAAGAGCAAATACTTTGTACAAGTTCTGTATAAGAGGAAAACCATCCGCAGATATAAAGCCGTATTCGGGCCGAGGCCACAGCAGAATAAATGTATGGAGGGGGATCGCTGTACACCCGAAGGCTGGTTTACCATCAAGCACAAAAATCCTAACAGCAAGTATGACAAATTCATGCTGATAGATTATCCGAATGATTCGGCAAGGGCGAGATTTGCCAGGTTGAAAGAAAAAGGAACGATTCCTGCAACCGCATTAATAGGCGGCGACATAGGCATACACGGCATATGGCAAGGTGGTGATGATATGATAGAAATGGGAGTGGGCTGGACCGATGGTTGTGTAGCTCTGAAGAATAAGGATATAGAAGAACTGTTTTCGCTGGTGGGCGTAGGAACAAGGGTCTTTATCAGAAGATAATTAACGGCGGATGAAATTGGCGTAGGCCTCTTTCCATTCTTTCCAGGCAGGATCGGTACCCAAAGAAAAATTGTGAAAAATTGTGATCAACTGGCTATTGCATTGTTGCAATAGCTTTTTCATTTCTGATAGAGTCGCAAAAGCCTGTTGGGCATTCATCTTCTCCTCATACATAGCGGTAGTATCCATAAAGCAGAATGGATGAACCCGGAAAGAGGTTGCCTCTTCTTTTTTTAGATCATACCAAGTGAAAGTGCAACCCGTACCCGCCCGGAAACCAAGATGTGTACCATAGCCCATGCTGTAGTCATCGGCTATACCATCGGCTATCAATCCGTGATAAGTTTGCGGCATACAGAGCTTAATATAATGCTGTCGCGATTTCGTAATTGCCCTGTCAGAGATTTCTTCCAGTATGGCCTTCTCTTTTCTCCTGTACTCAGGATGTTTATCAGAATGGTAGGAGGGGTGTATGCCAATTTCCCCTTCGTCCGACATGTGCTTGATCAATGTCTGCATATGTGGATTGGTGGGTCGGATATTTTTGTCGAAGTCTGTAGTTTGTAAAGAAGCCAGTATAAAGAACAACGGGGTATAATTATACTGCTTGTGCCATTGGCTCAACGTTTCATAGCTATCGTATGGATCTTGTTTCTTTCCTTGCGCTACAGATATGCGCTCGCCTATCTGGCTGAACTTCAATTTCAACAAGTCGCGAAAAAATGCACCTACAGTACGGGTTCTTCCTTTGTGCAAATAAGAGAAGGCAATATCGATATCGTAAGTTGGACGGAAAGAAAAATCCTGTATGGGTATATCAATGTGGGCTGACAATTCTTTTCTGAATAATTCTATCCATTCATCCAGTATCGGACGACGGAGCCAACCTTGTTTATAAATGATACTTTCTGATGCCGGGTAGCGATTGTGTTTGTCCGCCTTAAAATCATAATACTCTTCGTATCGGGAGATCAGGAAAAAAGCGGCGGAGAAAATATCGAAGGGGATAGAATAATTGTGTCCTGACGTTGCATATAGTGTGGGAATGATATTCCATTCACCGATAGCAATATTATGTGGTGTTATCTTCTTTTCCCAAAGTAAGTACGCGTCAGGAATAGAAAATGCATTTGGGAAAGAACGACCGTAGGCAATAAAGAACGGGAGCGCGGCTACATCTTGCTCATCGTGGGTGATGCGATAATTGAGTCCTAAGCGCTGGCGGAATATCCAGTCTATTATATAATTGAAACGTGTGCCGGAGTTGGCAGCAAATACTACTATTGTATTATCCGTATCTACTGCTGCCATGATAAAAATTATAGGTCTATACGAACCTGCTTAGAAAAAGATTTTCCTGCTTTATCCTTACCGTCAATTTTGAACATCACAGCACGAACAGAAACGACGATGGGCTTTTGTGCGCCACGTACATTCTTCACGCTATTTGTCCATTGCTGTTGTGTCTTCCGGTTCATACGCTTATTGCGCGCCGCCTTATTGATGGCATTGCGAACTGTTCCCTGATTAATGCGCGCCGTTTGTATCTGGCTACCTGAAGGAATGGATATTTCGTAAGTATTATTTCCCTTGATGGTCTTCCAGCCGGAAGTAGAAGAAAGATTGTCGAGTTGCAGGGTGCCGAGATTATTTTTGATACTAACATCTGACAGGTAGCGCATAGAAACATTAGTAACTGTTGCCCCACTAACCTGTAACGATGCGCCGTTTAATTTTCCGTCAGTAAGTTGGTATGTGGCGCCGGACGCTTTTTGTAGATCTTGCTGTTTAGCGGCAGCTTTTGCCTTAATGCCGGGGATGTTAATAGTTACTTCTTTAAAAGCGACAGATAAGCCCGAAGTGTTTTGGACTGGTTTCGGTTCTGCAGCCTTTGCAACAGTGTCCGCTTTTTTAATGGTGTCTACCGGAGCGGGAGGAACAGAGTCTTGTGGAACTAAAAGGTCGGAAGGCTTTAAGTCAACGACCATATCCCTCAGGTAAGTGCTGTCCGTTTCCGTTACGATAGTAGCCGGGTCTCCCATAACGATGGGTTTGCCTTCAGATTTATTAGAACTGCTGTTATCACAGCTACCTAAAAAAAAGCTACCAGCCACCGCGACTAAAAGAATTCCTCTTTTCATACCCTTAAAAATAATGTTTTGAACCGGGATTTTCAGGATGTTTAAAAATTCATCAGCTTCCGCACACATTCGTCTAAGCGCCCCTTTGCCATAAAGTTCTGTTCCAGCTCTATCGCAAAAGGAACAGGAGTGTCTAAACTGGCACAACGAACGATAGGCGCATCTAGGTATTGGAAGCAGTTCTCGGATATCCATGCCGCCAGCTCCCCGCCTACACCGCCAATCAATGTGTCTTCGTGCAAAAGCAAAACCTTGCCTGTGCGCTGAACAGATTCGCGGATAGCATCATAATCTAATGGTAACAATGTGCGCAGGTCAAGAATGTCGAAAGAGGTATCCGGGTGAGCATTCGCATAATCGGTAGCCCAATGAACACCCGCACCATAAGTGATGATACTGATATCTTCACCTTCCTGTACGAGACGGGCCTTGCCTATTTCTATAGTATAGTAATCATCCGGCACTTGTCCCGTAATACTGCGGTATAGCGCTTTGTGCTCAAAGAAGATAACCGGGTTGGGGTCTTCGATGGCAGCGATCATTAATCCTTTCGCGTCTTCAGGAGTAGAAGGATAAACAACCTTCAATCCCGGGGTGTGAACGAACCACGCCTCATTGCACTGGGAGTGGAACGGGCCAGCGCCTACACCGCCACCTGTAGGCATACGAATTACCACATCGGCATTCTGTCCCCAGCGGTAATGTATTTTGGCGAGGTTATTTATTATCTGGTTGAATCCAACAGTAACGAAGTCACCGAACTGCATTTCCATCATAGCCTTGAAGCCTTTGATAGACAGTCCGAGCGCAGCACCTACAATGGCGCTTTCGCAAAGTGGCGTATTACGCACCCGCTCTTTGCCAAATTTTTCTACGAAACCTTCGGTTACTTTAAATGCTCCACCGTACTCCGCAATATCTTGCCCCATCAGTACGAGGTTCGGGTATTGCTCCATGCATTGGCGGAGGCCGTCGGTAATGGCATTGATGAATTTCTTTTCGGAAGTAGCAGATGTGGCCGGAGGTGTAGCGATGCTGCGGGTTGGTGCATAAACATCACGCACTTCTTCTTCTGTATCAGGAGTAACGGGTTGGGCCGCGAAGCCTACCGCTAATCCTTCTTCAATTTCCTTTTGTATGTTGATACGGGTATCAGCAATGAAAGTATCGGTGATGACACCTTCGTCCAGTAAATATTTTTCGAAATTGGAGAGCGGGTCTTTCTTCGCCCATTCTTCAAACAGTTCTTTGGGAACGTACTTCACGCCACTGGCTTCTTCGTGCCCACGCATACGGAAGGTCATACACTCTATCAGCATCGGCTTCTGCTCACGGATGCAATATTCACGTGCATTAGATATTGTCCTGAAAACCTCCAGTATGTTATTGCCATCTATAGTAACACCCATCATACCGTAACCAACTGCGCGGTCAGCGAGTTGCTTGCACACGAATTGTTCGTTGACTGGAGTGCTAAGGCCGTAGCCGTTATTTTCTATAATAAATATTACAGGCAGGTTCCAAACCGCAGCAACATTTAGTGCCTCGTGGAAGTCACCTTCACTCGTTCCGCCATCACCGCTGAAAGCGACAGATACTTTTTTCTCTTTCTTTAATTTGTGTGCTAAAGCGATACCGTCGGCAATTGCCAGCTGCGGGCCGAGGTGCGATATCATACCACAGATGTGATATTCATTAGCGCCGAAGTGGAAAGAACGCTCACGCCCTTTACTGAAACCTTCCTTGCGTCCCTGCCATTGCATGAACAGTTTATCGAAAGGCATTCTGCGGGAAGTGAATACGCCCAGGTTGCGGTGAAGCGGCATTACATACTCATCGCTATCCAGCGCCAGGGTGGCACCTACAGAAATGGCCTCCTGGCCTATTCCGCTGAACCACTTACTGATACGCCCCTGGCGGAGAAGCACCAGCATTTTTTCCTCTATCATTCTTGGACGGAGGAGCTCGGTGTATAGCTGTATGAGCTGTCCATTGGAAATTTCCGAACGGTCGAAATTCATAAGTACCTGATTGTGCGGCAAAAATAGGGTTTTAAGTGGGAAGGGCTTCATTCTCAGCAGTATGGGATAATAAATCTGTAATGTGTTTGTAAAATACGGAGTGCGCTTCCGGTGTTTTTAAGGTGGCGGACATCTAATTTTCCTATTCGGTTAATAACTTCTATCTTTGTGTGACCGCTACAGCAATCCCCAAGTATTTATTGTAATATTTACCAGCTGCGCAACCCGGTCATAAAAAAACAGGAGCGTTATGACAAAGTACATTTTTGTAACCGGAGGCGTTACATCATCACTAGGAAAGGGAATTATAGCAGCATCGCTGGCTAAACTGCTCCAGGCCCGCGGCTACACTACCACCATCCAGAAGTTTGATCCTTACATCAATGTCGACCCGGGAACCCTGAATCCTTACGAACATGGGGAATGCTATGTAACGGAAGATGGCGCGGAAACCGACCTTGACCTCGGCCACTACGAGCGCTACCTGAATACATTTACTTCTCAGGCCAATAACGTCACCACAGGTCGTATATACCAGCACGTAATTAATAAAGAGCGTGAGGGCGCCTACCTGGGAAAGACTGTACAGGTAATTCCGCACATCACCGATGAGATAAAGAGAAGAATGACCCTGCTGGGACAGGACAACCAATTCGACATAGTTATTACCGAGCTTGGCGGTACGGTAGGTGATATTGAGTCCCTGCCATACGTAGAAGCGGTTCGCCAGCTGAAATGGGAAATGGGCAACAACTGTATCGTTGTCCACCTGACGCTGATCCCTTACCTGAAGGCGGCAAAAGAATTAAAAACAAAACCAACACAGCACTCTGTAAAGTTGATGAGTGAGCACGGCCTTACGCCTGATGTGCTTGTCTGCCGCACGGAAGAGCCGTTATACCAGGAGCTGAGAAGGAAAATAGCCCTTTTCTGTAACGTGGTACCGGAGGCGGTGATAGAAGCATTGGATGCCGACACCATCTACAGCGTACCGCTGGAAATGATGCGTGAGAAGCTGGACCTGATTTGCCTGCAAAAGCTGAACTTACCATTAGGTACCGAGCCGGAACTGGACAAATGGAAAGACTTTTTGAATAAACTGCGTTACCCTAAATCTAAGGTAACAATTGGCCTGATAGGCAAATATGTAGAGCTACAGGATGCCTATAAATCAATACTGGAGGGCCTGATACATGCAGGGGCGATGAACGAATGCAAAGTAGAGGTGCGCAATATCCACTCCGAGCACCTCACACTGGAAAATGCAGTAGAGAAGCTGACCAACCTTGATGCTATATTGGTAGCGCCGGGCTTCGGCAGCCGCGGTATAGAAGGAAAGATAGAAGCGATACGCTATGCAAGGGAAAAGAATATTCCGTTCTTCGGTATCTGCCTGGGTATGCAAATGGCTTGCGTCGAGTTTGCCCGCAATGTGCTGCATATGGATAAAGCCCACTCTACGGAAATGAACCCCGATACCGATCAGGGTGTAATTGCCATGATGGAAGAGCAGAAGAAAATTACCCAAATGGGAGGAACGATGCGCCTGGGAGCATATGATTGCGAACTCCGCAGCGATTCTAAGACCGCATCTATATACGGCTCCACACATATTTCAGAGCGCCATCGCCACCGTTATGAATTCAACAATGAATATATAAAGGACTACGAAGCGGCGGGAATGATACCTGTAGGCAAAAACCCGAAAACCGGATTGGTAGAAATAGTGGAAGTGCCTACGCACCCGTTCTTTATCGGCGTTCAGTTCCACCCGGAATATAAGAGTACGGTAGAAAACCCGCATCCTTTGTTCGTGGCGTTTGTAAAAGCAGCCAAAGAGCATCAGGAAAGAAGGAATGCTTTAGGACTACCTGTTTTTGAGAAAAGTGTAGCGGAGTAAGTGCTACGACGATAATATTTGAAAGCCTCGCATTAGCGGGGCTTTTCTATTGGATAGCGCCGGTACGACTTTCCGCCGTCAGCACGCGTTAACACCGGATAGCAAAGAGCTCTTAATGCCCCCTGCATTAGTTATTTTAACATTTTTACAACAGACATTAACAAAAAGATTAAGATGTGCGATATAGCTTTGCATTCAGGATAGAAAGGATCTGGAGGCATAAGAGAGATGCTATTTATTACACCAGACTTTTCAAGGTTAAATGCGCTCCTTGCTTTTGTGGGGAGCGTTTTTTATAAATCCACTTCTTCCGACTTCACGGGACGGCCGAAAAACTGGCTGCCGTGCGCATCAAAGTCAATACTGTTGTCCGTAGTGTAAAAACGCATATTGCCAGAGTGGCTGATCTTGCTTTCTAATTCAGGATGGCGGTGTAGATAATCCGCCAGGCTGTCGGCAACGATATCTCCCTGGCTAACGATAGCGATATTTTCAGGGAGGTGTTTTCTGATGCTGTTGATAAGCAAAGGATAGTGTGTACACGCCAGCAGAACGGTATCAATGTCAGCCGAAGCGGCCATCAGTTCATCCAGGTATTTTTTCACCAGCAGGTCGGCACTTTCGGTTTCATGCTCACCGTTCTCTATCATATGCACCCACATGGGGCATGCCTGCTGATATACATGGATGTCGGGGTAGAACTTATTGATCTCCGTTTTGTAAGATTCAGAACGGATGGTACCGATAGTTCCCAGCACACCTACCGACCGGCTTTTGGTATAGTCGCCTATCACCTCTGCCGTTGGGCGTATCACACCCAGCACCCGCTTTTCCGGACCGAACTTTTGCAGATCTTTTATCTGTATGGTACGCAGCGCTTTAGCCGAAGCGGTATTGCAGGCCAGTATTACCAAAGGGCAGCCCATTTTGAAGAACCACTCTACGGCTTCCAAAGTATATTCATGAACCGTCTCGAAGGAGCGATTACCATAAGGTGCGCGTGCATTATCTCCCAGGTATATATAGTCGTACTGCGGCAACTTTGCAGCAATAGACTTAAAGACGGTGAGCCCGCCATAACCGGAATCGAATATACCTATGGGATGGGATTGCATTCAGGCAGCAAAGATAAATCTATTTCTTAGTCGATTGTAACGGAACGCCACCGGAATAATCCCTGCTGGCATCCACGGAAGGTTCGCTTTGCTTTACCTCCAGTTTCACATCTATCTTTGTGTCCTGCCATTGTTTTACAGGAACATCGTTCACCCATGAATGTTTGTACTCGCCATAGATCACTTGCACCTTGTAGGTACCGACGTACATACGATTGGTGAGATATTTTCCATTGGCATCTGTGTACGCGGAGCCAATTATTTCATTGCCACTATAGACAAAGACATCAGCGTGATCTACCGGCCTACCGACCTCATCGGTTATCTTTCCACTGATGGTGCCTTTGGGCACTTGTGCGAAGGCAACAGTACTGAATAGAAGACAGAAAACTAATAATAAGCGATTCATAACCTCTGCATTTAGTATTAATATACTACTAAATTCTATGCCAAAGAAACCGCCGCTCATTCCCGGGCATCTTAAACGGCTATATCTAGCGAAAAAAAGATAACATATTCCCCCCTTTAGGGGGTTAGGGGGCAATTTTTAAAATAGGGAAATAGATATTCTCGTTTTCATTGGGAAGTATTATTAGTGTAAATTTGCATTCAATTATGAGTGAGGTTACTACGCCGCCGGTATTGACGGCCAAGGATTTTGCAACAGACCAGGAAGTTCGCTGGTGCCCCGGTTGCGGCGACTATTCGATATTAAAGCAGGTACAGACGATACTTCCCCAGATAGGTATTGCCCGCGAGAACATTGTGATCATTTCGGGCATCGGGTGCAGTTCGCGCTTTCCCTACTATATGAATACCTATGGCATGCACTCCATTCACGGACGCGCTACTGCCATAGCATCGGGACTGAAGGCTACGCGCCCGGAACTGAGCATATGGATAGTGACAGGTGACGGTGATGGTTTGAGTATTGGCGGTAACCATACTATACATCTGCTGCGCAGGAACTTTAATGTAAACATACTCCTGTTCAACAACCAGATATACGGCCTTACTAAAGGTCAATACTCCCCTACTTCAGAAGAAAATAAGGTAACAAAGTCAACACCGGCCGGTAGCCTGGACCATCCGTTCAATCCGCTGGCGCTGGCGCTTGGTGCAGACGCATCTTTCATCGCCCGCAGCATGGACCGTGACCCAAAGCACCTGCAACAAATGTTGCTTCGTGCTAACGGACACATAGGTGCATCTATGCTGGAGATATACCAGAACTGCAACATCTTCAACGATGGCGCATTCGAGATATTTACAGAGAAATCAACCAAGTCCGAAGAGGCGCTGTTCCTGGAGCAAGGTAAACCGCTGATATTTGGTGCAGATAAAAACAAAGGCATCAGGCTGGATGGTTACAAGCCGGTAGTGGTGAACCTGGGCGAAGGAATGAATGCCGACGACCTGTGGATACACGACGAAACAGACTTCTTTAAAGCACAGATACTCACCCGCCTCTTCGACGACCCGGCCAAGGAGGGGCACTTTCCTCGTCCGTTCGGCGTATTCTATGCAGCAGACAGGGCTACCTATGAGAACAGCATGGAACTGCAGATAGAAGAGATAATAGCAAGGAAAGGCCCGGGTAACCTGGATAATCTTTTGCAGGGCAAAGAAACCTGGGTGATTGAATAAAGACTCAATAGGGAATTGATATTTTGAACGTTAAGAAATATGAACGCAACAATAGTTCATGTTTCTTAGCGTTTTTCTTTGCTGCGATTGTAGCATTTGATTATTACTTTTGAATTACCAATGAGCAATATTAAAAAACTGGCGGGACAAACAATGTGGTATGGCGTGAGCTCTATCCTTGCCCGTTTTTTAAACTACCTGCTTACCCCCTACCTTACGCGCCAGCTTTCAACGGCAGCATATGGAGAGATGGGATTGATATACGCGGCCATTCCGTTCATCACCAACGTATTCAGTTATGGAATGGAGACGACCTACTTCCGATATACCAATAAGGAAGAGGATGACCAGAACGTATATAACACAACAGCCCTCTCGCTGATTACAAGTACACTTTTATTGTCGGCGCTCTTGTTGTTGTTCCAGCAACCGTTAGCATCATTATTAAGAGTAGAGGAACACCCCGAGTTTATCAGGTGGTCTGCCTATATCATTGCGTTAGATACTCTGGCACTCATGCCATTCTCTAAGCTGCGTAATGATAACAGGCCGAAGAAATTTGCCCTTATAAAATTCGCCAATATCTTGGTGAATATCGGCATGACGATTTTCTTTTATTCTGTGTTACCAGCTATCGCGAAGAGTTCTCCCGATAGTTTTTTAGCATCGTGGTATGACCCGCAACTGGGTGTTGGATATGTGCTGCTCGCTAACCTGATAGCATCAGGAGTAACGCTATTACTTTTAATTCCTGAGATACTTTCCATACAGATAAAGTGGGACAAGAAGCTGTGGCGTGAAATGATCATCTATTCATTGCCTATAATGATAGCGAGCTTTGGCGGTATCATCAACGAAACATTCGACCGCATTATGCTGAGCTGGTGGTCGCCTGCTGCAACGGAGCTAGCGAAGAAAGAAGAAGTAGGTATATACAATGCCTGCTATAAACTATCCATACTGATAACACTTTTTGTTCAGGCATTCAGGATGGGCGCCGAGCCGTTCTTCTTTAAGCAAGCGAAGGGCGAAGATGCGCAAAAGACCTATGCACGCGTAATGGATTATTTCGTGATCACCATATGCACCATGTTCCTCGTCGTTACATTGTATATCGACATCTGGAAACACTTTATACAGAACCAGAGAATGTGGGTGGGCCTGAAAATAGTACCGATACTGCTGATAGCGAATATGTGCCTGGGTGTTTATTACAATCTTTCCATCTGGTACAAGCTGTCTCACAAAACAAATGCAGGAGCAACCATTACTTTCGTCGGTGCGGCTGTTACGCTGGTGATCAACTTCTTTTTCATTCCATACTACGGATATATGGCTTGTGCTGTGGCGACGCTTGCCTGCTATGGCAGCATGATGATCATCTCTTATTTCTGGGGACAGAAGGTATATCCGGTTCCATATAAGGTGAGTAAGATAGCCGCATTCTTTCTCATGATGCTCGGCTGCTATTTCATCTACATCATCTTCTGTAATTATGTGGAAATAGTTTGGGCACGCTATGTAGTGGCAACGATATTGTTAGCTGCATATGTATTGTTCATCCTGAAGAAAGAAGGAAAGGAATTGAAGAAGCTGCCTGTAATTGGTAAATACTTCTAGAAACATTAAGCCCCTTTAGGGGTTGGGGGTTTACGCCAACAACTCACAAGGCTTGATGCCGGTTGCTTTCTTAAATGCAGTACTGAAATGGGAGATGCTGCTATAGCCCAAAGAGTTGGCTACCTCCGAAACTGTTTGTCCTTGTTGTTGCAGTAATACTCTTGCCTTAGATATACGTAACTCCTGCTGGAAGTCGTGAATGGTCTTACCGACCAGAGCTTTAAATCCTTTTTTCAAGTAACACTCATTCATAGCTACCATACGGGAAAGCTCCTTGATGGTATACGACTGGTCGATATTCTGCTCAATGATCCGGCGGGCTTCAAATACCTTTTCGCGTTCACTGTCGTAAGTAAGGAAACGACAGGCAGGAACCGGACAGACGGTAAACGGAACTGTAATGTTTTCGATAGCCCTGCGCAGCAAATGAATAGCCAGCTCTGTACAATGAAGCGCTTCTGTGAACGGCGTCATTCCTGCCGCACTCTTCAGTTGTTCGAGCAACAAAATAGTTTGTGTACAAATACTGAACTGTTGCTCGGTAGTTTGGTCGAAACGGAAAGGCGGATTGGCAATGAGTGTTTCCGGAGGATATTGGTCGAAGAACGAAGGCATGAACTGCAGCCAACAGACATCAGCGCCAAAAGGTTGTTTTTCCGAAGGTTGAATGTATGCTACTTGCAGGCAATATTGGTTGTCTTCGATAGGAAACAGCAATAAACGAGCATGCTCTTCAGGGAGTTGGTTCTCAGAAAAATTGACCTGTAACCACTCTGCCTTAACCGAGCGGCTGACCTCCAGGATCTCACGACCCAATACCTGGACATTTTGCCCAAGTATCCGTTCCAATGGAAACGGAGCTCCGGAACTTATTTTTTCTATGGTCTGCTGCACGAGGAGCAAAGATAAGGTGAATGTGCATACACACATTCATATAAATGAAAGGGACATTATTATGACACTATAACCCTGATTGATAACAGAAGGGTAATATAAAGCCGTCCCGAGCAATAGGTTGGGACGGCTTTGTATGACAGGCAGCGCCTGTTATTGAATATCAACGGACTGTTGTTCGAAAAGAGACCGCCTTAGCTTCAGGCTGATGCCGTTCGCTTCAGCAGGGGTTTCGCTTATTGCCTCGATCAATATAACACAATTGTCGCCAGGCTCGGTAGATAAGGTGCTGAGCTCGGCTGCGCTAAAATTGATGTTGGCATCTGTGAATGTTTTTGTCGCACGCACCATGTTCTTATCCTGGATCGTCACGTCAAACTTCTGCGCGATAAATGAGGTTGGCGTGGTCGCGGTAAAAGAAAGGCCATTGGCTTTCACAACGGTAGCCGGCAGTGCTATTCTGAAATCGGCCATAGAACCCATATCATAAGTAAAGGCCGGAAGGTCTTCTGAGCCCGGAACGTTGAAATTACCTCCGCCATTCCAGAAGTCGGCTGTGGTGTCATTGATAAAATAATAGTATTCACCTACAACATCGTTACCGATCATTTGCTTTCCGTTGAAAGCCGGAGATCCGGCGTCCAGCGTCTGACCGGCACCGTTTGTAAAGGAGCAACCGGCAGCGTTGATAGTGCTCTCTGTAGTGTCGCCATCAAGAACCCAGCGTACGTGGCTTATCCTTGTATTAAGTACGCCCTTCTTTTCAAGAGAGAGGTTGTCATCGGTATTATCACAGGCAGAAAAACTAAGGGTTGCCACACAGGCAAAGGCAATTACACCGAGATTTAGTAGCTTTTTCATAAGGTTTTTTAGAAAAGAGTGATTTATTGGTAAAAACGGTTAGCCCGCAAGGAATATGGCAGCAAATTATAAGCCAAAAAAAGAAGCCGCTCCCCAATAGTGAGGAACGGCCGGTTTTACTATTTGCAATTATGGATTATTGCTTACTCACCTTATATACTTGTTTGCCTTCGGCATTCTGAACGGTAAGGAAGTAAATACCATTTGGTAATGTTTCCAGGTTAAGGCTATTGGTTGCATTTACGGTTTTGTGCTTATATACGATCCTTCCAACGTTATCTGAAACCAGGAACTCCCATTCTGCAAGGTTTCCTTTGCCGGCATTCACGTTTACATTCAGGGTATTGTTGAACGGAACCGGATAAACGGTTACTAACTTTGCGATAGCGAGGTTCTGAACGCCTGTTACGGTAACGAACACAGAATCCGACATCGCGCTGCAATCGCCTATCGTCACAACGGTATAGTACCAGCCGTCAGTAGTAACAGTGTATGTATCATTGGTTTCACCCGCTATAGGAGCGCCACTAGTGTACCATTGATTACCATTGGCCGCACTTGAAGTAAGTGTGTTCACATTTTGTGTAACGGTAGGTACAGGTACAGTAGCAGAATTGATAGTATGTGCCGTACAGTTATTACTGATGATGCAACCGCCGGTACCACTTACATAGTAGGTAGTAGTATCGCCGGGATAAACAGTAATAGTATTGCCTGTACCTTCGGCAGTACCACCACATGAGCCGCTGAACCACGCCCAGTCGGTAGCATCATTGAGATTGCCTGTTACTGTGAGTGTGATAGTATCACCGCTGCATATTGTCGTATCAGTAGAAGAAACAGCAACGCCATCCGGTGCTTCACAAACTGTATATGTCATTACGCTGGCAAAACCGCCATTTGCGCCGTCGTAGAAAGCTACATATGGATTGCCATTATTGTCTAATGCCAGTGATGTATGCGCCATCTGGTTGCCGGTAATATTTGCAGAACCAACGAGTACCCAACTGGTTCCGTCGAACTTCATTACAGAACCGCCATTGCCGGTCATGCCATCCATGTAGGCCATGTAAGGCACATCGTTGCCGTCGATAGCCAAAGAAGTGAATTGAGCTACACTTGGATTTGTAAACCCGGGAGCGCCGACATTTGACCAAGCAGTACCATCATATTTTACAACACTCGCTTCAGGAGGGCCCATAAAAGCATTCCAGTATGCCACATAAGGGTCATCATTGGAATCGAAAGCCAATGATACCTGGCTGGGGCTGCCGCCCATTTGCGCCAGGTATGGGGTGCCTACAGCAACCCATGTAGTGCCATCCCATTTTGATATTCCTACTTGCGTGCCTGTACTGTAAGCTACATGTAGCACACCGCTGTTGTCAAAAGCCGTTGAGGACCAGGAAGCGCTGCCGGCTATAATGCCCGGGCCCATGTTTACCCAGGCTGTGCCATCATACATTTTGGTAACAATAGTACCCATACCCCCATCTGTACAGATAAAGTAGGGAGTGCCGTCGCTGCCAACCTCAATGTTAGAGTTCTGGCAATTGCCGGTTGTGAGGTTGGCTCCGATGCTTGTCCACGATGTTCCGTCATACATCATTACTGCTCCACGGGAAAGGTTGGCGCCATCCGCATAAGAGAAATAGAGCGTATCACCGTTACCGAAAGCGAAAGAACTGTGATGTGCAAGCGGCGAGGTAAAGTCATCGTCACCGACGGACACCCAGTTGGTGCCGTCATACTTCATTACATTACCGCCGCCCGTTACTACGTCATCATCGTTGAACGAGACGAACAGTGTGCCGCCGGGTGATACCCGTAACTTTTGCCAGTTGGCAATGCCGCCGGTTGAGAAGCCCGGAGCCCCGACATATGCCCATTGGGCATATGCGGAGACGGAGCATAGTGATAGGGACAGGAGCATGAGTCCTGCTGCTCTGGAAAAAATAGATTTCATTCGCATGATAAAAAATGTTTTAATTAAGAAATGGATCGTAAGGAGTAATAATTCTGAGGGCTGTATATATAGGTAGTGAAACCACTTAATAAGTCTATTCAAATGTACCAATAGCAAGGCTCCCGCTCTTTTCGGAATACACGGATATTATAAAATTAGATGCAACATTCCGACGGAATAACTTACTATTAATGAACGAATTCCGTCTATAGTAATAGTTGTGAATAATCGGCCGGAAATGCTGCAGAGAAACAGGATATTATTGTTGCTATTTATAGCCTTGCATTGTGATGGCGTATCTGCCCAAACAGATAAGGGCGTATATGCGGTATACGATACCACGACTATAAAAGAACAAATAGAAAGAGCTGTAGAGATTGAGGTCCGCAATACAGACAGCGCGATCGTTGCATTTCAAAGCAGCCTGAGAAACAGCCAGGATCTCCGATACGCGAACGGGGTTATCAACAGTCTGAAGCATTTGGGGCTGCTCTACTCTAATAAGGGAATGTATGATAAATGCCTGGAGACATTTATCAACGCACGCGATATATGCCTGCGGAGCAAAGAATTAGCTACAGCGCTGCCGGTGGTGTATAATGGAATGGCCAACATCTACAAAATGAAAGGCGATTATGAAGCGGCGGCAAAACACTACTACCAGGCCTTGCAAATAGCTGAGAAGCTGAACATACAAACCTCCGGAAGCATATATAACAATATGGGTTCGGTACAAATGTTCCTGAAGCAATACGGCAAAGCATATTTTTACCTGGAAAAAGCGGAAGTACTCGCGAGAAAAAACAATAACTATGACTTGCTGGCGTCTATACTAACGAACCGTGGTGTTGTCTATAAGAGCGAAAAAAAATATCCCCAAAGCCTGATGGCGCTGGAAGAAGCACTGACCATTTCGCGGCAGCAAAAACTAAGTGATGCAGAGTATAATACCCTAACGAATATAGGGCAAGTGTACCTGTCACTCGAAGAACCAAAGAAAGCGCTTGAATACCTTGTAAAGACGCAGGAAGTGAAAGGGGATATCAATCCGTACTACCAGGCAGTAACGTTGGAAACGATAGGGGTGGCGTACAACAGGCTTGGTGACAACGATGCGGCAGAAAGATATTTTACGCAAGCCCTGCAACTCTCCGACAAACTACAACTACAAGAGAATCGGCAAAGCCTGAATGAAAAACTCGCCAACCTTTATGCTGCTAAGGGCTCTTTTGAAAAAGCATATAACTACCTGGCCACCGGAATGAACCTCAAAGACAGCCTGCAGGCACAAAGCATTGACCAAACGATCAGCGGACTTGACATAAAATACAGAACTGCGGAAAGAGAGAAAGAACTAGCGCGCAACCAACTGAAAATAAATGAACAGCAGGATTACCTGAAGAAAAAGAACTTCTGGCTGGTGGTGATATCGGTAGGTGTTGTATTGTTGGGATTGCTGCTGATATTGTTGTTCCGATCTAACAGGCACAAACAAAGGCTGCAAAAGAAGCAGATACAAATACTGGAACAGCAGCAACAGATACTGAAAGGCGGTCAGCAAATAGGACAGCTGAAAGCGATGATGCAGGGAGAGGAAAAAGAACGTACCCGCATAGCCCGGGAGTTGCACGATGGTATAGGCGGAATGCTTACTGCCATCAATATGAATCTGAGTGCTTTGCAAAAGAAACACAGCCATATCCCCGAAGTAAAAGACCTGAATGAAATAATGGTGATGCTGCAGAGCACCGCGATAGAAGTGAGAAAGACAGCACACAACCTGATGCCCGACATCCTGCTGAAATATACTTTGCCCGAAGCCCTGCACATGTATTGTGAACACATAGACACAGACAATATGCTACAGATAAACCTGCAGCTGTACGGACCATTGGAAGAGCTGGACAAATTCCTGGCCTTATCACTTTACAGGATCATACAAGAACTGGTGCAGAACATCATTAAGCATTCGCAGGCGAGTATCTCTGAGATACAACTAAGGCAGGACGCAGATAAGTTGACGATAACGGTAGAAGACAATGGAATAGGTTTCAACAAGAGTAATAGCACCGATGGTGTGGGATTGCAGAACGTGCGTTCACGGATAGAAGCATTACATGGATTTGTGTCGATTGAGTCTGCGCCGCGAATGGGAACGACTGTCTATATAGAGCTGGATCTGGAGAAAATGAAAAGCCATACAGAATATGAAGATACGAATAGCTATAGCTGATGACCACCCGATGATAATAGGCGGTTTGCAGAACATGATTTCTGCTTATCCGCATATCGTGCTGGAAGGAGCATATAATAATGGCGCGGAATTATTGAAAGGCCTGCAAGACCGATTGCCCGATGTGCTGCTATTGGATATACAGCTGCCGGACAAGACCGGGAATGAACTGGCAACCATCATACTGAAGAAATACCCGGAACAGAAAATACTAACACTCACCAACTTCAACAGTATGCTGTATGTGCACAACATGATGCGAATAGGCGTGAAAGGCTATATACTAAAGACAACAGACCCGGAAACGCTGATAAAAGCGATACAGCAAATATATGAGGGGAACGAGTTTATAGATCAGGCAGTAAAAGCGAAGCTGACCCAGTATGCCACCCGAATGAAAAAAGAAGCCAACCTAAGGCCTACGCTCACACTGAGAGAAAAAGAAATACTGAAGCTGACCGTAAACGGAGACACCATACAGGAAATATCGGAGAAGCTCTTTATAGGATTACGAACAGTAGAGTATTACCGAAGCAACCTGCTACTGAAGCTGGAAGTGAAGAATATGGCAGCCCTGATAAAGAAAGCACTAGAGATGGGACTGGCAGAATAAATTCTCGCGTGTATCTTTGAAGGAGTGCAGATAACAATAAAAGTTGCAGGGATAAAAGAGGAAGCTCAGGGCGTAAAGACATTTATACTTGAAGCAGATGCCCCTGTGTCCTATAAAGCCGGGCAGTTCCTCACACTACTATTCCAACATCATGGTAAGGAAGAACGGCGCTCATTTTCTATCTCCGCAAGTCCCGCAAGTAATGAGCTATTAAGCATCACCGTAAAGCGCGTAGTGAATGGCGCGTATAGCCGTTACCTTACCGACAGGGTAAAGGTGGGCGACAAGTTTATGACCACAGGTGCGGCCGGCCTATTTACATTACCAGATAATATCAGTGAGTACAAACAATTGTTTCTCTTTGCGGCAGGTATTGGTATCACACCGCTATTCTCTATTATCAAGGAAGCACTGATAACAATACCGCATTTGCAACTCGTGCTGATATATAGCAACAGGAATGCTGAAGAAATCATTTTTTATAAAGAGCTAACAGAGCTGCAACAGCAATACCACGACAGACTAAAAATTGAATTTCTCCTCAGCAACAATTTCGACCTGTCCCGTGCGAGGTTGAGCAAAAGCCTGATACCTGTATTACTGAAAGAATACAGCACCGCGTCTAAAAAAGAGCAGCTATTTTATATCTGCGGCCCATACGACTATATGCGTATGGTGATATACGGACTGGAAGAACAGGAAATCTCTTCAGAGCAGATAAAGAAAGAGAACTTTGATGTAAGCATTCCTGTTATACGTAGCGAGCCGCCGGATAAGGAAAGCCACAATGTGGTATTGACAATTGGCAGCATGAAGCACACCTTGGCCGTGCAGTATCCTGAAAACATATTACAGGCAGCACAAAAACAAGGCATACAATTGCCCTATAGCTGCAATGCCGGACGTTGCGGCACTTGCGTCGCAAAATGCACCGAAGGGAAAGTATGGATGTCGGTGAATGAAGTATTGACCGATGGTGATATAGCTAGAGGGTTAGTGCTTACATGTACGGGTTATCCGGTTGAGGGAAATGTGCGCATAGAAATTTAATCCTGCTGCACACCTTTCAGGCTCATATCCACCTGCCTCCATTCACCGTCTACCAGGTAAAGTAACAAGTAGTTTTCTGCCGGATGCTTTAGCGTGAGTTCATACCAATGCCCGGGGTCAACAAGTTTTAGTTTGTAATCCTCGTTTTCGTAACTGCCGGCGCCTACCCCATCGCGCCACCACCAGGTGCCCCATTGATTCAGTGTTACTTTTACTAAGCTGTCGTTTATAACGATCACATTAGCGCCATCCCATTTCGTGAGCATATTAAAACCGACAGCATCATACACTTTTGTATTTATGGGTTTAGGCAGCAGGAGATTGTGCATCAGCTTATATTCTCCCTGGGAGCCTGCTGCTATCATGGGTACACCATTGAGTGATTCGGGCACATTGAGCAATATAGTAGTGCGATTGCCGGGGTCGGGTAATGTGTGCAAAAGATTTTTGACAACATCAGAAGACTTTTTCCAGTAGATATTCAGTGTCAGCGTAAAGTTGATATTGACCAGCGCATAGATAATGAGCAAAGGAATGGCGATTTTTTTAGGCAAAGCCCACAACGATAAGCTTAATGTCACAAACCCGAAAGGCAGCAACAGGTAAGTATATCGGTCCATTTGTAGCAACATAGACTGTGGAAACCACATAGGGGATACCACCGCGGTAGCCAATGCCGTCCACAAAAGGAATAACCCCGCCATGCGAAGCGTTGTGTTCATCTTCCTGAACCTAAGCAGATACGCTCCCGCCAAGAGCAGGAATAAACCATAAAAGAAGTATATCGCCTTTGAGGACTCGCAAAGGGCATACACCTTATCCCGCAACTCCTGACCCCAGAAACGGCCAAAGAAGAACACATGGAAGACGTACTTGAGCGGTTTGGAAGCGAAAGGCATCAGGTCGCCCATTATAGTGCCCGAACCTATACGTGATACCCAGTCGTTGTAAAGCACACGGAAAAGCAGTAGCCGAAGCAATAGCATCACCAACATGGGCAGGAAAACATAAAGAATGGCATTCTTCATTCGAGGGCCACCAAATCCGTAGCGATGATAGAGCATGTAGCTCAGGGCAAAGAACGGCGTCAGGTAGAAATACTCTAATGAGAAAAGGGACAAAAAATAGAGCGCTAATGCCCCAACGAGGTACTTCTTCTTCCCGCTTTCTATAAAAGCCTGTATCCACGAGAGAATGGTAAGGATCAGGAATAAGCCCAAGAGATAGTGAAAGGAAGGTTCCCATACTATAACCTCTGATATATGCGGACAGATGCAGAACATGAAGGACGCAGTGAGAGCTATTATGTTGCCGTTAGTCTTGCCGGCCTTATTCAGCATGCTGGAGACAAAACGCCAAAGCAGCCAGGCATTGGCCGCTTGCAGGCTTACAAATAGCAGGTGCCAGCCCCAATGGCTGGTGCCCAATAGCTTGTATAGTAGCCACGAGAGCAACTGTGTGAACTGGTAGAGGCTTTTAACGCTGAAATTATTGCGATTGATATAATCTCCGAAAGGTTGGTTTTTTACCTGGTCAAGCCAGCCAGTGAAGTCTATTACAAAGCCTGCATTTGCGGCAGGAAGGTACAAGAAGAATGTAATCACCCAGAATAGGATAAATACCGGAATGTTGCGATTCGCCACCTTGTTGTTACATAAAAAACCTTGCTGGGTTGCAGACATTAGAAAGGGATAATATTTATCAAATATAAGCACAGGAAGATCGGATTTCCCTATTGTCGAAAATTTCATCATTCGGGACGGATAAACCGGATAAAATCAAGACTAAAAACAGCCTGTGAAAATCTTTTGGGAAAGCCTTTATTTACAAGGGTTTTTGCTGTGAATAACTATGTATAATTTCTTTGCTAATAAGGGTGATTTTCATTAACTTTGCTAAGTTAAAAAAATGCCTGTTTCGTAAGCTAAAGCCATACCTCCGAAGATGGCAGTTTAATCGGAATTTCTTCACAGTATTTAGAGCTTCGGACAAAGAAAATATGAGTACAGAAAACGAAATTTTACAAACCCCTGCTCCCCAAACTTATGATGCAGGAAGTATACAAGTATTAGAAGGCCTGGAAGCGGTGCGTAAGCGCCCTGCGATGTATATTGGTGATATAGGAGTGAAGGGCTTGCACCACCTTGTTTATGAGGTAGTGGATAACTCTATAGATGAGGCGCTTGCCGGACATTGTAAGAACATTGAAGTAATCATACACCCGGATAACTCCATAAGTGTTCAGGATGACGGACGTGGTATCCCAACGGGTATGCACCCTAAGGAAGGACGTTCTGCACTTGAAGTAGTAATGACAGTACTGCATGCCGGTGGCAAGTTCGACAAGGACAGCTATAAGGTGTCTGGCGGGCTTCACGGTGTGGGTGTAAGTTGTGTGAACGCACTAAGTTCCCACCTGCATACTACCGTTCATCGTGAAGGAAAAATATTTGAGCAAGAATATAAATGCGGTATCCCGCAATACCCAGTTCGCGAAATTGGTGTTTCCGACAAAAGGGGTACACACCAACACTTCTGGCCGGATGATTCCATCTTCAAAGAAACAGTCTACAACCGTGAAATACTTGCAGGCCGCCTGCGCGAGCTTTCTTTCCTGAACAAAGGTATACGCATTGTATTGACTGACGAACGTGAGCAGGATGAAGAAGGAAAAAACATTGAAGAAGTATTTTACAGTGAAGGCGGCATAGTAGAGTTCGTGCAACTATTGGACAGGCAGGCAAAACGCGACCCGTTACTTTCTCAACCTATATTCGTAGAAGTACACGATAAAGAGTCGAATGTAGCGGTGGATGTTGCTTTGTCATATAATACTTCTTACAGTGAGCACCTCTTCTCTTACGTAAACAACATCAACACAATTGAAGGTGGTACACACGTTGCGGGTTTCCGTCGTGCCATTACGCGTGTGTTCAAATCTTACGGCGATAAGAATAAATTATTCGAGAAAGCGAAAGTAGAGATAACGGGCGATGACTTCCGTGAAGGCATCAGTGCCATCATTTCTGTAAAAGTTCCTGAACCACAGTTTGAAGGACAAACTAAAACCAAACTGGGTAATAACGAGGTGATGGGTGTGGTAGATGTATGTGTAAGCCGCGTGCTGGAAGCATATCTTGAAGAACATCCTAAGGAAGCAAAACTCATTATTGATAAAGTAATAATAGCAGCGCAGGCTCGTGCAGCAGCACGTAAAGCCCGTGAGATGGTACAACGTAAAAGTGTACTGACCGGTGGTGGTATGCCCGGCAAACTTGCGGATTGCTCTGATAAAGATCCTGAACGTTGCGAGTTATACCTGGTGGAAGGGGATTCGGCTGGTGGTACTGCCAAACAAGGCCGTGAGCGCGCATTCCAGGCTATTCTGCCTTTGCGTGGTAAAATACTGAACGTAGAAAAAGCACAAGAGCATAAAATATACGAGAACGAGGAGATCAAGAATATGTTTACCGCCCTTGGCGTGAGCATAGGCACCCCTGAAGATCCTAAAGCGTTGAACTTAACCAAACTCCGTTACCACAAGATCATCATCATGACCGATGCCGATGTGGATGGTTCGCACATTGCTACATTGATACTTACTTTCTTCTTCCGCTACATGACGACCCTTGTAGAGCAAGGACACGTATACCTGGCGCAACCACCACTTTACTTAGTAAAGAAAGGCAAGGAACAGATCTATGCCTGGACGGAAGAGGATCGTAAAGAAGCAGTAATAAAGCTGGCAAACGGGAAAGAAGATAGCGTAAACATACAACGATATAAAGGTCTTGGTGAGATGAACGCAGAGCAACTTTGGGATACCACCATGAACCCGGATACACGTACACTTAAACGTGTAACGATTGACAGTTCTGCAGTAGCGGATAGTGTCTTTGCCATGCTGATGGGTGAAGAAGTTGCCCCCCGCCGTGACTTTATTGAAAAGCACGCAAAGTATGCGAGAATAGACGTATAAGAATAATTAATTGATACAAAACAGTAAAGGCGGCTGGGGAATACACCATCCGCCTTTTTGTTGCCTTAAGAAAAACAAAGGGTTACCGGATCATTAAATGATATCCGTACCAGCACCTACCGAAAAAATACCGCATGTGTTGTATAGCGATACTGCAAAAGTGTAAGTAGCTTTGCAACAAATAAATTGTAGAGATTATGCCAATCCATAATACTTGGAACGGTTTTTGTTAATACTCTGCAAATTTAAATAGCTAAAAATTAACCAAACATATATATGAAAAAATCTACACTCACTTTATTATTGGCCGCATCGGTGCCGATAGTAGCAAATGCCCAAAGATACCTGGGTATTTCTACGGGCAACTATAGCGGAACCAATAGTGTCTATCTGAACCCGGCTAATATTGCGGATTCAAGACACAAATTCACGATCGACCTGTTCTCACTGAACTTTGGGGTAGATAATAACCTCGGTACGATCAACTCCGACAAGATATTCGGTGGTCTGGGTGCTGACAGCATCGGAAGCATACTGAACATCAACAATGGTGGAAAGTTCAAAATGATGTTACCATATGCAGAGGTTCGCGGACCGGGCTTTATGTTGAACCTGAATAGCAAACACGGGATTGGCCTGACTACAAGGGTAAGGACCTTTAACCAACTGGGTGATTTTGACCAGAATATATTTAAGGTGATACAAGGTAATGCCGGAACAGATTTCGTTTCTCAGGGCAACCAATTCAATTATACCCTGCACACATGGGGAGAATTAGGCCTGACATATGGTGGCGTACTATATGAAAAAGAAAAACACCAGATCAAAGCGGGCGCTACAGTTCGTTACCTGCATGGTGGCGGCTACGTAAATGCAACCAGCAACAACCTGGACATGAGTTTTAACTCGGCAAATGACATGGTTACTATTAACAATACTGACCTGAATTTCCGTACAACTTATCTCAATAACAGCACACAAGCGAGTGGTGTGGGAGATAATATCAGCAAGGCGCTTAAAGGCCTTGGTTCTGGTGTAGGTGGTGATATAGGTGTTACCTATGAGTTCCGCCCGAAGTATCAGAAACACACTTATGAAATGGATGGCAAGAAAGACAACTACGATCGTAGCCGTCCAACTTATATGTTCCGTTTCTCTGCTGCCGTAACGGACCTGGGAGCTATAACGTATAAGAAGACCAACAGTTCATTATCCCTGAGAAACTCAGGAAGTGTTTCTTTTGATGGTAACAACTTAAAGGACAGCGTTTCTGACTACAACAGCTTACGCCAGTTTGCCGCCAACAAAGGCATCACTGTAGATTCTTCTAACTCAGTAAAAACAGTTGTGGGTATGCCTACAGCGTTAGTGTTGGGTGTAGATTACAACATTGCTGATGTAAAAGGCTTGTATGCCAATTTAACTTTCATGGGCAACCTTGCCAACACATCTAATGTTGGTAATTCTATCTATAGCCAATTAACATTCACTCCGCGCTATGAGGATAAAACAATAAGCGTAGGGATACCATTCACTTACAACTTTGTAAACAAGAGCATCAAAGCCGGTCTCGGTGTACGTGTTGGTGGGTTCTTCTTCGGTAGTGATGACATGCTGGCATTCGTGAGCAATAATCAATATGGTGCTAACTTCTACTTCGGTGCGTTTGTTCCGTTCAACAAGAAGAAAGTAAAAGATAGCGATGGTGACTTAGTATCCAACAAGAGAGATAAGTGTCCTAACGAGAAAGGTGTACTGGAAATGGAAGGTTGCCCTAACCCGGATAAAGACGGCGACGGCATACTGGATAAAGATGATAAGTGTCCTGAAATTGCAGGTTCTAAAACTGCAATGGGTTGTCCTGATAGCGATCTTGATAGCCTTGCTGACGCAGAAGACCGTTGCCCTACAGAAGCAGGTACAGTAGCTATGAAAGGCTGCCCTGATCGTGATGCTGATGCTGTAGCCGATATGGATGATGCTTGCCCTGATGTACCTGGTCTGGCTGCATTTAAAGGGTGCCCTGATACCGATGGTGACGGATTACCTGATAACGAAGATTCTTGCCCTGATAAAGCAGGACCTATGGCTAACGCAGGTTGCCCTGATACTGATAATGACGGCATAGCAGATCACCTGGATAAGTGCCCGCTTGTACCCGGTACTAAAAACAACAATGGTTGCCCTGAAGTAAGCGTAGACGTGAAAAAACGCCTTGCATTTGCTGCAACAGCTATTCAGTTTGAAACAGGTAAAGCAATCATCAAGAAAACATCATACAAGTTGCTGGATGAAATAGTACAGATCCTGAATGATTATCCTGATTACTATATGACCATAGATGGCCATACTGATAATGTAGGTAGTGATGCAAGCAACCAGGTACTTTCATTAGGCCGCGCTAACGCAGTGAAGAATTACTTCGTAAGCAAAGGCGTAGCTGATAGCAGGTTGCAAACAAATGGCTTCGGTGAATCACAACCGGCTGCGGACAACAAGACCGCTGCAGGACGTGCGAAAAACCGCCGTGTAGCAATGGATTTGAAATTGAAGAACTAATACAGGAATAATTGTTTGAAAAGGCGTACCGGCTTAGCCGGTACGCCTTTTTTTGTTTTGAGCAACTTTGTTAATATTAGAATGAATGAAATGTCCGCCAGAACGACAACATGGGAAAATTTCACATTTATAATTTATATATAACCAACGGTTAAAAAAATATTGTAAAAATAAAACCGTCAGAGGAGTGTTAATTATTAGTTTTTTATTACTAATTTAACGTTTCCTTTAACTTTAAGACTATAAAACTGGTCTTGGGGAACCATTTGAAATATTGCCTAGAAATTAAAAACAGATAATATGAAGCAAAATTTATTCTTAAGGAAAACACCAAGAATTTTCCTCGTTCAGTTTTGGCTGGTGGCATTGCTGGCCTTGGCATCTACTACTACCGGTAGAGCTCAATGCCAGAATAGTGCAGCCTTTGGTAGTGCCGCTTTGCCTACGGTTGCTGGTAATTCGGTAACCATAACGACCTGTGCGTTTGCCTCAGAGTATTCCACAGGTACAGGCTGCGTGGCAGGCTATACCTATCAATTCACTTGTACACCAGGAACAGCCTTCTTAACAGTCCGCACAGGTTCATTCAACGGACCTGCGGTTATTTGGGGTACTCAGGGCTTTACCTGGACATCTACTTTTACAGGTACTATTTATATACACATGAACACCAACAGTGCATGTGGTACACAGGTAGCTTGTTATGCTCCTACCGTAACTTTGATCTCTACTGCGCCTCCATGTAGCGGTACGCCATTAGGTGGAACTGCTGTGGCTACTCCAAGTCAGACGACATATTGTGGTACTGCTTCTCCTACGCTTAGCCTTACAGGCGCAAGTGGTCCTGGTTCAGGCATCTCATATCAATGGCAATCTTCTCCTAATGGTTCTACCTGGACAAATATTACGGGCGCTACTGCTGCAACATATGCTGTACCTGGTATTACTACTAGTATGCTTTATCGTGCAAACGTACTTTGCAGCAACAGTGGTATTACTACAGCATCACAACCGGTATTAATAAATGTTGCTCCTAACCCTGTGGTAGGAACAACCACTACTGCTACGGCTATTTGTTCCGGCAGCCCTGTTACTATTACAGGTACGGGTGCCTCTACCTATTCCTGGGCTCCGGGAGGGCAGACCACATCTGTTATAACAGTAAGTCCTACTACCACTACTACTTATACTGTAACCGGTACGCTGGGAAGCTGTACTGCTACAGCAACAAGATTGATATCTGTGGGAACACCATTTGCATTAACAGGTGTTACGGCTACTCCGGCAGCTGTATGTGCCGGTGGTAATAGTGTTTTAAGTGCTTCAGCTCCTGTTCCGGCCGGTACTTATTGCCAGCCAACATATTCCAGCGGTACCGCGTTCGGCGATTATTGCACCAACGTGGCTATTCCCGGAACTACACTGGCAAACCCAACGGGTCCTTCTCCTGCTCCATATTACACATTGTATCCCCAGTCAGGCAACACTACTGCTACTCTTACTGCAGGATCAACATATACTATCAACTGTTCTGTTGGTACCTATTCACAAAATGATATAGCTGTATGGATAGACTGGAACGCGAACGGCGTTTTGGACAATCCGGGAGAAAAAATAGGAGAAACCGATAATATCGGATCTAATGGTTCTACTTCATTTACGTTTACTGTTCCTATGACCGCATTGAATGGTGTCGCTCGTCTTCGCGTTCGTGAAGCTGACCAGGGAACTACCGGTGGTATGACACCGTGTGCGGCTTATAGCTTTGGCGAAACAGAAGACTATAATATTACCGTTACTGGTGGCCAAAACTACGTAGCTGCGGCACCATATACAGTGTTGTGGTCAGAAAGCCTGGGTGGCACAACGCTTGCGAGCACTACTGCCAACCCGGTAAATGCTAATAACATCCTGGTTGACAAAGTATATTCAGTTACAGTAAGTAAAGATGGTTGCTCAGCTTCAGGCACAGTGAATGTCACTGCAAATCCGCTGCCTACTGCTACTATGACTTTAACTACACCAATAGTGTGTGCAGGTGACCAACCAACGTTGACTTTCACAGGTACGCCGAACGCACAAGTAGTATATAACATTAACGGTGTTAACCCTCAAACGGTTACACTTAATGGTGGTGGTACCCTTACTACATCAGCACCTGCTGCAAGTACAAACACTACTTATGCATTGGTAAGTGCTACTAACACATCTACTACTTGTTCTGCTACATTAACAGGTTCTGTGAGTGTAACGGTTAATCCTAGGCCTACAGGTTTACTGATAGGTTCTACAACAGTATGCCGCGATCAACCGGCTACTATAAGTTATGGTACAGGTTCTACTAACTTCCCGATAACTGTAACGTTCTCTGATGGTACCAATACATATACAGCTACAGCTACTTCTTCTTCAGAGAACTTTGCTGTACCAACAAACGTACCGGGTATCTATAACTACAACATCACAGCACTTTCAGATGTGAATGGTTGTAACGGTATCTCAGGTACTGACTTTACAGGTACTTCAACTGTTGAAGTGAAGGCTCTGCCTACTGCAACAGTAACAAGTGCAGCTCCGGGTGTATGTACAGGTGGCAACACAAACGTAACAATTACGTTTACAGGGGATGCTCCTTTCGTATTCAGTTATTTTGATGGTACAGGTAGTGTAACTCCTGCACCGGAATTGACCAACTCATTCACGTTCAACGCAGCACCAACAGCAAATACTACATACTATGTAGAAACATTGCTTGGTGGAACTTGCCTTGCTGAAACAGCTGGTTTACAAGATTCTGCTACTGTAGTTATCTGGCCAAACACAGCTATTGTTACTCAGCCAATAGCTGCATCAGAATGTACAGGTAACGCTGCAACATTTACTATGACAGCAACAGGCGAAAACCTTAGCTATGTATGGTATGAAAACGGTGTTGACGTTTCAACCCTGGGACCTAACTATACACCGCTAAACAATACCCTTACTGTTAACAACGTATCTGGCCTTGGAGGCAATTCGTATGATGTAGTGGTAACAGGTACTTGCGGTGCACCGCAACAAAGTAATCCTGCTATACTTACAGAGGACTTTGGTAATACATGGAATGGAGCTACGAGCACAGCGTGGGACGTTCCTACTAACTGGAGCTGCGGTACTGTACCTGTAATTACAACTAACGTAATTATACCTCCTGCAACAATGACAGGTAATATGCCATTGGTAAATATAGCTGGTGCATTGTGCAACGACTTCACCTTAAATGGTGGTCTTTCATCTCTTGGATTTACAGGTGTAGGCAGCCAACTGGCTATCTACGGTAACCTGACAAACTCAGGTGGTACATTCAATGGTACAGGTGGTACAATCGAATTGGCCGGTACAAACCAAAGTGTAAGCGGTGCATTAACTTTTGACAACCTGGATATCAATGGTGGTGGAACCAAGACACTGAACGGCAACGTGACAGTAGCAGGTATCCTTAACCTGATGAACGGAACAATAACACTGGGTAACAATAACCTTAACCTTGAGATGCCATGGGCAACAATGGGTGGTAGCGCGACATCTTATGTTATAACTAACGGTACCGGTGTAGTAACAGGAGAAGGCATGGGCGCAGTAGGCGGTAATCCTGATGCTGTGACTTACCACGTAGGTATCAATGCGTCAAGCTATACTCCGATCATGCTGGAAAACCTCGGCGATGCTGATGACTACAGTGTAAGAGTAATGGAAAATGTATATGAAGATGGAGATGGTACCAACCCTGCAGAGGTAACTAACCCTGTAGTAGACCGTACCTGGATGGTGAACGAAGGAACCGTTGGCGGTTCTATCGTGAACATGACCCCTTACTGGAATACAGGCGATGAGACCAATGGTTTTGACCAGACACACGTATATGTAGCCCACTACATGGGTGGTATGTGGACAAGCGAAATAGACTCAGCGATAAACGCTCCTGCAGCATTACCGTTTGGTGCAATGTGGATGACAATGGAAGACAGTATCACGAGCTTCTCACCATTTACAGTTGCTTCTTATGCTCAGTTCCCTCTTGCTATCCGTTTAACTTCTATTACAGCTGCTAATGCTGGCACACGTAACAAGGTAGAATGGAAGAGTGCAACAGA
>DLHG01000015.1:0-256188 GCA_002483105.1 Bacteroidetes bacterium UBA7674
CAACATATGTTGTCTGTGTAATGTTAGTAGTCCCGAGCTACTCGTCCGGCACACCGGAAACATCATGTTTTTAAGAACTTTTAGCGCTTTTCGCTATCCCCTTATTTCGTTTGGGAGTGCAAAGGTAGGAGTGTTTTTTCAACTTGCAAAATCTTTTTGAAATTTTTATTTTTCGTAGATGATTTCGACTCTCACTATCCAAAGAACTAGCCCTTATTTGCTGTAAGGGGACGCAAAGATAGGCAGGTTTTCCTCACCTCCAAATACTTTACGGCATATTTTTAATCTGTATCTGAAACAGGGATAGAGTGTAGGGGTATCAAAGTTAGCACAGTGGCGCATTTCAGCCAAAGAATGAAGGCTGTGGATTACGGAATATTACCCACAACAAAGCGTATTGATACTGAAAGCGTTAGGAACGTAATAAACATTTTAACATCGAAAAATGTGCATTACGACTGCTTTACAGCTCTTAAAGCATACATCATAGGCAGCTTACCTTCCATTCCAACGATCTGAAATTTCCCTGGCCCTACTTCTATGCTATTCGCAAAGCAATTGTAAGGAGAGTAGTCGTATTCGCTAAACACCTCTATGCTGAGGCCTGCATTAATAAGGCTTTGCAGCACTTCAGCCAGGTCGTGATTCCAGCTGACAGACTCCAGTTGCATATCGGCCTGCCTGTCTGCATAGGTGCCTTGTTCGTACTCTATAATGACGTCTTTGTTGAAATAGGAGTACTGAACGTGGGTGAAATCATTGTCAAACATCCACAAAGCTGGGTGAAACTCAGCGAACACGAACTTGCCACCCGGTTTTAGATACCGGGAGACTATTTCCGCCCATTTCTTCATGTCGGGCAGCCACCCGATAGTGCCATAGGTAGTAAATACAACATCAAATTGCTCATCGAGGTGCTGTGGGAGGTCGTATATATTGCAGCATATAAACTTCGCATTGAGCGACAAGTCACCAGCCAGCTCTGTAGCTGTGTTAATAGCCTCATCGGAGAGGTCAACACCGGTGGCAGCAGCACCCATACGCGCAATGGACATTGTATCCTGCCCGAAGTGGCACTGCAAATGCAATACACTTTTGCCATTCACATCCCCCAACAAACCCAACTCAATATCCTTCAAAGTGGTGTTGCCCGCCAAAAAGGAGGGCATGTCGTAGAAATCTGAATTTACATGGTGTTTGGTCTTTTCATTCCATAGAGCCCTGTTTATCTCGGCAAATTTATCAGCAGACTGCATTTACTATGTTTTTTTGATCAATTGTAGAGTATACTACCTACCCCAGCCCCATAAAGATAAGGGCTAAAACACTTAATTTTATGCGCCTGCATTTTCCGAACAAAAAACTACATAGTAGACAGACGTTTAGGCACTTAGAATTGCTATCTTTACCTACGACCTGATGAAAGATGTTTTTATACTTATAGCTGAAGACGATGCGGATGATCGTTTTCTATTGCAAGCCGCTTTTGAAGAAAATGGCTTCAAAGACTCACTGCAATTTGTGGAAAATGGTGTTGAGGTTTTAGATTTTCTCTATAAACTGACAAGTGAAGAAGACGCCAATCTACCCAGATTCATTCTTTTGGACCTCAATATGCCCAAAAAAGACGGACGTGAGGTACTCAAGGAGCTGAAGCAGCACAATCAGCTAAAGAAGATACCCATAGTCATATTCAGTACCACCAATAATGAGCAGGAGATGCGCCGTTGTTATGAATTAGGTGCTAACTCCTACATTACTAAACCTAATAGCTTTGAAGGGCTTCTTAAAACAGTTGCCGCATTGAGAAGTTATTGGATGTACACCACAAATATCCCCGGCTAAAAACGATTTGCCAGCGAGTATCAACTGAAAAATATTTCAGCGAATATTTATGCCCTAACCTATTGATACTTAACGAACAAAAAAACGTGTGAAAAAAATGTAGGGGTAATAGGTTTTAAAACCCGTAAACACATTGCGCAAAACAATAACAGTTTCTTACTTTGTGTACAATTACCCCCTAAATTAGCAAAGTGACACAAGTATATAATAAGGTTTTGATCATTGACGATGAGGTCGATCTATCTCTTCTGCTGAAAAGCTACCTTACAAAAAAAGGCTATGATACTGAGATCAAGCACAACATTAGTGAAGGCCTTATTGCATTAAAAGAATCACAACCCGCTATACTTTTCCTTGACAATAATTTACCTGATGGCTTCGGCTGGGAAATAGCACCACAACTTGTGAATGACTATCCCGAAATGTTCATTTTTTTTATCAGTGCCTTCCATCCCACTCGACCTGCAATGCCGGTAAACAGCAGATTTGTTCTAATAGAAAAGCCCGTTAGCATGGCTGAAATAGACAGGATATTTGCCGAGCATCTAAATTGACATATACTTTATAAAAGAGGAAAGCCACCTTTCGTAAAAGGTGGCTGTATGTTGATTAACAACAGAAGATATAAGAGAGGAGAATTAAAATTTCTTTTTGTGCCTAAACTGTCCCGCGCCTGATAAAGCCTATCAGTAACGATATCACGGCTAATACCAGAAGTATATGTATCAGGTTTGAAGCCCCGCCTACAAAGAAGCCGAATATCCATCCTATTACCAGGATAACTGCGATTAAATACAATATTGATCTCATTTCGTTTAGTTTTTAGTGTACACTGAAAGGGTAAAAAAGACTGTGCCACGGAATTGCCATTCTTTTCTTTGCCCCATAATTGTGGCATAGAATTATACTCATCGGTATAAAGACTTGTATGGACCTGATCTCCGAACATCCTTATTGGCTAATGCGTAACGGCATACCTTATACATACCCATCACTACAGGAAGAAATTTCTACTGATGTAGTGGTTGTAGGTACAGGGATCAGCGGGACACTAATAGCTTATAAACTGGCTAAAGCGGGAATCAAAGTAGTGCAGGTTGATCGTAGACATGCTGCTATGGGCAGTACTGTTGCGAGTACCTCACTGCTACAATATGAGATAGACACGCCCATGCATGTGCTGGCAGACAAAATTGGCGAAGAGAATGCGGCCCGAAGCTATGAACTATGCCTGGATGCGATCTACCAGCTACAGGACATTTGCAAGGGGATGGGTAATACCAACAACACTTTCAAACTACGCCCCAGCCTGCAATACGCCTCTTTCAAAAAGGATATAGAACCGCTTCATAAAGAATATACACTAAGAAAGAAGCATGGATTTGATGTATCCTGGTTGGAACAGGAAAAAATAAAGGAGTTTTACGGACTCGAAGCACCAGCAGCTATATCTTCTAAAGACGGAGGGCAAATAGATGCTTATCTCACCACACATTGCCTGCTACAGGAATGCCTGAAAATGGGCAATAAAATATACGATAACACAAACGTATCGGAGATACTGCACCACAGGAGATCTGTAGAATTGAAAACCGACACCGGACATACTATTAAAGCAAAAAAACTGGTTATTGCATGCGGATATGAAACCCTTAAATACATACCCAGGAAAGTGGCCACCTTAAATTCTACATACGCGCTGGTAACAGAACCAATAGCCAAAGAACATGTATGGAAAGATTGCAGCCTGATATGGGAAACTGCTACCCCATATATGTACTACAGGATAACCGGTGACAATAGGATACTAATGGGAGGAAAAGATGATGAATTCTACAATCCGGACAAACGTGATGCGTCTATAAAGAAAAAAGCCAAAGAACTGGAAGCATCATTTAGCAAAAGATTCCCCTCCATACCTATTCGCACCGACTTCAGGTGGGCCGGTACGTTTGCCACAACAAAAGACGGGCTGCCTTATATCGGAACAATACCGGAAAGACTCAATACATACTTTGCGCTAGGCTTTGGTGGGAATGGCATTACCTATAGCGTGATAGCCGCAGATATTATACGAGACATGATATTGGGTAATACAAACAAGGATGCTGAGCTACTTGGATTCAACCGCTAATCATTCATGGCATATACGGGAGGAAAACTAACGGTGAACGTCGTACCAATACCCTCCCTGGAAGTAACCTCAATGTTCGCTTTATGCGACTGGAGTATATTGAGCGTAAAAGCAAGCCCCAGCCCTACCCCATTCCTCTTTTGAGTAAAATATGGTTCAAACAATCGTGCTATGCTTTCCTCGCTAATGCCGCACCCATTGTCTGTCACTTGCAGTACTATGTTATCGCCTGTATCGGCCAGCTTGATCGATAGTTCACCTACCCCCTCTTCCATTGCCTCTATCGCGTTGACCACGATGTTCAGCAATGCCAGCTTCAGCTTCTCTCCATCTGCCATTATCAATAAAGACTCTTGCGGATAGTCAATCTTCAACTTCATTTTATTCAGGGTAAGCCTGTCAATAGAAGCAGATACTACTTCATCGAGTATTGACTGGATGATACATTCCTCCAGTGTGATTTCCGACGGTCGGGAAGTGTTGAGCAATTGGCTGATAAGGTCACTGATGCGCTTGCTGTTACGCTGGATAATATCAATATAAATGCTTGACGTTTCATCTTTCAAGTCGTGCTGCATCTGCTCTATGGAGAGTGTAATGTTATTGAGTGGGTTTCTTACCTCATGAGCCAGTGTACGAACCAACCGTCCTGCCGCTGCAAGTTTTTCACCTTGCAAGGTGGTTTTTTCCATTTTCTTGAGGTTGGTAATATCATGAATAATACCCTGAACAAACGAATAACCTGAATAGTCTTCTTCCAGCTTTGCTGATATAAGACAGTATTTTCGCTCTCCATCTTTCGACAGTAAAACTACTTCCCAGTCTATAAGTTCTTTCTTCGTCTGTAATAACTGGGTAAGGAAGTTTTTATGCTGCGCCTGCTCTACAAGGTCGCAAAGATTCATTTGAACTAATTCTTCCTTGGTGTAACCAAAAAGTGTTACCCCTGCATCATTCACATCATGAAAGTTCAGCATTTCATCAGTGAGAAAAACAAGGTCCTTCGATTTCTCAAAAATGCTCCTGTATTTCCGCTCATTAGCTTTCAACGCCTTCAGTGTTGCGGCCCTGTCCAGCGCATAACGGATACAGCGTTCCATTTTCTCAACACCCAGGTCTGTTTTTATCAGGTAGTCTACTGCACCTATCTGCATCGCCTCAATATCTACTTCATAGTTACCCTTTCCGGTAAGCATAATGATCGGTTCTTCGCAATTATTGTCCAATGCCTCTTTTAACAGATCAACACCCGACTTTGCTCCCAGGCGATAGTCCACAAAATACAGGTCATATTCACGGGCGATCATAATATTGAGTGCATCCTTATATTTAGGACACCAATCTATTTTAAAATCAGAGCCCGGAATACGCCGGATAACGTCACTGGTGAGGAAATAATCATCCTCATCATCATCTACAATCAATATTTTTACTCGCGAATCAGCTACGGACATAATTTCAATTATTACTGGGCTTGTAGTTCTGGTAAGATAATATAAAAGCGGGCGCCCTCACCCTCTACACCTTCTGCATAAATAACACCATTGTGGTGTTCTACAATACGTTTACATATAGCAAGTCCGATACCCGATCCAGGATATTCCGACTTACCATGCAATCTCTGAAATATCTGGAATATTCTCTGGGCATACTCTTCTTCAAATCCGATTCCGTTATCTTCAATAACGATCTTGCAATATTGCTGCTCTGTAGGTAAATGATGTGTTATTGCCTCCAGTTCCGATACCGGTTCTGAATACACCTTTATAACGGATTGCACACCCTCTTTCCTGAATTTGATGGCATTGGAAATAATATTAGTAAACAACTGGACCAATTGAGGCAAAGCACCATCTACTACCGGCAGGTTACTATTTTGAATAGAAGTACCCGTTTCTTCAACCACCAATTCCAGTTCATTTTTTACACGGGTCATCAGGAAATTCAGGTCAATCGGCTCAAATGGCTGCTTATCCCGTGTAACTCTTGAAAATTCCAGTAAATTATTGATAAGGTTGCGCATATTATCTGCGGAAGCCATCATACGCTCTATGTACATAGTACCTTCGCCTGTAAGCAATTCACCATACTTCTCTGAAAGCCTGTCGCTGAATGTACTGATCTTCCGTAGCGGTTCCTGCAGATCATGGCTTGCTACATAAGCAAACTCTTCCAGCTCTTTATTAGAGCGGTTGAGTTCTTCTACTTTACGCTTAAGATCCAGTTCTATCCTCTTTTGAGTCGTAATGTCCTTTATGCTACCAACCAGCTTCACCGGCTCACCCGTTTCACTCTTAATGATCTTCGCCAGTACTTTCACCACTTTCACATTCTTCTTACCGGTGATGATCTTCATCTCAATATCAATGTTGCCGGTTGTATCCAATGCCCTTTGCACAGCTATATTACCCTTCCTTGCATCTTCAGGGTGAGTGTATGTTGCTACTGTCTCCCTGGTAACTGGTGTGCCTCGTTCTATTTCATAAATATCATAGAGCGTATCCGACCAGAATACCCTGCCACTACTTATCATCCATTCAAAAGAACCGAATTTCTCCGTTTGCAATTGTTGCAGAAAAAGTTCACGGCCATCAAACGAACTGAACGGAAAACTCCACTCAGATAGATCAGGGATGATGAGCAAGTGAAAAAGATGCTCGTAATTTTTTATAGGAGAGAGGTACAGATAGTACGACCGCTCTTCACCTCTGCTATTATTCAGGCGATAGACAACATACTTGCTCAGCGACAGCTTCTTATCACTTACCTGCTCTACCTGGAACATAAAACGTTCCAGTTGCGCATCACTGATAAGGTTACGAAAGGTGAAATCCTGATGTTTTATCTGATCTTCACTATATCCAAATACATTTTCAAACTCCGAGTTACAATAGTGTAAACGTAGTGTATTAAGATCAAGCACAGCTACTGAGCCCGGACCGGAATTCAGTATCAGTTCAGCACCAGGTTGCTTCTCACGGCTAACCTCATCATGCTTATCTGTAGTTTGATCAGTCATAATGGCTTCCATGATTAGTCTATATTAAACTCCTTGAACTGTTTCATTTTGTTATACAGGGTTTTCCTGTCAATATTCAACAGTTTAGCAGCTTTACTTTTATTGAAATTAGATTGCTTCAACGCATCCAGTATCACTTCATACTCAGCATCAAGGTTCGCACTTTTCAATTTATTCTCAAAAGGAACATTAGCAGTGCCGGTAGAGGCTCCTTCCTGCCTTGAAGGCGCTGAAGAAGGACTATCGAATTGAAGTTTTTGGAAATTAGTTATCTCGAAAGGCAAAGATTTTACTTCCACATAGTCGCCATCCGTAAGGAGCGTAGCCCTTTTCACTACATTCTTCAACTCCCTCAGGTTACCATACCATACATAACTGTAGAATATCTCCTCCACATCAGGAGAGAAGCCCTTAACATCCTTACCGAGCTCTGCGTTGGTGAGTGTAAGAAAATGCTTGGCAAACATTATCACATCCTTCTGGCGTTCACGGAGCGGCGGCACATTAATACTGAATTCATTGAAGCGGTGATAAAGATCTTCCCTAAACTTGCCGTTACGGGCAGCGTCCCACAATTTCTCATTACTCGCAACAATTATGCGGACATCAATTTCTATATCTTTATTCCCGCCTACCCTTCTTATCTTCCGCTCCTGCACTACCCTGAGCAAAGACACCTGTATGTCGTATGACAGATTAGCTATCTCATCCAGGAATATGGTACCATTATTCGCCAGTTCCATACTACCTATTTTTTGATTAAGCGCGCCGGTAAATGAACCCTTTTCGTGTCCAAACAGTTCACTGCCCGCCAGTTCCTTAGACAATGCACCACAGTCTATTGCAACAAAGGGCTTACCCGCACGTTTGCTCTTCTGGTGTATCATCTGGGCTATTACTTCTTTACCGCTACCACTTTCTCCGTATATGATTACGCTGAAATTGGTAGGTGCTACCAACTCCACCTGTTTCATTATGTTCACGAATTCAGGAGTGTCTCCAATAATATAGTTACTATTATTTGTAGCCTTTATTTTAGGAGAGGCTGAAGCAGATTGCTGTGTGCTGGATTTTGGAGCCTGGGCCTGTTCTCTTGGTTCGTCAGCAAGCGCCTTCTTGATGGTGAGCAATATCTCATCCGGAAACAGAGGCTTAGTGACATAATCGTAAGCTCCCATTTTCATTACCTCTACCGCATCTTTTACATCGCTATATCCTGTAATGATGATCACAGGTGCACCGGGATGCATTTCCTTACATTTGATCAGTAGCTGCGCACCGGTCATATCATCCAGCCTGAAGTCGCAAAGCACAAGCGTCGGCTCGTTCTTTTTCATCCATTCAATAGCCGTAGCACCGCTATTCATAGCGGTTACTTCAAAACCATGACGGGTAAGAAAACGATTAAGCAAGAGGCACATGTCATTGTCATCGTCTATCACCAGTATTTTATTCATACTATTCTGTTGTGTGTGTGTGTGTGTGTGTGTGTGTAATGTATCTAACTTACTGAATTTTTCTTTCATTATGCCCATACAGCCCTTATCTGGGCAATAGGGATACGCATTTGTTCTCTGTACTTCGCAACAGTACGCCTGGCAATGTTATATCCTTTAGAAGAGAGAATATTCACCAACTGCTGATCAGTATAAGGATGCTGTTTGTCCTCTTTTGATATCGTCTCTTCTATTACAGATTGTATTACTTTATTGCTGATCACCTCACCTTTTTTATCCGCAATACCTTCGCTAAACAGATCTTTCAGATATAGTAAACCAAAGTGAGTATCTGCATACTTATTGCTGGTGATACGTGAAATAGTAGAAATATCTAAACCAGACATATCTGAAACATTCCTCAGTACCATTGGTTTTAGCAAACGGATATCGCCATCGGCAAAAAATTCCTGCTGCATTTGTATGATGCATTGCATAATGCGCATCATGGTGTCTTCCCTTTGCTTAACGGCATTCACAAACCATTGGGCTGATTGCAATTTGCTCTTTACATATTGGTTAGCAGATTTGTCCTTAGCGCTTACCTGCGTAGAAAGCTGGTCGTATAAAGACTGATTCACAAATATATTAGCCGATCTGCTGCTGTAAAGATTCACTTGTATCGAGTCACCAAACTTAGTAACGATATAATCCGGTATAATGGTGTTCTTTGGCTCATAATTCGACGCCTCTTCAGAGATAGGATAGAACTTTAAAGAACCAATAAGACTCAGTACCACCCTCAATTCTTCCTCATCTACATTAAGTACATGATGGATCTTTTCAAATTGGCGGTGGGTAAGATCGTTGTAGTGATTTTCTATCAATTTGATAGCACATGCCACATCCGGGCGCTTAATGTTCATGTTCTTAAGCTGCAGTAGCAGACATTCCTGAACACTGCGGGCACCGATGCCAATAGGATCCAAAGTTTGCACTATTTCCAGTACTCTCTGTATTGTTTCTACTTCTACCATCCTGTGCAGCTGAAAAGAAAGATCATCAGCCACCTCTTCAAAAGGACGGTCCATAAGCCCCTTGTTGCTCAATACATCTATCAGATACTCTGCTATCATACAGTCGTCCTCCGAAATATCCAGCATATGTAGCTGCTGTTTGGCCTCTTCTTTAAAATGCACGAAATTCTTCAGCGGCATTTCAGGAGTATCTTCAGAATTAAAATAATTCTGGTACTCAGCTTTATAGTCGGGAACGTCGTCATATCCTCTTTCATCCCAATCCTCAAAATCTTTCACCTCATCCTTTGACGGCTTATCGCTGCCATCATCATATTTTTCTTCCTCTGTCATTTCCAGGAATGGGTTCTCTTCCATCTCGTTCCTCATCCTCTGTTCCAGTTCAATGCCGTTCAGAAAGAATAGGTTTAACAACTGGATTTGCTGAGGTAATATCTTTAAATGCTGCTTCTGGGTCTGCCGTTGTGTTATCATACATTTATACTTTTACTCCCTCCCTGTAAAACAACCTTGAAGCCAAACTCTGCATTGTGGCAAACTTTTTATGCTAATTTACCAAATTATTGAATAACAGCACAAAACGATTGAAAAATTTATATCATATAGCGTGTTGTACATTCTCAATCGTTTACTGCATCTTTGTAAGTGAGCAATTTGTTCTACACTTTGTAGAAACTAATTCATTATGAAAAGAAAACTACGAATAGTTATCATAGCATTTTCTGCCTCCTTCCTTATTATGGCGGGCTTGTCATTTTATACAATGAGGCAATTTGAAACACTGATCTCATTTTCCGACCAAATAGAACATACCTACAAAGTTATCAGCAAGCTGAATGCAATAGAAGGTGTCGTAAAAGACCTTGACATTAAAGAACGTGGCTACATTATTACCCGCGACACTCAATATCTCAGTGAAATAACTAAGTCAGTAAATAGTATAGAACCCACCCTTGCTGACATCAAGGTGCTCGTAAATGACAATAAAGACCAACTGAACTTACTTAAACTTCTGAGATATAGCCTGCAACAGCGGAAGCTGAGCCTCGACAAGAACGTGGAGTTTGTACAAAAGGACTCATTAAGCAAGATGTCTAAGTACTTTTTGGAAGGACGAAGACTAAAGCTGGAAAGTGTAGAATACATTGTAAAAATGAAGGATACAGAGGAAACCCTTCTTAACACGAGGAATGTAAACAAGAATCTCTATCAGAAAGTAGCTTATAATACTATCCGTTATTTACTATTCATATTTTGCCTCATTACTGCAGGCCTGTTCCTGGTGATGATAAATGAATTGAAGAAAAGGCTGGCCTACCAGGATGAACTACACAATAAGATAATAGATGTAAAGCGTTCACACTCCGAGCTGGAGCAGATAGCCTATGCCTCATCACATGATCTGCAGGAACCATTGCGAAAGATACAGGTATTCACAGACCGCTTTGCCTGGTTGCACAGGAAGAATATGGACAAGGACACGAGTGAAACTATCAGTAGAATTAATGCTGCCGCTACCCGTATGCAGCAACTGATAGAAGATATGGCCAATCTTACTACACTCACCAAAGACAACGAACTAAAAGAAGAAACCGACCTTAACAGGATACTCAATGCTGCCCTTCATGAACTTGATCCCAAAATAAAGCAAAAAGAAGCTACAATATACAAAGAGGTCTTACCTGAAATAATGGGACATCCGCATCAATTGCAAATTCTTTTTAAATCGCTGCTGGATAACGCATTGAAATTTTCGAGGGAGGATGTAAAGCCTTTGATCTCCATCCGTAGCGATAAAGTTAGTGGTGAGGAATTACTGGAAGTTAATGATAAGCTGGCAGAAAAGAGTTTTTACCGAATAACGGTATCAGATAATGGTATCGGGTTTGATAATAAGTTCATCACCAAGATATTCCAGATATTCCAGCGGTTGCATAATCAACAATCGGACTATGACGGCAAAGGTGTAGGACTAGCTATATGCCAACGGGTAATGGCTAATCATGAGGGATATATATTGGCGCATGGCCATACCGAAGTGGGCGCTACATTCAAGCTGTTCTTCCCTGCTTAGCTGCTCATAGTATCACCGCCGTTTATGTGCAATACCTGTCCGGTAACGTAGGAACTATCATCGCAGGCGAGGTATACAAATGCAGGGGCTACTTCAAAAGGGTAACCTGCCCGCTTCATTGGTGTATCCTTACCAAACTTCTTTAGGTGTTCTTCATCAAAAGCCTCGATAACGAGCGGTGTCCATATAGGGCCTGGAGCAACAGCATTTACTCTTATATCTTTCTCAATCACATTTTGCGCCAGTGAACGTGTAAATGCTACAATTGCACCCTTGGTTGCTGAATAGTCTAGCAAATGCTCACTACCTCTGTAGGCTACCACGGAAGCTGTATTAATAATACAACCACCCTTACTCAACAACTTTATTGCTGCCTTACACAGATAGAACATGGAATAGGTATTCACTTCAAAGGTTTTTTTCAATTGCGCGTCAGATATATCCTTAATACTAAGATCTTCTTCGTGTCTACCCGCATTGTTTACCAGTACATCGAGTTGCCCAAAGTTCTTTTTCACATCCTCAATGATCTTGATGCAATTACTTTCCTTACTAATATCCTTTTTGATGGTAAGGCATTCCCTTCCCTCATTTTCCACTAATCGTTTTGTTTCTGCGGCATCATCGTCGCTCGTTTCATAGACAATAGCTATATCTGCACCTTCCCTGGAAAAGTATAAAGCTACCGAGCGGCCTATACCACTGTCTCCGCCGGTTATTAAAGCTACTTTATTGGCCAACCTTTCAGAACCTTTATAACCTGGTCTGATTGGCTCCACCTCTAAATGTTTGCTGAACTTTGCTTTCCCCTGGGCGCCCTTCATTTTACTTTTAGCCATAGCTGACGATTTTCAGTCGAGACATAAAAAGATTATTCCTGAAAAACGAAAGAAGCGACAAAATTTGCCGCTTCTTATCTATCCGAGGGAATGAACCACTCAAAGAGTGTTTTATGCTTCAGGTGCTTCAGGCTTGAAATCCCTGTCAGTTACTTTTTTGTTCAGGTCTTCTACCAATTTCATAAAGGATGTTACGTTCACATCAGAGTACGGACCGTAAGCGTCTATTATAGTACCCTTTAAACCGCTATCTGTTTCTATTACATACATTATGGCGTTGTCAGCAGGGTCAGACTCACCTTCAAAGCGATAAAAGTTAAGTACATGTACCTCTTCAGGCGCGAAGTACCTTTCCTTAGCCGGAGAATATAAGCCTCTGTCTGTTACTTTAAAAGTATCAGTATAGCCATCTTTCACTACCTTATTCACGCACGCGGTTAAAGTATTCATGAAAGTCTTTCCATCTTGGTTATCCAATTTTTTTGCTAACATAACTTTTGGTTTTATACCTAGCATGTTGAAAATTCAGTGCCGCTTTATTCATTTTACGTAAATAGTTATCCCCACAACATAAAACCCTAACTATCAATCAACTAGAAAATTTCATCAATAACAATCCATATTTCATCACAGAAGAAACAATAGAATTATGCCAATAGTTGTAGAATAGGTTCTACATATAAATAAAGGATGAGCAGAGCTCATCCTTTATTATTGAAGAAATTGCAACGCTTATTTATTGAATTTCTCTTTCAATGTTTTCGCCATTTCTAAATGCGAACGAAGTGTGGGCAATGTATTATCTATCATCGTTTTCAGTTCCGGATCTTTCACGGTACCCGAGGCATTCTCGAACCTGTTGATCGCCTTCTCGTGATCATCTACCATTTTGTCAGCCCATTTCTTATCCCAGTCTCTTCCTTTTTTCTCATTGTTATCTACTTCATTGGTCACGTCTACATTCGGCATCTCTATAGACATCTTAGCTGCATAAGCTGTCATGTCAGTTCCCATCTTTTCATGGTCAGGCAGCATGTGTTTTGCATGTTTTTTCACATCAGCGTCTGTACCATTCTGTATACCTGCATTTATCCAGGCAAGTTCCTTCGTGTTCAATTCAATAGCGTCTTGCACAAAGCGCTTGTCCTGGTCGCCATTCAAAGCATCCTGTACCGTATCTGCGGCGGCAGACATTTGCTCGCCCGTACTCATTGTGTCTGTGTTCTCTGCATTTCCGTCGCCATCGCCGCAGGAAGCAAATGTTATGCTGCCTACAAATGCCAATGCGATCAATTTCCCTGTTAGTGATTTCATAAGAGTAGTTTCCTTTTTTATTTAGGTTGATGAATAATTTATCTTTCGTGTGAGTCACGATACTTCTTAATAAGGTCGTGAGAGCCTCTCAGTGTTTGTTGCTGCTCAGAAACCAATTTCCTGCAGTCTGCATCCAGGTCTGAATCATCCAGTGCGCTCTTATATGCCTTTTGTGCAGCGTCTTCGCCAAACTCGCATGAAGCAAGAATAGCTTTACGGTCATTCCCGGTGAATTTTGCCTTTACATCCATCCATGCCCGGTATATCTTACCCGCTGTTGTGGTACCTGCCGTTACACTGCCTCCGTGGCTGCGTATCTTATCTGTTAGTTCCCTTTTGGCTTGCTCACTTTCGCGCACCATACCCTCAAAGGTCGCTTTCAGATCAACATCCAGGTCCTTTGACTCATTGATCGCTCTTTCATAGCCTGCAATACGATCATTATTGATCAATACCAGGTCGTTTAATACTTCAACTGATCTTGCGTTTTCCATAATAAGTGCTTTTGTGTTTGTAGTTCTTTACTGCATAAAAGAGGATAAAAAACTATGCCTGAAATAGCAAAACATATAGCATATGACCGCATTTAACTGCTTAAACACTTATAAATCAATAAAACACTTTATTTTGCCGAAGTAAAATCAACCTTGATGAACCAAACGATAACTACAATACTGGAAATACTCAAATATGTGATACCCGCTTTAGTGGTATTGATTGCCACAAATATGGTCGTCAAAAAATTCCTCGATACCCAGTTCAGGCAAAAACAGCTCACTATGCTTAGCCAGACACAGGATGTAACGGTACGTCTACGCCTGCAAGCCTACGAACGTTTGGCTTTGTTTGTAGAACGTATCCACCCAAGGCAACTGATCTCCCGGGTGTACCAGTCGGAAATGACAGTGAATGACCTGCAACAGGTAATAGTATATAGCATCAACACGGAATTTGAGCACAATCTCGCGCAACAGATATATGTATCACGCGAAGTATGGGAAACGATCAGGAGAACCAAAGAACAGGAAATTGCAATGGTGAGCCGTATAGCAAAAACGCTTGACCCTGCCGCGCCTGCTAAAGAGCTGCACCTTAAAATAGTGGATTATGTTTTAACGACCTCATCAGAAATGCCTACGGAAGTTGCGCTGAACCTGATCAACGAAGAATCAAAACGTATCCTGTCCTACGGTGCACACGCATAACACTGAAGCCTTTTTTGAACTTAGCGAAGCGGTCTCATTGAGCAACGCGAAATAGTTTTTTTTACTTTTTACTTTTGAATTGACATGTCTGATAAGAAAGTACTTACCGATGCCGGAATTGAAATAAAGCCATTGTACTGCGAGCCGGTACGTATGGAAGAAAAACCGGGTGAATTTCCTTTTACCCGTGGTGTACATGCCGCCATGTATCGCGATCGCTTGTGGACGATGCGCCAGTACGCAGGGTTCAGTACCGCAGAGGAATCCAATAAACGGTACCACTTCCTGCTCAGCCAGGGTGTAATGGGGCTTTCAGTCGCTTTCGATCTGCCAACGCAAATCGGTTATGACTCCGACCACGCTATGTCAGATGGCGAAGTGGGTAAAGTAGGGGTAGCCATAGATTCACTGGAAGATATGGAGCTGTTGTTCAAGGATATTAAGCTGCAAGACATCTCTACCTCTATGACGATCAATGCAACAGGATTTATCCTGTTGTCATTATATATAGCACTTGCGAAAAAACAAGGTGCTGACATAAAGAAAATATCAGGCACCATACAGAATGACATTCTAAAAGAATACGCTGCAAGGGGAACATACATCTACCCTCCCACTGCGTCTATGCGCATCATTACCGACATCTTTGAGTATTGCAGTAAAGAAGTACCCAAATGGAACACCATTTCCATCAGCGGTTACCATATAAGAGAAGCGGGCTCCGATGCAGTGCAGGAACTGGCCTTTACTCTTGCCAATGGCAAGGCTTACCTTAAAGCTGCTATAGAAAAGGGGCTGGATATAAATGTATTTGCTCAACGCCTCTCTTTCTTCTTCAATGCGCACAACAATATTTTTGAAGAAGTAGCAAAGTTCCGTGCAGCACGCCGCATGTGGGCAAATATCACCAAGGAACTAGGTGCTACCGATGAGAAAGCACAAATGCTCCGCTTCCATACACAAACGGGTGGTAGTACGCTCACCGCACAGCAACCAAAGAATAATATAGTACGTGTTGCCATGCAGGCTTTAAGCGCTGTTTTGGGTGGCACACAATCACTACATACCAATGGCTACGACGAGGCATTGTCTTTGCCAACAGAAGAAGCTGCAAGCCTCGCCCTGCGTACCCAGCAGCTGATCGCCTTTGAAAGCGGGGCTACACTTACTGCCGATCCATTGGCGGGTTCTTACTACGTAGAAACCCTGACTAATGAAGTAGAAGCCGCTGCCTGGAAACTGATAGAAAAGATAGATGTAATGGGCGGAGCAGTAAAAGCCATAGAGCAAGGCTTTATGCAGGAAGAAATAGCCCGTTCGGCTTATGCATACAACAAGGCTATAGAGAATGGTGAAAAGATAATTGTAGGTGTCAATAAATTCGTATCGAAAGAAGGACTGAAGACACCGGTAATGAAAATAGACGACTCCATCAGGGTGATGCAGTCCGAAAAGCTTAGGGCACTCAGGGCCAAACGCGATGCCGCTAAAGCCCAAGCCAGCCTCGATGAAATAGTACGGATAGCAAGCACTAAAGAAAACCTGATGCCTGCCGTAATAGAAGCAGTAGAAAATCTTTGTACACTCGGCGAGATCGCTGACGCCTTGCGGGGCGTATGGGGTGAGTATAAGGGCTAAGGAATACTTTCAGGGCTGCGACTACCACGCAGCCTTTTTTGTTCCCATGCGTAAACAGTATTCACCACATCGTCATAAGACTCCATGCCCTTCTCTTGTTTGTTCAGCTTCAGGAAGTTATCATAGAAGTAGCCGCTGTATTTACTCAGCGGACTCTTAAATTCTTCTCTCCTCCTTCTCAGCGTGTATATATGCTCCATGGTGATGGGGTTGATCTGCTTATATAAGCTCTTCGAGAGCATTGAATCCCTGCTTCTGAGTTTTCCATTCGCATAGAGCCATACATTAAAGTACGCTGAGTAAATAAATGCAGGATCATTACTGTTGGTACAAACTACGAAGGCCAGGAAGTTAGCATCATCTTCAGCTGCTATTCCTGCCTGGTGTGCCATCTCGTGGCAGGTAGTGAAGGGCAATAGAAAATCAGGCAGGTTCTTATTAATCTGCCCCTCTCCGGTAAACGGGTTAAAGTACCCTTGTATGCCGGAGTACTCCAGCAGGTTACCAAACAAAGACGGCTTTATCTTAAGAGAAGAATACTTGTCTTTAGTCGCGCTGAATTGCTTGTAATAGTCCCGTGATTGCTTTTCAACACTCTTAAATTTTTGTTCCACATACCTTGGAGCATATTCATTCATCTTATCTATCAGGTATAAGTCGAACTTTACAAGCGCGCTGTCATCTTCAAGCTCTTGGCTCATCTCCAGTCCCCAGTGTTTGGCAATAGAGGGCTTACTGTAGTTGCCACCCCACCCTATGAAAAACAATATATAACCTATTGCTACAGCCAGTGCGGTGCGGTATAAAGAAAGCAATAATGGTCGCCTGTACAGTTTCAGCTTTATGAGATAGTATATCCACTTAATTATCAGCGATATAATAAGTATCGTGAGCACGATGTATATAGTATCACCAATGCTGACAGGAATGAAACCTAAAGAAACATTTCTCAGCAACTGGAACGGGAGAAAAATATAGCTACCATAAAATGATACAGCCACTTCTGAGTGGGCAAAAATGTATTGTACTATCGCAAGCATGATAAGCGTTGCCACCAGTACAATTAACAATCTTTTATGTGCCATATCAGTAATAACTATAACTAAGCGAGTATTCTACAGACTAAGTTCAATACTTTTGCTGTTCTAAATTATACATCAAACAGATACAATGTACACCATTCCCCGTTTTTTAATACTACCACTACTTACCGGTATTGCTATATCATTTGTAAGTTGCAGTAGTGATAAGAAGGAAGACCCTAAAGCAGCAGGCCGCCCGAAAAACCTCACAGCGGAAGCATACATTGTTCAGCCCCAGAGTTTTAGTGAAGATTATGTGGCCAGTGGTACACTACTGCCTAATGAAGAAATTAATATCCTCCCCGAGATATCAGGCCGTGTAACAAGTATTATGTTCACCGAAGGTGCTAGAGTGAGGAAGGGGCAAACCTTGTTGAAAATCTATAGCGCCGACATCTCTGCCCAGATACAGAAACTGAAAACACAAAGGGAACTACAGGTAAAAATAAAGGACAGGCAAGCGGACCTCGTAAAAATAGGTGGCATCAGTAAGCAGGATTTTGAAACTACTCAATCACAGATCCAATCAATAGATGCAGACATTGCATTCCAACAGGCACAATTACGAAAGACAAGTATTGTGGCTCCATTTGACGGCACTGTAGGTATCAGGAACATTAGTGTGGGTGCTGTTATAAGTCCCACAACTGTCGTAACCAAATTGCAACAAACAAATCCGCTACGAGTGGACTTCATGCTCCCCGATCGTTATCGTGCAAAAATTCAGAATGGCAAAGAAGTGTTTTTTAATGTAGATGGCAACCTGGATACGTTATCAGGTAACATTAAAGCTATTGATCCGGGTGCAGATGTAAACACACGCAACATCAGGGTACAGGCAACGATCCCTAATGCCAATAACAAATTGGTTTCAGGTTCTTTCGCACATGTCATCATACCATTCAACAGCAGCAGTGACGCTATATTAATTCCTGCACAGGCTGTGATACCTACTACAAAAGACAAAAAAGCAGCAGTCATCAGAAATGGTAAAGCAGAAATTATCACTATTGTTTTAGGTTCTCGAACGTCAGATAAAGTAGAAGTGGTTTCCGGTTTAGTTGCGGGTGATACGATACTCACCACGGGTATCATGCAGGTAAAACCGGGAATGGAAGTAAAAATAAGCAAGGTTATTAAGCAATAAGATCAATACAGTTTTCCAATAAACTATAAGCTCATCAATTAGGATGGGCTTAATTTATGTAAAACAATTAGACTCATTAAGCAATATCATAAAATGGCAAACCGCTAAATAACTATCTGATATATTTCACATATATAAACACAAAAAAATAAGCACTTTAAGGCTCCGGAGTAGAATAAATACAGGCAGCAATTTATATATTTATACCAAATAACAGTCTGATGCCGAAAACTACGGGGAATCCAAAATCGGTAGCAATAACTGAGACCCCCCAACTGATAAGTATAGCGATTGCCGAAAAGGATGGGCTCTTACGAAGTGGCATTGCCAGCCTGCTTTCCGAAACAGGTAAGTATAAAGTCATTATGCAAGCCGAAAGCGATGCAGAGTTAATAAGCCAATTCGAGAAGTCAAAACATCTCCCCATCATTTGCATTGTTGATATCAACACATTGACGCACAACTACGAGGGCATCCGAAAGATCAAGTACGACTACCCCAAAGTGAAGATACTTGCCCTGATAGATAGCTTCAGTATATATACAGTGCTTAACCTGCTGAGGTCTGAAGTAAATGGCATTCTGCTGAAGAATTGTCAGGCTAAAGAACTGGACAAAGCATTGAATGAAATACACACGAAAGGCGTGTACTATACGCGGGAAGTTCCTAAGGAATTCTTCGATGGTGTTCGCTATAAGGAGATAAGGGTACCTGATGTGACCAAAAAACAGTTGAAGTTCATGGAGCTGATCTGCGGTAACCTGAGCTATAGCGAGATCGCCAAAAAACTGGACGTTGGTGTGAGGACCATCGACGGCTACAGGGATCTGCTATTCGAGAAATTCAATCTCAAGAACAGGACCGACCTTGTTCTTTTTGCCTTAAAAACAGGGCTTATTAAGCTGGAAGACACGATCTCTACCGACGCCGAGATCGTCCGCTACCGGGAAAAAGACAACAGCACTCAATAATCTACAAAAGCCGCCTCTGCTAAACAGGCGGCTTTTTATTTCCCATCACAAGGGGTAGAAAAGGCTCATATAATTATTCTACTTTTACCGCCTCATTGATCATTAAATCAAACACACAATGAACAAGAAGTTCATCACGCTCCTGGCAGCTACAGCTCTATTTGCTGCATGCCAGAATAATAAAAACACGCAGGACGAAAAAGTAACCAAGCCGGACGTCCTGAAAATGAACCTGGATACTACGGTTAATCCGGCGGATGATTTCTTCCAGTATGCAAATGGCGGCTGGATAAAAAACAATCCTATCCCCGGCCATAAAACAAGTTGGGGCATAGCAGGTGTGATACAAGACACCTTGTACACCCGTCTGAGAAAGATCAACGAAGAGGCAGTTGCGAAAAATGCAAAGAGCGGAGCTTCCCAGCAAATAGGAGACTTCTGGTTTAGCGGAATGGACTCTGCAGCTATTGAGAAGCAAGGACTGGAACCACTTCGTGAAGAGCTGAATAAGATCAATGCGATGATGACGCCACAGGATGTGATGATGCAGGCAGCGCACATGCATACTTACGGTGTCGGCGTATTCTTCGGTGATGGCGTGTACCAGGACGCGAAGAACAGTGATGTGATGGCGTACTATCTGTCACAGGGCGGACTGGGATTACCCAACCGCGATTATTACTTCAATACTGATGAACGTACTACCAAAGTGCGTAATGAATATCCTAACTACATCACTAAGGTATTCGTGCTGATGGGGGTGGATGAAGCTACTGCCAAAGCAAAAGCCACAAGCATCATAGCCTTGGAAACCAGGCTGGCTAAGTCTTCCCGCAAACTGGAAGCGCTTCGTGATCCTTATGCCAACTACAATAAGATGGCTATTTCACAACTCAACAAGATGGCGCCAAAAACTGACTGGCCTGTCTACCTGAAAGAAATGGGCGTACAACGAATAGACAGTGTGATAGTCGGCCAACCGGAATTCTATAAAGAGCTTGACGCAGTAGTGAATACAGAAAGTATACAAACGCTGAAAGATTACATGACCCTTCAGTTAGTAACTAACTTCGCTGAGTTCTTAAGCTCACCATTTGTAAATAACGATTTCGACTTCTATAGCAAAACATTGCGCGGACAGAAAGAACAAGCGCCCCGCTGGAAACGCGTATTGGATGCAGAGGAAGCTGCTATGGGCGAGGCTTTAGGGCAACTATTTGCAAAAGAATATTTCAACGAGAAAGCAAAAAAGCGTTATGAAGACATAGTAGAGAATGTTCGTGCCGCCTATAAGATCCGCATAGAGAAGCTGGAATGGATGACGAATGACACTAAGCAAAAGGCGCTTCAGAAACTTGCAACCATCAAAAAGAAAGTGGGCTATCCTGATAAATGGAAGAATTTCTCTTCTTTAAAAATAGATCGTGGCCCTTATGTTCAGAATATTATCCGTTCTAAAAAATGGTGGAATGATTACCAACTGGATAAGCTGGGCAAACCAGTTGACCGCAACGAATGGGATATGACACCGCAAACGTACAACGCATATTACAACCCTTCTAACAACGAGATAGTATTACCTGCGGGCATCTTCACCGTTCCGGGTTATATGGATGATGAGTTGGATGATGCATTGGTATATGGTTATGCTGCTGCCTCTACAGTAGGCCACGAGATAACACACGGTTTTGATGATGAAGGCCGCCAGTTTGACGACAAGGGCAACCTGCAAAACTGGTGGACCAAAACGGATGAAGAGGAATTCACTAAAAGGGCTAATGTATTGGTGATGCAATTCAACAACTTCACTCCGCTTAAGGACATGCACATTAATGGTAAGGCTACACTTGGTGAGAACCTGGCTGATCTTGGCGGTATATTGATAGGGCTCGATGCCTTCAAAATGACCGATGCTTATAAGAAAGGAGAAAAGATCAGCGGGCTTACTCCTCTGCAGCGTTATTTCTTAGGCTACTCGTTGGGCTGGTTATATCATCAGCGTGATGAAGAGTTGGCCAACCGCTTGTTGACAGATGTTCACTCACCTGCTAAATATCGTGTGAACGGTCCGTTCCCGAATGTACCTGAGTTCTATGAAGCATTCAATGTACAACCAACCAATAAGATGTACATTCCGGATAGCCTTAGGGTGAGATTGTGGTAAGGAACACATAATAATATCAACACAAAAGCACCGGTCATTCGGTGCTTTTGTTTTTCCATTGCTTAAACTATTTATCATCCGGGTTGAGACAAACATATCCACACTGTCCCTGTTCAACACAACATCTTCGTATCTTTACAAGGAGTTCTTTAAATGCGACTCCTATATACTTTCCAACAAATTCAGGGTTATCTACCCGGCTGTAAAACTCAGGATGAAACAATAAGACAACATAAGAGTACATTTCACTAAAACTGAAGTGTCATGAAGCTAGACTGAAATGACCTGAAGCAAAAGTGAAACAACATGAAACAAAAGTGAAATAAAAGTGAAATAAAAGTGCAGCAAAAAGAAGCAAAACTGAAACAAAAAATCAGCACCCCTTGCCTGGCTTAGCTTTCAAGACACATTAACCTATCAAACATGAAACAAAAACTTTAAGAGGGCAAATGATCTATTAGCCTAGCCATTCTTTACTCACTTTCTCCATTTCGCTTTCATTACCTGTGAGCATGGCTAATCTTTCTATCACTCTTTCTACGAGCGCATCAGGGCAGGAGGCACCGGATGTTATCATTATACTTAGCGGACGTTTCGCTGGGATGTATCCTTCCGTCACTTCTTCTATGTGCTGATGAAAATTGAAATGGCTGATGACCTTTTCTGAAAGCAGGCAGGCATCGTCTTTAATATAGTAGGTGGGCAGGTGTTCTTCGCAAAGCTCAACGAGGTGAGAGGTATTGGAACTGTTGTATCCACCTATTACCAGTGCCAGGTCAGCAGGTTCTTCCAGCATTCCTTGTACCGCGCTCTGGTTGTCATTGGTGGCGTAGCAGAGTGTATCGCGGGTATCGGCAAAATATGTTGCTGCATTATCAGCAGTTGCATTATTATGATTGAGTATTACTTGTTTCAGGTAGTCAGAGATGGCTTGTGTTTCGCTGGCCAACATGGTCGTCTGGTTCACCACCCCTATCCTGTTGAAGTCTTTCGTTACATCAAAGCCTTCGGAAAACTGGCCTTTGAAATCACTGTAGAACTGCTCGGCAGGTAGTTCACCTGTCATGAACTTTGCCAGGTGATGTGTCTCCTCCATATCCTTCACAACAACTGATGGTGTATTGGCCATGCTATGAGAGAAGGTTGCCCTGGTCTCTTCATGTTTGGGCTTTCCGTGTATTACTATCGTGTAGCCATCCTTGCCTATCTTCTCCGCACGATTCCATACTTTCTCTACAAAGGGGCAGGTGGTTTCATAGCGGGAAGGTTCTATACCTTTCAATCGCAGTTTGGCTTCCATCTCCAGTGTAGTACCGAAAGCGGGGATGATAACGATATCGTTGCTGTTAAGATCATCCCAGTCCATGAGCAACTGACCACCTGTATCCATGATGAACTTTACACCCAAAGCTTGCAGGTCCGCATTCACTCCCGGGTTATGTATCATCTCGCTCAACAGGAATACCCTTTTACCCGGATTTTCCTCCACGGCACGGAATGCTATCTCGATGGCATTTTCCACCCCATAGCAAAAGCCGAAGTGCCTTGCCAGGATGACCTTAAGTGAACCTAATTCCAGCACAGTAGGACGAAAGTCCTTCTTCATCTTATCTTCAGCTTTGCGCTTCTGCTTGATGGCTGTTACCAGTGGGCTGCGGTACTGAACCGGGACATTAAATGATTTCATAAACTGATATGCAAAGGTACATTTTGCTGCACTATTTACCCGATTTCAGGGATGTACCGCTGTTAAAATAGGTTAAATTATAGCTTCACCAGCGCTATAATATCATCATAAGGACCTAAAAGTATAGTCTGAAAACCACGAACAGACCGTGAGTGCGGATAATTGTAGAAGATGGTAACGTCCTTTTTGCTGTGTTTGTGGACCAATGAAAAAAGCTTGTTCATCAGGCGGGGGTCGTTGATGGGGCGATATATATAAATGACATCAGCTTCTTTGAGGCGGGAGATATCGGACTTTAGAATGTCGGCATACTCTATATCGAGTTTGAGCTTTTTGTGGAGTAGTTTTAGTAAAGTGTTGATCTCGTAGCCAAATGCGTCAAAGCCCATCTTAGCGGCATACAATACTACATTACCTATGCCGCAACCGATGTCGCAGAAGGTAGTGCTATCCGGAAATTGCATTTGAAAGTAGTAGAGGTATCTGAGGGTATCATATTCAGTAGCTATCTCCCGGAAATATTTTTCTTCTTCATCTACGAATAGCGCTTCGTGCGCATCTTCTTCCAGGTACTTATCGCAGAAAGCATAATAATTCTTAGACGTGAAAGGCAGCTTAACGTGTGTTATTGTTTCCAATAGCGCTTCGCTAAGCTGCCAATCCTTTCCTTTGGATGTGGAATGTTTTTTGAAAAAGCTGGTCGGCTTCATCGTTCGTTTTAACTCAGTCCGTCAATTTCACCATTCACCAGTTTGATCCTCAGTGCCTGCGGGTCTGCCGGTAGACCCGGCATACGCATGATCTCACCCGCAACTGCCACTATGAATCCCGCACCTGCGTTTATCACCAGGTCGCGTATGTTCAGTGTAAAACCTTCAGGTGCATTTACTTTCTTAGCGTCGTCTGAAAACGAATACTGCGTCTTAGCAATGCAGATAGGCAGGTTACCCCAGCCCAGGTGCTCATACTGCTTGAGCTTGGTTACCGCCGGTCCGCTGAACACCACTTCTCCCGCACGATATATTTTTGTGGCGATCTTTTCTATTTTAGTTTGGATGCTATCGCCAAGGTTGTATGTGTAGTTGATATCCCCCGACGGGCTTTTCTCAATAATCTCAGCAACCTTCGTTGCCAGATCAGCAGCGCCTTCACCACCCTTCGCAAATCCGCCATTGATGGCGAATGCCACACCCTCCCCTTCGCACCATTCTTTCAGGAAATCCACTTCTTTATCAGAGTCGTAACCAAAACGGTTGAACGATACGATCACGCTCTGACCGAAACCTTTCATGTTTTGTATATGCCTTTGCAGGTTGGGCAAGCCGTCTTTCAGGGCTTCAAAGTTTGGTTTGGAGATTTCCTTATCAGCCACGCCGCCATGCAGCTTCAGCGCGCCGGAAGTCACTACTATAACGGTGGCCTTTGGTTTTAAACCAGTGAGGCGGCATTTGATGTCCAGGAATTTTTCCGCTCCCAGGTCGCTGCCAAATCCAGACTCTGTTACTACATAGTCGCAAGTACTCAATGCCATCTTTGTGGCCAGCACAGAGTTACAACCATGCGCTATATTGGCAAATGGCCCACCATGTACAAAAGCTGTGGTATGTTCCGTTGTCTGCACCAGGTTCGGCATTATGGCATCTTTCAGCAATACCGTTATCGCTTCTTCTATACCTAGGTCCTTTACCGTAAACGGACGTTTATCAATAGTATATCCTAACACTATGCGCTCGATACGTTGACGGAGATCATGTAAACCTTCCGAAAGGCAAAGAAGCGCCATTATCTCAGAAGCCGGCGTGATATCAAATCCCGCTTCCGTAGGTATGCCATTCGCATTACCTCCAAGTCCGGTCACAACGCTACGCAAAGAGCGGTCATTCACATCCAGTACCCTCCTCCACACTATTCGATCTAATGCCTTATCTGTATTCCTGTTCTGGTATTGGTAATTGTCGAGCAAAGCCGCTATCATATTATTCGCACAGGTTATCGCATGGAAATCACCTGTAAAGTGCAGGTTGATCTCTTCCATAGGCAACACTTGTGAGTAACCACCACCGGCAGCCCCACCTTTCATCCCGAAGCAAGGGCCGAGGCTAGGTTCGCGCAATGCTACTGCCGCCTTCTTACCGATATGATTCAGCCCGAGGGAAAGGGCAACACTTGTTACCGTCTTACCAACACCTGCCTTTGTGGGAGTTACCGCTGTTACCAATATCAGGTTACCACTACGGATCTTATCCTCGTTGAGGTAATCGAGTGGAATTTTGGCTTTATATTTTCCGTAGGGAATAATGTCATCCTTATTAATTCCTAAATTTTCAGCTATTTCTGCAATCGGCTTTAGTTTCGTCGACCTTGATATTTCTATATCAGAAAGCATAATGGATATGTGTTAAAGCGTTGAATAATATGTAAATAGAATATTGAATATAATACAATCTTTTGGAGAATAAGTCCGAAATCGTTGAATTTTTAATTACTTAATTACAAACTTTGCTATAAATTTGAGGCATGGAGCACGTACCTGTAACACAAGACGATTTATTTGACCTCGGATTTGAGCCAATGGAGACAGAAAATACCAAGTCTATGCACTATGAGCATAAAGAACTGGGTATCAGGCTATGGAGAGGAATGTTTAGCGCAGCCCCTGAGGCCAAATACTGGAAGGCAGGCTTCGGTAAGGACAAGATAATTTTTGAAACACTAGAGCAACTGCAGGAATATATTGAACAAAAGAAAAACGGCGAATAATCGCCGTTTTTTTTATTTTAATATACTTTGAGTCTTATTATCGTCCTTTCTTTTTCTGTCCTCTTGTCTGGGGCTTTCCGTATTTTTCTTTCATCTTATCAGAGTGCCTTACTTTCACGTTCACCTTTTTGTTCTTTGCACTCTTTTCATGAAAGGCACCACCACCCTCATATAGCTTAGGCAGCTTTATTAACACCTCCCTCATCTTCACCTTCGGCATTTCATCTTCCGTCAGCACGGTAGATATCTCTAGTTCATCGGGTAGTTCCTTCACAGGTATCTTATAGTTCATCAGCATTTCTACAGCGTCCTGGAAAGGCTGTTCTCTTTCGGTAACGAACGTGATGGAATTACCCTTCTTGTCTGCCCTACCTGTTCTGCCTATGCGGTGAATATAATTCTCCGGCACTTCAGGAATATCGAAGTTGAACACATGGCTCACTTCCGCCACATCAAGACCGCGAGCGATGATATCTGTAGCTATAATAAAACGGAAAGTTCCGTCCTGGAATTTATTGACTGTATTGAATCTATGGTTCTGTTCTTTATTGGAGTGTATCACGCCTACCTGCTCGGGGAACTTCTCATTCATCTGCTCATAGAGCTCGTCAGCAAGCTTCTTGGTAGCTACGAAGACCAACACCTTATTCATCTCAGGGTGGCTAGCTAACAAGAACTCCAGCAAATTTACTTTCGTATAAAAGTTAGGAACATTATATACTATCTGGTTGATGTTCTCCAGCGGGCTACCTACGGGTGCCGCCTCAATACGTTCCGGTTCGTTGAAGTAGGAATTCATCAGTATTTCCACTTCATCTGTAATAGTAGCGGAGAACAAAAGGTTCTGTCTCTTTTCCGGAAGCATGTCCAACAGGTTGTTGATCTGTGTACGGAAGCCTAAGTTCAGCATTTCGTCCATTTCATCTATCACCAGCTTCTTTACATTTTTCAGTTTCAGGTTACCGTTATAAGCAAGGTCCAATGTTCGTCCCGGCGTACCTACTACTATATCCACTCCATTCTCTATGGCTGCTGCCTGTGGTTTCATGTTCACACCACCATATACACCTACTACTTCCAGTGTTAAGTACGAACCCAATTGTTTTATCACATCCGTTACCTGTACTACCAGCTCACGGGTAGGCACGATGATCAATATCTGCGGTGTCCTGTCTTTTGAATATTTAAAAAGGCGCAACAATGGCAGCAGGTACGCAAATGTTTTACCCGTACCTGTTTGTGCTATACCACATACATCACGGCCGGACATGATAACGGAAAATGCTTTGTGCTGAATGGTGGTCGGGGTGGTATAACCCAGATCTTCCAAAGCATCAAGCAAGCCGGAACTCAGGTTCAGGTCTTTAAAGGTCATTTGCTGCATATATCCGCAAAGTTATGATTAATGACCTAATGGTATATTTTTTGCTTCATTAATAAAAACTATAAAAATGTACATCTTACTTTTCAATAATAGAATGAATATCATGGCTCTTATGGCCATATTGTTTATATCATCATGTACAAAAGACACTACCACTCCTGATACCACAGCAGGTAAAGAGCAAAAGATCAATAATGCATCCTATGGCAACCACGAACGGAATAAGATGGATATTTATCTCCCCAAAGACAGGAGCAACAATACCCCTTTCGTTCTATTGATACATGGTGGTGGTTGGGTAAGTGGAGATAAGGGTGATATGGCAGCCTTCCAGGATAGTTTGCTGGTGCGGGGCATAGCCAGCGCCTCGATGAACTACAGGTATGCTTCGGGTAGCGTACACTACGAAGAGCAAATTCAAGATGTGAGTAAGGCACTCTCTTATTGCCTTGGTAAAGCTGACGAGTGGCAAATCAGGAAAGATAAATATGTGATCGGTGGTGCGAGCGCCGGCGCTCATATGTCCATGTTGTATGCGCACAGGTTCAATACGCAGTATTCTATCGCGGCCGTTGTGTCAGCAGCAGGACCGACAGATATTACAGATGTGGACTGGCTCAACTATGCGGCAATTATCAGCCAACTAGGTAATATTCAAAACATGGTAGGCGCTCAATACTATTTCGGACAAGCATTAGATGCCCGCTTTGCCGCGGCAAGCCCCATAAAAGGAGTGAATAACATTCCCACCCTGATGATACATGGCGACAATGACCTTGTAGTACCATATGTACAATCACAGAAAATGGTAGTGGCTATGAATAATGCAGGATACACTAATAAACTGCAAACGATACCCGGTGCCGGCCACGACCTGGGATTGGCCAACCCCGCCACTGCAAACCTGATAATAAATGAGATCGCACTTTGGGTGAATACCTATGGACGCTAAGGCTAGAAGTAGTCGTCTATGGTGATGCCGTAGGTAAAAAGAAAGTTCTCGCGCTCGGTCCTGCTGATCTGGTTGAAGGTCAACCCTGCGGTGAAGCTCACCCACTTCCTGAGCCTTACTGACGCGGAAAGGTTGGTCTTCAATATGTAGTCGTTCTTATATTGAAGGGAGTTCTGCAAAAAGCCTACACCACTGACAGTAAATATCTTCCGAACGGTGAACTTGAAGGAGAGCCTGAAAGAATTACGAAAGGTATTGTATACCTCACGGGTAGTATCATTCAAGATGATGTCGCTGTTCTCATAAATGATACCATTGCTGAAGTTCAGGTAGATATCAGTGGTATCGAAAATGCTATATGCCACCCCCACCCCATACTGGTACTGGTTGTTGACCTTCAAAGACACGCTGGTGGTGTATGTCCCGAGCCCCCAATAGTAAAAATTTTTGAACGTCTTATATAGGTTGAAGTCCAGCGTACCGGTGTAGTCGTTGTTGGTGATTGCCTTTTGCTGCTGGCCGTACACCCAGGTATTGGAAAGGTTGAAAGAAACACTTTCCTTTTTTACACCGAACCGCAGCGCATTGTTCAGCAAATAATTGCTGATGTCCTTTGTTTTGTTCACTGAACCGGACGCCACGGCATTGTAATGATAAAAAACACTGTCATTATATTGCGCCTCAGCTGTAGCAGCAAGCCAAGGCGTAAGTATGATCAGTAAAACCAATTGATACCTCATGATTCAAAAATAAGGGTATTGAATTTTATGATACACATAGACAATGTGGCATATTATATTTGCCTAAGAATGAGCAGGAGATACTACCGTTATATCAATACACTATTTATCGTTCTACCAATGACCATACTCATGGCATTTGTAGGAGTTGGACGGAGCTATGGATTTGGCGCTGGCTGGGCTACTGTATTCTTCAAGGCATGGATAGTGATGTTTCCCATAGCTTATTGCGCGGTGCTATTCATTGTTCCTACCGCTAAAAAGCTATCAGACAGGCTGCCCTGGAAGGAATAGTATCCACTTGTTGTTAAAGAGAAGAGGGATATTATGTTTTTATAGTACATAGTATGGAATTATGCCATTCTTGCATTATTTTAGCCTTACCAAATAACTATAACCTAATTAATAAACCTGCTTTAATGCAACATTTCATTCGTACCGTTACCATCAATGGTAAGCCACTGGTACTACGTTTCAACAAAATTTCAGATGCTGAATTTGAGGTCTTTTGTCTTAATGACAGAAATGTCGATAAAATGATCGTGACGTCGGAAAACCTTCAATGGAAAATATTAAGCGGTGGCACAGAGGAGCTACTCAATAATTCTTCGAGGATCATCGACTTGATAGAAATATAATTGGCGCTGACTTTAGGCTCTCATGTTATCCGGCTGCCAGTCAGTAATAGCACGTTTTATCGCATCAGCTGAAAGTTGTTCTGTTAGTGCGCGCTGCAGCAATGCCGGCAACTCTTTGTCTGACGCAAAGCGTAAAGCGGCTATCTGTGAAAACGAAAGCTTGTTCTCATATTCTTCCAGTCGGGTGTGGGTGAGTTGATAATACCTGAGGCGCATTTCCAGTCGTACTATCCTGTTCTGATTACCCAATGCATAGTGCTGGCGAAGCATAAATGAGAGCCAGGTAATGGCAAAGCTGATGATACCCATAAGTATGAACACAACCCTGTTTGCCTCATCCTCTGTAGCAAAGTATATGCATACACCCATTAATACCAGCATCACCGGGTAAAACACGAAATGGTGCGGGGTGTAGTATCTTATATGGTTCTTGTAATTCTGCTTGCTCATCTTAACGGCTTTTCCTTTTAGATAGTAAAACTAAGCCAATAAGCAGTATTAACCCTCCACCCACTTCCTGAAAACCGGGGCTTTTTCCTTACTTACTGTTATTTCAGGCGATTTTACAGAGAGACTTACCAATATCTTCCCTGTTTCATCACTGCGCATAGAGCTTATATAGCTTAGTTGAACCAGATATTGCCTGTTCGCTCTGTGAAATTTCTCAGGATTCAACAACTCACCTACCTCATCCAGGGAGCGAAAATCGGTGATGAACTTTTTGCCGTCCTTATCATGGAGAAATATCAGTTCCTCTTTGCTGAAGTAAGCGATATCGGCAGTGTTGACCAGCACAATATTCCTACCTGAGTGTACGGTGAAGCGTTCTTTATACTTAGGTGCTTTCTTAAAGTCGGACAGCAGCTCATTGAGATGCCTTAGGTACATTTCTTTACCGTATGCTTCCTGCAAACTATGGAATTGCGCGAATGCCGCTTTCAGCTCGTTACGGTCAATAGGTTTTAACAGGTAGTCTATACTGTTCACTTTAAAGGCCCTTATAGCATATTCATTATAAGCTGTAGTGAAGATAATCGGGCAAATGGTCCTTTGTTCTGTAAACAGGTCAAGACTGATGCCATCTGCCAATTGTATATCTGAGATGATAAGATCGGGCTGGCTGGAAGATAGTATCGTTTTAGCTTCCTTCACAGTTGCCACCGGTCCTTCAATTATGGCGTCGGGCTCTATGGCCAAAACATGCTTCTTAAGGCTTTCCGCAACCAGCGGCTCATCTTCCAGTATCAATATCTTCATTACAGTAAAGGTATCCTTATCGTGAAATTTTCTGTTGTATCCTCTATCACAATTTCCTTGTCCGACAAAAAGCCATATAGTTCTTTCAACTGTTTTAATCCCTTGTTATTAGATGTTTCTATCTGTCCTCGAAGCTGCTTATTGTTGTGAATGACCAGGTAATCATTCTCATCCCAGATAATAACTTTGAGTGGCTGGGTAGCCAGCACAATATTGTGTTTCACTGCATTATCTATCAGCATTTGTAAAGTCACCATTACAATACCCTTTGTTTTTGCTGACTCTGATATGCTATAATGTATATTCAACCCTGCACCATGCCGTATATGCAGCAGTTCAATATAATTCGAGATAAAATCGAGCTCTTCTTCCAGGTTCACTACTTCACTTTCCTTATGCTGCAATACATACCTGTACACCTTAGACATATGCTGCACAAAATCGGATGCAAGTTGCGGATTGGTATGAATTAACCCATCGAGTGAAGTGAGTGTATTGAAAAGGTAATGCGGGTTTACCTGGTTACGCAACTGGTGATACTGCAATGTAAATTTCTCTTTTTCCAATTCCGCAGCCTGTACTTCCAGTTGCGCCTTCTCTTCTATTGACACTTGCCAGTTCTTATAAAAGTGCGAGGCATAAAAACTAAAGTTGAATAAAAATATCACGATAACGAATATCATGACCACAATTGCCACAAACGGTTTGGTAACAATGGGTGGCAAATGACCTTGTGCCAGTGTCATGCTCGTTACTACAATGGGAGTCAATATCAAAAAGGTGAGGAATACTTGAATAAACATTCTTTGCAACGGGCCATCCTCAAATGGGAATTTACTGTCCAGTTTTTTACTGAGCCATTTAATGAGGTGCCAGATAAGCGTTAATGAGATGGTCTGCGCAATAAAGCTGAAAAGATGAAACCATGTGCTCCACTCCGGAATAATATAAGCGCGGACAATAGCCGTGCTCCCTGCAAACAAAGCGATCAGGAAATACGGGGTAAACCTGTATTGCAGATAATTCAGCTTTTTCTGTTGTCTACTGCTCAATGGCTCGTATGTGTTGATTGCATCCACAAAATACCAATAATAATGTTAGCCGCTGTCACTGTGGGGTACGAATATCCAGCACCTGCCCATCCTGCATTTCAATGATACGGTCTGACCCATTGGCAAAATCCATATCGTGCGTCACGGTAATGATCGTCTGTTTATTCTCCTGCGCCAGTTCTTTAAAGATATCAAACACTTTATTTGAGTTCGTCTTGTCCAGGTTACCTGTTGGTTCATCACCCATTATTATTGCCGGGTCATTTATCAGGGCCCGTGCAATGGCTACCCGCTGTTGCTGTCCGCCCGATAGCTTTGAGGCATGTTTCAGGGCATATTCGTCCATTTCTACCAGTTTCAGCTTTTGTATCGCTCTTTCCTCAACTTCCTCCTTGCTATATTTCCCTAACCGCAATGCTGGTAGCATTACATTCATTAATGCAGTAAACTCAGGTAGCAGGTAATGGAACTGGAACACAAATCCCAGGTGCTCATTCCTGAATCGGGCAAGCTCGTTCTGGGTCTTCCCTGTAAGCACTTCACCATTTATTTCCATCTGCCCTTCGTAGTCGGTATCCATAGTGGAAAGGATATACAACAGTGTACTCTTGCCACAACCCGACTTTCCCACTATTGAAAGGAACTCACCTTGCTGCACATCAAAGCTTACCCCTTTCAGTACCCGGAATTTCTCCGGCTCTAAAAAGTATTTAACAATATTATCTGCTTTCAGTATTGTAGCCATAAAAGTCTTTTATCCCCTGATGATCTGTACAGGGTCAATTTTAGAAGCGCGTTTGGAAGGAAAGTACCCTGCTATCAATGTGGTGCAGAAGCCAAATAGCAATCCTATCATATAGTGAATGAGTTTGAAGTTAACCGGGAATGTTTCTATCCTGAAAAACGCAGCAGCCGGGAATGGTGCTTTAGACAGCAGGTAGCTGAAAAAGAATCCTATAATCAAACCCAACGCGCCACCCAGCACACCTATCATCAACGATTGTATCAGGAATATGGCGGTGATATCACCTCCCTGAAAGCCCGTGGCCTTTAGTATAGCGATATCCTTCATCTTATTGATGATATTCATGTTCATGATATTGTATATGCCGAATCCGGCAACGGTCAGCAATGTGAGACATACTACTAAAGTCAACACACTACGGATACTATCGCCCGCACGAATAGATGCGTTAGCAGTCTCCCAATCTTCGATATACACATCTTCTATTTGATTTTCGAGTTTTGCCTTAAATGCCTTTGCCCCATTCACGTCTTTGAGTTTTACATTCAGGTCGGTGATGTATGAAGGGTCCTTCTGTAATATTTTTTGAACGGTAGCCAGTGTTGCATAGCTGCGGCTCTCATCCATTGCAGCGACACCATATGAGAATATACCGGCAACCTTTAGTGTCAGGTTATTACCTTCCGGTGTGGTAACACTTACCCTGTCCCCTGTTGTCACGCCCATCTTTTCAGCTAGCCCCCTACCCATTACTATCAGGTCGCCACCTTTCAGCAGATCGTCGAGACTGCCCATATCCATCTTTTTGTCAAGGGCGAACAAAGCGACTTGCTTCCTGATGTCTATACCGTTGATAGTTCCGGGTATCTGTACAGGCCCATTGTTGTAAAATACCTGGGTGGCTACCTGTGGTGCTACCCCAAGCACTTCCGGCATATTTTCCACTTTGCCCATCAGCTGAAGGCCATTCTTTATCCGGGGCATATCGTTCTTCGGCTTCTGGTGCTGCACTATATGCCAGTCATCTGCCCCTTCGGCTTTCGCCTCTGATATGATCTTCCTATCCTCTATCTCAATAGGTTTATAAATACGCACATGCGGCGTATTATCCATGGTAATGTCCTCCAGGAATTGATTAACACCCGTCATAAAGCTGATCATGATGATGAACATGGATATCCCGAACGTTACCCCCATCATGGCTATAATGCTCTGCTTCTTCTTCGTTACAAGATGCGTGAGCGCTATCCTGAATGATAATTTCCAGTTCATTTCTTTATTATTATGGCTGACTGTTCAGTTAATCCCATCACCTCTACCCATTTATCATCTTCCAGTCCTTTTTGCACTTTTACCTTTTCTATTTCATCTCCTTTCTTTATAAACAAGCTATCTCCTTTCAGCAATGCTTCTTTGGGTACCACCATTACACGTTTATTCTCTGAGATGATGATATTCGCCTCTACATTCAAGCCATAAGTTCCCAACGATGCCGTTTCCTCAAATTCTGCATCCACTTTAAAGGATTGTTCTACTTTGTTGAGCAGTGGATATATCTTGGTGATGTGTGCCGTAAAAACTTTATCAGGATATGCGTCCATGCTCACCAGCACTTTTTGTCCCATATACACTTTACCCAGGTCATCTTCATCCACTAATAGTCTCGCTATCATCCTCCCTGCACCTATCAATGCCAGTGGCTGATTGGGAGTTATCAGTTCGCCGTCATTTTTGTATATATCATATATCCTGCCGTTGACAAAGCTTTTCAGCTTGCCTACATTAGATTGGGCAGCAGCTATAGATAACTGGTTTTGTACTTGCTGCATTTGCAGATTATTGCTCAGGCGTTGTTGTTCCCATTGCTGGTTCAGGTTGTTATAATCTTTTAGTGAAGACTGGTATTGCAGATAAAATTTCTCGTAGTTACTTTTTGAGATCGCCTGTTGCTCAAAAAGTGTTTTATACCGGATATACTGAAGACTATCCTGCTGCATTCTTATCCTTGCCACCTCTATGCGGCCTCTCAGCTCATTAAATGCGGGTGAATTACCGGAAACTGTAGGAGCTGTTTTTTGCACCATTGCCTGCGCTCCCTGCTCCTGTACTTCACGTACCTCATTGCTTACAGTAAAAAGCATCTGGCCCTTGGTTACAGAATCTCCTTCTCCCACCAACGACTGCACCAGGTAACCGTCTATACTGGAGACTACTTTGTACTCCTGCTCAGGCACTAATGTGCCTGACGCATATACCGCTGAGGTCAGCTCTTTGTAAACCGGGTGTATCTCCACTTGTTTCTCTTTGCACGCTGCCAGCGAGCTAAGCAGCAATATGGATGTAAGCTGTCGCTTCATTTATTAAAAGTTTTGAGTGCTTAGTAAATAATAGAGTACGCCATCAGTAAGATTCTGAAGATATTCCATCTTCGCCCTGTTGTACTCCATGAAAATATTATTGAATTCTACAAACTCCATCAGCCCTTCTTTCATATTCAACCTGGCTATGCGCAGGTTGTCCGATGTTGTTTGTACTTTTTGTTCCACTATAGTATGCTTACTATAGGCTGACACGTACATATTATACCAGTCATTTTGTTGCTGGCTGAGCACTGCCGTAGCTTTCTCCTTTTCCAGGATAGCCGACTGCAACTGAAGGTTACTTTTCTTCTGCATTGACCTGTAGTAGTTCCCACGAAAAATGGGGAAATCTATACGTAAGCCAACATTACCGGTTTGAAATTCCACGTTCTGTCCACCGGTGGTGAATTTGCTTTGGAAATTATATGCATAGCGGCTATTCAGGTTCAGCTTGGGTAAAGCCCCCTTCTTGCTCTCACTCAATGCCAACTCTGATACACGAACTTTCATATCTGCTTCCTGCCAACCCGGTCTATCGGTAATGGTTCCCGGTTGTTGTAAGGCAGGCCACTTAAAGTCTGCCAATAATCCATTTATTGATAAACTTCCGCCCGCTTGTATGCTAAGAGAGCTATATAGCGCATTCAGATGTTGCTGAATATTCTTTTCATAGTCAACATCAGAGGTTTCAGTGCTCAATTTGAGGTTTAGCGAACGGTTGTAGTCTGCCGGGTCTAGTATTCCTGCATTCTTTCGGTCATTCAGTATTCGCATCAGTTCATTTACTGTTTCTATATTCTCGTCATTCAGCTTTGCCACTTCCCGGCTCACCAATAACTGGTAATACTGCTGTATCAGTTGTAGATGCAAATGCTCTAAAGCAGCTTTGCTACTCCATTTCGATTGCTCATACTGTGCTTTGGCCCGTTGCATCTGCGCCCATTTTTCCAGATCCACCACAGGAATACTTAACTCGGCACCCGCCTGGAAAACATAGGGCAATCCGAACTGAGCTTTGTAGTATGTACCCGGCGCACCACCGAGTACTTCAGCAGGAATAACCTGCGTGGGAATAAGAGGATAATAGTCGCCTGAGGTAAACACATTTACCTTTGGGTACAGTGCTGATGACTGGATATTCATATCCTGTCTAGCAATTTCAGGCATCAATAATGCTTGCTTTGCTTCAGCGCTATGCTTATCTGCATAGTCCAACAACTCTTGCAAACTATTCACCTGCACTTGCCCCAAAAGGGGAAACGGCAACAGGAATAACGAAAATATAATATACACCAAACGCATAGCGCTTATTTTTAGACAAATAGACAATAGGAATTACCGCTGTGCAAAAAAAATTCGGTGAAGCAGAAGAAATTTGCTGTGAAGCAGCATTTACTGTCGGTCATTATTTCACCTTCGCCACTTTATAGGCTGCTGGAGCCAGCTTGCAGGAAATACAGGCAAAAGATCGTGAGGAAACGTATAGCTATATCATCATAAAAGAGCCCATATCTTTCAAGAAGTACACTTTCCTGCCCTAAGGGTGTAAAAACAACAAAAAAATATCGCTTTTACCGTCTTTCGACGGTGTTTTCGTAAAAATGAAACTGGTATCTTCATACCCAACATTTTATTCACACCAAAATTATTTAACATGAAAAAAGTACTTTTTTTCGCAATGCTTGTGCTCTTAGCCTCATGCAAGGACAACTGCAACCCGCCAAAGGATCCGCCCAAAGACCCACCTACTCCAGGTACTGATGTCTCTTTCATCAATAAAGACACTGCCGACATCATGATCGAAAGTTACCTTGAGAGTATTAGCAGGTCACCGGACACACAGCTTAACTGCCTCATAATAAATGCCGATAGCCTGAGATCATACCTCAATGATACTAGTATCAGGAATATAAAACTTATGCTTGCCCACACTACTGCCTGGATAAACGCAGGTAACATGGGACGGCCGGCCCGCTACAAGCCAAATGCTTTCACTATCGTTTTAGCTGGATATAACAGCGCAGGAGATTATGTGTATTATAATGGGAATCAAGTAATGGATAATGCTATGCCTTGCCCTACTGATTGTCCGAATACAGGAACTGCACAACAAAGAATACTTCCGTAATAACAGATGCTTCAACTCCAGTTATATTATTCCTATTTGTTTGTGCTACTAATAGCAACAATATCTTCATTGAAAAGGTCCAAAAACAAGAGTATTGAGAGCATGCTTCTCTCAATACTCTTATTTTGCACTTTGGTCAGTGAAGTAGCCGCATTGATTTTGATTGTGAAATATAAAAACAACAGTTTTGGTTATCACATCTTCAATCCCATTCAGTTTCTTCTTATCTGCCTTTATTACAATAGAATAATACCTGAATTCAAAAAGTACCACATAGGTATAATACTCGGCATTATTGGGTTACTATTCGGAATTGTAAACACGCTTTTTATTCAGAGTTTTAATACATTCAATTCCAATTATCTACTTTTCGAAAGTGTCTCAATAATTATGATGTCGCTTCACTTTTTCTATTCTTTACTAAAAACCGATAAAGCGAATATATTGAACTACCAGCACTTCTGGATTTGCCTTACATTTCTCTTGTTCTGGAGTATTACATACACAAACTGGGGATTAATACATGTCTTCAGTAGTCAAATGTACAAAAGACCACCTATTCTTAGTTTAATATTGATTTCAGTAAATATTGTTACTTATTCAAGTTTTGCAGCAATATTCATTCTTGCTAAAAAGAATAAATTATCTCAATGACAACAAGTCCACTTATTCCTATTCTTATATCCAGCACAGCGCTTATTACGCTATTCGCTGTGTATTTTATTATTTTCCTCACTGTCCATAAAAACAAGCAACGGCAGAATGCAGTAGAGAAACAACGCTTACAACACCAGTACGAAAGCCAATTACTGAATAGTCGCCTGGAGATACAGGAAGAAACGCTCAACAGGGTATCTATGGAGATACACGATAACATTTGCCAGAATCTAGGCGCTATCAAGCATCAATTATCCGGCATCATCCAAAACCCGGAACCACAATTAAGTCTCCTGGGTGATCTTTCAACATCTTTATCCGGGAGTATTTCCCAATTACGGGATGTGAGCCATATACTCAACAAGAACCATATTCACATTATCGGGTTGCTCACCGCGATAGAAGAAGAGATCAATTTTCAGCGTTCCTTACATCCTGTCACTTTTCAACTGGATGTTCAGGGCGACAATGACAATCTGCCCGACAACACAGAACTCTTGCTGTTCAGGGTAATGCAGGAAGCTATATCAAACAGTATAAAGCATGGAAATGCTACAGCGATCAATATTTCTATCAATTATGCTCCCGATAAGTTTGAAATGAATATCAAAGACAATGGGAGCGGCTTCGATATGAATCACCATGATGCCAGCAAAGGCATCGGGCTTCTGAACATGAGACAACGAATTGAACTGGTAAAAGGAAACATCAGTATCACCTCCGCCCCACAGCAGGGTACAGAAATAAAAATATCAATTACCCATAAATACACTTTAGCATGATAAATATCGCAATAGCCGACGACCACACACTTATCAGGAAAGGCATCGTGGAGATAATTTCCTCTTTCAAGCAATACAACGTTATCATTGAAGCAGGCAATGGTGCGGAATTGCTCAATGGAATAAATGAGTCGGAAACTCCACCTGACATATGCATCCTGGATATAAGTATGCCCGTGATGAACGGATACGAAACACTGAAAATAATCAAACGCACCTGGCCGGACATGAAGGTGTTGGTGCTGACCATGTTCAATAATGAGTTCAGCATACTAAAGATGGTATTGGGTGGTGCAAGAGGGTATTTACTGAAAGATTGTACGCCCAACGAGCTGGAACTTGCACTCAACAATCTGTACCACTACAACCTGCACCACTCGGAACTCGTTCCGGAGGATATGTTTGCCGAAGGAAAACGTAAACGACTGGAACCTCACCAGAAGATCACTGACAAGGATCTCATATTCCTGAAGTACTGCTGCACTGAGCTGCACTATCGAGAAATAGCCGAGCATATGGAAGTGAGTGTACGTACCATACATACATACCGTGACAACTTATTCGATAAACTAGGGCTTAAAACACGTATCGGGCTCGTGATGTATGCCACAAGCATAGGAGTAATACCTATTGAGCAGCACAAGATCCCTAAAAAGATAAAACCTGTTGATGACCAACCAGATGAGTAAAAACAAAAATGCTCCCGATCGGGAGCATTTTCTTTTGCAGCGCTTTAAGCGGAAAGAGAGGCTAGTGAACCTACTCTGCTAATATGTTGATTATCAATAAAAATCCGTCTTCAAATTGCTACTCACACTAAACTAATACGCTATTAAGCTACGGCTTTTGACTGGATTTTATTGTATCACTACTTTTGTAAACATGCGGCTATTATCTTCATCAATAATTTTTAAGTAATACATACCTCTTGGTAAAGTATTCCGATTGATAATAAAGGTGTCACCGTATAAATGGTCAAAACGCTGTTCAGCCATACCGTAGCTGTTGTAGATAATCAGTGAAGCGTTTACAAGAGTTTCAGTTACACTTATCGTAGCCGTTGTAGAAAAAGGATTGGGATACACAGTCGTAATAGTGTTCAGATACTCATTTGATCGCACACCGAGATCAACAGTCCTTTTTAGCAACACTCCAGAGTCGCCAACGACATAACATTGACCACCATCTGTACAGGAAATACCATTCAGTTTCTTGGTAGTTCCAGACACCTCAGATTGCCAAGTTGCACCACCATTCGTTGTTTTCAGAATTGTGCCGCTAGCACCTGTAACGTAGCAAATGTTGTCATTCAAACAATGAATATCAGAAAAGAAAAATGGATCTGTTACCGATGCGGTATATATGACACTCCAGGTGTCTCCCATGTCTGTTGATTTGATAATTACGGGCGAGTTCGTCATGCTAGCACCAATTGCGTATCCAACCATTTCTGAGGGGAAGTCCAAAGCATATGTTCCATATAGATTTGACACATCCGTCCATGTTAGTCCACCGTTCGTTGTCTTTGCTATTTTAGGGCCGTACCAACCGGCAATGAACCCAGTATCTTTGTTCAGGAAGAAGATAGCGTCAATAACTGCGTTAGCGGAGCCAGTATTCTGTGTTGTCCAGGAATTACCACCGTCTACAGTTTTGTGAATGTAAAACCCGTCACCACTGCCATAGTATCCAACATTTTCATCTACAAAGAACAAACCTTTTTGGATACTGGAAGGAAAATTGAAAGCAACATCTGTCCAGGAGACACCACCATTTATTGTCTTTCGCATAGCAGTTGCACCGATCATGCTGCCGGTTGTTATTACAAAACCTACGTTTTCATTCAAAAAACAAGACGTTGCCGGGCACATTTCTGAGCTTATGCTCCCATTCCAGCTACCACCACTATCATTAGTGTAGTACAAGCCATTCATTGACCACGAAGATTGATATAGGTCGCATTCTGTGATAAAAGCTTTCTGTCCAGAAACATAAGAAATAGCTTTTAGGTTGTTAGAAGTTACAAATGATGTATCTGGTTGCCATTGCGCTTCAAGAATAACCGGGAAGAAAACACTAACTACTAGTAATGTGACTTTCATATTCAGGAGATTGAATTAGTCTTGCTAATACAAAGGTGAACGTAATAACTCAGGGAGAATAGGACTAAATGGAATAAGTCTGGTACTTCTGTCCTCTTCTTATAGAATTTTGGAAAAAATTTACATAATTATGGTTTAACGATACCTCCGCACTTTGAAAAGAATTGCAGGGAAATCATTCATTACAGAGATATGTGATCAATGTCTACCTTTAAGTAAATTGATTGCATGAAAAATATTTAACTTATCACACTCATACTATTTAGCGTATCTTCTGTTGCGCAAACCATTACTTCGTCAGCGTTTTTTTGACTGAAGTCATCGCAAAATTCTAAATATTAACTATCTTTATCCTATTACGGTGAGAAAATTACTAGCCATAACACTTTTGGTATGCTATATGCTCTGTGCATTTGGCATTACATTTTCATTTCACCACTGTAAGGGGAAACTTCGCTATGTAAGCGTACACTCGGAGAAGAAGAAAAAGTGTTGCAAGGGTAAGAAAATGCCTAAAGGTTGCTGTAAAGATGTAAAGGTTGCATTCAAAAAAGCAGACGATAAATCTCAATCTTTTTTAACATTTAAGCCAGCAAGTGAGGCGCCACAAGTGATACTCACTGAGCCTCCGGCACAAGTAATACCGACGGTTCATTATCAGTCAGTCACTACTACCAAGAAGCTATTGCGGCCACCTCCAGTCCGAACGGCAGGCGTTCCGCTCTACATATCGTACTCGGTATATCTCATTTGATATTTCTAGCTCGTGCCTCTGGCAGCGAGCATACTTTCTTTACGCTATCCATTCGATAGTGTCTTTCCATGTATTCATTAATCTAAAACTAAAATATCGTAAGATGAAAAAATTAATTACCACTGCGCTTCTCGCAGCTGCTACAAGCGTAGCACTTGCTCAAACTACAGCTACCAATTGGACTGCAACTGATTGCAACAGTACGAGCCACACACTCTTTAATGAGCTTGATAACGGAAAAGTAATCGTCTTTGTATGGGTGATGCCATGTGGCTCATGCGTTGCCGCTTCTACAACTGCATACAATGTGGTACAAAGTTTCGCCACATCAAATCCCGGACAAGTACTCTTTTATTTAGCTGACGATCTTGGTGACGCAAATTGTGCAGCCCTCACTAACTGGATAAACAGCAATAGCATCGGCAATACTGCAAACATGACCATCTTTGGCAACTCCGGAAATGTCATTAACGAGGCTGATTTCGGCGGTACAGGTATGCCACACGTTATTGTTATGGGGGGAACAAACCACCAAATTTTCTTCAACAAGAAAAATAGCCAGGCGAATGACCAAGCAGGTATTACTACTGCTATTAACTCAGCTCTTCAGGCACTGAGCATAAATAACGTTAACAGCCAAATCGAATTCTCAGTATCACCGAATCCTGTATCTGAAAATTTTGCAGTGTCGTACACGAAGGCTATCAAGAAAATAACTGTAACTGCGGTGAACGGTCAGATAGTTAAGGAAGAGACGTTTGCTACCGGCAAAAAGAACCCGACGGTTGACATGTCTGAAACCGCAAGCGGAGTGTACATAATAAAAATCACTGACATAGACGACAAGACAGGTATTCAAAAAGTCATAAAGGAATAACGATGAAAAAAACACTCATACTGGTTGGATTAGCTACGATATTCGTAGCTATCCATGCCTGTAGAAAAGAGAATCCGGCCCCACCACCAGACCCGTTGGTGTATGATCCGACATATATCTCGGTGGAGTATCCTGCATATGTGAAAGCATACATAGGCGACATGCAACATCCCTCGGACAATCTACTTACGGAACAGGGAGTCGCATTAGGGCGAAAATTATTCTACGAAAAAATGCTCAGCAATACACAAACTATAAGCTGTGCATCTTGCCATAAACAAGAAAATGCATTTGACGATCCGCGTCCATTTAGTGAAGGAACGAATGGAACCTTCGGTGACCGCAATGCGATGGCTATCGTGAACCTTGGTTTTGAGAACCGTTTCTTTTGGGATGGAAGACGAAATACACTTGAAGGGCAGGCCCATGACCCGGTAACCAATCCGATCGAAATGGCAAACACCTGGCCTGAGGTAGTGTCCCGCTTACAGAATAGCCCGGCTTACCCTGACTTATTCTTCCTGGCATTTGGCACACGCACCATAGACAGCAACCTTGTGGTCAAAGCCATCGCTCAGTTTGAGCGCACATTAGTATCATTCAACAGCAAGTTCGACACGTATTACCATAAAGGTGACACGACAGTATTCACACAACAAGAGAAAAATGGCTTCGAGATTTTTATCGGCAAAGGGATGTGCAATAACTGCCATGCAATGAATTCACTGCTGACAGACAGAGATTTCAGAAATAACGGGCTTGATGTGAACCCTGCAGACGATGGATTGCAGAAATTTACCGGCAACGCATCTGACCGCGGCAAATTCAAGGTGCCGACACTTCGTAATATCGAAGCAAGCGCTCCGTACATGCATGACAGTCGCTTTGCAACTTTGGAAGAGGTTGTGAACTTTTATAGCTCAGGCGTTATACAAAGTAGCCCAAATCTTGACGTACATATGCCAGACTTTGGTTCAGGGCTGAATTTGACTAATCAGGAAAAAGCAGACCTCATTGCGTTCCTTAAAACACTCACAGACAACGAATTTTTAACTAATCCTAAATTTAGTGCCCCCAACAACTAGAACCACAATGACTCTGTACGTAAAAAATATGGTCTGTGACCGATGCAAACTGGTCATGAAATCCGAGCTTGAAAAACTCGGATTTCATCCCATTGCAATAGAACTTGGCGAAATTACTCTTGCTGAGGAGCTGTCACCAGAGGCCCTAGAAAAAATTGCCGAAACTATTGATCCTCTTGGGTTTCAATTGATTGACAATAAACAGAAAAGAATCATTGAAAAAATTAAAAGCACAGTCATTAATACAATTCATGGTTCTGGAGAGGATAAACGATATAAGTACAGCCAAATACTGTCGGAGGCTTTACATCATGACTACAGCTATCTAAGCAAGTTATTTTCAGAAGTTGAGGGCACGACTATTGAACAATTCATAATTAAGCAAAAAATAGAAAAGGTAAAAGAGTTGATGGTATATGATGAGTTGAGTTTAAATGAAATAGCCAGTAGACTGGGCTATAGCAGTAGTGCTCATCTATCGGCGCAGTTCAAAAAAGTTACCGGGTTGCCACCAAGCCATTTTAAAAATGTTGGTGCACACCAAAGAAAGTCCTTAGATAAGCTGACGTAGGAGAAGTTATATAATTCTTTTCCTGAATAGTATAACAGTACTGACGGAAATGGTGCGGAACTTTGCAGTAGAAATACACCAATTATGGGAACTATCGAAACAAAGGAATATAGTTTACCGATCTCCGGCATGGATAGTGAGCATTGCGCGCTTATTATAGACAAGGGATTGAAGGGAGTACCAGGCATCACCACGCATAAGGTAGAGCTTAACAATCATCGCGCTATTATAAAGACTAACGATAACGACACAGTGTCCAAAGCTGTGGCTGCCATTCGAGACCTCGGCTATGATGTTGAAACCATAAAGAAGAGCTTTCCAATCACAGGCATGAGCTGCGCATCATGTGCTGTAAGCGTTGAAAGTATGCTCATGTCTCAGCCTGGGGTAATCAAGGCAACGGTCAATTTTGCTAATGCCACTGCACAAGTGGAGTACATACCTGGTCTTGCCGATCCTCAGGCCTTCAAGACGGTTATTCAGTCAATAGGCTACGACCTGATTATCGCAGAAGGGGACGACGCACAAGAAACAATCGAAGAACTACACCTTGCCAAGTACAAATCACTGAGACTCAGAACTATTCTTGCAATAACTTTCTCACTTCCGGTAGTCGTTATTGGTATGTTTTTCATGAATATGCCCTACGCGAATTACATTATGTGGATACTTTCCACTCCCGTCATTGCTGTTTTCGGCAGGCAGTTTTTTGTAGGTGCCTGGAAACAGGCCAAGCATCGCTCAGCGAATATGGACACGCTTGTTGCCCTGAGCACTGGTATTGCGTATATATTCAGTGTCTTTAACACACTCTATCCTCAATTCTGGCATGGCAAAGGACTCCATGCGCATGTGTATTTTGAGGCCGCTGCGGTAGTAATCGCCTTTATTCTTCTTGGAAAGCTCCTTGAAGAAAAAGCGAAGTCCAATACATCATCTGCCATTAAGAAACTGATCGGTCTTCAGCCCAAGACTGTAACTATAGTACATCATGGAGGCCACATGATGGAGATACCGATTTCCCAGGTAAAGGTTGGCGATACATTACAAGTAAAGCCGGGAGAGAAAATACCTGTAGATGGCGTTGTAACGGAAGGTTCGTCATATGTGGATGAAAGCATGATTTCAGGTGAACCAATTCCCGTTCTGAAAGAAAAAGGTATAAAAGTTTTTACAGGAACAATTAATCAAAAAGGCAGCTTCCTCTTTACCGCTGAAAAAGTCGGCGGTGATACCGTACTCGCTCAAATCATCAAGATGGTACAGGAAGCACAGGGAAGTAAGGCTCCAGTACAAAAACTTGTAGACAAAATTTCGGGCATTTTCGTGCCAATTGTAATTGGCATCGCGATACTGAGCTTAATTGTATGGATTATCGCAGGCGGTGAAAATGGATTTACGCAGGGACTCCTGTCTCTGGTAACCGTTTTGGTGATTGCCTGTCCGTGTGCGCTCGGTCTTGCAACACCGACAGCGATCATGGTAGGTGTTGGAAAAGGCGCTGAGAATGGTATCTTAATTAAAGATGCGGAAAGTCTTGAGACTGCGCACAAAATAACAGCTATCATTCTCGACAAGACCGGCACCATTACTGAAGGTCGCCCTGAAGTCACAGATGTTATATGGAAGGCAGGAGCTGCCACAGAGAATTCGGGGATACTCCTTGCCATCGAGCGACAATCTGAGCACCCACTTGCGGAAGCTGTTGTACGCTACTTACATACTGCCCAGGCGGTAGCTATAGATGCATTTGAAAGTATTACCGGCAAGGGTGTTACAGCCACATTTGGTGGAATGACATATTTCGTTGGTAGCGCATCTTTTCTAGAAGACCATAACATTGCAATAACCGAAAGGTTACAGCTTAAGGCCAATATTTGGCTTGGTCAGGCGAACACTGTTATTTGGTTCGCTAGTTCTTCAGAAGCACTTGCTGCAATCTCTATTTCGGACAAAATAAAAGCAAACTCAACCGAAGCTATTCAAAGGCTCCAGGAAATGGGAATTGAGGTGCATATGCTTACGGGGGATAATGCGCATACCGCAGAGGCAATAGCTCAGATAGCAGGTATCAAACACTATAAAGCAGAAGCCCTTCCCTCAGATAAAGCAGATTTCATAAAACAACTGCAAGCAAAAGGCCACACGGTGGCAATGGTAGGTGATGGTATTAACGACAGTCATGCGCTTGCCCAGGCGGATGTCAGCATTGCCATGGGTAAGGGAACCGATATTGCTATGGATGTAGCTAAGATGACCTTGATCTCAAGCGACCTTTTACATATACCTAAAGCGATATCATTATCACGAAAGACAGTACGGCTCATAAAGCAAAACCTATTCTGGGCATTTATCTATAACCTTATCGGTATACCAATAGCGGCAGGCATACTCTACCCGGTAAATGGATTTATGCTTAATCCAATGATAGCTGGTGCTGCTATGGCACTTAGTTCAGTGTCTGTGGTAACCAACAGTTTACGCCTAAAATGGGCCCGGTTGTGACAAAATTTTGTAATTGAAATCCACGATTGCGTAACACCAAAACCACCTAAGCGACGGAACTTTGTAAAATAAAAAAGGAATAAAAATGACGACGTTAAAATTTAAGACGAACATTAATTGCGGGGGATGCATCGCCAAAGTTGCCCCTTTCATGAACGAAAAGAAAGAAGTGGTTCACACCTGGAAAGTTGATACCACTACGCCCGACAGAATTCTAACTGTTGAAACTGAAAAAGCAGCGGAAGACGTCAAGGCGATTGTTGCCGCTGCCGGTTTTAAAGCTGAAGAACTAGCCGCATGAGATGGCTATTAAAGTTGATATGGAAGGTAGGCAGCGTGTTATTTAAGAAGAATTGCTGCAAATGATGAAGAAAATCTAAACTAAAAATAAAAGAACGATGAAAAAGGTATTAACATTAAGTCTACTCTCCGTATCAATTTTATTCTCTGCTTGCCAGGGAGGTTCCCAAAAACATTCAGCTGATACAGAAGACACCTCCGAGACGGTTGCTAAGAATGTCAAACAAACGCTAGCAAATGTAGACAGCACTGTCAGTGCAAAAACTCAGGAAGTATTTGACCACTACATTCATGTAAAAACTGCTCTGGTAAATTCTGACGCTCCTGAAGCACAGAATGGAGCTCGTGCGATACTGTCTGTGATAGATGGTTTTGACGCTTCTAACCTACCCGCCGATCAAAAGGCCGAATATGACAATTCTATCTCAGGCATCAGGACTAATGCACAAGCAATATCTGGTGAGAGTAATCTTGAAAAGCAGCGTACAACATTTGCGGAATTGTCTAAACATACTTACAATTTGGTAAAAGCCTTTGGCGCAAACAGGACAATATACAATGACCATTGCCCAATGGCGCTCAATGATAAAGGTGCCATGTGGCTGAGTGATGAAGAAGACATTAAAAATCCCTATTTCGGTAAAGAAATGCTGGAATGTGGCAGCGTAGAAGAAGTCATTAAAGCTAAGTAGACTGGAAATACTTCCCGCGGGCAGTGGCACTATTATTTAGCCGCATTTGCGGGAGCAAATCAAAAGACATTTCAGGACGGAATAACTGAATACATGATGAGAAGATTGATAGTGGTACTCTTATTGCAGATAGGAAGCATTACGCTTGCAATGGCTCAACATGAGCACCATACACCTACGCAAAACAGCAAACAGACCAGCAAGGTTTTGTACACCTGTCCCATGCACCCCGAGGTGCAACAAGCAGGGCCCGGAAAATGTCCTAAATGCGGCATGGCACTGGTCAAAAAAACTGTAAAAGCAAAAGCTCCTGTTGCTAAGCCCAAGCCGAAAATGCGGCCAAAGCCCACTGCCAAACCCAAACCAACTACTTCAGTTGATACCCATGCTGACCATACAGTTAACGAGCAACCTTCAGAAGATACTCCTGGTGAAGACAAGTATATTCACGCTCATCAACAGGCAGAACAAAAAACTGAATCACCCGGCACCATTAAAGCGCCGCCGCGCCGCATAGTACGTTATGACCTCTATGTACGTGATACGATGGTGCCGAAAATCAGCCATAAGGGAATGCGACATGCTATTGCTATCAATGGGTCTATCCCGGCACCAACTCTGTTTTTCAATGAAGGGGATACTGCTGAAATTTGGGTACACAATGAAATGCACCACGAAACTTCTATTCATTGGCATGGCTTAATTCTACCCAATACGGAAGATGGTGTACCCTATCTCACCACAGCGCCAATTAAGCACCACGGGTCACACAAATTTTACTTTCCCATCGTCCAAAGCGGCACCTTCTGGTATCACTCCCACTCAATGAACCAGGAACAAGATGGTATGTATGGTTTATTCATCATTAACAAACGTGAGGAGCCCGCGTATGAGCAATTGCCCATTCTCTTGAGCGACTGGTCGGATTATCAGGGAGATGAAATTGAACGCAGCCTGCATAACCAAACAGATTGGTTTGCTATTAAAAAAGGTTCCGTGCAAAGCTACGGCGAAGCAATCGCTGCCGGACATTTCAAAACGAAGGTGATAAATGAATGGAAACGTATGCTTGCAATGGATGTGAGTGACGTGTATTACGACCGATTTTATATCAACGGACAATCTAATAATGAACAACCACAATATAAAGCAGGCGACCAAATACGACTGCGAGTAGTCAATGGCAGTTCATCTACCTATTTCTGGCTCACCTGGGCTGGTGGCAAAATGACTGTGCTTGCAAATGATGGCGAAGAAGTTGAGCCGACGGAAGTTGACCGCCTGATTGTAGGTGTAGCCGAAACATATGATGTGCTGGTAACCATCCCAGACGATGGCCATAGCTATGAATTTCTTGCAACGGCAGAGGATCGCACTAAGAGCACCTCTCTATGGCTTGGCAGCGGGATGAAAGTTAAAGCCCCTCATTTGCCAAAGCTCAAATATTTTGAGGGGATGAAAATGATGAATGCCATGATGAAGATGAATGGCGATATGAAGCCGATGGAAGGCATGCTAATGACCAACCAGATCATGGACATGAATACCGTCATGTATCCGGAAATTACCGGCGGTTCGGATGATAAATATAGCAATGTAGTTAGCGGGGCGGATAATACCGAAACAGAAGGCAGCGATAATGAAGCACTGGACACTCACGCCGAACACTCGGGTATGAGTCATGGCCAAGACGTAGACGGCAAGTGGCAGGATATGAATAGTGGCCCCGATGGCATAAAGACGCTCAACTATAGCATGCTCAGAGCACCGAAAAACACAACGCTCCCTGCATGGCCAACACGCACTATCCATTTTGAACTGACCGGCAATATGAACCGCTACGTATGGTCAATGAATGGTAAAACTGTGTCTGAAACCGATGTAATCAAAATCCGAAACGGAGAGAATATACGGATGGTGATTACCAATAACACCATGATGCGACACCCAATGCACCTACATGGGCACTACTTCCGTGTTCTAAATAGCAATGGAGAATATTCGCCATTGAAAAATGTGCTGGATATCATGCCGATGGAAGTCGACACCATCGAGTTCGCAGCGACAGCGAGTGGCGACTGGTTCTTCCACTGTCACATCCTGTATCATATGATGAGCGGCATGGGACGGATATTCTCTTATGAGAATTCGCCGCCTAACCCTCAATTACCTGATCTCAGATATGCTCGGCGAAAGCTATTTGCGGATGACCGAAAATTTTATTGGAAGGCTAATATTGGATTAGAGACAAATGGTAGTGATGGCGAAATTCAGCATGCCAATACACGTTGGATTGCTGCGACCGAATGGCGGCTTGGGCTAAATCCTAAAAACGGCTACGAAAGTGAAACCTATATAGGCCGTTACTTAGGAACAATGCAATGGTTGCTACCATTTATCGGATTTGACTATCACTACAATAGCAGAGTTAAGAAGCCTGGCAATTCAGGGTATGAAATAGAACGCAATCTTTTCGGGCAAGAAAGCAATCAGGCAAATCGTAAAACTATTATAGCAGGTATTCGCTATACGCTGCCGATGCTTATTAACGCAGAAGCACGTATTGATGGTTTAGGTAAATTTCGTTTCCAGCTTGAACGTGAAGACATCCCCGTCACAAGCCGGTTGCGACTAAATCTCATGGGAAATACTGACAAGGAATATATGGTTGGTATCAGGTATGTTCTAGGTAAATACTGGTCACTTTCGACACATTATGATAGTGATATGGGACTCGGCGCAGGAGTGACAATAACGTACTAAACACTTTAGGTTCGGGAGAAAATCAAGGCACCAAAAAACCTCTGTAAATAATTGATTTACAGAGGTTCTTGCATTTAAGCACAGAGAGAGGATTCGAACTAGTCATTATAACTGTTTCATATATCCGCATACATTACATTTGGTGTATTACCTATGGATGTACTTTCAGAGGACAATTTTGAAGGTAGCATTAAAGCCATACCCTCTCAGATAACGCATGTATATATTTCTTTACCACTATTTGCTCTATTTTAATACTGTATGTACTGTATAGATATAATAAAAATAAAGAACAGGTTCAAAGCCTAATTGCCAAAATAAAACTCAACATTCCTTTTATAGGCAAAGTTGTATACAAATCGCATCTGTTGCAATTCACACAGACAATGGAATTATTGCTAAATTCTAAAATTACAGTTACTAGCAATATTTTCGAAGTGCATTTCTTAATAGTTGTGCTGCAGCTTCTGTTGCGCCGGCATTGATTGCTGCTTTAACGACATCTTCATTGTTTTTATGAGCGTTATATCCAGCTCTTGCAGCTGCCATACTAATAGATAGACCATGAGCGAGAAAGAATGCCTTAATAGTTCCTATAAGCACTAAGGGAAGAACAAAATGGATCATAACGTATGGTTTTATCGTAATAAAATATATTTTTTACAGTGAGTAGTTAAAAAGGCCTTCAATAAAATACTTCCCATCAGCAGACTCCTTGATAGTAAATTGATTGGCACCGTAGTTCTTAGAAAAGAACGATCTTAAGCTACACAAAACACTATTCAATACTGTACTTTGTATATCCTGCGGAATAGAGAAATTAGCAATGCCAGTCATGTAATTGAATTTTTCATGTTTTGCTATTCCGCTTTTTACGAACCAATTGCCTTGATATACATCTTGGAGTAATTCCATAATGTCATCATTAATGATGTTATCTTCTCCATGCTTATCTTCTTTATGCTCAGATATACCAATATTGTTGTCAATTAATGTATTGTCGTATACCTCGCATATCTCTATTTTTAATTGTCGTTCATAGTTATTTTTAACCTTCAACCAATCTTCTCTTATAAGCATGTCAGGTGTTGTCGAACCGGCAACAAGCTTATAGTTTTCCAAAAGCATTGCAAAACGGTGTACCGTTTCGTCACCACAGTCTATTACGTTCCGGGGTACAGCATTCTGATTAAGACATACTATCAATGTATCTTTTATTTCCTTGCCTGACAGTTTGCCAACAGTCCATTTATAGAAGAAATCAAATTTATCGTTGTAAATACCTTCAGCTCTTATTTGTGCTGACTTAATCGTGTGACGTATGTAACTTCTGATACGCAGTATCTTTACATCCACATATTCCTGGAGCGAGGCTACTTCCATATATCTTTAATTGGCACTATGAATTCGTTAAGGTATGCTTCAAGTGTTGACCGGTTGAGGTCATCTATATTTTTATCGAACCATTGCATGCACAATCCAATATCTGTCTTGTCAAACAAATAGGGCTTGAATGATTTTTGATCAAAAAGTAGTTCGTGCTTTCTTTCATCAATATATTTGAAATCGTTCTTTTCAAGATTTGCCTTTAAAATCCCGATCTCCTGAATGAATTCCCCGATAATATGTTCACATTTATTTAGTTTTTGTCTATAGCGTTTATAGCTATTCAGCACTTTTATACCGAGGTCATATTCAAACCAATTAAGTTCTTCTATAGTTGCACCAAAAGGAAATTCCTCTCTCTTTAAACCGATTATTTGCGAAAAGAAGCCCCGTTTTAGTTCCGGTGTATCCATCTTTTTATTTTCAGGTGATAAAATCGCCGGTATTAAATCCAATGGGTCGCCCGCTTTACGACTTTCATAATAAATATTCAGAAATTGTGCTATTCTCCTGGTTTTGTAATAAGCTTCAAATTTTTCCAGGGTACTTACAAGATCTCCTTTTCGAGGTTTGAATATATCCCCTTTACTCATAGGTGAAACAGGATTTTGACCGGTTCTGAATTCGTCGACCCATTGGGTACAAAAATCGCTGATGTCTTTTTCCTTTTTCTCATAGTCAGGTTGTCTTCTATACATGAGATATGTATCATGTAAATGCGCGGCCCATCCTCTACTGGAGAGTGGAAGTGCTTGTAATGCATTGTAATTTTCATCACCTATTTCAATAAGCCTCTCAACAAGAAAGTTTCTTGCACCTGCATCATCCGGTTTGAAATCAATTTTAGAATAGATCTCAGTCCTTATTTTGAATGTTTTGAATGTTTCGAGCAAAAACTGTCTTGGCATTCCGGAATAAACAACTGCACTTATTAACCTGCCACGAAAATTTTCTGCAACCTCGTGGAGAAATGCATACCCTTGCTTTTTTTGTTGTACAGGAACATTTCCTGTATTGTCGATCAATCTGTAATCACTAATGATAAGAGATATGGCCCCTCTCAGGCAATTGTCTTCTGAGAGCGCTTTCATAGCGTCATCAGCAGTCGACGTACATACTACAGATACTCCTTTCGCGTTCAAAAGCTTTACAAGTGCACTTTTGTCATTTATTTCATCATCTAACAACAAGAGCTTCCAGTTTTTTTTCTCTGTAAAGTCCGATGCTGCGGAAAATTCTGACTGGCTGTATTTTATAATTAATTCATTTCCGATATCATTGATAAATTCCAAAACATTATTAACGTTTACTTCATTTATTAACGGGAATCTTTCGCGTAATTTGCTAATGGCTTCAAAAGGATCTTCTTTGAATACCCGATGTATATCTTCAATACATTTTTCTAATTCTATTTGCAATGCTTCATTTGTATAATTACCTACTCTATTAACTATCCCACGTACCTGATGAATCTTAACCGTGACAATACCCCTTAAACTGCAAGAAAATAACTGAATGTCTTTTAGTTCTAAAGAGCTAATCTTTTGTTCATCCTTAATGAGATTCTTAAATGATTCCGGGGTTCCGGGCAGTTGATGGAAGCTATGTCCTACTGAAGTTAGTATCTCATTAGTAGCATTATATAATAGATGAATTGGATAAAAAGAAACAAACAATACAGGTAAGTCAATATCGTATGATCTTCTTAATTCTTTCACAAGATCAATACCGGAAAAGTGTTGCATTTTCCTATATTTATCTTCGTAAGACCAGTTCAATTCGCATAAAACTATAATTGAACTGAATTTTTTCCACTCATTAATTATTTCCAATAATTCCTTCCGACTGCCGACAACTGTTGCAGTTGTTGTAGGGTCTTCAATATTATTCCTGAACAAGGAGTTGTTCCATATAATAAGCTCGTTCATGCTGTGCCGGTTTACTATTAGTAGTTTTGTATATCCCGTCTTGATATAAGCGTTTAATTTAGTTAGGTTGTGTTAGGGGATTTTTGGTAAGGTTATTTGAATAATTTTATAAAGGCATTATTTTCCAGGTGCCTGTATTGATGATTTTCAACGGTGGCATTGTGTATGCCCGTTTTTTTAAATTTGCCTGCCCTATATCGTTCATATATACGTTTCTGTATGTTTTCACCATTCACAAATTTCTCTCCAACCTTATAAGCTAGTTCTTGATCGGAAGTGATGAAAAGCACATTTCCAGATGATACATATTTTGGCACAATGATGCTTAAGGGGTCATCTGCATCAAGTTTAGTTCTTTTCAGCATGTCTGATAACCGGATCTGCAATGATTCGATCATACTATAAGCAATAAATTCTTCTCCTGAAACTATCGAAGGCTTTAGTAAACTAGTTATATCAAGCTTTAAATTCTCCTTAATGGCGTTTGTCTGCCCGTCATCTTTATGAATAAACACTAATTCTTTCTTTATCCAGCTCTGCAGCAGCCTTACCAATAACTGACAAATGGGTACCCTTAGTTTGTTATGTAGAATGCCATCCCTGATCTCTTTTTCATCCAATCTGCTGATTATATACATTTCGCTGTACACATCTTCATGAATGACAACTTGCTTTTTCTTTATATTATCTTGTGATGAGTTGGCTAACAAAACCTGATAGAATAGTTCTAGATAGCCAGGATTGGTCGCCAACCCGTCAATGAAAAAATTTGTATCGATAACTATCGTGTCAATATCTTTTAAAATACCGGCATTAAGGATCGGTATAAATTGCCTGGATATTTTTTTTACGTTCTTATTCAAGATATTGATCTTTGATTCAGCCTCAAATATTCTTGCATATATTTCACCAGGAAACTTACAGACTGCGTCCTTTATCCGGAATAGTAATTCATTTGTATTATTTAATGTGTAAAGATCATCAATGCCATCATCAACCCCCTCTTTTGTCCACACATATTCTGCACCTGCTGCAAGCAGCTTGTTTACTTTTTCCGCTTTATTAGTTGCTGTAAGTATTATTACAGGTAAGTGATAGTGACTGTTTTTTATTTTTTTAAGAAGAGCTCCACCAGAAATGGATAATGGATCATTGTTGAATTCCTTTTCATTATTTAGCCTCAGATCCAGTAATATGCATTTAGGATTCTTTGTCTCTATTAGAGTGAGCAATTGATCTTCGCTGGTTGTGTTTGGGGTGTAGTAATTGAAATTGTTGCCTAGCATCTGTTTTAGTACCGGGCCCCACTCGTCAGCCATATCATCATAATAGATGATCTCAAAATTCCTTTCGTTGAACCAGTTGATAAGCCATTTACTTTTGCTTTTATCCAATTTGTCTTTGGATTTCCTGTGACTATTCAGATAGCGTAGTAACTCAAGCGAAAAATTATTCCTATAATTATTCTGCGAAATATCCAGTAGAAATTTCAATCGTTCGAGTCCCCATAGATTACCTAGTTCATGACGTATCGATTCTATGTTGATTTCTCCCCTAAAAAAGTGGAGGAGATTTTCCCGCTCAGCGAATTCATTCAATTGCAGTTCTTTAAGACTTTCGGGAGAAAATGGAATCTGTATAAAGCTCACACCTTTTGAGAGAATAATGCAGAAAGTAGGATCCAATCTTGACAGTGCCTGTATTGACATCGAAGAATATAGTACACAATGATTGTCTATACCTTTAAGCCGCAACCATTTTAAAACCTCTATGCCATTAAAGTGTTGTCTTTTACTAATTATTTTTGTTTCACAATTAATGAAAAAAATGTCTTCAGCTTTAACATTGCATTTAGCATCACCGTTTACTGTTTCATATATAACGTTGTCTAGCTCCATGCTTATGTCGTCGCCTGATAGAGAGTAATGACTATTTTGCTTACCGGAGCTTAGCTTATCACTAAATGCTTTTGTAAACCTTTGATTGCTATCGATAAAAATATATTTCATTTTTTCTTATAATAAATTAGCTACGCACCCAGCAAGGCTATTCTTAAACAGGATAAACTTTCAATGTATGTATCTGAGAAGCAATCGGATTTAATTGCTAAATGTTCACTGATGAACTGCTTTATGTTTTTTTCTTTCTTATTTATCGAATAATTAACAGTTATACCTTCTATCAGGTCAATATTGTCAATTGAATATATATTCCTGGCGCCTTCAGGTGTCAAACATGCGTGAAGTAATTCTAGCTTAGTTTCAAGGATTACATCATAATATGGGATTTGTTCTGTTATCTCATTTATGGATAGATCTCTAATGTTTTTAGCAATAATGTAATACAGTGATTCTTTATTCTTATCATTTTCCGCTTCTATTTCTTCTATTGATTTTCGTTCACCAGTATAAAATTTATTGTTTCGCAATTCATTGATCAGGTCTCTGTTTGTTGTTCCATTATGATACAATATTTTAAATGCCTTAGCGGGAATGTATTGTAACTTAAATGAGTCAGGCACTAAAAGGCATTTACTTTTATTGGCCTTATCGGCATCATAATTGCTGGTTTCTATTTCATTTTCTCCAATGTAAACGAGGTTGTCGTTATTTAAGATTATTCTGTCTTTACTGAGTTTTAACCCATCCTTTTTTTGGGCATTCAATAGTAACTCTTGAAATTTTCCGGGATCAATAAAGCAAATGATTTGTTCCACAACAATTGAACTACGCAGATTTTCTGGCATTGTATAATATTTTAGTCAGTAAATATTTATCAAAAAGAGTCTCAATTGAGTTTTGTATTAAGGCTAGTGAGATAAAAGGAATGTCATTCGAAAGATTGTTAGGTTTCCCTCTTCCGGAGATAACAATTAATTTCTCCCTGTTTTTATTGCCGGGAAACAATTGATCAATAATTTTACTGATTGCTGGTTTCGATTTTGTTGTTCCTGGTGGCAGCATTTTTTCCAATACACCCAGATGTACTACACAGAAAGTCGCGTCAGATAAGTGCTTGCTAATGAATGTTTTTATTTTATCAGCTTCTGTTATTGTATTTCCATTGTTTATTTTACTTATCGTACCAAAACTGGCAACGTTTAAATTTGCTTCGTCAATCTGCGGTATTATTATTTGTTGCTGTTGGAAATAATCGTTAAAAGAAATATCCTCTCCATTTACAGAATATTTTTTATCAGATAGTACAACATTCTCCTGTATGCGCTCATCTATAATAAGCACTTTGAGCATGTTTGTCTCCAGGTACTCATATGTTTTTTTAAGGTCGGTAAAAAGGGATCTTTTTAAAGCATATAGCTTATTATGGCTTGTAATTATCTCACATCTATCAAAGGCTTTCCTTTTTTCTGAATAATTTCCGCCATGATTTAGAAAAATGGTTTTATGGGAATGTTCAGGAATATCCTCTTTCCCAAGCTCGGAAACTGTAATCTTATCGGAGACCTTTATCATGTAGCTGGCACCGACGGTATCTATAAAATAGTCTTTAGGTGCTAAATGCTGATCAATAATATACTTTGCCCATAGCCCTTCTATAAATTTTTTATGGTCCTTCGTATTAATAGATTTGTCAAACCCAACTATTCTTTTTGATATCTGGGACCTGTGCGGCGTTATTATTTTCTCTATTTGTAATTTGTTTGAAGTGCAATAAACAATCTGGTGATTATAGATTTTATCTTCTTTAAGTTCTTTAGGATTTACGATTTTTATTCCCTCTGCATGCAACTCTACATTCGATAATTTCCCAATTTTAAAATTTCCAGTCTCATCTAATACCAGTACTTCTTTGGGTTTGTTGATGTGAAACTTATAACCAAGTGTATAGCACATCTCATCAGTAATATTTGTAGTTAGTTGTTTATGACAATAAGCATAGATCAGTTTCGGTTCTTCTGAATTATTATTCTTTTGCAGCTTGTATTTGTTGTTCTCTACAGATATTACCGGTAAGCACCTTAAATATGCGGCACACACGTCCATTTCTATTGTACCAAGATTATTGTCACGAAGCTTGTTGTCTTTAAGAATAGAGTCATCAAAAGCCTTGTTTCGTCTTGCGACAGTTTTATTTACTTTCTTCTCATCATGGCATAGTGAATCGTATATTTTCACTTCATAAAATGATTTATTAGGCTGGTAATCTGCGATTTCTATTATAATGTCAAAATCAGCGGTAGGGTTACCATGCTTGTATATATTTCTTATGATATTTTCCAACAGAATGTAAAATGCTTGTGCACCCAATACCTCATTGGGTATAGAAAATATGGGGTCATTACCGTCATCTAATGTTTTTATTGTGCCGCTATTACCTGCTACAATAACTTTAATTCCGAATCTTATCTCTTCAGAAACACCGCTAATACGATCTAACAATATTTTATTCTTGTCAAATCCTTTAATAATGTCTTTAAACAGGTACATTGGCGTTTCCATTACAGGGTCTGTCGTCGCTATATCCGCAAGAAAATCCATTCTGTTTTTCAGGTATTCATTGAAATAGGCAATTGTCTCATGTGGGTCGTCCACATTTAGCGTATTACTATTATAACCGCAATATTGTTTTTGCTTACCACTGCCATATAGTGTGTGCTTGATATCTGAAACGTCTTTGTATTTGCTTAAAACATGGCTTCCAATATTATGACTCATATTGCGGGCCATAACCTGTGATATCGCTGCTTTTGTGGCTTGTCTTACAGCATTTTTTGCTTCTTCCTTTGCTAAATTGTATTTGTCGATGGCTAACTGAAATGTATAACCCGTCAAGTAAGTCCTGATTATTTTAGGTACTTCGAGCACATATTCCTCAATTTTTTTCCTCGTTGATATTGGGTCAAAGTTATCTTTTAACTGCAGGTAGATAAAAACAGAACCTATACCAAGATAAGCTTTGTTGGTTTCTGATCTGTCAGGATGAGGATCGATGATCGGGATTGATAAAAAGAGAGATGACCGTGTATTCTTTTTCTCTTGAAATAAAGAATGATAAAGTTTATGATTTAGATAATGTAGCGCAAATATTTTTTCTTTTTCATTGATTGATTTGAAAACCGAATTTGTTTTGTTTAAAACTTTTATCGGCATCTTTTTGGTAATGCCGTCATAGCTCGTTAGTCTATCTTTAATACTTGATCTTCTGATCCGGGTTTTCAGCTGGAGCTTTTGATCCAGATAAATGTATAACTGACTAGATTTTTTACCATCTTTATTTGTAATATTTGCAATCTCTTTTTTTATTGAATCGAACTCATTATCGATTGCATTCCGTGTATCATTACTAATTATATCTGTATATATATTCTGACCATTACTCGGGATTATTGAGATTACATTTAGTATTTCTGAAGGGTTTATGAAGTAGTTTGGATGATTGTACAAGATCAGAGACCTTTTCCTGAGTATTTTTATTATTGGTTTAAAGTACTGTGATATCAAACCACTGTGATCTTTCAGATATGCGTTATTACGTGTGTTGTTTCCAAAGTCAATATTAAATGCATCCAGTGAATTCGCATGTAGAGTGGAAGCCAAGGTTGAAACCTCAATGAAACCTGTATCGATCTGGTCTTTTAATTTGTCTTGTAGTGGTTCCAGGAATATCTTAAACCCAGATTTATTATAAAACTCTTCACCGTTATTTATTCCTCCTATCTCGTTTTTAAGAATACTCAGTATCTCTATACCTTTCCGTTCATCCTCGGAAGGGTTCTTGGGAATGAACATCTGATCAGTTGATGCTGCAAATCTTTCTACCAGGTGCTCTTTCATATACATTTAGGGATATTTATACTCCAATCTCCTTTAAAAAAAACCTCTGTTTTCCCTTCCACAAGCTGTAAGACATATTCAATGTCTTTAACTGATAATAAATGAAATAATTTAGTGATGTTGATTTTTTCTTTAAGATTATAATTGGTCAATACATTCTCCAGATTTTTCAAGCTATAGTTCATTGCTTTTTTTTCATACTCAAGCACTTCTGCTTTTTTTGCAGGCACACCATAATAATCCTCTGTACCAAATTGATATGAATCCGGATCTATTTTCCACTGAGATATATGTCCGCTTATGTGTACAAGGTCAAAAGTTCTTCCGCAGATTCCTCCTACCTGTTCGATATCCTCTTCCAGGTATACGCCTGTGGTATCAGCTTTACAGGTATCAATCCCTTCTGCAGGAATTGCACGCAGTTTCCTATTTATTCTATAAACATCACCAGAAAGTTCTTTGAGCAGCTCACTATCATAAAAATATATAGGTATGCCCATGTCATTTTTGATCAATTGCTGAATATCCTTATTAAGTTTTTCCATGGTAGTAGAACTTACATTGTGTGATCTCATGAGCTGATCAAAGCAAGTGTATGATGACATATTCAAGAATTGTTTTTTGATGTTGTTCGACTTACATTTACAATGCATACCTTATTTTTATACTTATAAGTATAAAAAATGAGTTAGTACTTGTTAGTAAACAAATACTCCCCGAAGGTTTAGAGACTAATGCGCCTGGGAAATGAGAGCCTTTATTATAAATTTCAATAAAGGCAATGACGAATATCGACACACTTTCTGAATGTGCCCGAAACCTTTCTAAAAGATTGTTTTTCCTTTCTGAAAGATATTATCGCTTCAAAAATATTAATTTATTTTTCAATATTTGTATGAGCTCTTCGGTGGCAGGTATTTCATCACCTTTAATAAATACCGAAGACTTAAAGATCTTGTCGATCTTCAGGATGTTTATATAGTAAGATCTATGTATCTTAAATAATGAGGGATTGGCTAATTGTTCACTTACGTGATTAGAGCTGATAGATATCCTGTGGTAGCTTTTTATATTATCTTCACCTTCATAGTATATATCAGAATATGCACCATTTGCTTTTATATACAGAATGTCTTTGAATAGCAATTTTACATTGATGCCGGCTTCAGTGGGAATAAAGACTCCTTCACCCGAAGCTGCAACATATGAACTGGGTAACTTTTTAAGATCATTCTCTAAATGTTTTAAAGCTAGTTCAATGGCATTTATCAGTGTAGTATCATTGAAAGGTTTTATAAGATAGTTTTGAGGTAGCGTTTCTTTTGCATTTTCGAAAAGTTCTTTATCCTCCCATTGTGTAATAAATATAACTGGCAGATCGTATCGTTTTTTTATGTATGCCGCGGTGGTGATTCCATCAATTTTGCCATCCAAATGGATGTCCATTAATATAAGGTCAGGACTTTCTGATTTGATAGATCTTATAGCATCTTCGCCACTTGATACTAATTCCGTAATAAGATAATTTGCTCGCTCCAATGTTATGCGTATTCGCTGCGCTGTGAGATGTTCATTTTCTACGATCAGGATCTTTACTGTTTTCATAGTAGGATATTAGTTGCTGAATTCTATAGTGTGAATTGTTTCCGAATTGATACTTGTTTGCTTCCATTTTCCTTTTATTTGCCTGGTTAACGTTTCTACGAGAAATAGCCCAAGACCGCTTTTTTTTGTTCGTGCAGCATCAATATCCCATTTTTTGCAATTATCCCTTATTTCTAAAATGCAGTTATTGTTTTTCTGAGTAAAAATTATCTCAATTAATGGTGATGATGTTCCCACTTCCGCATATTTAAATATATTGGTAATTAGCTCGTTCAGTATCAATCCAAGCGGGATAGCTTTGTCAACACTTATATTTGATTTTTGAATATTAAGGTTAATATTAAAGATAGTAGAACGGAATTCATATGCATGCACAAGGTTTTCCATAAGTGTTGTGACAAAATTCTTTAGCTCAATTATACCACTATATCCTTTTTGATACAAAAGAGTGTGTATGATATTCATGGACTCTACCCTGTTAATAGCCGATTGTATCATAGGCATTTGATGTGAGTCATTTATAATATCCTTTTGTAAATGAAGCATATCAGAAACTATCTGGAGATTGTTTTTTACTCTGTGGTTCAGTTCTTTCATGAGTATCTCAATTCTTTCGTTTGCCTTCTTTACTACCCGGTTTGAACGAAATAATAAAAATGATACGATGGAGAGAATGCACAGCACAATGATCAAGAGAATAATAAGCAGCCATTGATCATCTATTTTTTCAGATTGAACTGCCTGGAACTGCTTTGCTGTAAATAATTCTCTTTCTTTTTGCTGGGTTTTATATTTCTCATTTAAGAGGAACACAGTATCTGTCACATTATCATTAGATAAACGCTCTTTTAAAGCTAGTGCTTCCAAAGCGTACTTTGCAGATAATTTATATTTTCCAAACCTCGTGTATATATCTGCTCTCATAACGGCATTGTTTAACCGTTGCTTAAGAAAGCCTGAATCCGAAACAATACTATCGACATGATTTGCAAGGAGTTCAGCATTTTTTAGTTTATTCTCTGCCAGATATAGCTTAATTAATTTATTAGAAGCGGTCAGATAACCGTCTTTGTCTTTTACTCCATTTCGAAGAGCCAGAACTTTTTTAAAATAGGCTTCTGCATTACTGTATTGTCCCAGATCCGAATAAACTTCTGCAATATTGTCAATAGTTGTTGCTATGGCCTTTTTGCTAGCATTTCTTTCTTTAATTATTAATGAGTTTTTATAATTCACTAACGCTTTTGTATAATTTTTTTGAGCTCGATAGACATTTCCAATATTATTCAGTGAACTAGCAATACCGACCGAGTCTTGTTCTTTAATTCTTATTGTCAGGGCCAGGTTATGATAATGTAAGGCGTCCTGTAATTTATTTAGTTCTCTAAGTATATTTCCTATTGTAGTGTATATATATGCGAGGTCTTTTACCGAATTTGTATTCTCTATTATTTTAGCAGCTTCCATACATAATCTAAAAGCCTCTTTAAAGTTTCCCTGTATCTTATATACTATGGCAATATTTACAAGCGCTTGAGCTATATGCTCCTGGTCCCCAGTTTTATTAAATATTTCATTAGCATTATGATAATATTTCAGAGCACTGTCATACTCTGATTTTTCATTGTAAATGATCCCTATATTGTTGAGCACAATGCCCAGATTTTCAGAATCTGATGATTTTTTGGCCAATTCTGCAGCCATTAAGAAGTAATTTATTGCCTGCAATGAACTATCCAGCTTCACATAAATTGTGGCAATAGCTTTTTTGCTTGTTATTTGAGAAGGAATGTCATTGATGGCAAGCGCTATTGAATCGGCCATAAAGGCATTGACAAGCCTTTCATTACCCGGTATATTATTGTCTATAGCATTGGTTATAAGACTCTCCAGATATGCCTTGGCTTTATGATTCTTCTTGTTATTCTTTTGTTGGCAACTTAGCAAGCATACCATAAGAAAGACAAGCTTAATGAGGCGCCTTAAAAACATAGCAATAATTTAGATAAGACAAAAATATAAAAACCATCCGTTTTTTTACGGATGGTTTCAATGGCAACAAAAACAGATCATGGATTGCAATTGATAGGCCGGAGTGTATCTACCAACCTGACAATCGGGTCAAGTAAATTGATATCTTCATAAGCGCAACCATATATAGGATGTGTCATGGCCAGCGTCCAGCGTTTAGCCTTAAGGACAAAAGAACACTGACCTGTAGAATCAGTAAAACCAGATAGTGTATCAGTCCCCCCTATGATGACGACAAATGAATTAGGGAGAACGTTCCCTGCATCATTTACACAAGTGAGCATTACAATAGGATCATCGTCATCATCATCACCCCCATCTTTTGCACAAGGAGTTATCCCCCCAGTGGTAAGAATAGCGTCATGGTCGCAACCATGATCGTCTTTTTTTTTGACGAGATGGCTATTTTCAAAGGTAGGCCTTTTAACAGGTTCCTCCAGGTCATGCTTTGCGCATGAGGAGAAAATTAAAACACCAATAAGCAGAAAGTAAGTAAGGATTTTTTTCATTATTTAAAATTTAAGAGTGAAGAATAAAAAACCAGATACCTCATTCAAGAGATATATTTACTGTTGATGGTTTTCCGAATGCAAAAGCGTATTCTGTAGTTTTTCTATGAAATACAAAGACCTATAACATCTTATGCGTGTTTTGATCTCTGTACTATTCTTACTGCTTTTGTTCTTCTGATTCCTCTTACTTTTTTTAATTTTTAAATAATGCGTACTCTTAGTATGTTATATTACTGTAGTTGTTTGTAACAGTTTTGGGGAGGGAGAATATTTACTTGCGCTGAATATACCGCCTTTGTTAACGGTAAAACAAATTTGTGATCAGTAGTTTGTAGTCTTGTCATTATATAATGAGTCCGAGTTAGTCACTGTTAAAAGCAGACACCTGTTATTTTTGAAAATTTAGCTTCAACTTCACTGTTATACTTTTAAGTCATTAGAGTTAGTGACTGTTTTTATAAGGCAAATATTATTTTCAAAAAATTAGCGCCAATCGTACTATTATACATCTAGCCTTTATCGTTAGTAACTGTTTTTGTAAGACAGATGTTATTTTCAAAAACTAATACCAATATTACTATTACACTTATAATCCTTTAGCGTTAGTAACTGTTTCTATAAGACAGATATTATTTTCAAAAACCAACACCAATCTTGCCATTACACTTATAAGCCTTTAGAGTTAGTGGCTGTTTTTTGTAAGACAGATGTTATTTTCAAAAACTAATACTAATCTTACTATTACACTTATAAGCCTTTAGAGTTAGTGACTGTTTTGTAAGACAGATATTATTTTCAAAAACTAATGCCAATCTTACTATTACACTTATAAGTCTTTAGAGTTAGTGACTGTTTACGAAAAAAAACTACATGCAGTAAGTTTTGCTTACACAATGCAGTTTCTTGTATAGTGAGCTGTTGCTGTTTTCTTGTACAGATATTGGATTGTTCTGTTAGCAACTGTTTTTTGGAAGGGATTCTTACATATTGTTACTGTTATAGTTAGTAACTTTTGGGAAGGGGGGCAGCATTTCTTTTCTTCACCCTGGCTCATAACTGCTTTAGGATGACCAGTTCCATCTGCTGAGGTTCTTAATAAACAAGCGAAGCCTCTTATTGTAGTTCTCTTTTTAAACAGAACATGTTAAGCGTTTACTTTACCATTAGTGACTGTCTCACATTTATCAGAGCAATGCATTTATTGGTTCTTCTCTTTATATGCAATTTGAAATCTAAATTTATCATTGGGAGGGTTAATGAATTATATTGCCAATCATCGAAGAAATTTTGTGTTATACCGGTTCGATAGAAAGATGTAATATAATTGAGATCCGTTTTTAAATAATCATTAAAAAAACGAATCATTTTCTTTGAAAAAGTTTTGTCAAATTTATACTGACGAAGTATTTTTTTTAGATTTTCGAGTGCAAGAACGCCAGCTTCAGACTCATAATTCCATACTTCCCGCAGTTTGTCTTCACCGGCGTGCAGGTGATAGGTAGATCCAATACTCCAGGCTTTATCCCCTTTAAATTCTAAATGACTATCATCAGAGGCGCTCCACTGGTACAGATGTCCGCAACCAACATGCAGAATATCATATAGTCTGCCGCAAATGCCTCCAATATCTTCTAAGCAGGAATGCAGATATATCTCCATACCATCTGATATACACGACTCATGGTGCTTATCTTCATTTTTTAGTTCTCGATCTATCACATAGATGTCGGGCTCTACTATAGGTTCCAGATCAGTATAAGTGATCGTCACACCTTTATCTTCGAGGAATTCTACTATTTTATCAAATAGGCGATGCAATTTCTTTTTATCGAGCTTGTATTGTATTATCAGATCGTCATGCGTCATAATTCTTTTTTTAAAAATTTACTTCTTTGTTTAAGTGGTTTATAATATACTTTCGATATTCATTAAACTTGCTGCTGGTAATGTCTATTGGTTTTGCCAGGTCAATGATAAGTTCATCCATTTTTTCCTTCTGATTTACAGACATTAGAAAAACACGATCCGATAGAATAATAGCTTCTTCTACGTGGTGAGTAACAAAAAGAATAGTTTTGTTAAATTCAGCTGATACTTCTGATACAAAAGATTGCATATTTAGCCGTGTTTGATAATCGAGCGCGCCAAATGGCTCATCCATTAGCATGTAATTGGAATTGTTAGCCAATACCCGTGCTATTGCTGTTCGCTGTTTCATGCCACCTGAGAGCTGAAAAGGGTACTTTTTTCTTGCCTCCCATAATCCCACTCTTTTGAGTATATCGTCTGTGCGCGTATCTATTTCGTTTTTTGATTTACCATTAAGCTTCAAGCCAAATGCTATATTGTTCTTTACTGTTAGCCAGGGAAATAAGCTGTAGTCCTGGAATACAACGCCCAGGTCTTTATCCGGGCTCATTACTTCAATACCGTCTTTAATTACTTTACCGTCGTATGGTGCCAGCAGGCCGCTAATTATGTTCAGCATAGTAGATTTACCACATCCTGATGGCCCGATAAATGAGATGAACTCTCCTTGTTGAATAGTAAATGAAACATCTCTAAAAATATAATCTTCTTCACCTGGATGTTTTGTCCATGAGTAGGAGAGGTTTTCACAGGTAATTCCTTTTTCTTGTTTTATCATTGCCTACTTTTTTTATCCCACCACAAAAATTTGTCTTGTATATATTTTAGTATTGAATCAAATAGAAACCCCACCACTCCTATTAATACCATTCCCATCAGTATCATTTCGTTATTAAACAGATTTCTACCAGTCATTATTATTGCACCGAGTCCATCTTGTAGTCCCGTCATTTCAGCTGCTAATACAGCCATCCATGCAGCTATAAAGTTTAACCTGAGGATCGTGAATACATTTGGAAGAATCGAAGGAAAAATAACTTTATACCATATCTGAAACTTACTTGCACCCAGTGTCTTGGCAGAATTAACCAGGTTCTCTGGAATTATTTCAATTGCTCTGACGACTGCGATCGAAAGGGTAAAAAATACTCCCATAAAAACGATGAAAACAGCTGTTTGATTTCCAATTCCAAAAAGAACTAATGCCATTGGTATCCAGGCGATCGGTGCAACTGGTGCCAGGACACGTATCAATGGCATCAAAAATCTCTTTAGCCAGATGTTTGACTGAACGAAAAAGCCGAATAGAAAAGCACTGATTAGACCAATGAACAGGCCAGTAAGGACTCTAAGTATGCTGGATATGATCGAGGTTTGTACAGATGCTGCTTGTGCTCCGAGCCCTACTTTAAAACCATCATTGGAAAGTTGTTTGATGAATTTTGAAGGAGGTGGAAATATGTTAGCATATTTCCACCCTCCTGATGCTGCCATTTCCCAGGCCAATACCAGTAAAGTTATCAGGCCGGTTCCACAGATAAACCTAATAATAGCTTCTTTATATTTTTTAAGAACTATCATTGTTTGACACCTTTTTCTATTTCATCTACAAATCGCATGTTTACTATATTGCTATTTGAAGTTTTAATGTAGCCGTTCTTAGCCAGCGCATTTATAGCCATCCTCATTCCATTCATATTAGGCGTCAGCATTACTTTTGATGGACTACTTTGGATAGCATGTAATAGAACCGTTGAATCTACTTTGTAATAGTTTCCTCTAACCAATAAGTGGGTTGATTTTTGTGGATCATCTATCATGAGCTGCCATCCTTTTTGGATTGCTTTTAAGTAAGCCTTACAAGTTCCCGGATATTTGATCATAAAATCTTCCATCACATTTTGTGTGCAATTAGGTGTGCCTTCTCCCCATATGTCGGTATTTGTACATAGTGACCTAGCACCATAGTTTACGATCATATTTGTAGTATAAGGTTTTATATGGCTTAGAATATCTACTTGCCTTGTCTGAAATGACTGTACCATTGCAAGCAGATCATTAAACCAAACCATTTCAACATCCTTGTAACTAAGGTTATTATCGGCTAGCATCTTTTGAATGATCATTTCTAATGTGTCTCCTTTCAATACAGCAATTTTCAGCTTTTTGCCAGGATGGGATTTGATCCAATCGACCAGTTGTTGAATATTCTCAATATTCAAATCTCCCTGAACAATGACTTCCAGTATGCTTAATCCACCAGCATTAGATATGATCCTCATTTTTACTCCACTGTTGTCCGCAAAGTATGGCAGTGTGAAAGGATTTATGCTAAACTGGATACTGCCACCGGACAAGGCAGTATTATTGTCTCCAGGGTTACTAAAAAAGACAGTTTCTACGTCCAGTCCCTCATCTTTAAAATAACCTGATTCTTTCGCAATAAATAAAGGAGCCATATCCAAAGCAACAAGGTGCCCCACTTTTATTTTACCTTGATAGAATCCTTCTTTCTTCTCGCTCTTTACATTCGGATCGCAGGAAGAAAATCCTATTAATAGTAATAGGATAAGGATAAAGGCATAAGTTTTCTTTTTCATATTATTTATGTTAGTTGTCTTAGTTTTAAGAAGGAGTTAGTTGCTGTTAGTAAACCTAACACTGCAGGTGAGTCCAGAAACATATAACACAGTTTTTAAGAGCAACGAAGGCTTCAGTATTGTGTTAGTATGATAAAAAAATCCGATTTATGATGAAGGGTAATTTTCCGGCAATATTGACGAGAGAAAAAGCACTTCTGTTTATCTCTACCAAAATACTCGTTGACTAGTTGTGTCCCATTGGTCAGAGCTACAAGAAAGCCCGGTGAAAATATCCTTTCTCTCACTTCTATAATTAATACTAAGAACGATTAGACTATTACCTGATTTGTTCTTAGCAGAACTACGGCAATAAAATGAAATGCGAATGTCTAAGTGTTTAAAATGCATGTATCCAGGTTAAGATGACAAAAGAAATACCTGGTTCAAAAGATGAATTTGCAACTTAATGCAAAGCACTGCAAAGAGTAAAAATTAAAGATTTCATGTCTCCGATTTTACACCAAAACGATGCACTATTTGCATTTTTATGCATTTATTTGCAATAGCCTTAATGCAAAAATAGCTGCAATACAGTGTATTGCAGCTATTAGCAGAGCTTTAAGCGGAGAGAGAGGGATTCGAACCCCCGGACCGTTACCAGTCAACGGTTTTCAAGACCGCCGCATTCGACCGCTCTGCCATCTCTCCGGGCGCAAAATTATACTAACCGGGCAACTTTCAAAAAATATTTTTCTTTTGGCCTATATATTTTATAAAACCATGTTAAAGCTGTGATATTCTTACCTTTACATAAAACCGAAAGACACTGCAATCAGTATATACTATTCAAACAGGAAATAACATGGAGAAATTACTGAAAACAGCTATGGTAGCGGTTCTCATCACAACAAGCTTGGGGGCTTGCGCGCAAAATGGCAATCACGACAAATACGAACAATCTAAAACTTTCAAAGAAATGAACGAACAAAAGGCGAATGGCTCAGAGCACAAATTAGATACAGCAACTTTTGGCGCAGGATGCTTTTGGTGTACAGAAGCACAATTCCAGCAACTTAAGGGTGTGGAAAAGGTGGAATCCGGATACATAGGTGGGCATGTTGAAAACCCTACATACAAACAGGTGTGCACAGGCACTACCGGTCATGCCGAAGTAACAAATATATACTTTGATCCAACAGTCATCAGTTATGACGAATTACTCGCTGCATTTTGGGTTGCACACGACCCTACTCAGCTCAACAGGCAAGGCAATGACGTAGGTACTCAATACAGGTCGTCCATATTCTTTCATAACGCTGAGCAAAGGCAAAAAGCGGAAGACTACAAACGCAAATTGAATGAAGAGAAAGCATACGACAAAGATGTCGTCACCACACTGGAACCATACACTATCTTCTACAAAGCAGAAGACTACCACCAGAACTATTACAACCAAAACTCAAATGAGGGTTATTGCCAGTTTGTAGTAAAACCTAAATTGGATAAATTCAAAAAGGTCTTCGGTGATAAACTAAAAAAATAAGCTCTTGCAAGTCCCGCATTATCAGCGGGACTTTTTTTTGTGATAAAACTAATACTTTACATAAGTATAAAATGTAAATAGTTATTATCTTGTGCCCATCGAGCTAAGAGAATATGAGACACATTTTAGTGGTATTACTATTGCTACCCTTTTTCACATCAGCACAGAAAGTAAGTTTAGGGGCCAGCGGAGGTTTTGAGTACATGGGGAATCCCGGTTTTGTTGCCAAATATGGTGAACGCGCTATCAACTCTTATTATGCCAGCGCTACTCTTGCGCTCAGTGTAGGCAAAAGCTGGGAGGTGGGTGAGTGTGTTTCTATACGCAAAGTGACAACACAGGTAGTGGCAACCAACACTAAGCTCCCCGGACAGAAACAACCCTTTAAAAACAATTATTTTGTTGCGCACTATGCAAATCCCTTATTCTGCTTCTCCTTCTTTTTCAATAAGTATTTTACCATCCGTCACTTTAATGAGAAACCTGTTCAGAAGTTTTATACAGGACTTCATTTAGGACTGCTCCTAAGCGAGAATGCACTTGCCAAAGATGATAGCAGCAACGCAAAGCTATTTAACGATGCCAAGGGCTTCAATGCAGGTATGCAATTGGGTTACTTGCTGGAAGTCAGCCCTACTGTCAGCTTTACTTTAGAAGCTACGCCGGGCTATTATCTGATAAAGTACACAGGCGGCAATCCTCTGAATAAAACAGATTACAAAAGCCCAATCATCAACATTCCTGTTAGCGCAGGTATCCGGGTAAATATATAGGACACTACACTTCCTAAACCTTTCCCTTACTGATGTGATAAACGATTTTGTTTGGCAGCTGCCATAAGTCTTCATACTTCATTACAGTATAAGGACGGGTGGTGAAAGGAAAGTATTTCTGGTTAATCGTTTCTATCGGGAAGGTTTTAAAGCAGCCTATCAGATCAGTATTATTACCGGGCGGCTCTTTTTCGAGTTCATTGCTATTCACGACCACAAATTGCCTTACAGGTTTGTCCTAAATGGATGCAGTAAGCATCATCGTTTCTGCAGCCATACGACAGTCTACCATCCATCTCCATTCAATTTACACCAATTTCTCTCTTCGTCGATATGAATAAAAAAAGAGATAAACAGCCTAAACCGTTTATCTCTTTATAAGTGCGGCAGAGGAGATTCGAACTCCCATGCCTGTTACAGCGCTACCACCTCAAGGTAGTGCGTCTACCAGTTTCGCCACCGCCGCATCTTTTGAGGACTGCAAAGGTAATTCAAAACTCAAAAAAAACTAAAGAAAACATGGCTTTATTATCTGCGGAGTATTATGCGGAAGGTGGTGCCTTTCCCGGGCTCGGAGTGTTTCACGAATATAGACCCGTGATGATATTTTTCTACAATACGTTTAGCCAACGATAATCCAAGCCCCCAGCCTCTTTTCTTAGTAGTAAAGCCCGGATTGAATATTTTCTTTACCTGGTGGGCCGGTATCCCTTTACCCGTGTCTTGTATATCTATCCACACCTGCTGCGGATGGTTTTGTACGGTAACCGTAATGCTGCCCTTCCCATCCATAGAGTCGAGGGCGTTACGCATCAGGTTCTCCACTACCCAGTCCAGTAGCGGCCCGCTAATGTTCACAGGCACATAGTCTGTTTGGCTGTTAAGGCTTATAGCCACCTTGCTCGGCGCACGTTTCTGCATGTAGTCCACCATATTGCGGAGACGGTCTACAAGGTTCTCTTCCTCCAGGTTGGGCACACTGCCTACCTTACTAAAGCGATCGGCCACCAACTGTAGCCTGTCCACATCTTTCTGCATCTCCACTACAGCCTCTTTATTTACTTCATGATCTTTTAGCAGTTCCATCCATCCCACAAGAGAGCTAAGCGGCGTACCCATTTGATGAGCCGTCTCTTTTGAAAGCCCTACCCATACCTGGTTCTGTATAGAACGGTGGGCTATACTTATGGTTATGAGCACTACTACAAGGAACAGGAAAATGATTGTCAACTGTACATATGGGAAAAATCGCAACTGCCTGAGCAAATAAGAATCACCATAGTAAATATAGTTCTGCCCCGACCCAAAATGGGAAACGATCGGAGGGTGTTCATCTTTAAATTCTTCCAGTTTTCTCTCTACTAATCCTTTGGCGTCTTTAGCGCCAACAGTATCAATATTTATATACTGGCTGATGGAATCTCCTTCAGTAACAATAATGAGTGGCGTTGTTTTGTTATTGGTGACTACTTCAAAAGCGAATGAGATATCAGCTTCTCCCTCAGTATTAAGCTCTTTCAATGCTTTTATTAATAATTCCGCCCTATTTTTCTCTTCAATACTCAGTTTCTTCGCCAGTTGATTAGTATAATACAGCGTAGCGGTAACAATAATGAGTGCTACCGTAATTAAATATGTCTTCCAGTTAATATATTGCCGCATGATCACCTAATGTTACAGAAACGAAATCAGAGTAAAAATATTATGATTTTGAACTAAAACTACTATTTTTGTCAGCGCAAATACATCCTTTAGGGCATGCAACATCAAAACCAACCAACTCACGTAGATAATCCGGCAGATATAGAGCTTAATAAGCCTTCTAAATCACGTTTTTTATTCCTGCTGTTTTTCTTCGGCATTTTCATATTCGCATGGGCGGGTTGTTACAACTTGTATGAACACAAGTTTGACGCCAATCCAAAGGTTACTGCCCCTGACAATACGCTTTACGAACCTAAGTATAAATAGTCATTTGCTATAAGCAATGATTATTTGTGCTCACGATACCGCCGTTGTAATACTTAGCTATAATGGCAGAAAGTGGCACGAACTGTTTTTACCCGGCATTGTAGCTGAGGCCGAAACAGGCTATGAAGTAATAGTAGTAGATAATGCATCTACCGACGATACCCTGCAATACTTGCACGAAAACTTCCCCACAGTAAAGACCTTACAAATAAGCATCAATCGTGGCTTCGCCAGTGGCTATGCCGATGCCTTGAAGCTGATACAGGCTAAATACTATGTGCTCCTTAGTGCCGACTTTGAAGTTACACCTGGTTGGTACCCTCCTCTACTCAATGCCATGCAGCGATACCAGGGGCTTGCCGCCTGCCAACCTAAGATCCGCTACTGGAAAGAACGCGAAATGTTTGAATATGCCGGCGCAGCTGGTGGCTTTAAAGACAGGTATGGTTACCTCTTTTGCAGGGGTCGCATATTCGACGACCTGGAAAAAGACAAGGGTCAGTACAATGATGATATAGAGGTGTTCTGGGCTTCAGGCGGTTGCCTGATGGTACGTGCCGATCTGTATCATAAAGCGGGCGGCCTGGATGCAGAGCTATATGCGCACATGGAGGAAGTGGACCTCTGTTGGCGGTTAAAGAATATGGGCTACAAGATAGGTTACATTGCAGGCTCTACTGTGTATCATGTAGGTGGCAGTGTGATCAGCTATGGCAGCCCTCAAAAACTCTTCTACAACTTCCGAAACAATCTTGTTCTCCTGCTGAAAAACGAACGGGCAGGCACACTGCTGTGGCTTTTTCCCGTTAGGCTGGTACTCGATGGTGTAGCAGGTATGCAGTTTTTACTCAAGGGGAAATTCCGGGAAGTATATACCATCATCAGGGCACACTTTAATTTCTATAGCAAACTGGGCATGTGGCTCAGGAAAAGAAAAGAGGCGCAAAAAATAATTACCCATCGCGATGAAGAGGGAATATATCCCCATAGCATAGTATGGAATTACTTTGCCCTCCGCAAGAAAACATTTGATAAACTGAAGTGGGAACCCAAGCGACTTAGCTAATTAGTCTTTCACTAGCTTCAGGCTTTGCCCTGCTATTTTCAAAGTATAGACACCCTTAGGTATATCACCAAGCAATATTTTCCCGTCAGTAGCTTTTAGTGTTCCTTCCTTCAATTTACTGCCTACAAGGTTCCTTATCTCATAAAGCATATCCTCTTTTAGTCCCGTCACAAATACTTCATCATGCGCAGGGTTGGGATAAACATTCAGGCCTTTAAGAGACACTTCATCAACACCAAGCATAAACCATGGAGAAGTGCCTTTGCAACCATTCGAGTCTGTAACAGTAACTGTAAAATATCCTCCCGGCGGCATTTGCGTGTAATCATAGAAAGGGAACGTGGCACCCGGTATTAAAATGCCATTATGACTCCACTGGTAGGTTAAATAGTTAGTAGTAGTATACACTATATTTACCCCTTGCGTTACAACAGGTTCGGGAGCTGCCCATGCAGTAACCGTCAACGACTGCGGTGAACTGGCACCACACCCCGAAGTAGCATACACATTTATCGTCCCTGAACTGCCTATTACTGCGAGGAAGGTGTCCGCAGTGCTATAGCCATACCAGTCGTTAGGTACATCCCATATATAGCTAACAGCACCGCATATCTCGCCTACCGTGTATAGTACAGTATCCCCTTCACATACCGGAGTGTTACCAACTACTCCATATGCCACTCCGGGTATCGCACAATCTATATACTTCACCAGGAAGCCATCCAGGCCATTACTAAGGAGCGGTTGATGCACGTTAGCCGTGCCTATATTATTTACGCTTCCCGTACTACCAGCAACAAATAAATTCCCTTGCCCGTCATATGCCATCGCTTGTGCAGTTTCGAAATCGTTGCCGCCCAGGTATGTACTCCACAACAGAACAAGACCATTACCTTGCGCTTTACCCACAAAACAATCATTGAAACCTGCGTTCTGAGGCTGGGGACTACACGCTGTTGAGAAAAAAACGCTTGATCCGTTACCACATAGAAAAACATTACCGGTATTATCGCAGGTGACACCGGAAATCACTTCAGTACCCAGGCCTCCATAGTAGGAGCCCCATTGCCTGACACCCGCTTCATTTATCTTGACAATAAAACCATCAGGATAGGTAACATAGCTGATCAAAGGTTGAAAAGTTCCGGGGGTAGCAATACCTGTTTCACTCCTTGTTGTTCCCGCAAGAAAAACACCACCGATACCATCATAAGCCACATATCCTCCTGCTTCACCAACTACATGGTCGCCACCGTAGTATGTACCCCATTGCCTGACGCCTGAAGCATTGAACTTTACTAGGTATAGATCATCTGCTGTAGATCTCAATGGCTGATGGCTGCCCGGAGTGGAAATTCCGTCGTCGCTGTTAGTAACACCACTCAGATAAACACTACCCGAATTGTCCACACACAAACCCGAGCCGGTCTCAGTAGATACACCACCATAATAGGTACCCCATAGCCTGGCACCGGCAGTGCTGAACTTTGCCACAAAGGCATCAAACCCTTGTCCCAAAACTTGTTGGTGAGCGCCGGTACTCGCAATGCCGGATGTACTCTGTGTATTACCGCCTACGAACACATTACCTGAATTATCGCAAGCTACCTGCCTGATGCTTTCACCACTATTGCCACCATAATAGGTTCCCCAAAGTCTTACACCTGTTGTATCAAATTTTACAAGCAACGCATCAGATGCGCCTGCTATAGCAGGCTGATGCGTACCCGGCGTTGCCATTCCGGTAGTGCTGGCCGTGCTGCCTGCAACATATAGCTTATTGTTATTGTCAATTGTTATCGCATAGAAAGACTCATCGCTTGTGCCTCCATAATAGGTTGCCCAGACCCTGTTACCCAGAGGGTCTATCTTCGCCATAAAGGCATCAGTAAATCCCGCTGTAAAAGTCTGCTGATGGCTGCCTACTGTAGCAATATTATTTACAGAATTGGTACTACCTGCTATATACGAGTATCCCAATGCATCGTGTGTTACACCTCTTACCTCGTCTGTGCCCGAACTACCATAATAGGTGCCCCATGCTATTGCAGGGTCTATGGTAAGCGTTCCCTTGTAATCGGCAACATGATAACTAAGCTCATCACCATTCAATATAAAAGATGATGCAACAGCATTCCCATTGGCAGTGTAGCAGTACGGTTTTGCTTCCGTGATACTTCCCATACTACTTGTTGCTGTAAAGCCGCCCTTGCTATCTATCTCCAGCGACGAAGCACCTTTGTACCTGAATTTTATTACCGATGGATCAGCACCTTCCTTTACTACAAAGTCGTACTTAACAGTACCTTCTTTAGTATATATCACCCAGTCTATACCAGGGTAGATGTTTTGATAAACTATCCTGTTACACGAACGGGCTATCCACCCTTCTATACCACTTGTTTCAGTATAATACCTTTCACGATCTGGTCGTATTTCTTCGGCAATACCTTTTACGTTCCTATCTGCTCCTATCAACTCCACATCAACCCTGTACATTTCTATTCGCGCGGCACTCGATTGAGGTAACTGCCCTGCTTGTGCTTCATTTTGCCTGATAGGCTTTGCAAACTGGTAATGAAGCTCACCATTGCCAATAAATAAATTTAGCCCGGAACTATGGAGCGCGAAGTCTATATCACTACGTGAATGGAGATACTGGTCGGTGACCTGACCTTTGTTTTCCAGGAAACCCATTGTGGGCTGTTTGCCTTCAGCATTTGCGCTTATAATAAGCAACGCAAGGGCACAGGATATGGACAACTTAAATTTCATGGTACTGAAAGATGAGGGATAGTGTTATAACGTAAATATAAGCAAATAAACATTAATATCACCCCTTTGGCAGGGTCGGCATGCGTTTACCGACACTTTGCAGCCTTTTACCGATAAAGCCCTATTTCCTGCCTAATGAGATTTCTCCTAAGCTCCTCCGCAACATACCTTTACATAAAATAAGACAAAATGCGAGACAATTGGCATCGTCATCACAGGCGAAACAGGGGAGGCGGAGACAAAACAACATTCGGGCTCATAGTATTGGTAATAGGTGTGCTATTGCTGCTCAAGACATTGCACATACTCCCATACTTCAGCATACATCATCTATGGCCGTTCATACTCCTGGCGATAGGTATCGGTACGGGTATCAAACACAAGTTCCAGAATGTGGGCTCATGGGTACTTATCCTTATTGGTGGACTGAATATCATCCCAGAATTTACAGTAATGGGGCAATCGTCTGAAAAGTTAGCATGGCCTGTTATACTGATATTCGCGGGCTTTTTTATCCTGTTCCGTTCACGTAAAAAAAAACAGTGTTTCGAACGGATGAATATAGATACGACAACCAACAATGATACTGTGCTAAACATTGATGTAACCTTCGGGGGCAGGAAAGAGATCATCACTTCCAAAGATTTTAAAGGCGGCTCTATCTCTGCTACCTTCGCAGGAGCAGAAGTTAACCTGATGCAGGCTGACTCTCTTACACAACCTATTGCGCTGAATATAAGTGTTGCTTTTGGTGGTGTGGAACTGATAGTACCCTCTCATTGGGAAATACAGAATGACATCAGGCCGTCCTTCGGTAGCGTGGAAGACCACAGGTTCATCAAAACACCAAACGCCGGAGAAGAAAAGAAAGTATTAGTGCTCACAGGCTCATGTTCATTCGGTAGCATTGAAATAAAATCATATTAATTACTAACGCCCGCTGCTATGCACCGGGCATTTTTAGCCAGACTCATGAAAACATATACGGCACACATCATTTACAGAATAGAATGCTCAGGAGTGCGGATGGAACAATATGAAGAGCAATGGAGACTGATACTGGCATCAAACGAAAATGAGGCCCTCATAAAGTCGAGGGAAGTAGCTACCCAACAGGAGTGCATGTTCATAGACAGGCACGGACGGGCGGTAAGCTGGAAGTTTATCGCAGTAAAGGATATACAGGAAGTAGACCTGGCACACGGAGCACTACTCACTTCTTCAGTAAAAGAAGTGACCCCTATAGCTGATCCGATCTGGACAGAATAAATAAATAGTATTGGCCATCGTAAAGAAAAATATAGGCTGGGTATTACCCGTCATCAGTATACTCATACTGGCGAAATATATTTTCTTGCTCCACTTTGTGAGCGGGCTCGGTTGGAACTATACATTAAAGGACGGTATTCTGAACACAGTTGTCATGTCCCTGGGAATCTGGGGCATCATACTCATCGTGAATGCGTACCCTACACAGGTTGGCGCACAGGCTTACGCGCTTATCATTTCTACAATTATTTGTGTGACCATCACTTATGCCGACAACCAGGTACTGGAATGGTGGCTGGGAAACGACAAGAACTACCTCCTTTGGCTCGACAAAACTCTGCCTGTTCACCTGATCATCAATTGGATTATACTAGGCTGGGTAGCTACTTATACCGTCACCTATAAAAAGGCGGAGAACCTGGAGGCCAAATTCGTGAAATACACAGATGCGGCACAACTACTTAAAGATGCAGAACTGTTCAAACTTCGCCAACAATTACAACCTCACTTTTTGTATAACAGCCTCAACTCTATCAATGCGCTGGTGATGATACAGCCCGACAAGGCACAGGAGATGATAGGCCGTTTATCCGATTTCCTCCGTAGCTCCGTAAAGCGTGAGGCTGAGGATATGATACCGGTAGCTGAAGAACTCAATTTTATAGAAGCATATCTGGCTATTGAAGCAGTACGATTCGGAGACAGGCTCAATATTGAATTTAAACAAGATTATACCGACCACGCCACTATACCACCCTTCCTGTTGCAACCCTTACTGGAAAACGCTATTAAGTTTGGCCTGTATGGCAAAACGGGAAACGTCACCATCAGTGTGCATATTGCGCTCATAGACCACATGTTGCAGATAACCATCTCCAATCCTTATGATGTGCAGACAAACACGCCCAAAGGCACCGGCTTCGGGCTGGAAGGCATAAGAAGAAGATTGGAACTACTCTACGCACGCACCGATCTTCTCGAAGTAAAAAGAGATACAGACATATTCACTACCATATTAAAGATACCACAGGCAAATGCATAAAGTAATATTGATAGACGACGAGCCATTGGCAAGGCAACTGGTAAGGGCATTACTGCAACCTCATACTGAATTTGAGATAGTGGCAGAATGCGCTGACGGATTTGAAGGTTTCAAAGCCATACAGGAGCACGAGCCGGCATTGATATTCCTTGATGTGCAGATGCCGCGTGTAAATGGCTTTGAAATGCTGGAGTTACTGGAAAGCCCTCCTTCAGTTATATTCACTACAGCCTTTGATGAATATGCATTGAAAGCATTTGAAGCACACGCTATAGACTACCTCCTGAAACCCATTACGCGTGAGCGCTTTGACAAAGCAATACAAAAATGGCAACAACAATCAGGCACTAAAGAAAAACCACAACTGGGCGAACTGGTGCAAGAGAAAGTATATGAAGGGTACCAGCACCGCATAGTGGTAAAAGACAACGGGCTGATACGCATTATACCCGCGCAGGACATCAATTACATAGAAGCCAGCGACGACTACATAAAGATATTTACCAAAGACGGCCACTACCTGAAGAAGGCTACCCTGAGCAGTATTGAGCGCAGCCTCGACCCCGAGCAATTCGTGCGCGTACACCGCTCGTACCTCATACCTGTATCACAACTGGTACGTATAGAACCTTACGAAAAAGAAAGCCACATAGCATTGCTGCAATGTGGCGCTAAAGTAAGTGTTAGTAAAAATGGTATGGCTAAGCTGAAGACGCTATTAGGATGGTGAGTTGTCTTTGTCACCCGGAGTAATAATAGGATGCTTATCCAAACGATATCTAACAACAAGATAGCCACCTACACAGCAAACAAATACAGCCAGCTGGCTCCATCCATTTGGTACAAGTTCCCCGCTCAGCATCATTGCTTGTATTCGTTCCATGTCTTTAGGAGTAGAGCCAAATTTCTGAAGCCAGCTAATATATACCACAGCAACGGCTACAAACATCCCGGCAAAACAAGCAAGCACCGTCCTTAAGACCCAAGGCAAGGAGTTCAAACCCCTTGCCTTGGCCCTAAATGCTATGTTTACACACAAATAAGCTAAAAGAAATATCTCCATCTATAGGTTCTTCATAAATTCAGTGACACTATCCATTACATGCGCTATTTGCTCATCCCTAAGGCCATGGTGACAAGCTAAGAGCATACCGCCACGCATTACCTTATCTGCTTCAGGATACCCTTCTTTAGCAGCTTTATGTGGTTGGTGTTTGAAGCCCGGCTGACGAAGTATATTACCTGTAAACACAGTACGTGTTTGTATATTTCTCTTCTCAAGGAATATCTGCAGATCACGACGGATGAACGGCGCGCTTTCACGAAGTGTGGTAGCGAATGCCAGCCAGCCTGTGCGTGAATCCGGCAGTTGTTTAGGCAGTATGAAGAACTCTTCATATTGCTCAAAGAATTTGCGCATACGTGCGTAATTCTCTGTACGTGTATCTATGTTCTGCGCCAGTTTGTCCAGCTGAACGATACCGAAAGCAGCGCCCATTTCAGACGGCTCAATATTATAACCAGGTTCTTCGAATACGAATTTTGCATCGTAAGGAATACCTTCTATCTCTACATTAAAACGGTTCTCAATTTTCTCAGACTCTACGAACAGTGAAGAGCTACGGCCCCAGCTGCGCAACAGGCGGCCACGATTGTAGAATGCTTCAGAGTTAACACACAGCATACCGCCATTGCCCGCACAGTTAATGATGTGCGAACCATAGAAACTCGTGGTACTCATATCGGTAAAGCGTCCTGAAGATGCTCCACCTATCTCCGCACCAAGGGTATCAGCTGAATCTTCCAGTACAAACAGATTATGCTTATCAGCTATCTCGCGAAGCATTTGCCAGTCAGGCAGGTTACCTATCAGGTTAGGTATCACCATCGCCTTTGTCTTTGGCGTTATCATGGCTTCCACCTTAGCAGCATCAAGATTATAAGTACCTTCTTCCACATCTATGAATGCCGGCACCCATCCTTTCTTAATTAACGGCGCTACCGTAGTAGAGAATGTAAGTGCAGGAGTGATTATTTCAGAACCCGGTTCGTAATCCAGTAGGTCGGCAGCAAGGTAAAGAGCTGATGAACCACTGTTCACCATAATACCACTTTTCTTAGCATAAAGTGCAGCTACACGTTCTTCCATTTCGCGAACGTGTTTGCCCATTTGTGTAGAGGTGCGTAATACATTTACTACCGCTTCTATTTCCTGTTCTCCATGTACGGTTGTTCCGTAGGGCACATATACGTAGTCTGATTGTTGCATTTCTATTGATTAGAATGCGAATGTAACTAGATACGAGGAATTTTAAAAGTTAATAGATGTGAATGAATGAGTATCACATAAGAAATAAAACTATTTCTTTTTGATATTCATTGTTCTTTTCTTCTGCTTTATCTCAAAGTAGAGGTTCTTAACGTTATTATTAACCATATCTGCTGTCTGAGACATTTCCACCGGGCGGAAGTTATCGTCGAATGCGGCCTCGCTCAGGCTAACGATATAGGTACCAGCCGGTACGTTCAGGTAGAACTCTCCATTCTCCTCAGTAAGCGTAGAGTATTCTACACCGGTCTCATCTTTGGCAATAACCTTGATATGAGCCAGCGAGAATTTAAGATTGGAGGTAGAGTCCAGGCGAAGTGTTAGCTGGCCTTGCAATACACGGCTGACTTTATAGGGTATCGAGAAGAATCTATTACCGTCCAATACCACTTCCTGCCGCACACCATTACTTGGTGCCCAGCCTCTCAGCTTGCTCGCATAGCCAAAATCAACCTTAATAGTATCTTTCGATGCGTTCCTGAGCTCTATCATACCTTTTTCGTTGGAGACGAACATCTGCTCGTTCAGCGCCAGTGTCTGACCAGCAACTGGCTCTTCATCTTTGTCCATTACACCGTTACTGTTCACATCTTTAAACATCTGCACCTTAGCATTATAATATTTCCTTACCGGCAGGAAAGGTGCATTCAGCCTGATACGCAGGGAGGCATTGAAATACATTTGCGATGCCGGCCCATCAAATGGTACAATTCCTGACATCTGGAAATCAAAGCCTCTTCGCGGATTGGAATAAGTGATATTTGTCAACGCATTGGTCGTCTTTACCTTACCCGGCATGGACATTGAATAGTTATACTGCGTGCGCCAATTAAAGCGTCCCTTAAACATGCGCAGATCAATATACGGGCTGATATAAATACGTTGTATATCACCTTTGCCCTCCAGGTATGCCAGGTACTCGTGATAATAATATGGGCCTTTATCGAAGCGGAAACTCGCACCTACTTTGTAGAACTGTACCGTACCCTGGCTACTAAAAATAAGCGCCTTATTAGAGTCCGCTCCACCTACTATCGAATTGTAGCCTATGCTCGAATTGGTATTGATAAATATGTCCCTGGTAAAGAATACACTGGTAGTTAGGTTAAGGTACTCGTAGTTTATAGTACCCTTAAAGTCGCCCGATTGCGTTTGCTGCTGGCTACCTGCAGAAAGGGTAATATTACTCGCGCGTGTACTCCATCCCGTTCGGGCACCATAGTTATTGGTACGTAGATTGAATATGTTGGTGAACAACAGGCTGTCGAAAAAATAATTCTGCTTACGGAAGTTATACTCGTAAAAACCGCCAACAAATATTGTCTTGTATAGCCACCTTACATCATGCGATTGCAAACGCTGCCCTTTGTATATACCGGGATAATTATCACTGTTATAATTGATGACTGAATTGATAGTGAAATTCTTTGTCATCCACTGAAAGTCATAGCCAATAGAAGAACCCATTATCATGGCTGATACACCACCTGTAAGATTACCGGTACTTTGTTCCAGCCCTACACCTGTTTTCACCTCTGCCTTGGCATTGGAGCCCAATGTTATTTCCGCCTTCTGGTCTACGACATGGGCATTTACTTTTGCTTCTTTATCAAAGCTGGAATTGTATGTTTCTTTCAGTTTGATGTTGTCGTTGAGCATATAAAACAAATGCGCGCCAAACACTTTACTGTCACCTACACGGCTCTTCACCATCGCAAACACATCAAAGAGATTGTTATTGTCTTTCCAGCTGTAGCCCGCCTTGCCACCATACCCATCAATAGCAAAATCACTGAGTTCAGAGATATTACCTCCTTTCACATGAAAGTGTTTTCCATGGTATTCTCCGCGAATGATCTGGTTATCTACTTTTTGCCCCACGGAGTAGGTCTTACTTCTGTATTCCAGCGAAACCTTATCGTCCTTCGTCAGGTCCACACTACCATATACCGAGCCGTAATATTGCAAGGGGGTACCTTCCTGGTAGTTAGTACCCAGCTCTAGCTGGAGAGGCATATTCAGGAATGCTGAAGCATGTTGCTTCAGGCTATGCCCTACTTTTGATATAGTTTGGGAAAGATTGAAGAGGTCACTACTGTCTTTTACGGTAATTCTTATTTCCTCTTTTGTAAGCATAGACCACTCTTTCTCCGTCATTACCATGGGTAGTCTATGTATCGTGTCCTTTCCGGGCTGTAGGTGGAGAATCAATTTATCATCAAGGTGAAAAAACTCATTCTTATAGGTTATTGTATAGATTGCAGGAGTGTTACCCGCATTTTTTAAATACACCGGCACCTGAATATTGCGCTGGTGGCTGGTCATTACTATAGCGGGCGTAGGTAAGCTCGTACGGAATTTGTTGAACTCCTTCACTTTCACATAGAAGTAGTCATAGCGCGCTTCAGCACTATTATTCAGCCGGTACTCCACTTTTATTTGTTGCCACTGGGCATCGCTGTTATTGCCACTGGGCACTATCCTGAAAGGAATGATCGTATTCTCACTGGGTTTCAGATCAATATTTATCAACGGCTGTGTTATCAGTTGCCAGCCTTTAGGGGCAGTTATAGAGACAATAATACTCAGCTTATCCGAGGTAGTATTGTTCAGTGTAATGTTATTGTATAGGAAATCTTTGTTGGAATTGGCCATCAGCGAATCATCCATAAGACGAGACGTGAATGCGGTCTTTATTACCTGTGCATCGGCAGTGCCCGAAAAGCATAGCAAAATGCACAGCAAATAAAAAAACAGTGTCTTCTCTCTCCTATGTGTGTGTTGGCTTTTCATGCCTTTACATTATAGTATTGCCCGGCAATCTTTAATGTATGTTCTCTTTTAAGGTCTGGTTGTATGTTAAAAGACATACGAATATATGTAGAACTTGCTTATTATCAAACAATTAAAAAAGGGACAGCACTATTTTTCCAGTGCTTGTCCCTTTTTAGTATCTGTAGATTTTTACATCAGATGTTTGAGCATCACTTCAATATTATACTCAAGTGCTTTATTCATATCTTCCAATTCTGCTACTTCCGCACTACTCGCGTGGTTGTCCAGTAACTGGAGACCATGTTCCACATGCTCCAGGTAATTGTTGTACGATAATGCATCCTGGTATTTATGCTCGTAAATGCCCTTCGTTATTTCGAGTTGCATAAAGATCCATTTTAGCTGTCAAAAAATTACTGCTGAGTAGCTGTATAGATCACGTTCGTAGTATAAGTACCTGCTGGGTAGGTGAAACCCGGGGTTGCTTGGTACTGTACAGAGAACAGTTGGTTCGAACCATACGTACCGTTCGATATCAGGTTCTGATCAGCAGCAGTCAATGTAGCGAAAGATGAAGTTGAAAACGGAGTAGCAACTGTACCACCTGTAGTGTTAGCAGTAACCATCAGTTTCAAAACACCCGATACCGGCATCGTAGTACCTGTAGTATATGTACCTGTGTAAGTAAAGTTAGCAGCATTGCTCTTTACCGTTACACCGAAAGGTAAGTTTGATTGTACCATCAGTTGTTGTGCAGTAGAAGTTACACCATTCGCATAATCAGAAACTGTAGAGAAAGGCAGCGTAACTGCACCACCTACATCAGTTCCTGATCCCGTAAACGTGATCGCAATAGCATTTGAAAGCACAAGGCTGGCAGATTGTGTCGCTGTAGCCGAAGCAAGCTGTGCCTTAGAGGCCGTAGCTATACCGGCGATAGCAAGAGCAGATAATAAAAGCTTTTTCATTTGTCGTTTGTTTTTGTTGTTTGTTAATAATTGGTTGTTTGTTTGTTATTGTAAAGATTAGTCATGAATTTTTTAATTCAAAGGTCATTAACATGCTTTAACAGCAGATTGGCAAACGATTAACAAGCCTTTAAGGGTTGTTAATGATTGGTTAACAGGATTTTGAACATAAAAAAACACCCCTCGTATACTACGGGAGGTGTTTATATAATGGATTATGTATCGTCATTGTTGGGAGGCCGTATATATTACGTTTAGCCGGTACAGCCCACCGGCATAGGCCCAGCCGGGATTGAACCGCATCGAGACACTCCATGTATTACCCGAGACCGTATTAGGCCCCAATGGCCCGGTTGTCAATGTTTGGGCGGTTGTCGTTAGGGTGAGCCAGGAGGTATTGGTCGATTTCTTCAAACTAATAACGCCACAAGGCATATTCGAGCTCGCACCCGTTGTCATCGGCGTAAAGGTGGCATTCTGGGCCTTCACGGTAACTATCCATGGCAGGTTTGCCTTTATCCATGCATTCGCATAGGTAGCGGTAGTGATACCATTATTATAATCATTCTCATCATCAAATGAGGGGACACCGCCAACAGTGGTAAGACTCATAAATACCACAGGTAATACAGTTAATGAGCCTTCCTGATTCGCCGTAAAGCTATAACTCTGCCCGGAAGCATTTCCGGCAGTTAATATAATAGATAATATCAGTAGTAATTTCCTCATGGTTGCGTCATTGTAAAAATGGCCCTGAATGTATAGTAACCCGGGAAAAAGTAATCATAACCTGTCTCAATGATAACAAGGTCGTAGTAGAAGTTCCTTACCGATAAACTTGAGGACATCTGGGGTTGCTTAAATATTTGTTGGTTGGTAGAAGTAATAACTAACATGCCCGTTACAATGTTAGTAGCATTAGTAGAATTGGTTGAAGTGAAATCTATTGCCAGGTGGCCCTGCCCGTTCGGGGCAAAGTTAGTCGGGTAAGTAAGCAATTGTTGTCTTGCCCTTATGGTAGCCCCATTATTCACTGTCCTTACCTTCAGTACAAAAGCATTCGGAATGATCATGTCATGCTCCAGGTCATACACATCGTCCATGAAGAAGTCCCAGGGGTTGGTCTCCTGTATTTGTATGTAATTGGTAGAATTCTGCGCAAAAGCGGATTCTGCAATTATAAGTGACAAAATAAATAGTATTAGTTTTCGCATACTATAAGTGAGCTTGTAGCTTTTATCTGTATATCCTCTCTGAATTTACCGGCAATATTGTCAATTATTATCTAAAACACAATATCTGCTTACGGGATAAAGGTAATATGCGCTTAGAGAGTTTGTTGTTTTTCAGTTGTTAATAGATGCCAAAAAAAAGCTAAAATGCTCCTAAATGCCTTTTTAAGTTAAAAAACTCTAAAAAACAGGGCATTTAACATAACTATATCTCCCATATAGTTGTTCATTCATACTTTTTTTGCAATTTTCGCACAGTGATCTATCTATTATAGAGATTCAACAAATAAGACATGAGCAAAAAACTATTTTCATTAGCTATTCTTTTCATAGGTATAAGTCTGGCTTTTAAAGTATCAGCGCAAAATCTGGGTGTATATCCTACTGCGCTCTCTTTTGCACTCGCAAAAGGAAGCAGTGAGTCGCAGGTGGTAAATATTACCAATGGTTCTGATAAAAAAATGCAATTCAGGCTATACCTGAACGACTGGATAAGGGATTCAATAGGTGGCCACGAGTACTATGAGCCCAATACAATCAGCCGCTCATGCAGCAAATGGATAACGTTGAACAAAAACTTCGTAGAGCTGGAACCGGGTAAATCCACTCAGATCACTATCAAGCTTGCCGTTCCTGATGAGGCAACTGCAGCCAGCGAGATGAAATGGTCAATGCTGTTTGTTGAAACTGTAGAAGAAAATACGTCGCAGGCAGCTAAAGGCGCTACCGCAGCCGTACAAAACCTGCTCAGAATTGGTATCCACATATACCAGACTCCCCCATCACTCAGCGATAAGCAGATCAAGGCATTTGACCTTACGCCGGTTGCCGGACAGGAAAAGAAATACCAGCTTCTTTGCCAGAACATGGGCAACGTAATGATACAGTGCAAATCATACCTGGAGCTTGCATCTATGGCTGATGGCCAGAAAATAAAGCTGGATCCTGTAGATTTCCCAATGTTCCCACAACAAAAACGCTATGTAATGTTTGAGCTGCCTGCTAATATCCAGAAAGGCAAATACTCTGCTCTTGCTGTCTTAGATGGTGGCGAAGACATTTCCCTCGAGGCGGTAGAAAGCGTAATAGAAATAAAATAAAACACGAAATACCTGATTGATATCAAGCCCTTCCTGCATCGCGCAGGAAGGGCTTTTCTTTGCTGGCACGACTTTTCATTAACAAACGTTAAAGTCTTCTGAACAATTGTTAATGCTCTTGCGTTAACATCTTTTACTATTACTTTTATATTGTTGTTAGTCAGTTGTTAATAACAAATGATTAAGCAACCAACAACAATTACTTAACCACACCCAAAAAGGTGCTATGATAAAAAAACTTACTTTTCTTACCATCTGCGTCCTGCTGGCGAAAGTTTCGTTTGCACAAAGCTCCACTGCAACCCAAACTGTTCATATACAAGTTTCCCCCCTTATCCAAATTGGTAATGGACATGGACACGGGCATTGCAATGGACACGGGAATGGTCACGGGAATGGTCACGGAAACAATAACGGGAACGGAAATGGGAATGGTAACGGGAATGGAAATGGAAATGGTAACGGAAATGGTAACGGGAATGGAAATGGAAATGGCAACGGAAACAATGGTAACGGAAATGGCGGGTACGGAAATAACGGGAATGGTTACGGGTACGGAAATAATAATGGAAACGGGCACGGAAATGGAAATCATAAGAGCACTAACAACGGTACATCCGGTACTCTACACGAGATAATAGTTCAATCCAACAAAGATTTTATAGTAAGTGTAAAAAGCATAGAAGATAATTCAGATAACAATATACTGTTGGCTCTTGTTGACAATCGTACCGGCGGCACTGCTAATCCGGCATTCAGCGATCAGGAATACACTCCCATAAGCGTTACAAGTCGGGACTTACTGAGCAATTGCGCATATGGCAAAGAAAGAAGCTTCGCGGTTAACTACAAAACGAAAGCTTCTAAAACTAATGAAGCCCGTCCTACCAAAGCAGATATTATTTATACTGCTACACTACCATAGACGCACTACTGACCATATAAATATTTACATCCGGCTATATAGCCGGATTTTTTTATTTTAGCCCTCATACTATCACTTATGGCTAATATGCTACCAAGGTTTATCATTCCGTTATTACTACTGTCCTGCTCTATGTGCTTTAGCTGCAAAGGACAATCAGGGCCATTCAGGGAAGATTTCGAAAAAGGGGAAAAAGATGCCTATGCCGATGGAGTGGTAGCACTATCTTCCGGCAAATGGATATTACAAAATGCACTGATTGCCAATACTGACAAAGACAAGAAGAATGGTACCGGCTGCATGAGGATAAAAAGCACCGGAATAGCCTCAATGGACTTTGATGTGAACGGTGATGTAAAACAGCTACTGATAACCCATGCTACCTACGGAACAGACCCTGCCTCTGAATGGGTGCTTCAATACTCAAAAGACAAAGGCAGCAAATGGCTAACCAGTGGCATGACTGTTTACTCCACCGGAATAAAGAACATTGCCGTTTTTGATATAAATCTGGATGGCCCTATACGCTTCCGCATACACAACAGAAACGGTGGCCGCTTGAATATTGATGATATAGGCACAGCTCTTGGCCATGTTGTAAACCTAAACCCACCCGCAAAAGCAGGACGCGATGCAAATATGGCGCTCGGTAACCCTTCTAAGGCTGACAGCCGCAATCCTGACAATTACCTCCTGGTCAAGCCACAATACACCTTATCGTACAATAACAAAAGGGGCATTGCCAACTGGGTAAGCTGGCATATGAGCAGCGCATGGAAAGGGGATATCAGCCGGTGCAATTGCTTTGCACCTGACGAGTCATTGCCCAACGGATATTTCAAAGCACTCACGGCTCAATACATAGGTAAGGGATTCGACAGGGGACACTTCTGCCCTTCCGACGACAGGAACGCCAGCATGGCCGATAATGCTGCAACCTTCCGCATGACCAACATCGCCCCACAAGCACCTAACCTGAACAGGGATGTATGGGAGAAGCTCGAAAGCTATTGCCGGCAACTGTGTTCCGAAGGCAATGAACTATACATTATAACAGGCGCTTACGGCACGGGGGGTATAGGTGAAAAGGGCGCAAGAGAAAATATCGTGAATAATATTACTGTACCCGCCCGCTTCTGGAAGGTAGTAGTGGTATTACCTACAGGCGATAAAGACCTGGAAAGGGTCAATGCCACCACGCGCATCATAGCCGTGGACATGCCCAATAACCAAAACGTCAATACCTACCAATGGCATCATTACAGAACGTCAGTTGATGCCATCGAAAAAGCCACCGGCTACGACTTACTGTCTAATGTCCCGGTCTCCTTACAAAAAATCATAGAAGCCCGCACCGACCAGGGTAACATCAGGTAATAACGCAATCACAATACCCCTCCTTTCAGAGGAGGGGTCAAAACTCGAAGCCTCCGCGCAGCGGTGATTCGAGCTTTGGGGGTGGTGTACCTCACGACTCCACCGCAATAGTATGCAACAAGAATGTGTTACCATCTGTCGGGGTACACCTCACAAATATGTTTTGCTCCACGTCTCCGGCTATATACACCCTTATCTTTTGAAAGGTTGCCTGCAGGTATTCAAAAAGAACCACGTACTTCTGTCTCAGTTCTTGCATGGCTGCATCGGCCACGTCCAGCGCTGCCAATACCCTATCAAAAAACAAAGTATAGTTCTCCTCCGCAAATGTGGTTATAGACTGGCCCGCTACATCCTCCATCATACTATCTATCTCCGTATCATCCTCTACCTCATATACCGAGAACTCACTTTCCGCTTCACTTATATACAGCAGCCCGTCTGTTAAGACTGTCAATTGATCATATACTTCACCACTATCCATTTCATAAAAATAGGAAAGGTGCGGTAAGCTACCACACCTTTCAATGAAAATAAATTTAATTACTATTACTGCTTAGTAAACTTCATGGTACCGGATATGCCGTCAGCTCCCAATACCCTTATCACATACATACCTGCGGGTAGTGCACTCATGTCAACACGGTTCGTAGCATTGATAAACTTACCGCTCTTTACAACCCTGCCTGTAGATGACATAACACTGTATTCGTACGTATTATAAGCCGGCAGAGAGATATTCAGCTCATCAGCTACAGGATTCGGATACGCCGTTGCATCAAGCTTGCTTTTCTGTGCGTTATTAATCGCAAGGGCATTCTCCAGATCATCATATACATCTTCCACCTGGTTAGAATCAAGTGCATAATTATATATTTTCAGCAAAGCGACAGACCCGCTGCTTGCCTCATTTTGAACGATAAGGTCATCCTGGAAAAAATTCAGTTTCTTATTCAAACCATATATAGCATTCCCTGCTGCGTCATTGAATGTGATGTAGTTGTTACCATCACCATACAATAATACGTCCTTAGTAACATCGTTGCGCGTTATTACATAATGTGAATATTCATTTGCAGTAAACGGCGCTCCGGCACTGGTTTGAAGATTGTAAAAATTGAGCTGTCCGTTAAACACATAGCATCCGTAATCTGTTGAGCGCATTTTATAGTCTATTACTCTTTTCCAGCTCGAAAGATTATCCATTTTAAAGTACAACTCAATAGTGTAAGTACCTGATGCAATAAAGCCGCCTAGAGAATCATCAAACTGAAAACCGCAGTTTGGGTCAAAACGATACACTTGGGTAATCAGATTACCATAGTCCGGCAATGTGTCCTGCACGAAACTTCCCGTACATAAAGGAGTAAGCGTCGGCCCTACGCCACCCGCTTCATTAAAATTTCCGTTAAAATGGTAGGTATACACATTTTGGGCAAACATGGTTGCCGATGCCATGATTAGTGATGCAGAAAATAAAAGTTTTTTCATAATTATTATTTCTGCAAAGGACGGCTCTATCCACATATCTCACAATACCGCAAAACACGTAGATTTCTACTTCACCAGCACATCCTGTAGCTCCACTTTCTTCTCCATCACCGACTTCGCGAACGGACAAAGCGGAATAATCCCTGCCTTCTTCTCCCTGGCCATCTCCACCACTTTGGTCACCAGTTTATAGCCTATACTTTGTCCCTTTAGCTCCTCATCTACAAAGGTGTGGTCTATTATCAGTTTGTCTTCCCCTGCCCATACATAGCTTATCTCAGCCAGGTTCTTGCTTTCCTTATCTATGTAGAACCTTCCTTTCTTCCCGTTGTCTTCATGTAGTATTTCCATTACTGCCTGTTTTTACTACAATATACCGCGATTTGGGTATCTAAGTATACCCACTGATGGGTATTAGAGAAGACATTGGTTATGAATACTTTAGCCGTAAACAATAAAGAAAATGCGTACATATATACTCTTAATACTTACCCTTCTTTCCATACGCTCTTTCGCACAAGACAAAAGAACCAACGACAGCTTGCTAAAAATCCTCAGCGTTGCCAAAGAGGATACCAACAAAGCCAATATCCTCATACAGCTTTGCCGCAATAACCTTGATATAGACAACAAGGCCGTTGCGAAATATACCCGGGAACTTTTCTCGCTTTCCACCAAACTCAATTTTGGAAAAGGCCTCGCGGACTCCTACAACTTTTTGGGCATTATAGAAGATGACAAGACCAATTACGGCAAGGCGCTTGACCTATATAAGATAGCCATGCGTATTGCTATAAAACATGGGCTTGACAAGAAAAAAGCCAGCATAGAAAATAACATCGGGCTTATCTACTGGAAAATTGGCGAACAACAGAAAGCACTAGGCTACTACTATGACGCATTAAAGATCTTTGAAAAACTTGACGACAAAAAACTTCAAGCTAATGTACTTAGCAACATTGGTTTGATACAGTCATCCCTGCAGGATGATAAAAAGTCTCTTGAATTTTACAGAAAGGCTTTAGCAATACGGTTGGAGATCAATGATGAATACGGTTTAGCAAGTGTGTATAATAATATGTCCAAAACGTTCACACACATGCAGAAAGAGGACTCGGCAAAACACTATGCATGGAAAGCTATAACGCTCCAGGAAAAAATTGGTGACAACTACGGCTTAGGGATCGGTTATGGCAACATCGGCCTTTCATACAGCTACGACAAACAATTTGACAGCGCACAATATTACCTTATCAAAAGCGTACGCTACCGCGAAATGGAAGACGACAAGCTGGGGCTCATCTTCAGCTACCATGCTATGGCCGAGAACTATAACGGCTGGGGCAAATATGACCTCGCAACCCAATATGGAGAAAAAGCACTGGCACTAGCCAAAGAAATAAAATCCAAAGAACGCGAAGCAACTGTTCTGCATTCTCTCGCTGACATATACAGTAATAAAGGAGAATTCAAGAAGGCCTATGACGCTATGATCATCTTCACAAAATACAGGTCTGATATATTTGACACCCTGAAAAACAAACAGGCGGAAGAACTGGCTATTAAATATGAAGTTGACAAGAAGGATATCCTGATCGAAAAAGACCGTGTAGAGATCGCCAATAAAACATTGGCGTTAAAGCAAAGAAATACACAACTTACATTACTAGGTATATTATTGTTGGCCACAGGCCTCGTTTCTTATCTCATTTATTACCGCTATCGGGCTCGTCAGAATGAGCGTTTGCAGAAAGAGATAATAAAGCAGCAGGATATTGCTGCAAGAGCCATAATAGAAGCCGAAGAAGCTGAACGTAAACGAATAGCAAGTGATCTCCACGATGGCGTGGGCCAGTTATGCTCCGCTATCAAAATGAACCTGTCCGGTCTTAGCAGCCAGATCAATTTCACCACAAAGGAAACAGCCCTTACTTTTGAGAAGACGCTGGCCATTACCGATGAAGCTTGCAGAGAAGTTCGTAGTATTTCTCACCAAATGATGCCAAACATATTGTTGAAATCCGGCCTGGCAAATGCTGTAAGAAACTTCCTGGACAAGATAGACTCTCCCAGGCTGAAAGTCCGTTTAGATATATTCGGGATGAATGACAGGCTGGATAGCAAGATTGAAACTGTCCTTTATCGTGTAATACAGGAAGCGGTCAACAATGTGATAAAGCATGCTAAGGCCAATGAGCTCTATATCACGCTCGACAGGGATACCGAGGGCATAAGTGCTACAATTGAAGATAATGGCACAGGTTTTGATGTAAACGATAGGGAAAAATTCAATGGCATTGGCCTGAAAAACATTTCCAGCCGGGTAGCCTTTCTCAACGGAAAGGTGGAATTTGATTCCGCACCGGGCAGGGGAACTGTGGTCAATGTTTGGATTCCTTCTTAACCATCACATTTAAAACACCATGAAAAAGATCACTTTAATTCTATCTGTCCTTGTAGCAGCTTTTCTATTGCAGGCACATAGTTGTCACAAAGACGACTACCCTTCAGTTTGTGGTAATCCCGTATGCACCGAAATATTTAAGGCTGTAATGGTACAGGTGAAAGACGCTAACGGCAATCCCGTAAAACTCGACGATTACTACACTGTCAGGCTATCAACCGAAGAAAGAGTATCCGGCCCCGGCAGCACTCCGGAAAATGGTATGTACGTAGTTGTTGATGATAACTTCATCTCAATATTGATGGATAAGACCGAAGGCTTTAAATTTGTAGGTATTAAGAATGGTGTTGAGGTCGTGAATGAAATATACCAGGTTACCGGCGATTGCTGCCATGTAAACAAAGACAGCGGAAAAGACGAAGTTGTTATTCCATAAGTATTATTAAATCAGAACGCTATGAAAAGGTTATCATTTATCGTATTGGCTATTACTATCGGGCTTGTTACTCAGTCAACAAGCTGCAGAGATCCTAAAGATGCTCCGGTGGAGTGTGGCGACATTGCTTGCACCATGATGTTTGCTATGATCACTGTGGAAGTGAAAGACAATAACGGCAATGCCGTAGTTTTAGATGAACACTACACTATAAGGGAAAGCAACGGCGCAAAGATCACTCCGGATTCACAAATGCCCAATAGTGGCACCTACACTGTGCTGGACGACAGTTTCGTTTCAACCCTCAAAAACAGGCAGGAGAAATTCCGCTTCATCGGTAAGAAGAACGGTGTCGAGGTGATCAACGAACCTTACACCATTTCAGCTGACTGCTGCCATGTAAATAAAGAAAGCGGCAAAAGCGAGATCACACTTTAATAACTTTTTACGCTACCTATTTCCCCTTTAGGCCTGCCCGGCTGAATAGACGTGGGGATTTGGGGCCGATCGTAACATAATTTTCGGGATAAGCCAACGCTTATCCCTTTTTCTTTGCTCCTGCTATCAGCAGCACCACCCCTGCCCCTATCACAATACCACCTGCATACACAGGCCAACCCACACTCTTCTTCTCTTTCTTATTTATTTCTATCGGCCCTAAGTCTGCCACTTCTTTCTTCTCTGTAAAGCTGATGCCGTTAAAGAGAAACATCAACACACCCACAATTATCAATACTATTCCTGCTGCTTTCATTTGTATGATTTTACATAGTCTATACAAAAACCATTCTCACCTTACCCTTACCGTTTTGTTGGCGCAAGTTTGCAGCGTTGCCTGTGCAGTGGCGAACTTGTGCCTGTATCCCCAAATCATCCTCTTTTGTAACAAGGATGCCCGGAAAAGCGTTTGCAACGCGACTACGAGCACATCAAATCCATTTCAAAAAAAATCTCAAATATTTTTGGGAATTCAAAAAACTTCATATCTTTATGATATCATTTTAATATCAAAACAAATTCTTTATGGAAAAGGTAATCAGACCCATGAACGGCTTTTTAGCCCTGATCTTATCACTGGCAGCCCTCGCGGCGGCAGTCTTTTGCTTTATCAATGCCGAGTTTTCAGTCGGCTACGCTGTACTTGGCGCTGTACTAATGATAACGACCTTCTTTATCTGGAAGGGGCTTATGATCATACAACCTAATCACGCCCGTGTGCTGAACTTTTTCGGTAAGTATGTTGGCTCGGTAAAGGATAACGGTATGTTCTTCGTGAACCCATTATATACTTCTCAAAAACTCTCTCAACGTTCTCAAAACCTGGCGATCCCTACGCTGAAGGTGAATGATAAAATGGGTAACCCCATCGAGATTGGTGCGGTAATAGTTTGGCAGATAGAGGACACTTATAAAACAGCCTACGATGTAGTTGACTATGGCATGTATGTACGGATGCAAAGTGAAGCCGCCCTGCGTAGCCTGGCTACAGGATTTGCCTACGACAATATTGAAGATGAAAATGCATTACTCACGCTCCGTGATGGTGGGGAAAAAGTTCAGGAGCTACTGCAAACAGAACTGAATGCTCGCCTTTCAAAGGCAGGTATTATAGCTACTGAGGCACGCATCAGTCACCTGGCATATGCGCAGGAAATAGCAGGCGCTATGCTGCAACGCCAGCAGGCAACGGCAATCGTTGCTGCCAGGTACAAGATAGTAGAAGGTGCTGTAGGAATGGTAGAAATGGCATTAGAACAACTGAGCCAGAAAAAGATAGTAGAACTGGATGAAGAAAAGAAAGCTACAATGGTGAGTAATCTCCTTGTAGTACTTTGCGGAGAACGCGGTGCACAACCCGTCCTCAATACCGGTACTTTGTATAACTAAGTATCATACCAAAGCGCTTTTGAATTTTGATTTTTGAATTTTGAATTGAACTGAATTTTGGCTTTAAAAAAATCATTTGTATTAAGGATAGACGAGGAAACGTTCAAGGCCATTGAGAAATGGGCCGCTGACGAGTTCCGTAGTGTAAACGGGCAAATGGAATGGCTCATGGATAAGGCATTGAAAGACGCCGGTCGGAAGAAAAAAGAAACAAAGAAAGAAGATAAAAAAGACGACAAAAAACCTGATTGAACAAAGGCTCCCATATTGGGAGCCATTGTTTTTTTACTATCCTATCAAGATTGTCATTGCGGGCCCCGACCCGCAACCTTCTATTTCCGCACAGCGGGAACCCACTCACAATAAACAGCCACCCCTCCTGGCAGGGAGGGGTGGCCTTGCGCAGCTTGGCCGGGGTGGGAAACATATCCACACAAGCCCCATTCCACAAGTCATTTTCGTAACTTTACAATGATGAAACACGTCCCCCCTCTGGAGAGGGGTTAGGGGTGTGTCGGCTAAACATGTTATTTATAAAATACTCCAAAAACCACTTAAACTATAATTAAGATTTCACCGAAAAAATGAAGATATAATTAAGGTAAACTTAAGTTTTCATCAGGTAAAATTCAGTTTTGATTAAGGTATCATTAAAGTATAATTCAGGTAAATTCAAGTAAAATTCAATTTTCAAATACCTAAACCCGCACCACTGTTGATACTTGCCAAAAATCAAAACGCAAATTAAGTTTTCAACTAACTTTAAAGCATGATACTCCGCATTATCATCACTCTCTTATCACTACTCAACGCAGGCTATATGGCCTTCGACGGTGGCAGGGCATTAATAACCGGAGACTATATTCGCCCTGCAAACGGAGACTATGCAGGTCAGCTCGGCCCATGGACTAAAATCGTCACCGCAATAGGCATCGACCCTATGAGCACATTGATGAAAAGTGTTTTCCTCATCATTGGCATCTATGGTATTCTTGCTACGCTCTGTTTTGCTTTTAATGTACAATCCGGATGGAAACTGCTACTGGCATTCGCCATCTTAAGCATCTGGAATCTGATGTTCGGCACGATAAGTAGCGCACTGGTAATAATACTGCTGCTTATATGGCGTTGGAAATTCGCTGAATGATTTCTTTCATTACATTTTATCTGTAGATTTAAGTAACGCATACCTCCTGAACGTTGCCAGATGAAGAACATTATCTCATTCCTTAAGAAGAACGACCTATACTACACTATAGCCCGCTACGCCCTTGCAGCTATCATGCTACGGTATAGTGTTATGAAAGTATACGGTATGCAATTCGCAACGGTACTGCCATTCTCTTCCTGGGGACAATCGCTGGAGCATCTTTCAGGTTACCAGTTAACCTGGGCATTCCTCGGCCATTCTTATTGGTTTCAGGTGTTAATGGGTCTGTTCGAGTTTATTCCTGCATGCCTGTTGCTATTCAGGAGAACAGCATTTGCCGGGGCGATATTGATGCTCCCAATGGTCATCGGTGTACTCATGGTCAACTACTCCATGGATCTGTGGAGCAATACAAAGAAACTTGCGCTAGTTATGTTTGCGCTAAACCTGCTCATTCTTGTTTTTGAAAGAAAACGTTTGGCCAATATCATATCAATAATTGCAGGTAAAGGAAAGTATAAGTATGTAATACCCGAATTAGTGATTGCTCTATTGTTGGTAGGCAGCGCTGTCTATAAAAAGGTCATCAAAACAACCTATCATCGCGAAGTAACTAATGTCCTCACGGGGGATTGGTTCTATAAAAAGTCTTATGAATTTAATCTTGTGTCAGAACGCATCAATGATAGCCTGTTACCACATCATTCTGTCAGGGCATATTTCGATCCATATTCCCAGTATAGCGAACTCAATGACAGCGTAAACAACGGTGATGGTTATAAGCATTATGAAATAGACGAAAAGAGAAAAAACTTGTACATAACGGAACTGCCCTTCATGAAAAGATCTACCAGGGAGAATCCTTACTACTATCATTTGGGCGGAGACTATACTTACGAGCTTCAGGGAGATTCACTGTTACTTCAGCAAGCTATAGATGATTCTACCATACATTACCGGGTATTCAAAAGAAGAGAACTGGATGTAACGAAGCTATACTAATTGTGCTTCAATGCATTTTCTCTAATAACTTCTTTATTATACCTAAGGTCCCATTCCAATAGAAGAGCAGGTGCCTGTAAATTGACTCTGTCGGGAAGTTGCTGCAGGTGACCGTGAGTATTGTTTTATCACCTGATTCCTCTAGTGTGAATTCCCAGGTAGTATAACTTTCAGAGACATCAGGCAATTCTGATAGAGAACTGAGATGGTTATACGCCAGTCTGTGTAAAGGCTCAAAATGGAGTACCACACCAGTGTTCACAAACAAATGCCCATGCAGATTTCCCCGAATAATCACCGTACTATTTACTGTCCAATCTGTGATTATCTCTATGCTGTCATCCGGCATCCATTGTTTCATTAGTTCAGGGCGTGTAAGCGTATCCCACAATTTGGATGTTGTTGTATGGATAGTAATACTTTTGGAAAATGAATCAGGAATAACAGACATTAATTAATTACACTTTACAGCTTCCTCATGAAAGTATGCCACTACCTCCGGCATTATAGCATCGATGGTCTTGTACTTCTTTCTGTCACCTTCGTAGCGGCGCATTACATCCACCAGGCCCCGCAGGTATATCCACTGGCCGTTCCGGTACATATCGTCCATCAGGTCCCCACCCTTCTGGCGGCCCAGTATCTTTTCTGTCAGCAATATCTCATTAGCCCTCACAAAGTGCTCATAAAGGCATCCTTCCCAGCTTCCGTAGCCTTGCTCCCGCTGGCTCTCTATTATCGGCTTTAGCAGGCAACTATCCTTTGCCAGTTCCTTCAGATTCTCAGCGATCAACGGATTACAAAACGAATGGCTGAATTCATGTATCACGTACTCAGACAAAATATTCTTCACATCGAATACCGGAATATCCTTACTATCATACATCGGCCCTATTATAGCATACAAATTGTTGCTATTACCCTTACGCACCATAGGGCCATAGCCACCGTCATGCAAAAGCGGAACAAGAACCACATTGTATTCTTTATTTGTTTTGCCATAATGCTCCTCCATTATCTCTATCACATTACTCTCGCCTATTTTGGCTTGAACGGGTGCCGTCAGGCTATCATAGAAGCCTTTGTGATTAGTATAGAAGCGGTGAAAGTCTGCCCTTTTATAGAAGTCCTTAAAATGGCTGAGCAATAATGAAAGCGTATCGGCATGCTTATCAAACTCAAACGCGCGCAAGTCATTCTCTGAAAAATCAGCTATCTGCTTAAACCCGGGAAAAGAAAAGTGGTACAGGTAAGTAGGCGGAGCATCAAAGCCAAAGAAACGCTCGTATATATTCCTGTTCAGCATCACCACCGGATGATCCCTGAAATCACGAAAATAGTCGTCAATCTCTTTCTTGTACTTCAGGTCTGCCTGTGTGAGTACAGGATAACCGGAAAGATATTGAACAATCGTCAATAATTCCATTCGCTCATCCACCACCACACTCACCTTCGGTTTTGCTGCAGCGTTTATTGCGAAAAGCAGAATGAAGAATATGGCAGTTATTGATCTCATTAAATTCACGTAACCTAAGATAAAACTTTTTAGATGAAGCTTGATGAATGGACTCAACAAAAACGGGCTGCCGATTGGCAGCCCGTTTCAATATCGCTTGATTAAGATTAAGCTTTTTCTTCAGTAGTACCTTCTTCTTGTGCAGGTGCTTCTGTGTTTTCAGTTGCTTCTGTAGCAGGAGCTTCAGCAACAGCTGTTTCAGTAGCAGCGGCAGCAGGTGCAGCAGTTTTAGCAGCAGAACCTGAAGAACGGCGGCTACGACGTGTTTTCTTAGCAGCAGTATCTTTAGCATCTTTAGAATAGATCTCGTTGAAGTCAACCAGTTCTATCATTGCCATTTCAGCAGCATCACCTGTACGGGGAGCCAGCTTAATGATACGTGTATAACCACCCGGGCGGTTAGCCACTTTATCACCTATTACACCAAATAATTCCTTGATCGCTTCTTTGTCCTGCAGGTAGCTGAACACAACACGACGGTTGTTAGTGCTATCTACTTTAGAACGGGTAATGAAAGGCTCAGCATAAACGCGTAATGCTTTAGCTTTAGCCAAAGTGGTAACGATACGTTTGTGTTGGATCAGCTGAGCAGCTAAGTTTGACAACAACGCAGCTCTGTGAGAAGCGGTGCGACTTAAATTTTTGATTTTGTCTCCGTGACGCATGACATTTGATTTTGTGTTCCCCCATACCGTGTCAGGAATTATGGGGTACTTATGTTAATTAAAAAAAAGAGAACCAGGATTATCCGGATTAAGGATTATCCTGGTTCTTAAAAGTTATTACTAATCTTCGTTCCTGTGCAGGCGGCTGATGTCCATACCGAAATGCAGGCCACGCTCACCAAGTACTTGTTCAATTTCAGAAAGTGACTTCTGTCCGAAATTACGGAACTTCATCAGCTCTTCTTGTGTGTATTGTACCAGTTCACTCAGAGAGTTGATCTTAGCAGCTTTCAGGCAGTTGAATGCACGAACAGAAAGTTCAAGATCTTCCAGCGGAGTATTCAGAGTCTTACGCAGTTGCAATGTTTCTTCATCTACTACTGATTCTTTCTCTTCACGTTTAGTATCAAGAGAGATATTTTCGTCAGTAATGATCATCAGGTGCTGTATCAGGATGCGAGATGCTTCCTTTACTGCTTCTTCAGGATGAATAGTACCATCTGTAGATACTTCCATTATCAGCTTTTCGAAATCGGTGCGTTGTTCCACACGCGTATTTTCGATAGTGTATTTTACATTCTTGATCGGAGTGTAAATAGAGTCAATTGCTATGATGCCAAGTGGAGCGTCTTTAGGACGGTTCTCTTCTGCAGGAACATAACCACGACCTTTACCTACCCACAATTCGATTTGTAAAGTAGTACCGGCTTGCATATTGCAAATGATCAGTTCAGGGTTCATTACTTCAAAACCAGGTAAAGCTTCACCTATCATACCGGCAGTGAAAACTTCCTGTCCTTTGATGTTCAGCTCTATCTTTTCAGTATTGTCGCCTTCACCGTCTTTCTTGATACGAACTTGCTTCAGGTTCAGGATGATCTCAGTAACATCTTCCAGTACACCTTTGATAGTAGCGAATTCATGGTCAGCGCCGGGGATCCTTATTGCAGTCAATGCATAACCTTCCAGTGAGGAAAGTAATACACGGCGCAATGCGTTACCAATGGTAACGCCATAACCAGGCTCTAGCGGACGGAATTCGAACTGAGCTTCGAAGTCGTTAGCTTTCTGAAGAACAATTTTATCCGGCTTTTGGAAATTCAATATTGCCATATTGAGTGATATTATTTACGTTTTTTTGAAATTAATGATGACTGACCTGTATTGCGTCCCTTTCGGGGGATACGAATATAATAAATTTCAGCCATTTAAAAAACTTGTTAAGCCTTCCGCTTATCGCGAAAGGCTTAATATTATTATTTAGAGTACAACTCGACTATCAGTTGTTCCTTGATGTTCTCAGGAACGTTGTCGCGCTCTGGGTGAGCGATGTATGTACCTTTCATGTCTTTTTCGCTCCAGTCCATCCAGCTGATCTTTGGATTCTTTCCGCGGATGTTACCGGTGATCAGTGTATTAGCTCTGGACTTTTCTTTCAGTTCAATAACATCACCCGGCTTCATAGTGTAAGAAGCGATGTTAACGATATGACCGTTAACCAGGATGTGCTTGTGCGATACTAATTGACGTGCAGCTGGGCGTGTAGGCGCAATACCTAAGCGGTAAACTGCGTTGTCCAGGCGTGCTTCAAGCAATTTGATCAGGTTTTCACCAGTTGCACCTTTCAGGCGAGAAGCTTCTACGTAAGTGTTACGGAATTGTTTCTCAAGCACCATGTAAGTGTACTTGGCTTTTTGTTTTTCTTTCAGCTGTATAGCATACTCAGAAGCAGTTTTACGCTTCTTGGAGTTACCATGCATACCCGGAGGGTTGCTGTTCTTACCGAGGTTCTTACCTGAACCCAGGATTGGTTCGCCGAATATGCGGCAGATTCTGTTTTTTGGTCCTGTATAACGAGCCATTTCGATCTTTGTTTTTACCGCCTCGTCTCATTTAAAGATCGTGAAACCCGATCCGGAGCGGCTATTATGAATAAAAAATTGAAAACTATATAGATTACACCCTACGCTTTTTAGGCGGACGGCAACCGTTGTGCGGTAATGGAGTGATATCCTTGATAGATACTACTTCGATACCATTGTTGTTCAAAGAACGGATAGCACCTTCACGGCCTGAACCCGGACCTTTAACGAAAACATCTACCTTCTTAAGACCTGCATCTAAAGCTACTTTAGCGCAGTCAGCAGCTGCCATCTGTGCAGCGTAAGGAGTGTTTTTCTTTGAACCACGGAAGCCCATTTTACCTGCAGAAGACCAAGAGATAACCTGGCCATTCTTGTTAGTAAGGCTAATAATGATGTTATTGAATGTTGCACTGATATGTGCATCCCCATGAGGGTCAACTTTCACGACGCGCTTTTTAGCAGCGGTCTTTCCGGAAGCTTGAGCTTTTGCCATTTTCTTTTTAAAATAAGGTAGTCAAAAAATATTTCGTCCCAACATTGCCGGGACCGCGCCACTCCTCCCCGCTGCACATCAGCGGATCCGGCAGTGGCCCTGTTTTTACTTCTTAGGTGCTTTCTTCTTACCTGCAACTGTCTTACGCTTACCTTTACGGGTACGAGAGTTAGTACGGGTACGTTGTCCACGCAAAGGAAGACCTTTACGATGACGAAGACCACGGTAACAAGCGATATCCATGAGGCGCTTAATGTTCATTTGCACTTCAGAACGCAACTGACCTTCTACTTTGAACTCACCGGTGATGATGTTACGGATAGCCGTTTGCTCCTCATCATTCCATTCAGCAGCTTTTTTATCGAAATCGATACCAGCTTTTGTAAGAATGTACTGAGCAGTGTTAGGGCCAATACCGTAAATATAGGTAAGTGCTATCTCACCACGTTTGTTCTTAGGAAGATCAATACCAGCTATACGAGCCATTAATATTGAATATTAAAAATTAAAAAATACAAATTAATTAACCCTGACGTTGTTTAAAACGAGGATTCTTTTTGTTGATTACATAAAGCCTGCCTTTGCGACGCACTATTTTGCAATCTGCACTGCGCTTTTTTATTGATGCTCTAACCTTCATTTCTGGTTATTTTAACTGTTTACTTATATCTATAAATGATACGGCCACGGCTCAGATCATACGGACTCATTTCGACTCCTACTTTATCACCAGGTAGTATACGTATGTAGTGCATACGCATTTTACCAGAGATTGTAGCCAATATTTCGTGTCCGTTTTCGAGGCGCACGCGAAACATAGCGTTTGACAGAGCTTCTACGATAGTTCCGTCTTGTTTGATCAGCGACTGTTTAGCCATATTTAAAAAGGAATGCAAAGGTAACGGGATTTTTTTTAATTACAAAAGAAATAATCCTGTTAACAGTTTTCAGTTCGCAGTTACCAGTTACCAGCGCCAGTAAGGGTTTGGGGCAAAAATTAAGGCCTGGATTAGCTCCAAACCTTAATATAAATAAAATATTTATTCGACAGTCAAAACTGCCTATTGTTAACTGGCAACTGCTAACTCCCCTATCCTACTGTTTCCATAGCCTCTTTCAGCGTCCTTGCCCAGGCGAGCAGGGAGTTGAATTGCTGGTCTATCAGGTCGTTAGGCAGCTCAAATGGTTCGTGCTTGGTGGTCAGGAACACTGTCCCCATGGCCATACGCTTACCGAATTCCATGTCGCTCAGGCTGTTACCTACTATTATACTCTTTTTAAAGTCTATTTCAGGGAAGTCTTCCTTCGCTTGTGCCGCCATACCTGTATTAGGTTTACGGTTGTGGTCAGCATCTTCTACTGCCGTGCAAGAGTATATTTTGTCCAGTCGGCCACCGGCAGTGCTGATGGCTGTGGTCATTACGCCATTGATATCACGCAGGGACTCCAGGGACATAATTCCCCTGCCTACGCCGCGTTGATTGGTCACTACTACTATAGTACCAAATATGCCCCCAAGTATATTCAATGCCTGTAAGGCACCGTCACAAAACTTAAACTCTTCGGGACTGGTGATATATGAGCCTACTATTTCCTCATTTATCACACCGTCTCGGTCTAAGAATAGGGTCCAGCTGTTATCAGGCTGGTGCTGTGTGTGAAATGAATTTTCCATTGTTCCCTTTGTTAATCGTTACTAAATAATTGTTCTTCTACCAGTTGGCATATTATATGGCCAACCATTATGTGCGCCTCCTGTATCCTCGGTGTGTCCGTGCTTGGTATATTTACTACGTGGTCACAGATGTCAATCATCTTGCCTCCTTTACCTGTAAGACCTACAGTAATCATACCAATTTCTTTGGCCTGGTTAAGAGCGTTGATAATATTAACAGAATTACCTGAAGTGCTCAGTCCTACCAATATATCTCCGGGCTTTCCTGACCCCCTTACTATTCTACTATATACGTGCTCAAAGCCATAATCGTTTCCTACTGCTGTAATATAAGACGTATTACAGTGCAGCGCCTCCGAAGGTAGAGGTGTCCTATCTTTGTAAAATCTTCCGCTGAATTCCGCAGCCAAGTGTTGGGCGTCTGCCGCACTTCCCCCATTACCACAAAAAAGCACTTTATTGCCGTTTTTGAAGGCTGTGGTCATCAGGCCGACTATTGTCTGTATCTCGCTTATTAAGGCTGCATTGGTCAATACATTTTGCTTGGTATCAATTGATGCCTGTATGATGTCTTTTATCTGCTGTTCCATATCGATATGTTCCAAAAGTACAACAGCGTACGGAATTCCGTACGCTGTTTATAACGATTTTAATTATCAACTTATTATATAACGACAATTTATAGTACTATCATCGCATCACCATAGCTGAAGAAGCGATATTTCTCCTTGATAGCTGTCTGGTATGCTTCCATAGTAAGGTCGTATCCTGCAAAGGCGCAAACCATAATTAACAGGCTGGTCTTAGGCAGGTGGAAGTTAGTGATCAGTGAATTGGCGATCGAAAATTCGTGTGGCGGGTGGATGAATAAGTTCGTCCAGCCTTCACCCGGCTTTAACAATCCCTGTGCAGTAACAGAGCTTTCTATGGCACGCATAGTAGTAGTACCAACAGAACAGATATTGCGATTGTCCACTTTTGCCTTGTTCACTATTCCGCAGCAGTATTCATCCACTTTGTAGTACTCAGCGTCCATCTTATGCTTAGACAGGTCTTCTACCTCTATCGGGCGGAAAGTACCGAGACCGGTATGTAAGGTAGCCTCAGCAAACTTTACTCCTACAATCTCCAGGCGCTTGATCAGCTCACGGCTGAAGTGAAGTCCCGCAGTTGGCGCAGCTACAGCACCTTCGTGCTTGGCATATACCGTTTGGTAGCGTTCTTTATCTTCTTCTTCAGGCTTGCGCTTAATGTATTTAGGAAGTGGTGTTTCACCCAGTAATTCCAGCATGCCACGGAACGCATTATCGTCACCATCAAAAAGGAAACGGATAGTACGGCCACGCGATGTAGTGTTGTCAATTACTTCGGCAACCAGTTCGTCATTTTCACCAAAGTATAGTTTGTTACCTACACGGATCTTACGGGCCGGGTCAACGATAACATCCCAGAGGCGGTTAGGCTTATTCAACTCACGCAGCAGGAACACTTCTATCTTAGCGCCGGTCTTCTCTTTCTTACCATAAAGGCGCGCAGGGAAAACCTTGGTATTATTTACAACCATCACGTCCTTATCATTGAAGAACCCGAGGATGTCTTTGAATGTTTTATGTTCGATCTTGCCTGAGTCGCGGTGCACTACCATGAGACGGCTTTCTTCACGCATCTTAGTGGGGTGTTGTGCTATCAGATTAAGTGGCAGGTCGAATTTAAATTGCGACAACTTCATATGGAGAAGAATAAATTTGAAAAGTGTGCAAAGTTACTAAAAAAAGCTGTAGTTACGAGAGGGGTGAGTTACAAATAGAATTAATACAAATACATTTTTGTTATCACCATGCGTAAACAGGCAAAACACTCCGCTTTAACCTCTAATTTTCCCGCTACCGGATTTCATTCTTAAACCTTACTTTTGGGACTCTTAAAAATTGATATATCATGCAAGTTTGGAACGATTACATATCGCAGAATAAACAAAGATTTTTAGACGAATTGCTTGACCTGCTCCGCATTCCCTCAGTGAGTGCCGACAGCAAGTACAAAGGCGATGTAGCCAAATGCGCCGAAGCTGTAAAGGAAAACCTCCTGAAAGCCGGTTGTGATAAAGTGGAAATATGCCCTACTGAAGGACACCCGATAGTGTATGGCGAAAAGATGATAGACCCCTCAGCGCCTACTGTGCTGGTATATGGCCACTACGATGTGCAGCCTGCCGACCCGCTGGAACTATGGGACAGCGGCCCGTTTGAGCCCGTAATAAAAGACGAAAAGATATACGCCCGCGGCGCTTGCGATGACAAAGGTCAAATGTTCATGCACGTAAAGGCGCTGGAAGTAATGAACAAGACCAATACCCTTGCCTGCAATATCAAATTCATGATAGAAGGTGAGGAAGAAGTAGGTTCATCTAACCTCGGCAAATTCCTGGAAAGCAATAAAGACAGGCTGAAAGCGGATATAGTATTGGTATCAGATACTTCAATGATCAGCATGGAACACCCGAGCCTTGAGACAGGTCTGCGCGGACTGGCTTACATGGAAGTGGAAGTAACAGGCCCTAATCGTGACCTGCACAGTGGTGTATATGGTGGCGCGGTGGCGAACCCTATCAACATACTGGCGAAGATGATCGCTTCTATGCATGATGAGAACAACCACATTACGATACCCGGTTTCTATGATAAAGTTTTGGAACTGACAGAAGCAGAACGTACGGCACTGAACAAAGCTCCGTTCGACCTGGAAGAATACAAGAAAGAACTGCACGTAAGCGATGTACGCGGGGAGAAAGGCTATACCACATTGGAGCGCACTGGTACACGCCCGACACTTGATGTGAACGGCATCTGGGGTGGATATACCGGCGAAGGTGCTAAAACGGTATTGCCATCTAAAGCCAACGCGAAGATCTCTATGCGCCTGGTACCTAACCAGGTTTCTGACGAGATTTCGGATATGTTCAAGAAGCATTTCGAAAGCATAGCCCCGGCGGGTGTGACGGTGAAAGTAACAGCACACCATGGTGGCGAGCCTGTGGTAACGCCAACTGATTCAGTGGCTTACAAAGCTGCTGCTGAGGCGATCAAGACTTCTTTCGGTAAAGAGCCGATACCTACACGTGGTGGCGGTAGCATACCAATAGTAGCATTGTTTGAAAGCATACTGGGACTGAAGACAGTATTGCTGGGCTTCGGGCTGGATAACGATAACATTCACTCACCTAATGAGAAGTACGATATATTCAACTACTTCAAGGGTATTGAGACGATACCGTACTTCCACAAGTACTTTGCGGAAATGAGTAAAAAGTAATTTGAACGAGGATTCATCGGATTAACGGATTTACCTGGCTCAAAAAATGATTACATAAAATTCAAAAGCGGCATATTATTTGCCGCTTTTGTTTTTAAAGATATTTCAACTACAAAATTCCTATCTCATGCTCAAAAAGATCATCTTAACTACCACATTAGTAACCGTTTCGGTATTCGGGCTTACCATGCTACATTCCTGCAAAAAATCATCAAACTGCTATGATGCTGAAATGGCTAAGAATCACAGCGGTATCTGCACTATGGACTGTCCCGGAGTAACCGGATGTGATGGGAAGACCTACTGTAATGAGTGTATTGCCAATAGCGTAGGCATTCGGGTTAATTAGCAACCTGAATGCTATTTATGCTAACATTTTTTTGGATAAAAAGGGTAAGCCCATTTAGGGGTTTGGGGGTTAATTTTCCCTAACTTTGCAGGAGTGTCTGCTCATAAGATAATCATAGCGATAGACGGTTTTTCCTCTTGCGGAAAAAGTACGCTGGCTAAGCAGCTTGCGGCCAAACTTGGCTACAACTACATAGACAGCGGTGCTATGTATCGCGCTATTACTCTTTACTTCCTCAGGAATGACGTTGACATCAATAATCAACAAGAAGTAGTGAGCGCACTGAGCGACATCAATCTCTCCTTTCATTTCAACAAAGCACGCGAACAGTCGGACATATATCTGAACGATGAGGACGTGGAGCCATTCATCCGCGACCTGATAGTTGCGGAAAAGGTGAGCCCTGTAGCTGCCATTAAAGAGGTACGTGCCTTTGCCGTAGCGCAACAGCAACGTATGGGACAAAGTAAAGGCATAGTAATGGACGGAAGGGATATAGGCACTGTGGTATTCCCAAATGCAGAACTGAAGATATTCATGACAGCCGACCCGGATGTGCGCGTACTCCGCCGCTACGATGAAATGCTGCTGAGCAATCCCAATGTAACGCTGGAAGAAGTGAAGCACAACCTGGAGCTTCGCGACTATATAGACAGCAACCGCGAAGAAAGTCCGCTACGCAAAGCCGATGATGCCATAGAGCTTAATAACAGCAGCATCAGCCGCGAAGAGCAGCTGGAAATAGTGCTGGAATGGGTAAAGGACAGGGCTACGGATGTGGTGAGGAATGGTTTTCCTGCGGTGGAGATATCGAATAATTAAGCCCTTCGCGTTATTGACGTTTTGCACCTACGGAGCAAACAATTTTCTTGTTCATCTTTCTATAAAGCTGTTGCTCCAACGGAGCATGTGTCAAACAATCTCAAATCTTATTTGCGTTTCTCGTTTTGAATTTTGACTTTTGAATTACCAAGCCAAAATACAAGCATGACCAATTACGAAATAGCCGATCATTTTTCGCTCCTGTCCAAATTAATGGATATACATGGGGAGAATTCCTTCAAGTCGAAATCATATAGCATACTGGCGTATAACATAGAAAAGCTGCCTGCGGAGATCACTACGATGGATGATGCGCAGCTATTCGGCATGAAGGGCATCGGTGAAAGCAGTGGCAGCAAGATAAAAGAGCTCATTGCCACCAGTAAGCTACAGGCGCTGGAAGACATACTGGCAAAGACCCCTCCCGGCATACTGGAGATGATGCGCATAAAAGGGCTTGGTCCGAAGAAGATCTCTGTCATCTGGAAAGAGATGGGTATAGAGACCATCGGCGAACTGGAGTATGCCTGCAATGAGAACCGGTTGGCGCAGACCAAGGGCTTCGGTACCAAGACACAGGATAGCGTGCTGGCCAATATCAAATACTACACAGCCAGCTTAGGGTTTCACCTTTGGGCGCATGTGGAGACCGTGGGCAAATCATTGGTGGAGCAACTGCAAAAGAATTTTCCCGCAAACAAGTTTTCATTGACGGGCGATATACGCAGACAGGAGAATACGCTGGAGGTAATAGAGATAGTGAGTGATATAGATAGTGATACCCTCTCTAAGCAATTTCAAAATATGCCTGATACCGTAGTAGAAGAAGAACCGAACGAGCGCCTGGTTGTAAGGATACCCAATGAACCTGTGGTGCGGTTCCGCTTAACCGATACTGCGGGATATTATACCAAGCTCTTTATGACCACAGGCAGCGCTGAATTTATGGAGGCATTCCTGGCGAAATATTCTGTTACTGAAAATGCAGCGAGTGAAGAAGCGATCTTTATCGATAATAAGCTGGCATACATACCACCTGCACAACGGGAAACAGCGAACATACTGGAACTGGCAGCGACCGGCAGCATGAGCGAAGTGATACAGCCCGGTGACATTAAAGGCATCATACACTCCCACTCTACGTGGAGCGACGGACAGGAAACAATAGAGCAGATGGCAAAGGCTTGTATAGAGCAAGGCTTCGAGTACCTCGTCATCAGCGATCACTCACAGGCAGCTTATTATGCGAATGGACTGACACCGGACCGCATAGCCGCACAGCATGCAGAAATAGATGCACTGAATGCAAAGCTGGCACCATTCAAAATATTCAAGAGTATTGAGGTAGACATTCTCAGTAATGGCGACCTTGATTACAATGCCGCTGTGCTGAGTTCGCTCGACATAGTAATAGCATCGGTACATAGCAACCTGAAAATGAGCCTGGAGAAAGCAATGGACAGGGTGATGGCCGCTATACGGAACCCGTTCACTACTATCCTCGGCCACCCTACAGGCCGGCTGCTTTTATCAAGAGAAGGTTACCCTCTGGATCATAAAGTAATTATTGATGCCTGTGCGGAGCATAATGTGGTGATAGAGATAAACGCCCACCCTAAACGCCTTGACCTTGACTGGCGTTGGGTGGAGTATGCAATGGAAAAGGGTGTATTACTCTCCATAGACCCCGATGCACACAGCGTAAACGGCTACAAGGATATTTACTACGGTGTTATGTCGGCGCAAAAGGCGGGGCTTACAGCAAAGCAAAACCTGAGCAGCTACTCGTTGGCGGAGATGGAGACTTTCCTGAAGGTTTATGAGGAGAAGAGGAGTAAGGTGATGGCTTAACGCACCCTATCGTGTATATTCCATTAGAGAATATGTCTTCGTCCGTCAGGCTGATGAACGTAATAACTGTTGCCCAGAATTAATCTTCACCGATAACGTCAAAAGCATATTTCCCGGCGTAAAGGTAAAAGTCTTTTAAAACCTTATACATCATAACTCCTTGAATTCTATTGGCTAACATAGCCAATAGAATTTTTTTATGTGAGCATAATTTTTGTATTCTTCCTGGGACGGAATAAAAATTATATGTTTGTACATCTAAATTAGAAACTTATGAAGCACACTTTCAAATTAAGCGCTATCGCGCTGTCATTAACAACACTCACTTTCGCATCTTGCGATAATGCTCCTAAAGGGGATGAAGCAGCTGTAACAGAAGAACAATCGGCTGCAAATGCTGCAGGACAATCTTTCGTAGTAGATACTACCGGCTCTACTATCCGTTTCACAGGTAATGGCGTTGGTAAGAACCACCCGGGTAAGTTCAAAGTAACTGAAGGCAACCTGGCTGTAGCCAACAATACCATCACAGGTGGTTCTTTCGTTATAGACATCAACTCTATGGATATGGAAGAAGAAGGTGAAATGATAGATACGAAACTTCGTCCGCACCTTTTATCAGCTGATTTCTTTGACGGCGAAAAATTCCAGACTGCTAAATTTGAGGTAACAAAGGTAGAACCGTACACAGCCACCGGAGATAACAAATCTGTAGTAGCGGGCGCTAACTATACAGTAAGTGGTAACCTTACATTGAAGGACGTAACCAAGAATGTAACATTCCCTGCTAAAATAGAAGTGAAAGACAACGGCGTTGATGCAAAAGCTAACTTCGACATCGACCGTACACAATGGAACATGGCTTATGGCAATGACAAGAGCCTGGGCGATAAGTTCATCTCTGAAACAGTGAACATAGAAGTAGATTTGAAAGCTAACAAGCTCTAAGCATCAACTGAAGAATATAAAAGAGAAAGCCTCCCGACGTAAACGTTGGGAGGCTTTCTCTTTTAAATAGCTTAGAACTTAAGCGATTACAACTTATTGAAGTTCAGGTCATCATCGTTCTTGTACAATGAATTGTCCTGGTTGAAATTGTTACCGCTATCCTTGTTGAAATTAGTTTGATCATCGTTACGCTTGTATGCAGGGCGATCACTGTTGTAAGTACGCTCACGATTATAAGCAGGGCGTTCGCCATTGCTGTTGTTATAAGTACGTTCGCGGTTGTAACCACCATTGCTGTTCTGCGTACGATTGCGATTGAACCCGCCGCCGCTTCCGCCACGGTTGTTGCCACCGCCACGGTTAAATCCGCCACCACCACGGGTGTTTTCCTGTCCTTTAGGTTTAGACTCCCTTACATTGATGATGTTACCTTGATAATAAGTCATATCAAGATTAGTGATACAATCGTAACCATGGTATTTGTCTGCCATTTCTACGAAACCAAAACCGCGGGGGAGACCTGTAACTGCGTCTAATAGAATTTTTACTGCTACAACTTCGCCGAACTCTGAAAAGATAGTGCGTAAATCACCTTCTGTTGTCTCGGGGCTGAGATTACCTACATATAGGTTCATGATAATAAAGAATTAAAAAGAGAAAAAAAGCTCATGCTCCTCATGATAAATATCAGAATGACATGAATTACGACCACAATTTACAGAATATATGAGATATCAAAGCCCCTCTGTCATATTTCATAGAGAAATCAGCAATATTTAACAAAATGACCCAATTGCATTAGCCGCAAATGCTGCATGGGAGGTGGTTAGCGTGTGTATATCTTAAAAGCGTGATTTTTTTCAAATCTGCTAACTTGCGCCCAAACTTATCATCAATGCGAGACAAGAAGAGTGCCGCCCTTGGCTTTATCTTCATTACCTTATTAGTCGATTGTATTGGCCTGGGTATTATTTTACCCGTAATGCCCGACCTTATCAGGGAACTAACCCATGGCAGTATCAGTGAGGCCTCTACATGGGGCGGCTGGCTGACCTTCGCCTATGCCATTATGCAATTCTTCTTCGCGCCGATACTGGGTGGACTAAGCGACAAATATGGCAGAAGGCCTGTGCTACTTGCCTTCCTGTTAGGCCTTGGCGTTGATTATATCTTTCTTGCTTTTGCCCCTACCCTTGCCTGGTTGTTTGTTGGACGCGTTATTTCGGGCATATTCGGGGCCAGCTTCACTACTGCATCGGCCTATATCGCAGACATAAGTGAACCGGAGAAACGCGCTCAGAATTTCGGGATGGTAGGTGCCGCATTTGGCCTGGGCTTTATTATCGGCCCGGTTATCGGCGGGCTTTTCAGTGAGTGGGGGCTGCGTGCGCCATTTATTGCGGCAGCCGTTTTCTCCTTGCTAAACGCCCTTTACGGATATTTTATACTTCCTGAATCTTTGACCAAAGAAAACAGAAGGAGCTTTGAATGGAAACGGGCGAATCCCCTGGGTACGCTCAGTAAACTGAGCAGGTACTCTTCACTCGGCGGTTTGATCATGGCTATATTCCTTTTATATATTGCGGGACATGCCGCACAGTCAACCTGGACATTCTACACCATGCAGAAGTTCAACTGGAACCCAAAGATGGTTGGATATTCCCTCGGTTTCGTGGGACTGATGATAGCATTGGTACAGGGTGGACTGATAAGGATTGTTATTCCTAAGATCGGCCAGAAGAATTCGGTGTACGTGGGCTTGCTGTTGTATGTGGTAGGCTTTGTATTGTTCGCATTTGCAAGCAAAGGATGGATGATGTTCGCGTTCATGATCCCATACGGACTGGGTGGCATAGCCGGCCCTGCCATACAGGGCATTATGAGTAACAGGGTGCCGGCTAACGAACAAGGCGAACTGCAAGGGGGGATGACGAGCATGATGAGCGTCACCTCTATCATTGGCCCGTTATTGATGACAGGCTTGTTCGCCCACTTTACTGCAAAGGAGTCAAGTATTTATTTTCCGGGAGCTCCCTTCCTTATGGGAGCCGTGCTCACCGTCATAAGTATATTCCTGGCCGCATACTCATTGAGAACCTATCTTCCCTACAAGGTAAAGAACAAATAATATGACCGCACAGTTTTCGAGAGAACAAATACTACATGCACTAAAGCACCACTTCGGCTACAGCAGTTTCCGTCTGGAGCAGGAACGTGTAATAGAGACCGTTCTTTCGGGGCGCGACGTGCTGGGCATTATGCCAACGGGTGGTGGTAAGTCTATTTGCTATCAATTACCTGCTGTTTTACTTCCCCGCATTACCATAGTGGTATCTCCATTGATAGCCCTGATGAAAGACCAGGTAGATGCGCTTACTGCCAATGGCATTGAAGCAGCCTTTCTTAATTCTACGCTATCCACTGCGGAACAAAACAGGATCATCAGAGAAGCCATCGCAGGCAATATCAAATTACTCTATTTAGCGCCGGAGCGTCTCGGGCCGCAGGCTTTTGAATTTCTCAGGCAACTGAACCCATCCCTCTTCGCGATAGATGAAGCGCATTGTATATCGCAATGGGGTCACGACTTCCGACCAGAGTATCTGCAACTGGCTTCGCTCAAAAAACAGTTCCCTGATACACCTGTTGTAGCCCTTACTGCCAGCGCCGATAATCTTACACAGAACGATATACTGGATAAGCTGGCATTGAACCAACCGGAAGTTTTTATCTCCAGCTTCAACAGGCCCAATATCTACTATTATGTACGGCCTAAGAAACAAGCCGTCGCACACATTATAGAATACCTACGCAAGCACCGTGACGACTCCGGGATTATTTATACCCTTAGCCGTAAGTCAACTGAAGAGCTGGCGAGGCGTATTGCCGAAGCAGGTTTTAAAACAGCATTCTACCATGCTGGTATGGATTCGCGTGAGCGTAGCATGGTACAGGAGGCTTTTCAGAAAGATGATGTGAAGATCATCGTTGCCACCATAGCCTTTGGTATGGGCATAGACAAGTCGAACGTGCGTTTTGTGATACACCACGACGTACCTAAAAACATAGAAGGGTATTACCAGGAGACAGGCCGTGCAGGCCGTGATGGCGGGCATAGTGAAGCGATACTATTTTACTCCATAGCTGATATCATAAAGCTGAAAGGCTTTATTGCCATAGAGCATAACCCGCAACAGACAGCCATCTCGGAGAAAAAGCTGAGACAGATGCAGGACTTCTGCGAAAGTGAAATGTGCAGGCGCCAGTATCTCTTACAATACTTCGGTGAGAGCGCGCCACCCTATTGTGGCAGTTGCGACTATTGCATGAGTAACCTCGAAGAAAAAGATGCTACCGAAAATGCACAGAAGCTACTTTCAGCTGTAGCCCGCACCGGTGAACGCTGGGGTGCAGGATATATAGTGGACTTTATCCGTGGCTCTGCCAGCGAAAAAATACGCCCGGAACACAAAGACCTGAAAACCTATGGCATAGGGAAAGGGCTGAAAAAAGAAGAATGGCAATGGATCATTAAGCAACTGCTGACCCACCATATGCTGGAGAAAACCGATAATGAATTTGCTACACTTAAACTCAATGCTGCCAGTTGGGAGATACTCAAAGGCAACATGCAGGTGAAGCTGATAGCCCGCAAAGAAGTGGAATCGGTACTAACTGAAACTCCTGAATATAGTAACGAACTGCTGAAATCCTTGAAAGAAGTTCGCTATTCACTAGCCGAACAGGAGAACGTTCCGGCTTACATTATAGTTGCAGATAACTCTTTGTTGGAGATAGCCACATTCTTACCGTTAAGTTATACAGAACTGAAACGCATATCGGGTTTCGGCGACCACAAGATCAGTAAATATGGCGCTTCCTTCCTGAAAGTGGTACAAGACCATTGCAAGGAAAACAGCCTGGAAAGCAAGATCCATTTTAAAACGGGTAAGGCCGAAAAAAAACCAAGAGACAAAAGGACCGGCCCCTCCGATACCGAGCAAACAACGTTTATGCTCTACCGCCAGGGAATGGGCATAGAAGAAATAGCCCAAACACGGGGATTGAGCACCAATACGATTGAGGGACACCTGGGAGCTTTTGTGGCCGATGGCACCCTGGATGCCACTAAACTGGTCCCGCAGGAGAAATTGGACAAGATTACCGAGGCGATCAGGCTATCCGGTGGCCAGACAACCGCAGCCAAACCCATAAAAGACCTACTGGGCGAAGAATTTTCTTATGGGGACATCCGGATAGGGATCGAATACTATAAGAGAAATTTCTAATAACTATTAGTTAATGTGACGTAATTATTATAAAAAAACGCCTCTTATTGGCGTTTTTTTGCTATTTTGAAGCCTCTTTTTACCCTCGCCACCGTCAAAACTGCCTTTCAACGGCAAATGATTTATTAAAATATTAAACACATTTTTAACGATTCGTGATGATCAAACATTTATCTTTTAAGAAGATGGTATTAAGTGCTGTTGCCATATGCTTTACCAGCATTTTTGCATCAGCTTACGACGGACATCAGCCTTTACAGGCTTTTATCAACAGGGAAAAGGCTGAACACAGCTTTAGAGAAGTCAGTAACCTTTGGGCTAGCGATAATACTTTCCCTAAAAGCAAAGCAACTCCTTTTGTGAAGGATGCTTCCTTTTTCACATTGAATTTCAATAACCTGAAGCAATTCATCAGCGCGAACAACAGGTGTATCAACCTGGTGATCCCTAACCCTAATGGCGGGAACTTTGTGATAGAACTGGCGCAGTATGCTGCTGTAACCGGTAGTTTTGGCGTAGATACTGATAATGGAGTGGAGCAAACCAAGTACAACTATACACAGGGCTTGCATTACAGGGGTGTATTAAACGGCATCCCGGGCTCTATTGCTGCTTTCTCGTTCTTTAACAACGAGATCTATGGCATCTTCTCTATACCGGGTGTAGGTAACTACAGTATTGTTCCTAATACACTGGCTTCTACTGTTACAGGCGACGAACATTACATCTTGTACAATGATGCTGACCTGCTGATATCCCCTGAAGGACCGGGTTGTTCTACAGACAACCTGCCCAAACTGCCTGATGCATTCAAATCAGCCAGCGCAAACGCAAAAAATGTATTCAGCACTTGTAAAGAGGTCAAGATATATGTAAGAGCCGATTACGAGACATATATTGACAAGGGCAGCAATGTTACTACTGTCACCAATTTCGTTACAGCGATCTTCAATGTGGTTTCTACTATCTACAGAAATGAAGGCATATATGTAGCATTACACAAAGTAGTGGTAAATACAGCTACCGATGTGTATCAAACTTTATCTACCAGCTCTTCTTCTAACTTCCTGAACAAGTTCGGACAAGTAACACAAAACAATATGGAAGGTGCAGACCTTGCTATGCTATACAGTACCCGAAGTGGTAATATGGGCGGTGTGGCCTGGTTGGATGTTCTTTGTGCAGACTACGACACATGGGGAAATAACCACTACGGCCCTTATGCGTTTATGAATATCAATACATCCAATCCTCAGAATTTCCCGGGTTACAGTTGGAATACTTCCGCTACTTCTCATGAATTAGGACACAATTTAGGCTCACCTCATACCCATGCATGTGCCTGGAGTGCTACCGGCGTTGGTAATCAGGCCATAGATGGCTGTTACACGCAACAGGATGGCCCCTGTAGCCTGCTAGGGCCTCAATACCCGACTAATGATGGTACGATCATGAGCTATTGCCACCTCGTGCAAGGTGTAGGTGTTAATCTTGCCAACGGTTTTGGCCCCCAGCCCGGTAACCTTATCAGGGCTACCGTCGCTACTGCTTCCTGCCCTGTTATTTACATGCCTAATATAGTACAAACTGCCCTGGCATCTAACGCCAACAGGGAATGTACAGACCCCAACGGAATTACTCACTATTGGCACGATGGCACGAATGCAGATACGTCAGGTGACAGGATAGTTTTGAAAATAAAGAAAGGATCCAACAACATCGGAAACCTTGATCAACTAGGCTTTGTTGTAAGAGGTGGTACGCTTACAGGTTACGGAACAGGTACAGGTGTGCCTTTCACTTTACCTACAGGTATTCCCGGATATTTTGTTGACACTAACAAGGCTATGCAACGCTACTGGAGTGTTACTCCTATTACCCAACCTACCACTGCCGTAGATGTATATATGCCTTACGCTACTACCGATATTAATGATCTGGACGGCGGCATACCGGGAGCGCCTGTTACACAAACGTATATTTCTTTCTATTCTGTTGTTAGCCCGACAGTCAATCCTGCTCCGCATGCTATGACCGGACTTACTTCTAATAATATTAAGATGTACTCTTACGACGCTACTACAGCCAGCACTACTAAATGGACGCCTAGTCCGAATGGCCTTACAAAGTATGCGCTGTTCCAGGCTACCTCACTTGTAGGCGGCACGGGCTTTGTCAACTATCTGCATCCGCTTTCTTCTTTAGGAACTATTAATAAAGCGAACATCATCACGGTGTATCCTAATCCATTCAGCGATAATTGGAGTATTGACGTTCCGCAGGGAGAAAACATGACACTGCAGGTATATTCTACCGACGGTAAAGTGGTACAAACTCAAATACTGAACAGTGGCCAGCTGAATAATATCAACAGTAGCCTGCTACCTGTAGGTATGTATTTCTATCGCGTAGTAAGTGCTACCGAAATATATACCGGCAGCATCATCAAAAAATAATCGTTAATGATCTCACATAAAAAAACCTTTCCCGGTTGAACCGGGAGAGGTTTTTTTATGTCTTGTTGTGAGATGTTACCTTAAAATGTCCTGTTCACCCCTATCACCCATCTGAATGCCGCGTATTCCGGATTGGCAAATGGCGGGCGATTTACTAAGAATGGGAAATCAACCCTGAGTGTCAGTGGCTTTGCCTTATCAAACACACCCCATTTCTTAATAGTGAAGGCAATACCAAGACCCGCATCCATCCTTACATCACTCCACATATTGGTAGGTTGCGTCTTGTAGATAGCAGCCGTATCAAAATTGCTGAGCTGCATGATTCCTGCATCTGCAAATAAATACAGATCGGTGTGCAGCCAGTTGCGGGTAAATTTAGGTGCAAACTTAATATAGTTGTCAAAATCAACTTCTATATTACCCGATACGCCACCGCGGCCTTTGTATGCCACAAGCACATTGCCATTGCGTTCATCACCTACATAGTAACCTGCATAGCCACGAAGGTTAAGTCCACCACCTTGTTGAAAATGATTCATCTCATCAGGTGAATACGTTCCCCAGCTATCAGGCATAAAACCTTTGCTACGGGTATATTTATCTTCCATCAGCTGCTCAGGATTAGCACCTGCCAGGAACAATGCACTCTCGTAAGGAACATTATCGCCCGTACCATAGCGCGCAAATAGTCTTGTCTTCACGTCCAGCTTGCCCAACCTGTTATTGTTGATGCTCTCAAACTGCGCATAAGAATAGTTGAACGGATTATTATTCCCTGCCAGTATCGGCGCACGAAGACTAAGCGTATAAGCGCCATTGCCATTGAAGTATTTATAGTTGTGCGTCCACGCTGCGTTCAGCGAGGTATTCATATTTTTCCTGGCGCTGCTCCACTCGTTGGCATAAATGAGGTAGTCCAGGTCATAGCCCGTCTGGCGCCACATGGTTTGTCCGTATAGCTGCACGAGATTATTAGTATTGCTCTGCCAGTTAAATCCGGCGCGATGATACCAAAGGCCATCCAGCAAGCGACTATTCAATTGCAATTGCAGCTTAGGATTCTTTAATGATAACGGCGTAGCATAGTTGAACGAATAGTTCAGGAACTGGTACCTGTCGTAATACCCTTCACTTTCAAAGCCTACATAGTCATAATTTTGTAGTACATGCGTATTCCACCAAACAGCTACATCCAGCTTGTGCATAGTGGCCATGTAGTCGCTTTCCAGGTGCAGGCCGGCTTTTATACCGTCAACCGGGTTCCACCACAGATCAGGACGTACATGTAAACGTACCTGTTTCCTATCCAGCGGTGTATTGGGCCCCCCATCAAATCTCAGCCTGAAAGCTTTGGGGCTCAACGGCAATCCTTTTGTCTTGTAATTGTTCACATAGTACTTGTCAGCTAAACGGTAAGATGTATCTATCTGTATGCTTTTGATACCTGATGGCACTTGTATATGTGCATCGTATGTTGGTTGCGTACCGGCGCTCCAGCCAATCCATTTAGGCAGTGTAGTGGCGCGTGTCTTCTTAGAGAACCATGTATTGGGAATATAAAAGCTGTGCTTGCTGCCATCTTTCGCCGTTACGGTAAAGTCTATAGGCATCTGCATTTCCCCTTTACGTTTGAAGGTAACAGCGAAACTGTCGTTACCATCTATTCGCTTGATGCCACCTATTTTGTAGTCGATAGTTTTTGTTGTCTCCAACCACTGGTCGAAGAACCAGGTAAGATCTACGTTGGTAAATTCAGTTATGGAATTTCTAAAGTCTTCGAAGTAAGGGTGTGCAAAACGCCATTGATTGAAGTAGTGTTGCATCGCTCCCAGGAACAGTTCATCACCCAATACATACTGCAGATTGTACAGCATAGTTGCAGGCTTGTAGTACACCAGCCCATAGCCATTCTCATGGTGAATAGCATCACCAAAATCATTTGAGTGTGTATTCATTGGCTTGTCATTGCCGTTCAATGCAGCCATCAGGTAGCCTCGGAATACTCTTGCATCCAGAACTTCTGTTGGTTCATAGAATTTTCTCCTGTATTTATTCCTTGGCTTTCCTTCCACTACATAGTCCCCATCTATTTCACGCATACCCCATGCTGTGAGGAATTGCGTAAAACCTTCGTCCATTGATGCGCGATAGGTTTCATTGTTACCCACCATACCATAGAACCAGTTGTGCCCTATCTCATGCACCAGCAGGCCACGGTAACCCGGGTCTCCGCCACCATCCAGTGTCAGCATCGGGTATTCCATACCATCTGCAGCATCAGCAGCGATCATTTTAGGGTATTGATACATGCCGATATCTTCCGAGAATGTCTGGATGATCTTAGCTACATACTCGCTGCTGTTCTGCCATTGAACTGCATGAGGTTCCTGCGCAAGGCCTACACACTCTATACCGTTCCAGTAAGTGGTAGAAATACGATAAGAAGGGTCAGCAGTAAATGCGAAGTCATGTACGTTGTTAGCTACGAAATGCCATTCTTTGCGCTCATCCTTATTGTAAGGGATAATTGTAGATGGCGGCTCGTTCCATTTTTTCTGCGCGAAATTCTTTACATCCAGCTTTGCCCGCAGATCATCAGGCAGCATTTCCTTCCTGTTCTTCAATTCACCTGTTGCTTCAACTATGTAGTTAGATGCAAAGTTCAGCGTTACGTCATAAGAGCCGAACTCGCCGTAAAATTCTTTATTCAGGTGTTGGTAGGTATCCCAGCCAAACTTAGCATCATACACGCATACCTTAGGATACCACTGCACACCATTGTAGTGCATAAAGCCCCATGCGGGATACATCTTCATACGGCGGCGGGTACCACCCATGTCGTAGTAGGTACGGAACTTCATATCAAGCTTCACATGGCCGTTGGGATATAATGGCTTGTCCAGTTTCACACGCATGATGGTGTTGTCAAGCTCTACCGCCAAAGGTTTGTTGCCCGACGATACCGACTCTATGTTCATACCCAACCCTTGCCCTTCATATTTACCGAGGCGTGTTTTGAATTTCACCTCGCTCTCCATACCACGTAGGTATGAGTTCTTCACGAACGCCTCCTGGTAGAGGTGGAAGAATATCTCGTGGAGCGTGTCCGGGGAATTATTCCAGTACTCCAGCCCCTCCGTACCACTTATCATGTGCGTGGTCTCATCAAGGCGCGCATTGATTTTATAATGCACGTCCTGTTGCCAGTACGCCTTATGCGGCGGACGGTTCTTCCAATATAGCGGATTGTTATCGCTGCGATAAATGTTATTGTATTCCTGTGCAAATATTGCCGTGAACAAACACAGCCCCGTGAGTGTGAGTAAAAGCTTCTTCATATCCGGGCATGAAAATACGAAAAGAGGATGATACCCCCTTATGGGGGAATATTAATGTAGAAAAAGAAATGCCGCTTCAATATGATTGAAACGGCATTGTATATCATGTAGTATATTCTCTATTACTCCTCTTCCTTCGCTGCATTCTTATCTACTTCTTTCAGCAACTTCTTCGCGTTCTTCTTTTCAGGGCCGCCTTCATCTACTACTGATTTCAATAACTCCGCAGCCCTGTCTTTATTACCCAATTGCTGATAACACTTTGCTACCAGTATCACGGCTTCCTGCCTGCGCGCTTTATTGCTGCTACGCATTTCACTGCGCATCCTGTTGATGGCGGCATTGTAGTTGCGCTTATCCATCAGCGTCTTCCCGGCAGCAATGGGATCATTAGGCAATTCTTCCACAGGTTCTTTCTTAGGAGCCGGTGCAGGAGCCGGTTGTTCTGCTTTAGGTTGAGGTTTCGGCTCTTCCCTCACCACAGGTTTTGGTGGTTCTGCTTTGGGCTCTTCTTGTTTTACTACAGGTGGAGCAGGTTTTGCCACAGGTGGCTTTGCTGGTGTTGGTGCAGGTTTAGTAGCAGGTATCGCAGTCGTTTTTGTTACAGGCTTTGTTGGCGGCACTACTGTTGGCTTCACAGCCGTTACCGGCTGTTTCGCAGTAGTGGCCGCAGGCTTTGTAGTAGTTACAGGAGCCGTTGCGGGTTTCGTAGTTACAGGCTTCAGCTTATCTTCAGGAGGACCTATCGCGGGTTGTTCTTTCACTGGTGCCGGGTCAGGTTCTGCTACAGGCTCTTCTGTTGCAGGTTGTTCAGCCATCAATGGTTCTTCTACCACTACCGATTGTTCTTCCTGTTGCGGGGGAGTAGCTACATTCACTACTTCCTCTTGTTGTGGCTCTTCCGTTTTAGCACCGCTATTGTTCTTCCCTACAGATTGCACAAACCACAGTATGCCCGCACAGGCACCTATTGCTACCAATACCTTCACCCCTGTTATTAGCGGCTTGGTACTAATCTCTTTGGGCTTCAGGCTCTTTACATATGATGCCGCATTAGAAGCACTTTGCTGTGGTGTTGCTGCTAAGTGGTCGGCAAGAAAATCAGTGTTCAACTGATTGGCTACCACCAATGCATCCTTGCGGAGTTGCATCCCGTCCATCGCCATACTGCATAGCGGACAACCGTTTATGTGGTGCTCTATCGCATACACTTCTTCGGTGATCATGTTCCCCGACAGGTAGGCTTCAAACTGCCTCTTGGTAAGGCAGGCACTTCTGTCAAATAAATGTTTTACATCTTCCTTTATCATGGCCGCACATGTCTGAGTGCTTCCTGCACCTTATGTTTAATGAATATTTTTCCTTTCTGAATGTAGCCCTTCACTTGCTCAGGTGTATGACCCGTAGCATTAGCTATTAGTATATGGTCTTTCTTGTTGAAGTAGAACAGCTCTATGCATTCCTTCTGGTCGCGCTCCAAACGCTGAATGATGGTGTATATCAGTTCTGCCACGTTTTCATCCTCGTAGCGGCTATCCACTTCTTCAAATTCCAGTTGTGAGTGGGAAATGATCCTGTTTTGCTTCACCGGAACCGTATTGGTGGAGTTCCAGGCTATGTAATTGGTAATAGCCTTCAGTAGCCAGGGCTTAAATTTATCAACAGGTGTTTTTTTCAACTCCTCACTCATTTTGATAAAAATCTTCTGAGTGGCTTCTTTGGCATCCATAGCATTACTGTAATGATTGTAGCAGATGCCCAGCACAATATGCCCGTATCGCTCAAAAATGGCCAATAATGCCCCTTGCTCGCCTTTTTCAGCATACCGGCGGGCCAATTCCTCATCCAGCAAGCGCCTGTAATCCGGTACCAAATCCTGTTTTACTTTTGTTCTGTCCATATCCCTTTCCGCAATGATAACAATCCACGCTTATATATTAAAATATATGTGTTCAGACTATGTGGATAAATATACAATACTTATGTTTTTAAACTGCAAGATGCTATATTTGCCGCCTGATAAATTAACCATTTTACAAATCTATGAGTAGTCTTTTCTACCTCGTGCCCGCTTTCGGTGTTTTAGCACTCCTTTATACCATGATAAAGGGAGCCTGGGTAAGCAAACAAGATGCCGGTAACGACCGGATGAAGGAAATTGCCAAGTACATTTCTGAAGGCGCTATGGCCTTTCTGAAAGCAGAGTACAAAATCCTGACCTATTTCGTGATCATAGCCGGTTTGCTATTGGCCTTTATGGGTTACAGCAATCCTAAATCAAGTCCCTGGATCGCAGGCGCCTTTGTTATAGGTGCGGTATTCAGTGCATTAGCCGGTTTCATCGGTATGCGCATAGCTACTAAGGCCAACGTACGTACTGCACATGCTGCACGTACCAGCCTGAGCAAAGCATTAAGTGTTTCTTTTGGTGGTGGCGCTGTTATGGGTCTTGGTGTTGCAGGTCTTGCAGTACTGGGTCTTGGTGGCCTGTTCATCATTCTTAAAATGATATTCGCTCCGGACGCTGCTGTAAACAGCGAAGAAATGGAAAGGACTATTGAGGTTCTTACAGGTTTCTCCCTGGGTGCTGAAAGTATCGCATTGTTTGCACGTGTGGGTGGTGGTATCTATACCAAAGCTGCCGACGTAGGTGCTGACCTTGTAGGTAAAGTAGAAGCAGGTATCCCTGAAGATGATCCGCGTAATCCTGCTACTATCGCCGATAACGTAGGTGATAACGTAGGTGACGTTGCGGGTATGGGTGCTGATCTTTTCGGTTCTTATGTAGCAACAGTTCTGGCCACAATGGTATTGGGCCGCGAGGTTACAGGTGCCGGTGGCGGTGCGCTTGCTGACGCTTATGAAGGTATGTCTCCTATACTGTTACCTATGCTTATAGCAGGTGGAGGTATCGTGTTATCTATTATCGGTACATGGTTCGTTCGTATTTCTGATAAAGCAGGTGTAAGTGTTTCTGCTGTGCAGAATGCACTGAACATGGGTAACTGGGGTTCTATAGTTCTTACCGGTGTCCTCGGTTATTTCCTGGCTACAAATATTCTTCCTGAAACAATGGAACTGCGTGGCACTGTATTCAGCAACATGGATGTGTTCTATGCAATACTGGTAGGTCTTGGCGTTGGTACTTTAATGAGTATGATCACTGAGTACTATACTGCTATGGGCAAACGCCCGGTAATGTCTATCGTTCGCCAGTCTGCTACAGGCCATGCTACTAATATTATTGGTGGTTTGGCGATGGGTATGGAAAGTACTTTCTTACCAATACTTGTTCTTGCAGGTGGTATCTGGGCTTCTTTCGCGGTTGCAGGTTTATACGGTGTGGCTATTGCTGCAGCGGGTATGATGGCTACTACTGCTATGCAGTTGGCTATTGATGCTTTCGGACCTATCGCGGATAACGCTGGTGGTATCGCTGAAATGAGCGAGCTTCCTAAAGAGGTTCGTGAAAAAACCGACGTGCTGGATGCTGTAGGTAACACTACTGCTGCAACAGGTAAAGGTTTCGCTATCGCTTCTGCCGCTCTTACTGCACTCGCTCTATTTGCCGCATACGTTGGTATCGCAGGCATCGATGGTATTGATATTTATAAGGCTAACGTTCTGGCTTGCCTGTTCGTTGGTGCTATGATACCGTTCATCTTCTCTTCACTGGCTATACGTGCCGTGGGTGAAGCTGCAATGGCCATGGTGGAAGAAGTTCGCCGCCAGTTCCGTGAGATACCGGGTATCCTTGAAGGTACAGGTAAACCACAGTACGACCGTTGCGTGGCAATCTCTACTAAAGCTTCCCTTCGCAAAATGGTAATGCCGGGTGCTATCACTATTATCTCTCCATTGGTTATCGGCTTTATGCCGGGCCTTGGTGCAGAAGCATTGGGTGGCTTCCTTGCAGGTGCTACCGTAAGTGGTGTACTGATGGGCATGTTCCAGAACAACGCCGGTGGTGCATGGGATAACGCTAAGAAATCTTTCGAGAAAGGTGTGGAAATAAACGGCCAGATCTACTACAAGAAATCTGAACCGCACATGGCATCTGTAACAGGTGACACTGTAGGTGATCCGTTCAAAGACACTTCAGGTCCTTCTATGAACATCCTTATCAAGCTGATGTCTATCGTTGCGCTGGTTATCGCTCCTACACTTGCCATTAAAGTAAAAGAAGATGCTGCTAAAGCTCCCATAAAGAAGGAAGTGATAGTTGCTCCGAAAGTAGTAGCAGTTGCTCCTTAGTGAATAATTCTGTTTGTAAAAAGTCCCGCTCAGTGAGCGGGACTTTTTTTATATGCGCTAATACTCGTGATATTTATTACTTACAAAAGCAAACCACTTTAAAAAAACTTGCCTTAATTCATCGAGTTTGTCTTTGGTGATCTTCGCAGGCGGCATTGAATGAATAAATGCGTCAGTAATGCCATAATCAAAAACCCCACCTTCTATACCTTCTTCTTTAAAAATCAGAAGCGGCATTTTAAGTCCATAAAGAATCCCGGCTTCTAAATGATTCCAGGGTGTTGGAATCGATATAGGTTTATCTAATCTTCTAGCTTCCTTTGTATTTCTTTTACGAATACCCTTTTCTACATGTATCTGCTCAAACCCTAATATTATCCCACCATAACAGTGCTTTGCCAAAATGAATACTTCTCTGAGTGGAAGATCTGTAGGGTAGTCTCCCCTACCTAATGCCCTTGCTTCAAGTTGCAATTCATCAAGGATATTGATGATAACTCGCCTTCTCTTTTCTTGTTCATTTGATAAACTAGTAGGACAAGAAACAAACACAGGTATTTTTCTCATAGTGATGAATATTAAACAAACTAAAATAACAAAAACCATTGAAAATGTATCTATTGGCAAGGTTTTACTACTATATCAATAGGGTGCAGGTTAAGGCATGTTTGTTTTTGTTTGTTATAGAAGCTACAGTCTTTGTTGTCTGCACCCTACTTTTATATATAGCGTCTGTACGCCTGGCTGTCGGCAGACATTGCTTTCCGTCCTCAGCATGCATTATCAGCGACAAAAGGACATTATTATTAACATTTCTTTTTTCTCCTCCCTACAAAATTGGCAAAGCATTTGCCTAACTTCCATAAAAAGAAAAAGAATGAAGAAGATATTCATGATGGCTGCCTTGCTGATAGGCACGTATACACTTACTGTAGCGCAAACCCGTGAAAGGAAAGCCCCATCGTCAAAAGAAGCACAAGCGGAAAACCAGGCGACCAGGATGCAGGAGATGCTCAAGTTGACTGCGAAGCAGAAGGCAAAGGTCTATGAGGTGAATATGGACTACCTGAAAAAAATGGAAACTGCCCGTGCTGATAAAAGTATAAAAATACAAGACATACATGCCGAAAGAAACAACAAGTTAAAAAGCATCCTGACCAATGAACAATACATGCAATGGAGAGGAAACAATAAACCGGGAATAAGAGGTGGCCAGGATCGCAAAGCAAAATTGGGAGAACCGCAAGAAAAGAACAAGTCAGTAAACTAAAAAAAAAGAGTGCTAAATAGCACTCTTTTTTTTGTTTAATCTTAATGCGAAATAGGCTAATTATACAACTTACTCTTCACCACACCCAGCTTATGCAGCCAGTGCACGAATGATACTCGCAGCACTCCTCTTCCGTACTTCATACTTCGGGTAAAGTTGATACTTGAGGCTTCTTCAAAGTATTTCGTCGGGCAGGTAACCTCACCTATCTCAAATTTCTTCATCACTATCTGCGATATCATCTCGTTGTCAAAAACGAAATCATCGCTGTTGTGGGTAAAATCTATAGCGCGTATCACCTCAGCACTAAAGGCGCGATAACCCGTATGATATTCACTCAGTTTCTGCCCTATCATGATGTTCTCAAACAAGGTAAGAAAACGGTTAGCTATGTACTTATACATCGGCATACCACCTTTCAAGGCGCCATTGCCCAGTATCCTCGATGCCAGCACCACAGGATATACCTCATATGCTATTATAGAGGACATAGCATGTATCAGCTTAGGGGTGTATTGGTAGTCAGGGTGCAACATTATCACAATATCTGCTCCTATCTCCAGGGCTTTTTTATAGCAGCTTTTCTGGTTACCGCCATAGCCTGTATTTACCTCATGCTTAATTATATGCTTTATACCCAGCTTCTGTCCTACTTGTACGGTATCGTCCGGGCTGTTATCGTCCACCAACACCACGTCATCCACTATATCAAAGGGTATCTCTTTATAAGTACGTTCGATTGTGCGCGCTGCTTTGTATGCAGGTAATACAACAACTATTTTCTTTCCGTTCAGCATGTATAATTCAAAAGTAAAAAGTCAAAAATCAAAAACGAAGCATAACTGATATTATTTCCATATTGACCTATCAACTAATCAACCAGTCAACTTATCAACCTAACCCTAACTAGCTACAGGAAACTCACCATCAGCAGGCTTCATTCCTGTTACTATCAGGTTGCTACTCGCTTTACCCAGCAGTGTACCATCCATATTCTCGATCTTGCATTCAACGTGTATGATCTTCTTACCTGCACGAACGATGTTAGCACTAGCCCTAAGCCTTTCGCCCTGCTTAATGGCATACAGGAAGTCAACATTCAGGTTCAGTGAGGTATAGTTGGCGTTCATATCCAGACTCACTACCGCCCAGCCAATCACTTCATCCATCACCAATGCCATCATGCCGCCATGTATATGTCCGTAAGGGTTGGTCATTTCCGGGCGCACTTCCAACGACATTGTCGCGCTGCCCTTCTCTATCTTCTCCAAGGTGAACTGTAGCCAGTTACCCGCCGGTGAGCGGGAATCAGTTACCAGCTTCCCTTCAAAATGCTGCTTTATGTATTCTAAAATACCTCCTGCCGGAATGTCTTTGTATCCCATACTATTTCTTTTTCTTAGCTGCTTTTAATTGTTTTTCTTCTTTCATTTTGAAAAGAGTAATTATCATTTTATCTATCCTTCTTACTCTTGTTTCCGGTTTCTTAGCATCTGCTAAAGCCTCAATATTTTCCCGCTGGTGAGAAAAAGACATAGAGTAGAAGAATTGTTCCAATCCTTTAAACTCTTTCATAGCCTTTACCGCGTCCTTGGGTAATGTTGCCGTGCGGTTCACATAGTCTACACCTTCTGTCTTGCGTTCCTCCATGGGTATCCATGTGCTGACCTTATTCGGGTCTTTCTTTTTGAACCGCATTCCGCTCCAGGTCTCATCTATTGCCGCAGAGGCTACGCCCTCAAACTTCGTGAACAGGTACTCCCATACTTTATCCCTGTGCAGGTCACCTTCCAGCTTCGAACCCTTTTTGGGATAACCTACCCATATTACGCTTTGCGGGCTCACACGCTCCTCTATCTTATCAACCAGGGCATTCAGCCTAATACTGTCCCCGGCAAAGAGGATGATCTGCTCTATAGGGGTTTTACCAGCCAGCTTGGTCTTCAGTTCGGCCTCCTCAAAAAGAGGCACCACCTCTTCCGGGGCATTGATGAACCACAAGGGCTTTTCAGTATCTATCCTGAATTTCTTAATAAAGCTCATAATATATAGAGGGGGCAAAGGTAAGACTAATGCCAAAAAGCCGCTACTGATAATAATGAAGCGCCCGCAAACATGATAAATTAGACAAATTTTTATTCTTTAACAGTACCCCTCTTTCAACATACAGTTATATGCATTAGGTTTGCATAGCAATTGACGAACTATGACAATCACACAACTAGAATATGTAGTGGCTGTAGCCACCTACAAGAGCTTCGTTGCCGCAGCTGAAAAGTGTTTTGTAACACAACCTACGCTCAGCATGCAGATACAGAAGTTAGAAGACGAACTGGGCATCAGGCTTTTCGACCGCAATAAGCACCCCATTGCAATTACTGAAATGGGAGTCGCTATTGTAGAGCAGGCAAAGTCTATACTTTCCGAGTGCAACAAGATACAGGAACTCATACAAGACCAACAGGAAAGCCTCAGCGGCAGATTCAAGCTGGCAGTTATCCCAACCGTTGCGCCTTATATACTGCCTACCTTACTGGAAAAGTATGCTACCAAAAATCCGGGCGTACAATTGTATGTAAAGGAAATGGAGACCAACCAGATCATAAAGGCACTCCGCAACAATGAAATTGATGCGGGCCTGGTGAGCACTCCGCTTGAAGAGAATGGGATTAAGGAATATCCATTGTTCTACGAACCATTTGTTGGTTATTTCTCTGAAGGAGAACCTGCATTAAAGAAGAGACTCATCGCTCCTTCTGATATAGAACTGGAACGCATCTGGATGCTGAATGAAGGTCACTGCATGCGCAACCAGATCATCAATCTTTGCAGCGACCAGGTACAAAAATTACAGGCCGACAGGAAATACCGCTACGAGTCCAGCAACGTAGAAACACTACGCAAGATGGTAGATAAGAATGGTGGAATGACCATACTGCCTGAACTGGCTACTGTGGAATTCTACGAAGACCAGATGGAACGTATTCGTTACTTCGAAGAAGTAGAGCCTGTGCGTGAGATCAGCCTTGTGACAAACGATTACTTCGTCCGCAAGCGCTTACTTCAAAGCCTGATGGATGAGATACTGGATATGATACCTGAGAAGATGAGGGTACAAAAGAAGAACAGGAAAGTACTGCGTATTCAGTCTGCTAAACTGTAGCAACTATTACGCGGTTGATACCGTTTTTGATAACGGTATTTTTCGGAAACACTTCATCAAGTACTTTTTTGAAGTTGCTCCACTGTTCATCTTCTCCAATGATATAATTCAATACAAAATTGCCACCTGCATTTATATGCAAGTGGCAATTTTGCATAAACGATTTTGTAGTAATAAAGTCAGGTACAACCCTTCCTTTAAAAACATCCACTATCAGCAGGTCATACTTGTTGTTATCTGTATTCAGGTAGTACATTGCGTCTCCCTGCTTCATTTTTAAATCCCCATCATAAGGCGGCATTAATTCCTTCGCCCATTCAAGTACCAATGGGTCATTATCTACCAAAGTAAAATCCGGGTGATATCCCATCGTGCGCACGATATCTACTGCACTGCCCAAAGCAGCACCCAACACCAATACATTCTTTACATGTGGTAATTCTCTTTTAAGCGCTTTATATGCGGTAAGGAGAGGAGTGTACTTATCACCATCCGAATAAATAGCATCGCTTGTGGCAAGCTGCCAATGACCCTTAGAGAGGAGCAATTCCAGCTCAGGATTTACATCAGTCTCCTTGGCGCCCTTTATCCAAACTGGGTGTAGATAACTAAGCAGTCTTTTATAAAGCGGTACTTTCAATTACTATTGCGGTTTGTAATATTGTTTTGCCTTCGGTAAATTCTTTTGTATGTTCTTTATCCGTGTAGCATCACTTGGATGCGTACTTGCCCACTCTGCGGGTTTTGCGCCACCTTTTGCTGCCATACGCTGCCAGAAAGATACAGCTTCGTCAGGATTATATCCAGCCATCGCCATGATTATCAGGCCTATTTCATCTGCTTCACTTTCATGGCTACGTGAATAGGGTAGAATAAACAGGTAATTACTCCCTATGCCGTAAATACCATTATATATCTGTTTTGTTTGTTCCGGCTTTTGAGATAAAGCTTCAGACAGCACTAAACCACCTACTTGTTGCGCCAACTGTTGACTCATACGTTCGTTACCATGACGGGAAACAGCATGTGCTATCTCATGGCCTAATACAGCTGCCAATCCTCCTTCCGTTTGCGTGAGAGGTAATATACCACTATAAACCACCACTTTACCGCCAGGCATACACCATGCATTAGGTTCAGGATTGTTTACCAGGTTGAACTGCCATTGGTAGCCGCTAATGGCATCAGCCTTACCTACACTAGCGAGGTACTGTTGTGTAGCGGTTGCTAATCTGTTGCCTACACGTGTTACCATTCCTGATTCTGCACCGCCTTGTACCGGTTTATTACTTGCCAGGAAGGAACTATACTCAGTGGTCGCCATACTTCTCATTTCCGATTCAGGCACTACGTTTAGCGATTTACGGCCTGTTATAGGATTAGTAAAGCATGCAGAAAGAATGCTACAGGCAACTATGACAGTCGAAACTAAAAACAGCTTTTTCATATACAGTTCATTTTTGCTAACTGTACCATAAAAAGTATTATGCCAATAAAGGAAGTATTAATTACTCTTCGTCGCGGCGGAAGCGGCGCTTACGGAACATCGCTACTTTGCTTTCACTACCTGTTATCAGGCGGTTGATGTTCTTGTGATGCGTGAGTACAACTAGTATGGCCGTTGCTATGGCAAATACACGATAGCTGACTTCCGGCTCATTGAAAATGAAGAGAATAAATAAAGGAAATGCGATACTCGCACTGATAGAACTAAGAGAAACATAACGGGTAAGATACAACATCAGGAAGAAGACGCCTATCAGGCCAACTGCTACCAGCGGTTGTATAGACAGTATCATACCAAACAGCGTTGCAATACCCTTACCACCCCTGAAGTCAGCCCATATAGGGAAGATATGCCCCACTACTGCTGCCAGCCCGAGGAACACCTGTAGGTTCACGATGGCTTCACTGCTCCACGAAAAAGATGATAAAAGGGAAAGCTTAACTGCGATGAAGCCTTTCAGCATATCTACCAGCATTACACCAGCTCCGGCTTTTTTGCCTAATACCCTGAACGCATTGGTTGCTCCTGCATTACCGCTGCCATGTTCACGAATATCAATACCATATATTTTTTTACTTACCCAAACGGCAGTAGGTATAGAACCAACCAGGTAAGCTAGAATAATCAGTATTGCTTGATCCATCCGTTATTTCGGTTTTTTACGAAGTAGCAAATTTAGATTTTACAAGGCGTAAAACCTAATGCTGGGTTAAGCTTTTATTAACATCTGATTCTCATTTTTGGAAGAGCAATGCTATCCAATTGTTGTGTTCCGATGCCTTTAAATGCTTGAATCCGGCTGCTGTGGCAGCTTCCATAATTATGCCACGGTCTTCTGTCAGTAGCCCGCTCATGAGCATAAAACCATCCTTTTTTAGCTTTATATACATTTCACTCATGTAATTAAGCAGTATATGACGGTTAATATTGGCTAAAATAACATCGTAATCTGTTTCTGCCAGCTCAATGGAACCCTTCATCGTCGTTATATTTCCACAATTATTGGCCCCTATATTCTCCACCGTGTTGTCATAACTCCACTCATCATTGTCTATGGCTAATATCTGCCCCGCCCCAAGCATTTCGGCAAGTATAGCTAATATACCCGTACCCGTCCCGAAATCGAGCACCTTGCCCCCTTTAAAGTCCATTTTGCTCATTTGCTGCATCATCAGCTGTGTTGTAGCATGATGCCCGGTCCCAAACGACATTTTAGGGGTGATCACTATTTCGTATGGAGTATCTACGTCAATGTCATGGAAACCGGCTCTTATCGTACAGAATCCTTCTACCACCACTGGTTCAAAGTTTGACTCCCATTGGGCATTCCAGTTTTGCTGCTGAATATCCTGTATCGTAAAATTCAGCCCAAAAGGCTGCAGAATCTTTTTAAGTTCTTCTTCGCTATAATCGGCTGAAGGCACATAAGCTATTACCTGCGCTTCGTGTTCTTCAAAGCCTTCGTAGCGAATATTCTCCAGTAAAGCTATCAATATATCTTTCTGCTCCTGGGCAGCTGTAGCTATAGTTATCTGTTTGTAGTCCATTTCTTTCATTCTATTATAAAGCAAAAGGGTTGTACCTGAGTACAACCCTTTCTATATCGTTACTTAATTAATTACGGATTAACCTGGGAGCCATTTTTCAGCACGTCCGGACCGGCTTCTTCATCCGACTCGTCAATTGGAACTTGCAGATTAGCAGCTTGTGCATCCATATCACCAGGCTTAGCACTATCGTATATCACACGGCGGGTAGGCACATCGCTTACTACGCGGAATTCAGTACGACGGTTAAGTTGGCGTCCTTCCGGATTATCTTTTCCTGAAACAGTGTTAGGAGCAGCAGGATTCTTTTCACCATATCCTTTAGCTATCATCCTTTCTTTAGCAATACCTGCAGTTTCAAGGTAGTTAACTACTGCTTGTGCGCGGCGCTTAGAAAGATTGATGTTGTACTCGTCTGCACCTTTAGCATCAGCGAAAGAATATATCTCAACACTCAATGATGGATTATCTACCATGAAGTGTACTAAAGAATCCATTGAAGCTATTGATTCAGGACGAAGTGTTGCTTTATCATAATCATAGTAAACATTGCTCACCATAAAGCCATTAGATACCGCATCAAGATATACAACTACAGTTACAGTATCTCCCGGATCGCTACGCTTAACGTCCATAGTGCTTACTGTAGCACGCGTAGAAGAGAAACCTTCTTTATCCGCTGTGATCACATAAGTGTTGCCACGGGTAAGTGCAAAACCGAACGCACCATCAGCTGAATTGAACACGTTTGGTTCAGTTGATTTTTGGTCGGCCATTTTAACAGCCACACCCGGAACCAGTTCTTGTGTTTTACGATCCAATACTTTACCAATTACTACAAGCTTAGGCTCATAAAGCACACGCCAGATGTCATCACAACATGTTGGGTTCTTCAATGCCATAGAACCGATACGGTTGGATACGATATAAGCATCACGACGGCCTACAGGATCTTTAATGTAATACAATTCATCTGCAGGAGTATTAATAGGGAAACCTAAGTTCGCTATATCAGTATATCTTGACGGGCCACCCGCAGCAGAGAATATATCAAAACCACCGAAACCTACTTGTCCGTTAGAAGCGAAATATAATCTGCCTTCTTCTGAATCATACACAGGCGTCCACTCATCTCTTTCAGTATTGATTTGTTTACCACCATTTTGCGGACGGCGATATTGCTTAGTACGAGGATCGTAGATAGAATACCAGATATCATAACCACCACGGGTTTGCAGCTTACGATCTGAAGAGAAGAACAATACTTCTTTCTTACCAACTTTAGCCATATACGGATGCGTACTCGATGCATCACTTTCATTAATACCGTCACCTAATTGCTTTGGTTTAGACCAGTCATTGGCTTCCTTTTCAAAAACAGACTCGTATATCTTACACCTTGAAATAAATAGACCTGAGTCGCCTAATTCTTCTTTACACTTCGTAAAGTAGAAACGGTCTCCACCAGGGCTGAAACAACCATTACTGGTATGTACACCCGGCTCATTGAATTTTCCGTCAATGAATTTCAAAGCCCATTGGAAGGTATCAGTTACCGGAGTGAAATATTGTTTACGCGAAGTCATAAAGCGCGCAACATACTCATCAGCATTCCTGTTATTCTTTTCAATTTCTGTATTCTGACGCATTGTAGAGAACAGAAGGCCAGTATCACCTAGTGGTACAGGAGCAGACTCTGTATATGCAGAGTTTACGTTAGGGCCTGCGTTTACTATAGTTACAGCTTGAGGGTTTTTGATAGATTGTTTTGCCATTTCACAACCGGCGATCAACTTATCAGCTACCTTCTTTTCTTTCTTAAATGTTTTAAGATTATCTGCTTTGAATTGATTGAAAGCAATTAATGCTTTATCATATTCTCCTTGTTGCTTCAGCATCATACCCTCTTTCAATTTGGCGAAAGGATAAATGCCTTTTGCTAAAGAATACGCTTCCTGGTAGTAGTGAGCGGCAGCATGATAATCACGCGTTGCTTCATAACATTCTGCTAACTGAAATGTTATGTACGGATTACGTTCCTGTTCTTGCTTAAGTTGTTGATAATACTCAGCAGCATTAAAGTAGCTACCTTCCTTAAACAGGTTATCTGCTTCGCGCAATTTCTTGTAATACGGAAGCTTGGTTATGGGATCATTTGCCTTATTCCTGATCTTATCCTTGCGTTTCTGAGCACTCGCATCAAACTGTAAAGTCACCAGTACAGTAGCTAATATCAGAAGCAGCCAATTTTTTCTCATGTTCGTGAGCGTTGTTAATGGGTATAAATATATAAATTGGTTCTAAAAAAAAGAAAGGGCAGATGATTTTTTTTGCCCTTTCTCAGATATATTTTTATTTAGCTAGCCTAGAAGCGTGCGCAAGGTTGTACTTTCTTGTGCGCAAAATCAAGCAAATTAGGCGCTATATAGCGGAGAGATATCTCAAATCCACCATTTCCATTGGAAGCATTTTTTAGAGAAGATGTATTATAATCATAGCTTATACCAAAACGGAAACCCTTCAATTCGAAGCCTAAAGTTGCCATTATAGCATCAGAACTACGGTACCAGCCACTCAGGAATATTGAAGTTGCATTGCTACGTACATCAGGAACACCTAATATATAATTAAATTCATTACCTACGATCAGTTCAGTAGCAGTTGATTGTGACTGATACAATGCTGCAGGACGTATACTGAAATTATCACTTACATATGCAATAACACCCAGTTGTCCGTTATAACGCATTCCCAACCCAACATCAGCATTTTGCTTTTTCATTACGGATTCTGACGGCTGATTGATATTATTTGCACCTAAACCTAATGCATAACTGATGTTCTCGTTAATAGCATGCTGAAAGCTTAAGCCTGCATTAATTGTAAAGTAGTTGGTCTTATTGTTAATATAAGGAGTTAGTGCTGACGTTCCCGGATTGAACGTACCATTCCTGAATTCATCATCAAAATACAGCTTAGAAAGATCAAAGCTCTTTTCTGAATAACCACCCTGCACACCAAGAGATATCAATTTATCTGCTTTAGAACCCAGATATTTACCATATGCTACTGAAAGCAGTCCGGTAAAATTCGTAAGATTAGCATCACCGGCTTTGTCATTATATACTTGTCCGCCTATAGCCAGGTAATCATCTGTAGAAAGATCATGAATAACAGGCATGTCAAAAGACGCAGCATAAGTAACAAAAGGGACTGTTACGCTCTTCCACTGATTACGATATACAGCTGCAACACGGTACTGGCCATTGAAGCCACCTGTAAACGAAGGGTTTACGATCAACGGAGCAGCATCAAACTGTGTGAAGTGTACGTCTTGAGCCTGAACACTTTGAGCGCTTAATGAAAGTGCTAATAACAGGCCTGCACGGGTTAAATTCCTTTTACTAATCATGATGTTCTTACCTTAAAATGGCGTTATCTAATTAATGTTATGTTTCCTTGTTTGTAAAATCTCTCATTGGTACTGGTAAAGGCTTCCACCATATACACATATACTCCGAGTGGTTGTGGCTCACCGTTAAACGTGCCATCCCAGCCTTCATTAATGTCCTTGGTTTCAAATACCACCTGTCCCCAACGGTTGAAAATACGGAAATATTCCAATGTTGCAATACCTTTCTTTACAATTTTTAATCTGCCGTTTACATCTGTACCCGGGATAAAGGCATTCGGTACATCTAATACCGACTCATTTGTTACCAGTACATCTATAGAATCTCTGGCCTCACAACCCCACTCACTCTTAGCTTCCACATAGTATCGTGTGTTCACCGTAGGGCTGGCTATCGGGTTAGAGATGTCATCATCGCTAAGGCCTGCCGGAGGGAACCATGCATAATACAGTGCATTACCACCGGGGTTCATTTGATATGTCTCACCTGGCCATATTCTAACAGAATCAGGTAGTGAGATAACTGTATTAGAGTGTACAGCTACATCAAGGTCAAAAGTATCGGTACAGCCGTATTGGTCAGTTATTACCAGGTTGTAGGTGATGCCTGCTTCAGGATATACTGTAGGGTTCGGACTCGTTACATCACTTATGTTTTGATCTGGAGACCATTGGTAAGTTACACCACCGCTTGCAGTCAGCAACACAGTATCACGAGGGCAAATATCGCTGTTCAAAGGCGTGGCAGTGCCAAAGTTACCCGGATGCACTACTATATTCATTGTATCTGCACCCACACATCCTATTGGTGTGCTTACATTCACTATCACTTCTACATTATTATCTCCGTGATATACAAAGTGATAAGGATTGATGCTGTCCGCGTCGTTATCTTCTGCAAGGCTCCAGTCATAGGTATAGTTGCTATACCAGGAAGGTAATACTTCTACTTCTATATCGGCAGGTACCCATTGGCATATCTCCCTGTCCGGACCAAGGAACACTTGTGGTATAGGCTGAACATCTACAGTGAAGCTTTTTACGATATCAGGACAGTTTGGATACGTTGCAGTTATTACATAAGTAGCACTTGTATCAGGAGTGATGATCGGGTCTATCAGGAACGGATCGCTCACACCTACTGACGGTGTCCAGTGGTAAGTAAATTCTACAGGCCCGTTCGCACGAACTGCTATTATCTCACCCTGGCAAATTGAAGTATCTACGTTCTCCAGTGTGAAGTCATTAGGTATTACATGAATACTGATGGTGTCATATCCCGGACAAGATGCTATAGTTGGTGTAGCCATTACATAGTAGGTAATGTCACCGGTAGGTGTCGTTGTCGGGTTAGGAGTATTTGTGTTGTCTAGATAAGTAGGAGGAGACCATGTAAAAGAATAGGTCTGGTTAGATGGCGTTACTGTCGGTTGGAACTGGTACGAAGCTCCCAAGCATAGATTAAAGTCCGCCCCAAGGTCCACTACAGGTTCATCAGCGATAGTAATAGTAATAGTATTGTGTACCGGAGCACAACCCGAACCGGGCAGTGATGCGATCATTGTGTATGTAGTCGTCTGTGTAGGAGACATTGTTGGTGTAAGAACATCAACACTATCTACGGTAAGCGCAGGAGTCCACTGGATAGTAAGAATTGTATCAGCAATAGAAAATACGTCTACGCTCTCGAAACGGCATATAGCAGTATCCGGTGTAAGTATATTTGCGTATAGCGAATCGTAGATATTCATTTGCACAGTGTCTACATAAGTGACACCGTTACAGTTGAAAGGGGCTTTTATGTACAGTATTACTGTCTTAGGTCCTACAGGAGGTACCGCGAGTCCATAAACAAATGCAGATGCTGATATTTGACCGCCTGGTATAATGATACTGTCAGCTATTGGTGTGTAATCATATCCTGGCACTGCAGTACCGCCAATGTCGAATTTCACTACATAATCAAAGGCCGGAGTATCATTCAATGTAAATACGAATTGACCTGGTAAGCATTCCCTTACACAATAAGGTTCAGGAGCTATAAGGCCACCACCACCTATTGGCTCAACGGTTACGCTGTTAGAGCTTAAGCTACCTGCTTTCAGGAAAGTGCCCGAATCCCATCCCGGATCTGATGCATCAGCAATAGCTAATTTCAGGTGATATGTTAGGCAGGGTGTAACAGCAGATAAAGCTGTTAGTACCGTAGTAAAACCGTTATAAGCAATAGTAGTACCATTTAAATTCGCAACATAATATTGCGTAAACGGAGAGCCAGGCCCCATAGAATTGCAGAAGGTAACTATGTTACCTGCTGTAGGTTGAGGAACAGCCTGTGCAGGGTCAGTGGTACTATTGATAGTAACACCGATATTTGTACCCGGGATAAGAGCAATGTTGGGAGATCCAGTAATACCGGGGCCTGAAATGAAGAAGCCGAATGCGTCATTGAACTGGGAACATGAATAAGTATCATACTCTTCAGAGCCAAATACATAGTCAAATTTTATAGAGTCACCCGCAGGTATAAAGTCAAACTCAAGGATACATTTATCAAAAGTGCTTTGGCCTGAAAGTATATTCAAGTCGGGATCACTACCATTATTATTGCCATATCCCGCAAAATCGCTCTCTATACCGTCTGCACCCACACCATTGATTCCGCTTTGTGCCAGGCCGGTAGTTAAAAGAATACCACTATCCAAACCCAGGTTACTCGCCGTTGCTACAAAGATACCGTTTGACTCACCAGGGCAGTTCAATACAGCATTTGATACAGAAACACCCGTACCTGTCAATTTAGCAGCAAGCGCGGTAGCTGTTTGGTTGGGTGTAACTACAAGCTGAGCCTTTGCGAGATAGCTAAAGGTTATTGCTATAAAAGATAGGAAAAGTATATAAACATTTTTTTTCATAAACTGTTGCTTAGTGTTACCAGACGATTATTGTACCTTAAGAGCAATAGACGGGTAAAAAAATGAAAAAGTTTGCCTTTTAACGAAAGAATGTTCCAAAAATAGGCTTTTTATAAATGTCTTGCAACACTATTTTGTCCCCTGAGACTTTATTAAAATTGTACATTTGCGCTTCGTTTTCCTCTATGGCAACAAACAAAAAGAAAAGTAAAAAGGTCGCAGCTCCTCCGGAATCCCCCGTCACTCAGTTGTCCGATGGGCGTAAAAAGGAGATCAGGTTAGGAATAGGCATCCTATTCCTGCTATTTGGCGCATTTATATGTTTTTCTATAATAAGCTATTTCTTTACCTGGCAGGCCGATCAGGATAAGCTAATGGCTGGTAGTGGCTTTTCTCATTATATTTTTGAAAACAAGGATTCTGTTGCCAATTGGGGTGGTAGAATGGGTGCTTTTATGTCTCATATGCTGGTTTTCAGGGGCGTAGGTGTCGCCTCACTAGCTATCGCATTGTGGATAACTTCACTGGGCATCAATATATTATATACTAAAAAGGCCATCCCGGTTTTAAGGTATCTGCGCTGGTTGTCCATCGTTTTGCTGGTTACCGGCCCTATACTGGCATACCTGATGCCTAATGCTGACTTCTCTTTTGGCGGAGCCTGGGGCAACGAAGCTATAGAATACTCAAATGGCGTTATGGGCAAAGGCGGAACCGGGCTATTACTGTTTGGAATAGCCTGTTTTTTCATATTTGTTGTATTTGCTCTTGATATCTCACCTCTGCTGCGCGGCGCTAAACGTACTGCACAAGCAGTAGCAACTGCCATGACGCCAACACCTGTGGTGTTACCTGAGGAGGAAGAAGACGTGGCTGATGGTGACACAGATAAGAATAACAAAAAAGCTCACCAAAAAGATGATGAACATCGCCCGATGGCTGTAATAGCCGACGACGAAGCAGAGGAGCTGATGTCCATGAGCATAAACGAAAAACAGGGTGATATGGTTGAGCAATCAACTCATACTAATACCTTGCTCAACGAAGGCGAAGAAGAGGAAGAAGAAGAGTACGAAGAGGAAGATGTTGAAGAAGAAGAAACCGAAGAAGAGGAAGAAGAAGCTGCTGAAGATACTGCCGGGCTTTCCTTCGAAGTGATCGCTAAAAAAGACGACGAAACTATAATCAAGAACGGAGCGCATATAAGCATCGGCAACAATGAGCCTTATGCTCCTGAACTGGACTTGCCTAGCTACAAGTTCCCTACACTTGACTTATTGGAAGATCGCTCGCAAGAGATCATTCAACTGGACAAGGAAGAACTGGAAAAAAATAAAACGCAAATTATCCAGACGCTGAAAAGCTTTGGTATTGAGATACAACGCATCAGTGCCACAGTAGGCCCTACCGTTACACTTTATGAAATAGTTCCCGCAGAAGGTGTTCGTATCTCCAAGATACGTAACCTGGAAGATGACATCGCCCTAAACCTTGCTGCACTTGGCATTCGTATCATTGCCCCTATACCGGGACGTGGTACCATTGGTATAGAAGTACCAAATGCCAATAAGCAGATCGTCTCCATGCGCGCACTTTTATCCAGTGAGAAATTCGCCAACTCTAAAATGAGTTTGCCGATAGCATTGGGTAAAAAGATTGACAACGAAAACTACATTGTTGACCTCGCCACTATGCCACACTTGCTGATGGCAGGTGCAACAGGCCAGGGTAAGTCTGTTGGTATCAATGCCATACTTGTATCACTGTTGTATAAGAAGCATCCATCACAACTGAAGTTTGTATTGGTAGATCCTAAGAAGGTAGAGCTTTCTATTTACAAAACTATTGAGAAACACTTCCTGGCAAAACTGCCTAACGAAGAAGAAGCCATCATCACCGATACCAAAAAGGTGATCTATACACTGAATGCTCTGTGTATAGAAATGGATAACCGTTATGAGCTATTAAAAGAAGCAGGAGCGCGTAACATAAAAGAGTACAACGATAAATTCATCGCGCGCAGGCTAAACCCTGAACGTGGCCATAAATACTTACCATTTATCGTACTGGTAGTAGATGAGTTTGCCGACCTTATAATGACTGCCGGTAAGGAAGTAGAAGTACCCATCGCTCGTTTGGCGCAGCTAGCGCGTGCGGTAGGTATTCACCTCATCATTGCCACACAGCGTCCATCTGTGAACGTTATTACAGGTACCATCAAAGCCAACTTCCCGGGTCGTATCGCTTTCAAGGTTTCCGCTAAGGTCGATTCCCGCACCATCCTCGACACAGGTGGCGCAGAACAGCTGATAGGACGTGGTGACATGCTGGTATCTCATGGCAGCGAACTCCTGCGTGTGCAGTGCGCTTTCGTTGACACCCCGGAAGTGGAGAACGTAGTTGAGTTCATCGGTTCTCAACGCGGATATCCTTCAGCATTTGAATTACCTGAATATGAAGGTGACGAAGAGGAAAATAAGACAGTTGACCTGACAGAAAGGGATGACCTTTTTGAAGACTGTGCCAGGTTTGTTGTCACAAATCAGTCAGGTTCTACATCTATGTTGCAACGCCGTTTTAACCTCGGATACAACCGTGCAGGGCGTATCATGGACCAATTAGAGGCCGCAGGACTGGTTGGCCCCGCTAAAGGAAGCAAACCAAGAGAAGTTATTTATAAGTCTGTAGCAGACTTGGAACAGTTTTTGGATAACAACATCTAAACCTTAGTATTTGAGGTTTGTATAGATAAACATTGATTTTTAATTAACATTTTTCGAAGAACACTAAATGAAAAAGATCTTAAGTATTGCTATTGCAGCTTTAATGCTTGCCGCACAACCTGTAATGGCTCAGACTGACGCAAAAGCAAAGACGATTTTAGAAGGGGTTAGTAAAAAAATAAACAGCCTCAAAACACTGAAGGCCAATTTTGCACTTACGCTTGCAGGAAAGACAAAAGACACTAAAAAGGGTTCTTTCTCTATGAAAGGCCAAAAGTACCGTGTTACGCTCGACAGGCAGGAGATCATCTGCGATGGCAAAACTGTATGGACATACATGAAGGATGCTAATGAAGTACAGGTAAGCACTTATAACGCCAGCGAACAAACACTTTCTCCTGCTAAGTTGTTTACTAACTTCTACGATAAGGAATACGCCTATAAACATACAGGCACACGCAAAGTAGGTACTAAGCTTTGCGATATAGTAGAAATGACTCCTGTTGCTAAAGGCAAACAATTCAGCAAAGTAGAATTGGCCATCGATCCTAAAACAAATACCATTGTTGGTGGTAACGTTTGGGAAAAGAACGGTAACAAATATGAATACGCTATCAGCAACTTCACTCCAAATCCACCTATGACAGACGCCAACTTCGTTTTCGATAAAGCTAAGTATCCGGGTGTAGAGGTAGTAGATCTCCGATAAGCTATTCACTCATTATATTTCATAAAGGCTGCCGGTTGGCAGCCTTTACTATTTTTTATAATGCTACCTTTTGTCCTTTATCATTTATACTATACTCAACGCCACTTTGTATTAGCACCCCCTTCGTGTGTCCGGAAGCTTTTACCTGCCCATGGTGAACATCTATTCTTATGAGGTGCTTATTATAATCGTACTGCACATCCTCTACGATAGTGTGCCCTATCACTATTTTATCGGCGTTTAAATAAGTTAGCATGCTATGGAAGTCAGTCTTATCCATTTTAGATTCATCCTTATACTCAATAGCCATACCTCTATACCATAGTGGCCCGTTACTACCCATCATGAAATCGGCAAACTGCTCACTTGGTTTCTTAGTATCAATGTTAGCCCTGATTGTACTATTGACTGTTTCCAATGAAGGTTTATAGTTCAGTATCGCTTTGCTGATACCTGCATGAACAAATACATACTTACCAATCTTTTCTATGGTATTCTTTTTCCTGAGCCAGGCTCCTAATTCTGTGTTCTGCGCAAACAAATACGTGTATGCTTTATCCCATTGTTGCTCTCCGCTAATGTCCTGCGCCAGCTTTATGTACTTTTCGTCAGCGTATTTGGCATTGCCCTGGATGTTCATCACCTCATGGTTGCCCAGTAGGTAATGCACCATACCACCATGCGCCCGGGCTTTATCTTCCAGCGAGTATATTAACCACAAGACCTGTGTTACATATTGCCCCCTATCCACAAAATCACCTGCTAATACAAGATGGCCGTCGCCAAATACCCAGTCATACTTTTCATCCATCACTCCATTACTCACCAGGAAGCTATAAAACCCATTAAAGTTGCCTTCGATATCCGACAGCACGATTATTTTTGAAGGCATAGGGTATGCACTCTCTGCAATATTTATAGAGTCTTTTAACCTGACATGGAAGATGTCATTATCTTCATTCGGCACTTCTACTTTTAGCAGGCTATCCCTTGATATTGTTTCCTTTAGTAGTTTATTGTCCTGTGTAACGCGGTACGCGAGCAGCTCGTTGCCCTCACTCATCACATAAGGGCCATCAACGCCGGAATAGTCTACGTCGCGGTAGTATTCACTTCTAAATCCAAATTTGTCCTCTGTAAAAAGTGCTTTCAGGCCACTCCACCGCCAATGTACATAACCTGTATCCTGGTCCATATACACCGTCGGGTGATACAAAATGTAGATGGCATAAAGGCCTGATAGCAAAGCCACAATTTTCAGAATCTTTTTAAGTTTGAGGTTCATAATCCGGGTATTAATAAGTAAGACTCTCTACCAAATAAAAAAGTTACACGGAATATTCAAAGCCTTTTCCTATGTTTCTATTCGCCGACTAACGCTTCGAGCAAAGGAGAGTTATGGCTTCTTACTATGTCGAATTAGACTATGTGACCTGCCTTATGAATATGTTGAGTGAAACACGAAAACAGCGAGGAAATTTTATGTCACTTAAAGTGTGCTGTTGATCGGCTGAAACGCTTTGTGGGCAAGGGGCAGTTCCGTTTTATGTCACTTTTGTGGGACTTTTATGTCCGTTTTGTATACCCTATGTGTCCGCACATGTCTCTTTTGTGTCCCTTCATGTCCTGTTTATGGGACTTTTATGTCTCTTTTATGTCCCCTGTTTGTGGATATGTTTTTCGTACTACTGTCATGTTGAGCGATAGTGCCTTTCCACCACGGCGGACAGGCACTATCGCTCAGGATGACAGGCAGTGTAAAGTTAGCAAAGTGTGTTTCGGTTAGCAAAAAACGATATACACATTGCGACTGCCGTGCGGTAGTCCCGGCGGGGAAAGTTGTTGGTCAGGCGACCAACAACGGCATAAAAGTAAAGGCTGCTTCACAAGCAACCTTTACAAAATATAATAGTCCCTTTAGGGGCAGAGGGGTATGGGGTTCTTAATTTATCCCACTAGTCACCATATCCTTAGCTATCTTTTTCACCAGCCCTTGCAACACACTGCCCGGACCTACTTCTGTAAATTGCGTCGCGCCATTCTCTACCATCTTCTGCACGGTCTGAGTCCAGCGTACAGGTGAAGTAAGTTGATTGATCAGGTTTTGTTTGATCATCGCCGGATCTATATAAGGCTGTGCATCCACATTCTGATACACAGGGCACGTTGGGTTATTAAAATGCGTTTCAGCAATAGCTGCTGCCAGCTCTTCCCTTGCAGGCTCCATCAACGGTGAGTGAAACGCTCCGCCAACTTGTAATACCAATGCGCGCTTAGCACCGGCAGCTTTCAGTTTTTCGCAGGCTATGTTGATGCCTTCTATGCTACCGCTTATCACCAACTGGCCGGGACTGTTGTAATTCGCAGGAACAACTACTTCATCCGTTATTTCTTTTAAGGTATTTTCTATCACTGCATCTTCCAGTCCTAATACTGCCGCCATAGTAGATGGATTTATTTCGCAAGCTCGTTGCATAGCTGCCGCTCGTTTTGCGACCAGCCTCAGTCCATCCTCAAATGACAGCACCCTGTTAGCCACCAATGCAGAAAATTCACCCAATGAGTGACCAGCCACCATATCGGGTTTCAAATCAGGAGTGGTTTCAAACAATATCACCGAGTGCAAGAATATTGCCGGTTGTGTTACGTTCGTTTGTTTCAGTTCTTCGTCCGTTCCGCCGAACATGATATCGGTAATACGGAAACCCAATATCTCATTGGCCTTTTCGAAATATTCTTTAGCTAAGGAATTTGTCTCATAAAGGTTCTTGCCCATTCCTGAGAACTGTGCTCCTTGTCCGGGAAATACAAATGCGTGCTTCATATATCTGTTTTACAGGGGCGAAAATAGACCACGATTCTTTGGATTTCGAAGATTGCCCATGATTTTTTTCAGATTACTTACAATATTGTTCCTATACATCATGGAAATCCTCTATAATCCTATAAATCGTGGTTAAGAATGTTGGCGTAATTTTACTCCCTCAAATAGAAAGGACGAATCATGAATTGGACATCACTTACAGATGAGCAGCAACTGGAAACTATAAAGGAAGAAAGCAAATCACAACCTGTAGTGATCTTCAAGCACAGCACCCGCTGCTCCATCAGCAGCATGGCAAAAAACAGGCTGGACAGGGAAGACGCTCCGGGCGATGTAAAATTCTACTACCTTGACTTGATAGCCTACCGTGCTTTGTCTAATAAAATAGCGGAGGTTTTCCAGGTACACCATGAATCACCACAGGTATTGCTGATAAAAAATGGTGAATGCACTTATGATGAAAGTCATAATGGTATTAGCATGGCGGAAATTGAAGAGCAGGCAGCGGTTTAGGAAAACCGCCAAATAGAGCTGTCAGCCTGAGCGTGTCGAAGGCTTGTTGAGAATTGGAATTGGAGCCTAATGAAGCTGCATCACCACGACAACTTACACTATCATTTTCGCAAAAGAAATCTAAACGACTTTTCCTTTCCAACGTCCCGTCCTCAAATACAACAACGAAGCAACCAGCAAACTAGACCAATACACAAATTCCGATACCCACGCCCACGACAGGCCCAGTCGCATGCGCTGGATGACTATGTAGCAATAAACAAGATAGGAGCAAACACAAAGCACTTCCATCACAAGGTTGATCAATGTGTTACCGGTACCCACCACACCATTGAACGCCACTGTCGATACAGCCATGATGAGTGTTGACGCTACAATTATTCGTAGGCTGGGCAACGATAGTGTTATCAACTCCATATCATCACGGTAGAGCGCCAAAAACTCTGTAGAGTACAGTAGCAGCAATGTGCCGACGATGATGGTGTATAGCAAACTCAGCTTGGCGATTTTTTTTATCAAGCCAATTACCTGCTCTTGTTTTCCTTGCCCAATTATATTGCTCACCATAGTATTACAAGTAGAGGCCAGCGCCCATGTACCGATACTAACGATGCCGAAAATGCTGCGGAGGATCTGCGAGGCAGCCAGTTCTTTCTGTCCCAGGTGCTCTACATAGATGAAGAATATCTGCCAGCCACCAATGCTGAACAGGAACTGCACGATAAGCGGTGACGATATCCTCAGTGAGCGTTGAGAAAGTTGTACATCAAAGGCGAAGAATTTGTGAAGCGGATAGACCTTGTCTATCTTCTTCAGGTAGAAGATGCCATACATCACTATACAGAAAGCGATCTCTCCGAAAATAGATGCAGCAGCAGCGCCTATAAGTCCCCATGCAGGCATACCCCAGTTACCAAAGATGAGCGCATAGTCGAAACCGATATTGAATAGGGCACCTACCATTGCGCCATATATCAGGTATTTCGACTGGCGGGTGGCTATATAGAAGGAATTAATGAGCTGTGTCAGTACCAGGAATGGCAGCCCCCATACCCTTACATACAGGTAATTGATGGTCTCATAAGCCGTTTCGGCATTGTTCAGGCTATAACCGAAGATGATGGGCGTCAGCCACAGGGATAGCATCATCAGGCCCAGGGAGAACATCAGGCACAGCAGGATACCATTGGTCAGGCTGCGGGTAAGCCCTACCGTATCGCCCTCGCCGGCCCTGCGGGCCATCTGCACCTGTATGCCGCTACTGAGTCCATAGCCTATCATAGAGAGGGTGAGGTAGAAGATGCCGCTTACGCCATTCACGCCCAGTTCCATCTCCCCCAGCCTTCCCAGAAAGGCGGTATTGGCCAGGAAGCTTATCTGGGGTATTATCAGCGCCAATGATATGGGGGCCGCTATCCGTAGTATATCTCTATTCGTTGCTGATACTTTCACCTGTAGTTATCTCATAATCAGTAATATACACCGCCGGTACATATCACGTCCCATTTCATGTGCAATTCTCGCAAATTTATTCTATAATTGTGTGCTATACTACAATAGAGGATGACAGAGGTAAGTAACAGCACAAATAGCCGTCAGGCTTATAATGTACATAATGGAGACTCCCTGCTCAGCCAGGTGGCCAGGGTGATCATTGTTATTATGCCGCGGGCACTTGCAGTGGCGGGTTTCAGCGATAAGGGCGACTTGCTCACTATCCGCTACAACGACTACAAAAAGAGCCTTCCCCCTTACCTTCTTGACTTTTTCGAACACCAATTCATCAACGAACCACTTTTATCTGCCCCACATAAGGTCACTTCGGCCTTTATAGCTGGTGATAAGAGCATGTTGGTGCCCGATGTACTGTTCAACGCCGAAACATCTGAAAAATGGATGAGGCAGCTGCAATTTGTAGAAGGGAACGAAACAATAACGCCTTATCATCTTGCCGACGATAAAGCACAATATATGTATGCATGGCCCGCCGCAGTAAAAAGCCTCATCAGCAGGTATTTTGCCAAGGCGCAGGAACTGCCGTTCGCGTCTTACCAGTTTTACAAGCCGGTAAAGGGCGAATACTCATTGCTCTGCTCCATTACACCGGAGTTTGCCTATGCTACCCTGTATAACAACAGGGCATTGATATGGCACCAGTCATTCGACTATCAGAATGCGGAGGATATCGCATTCAGGTTGCAATTGCTCTGCCAGCAGAATGATATAGACGCTGCCAAGATAAACATACAAGCCACAGGCATCAGCAAAAGCCTGAACAATACAGTGCTGGCATTGTCGCAATACTTCCCTCACCTGAAGGATGGCAGCGGCAGTGTACAAGCTACCGACACCGGCTGGACAGGCGCTATTTTTCTCTTCCAACAACTATACGCATGCGCATTGTAGGCGGCGAATTCGGCGGAAGAAGGTTCAGTCCGCCCGCCAGTACCCCCGCCAGGCCTACTACGGAAGTAGCCAAGGAAGGACTCTTCAATATCCTCAACAACATGATAGATATTGAAGATGCACAATGCTGCGATATATTCGGCGGCACTGGCAGCATCAGTTACGAGTTGATATCAAGAGGGGCAGCGCACAGCACGCTTATAGAGCGCGATCAGGGCAATATCACTTTTATCAAAAAGACAGCAACTACGCTGGGCATACTGGATAAGCTGCACATCATAAAAGGCGACGTGTTCCAGTTCATGAAGCGCAGCACCGAGCAATATGATTTCATCTTTGCTGGTCCGCCTTACGCATTGGAAAATATTGACGACATCCCCATGCTGGTATTTGAGAAGAATATGTTGGCAGAAGACGGTGTTTTTGTACTGGAGCATACCCCGCGGAACGATTACCAGCAACATCCTAACTTTAAACGCATGAAAAACTACGGAACTACCGTATTTTCGTTCTTCATGCTCACAAGCGAATAGATATGGAACGCATCTGTTTATTTCCCGGCACATTCGACCCCGTTACTAAGGGCCATGTTGATATCATAGACCGTGCGGTATCCCTGTTTGATAAACTGGTGATAGGTATTGGTACCAATTCATCCAAGCAACCCATGTTCACCCTGGAGCAGCGTTGTGATTGGATCAAGGAAATATTCAAGCATGAACCAAGAGTAGTTGTTGAAGGATATGATGGGCTGACGGTTGACTATTGCAAAAAAATAAACGCAAAGTATATCCTTCGCGGCATCCGCTACATCAGCGATTTTGAATATGAAAAAGCGATAGCCGATATGAACCGAATGCTATCACCCGATATTGAAACGATTTTCCTTACCTGTTCTCCTGAATTCTCTACTATCTCCTCTACATTGGTAAGGGATGTTATCCGCAACAATGGCAACGTGGGTTTGTTCGTTCCGAAAGAAGTAAAATTTTAGAATCCGTTATTCTTCCGCTCCATTACTTTGAAACGAATATAGCGTTGGGTCTCCATGTTCAACCTTTTGAGCAATAGGTAGAATACTACACCATCATCTATCCAGCCGAACAGTAAGATAAAATCAGGAACAATGTCTATAGGGCTGATGATATAAATCAATGAGATCACCATTACAGCTGTCGTTAGGAACGACATACGGTAGCTGCCGTTGAACACGGCACGCAACATTTGCCACAATGTTTTTCTATTGCTGAACAGGCTTGTCGCATGGCGCACAGTTCTCATTCCACTCGTAGGTATCACTCTAGCCATCTCTCTTAGATTTTAATCAAAGTTAGAATAGTGAATGTTGAGGCTATGTTAAACAACAAACCTTCAATTTTTAGAAATACTTAACAGAAGTTAAGCAGCACATATGTTGAATACTATATTTCAGTGCTTTATAATGGTTCTGAATATGCTTTTTAAAAAACTCATGTTAATGTTAAATGCCCGGCTAGTTCCGGGCATTTTAAACTACTTTCCATTTACTAGACAGGAAGCATACTCCTTAACCTTCTCAGTTTGCCGCGATGGTATTTGGTTATGTGTTTTTTCAATTCCACCAACAACGAGCCTTACACTTGCAATAGAAGACCCGCTCAGTTCTTTCATAGTCGGTTCATCAGCTATGCCTTTTACGATTATTGTTGTCTGTGTACCACCATTTGCAGAATATACTGAAGGTGCATAATCCTGGTCGGCTTCGAGCGTCAGTACCTTCCCGTTCTCAAGCTTAAAATAAAACTTCTCTCCTTTCCTAACTGATTTGCCGATGTGATTGTTCGTAATATTTTTAAGACCCAAATAGTAAGTGGTCCCTTTCTGCTCCAGAGTCATCCACCAATAGGTGGTCAGGGTACTTATTCTTTGCTCCACCATACGGTACTTCTCCCCGGTAAAGTCATCTTTTTTGTCCTTATCGAATTTGCATTGCGCATAAGAGCACATGGAAGAACACAGCAAGGCTGAAATAATTAAGGTTTTAAGTAAGCTCATAATTTATTTTATTTAAAAGTAATAACTCGAGAAAACGAAATCAATATATTGAAATTACCACTTTACCTCTGCCGCCCTTAAAACCTCGCGTATCGCTTCATAAGATTTGAAAACCACAGGCCCCATTTGAGAGACAGGTATCCATTTAGCTTCAAGTATGTTCTCTTCTTTCTGCGGTACGAGTTTTTCTTTGCTGCTGCCAAACATTTTATACCAGGTAGTGCATTTCAGCAGGCTCTGTCCGTGTTGGGCATATACATGGTAGGTATCACATATTTTCTCGCCCAGCGTAAGTTGCTGGAGGCCTGTTTCTTCGCTTACTTCCCTGATGGCGCAATAATCTATAGCTTCACCATCATCGCGCTTGCCTTTGGGAAGGTCCCACTTTCCGCGGCGGTATATCATCAGCACAGCACCGTCTTCGTTGAAAACGACACCACCTGCGGCATCTATAGGTGTGTAGAGTTCATGCAGTTCATGTTGCAGGGAGGCTTGCGACACATCCTCTATGATCGCCCCGAGAGCGGTCAGCTTTTCGAGGTGCTGGATGGCCAGGCGGTAATTGCGGGGAAACGAACCCATAAATACCATATAGCCGCCCGCAATGGGATGCTCCCTTATATAAGTCCGGCTATCGTTGGTGAGGATAAGCGGCTTATTATTATAATATATTTTCTGGGTGAAGGTCATATCAACTGTGTGTTTGTAAACTTGCCTAATAGACGTAAGTTTGACCCGTTATGAGTACTCCCAAACATTTCGCCGAAAAGCTACTGCAAATTAAGGCTTTGCAAGTCAACCTGCAAAACCCTTATACATGGGCTTCCGGATGGCGTTCCCCGGTTTATTGCGATAACCGCAAGACATTGTCATACCCGCACGTACGGGATTTTGTAAAAAGCGAGCTGGCCAACATGGTCCTGGAGCATTTCCCCGACGCGGAAGTGATAGCGGGCGTGGCCACAGCGGGCATTCCGCATGGTGTAATGGCTGCCGACCTGCTGAAACTGCCTTTTATATATGTGCGCTCTAAACCGAAAGAACATGGCATGGGCAACCAGATAGAGGGTGTGCTGGAAAAAGGCCAGAAAGTGGTGGTGATAGAAGACCTGGTCTCCACCGGCAAAAGCAGCCTGGAGACTGTAGAGGTGCTTCGTGCTGCAGGTGCTGAAATTATTGGCATGTGTGCGTTGTTCACTTACGGTTTTGTGGCCGCAGATGAGGCTTTCGCAAAAGCAGGTGTGCCGCTGAAGACTATCAGCAACTATCAAGCCCTGATGGAAGTGGCCGAAGAGCAAAAACTCCTTGCCCCTGAGCAAGTACAAACATTTGCGCAGTGGAGGATAGATCCTGCTAACTGGAATAACTAATAACGAATAGTGAATAACGAATAGATAATAGGGTTACGCAACATTATGCTCTATTCACTATTCGTTATTCTCTATTCTCTATTCGCTATAAATGGCGTGGTTAAGATTAATAAGGTGGAAGAACCTGCTTATCGTATTTTTCACGCAGTTGCTGGCGTGGGCATGTGTATTGCTGCCCATGAAACAGTATACAGATACGCCACTATTACTCACTCCTATTAATCTTCTTTGCCTTGCCCTCTCTACCGTATTGATCGCAGCAGCTGGTTACATCATCAATGACTACTTCGATATTAAGATAGATATCATCAATCGCCCGGAAAAGATGATACTGGAAAAGCGCATACCGCGCAAATGGGGCATCATTTTTCATACGGCACTCAATCTAATAGGACTGACATTAGCAGCCTACGTTGCGAGACAAGCGGGGCATTATGAATGGTTAGCGTTACAAATAACCTGCACCATACTTCTCTGGTTTTATTCTGCGTCTTTCAAAAGACAATACATCATTGGCAATGTAGTAGTCGCACTACTCACCGCCCTCACCATTCTCACCCTGATGATATATGAGCCTTCTATGCATCCGTATATCACACAGAATTACTTTTTGCAAACACCTGAGAAATGGATCATTAACCCTGTATGGGTATTGGGAGTTTATACCTACTTCGCCTTTATGCTTACCTGGATGCGGGAGATAGTAAAGGACATGGAAGACTTTAAAGGAGATGCGGAAGAGGGTTGTGTAACGATGCCTATTAAAATAGGGCTGTTGAAGTCGGCACGATTTGCGCAGTTACTGGGCATACTCGCTATCACACCGCTCATCATCGGCTCTATAAAATTATGCAATAAAGAATGGTGGACGCTGGGCATTTATATGATAGTGGCGGTAGTAGTGCCCCTAGCACTGTGGATAGTGACCGTGAACAATAAAGCCACCAAAGACCATTACGCTAAAGCCAGCCGCAACCTCAAGTTCATTATGCTGACGGGTATCGGCTCATTAATCATTTATTATTTCCAGACCAATGGATAAGATCATACTTGCTTCGCAATCGCCCCGCAGAAAACAGCTGATGGAAGCAGCGGAAATCGCTTTTGAAATAGTTATCGCAGATGTGGATGAAACCAATCCTCCCGGAATGGCGGGTGAGTTAGTACCCGAGCATTTAGCGAAAAAGAAAGCCGCAGCCATAGAAACTGATTATCCCGATTCTATTATCATTGCGGCAGATACGATCGTATTACTTGATGGCAATATCCTGGGCAAGCCTAAGGATGCTGCGGACGCAGAGCATATCTTATCGCAACTATCAGGGAGAGTGCATAGAGTAGTGACAGGTGTGTGCATCCAAAAAGGTGACAAGCAGCATAGCTTCTCTACCGTGACAGAAGTTCACTTCCGTAAACTGAGTGCAGAGCAGATAAGTCATTATGTAACTAACTACAAACCATTCGACAAAGCGGGTGCTTATGCTATACAGGAGTGGATAGGCATGATAGGTATTGAGAAAATTGACGGGGATTATTATAACGTGATGGGCTTACCAATAGGGGAAGTAGTATTAGCGCTGCGTGAGTTTTAACGCGAAGAAACGATATCTGCGAGTTTCATCCCCACCTCACTCCCCAATGCCACACCCATCCCGCCCATCCTGAATGCACCGAATACCTTATCTGAAAATTGTTTCACTATTGGGCTGCAGGTTTTGCCGAAGGCCATGATGCCTGCCCAGCGTTGCTCTATGAGGTAAGGAGTGCCTGGGAGTATTATTTCGTGAAGCTTCCTTTCCAATGCTATTTGTACCTGCTCGGTGAGGGCGAACTCCGTGGTGGTCTCTGCTTCAAAATCAAGGTTCCTTCCGCCGCCTATTAATACCCGTCCATCTATCTCACGGAAATAGTAATAGCCTTTGTCCATATGATAGACACCTTTGAATTTCAGTCCTTCTATCGGTTGTGTTATCAGCACTTGTCCGCGACCGGGAATTACATCTTCTTCAGGAAGTAATTGTTTGGTAAAGGCATTGGTGCAGATACTTAGTGTGTCTCCATGCAACGCGAGAATCTCATTCCTGCTGTTATCTTTTATCTCAACAGACACATAGCGTTCTGTTTCATCAAAGCGGACTACCTCTGCACCTGTCTTTATTTCCACGCCCAGTTGTAATGCCATTTGCATGAGCGCGCGCAGCATTTTACCTGTGTGCAATTCACCTTCGCAAGTGTTCTCGATTAAAGCCTTTGTATAATTAGTTGAGAACCCAAATATTTCTATTTTATCATTAGCCAGTTTAAATGCAGGCTTATGCGTGATGGGTTGGAGTAAGCCATTCAGGTACTCTATCTTTTCAACCACTCCTTCTTCGATATCTGATTGGCTGAGTAGTTCATAGCTACCATTGGCTACATAGCCTATATTGGTATCGCCCAACCTGTTCCTCAGTTTTTCCAGTCCTTTTTTACGCCAGTCGTATAGTTCCAGTATTTCCGCTTCAGTCATGGTGTAGAGATAGTCGAGTAACTCTGTTACACTACCCATACATGCGAAACCCGCGTTTCGCGAACTGGCACCTGTAGGAAGCAAGCCTCTTTCCAATACCAATACACTCGCACCGGGATATCGTTCCTTCAGCTCAATAGCCGTGCTCAGGCCTACGATACCTGAACCTATTACTATATGATCGTAGTTGATGAGGCTTTGTTGTTCCCAGTAACTTAGCATTTTGAACCTGTGTTAGCGAGGTTTGAAGGTAGAAATTATTGAGGTTTCTGCGCACACATAACAATTTGCCCTAAATCATAGCGTTGCAGCTTTAATCAACTAAGCCGCTACCTCTCAGGGGGGTTAGCTTCGCTGAGGAAAGTTCTCGCTGCGCTCGAAATGACGGCTTTGATGGGGCTTTGTTGGGCTTGCTTTCGTACTTTTGCAGCGATTTTATAAGCTATGGAGTACAATTTCCGCGAAATAGAGAAGAACTGGAAGAAGGTCTGGAAAGACACTGATATATATAAGGTAACGAACGATACCTCTAAGCCTAAGTTCTATATACTGGACATGTTCCCTTACCCAAGTGGTGCGGGACTCCATGTGGGTCACCCGCTTGGCTATATCGCTTCTGATATCTATGCGCGCTTCAAACGCATGAAGGGCTTTAACGTGCTGCACCCGATGGGTTATGATGCCTTCGGTCTGCCTGCGGAACAATACGCTTTAGAAACAGGCCAACACCCTACCGTTACTACAGAGAAGAATATTGCGCGCTACCGCGAGCAGCTGGATAATATTGGTTTCTGCTACGACTGGAGCCGCGAGGTGCGCACCAGCGATGCTAAATACTACAAGTGGACGCAGTGGATATTCTTACAACTGTTCCATAGCTGGTATGACCGTACTGCTAATAAAGCACGGCCTATCAGTGAACTCATTGGCATCTTTGAACAAGAAGGCAATTTGAACAATCCTTGTCCTGCCGATGATGAATTACAATTTGATGCCGACAACTGGAACATCTATACAGAACAAGGCAGGCGTGATATACTAATGCAATACCGCATCGCTTACCTGAGCTATGCTGAGGTATGGTGGTGCGAGGCGCTGGGAACGGTGCTTGCCAATGACGAAGTAGTGAACGGTGTATCAGAACGTGGCGGACATCCTGTTGAGAAAAAGAGAATGCGTCAATGGTTCCTGCGCATCACAGAATATGCGGAACGCCTTATCAGCAGCCTGGATACGCTGGACTGGAGTGATGCCATGAAAGAAATGCAGCGCAACTGGATAGGCAAGAGCAATGGCGCTGAGGTAACTTTCCATTTAGATAATTCGAAAGAAGATATAACAGTGTTCACTACCCGCCCCGATACTATTTTCGGTGTGGACTTTTTAGTGGTAGCACCGGAGCATGAGATATTGAATGCTATTACTACCCCTGAACAAAAAGCGGAAGTAGAAAAATATCAGCAGTATGTAAAGAGCCGTTCAGAGCGTGAGCGCATGAGCGAGGTGAAACAAGTGAGTGGTGCATTTACCGGCACATATGCTATTCACCCCTTGAGCAAAAAGCCGATACCGGTCTGGACCGCAGAATATGTGCTGGCGGGATATGGTACCGGCGCTATTATGGCGGTGCCAAGCGGAGATGATCGTGACCACGCCTTTGCGAAACATTTTAGCATTCCGATCACCAACATCTTTGGTGAACTGTACAATGGTGAAGAAGCATACAGCGCGAAAGACGGAAAGATAGAGAACAGTGATTTCCTCAGCGGACTAACTATAAAAGAAGCTACTCTAAAAGCGATAGATGCATTGGTTGCTTCAGGCGCAGGAAGGGGTAAAGTAAATTACCGTTTGCGTGATGCGGGCTTTAGCCGCCAGCGTTATTGGGGTGAACCATTCCCGATAGTGTATATAGGTGATGTGCCTTATGCAATAGATGAAGATGCGGTACAAGGCATCGATAAAAATACGCCTGTAGAGCTACCGATGGTAGAAAACTACAAACCGGGACCGGAAGGTCAAGGGCCTTTAGCTAATGTGACTAATTGGGTAAATACCAAAGCGGGACACAGGGAAACCAACACGATGCCGGGCTATGCAGGCAGTAGCTGGTATTTCCTCCGCTACATGGACCCGCATAATGACAATGAGTTTGCGAGCAAAGAAGCGACAAGCTACTGGCGCGAGGTGGACCTGTACATAGGTGGTACTGAGCATGCCGTAGGTCATCTGCTGTACAGCCGCATGTGGACGAAAGCATTGTATGACTTAGGACATATCTCTTTTGATGAACCATTTAAGAAATTGGTGAACCAGGGGATGATACAGGGAAGCTCGCGTTTCGCTTACCGTGTCCATGGCACTAACAAGTATGTTTCTCACGGACTGAGAAAAGAATATAAAGTAGATGATCTGCGTGTAGACGTCGCTATGGTTGATGGTTTGGAACTGGATACTGAAGCTTTCAAGAACTGGCGTCCTGAATATGCGGATGCAGAATTTATTCTGGAAGACGGCAAATACATCTGCGGTGCAGAAGTAGAAAAAATGTCCAAGTCTAAATACAATGTCGTCAACCCTGATGATATTGTAACACAGTATGGCGCTGATACATTCCGTATGTACGAGATGTTCCTGGGTCCGATAGATGTGAGCAAGCCGTGGGATACCAAAGGCATTGAAGGAGTACACCGTTTCTTAAAGAAGCTGTGGCGCTTGTACTTTGATGAATCCGGACTAATCGTCACAGATGAACCTGCCACTGAAGCTGAACTGAAAATACTGCACAAAACCATCAAGAAGATAGGTGACGATATAGAGCGTTTCTCGTTCAATACATCTGTGAGCCAATTCATGATATGCGTGAATGAGCTTTCTACGCTGAATTGCCATAAACGTGAGGTGTTGGAAAAACTGGCAGTGATCATCTGTCCATTTGCGCCGCATATGGCTGAGGAACTTTGGAGTAAACTGGGCAAAAGCGGCAGCGTGATAACAGCAGACTTCCCCGCTTATGAAGACAAGTATGTAACAGAGAACACCAAGAAATATCCTGTTGCCGTAAATGGCAAGACAAGAGCTGAAATGGAGTTTGCGCTGGATGCTGAACCTGCTGATGTTGAGAAAGAAGTTTTGGCGGATCCTACAATTATCAAGTGGATGGAAGGCAAAGACAAAAAGAAGTTTATCTACGTAAAAGGCAAAATGATAAATGTGGTAGTGTAGGCGCGAGTCAACCTCCCCCGAATTTGAAGACAAGCTTCAAATTCTCCCCTCCTAAAAACAGGAGGGGAGTTTTAAAAACATAGTATATGACAGACTTAACGACGAACAAACCAAAATCGAGAAGAAAGACAACTGCATTCTTATTGATATTCTTTTTCCTGCTGTCGGCGGCATTTATGGTGTATTATTATAAGACCACGCGTGAGCGGCCGTCAAATAATACATTACCATTTGTTGGACAGGGCAATAAAGTGGGTAGTTTCTCTTTCACCAACCAGGAAGGAAAGACAATTACGGACAAAGACGTTGCCGGCAAGATTCGCGTGGTGGAATATTTCTTCACTACCTGCAAAGGCATCTGCCCTAAGATGAATGAATCTCTTGCACGTGTGTACGACCAATACCGTTATAACGACAAGGTCTTGTTCATGTCACATACTGTTGACCCTAAAAAAGATACTGCCGGTGCGATGATGGCTTATAGCCAGAAATTCAATGCCGACCCTAAGCACTGGTTGTTCCTTACAGGCGACAAGCAAGAGTTGTATAATATGGCGCGCTATAGTTATCTCATCAGTGCACAGGATGATACCTCAGGCATATCAATAGACCAGGATTTCATACACGACAACCACTTTGTATTGGTAGATGATGAGAACAACATCCGAGGCTTCTACGACGGACTCCAAAAGGATGAAGTGGATAAGCTGATAGGTGATATAAAAAAGCTACTGGACGAGAAGTAAGTTGATACGTTATAAGTTAATAGGTTGATAAGGCGGGGCTTTGTCAACCTATTTTCATTTAAGTCTTTATTCCGCCGAATCAACTAATCAACCTTTCAACTAGTCAACTTATTTATTCATTGTATAGCCCAACAACAACCAACCTATTACCAAATAAGGCGCAGGAATCTTGGTGAAATACAGAATACTGAAAGTGATAGCTACTACCACAAGGTTGGTCCACTCAAAAGGGAGTGTTTGGAACACAATGATACCCGATGCCCAAATGATCCCCACTATCGCGGCATTGATGCCTTCCAGCGCACGGTAGATGACCACGTGCTGTTTCAGGTTCTGGTATATAGGGAAGAAGAAGAATAAAAGTAAAGTGCTCGGCAGGAACACTGCGATAGTGGCTACGAGTATACCTGCTATCTGCCCCGGCACGCCGTAGGGATGCATCACCATTCCACCTACATAAGCACATACCGAAAAAACAGGCCCCGGCACAGCCTGTACTAATCCAAAACCTGTTAATAGCTCGGGTGAGGTGATTAAGGGAGTGACACCCAGTTGCTGCGGCCGTGTCACGAACTGGAACAGCATCATGACCAGCAGCATTTGTCCGCCGCCAAATACTATTGTACCGAAACGGTAGAAGTTCTCGAACATATTGAACAGCCTGGCGTTTTCCCAATTACCCATCTTGGCGATCAGCGATAGCGCACCCGCTACTACAAATATGGCGGCGAAGAGCCAGAGGTTGTTCCAGTTGATCTTCTTCGGCTTCTGCGGCGGATCGGGGATACGCTTATTACTAAAATTGCTGATGATACCCGCTACTGCCAGTACCGCCGGAAATACCCATACCTGACGAAGCACCAATGTCACCAGCAAAGCCCCCATCATGATACCGATAGTGGCCGTATGCTTGATGCTGTTTTTCATCATCCGGGCGGCTGCAAAACAGGCAAATCCCACAGACATGGGTTGGATGTATTTAAATACAGTTGTCTGTACCTCCGCAGCATTAATGTAGGCAATAAGAAAAGAGAAGGCTCCCATTATCAGTACCGCGGGAAATATCCAGAGCAGCAGTGTCAAAATGGCCAATGGCACCCCACCCCTTTTCATGGCTATCAGCATTACTGTCTGGGTAGAAGACGGACCGGGCATCATCTGGCAGAAAGCATTGTATTCTATCAGCTCCTCTTCTGTCACATCATGCCGCTTCTGCACAAAGGTTTTTATCATCATGCCTATATGCCCCTGCGGACCGCCAAAAGCGGTGAAGGAGTAAAAGGCAACCGCCTTGAGAAAAGGCAAATGACGGAGAAACATATTTTATAATATAAAACGGCTTTTGAAATTTAAACACAAAAAACGGTAAATCGCAGGAAAAGTGGCAATTAATGAAGCTGTTTTGTATCTTGCAGCCACAAATTTAATAGGTAATGAACCATTTATTGCTCAACGCATTTTACGACGCTGTTAATCAGAATGTAGGCCCGGTATTGATGTGGGTGTTTATACTGCTTATGACCATAGAACTGATCTATGTGATGGCAAAGTACCTTGGTTCTGAAAAAGGTTCGGAGAAAAAATAAAAACTTGTCCTCTACGGGATCGAATATTGCAGATATTAGAAAGGATTATCGCCTGGCGGAGCTTGATGAAGCTACAGCCGGTGATGATCCTTTAGCTTTTTTCGGCAAATGGTTCGCCGAAGCAGAACAAGCTAAAGTGCTTGAGATCAACGCCATGACCCTTGCCACCGTTGATGCCGACAACAAACCCCACGCGCGTATAGTACTGCTGAAGGGGCTGGACGCTACAGGCTTTGTATTCTTCACTAATTACAATAGCGCCAAAGGCCACGACCTGGACGTTAACCCTTTTGCCTCTTCGGTATTCTTCTGGCAAGAACTGGAACGCCAGGTGCGTATAGAAGGAATAACAGAGAAATTAGAACCCGAAGAAAACGATTCCTACTTTCATTCAAGGCCGGCAGGCAGCCAATTGGGCGCATGGGCTTCACCGCAAAGCCGCATTATATCATCGAGAGATATACTGAACGAGAACTACAAACTATACGAGGATAAGTATAAAGAGAGCATACCTCGCCCTCCGCACTGGGGTGGCTACAGAATAATTCCACACCGCATAGAGTTCTGGCAAGGGCGCAGCAGCCGCATGCACGACCGCATTCTGTTCGTTTATGAGAGCGGACAATGGCGCAAATTCAGGCTGGCACCATAGCTGTAAATCATTGCTTGTCAACATATGTGAATAGCTGTATATCGCATCAGATATAGCTTTTACCCATAGTTAAGCAAAAGATATTAACAGCGGAATAACATTATAATATTTCCTCTGCAAAGTTTTTCTCTCTATCTTCGACCTCGAAATAGTTACAGTATTATTTCGTGTTCTTTATAAGATCGTCGTCTGCCATATCCCGGCTCAGGTATCAGCAGATGAATTCACGCAATATGAACGGGTACCGCAATTGCCCGGAACAACAACTAAAGAAAAGAGAAAGAGCCTCAAAACGGGAAAACCGCTTTGATAAATTAAGAAAATATTTTATAAATAAAAAGTTATTCACTTTAATAACATAGTTATATGCGTCAGTATGTTTACTATATAATAATGCTTGCCACCCTGGGAATGGGCGCTTGCTCTACACAGCAAAAGTCGGTGTACTTCTCTGAGAACTCTCAGAATAACCCCGGCGTGTTCACCCAGAAGATGGACCGCGTTAAAGACCTGACCATTCAGCCCGATGATATCCTTGCTATTAAAGTAACTACTATCAGCAGCATGAGTATGTCAGAAAAGTCACCTGTCAATATATTCAATGAAGGTGGAACCAGTTATACTATTAGTGAAACAACTGCCAATGGTAATAGTGGTGGTATGCAAACCAACGGTTACCTGGTAGACGCAAATGGCAACATTGATTTTCCTGTAGTAGGTAAATTCTCAGTAGGAGGTAAAACACTGCGCCAGGTGAAAGACGGACTTTCCATGAAGCTGAAAGATTATGTGAAAGACCCGATAGTGGAAGCACGTATCATCAACTATAAAGTAACTGTACTTGGCGAAGTAGGCCGCCCGGGAACTATTACAGCGCCTAACCACAGGATAAGCGTGGTAGATGCAGTAGCAGCAGCAGGCGATGTATTGCTCACCGGCCGCAAAGACAATGTACTGATAGTACGTGAAACAGACGGTGTAAGAGAATTCGCGCGCCTGAATCTTAACAGCACAAATATTTTTAGTAGCCCTTATTATTATTTAAAACAAAACGATATCGTATACGTAGAGGCTGCGCGTCTCCGCCGTCAACAAAACAGCGAATTCACGCAAGTATATCTGCCGGTGTTCTCAACGTTGATCTCAACGATGCTGGCGATATACGGTATCATAGTCCTTAGCAAGTAAACCATGGAAAACACAAACCAACAATTTTCCGAACGAATACTTAAGCAGTTCAACTCATCGTTTGATTTCAAACGATTAGCAGGTTCTATATTAAGTAACTGGTACTGGTATGTACTCACGCTCACTGTTACGCTTACTGCAGGATACCTGTATATCCGCTATACTACGCCACAGTATGCGATCAAGAGTTCTATCCTGATAGATGAAACACAGGAAAACAGTACTAAGAGCCTTCTCAGCAAGCTCGAGTCCGGCAAGGAAAATACTCCTTCTACTAATCTCTACAATGAGATGTTCATCCTGAAAAGCCAGGATCTTATCGCCCAGATAGTTGACTCACTGGATATGAATGTGCGCTACTGGAGTATTGGCCGTGTAAAAGAAACCGAGGTGTATGAAGAGTGCCCGATAAAAGTAGTGTTTGACGAAAACGGTTATAAAGGAAAAAACAGTGAATTCAAAGTACAACAAGTATCGGAAGGCCTGTTTGAAGTAAGCTATAAAGACCTTACTGCTAAAGTGGATCTTGACTCTTATACTGATATGGGTTTTGGTAATTTCAAGATCATCTATACTTCGGGCCCTAAAGTAAATAAGAAACAACTAAGCCAGGTAAGCTATTTGGTGAAAGTGGAAAACCCTTTACAAACCAACCAGGCGATATTAAAAGCATTAAAAGTAAACCCGGGAGACGGAAGGACGAGCCTGCTGGAACTGAGCATGAACGACAACCTGCCACAACGTGGTGTTGACTTTATGAACGCGCTCATCTTCTTCTATCAAAAGAAGGAACTGGAGAATATTACCCGAAGCGCCGCCCGTACCAGGGACTTTATCAATAAGAGCAAAGGCTCTATGATCGTTGACCTGCGTACTATGGACACGATGGTGGAAACCATTAAAGTGAACAATGAGATAACAGACCCGCAAGCACAGTCTGCAAGTTTATACACTGAAAAGGTTGCCGCTGAGCAAAAAGTAAATCAACTGATAGCGGAAAAGCAAGCTATCGTTGCCCTTCAGCAAAGCTTACGCCAGAACAGGAACCAGGTGATAGCCGGTATGGGTATACAAAATCCGATACTGCTTGACCAGATAAGCAAATACAACACAGCTGTTACAAAACTTGACGAACTGCAACGCAACTACGGCCCGTCAAACCCATACATAGAGCAGGCGCAAGCTGAAATAAACTCTATGCGCAAAAGGGCATTGGACGCGACAGACGGGATATATAATTCTATCAATATCGCACTGCAAAACGCATCAAGCAACGTTGCTACCAGCACTAGTCGCATTAAAGCCGTACCGGAAGTTGACCGTAATATAAAAGACGTAAGACGTAACTACGATGTATCTCAGAACGTATATCTATACCTCTACCAAAAAGGTATTGAGAACGAGATATCACTGTATGCCGCTACTAACAAATCGAAAGTAGTAATAGCGCCTTTTGCAAGTAATGGACCTATAGCCCCCATAAACAAGAACGTTTACCTGGCGATGCTGATGCTCGGTCTGATGCTGCCTACAGTTTCGTTGGTTATTCGTGAGTTGCTGAACAATAAAGTAATTAATGAGAACGATATAGAATCGTTGACAACAATTCCGATCATTGGTTCTGTGAGCTTGTCTGAAGAGACCAATGGCAAGGAAAACTCTATCGTTGTTGGCCCGCACGTTCGTACAGGTATAGCTGAGCAGTTCCGCCTGATAAGGGCAAACCTCGAGTTCATGTCTGCTACTACGGATAAAAAGGTATTTGTAGTGACATCGAGCACCAGTGGAGAGGGTAAATCATTCGTTTCTATCAACCTCGGTATCACCATGACACTAGCCAAGAAGCGTGTAGTCATTATGGAGTTCGACCTGAGAAAACCAAAGATCAGCTCATACCTTGGCCTTAGCAATGAAGGTGGTATCAGTGGCTATCTTGCGGGCATCTCAGATCTGGGCCAGGTATTAAAAGCCTCGGGTGTACACGAGAACCTGTACATCGCCAATTGCGGCCCGATACCTCCTAACCCCGGTGAATTGCTGGTATTGCCAACAACTAAGGAACTGATTGAAGAACTACAGGAAATGTTTGACGTCATCATCATTGATACTGCACCAATAGGACTTGTTTCTGATGCCCTGATACTGTCTCAATATGCCACTATCAACATGTTCGTTGTTCGCCAGTCCTATACCATCAAAGACCAGGTGCGCATGTTCGATGTACTGCACAAAGACCATAAAATACAAAGCCCTGCACTGATATTTAACGGTGTAGAATACAAGAAGAAATATGGTTATGGTTACGGACAAGGCTATGGCTATGGTTATAGCTACGGACAGGGATACGGGCCTACCGGTGACGAGCCTGTTAAAAAGAAAAAGAAGAAAGTTTCATCGTTTTTTACGAAATAAAACAAATAGCCCCTTTTAAGGGGCTATTTACATCCCAATAACAACAAAAAACTATTTTTACTAATAGTTTTACAGGCAAAACAAAACAGATAATGAGATTAAGAGGTGGAGGATTACTAAGCGTGATCCGAAAGTTTCAGAAAATGTTTAATCCACAGCAGAAGAGATCTTTTGCTGTACTGATACCTCTTACATTTTTCAGCTCAATCACTGACCTGTTTGGTTTGTCCCTCATCATTCCCGTGGTGAGTCTTGTACTTTCCCCAACATTCTACAACACCACTATTGTCCATTTTCCATCATTGCACCACCTGGATAAGGAGCACCTGCTGATGGCGGTAGTATTGGTCTTCTTTACACTATTAATAGTTAAGAACCTCATCGGTTTGTTTATCAACCGCAGGCAGGTAAAATTCACAGAAACACTTTTTGTTAGTTCGTCCCTTAACGTGTTGAGTAACATATATGACCGCTCTTACACTAATCTCCAAAAGAACACATCCAACGAACTGGTAAACAAAGCAACGCAAGTGCAAATGGACCTGGCCAGCTATGCCGCAATATCCATTATCATCATCATTAATGAGAGTATGATATTCGCACTGACGATAGTTGCCATGTGCATATGGAACTGGCAACTATCGTTACTACTCATGGCAGCTATAGTGCCAACCGTAGGACTTTTCTACAGAAAAGTAAAACAAAAAATAAAGGAAGCCGGCGCGATAAAGAACAGGGAGGGGATCAGCCTATATGCAAAAGCACAGGAAATGATCATCGGCTACACCGACATTAAAATAGCCGGCACAGAAAAATCATTCAAGGCCAAATTTAAAAGAATAGCCAAAACAGTAAGTACCAACCAGGGCAAGGCAGACTTCATGATGTTCGTTCCAACCCGCATTATAGAGATTGCCATATTTACCTGCATCCTCATTATCCTTCTTTACGGCATTTACGTAATAAAGAACCCCGAGGAAATGGTGACCACTATCAGCTTTTTTGCCGTGATAGCCTACAGGAGCATTCCTTCCGTTAACAGGTTCGCTATGGCCCTGACAACGCTTAGCAATAACGAATTCATGTTCAATGACGAAGAATTCTATTACAACAAAAAACACGAGCAGGAAGAAGAAAGCACACCCGTGCAGTTCAACGATAAAATAGTGTTCGACAACGTATCCTATCAGTACGAAAACAGCAAGAAGAAGGTGCTCACGGATTGCAACCTGACCATCAACAAAGGTGATAAAATAGGCATTATAGGAAAATCAGGAGCAGGTAAATCTACACTGATCAATAATATCCTCGGCTTCCTTACCCCTACACAAGGAGAAATAACTATAGACGGGACTCTGCTCAACAGCCGATCAGTAAAGAGCTGGTGGAAAATTGTGGGTTATGTAAGACAGGAAGTATTTATTATGAATGCTTCGTTTGTTGAGAATATTGCCCTCGGTGTTCCTATTGAAGACATAGATATTGAACGAGTAAAGAAAGCAATACAACTGGCAAGCCTGCAAGACCTTGTGCTGGATCTACCCGAGGGCTACGATACTGTCCTTAGTGAAAGAGGAAATAACTTGTCAGGCGGACAAAAGCAAAGAATAGCCATTGCCCGTGCGATATATAAAGGTGCTGAGATATTGATATTTGATGAAGCTACTTCAGCGCTGGACTCAAAAACAGAAGAAGAGATCACTAATGCCATCAGGCAACTAGGCCAACAAAATCTTACTATCATCATTATAGCGCACAGATACACATCTTTGAAATATTGCAATCACATTTACGAACTGCAGGATGGAAGAATTAGTGCTGAAATTGCTTACGCAGACCTTATTCACTAAAATCCCGTTTAATATTATATGTGCGGAATTAGCGGCTACATAGGAAAATTTAATGAACATGATATAAAGGTCAGCATGGAGTCCCTAGCACACCGTGGCCCTGATGCTTTTGACGTGTTCACTGAAGACGATGTAACGCTGGCACACAGGAGGCTTTCTATACTGGACCTGTCGGAACACGCCAACCAGCCATTTAACTTTGAATATCTCACGCTCGTTTTTAACGGGGAACTATACAACTACCGGGAAGTAAGGACAGAACTGGCTAAAGAAGGATATACTTTCAGTACCAACTCCGACACTGAAGTGCTGATAAAGGCCTTCCATAAATGGGGTAAGGACAGCATCAACCGTTTTATCGGGATGTTCGCCTTTGCGATGTATGACAAGCGCGACAAAAGTATTTTACTATGCAGGGACCGGGTAGGCGTAAAACCACTCTACTACACCCTGGAAAACGGGCTAGTATTCGGCAGTGAAATGAGGTCCATCATTCCCGTGCTGAAAAACAAAGAGACAAATCCTGAGAGCATCTACGAGTATTTCCGCTTTGGATACATCTCTGATGATAAAACGATATTCAGCAACGTAAAGAAACTATCCCCTGGCTATTATCTTCATTATAAAGAAGGTAAAACATCCCTGTTTCCTTATTGGGACGCAAAGGATGCACTCAAAACATCTGTACCTGAGCTCAGCGATAAAGAATGGGAACGCAGGCTGCATGAGTTACTCATAGATGCTTTCAGCAAACGTATGATCTCTGATGTGCCGGTTGGTGTATTCCTGAGCGGCGGCATTGATAGTTCACTTGTTGCATCGTTGTTGCAAAAGAACTACGGCAACATACATACCTTCACTATCGGATTTGATGATGAGCGCTACAACGAAGCACACATTGCCAAAGAGGTAGCACAACACCTGGGCACAACGCACACTGAATTTACCCTCAACATATCAGATGCTTATGATACTCTGCAGGGCTTTTATGACATATATAGTGAGCCCTTTGCGGACTCATCAGGCATACCCAGCACCATAGTGTCAAAGCTGGCTGCCGATGCGGGAATAAAAGTGGTACTTTCCGGTGAAGGCGGCGATGAGCTCTTTTGCGGATACAGCAGGTACAACGATGTTATGGTTTTGCACAACAAACTAAAAAAGATCCCCCACCCTATCCGTAAGCCATTTTCGTCTTTAGCCAAAGGCATTGACAATAGCGGTATACTGAACAAACTATACCGTGGCAACACAGAACACAAAGTTGCTGCGGGAGCAGAACTCATAGGCAGTCAAAGTTTGGGCGACACTTACAATGCATACATTGCCAATCAAAGCCATGACGAACTAAAGGCACTGCTCAAAGATGTTCCGGGAAATGGCATTGAGATAGACCTGATATCAGAGAACATGGAAGGACTGATGTTCTACGATATGAAGACCTATCTGCCCGATGACCTGCTGGTAAAAATGGATAGAGCCACAATGCATAACAGCATTGAGGGCCGCGAACCTTTCCTTGACCACCGGATTATAGAGCTCGCCTTACAAATGCCCGAAAACCTGAAATACAGGAATGGCCAAAGTAAATGGATACTCAGGCAAATACTGGGCAAATATGTACCCGACAAATTCTTCAACAGGCCCAAAAAAGGTTTTTCTATTCCTATCTTTAAATGGTTCAGTGAACACCTTGACAATATGTTCGCTCACTTCCTTACCCACGAAAGAATAGAGAAAACGGGAATCTTCAATACAGCTGAAGTATTGAGGGAATATGACAAATACAAATGGAACAAAAAGCATAACAAAGAATATAACATTGAAAAAATGTGGCGCCTGCTCAGTTTTATGATGTGGTGGGACAAATGGAATGAAAAACTCTAAGTAGTGAAAAACGTATTACTCATAGGATCAGAATTAGGAAAGGGAGGAGCAGAACGCTCTATCTCTCTTCTTAGTGCGCACCTGGAAAAACAGGGGTACTATGTAATATTATGTATCCTGTCCGGGAAAGGCAGGGAACGATTCTACGAAACCTGTCAACGCGTAATATTTATAGACCCACCGGAACATTCCGGTATCATAGGCAAAATAAAAAGCTGGCGACACAGGCTGAAAAAAGTAAGGCAGATTAAGAAGGACAATAGCATTGAAGTATCTATCAGCTTCCTGGAAGGGCCTGACTATATAAACGTGCTTACCCGTGGAAAAGAAAAAATAGTGCTCAGCATACGTGGCTCGAAAGCATTCGACAAAGTAATTGCGGGACCAATGGGCTTGATCCGTAAAAAGATCTTAATGCCATATTTATATAGCAAAGCTGATGAAATTGTATGTGTTTGTAAAGCATTATCTAAAGAACTGAATAGTCATTTTAATATTGCAAAAGAGAAACTTACTACCATATACAACTTCTACGAGAACGAACGTATAGTAGCGCAAAGTAATGAACCACTTTGTGAAGAAGCAGAAAAAATATTCTCTAAGCCTGTCATCGTAACATCCGGGAGGCTGCACATATCTAAAGCCCAGGATAGCCTGGTGAGGATATTAAAGAAGGTAAAAGAAAAAAACGATGCCCGCCTGATGATACTGGGTGATGGGGAACTAAAAGACGATCTCATAGCGCTTTCCGAAGAGATGGGATTGACCGTTTGTGATTGGGCAACTACAAGGAAATACACTGATGCTGATGTTTACCTGATGGGCTTTCAGCAAAATGCTTTCAAGTTTTACAGGCACAGCAGTATTTTTGCATTATCATCTTCCTGGGAAGGATTCCCCAATGTTTTTGCGGAAGCCCTAATCTGCAACATACCCGTAGTAACTACCGATTGCCACACAGGCCCCAGGGAAATATTGTGTGTACCTAACCTTCCTGAAACACAGGTGGAAGAGGCACATCGCACAGAAGTAGGTTCGCTGCTGCCCATGTTGGATGTAGTAGATGAAAAGCGTTTTGGTATCTGGGCCGAAGAGATAGACCATTGGCTACATCAGCCCAAACCTTCTGCAGAAGCATTTGAGCAGCTCACAAGCCGCTTTACACAGGAAGAAATGATGAAAAAGTGGATAGCCACTATTGAAAACTAAACGCAGGCCATGAGAATATTAATAGTAGATAGTTCCATCGCATTTACGGGTGCATTTAAGTGCGCCGTAAATGAAGCTGAACTGCTATCACCAAACCATACATTCATCTTTGTACTACCCGCAAAAAGCACGCTAAAGCCTTACCTCGAAGAAAAGGGTTTCACCGTATACATGCTGCCGATGGTGGAGATCAGCAAGTCGGTAAAGGGCTTACTACTTTACCTGCCTATGCTTTTCAGAAATGCGATGGCGCTAAAGAAGATCGTGAAGAAGGAAAAGATAGACGTTCTGCAAATGAACGACTTCTACAATCTGCTGGGCATGATGCTGAAGCGTAATGGCTTCAAGGGCAAACTCATCACCTATGTACGTTTCCTGCCATCATCACGCCCTGCACCGCTTCGTAACTTATGGACGAGCTATGCGCAAAAATATTCCGACAAAGTCATCACCGTTTCTAAAGTGGCAATGGATCAGCTTCCGGCGCACCCGGATACCATGTTCATTTACGATCCGGTAAAACTTGAGGAAAAACTACCACCAAAGGACTATACAGATAAAAAGATAATAGACATCCTTTTCCAGGGTAATTACATTCGGGGCAAAGGTCAGGATGCAGGGCTTGAGGCATTTATCATTGCTCACGGACAAAACCCTAACCTTCGCCTCAGGTTTGCGGGCGGCGATATGGGCCTGGAGAAGAACCGTGAATTCAAGCAGCAACTGCAGGACAGAGTGGCATCACTTAACCTCCAGGATGTGGTGACATTTACAGCATTTTGCTCAAGTGTGGAAGCAGGAATCAAAGAAGCCGATATAGTATTGAACTTCTCCGAATCAGAATCATTCTCCATGACTTGTCTCGAAGCTTCTTTCTATGGCACGGCTTTAGTTGCCACAAGATGTGGTGGCCCTGAAGAGATCATCATTGACAACGAAACGGGCTTCCTGGTACCATTAGGCGACTATAATGCTATGGCAGAGGCCATACTGAAATTGGCTAATGATTTTGAACTGAGAAAGTCATTTGCTATGGCTGCAAAAGAAAGGGTGAATAAAGAGTTTCCAACACATAAATTTGTAACTGAGTTTGAGCAGGTGCTCAGCGAATTTTAATAATGGATAGAGAGAGTCGCATATTTTTTTTAGTCCCTTACCCTGTAAAGCGGGCGCCTTCGCAGCGCTTCCGGGTAGAGCTATTTGAGCCCGCTCTTAAAGAAGCCAATATAAAATACACCATCAGCTCCTTTATAGACGAAGAGACCTGGAATATCCTGTATAACAATGGTTCATCGCTGAAGAAAGCACTCGGAATTATTAAAGGATACCTACGCCGAACAAAAAATGTGCTGTGGGACGTTCGAAAATACAACCATGTATTCATCCACAGGGAAGCATCACCACTCGGTCCGCCGATATTTGAATGGATACTCACCAAACTGTGGCGCAAAAAGGTCATCTATGATTTCGACGATGCGATCTGGATACCCAATACCAGTAATGAGAATAAGATAGCCGCGCTGCTAAAAGCCAACTGGAAAGTAAAGTACATCTGCAAATGGGTGGATACCGTAGTAGCGGGCAATAAATTCCTTTGCGACTTCGCCGGCCAATACAATAAAAATGTGGTGTGCATACCTACTGTCGTAGATACGGAGAACGGCCACAACAAGATCAAAGAACATCGCGAAGACACTATCCTCGTCGGCTGGACGGGAAGCCACTCTACCCTGCCTTTTTTAGACCAAATAATTCCAACACTGCAAGACCTTCACAACGAGCAGCCTTTTACTTTATTGGTCATTGCCAACAAAAAGCCGGACTATAACTTCCCCTCATTAATGTTTATCCCCTGGAAAGAGGAAACGGAGATAGAAGACCTGCTTAATGCAGATATAGGCCTTATGCCACTTACCGCAGACGCCTGGAGTGAAGGTAAATGCGGCTTCAAGCTGATACAATATTTATCATTGGGCATCCCAGCGGTAGCATCGCCTGTAGGCGTCAACAGTACGATCATAGAGAATGGCCGCAATGGTTATATAGCTCATACGCCTGAAGATTGGAAACAACACTTGCTGTCCCTGATGAAAGACCTCACTTCCCGCAAAGAAATGGGTAAGGTAGGGAGGGAAAAAATAGTAAATGAATACAGTGTTCAGTCTCAGAAGAACACATTCCTTTCCTTATTCAAATAGCATTACCACCTAAAGGATAGTATATTCTTGACGATAGGCTTGTTCTTGTAGTATATCAACACCAATGCCAGGCCGTAGAACGGCAAACAAGGTATCCGGTACCTGGATAGCGCCCCGAAGTTGTAAGAAGATATACCTACCGCGAAAGCAAACACCAACGTAAATATCAGGCAGAACTGAATGGTAGGGTCGCTTTTAATCGTTCGCCAGCATTGCACCAACCCTACACTAAATGCCACCTTTATCGTTACCCAAAGGAACATAAGCGCCTCCAGGGCATTCAGCATTTGTATCGGCTTGGTGGTTTCCCATACATAAGGACGGAACAAGCTTACATTTACCGCCAGCGGAAACTTCTTCAACATACCCATAAAACTCGGGTCGAGTTCACCCAATGTATATCCCGAACCCTCGTCGCCTGACATGGAATTGATATAATTACGTGTTACAAGAGATGTCTTCGCTACGTTCTGCAGGGAGTACTTTCCCAGGCTTTGTGAGAACTTATCAGAGAAGTATAACAATCCCCCTACGGAGATCACTACGATAAACGTTTTCACGAAAACACGCATTGACTGGCTGGGAATACTATGAGAATACGTAAATAATATCCATAATGCCAGTGCCGGCAAAAAGGCCAGTAGTATATATACCTTAATAACAGCCACAAAGTAAAAGCTCACAAGCGTGAGTATGATATTCTTAGCACTAAAGTCACGATGTATCAATATCCGGAATGCACCATAGGTCATCCAGCCAAGGCCGAACATACAGATGGTATCCTTAAATATACCCGAGCCCCACATGATAGTACTGGGAATATACAGGGTACAAATAGCAATATACTTGAGGTAAGCCGGGTACTTTAATGCGAATGTGCGGAACAGCGCCCACATACCGGTGAATGATATTACACCGAATATCACTGCTATGGGCAAATAAGTAGTAAATGTGAATATCCCGATAAAGGCAACCAGTGCAACAACCGTATATTCTGCCGGAGACTCATACCAGGGCAGCAATGATGATATATAAGAGGAATACTCATTATCGTACCATTGTGGTATCCCTAATACTAAATTGAACCATTTCCCTATTGACTCATCGAAAGCACTATTAACAACCTGTGCGTGCTCAAAATAGTTGGACGTATCACCACCACCGTAGTAATACTGGTATATCATACCGATAAAAATTGCACCTACTATCTTTACTGTAAGACCGGGTAGAAAATATTTTCTCCAGGGGTGGCCGACAGGATACCTACGCTCACGAAAGATAAAAGCGACCAAATAAATGATCACTAAATAGAAGGGAAGTAAGAAATAGTCAAGTAAAGTTATAAATTGCATTTACTTTGAATTTCTGATTTGAACATCCAATTTACAATATCCATTTATACTGTTCATGTGTGGCATTACCGGTTATTATGCTTATAAAGAAAAGCATAGCACTAACATAGCAAAAATATCCCAGTCAAATCTTAAGCTGTCGTTAAGGGGGCCTGATTGCGGTAATATTTATAACGATTTTAACATAGCGCTTGGGCACAGGCGCTTATCCATCATTGATACCTCTGATGTGGCCAATCAGCCTATGCAAGATGTATCCGGCAGGTATGTAATTGTTTTTAATGGAGAGATATTTAATTACCAGGAACTGTCCGCTAAATATCTGAAAGAAACATGGCAAAGAATAAGCGGTCCGAAGACAGCTTCTGACACCGAAGTATTACTTTACCTGCTGATAGAATATGGTACGCAATGCCTGGAATGGCTCAGCGGATTTTTTGCTTTTGCTCTTTACGATAAGGAAACCGGCAAGCTCTTGCTAGCCCGCGATAGATTTGGAAAAAAACCGCTACTCTACTACATGGGCAATGGCTTCATAGCTTTTGCCTCTGAAATGAAAGCACTGCTGGAGTATGGCATACCAAAAGAAATTGACTACACGGTTGTCAGCCAGTATTTCCAACTCAACTACATTCCCCAGCCGCAAAGCATGATAAAAGGTGTGGCTAAGCTAAAACCTGCCCACTACATGGTATTCTCTGCCAATGGTATGGAAGAATATGCCCCCTATTACACGCTGGCTACAAACCCCACTGAATACGATCACTACACTTACGACCAGGCCAAAGAAGAGCTCATTAAAAGAATGGATGTCTCTGTGCAAGAGCGCATGATATCTGATGTACCGCTCGGCGCTTTCCTCAGCGGCGGTATAGACTCCTCCGTTATAGTAGCCCTTGCCAGCAGGCATACGTTACAGCTCAATACGTTTTCTATCGGCTATAAGGACAATACGTTTTTCGATGAAACGAAATACGCAAAGCTCGTTGCTAAAAAATACAATACTAATCACACCGTCTTTTCTCTAAGCAATAACGACTTCCTCGAACATCTATATGATGTACTGGATTATATAGACGAACCATTTGCTGATTCATCAGCACTACCTGTGTATATCCTGAGTAAGCAAACACGCAAGCACGTAACCGTAGCCCTCAGCGGCGATGGCGGCGATGAGGTATTTGCCGGATATAACAAACATGCTGCCGAATGGAAAATAAGGCAGGCCTCCATGGCCAATAAACTGGTGAAAGCCGGTATGCCATTGTGGAGTTCATTGCCAAGGAGCCGCAACAGCAAACTCACCAATCTATTCCGCCAGTTGCATCGTTTTGCCGAGGGTGCAGAGCTTCCTGTAAAGGAACGCTACTGGCGCTGGGCATCTTTCATTAATGAGAAAGAAGCCGCTTATCTGTTTCATCCTGATAAAGCTGCAGAAATAGATAATGCCATGCTGAAACAGGAAAAAGAACACCTCCTTTCAGTGATCAAAACTGATGATTTCAACGAGATACTTCTGGCTGATATGAACCTGGTATTGGCGGGCGACATGCTAGTGAAGGTTGATCTGATGAGCATGGCCAATAGCCTTGAGGTAAGAAGTCCTTTCCTTGACTACAAGGTGGTCGACTTTGCCTTTTCCCTGCCCGATTCATACAAGATCAATAGTAAACTCAAAAAGAGAATACTGCAGGATGCCTTCAGGCCAATGCTGCCTGCTGAAATATACAACAGGCCCAAGCATGGTTTTGAAATCCCACTGCTCGACTGGTTCCGTAAAGAATTATGGGGATTAATTAATGACGACCTGCTAAGTAAGGAATTTGTAGAACAGCAAGGCATCTTTAATGTAAAAGCCACTGAGAACCTGAAGAATAAATTGCTCAGCAACAATCCTGAAGATACGCACGCTACTATCTGGGCGCTCATCGTCTTTCAATACTGGTGGAAAAAGTATATCGCTTAACTAAGCGATAACGCCGAAATCCTTACTGGTGGCTTAATTATGCACTATTATTAGGGCATAATTGTTACTGTACGCTATATAAATACGGATCTGTTTTACGAGGTACTTTCCTTGAAACTGAATAGATGCTGTAGTCGTATATCAAAGCACACCTAATTAAACATGAGCTTAGCAACACAAATAGAGAATATTTTATATAAACTAAACATCCATAAAACTTTTCTACTTTTGAAAGACGTAAGATAAGATGCCGAGGGTACTGAGAATATTAAACAGATTGATCATTGGTGGGCCAGCGCTAAACGCAACCTATCTCACTAAATACATGGCTCCCGAGTTCGAAACCACGCTGGTAATAGGTGGAAAAGACGACCATGAGCAAGACGCAGACCATCTTACTTACAATCTTGGCATAGACCCTGTTGTGATTCCGGAAATGAAACGTGCCATTCATCCTATTAGTGACGGGCAGGCATACAGAAGGGTAAAAGAGCTCATCCAGAAATTCAAACCCGATATAGTACATACCCACGCCGCCAAATCCGGCGTAATAGGCCGTATGGCTGCCGATGCCTGCAAAGTGCCGGTAATAGTACATACATTCCATGGACATGTATTCCATAGCTATTTCAACAAACTTACTACCAGTACGTTCATACACATTGAGCGATACCTTGCCAAGCGTTCCAGCGGCATTATCGCCATCAGTAAAACGCAGAAAGAAGAACTGTGCAATACCTATAATATCTGCCCGGAAGAAAAGGTGAATATCATCCCACTGGGGCTTGACCTTGATAAATTCAAAAGAGGGGTTGACGATAAACGCGCGTCTTTCAGGACTAAGTATTTTATAAAAGACGATGAAATAGCTATTGGTATCATAGGCAGGATAGTACCTGTAAAGAACCACAGCTTGTTTGTGGCCATTGCTGCCAAGGTATTAGAAAAGGCGAACCAGAAAGTAAAATTCATCATTATTGGTGATGGCGAAAACCGGGAGCAGACAGAACATGAACTCCAACTTGCCGGTATTGATTATGCTTACTTCATTAAAGAGCCGCGAGAAGCAACCGTTATCTGTACTTCATGGCAAACGGAAATGGATGTAGTGTTGGCAGGTTTAGATATCGTTACGCTTACTTCTCACAATGAGGGAACACCTGTGTCATTAATAGAAGCTCAGGCTGCTGCCAAGCCCGTAGTCTCTACAAATGTTGGTGGCGTATCAGACGCTGTACAACATAATGTGACCGGCTTCATAACTGAGCCTGACAATGTCGAACAATTTGCTGAAGCGATCTTGATGCTCTGCGAGAATAATGACCTAAGACTACAGTTCGGACTGAAAGGCCGAGAATTAGTTCACCAGAAATTCTCTTATCAAAGGCTTATCACCGACATGTCGGCCTACTATTACAAATTGCTGGATGAAAGCAAAGTAAAGAACGGAAAACACTTCGCCGGAAAATAGTTAGCTGTACATCTCTTTAAAGAATTCAACGGTCTGTGCCAGGCCATCCATGAATCTTTTGGTTGGTTCATAACCCAGGTGTTTCCTGGCCAATGATATATCTGCCAGCGAGTTACGGATATCACCTTCGCGCTCTTCACGATAGGTAGCTTCGTGCTCTTTACCCAGCATCTCGCGGATAGAACTATAGAGTAAGTTCACCGAGAAGTTCTCACCTACAGCCACGTTATATGCCTTGCCAAATGCATCATCATTCTCTGCCAACATACCGCGTATATTAGCCTGAACTGCGTTATCTACATAGGTGAAATCCCTTGTCTGCTCTCCATCTCCGTTGATGTACACAGGTGTTTGATTCAATATTCCACTTACGAATAAAGGTATCACGGCTGCATAAGGACCGTCAGGGTCCTGGCGTGCACCAAATACATTAAAGTATCTTAAGCCAACGATCTTCATTCCATACAGCTTACCGAAAACGTCTGCATAGAGTTCATTCGTTTTCTTTGTTACCGCATAAGGAGATAAAGGATTGCCCACTCTTTCTTCATGCTTGGGTAGATTAGGCTCATCACCATATACCGAAGAAGAAGAAGCATACACGAAAGTTTTTACTTTTTGCTCCTTAGCAGCCATAAGCATATTGAGGTGGCCGTTTACATTCACTGCGTTACTCGTCACAGGATCTTTTACCGAACGCGGCACTGAACCCAATGCTGCCTGGTGGGTAACATGGTCTATTCCTTCACAAGCTTTCAGGCATGTTTCATAATCGCGGATATCACCTTCAATAAAATTGAATTGCGGATATTTTATAAACAAGTCTATATTCTTTTGGAAACCGGTTGCCAGGTTGTCAAGTACCGTTACTTTACCTGCTCCATGCTTCAACAGGTATTCAGTGATATGGGAACCGATAAATCCGGCACCACCGGTTACAAGGAAACTGCTTTTGCTGATGTCCTTTGTATGAAATACGCTCATTGCTCTTATGCTCTATTGCCTATGTGTAAATACACGGCATCATGAATAATAAACAAATATAATAGGGACGGGACAAAAAAAAGACCGTTTATGATACGGTCTTATAATTTTAAAGCAATTATGCTTTTTTCTTAGCTGCTAAATTAGCTGTTCTTTCAGCCGAGCGAGCCGGGCGTACTTTACCAAAGCTACCGATGGTTCTTTTTCCGCGTTTAGTGCGTCTATCGCCTCTTCCCATAAAATGAGTTTTTAGATTTAAAATGCAAAAATAAAAAAAAGCAAGAAACTATCAGCCTCTTGCTTTTAACTTCTTTGCAAAGATACGGATTATTTCTTACCGCTGATCTTTGTAGAAAACTCTTTACCAGCCTTAAACTTAGGCACTTTACGAGCTTTGATCTTGATTACTTCACCTGTTTGCGGGTTACGGCCGTTACGAGCAGAACGCTCAGAAACAGAGAAAGTACCGAAACCTACCAGAGTAACGCGATCACCTTTTTTCAGGGTAGCGATAACTCCGTTAGTGAAAGAATCTAAAGCTTCGTTAGCCTGTGCTTTAGTGATGCCAGAGTCTTTGGCAATTTTGTCAATTAATTCAGCTTTGTTCATAGCCTCTTTTGCTTTTTGGTTGTGAAGTAATTTTTTTTAGAAGATAAGCAAATATACTGCCCTTTATTACACTTCCAAATATTGGATAATTTTTTTTATCCCCCCCAAACCCTTGCCTGTAGCGGATTTCCACAACTTATTCACACTTTCGAACTAACCCTTGACTTTCTTAAAATGCCGAAAACCGCTACAGTGGCGGGTTTCAGCAGAATGGCAAGGTCTTTGATATATCCCAAACCCGCTAAGATGCCCTGTGGACAGTATTTTTCAGGATTCTACCGCCATCACCGTCCGGAAGGCAATAAACTTGCTTCCAAACCGCTGTAGACCCTTTTCCCGCATACGGGGTGCATGCTCTGAAATGTAGGTATTATAGTGCTCCATACTGTCTAGGAAGTACTGGGCTATGTAGGTTTTGGTATCATCATCATCATGCTCCAGCAGGCGGCAAAGTCGGCTATCCACGAACAGGCCTGTTTTCATCAGTTCAGGTATATGCTCTTGTTTCATCCACTGTATCCACTCTTCCACTATGTCTTTTTCCAGTTTTACTGTTACGTTGTATATGATCATCTTAATTCAAAATTAAAAATTCAAAAAATCACGTCATTGCGAGGAACGAAGCAACCTCATGAAATCCTCTTGTCGCAAATAAAAGTTTACATCATTGAGCAATTCAGCCATTATGCCCTACCACTTCTCATCTATCGTATCCATAATGGTCATGTAGCTGGCATAACGGTCAACAGAAATCATACCCTCATTCAAAGCATCTTTCACCGCACAACCCGGTTCATTAATATGCAGGCAGTTGTTGAACTTGCAATCGTTCATCACTCTTCTCATTTCAGGAAAGTAATGTGATAGCTCTTCTTTCTTTAAGTCTATCAATCCAAATTCTTTCACACCGGGCGTATCTATTATTCTGCCGCCACCGGGTAAATCAAACATTTCTGCAAAGGTGGTAGTATGCTGCCCTTTACCGCTCCATTCAGATACCTCGTGTGTACGCAATCCTATATCGGGTATCAATTGGTTGATCAGTGTACTCTTCCCTACGCCTGAGTGTCCGCTGAACAGCGTTGTTTTGTCTTTAAGGTCTGCTATCAGTGGCGCAACCGTTTCGGGCTGCAGGGCCACAATATGATACACTTTGTAACCTGCTCCACGATATACCTCTGTGTACTCTTCTAACAGGTCTTTATACTTATCTTTTGTTAGTACATCTATTTTATTAAACACGATGACCGCCGGTACATGATATGCTTCTGCTGTTATCAGGAACCTGTCTATAAATCCCATTGATGTTCGCGGCGATGCTATTGTAGCAACTACTAATGCAACATCTAGGTTTGAAGCAATGATATGTTTATGATGTTTGTTGTGCGGTGATACCCTGATGATATAATTACGCCTGTCTGATACTTTGCTGATAATTCCTGTGTTAATGCTTTCATCATCAGCTTCAAAAACGACGTTATCGCCTACCGCAATAGGATTAGTGGAGGATATATCTTTGTCTATCCTCATTTTACCTTTTATTCTTGCCTGCCAGATAGTCCCGTCTTTCTCCTTTATCGAGTACCAGCTACCTGTTGACTTATATACCAGTCCTTCCACTATTTATTTCATCATTTCTATTAAATCAATAATTCCTCCCCGTTTAGAGGGACCGAGGGGGACCTACTCGTACCTTAACGCCACAATCGGGTCCAGCTTGGATGCCTTTAATGCGGGATATATACCGGATATAATGCCAACTAAAGCACAAAGCCCTACACCAAGGCTCACCCACAACCAGGGCACAACAAATCCTGAGTCGAATGCCAGGCCTAAAATATTACCAGCCAGTATGCCCAATATCACCCCTACTACACCGCCCATCAGGCTGATCATAACAGACTCTGTGAGAAATTGCTCTCTTATACTGGAAGAACGTGCTCCCAATGCTTTACTTACACCTATTTCCCTTGTACGTTCAGCTACAGATACAAGCATTATATTCATCAAGCCTATCACAGAACCCAACAAAGTGATGATTCCAATAACAACTGCTGCCAGTGCTATGTATTTTATATTATCCATCAGCATCTCGACAATGTTGTCGTTCGTGTTGATGGTAAAATCGTTAGTCATGCCGATTGGTAACTTACGAATAGTGCGGAAAACACCTTCGGCCTCTTCTGCAGCGAACTGTTTCAGTTTCACATCGTTCACCAATACACTGATGACATAATCCTGCCCGCCTCCAAATACAGAGCGCGCAGTATTCAATGGTATCAGCACTGAATTATCAGCATCCATTATCATACTGCCTCCCTTAGTCTCTGTAATGCCTATTACACGGTATTTTTTATCACCTACCGTCACCACCTGGTTGATGCCGTTAATGATGTTGTTCTTAAACATTTTTTTTGCCAGTCCATACCCGAGTATGCATACATAGCTACCTGATTCTAATTCATTGGCGCTGAAATTCCTTCCGGCTTCCAGCTTCGTATCCGATATGGGTACATAGGCTTCATCTACACCCATCACCCGAACATTAGGATTACTCTTTACAGAGCGATATCGTGCGGTGGCTATGCCCGTACCACTCATAGAAAGGCCAACGGTAGCCGGAAAAGAAAATCGTTTTTTGAACTCCCTGGCGTCTTCATATTTTATATTCTTCCAGTGAGAAGAGACCATCTTCACATCTCCCCGTTTCCGTTTCTTCACTTTCACTACATCACCTGTTATCTGGAATGAGTTAGCGCCCATGCTACTGAAGTTGGAAGCCACATTCTTCTTCAGTACCTCAATAGAAGTAAGGATCGCCACCAAAGCCATTATGCCCAGCCCGATGATAGCAATGGTCAGTACCGAGCGAAGGCGGTTAGTCTTAATGGCACGGAATGCCAGCGTCAGGTTAAAAGATCCCACCATAATAATACAGTATTGCTACTGCCTGATAAACTTATTGGTCATGATAATAGCCCCATCAGTATTTACTCCTTTCAATACATAGCTGCCTTTGGCTAAAGGTGCAATATTGAACTGTATTAGATTAGCTCCTTTTTTACAATAGGTAGTGTACAACTTATCTACCATTCTGCCTGTTATATCATAAATGGAAAAATCCACTTGCTGTGCTGTACTTACAGAAAACTCAGCTTGTATATAATCGAATGCAGGATTTGGGAACACTTTACCGGCGTTCTTCTTTTGCTGCTCATTCGCTACACCTGCTAAAGATGGAATACCTATCTCAGCCATGTAATTGCCATATCCTCTGTTCTTTTTTCCATAGATACCTACTACCCATACTTTACCTATAGCCGGCCAATAGGTCTGGGAGCCCGTATAGTCTCCCCAGCGCTGTACACCGGTCATTACATCTATTACGCTATCGCCCTGCCTTATTTTCAGCATATCTGAGAACTGGCTGCCATCGTAGTAGATAGCACCCAGCCCCGCAAAAGCATTCGGACCTGTGTAGTCAAATGAAATAATTGAAGTGTTACCACCCTGGTTACCGGAGAATGACAAATTAGGATATCCGAAGTCGAGTGTATCTACAGAGAAGATATTACCAGTAACAGTAGGAGAACTACTTACATTGCTGATCACGCCATGGTATATACCTGCCGAACCGTTACCGGTATTCAATGACGCATTCACAAATTGTATCTGATCACTTTCGATGAAAGCACCCAGTATGCGGCCATCATTGGTAGTAAGATCCTCTATCGTATTGTCGAAAGTAGTGTTTTGCCTTCCATCAGGAGGAACACCATAAGCTAGCGGAGTTTGCAGAACAGTGATAGAGAGATTGGTATTAGTGCTACCTATAGTATCAGGTATCTTCACCAGGAAGATGGTATCATTCTGAATATCCAGGTTCCTGTTAGATACAAAATATTGTTCCGGGCCGTAAATAGCACCACCACCCAATACCGGGCATAGGTTCCGGATGTAAACATTGTTGATAGGATTGATGCTATCCCAAAGTTGATAATTAAGCACGGGTGCCGCATTGTAGCCATCTGATTTTTTCACCTGGTATATTACAGTCTGCCTGAAGCCAGTTTGCCAACTACCATTATACGTTATTTTATTACCTGTAAGGAACAGTTCATTATGTGTGATAGAAATAGCAGGATAGTCGAACCAGGTAGTGTCTGCAGCATAGTCGCCATAGAGTTTGTAAAAATTCCACGCACCTGCGGGGTCATTGGTTTGGGAGAAACCAAACACTATCCAGTTGAATTGATTAGTACCGTTGAGCAACACACAAATAAACCTGTCCTGCTCAGGATCGTAAATGATCTTAGGATCATATTTATAATTGTTTGGATTGCCCACAGTAGGCAATCCCGCAGCGGTTGCATAGGAATTCAGTGACTTCTTTTGCACTACCTGTCCCGTAACCGGGTTCTGCACAGCAATTGCACTATTCATTACCGATGCCGATTTATTGCCGTTAGATATGGCCATAGAGTTGTCAGGAGGTATCCCCGAGAAACTATCGGCTACAAAACCCGCCAGCACTACCGGCGATGCTGCCTGTGTAGATTTCGCTTTCGACGTTCCGCTTTTTTTGCGCGGGTATTTTATTTTTATTTCTTCTTTTACTGCTTTAAGCCTTTGCTTGTCAACATTACCATCGGGTGACGGCGATTCGAGATTAAAGACCTCCGCATTGTACTTATCCTCTGCGTCTTTTAATATAGAAGAACCTGCCAATGGTGCGGTATATTTTTTAACCCTCGCTTGTTGGCCAAAAGTATTTATGCTCACGAGCAAAACGAGTAATAATGTAAATATTCTCATACTTGTAAATTATACCCTAAAAATAACAAATCCCTCTCGGTTAAACCGAGAGGGATTTGAAAATATCTATATTCATTCAAAATTATCCTTGTAAAGCCGCTGCACCGCTCACTATCTCTGTCAGCTCCGTCGTGATCGCCGCCTGACGGGCGCGGTTGTAGCTGATCTTCAGGCTACGCAGCAAGTCGTTGGCATTCTCACTGGCTTTGTCCATTGCCGTCATACGGGCACCATGCTCAGAAGCATTGGCATCCAGTACCGCCTTATATACCTGTGTATTCAGGATCTTAGGCATCAACTCCTGCATCAGTATCTCCATTGAAGGCTCAAAGATGAAGTCGGAATTCTTTTTCTTTTCACCCTCACTCACCACCTTTGGAATTGGCAGGTAAGGTTCAGCTACGAATACTTGCGTAGCTGCATTCCTGAACTGGCTGTATACTAATTCCACCCTATCGTATTCCTTATTCAGGAAAGCTTGCTGCGCATAGATAGCGGCTTCACGAACATAGTCAAAATTCAGGTTAGAGAAGATAGTCCAATAGTTATCTACTACATTAAAATTGTGGCGCAGGAAATATTCATAACCCTTCTTACCCAAAGGCAGGATAGTTACGTTTCCTTTTGCTTGCTGTGCGGGATATTTTTCAGCTATTACTGCAAGCGTCATTTTGATAACGTTAGCATTGTAAGCACCACAAAGACCACGATCGCTGGTAACAGGGATCATTAATATACGCTCTGCCGGACGCTCAGTAGCCAATGGCAATTCCATATCGGCTGAAGAACCGCTCACTATGTTGCTGAGCATTTCCTGCAGCTTCTGTGTATAAGGGCGCATTTGTATAATTGCATCCTGTGCGCGACGCAGTTTAGCGGCACTCACCATCTTCATAGCTTTGGTTATTTGCTGTGTAGATGTTACTGATTTAATACGGTTACGAACCTCTTTAAGCTGTCCTGACATAAGAATTCAAAAGTAAAAATTCAAAAAATCAAAAAAAGCATTAGAATAATTTATTCTATAACGCTCTGATTGTGGCGCAAAGGTACTACAAGTAAGAATAAGTAAAAAGTAATTTTCGGCTTGATTTGCCCCCAAATCCTTTGAAATCGGGAAAGTAATTATAAAATATCTATTTTCCTATATGTAGGCTCTCCATGTAACAGAAAACCCTGCTTTTCGTATTGAGCAGCCCCCTCTTTTGTAGCATGAAGTTCAAAAGCATTAATACCCCTGGCCCTGGCAGAATCCATGAGTTTATTGATGAGCATGGCACATATTCCCCTTTTCCTGAATGTTGGAATAGTGTACATGTTCATGATATAGCCTATCCTGCCGGATGGATTCTTAAAATTGCCGGGCTGCTCCCGCATCACAATACCACCGGTACCGGCTACTAATCCACCTGCTTTGGCATACCAACCAATATAAGTCCCATCTGCGAGCGTACGGGTAAAGTAACCGATAAGAGAGCCTCGAAGCATTTCTATATCTTCCGTCGGTTGGTCCCCCATCAGTTCAAGGATAAAAGCGATGCGCATCTCTGCCATCATCGGCACATCATCTTTTGTTGCCAAAAAACATTGCAGCTCCATATTATTTACGTTTACCTAATGCCGCTATACATTGCTCCCTGATAGCAAAAAACTCATCGAGATCGTATTTTATCTGGGGGTGTTGTTCCAACCAACCCGAGAGGAAATTTTTATGATAATTCACCTTGAAACTTGTTATCTGTCCGGGTCTTATTTCCTGCTCCTCTATTACATCATCCAGAAATTGTAATACCGACCAATTCCGCTTCGTGGCATCTACTATTTCTCCATTTACCCTCAGGTAATTATGCGCTTCAGGCATATAAGGCAGATCATACGTATCGAGTATCTCCTTTATCGAATGGGTATTCTCCCGGGTCATTTTAAAGATGCAGAGTATGAGTTGGATACCTTCTGCTCTATTTTCATCTGCCAGTTGTTTCAGCAAGGCATGTTTGGTACCGCAGGTTCCGCAACCATCATTGAAGACTGTTACAGGATTTTCTTTGTCCGCATTTCTGCCATAAGGCAAATCGGTTACCAGTTCCACTGCTCCGCTAAAGTCCGCAATGCCTTGATGACGAAAAGCTATTGACACATTGCTATCAGCGGTTATGGGGAAGTTATATTGTTGCGGCAACATTACTGTGCTATGATTTTTTCTGTGCGAAAACGTATTCTGCAAAACCCATCAGATCCCACAGCACTGCGGCGGGTATCCTCTTGCCTTTCAGCATATAGGCCATTGATGTAAATGGTATCAGTAATATATAATACCAGGAGCGCCTTGTGCCCGATGAGACTATCTCAAAGCCGTTCTTCCTGAGTAGTTCACTCAGTTCCTTTACACTGTACACACGAACGTGCGTGGGATCATCGTAGAAATTCAATGTGCCATACATAGAAGGCAACGTGGTGCTTTTCTTGCCGGGGTATTCTATATAGATATAGCCTCCCTTCTTCAGCTTCGTAGCGATCTTTTCTACTACAGTATCTCCATTGTGCAGATGTTCAATGATATGCGCCATGTTGATGTAGTCGTAATAGCCATCCGGCATCTCATCAAACTCGAGCTTAGTGAGGTCCATCTCGTAAAACTTCTTCAGCGCCGCTATATCTTCCTTAGTGTATTCATAGTCGTAGTTAAGGTCAACACCATGATAGGTACAATTGGGGAATATTTCGGTGGTTTTAGAGGGAGAATGATTACCCGCTCCTAAGTCCAGCAAAGTAAAAGGGTGGCCGTTCATGACCCTTTGCATAAAATTGAACTTTGGAGTACGTGTAGAAAAAAACTTCTTTATGGCTGACATCTTCGATTTAAACTATATGCGCTAAGATACATTTCTTTTAGAAGTTTGGAATTGCGAGGCCTCACGGGCCCATAAATTACTGCAGTGAACTGCTGTGAAACTGCAATCAACTGCTGCGAAACTGCAGGATAGTGCTGTGAAACTGCAGCCAACTGCAATGAAACTGCAATGAACTGCAGAATGAAATTTAGCTAAACCCTTTATTCTAGCGGATCTTGCTATTTTTTTGAGGGTATTGCCTTTACTCCGGCAATAAATTTTGAAGAACTTTGAGGGCTTGTTGTGCCCTGAGCTACTAAGTTACGAAATGTTGTTGTGGATTGAGGTTTTGTGGATATGTTGAGGTTCGTTAATTTTCCGTCGATGATATTCCGTGAGGCTGTTGTGGCCGACATACCGCAGATACAAATAGTGCGCAACTCTGTAAAAGAGAATATGCTTTCCGATCCTGCATTAGTCAGTGATGCAGATTGTGAAGAATATATCACTCGCCGTGGTAAAGGCTGGGTATGTGAAATAGATAATACCATCGTTGGCTTCGCTATTGCCGACTTACAAGACAACAATATCTGGGCACTGTTCGTTCATCCTGAACATGAAGGAAAAGGTATTGGTAGGAAGTTGCATGATATAATGCTGGATTGGTATTTTTTGCAGGGGAAAGAAAATGTGTGGTTATCTACTGCACCCGGAACGAGAGCAGAGGCATTTTATCGTAAATCTGGTTGGAAGGATGTTGGGGTGTATGGAAAAGGTGAGGTGAAGTTTGAGATGAGTAGTAGTGATTGAGAAAAGTAAATCATTTAAAACTGAGCCAAGTACTATCTACGGTTACTGAATTCAATTTTACATAATCCTCTACAAGCAAATCAATATTAAAACAGAGCAGGGCTATTCCAAATGCAAGCTTCCATATTAACAGTTGTAAGTTTGTATTCTCATTTGCTTCAAGATCAGGCACTCGCTTTTCCCATAAATCTTTAGCATCGAAACCTGAAAGACCTTTCTCTTTCAAGCCCATATCTATCTGAATTATCTTCATTTTGTTTAATCCGTCATACGCTAGTCTATCTATTATTTCTGGAAATCCATCATCAAGATTATATATATCCCTTATCTTATCTGCAATATCTTTTATTGAAAACTCAAATGATGAATGTGCAACGCCATTTCGAATCTTTCTTAATGCATTTATACATTCATATAGCTTGCTATCAATAATTCTAAAAGCGTACAACATTTCAAGTTTTCCAGAAAAAGAACTCAAAGTTCCGGGATAATCAAAAAGTTTGCTTTTATATCGTTTGTCATCTTTGGGCAAAATCGCCAAAATTAATTTCTGCAAATGCTCGTCAAGTGTATTAGCACCAATAAGAACTGCTCCTCTATCTGATTCATTGGCTAATTTATATGCTATGTCAATGTTTAAACTCCAATACTCAGATGCATACATCCGCTCTATAAGTCTTTTCGATTGAGGTTTCATAATCTCTAAATTGATTATCAAACCTAATTACAATCTCCGTGATATATGTCTAAACATATCCACAAACTCTCACCACACTTTATAAGCCACATAATTCAGCTTTCCCACTACTCACCAAGAGATTTCTCTCTGCACTGCATCCCGCTTGGGCGGGATTTCGTTTCGTTCGAAATGACGGTTCTATTTGGGGCTGTTTTGTGCGAGTAGATTTCCGCTAAAGGCGGAAATAGAAGATGGCGTGTCAAAGCCCGCCATGACAATCATTATTTATAAAAAATCGTGTACCCAGTATCGGGAACCGAGTATCGAGTATTAAAGTCCGCTGTTGCTGTAAGTTCTTAGTTCATCGTGTTTGCCATGGCTGTGCAGTACTGCATCGGCTTCTGCAGCTTCGGCTTCAGTGCCTTGTATTATAAGGAGGATCTTACCTTCGCTTACTTCCTTTTCATATTGCTTTGCAGTATCGCCTTTTATGCCCGGCAATGTAAGTGCAGCAATAATGCCACCACCAATCAGCCCGATATCGAAACCTGCTATGGCACCTACGAGTGCCCCTGCTCCGAAAAGGAAACCGAGTCCCGGAATGGCAAAGAGGCCAACTCCTGTTAACAGCCCAATGGTAGAACCCGCTATTGCAGTCACGCCGAGTTCAGTACCGGCAACTTTCATTCGGACATTGTCTTCTTCTATCGGGTCTTCCAGCCCTGCGGTATCTTTTACTTTTCCTATCAATGATATTTGCTTGGTACTATAGCCGGCAGCTTTCAGTTCCCTTACAGCCTGTACGGCGTCGTGGTGATTTTCGTATACCCCTACTACTGTTCTCATTTTTTAATGTTTAGAATACATTGATAATTTCAACAAAATCATTCCAGTAGAGTTAACAAGCAGAATCAAGTCAGTGGCTCATCTTTAGGAATTCCGCTCTACTTTTCGTACCTTTGCATCATTCTGAGGCAGTAATTTTCTCTTCTTGTTTCTTTGATTCATATCACGTAGAGATACTACCTCCATTCTAGTTACGGGCTCTGTCCCGCAGTACAAGGCTGATAATTAGCTATTAAAGCATCAAATGATTTTTACATCCACTGTTCGCAGCGGATAAGTCATTTACATTTTTAACCGCTCCTTAAATGGGCGTAAAATTTATTTTTTATGATCAATGCTAACATCTACAACACTGAAAATAAACCCACTGCAAGCGAAAAATCCCGGATCATCAATTTCCTTTTTACACACCTGGACCAATACGGTGATAAAAAAGAAGATATACGCAAGTGCGTGGAATACTCTCTGAAAAAAAGTAAGGGTGGCCTAATAATCACCTCCTGTATTGACGATAAGATCGTGGCCGCGGCAATTATCAACCGGACAGGCATGGAAGGATATATCCCCGAAAACATACTAGTGTACATAGCCACACACAATGAATACAGGGGCAGGGGCATCGCATCGGGACTGATGAACGCCATTATAGAAAACACAGATGGAAATGTGGCCCTGCATGTGGAGCATGACAACCCCGCAAAGAACCTGTATGAAAAATATGGCTTCACGAACAAATACCTTGAAATGAGACTGGATAAGACTTTACTGAAGAGCAATACTATGACCAACAATTCAATGACTACTAAAGAGCAGGAACTGCATGGCACACATAACGCTTAACACGAAAAAGCTGAAAGACAACTACGACTTTCTCAATAACCTTTTTGATAAAAGAAATATCGAATGGTCAGTCGTTACCAAACTGCTGTGCGGGAATACCGCATACCTGCGCGCGGTAATGGAACTGGGCATAACACAGGTTTGCGATTCGCGCATTGGGAACCTGAGAACGATAAAGACCTACTACCCCCATATTGAAACGGTGTTTATAAAACCACCGGCAGAACGGAACGTGCAAAAGATAGTGCAGTATGCAGATGTTAGCTTCAACACATCGCTACGTACTATCTACGCCCTTTCCGATGCCGCAAGGGCGCTGGAGAAAGTCCATAAGATCGTGATAATGATAGAGCTGGGTGAGCTGCGCGAAGGTGTGATAGAAGACAATATTATCCCGTTCTACGAAAAAGTGTTCAACCTGCCCAATATAGAAGTGGTAGGATTAGGCACCAACCTGACGTGTATGTATGGGGTGCTGCCCAGCTATGAAAAACTACAGCAGCTGGAACATTATAGGCACCTTATCGAACTACGCTTCAATAAAAAGATACCCTACTTGACCGGTGGCGCCAGCGTGACCATACCACTGATAGACAAAAACGAACTGCCCGTGGGCATCAACCACTTCAGGGTAGGGGAAACATTGTTCTTCGGCACGGATGTTTACAATAATTGCGCGCTGCCCGGTATGCACCAGAACCTCTTCCGGCTATATGGGGAAATAATAGAACTATATAAAAAACCTAATGTTCCTGACGGAGAACTGGGCTACAACCTCACCGGAGAGAAAAAAGAATTTCCTGATTCGGCTACTGTAGAGGATACACACCGTGCAATAGTGGACGTCGGCTTGCTGGATATAGACATCAATCATATCACACCCGTTGATGAAAACATCAGGATAGCGGGGGCAAGCTCTGACATGACGGTGCTCGACCTGGGAGATAACATTAAGAACTACAAGACCGGGGACAAAATCGCTTTCAACATAGACTACATGGGCGCGCTGCGCCTGATGAACTCTAAGTATATAGACAAAAGAATAGAAGGGAACGTGCAAAGAAGAAAACCAGGGGCACTCAGTATGGCGCTGAACCGGGGATACAGATCGTAAACAGAAAAAACCAGCACGATGATGCAAGTTTGGAACAGGATATATTGGGGCAATAGTGTACAAGATTGGTTGACTGCTTTAGCTACATTGATCGTAGCGATGACTGTGCTTTATTTTCTAAAGCGCCTGTTGATAGCGCGGCTGAAAGCATGGTCGTTAAAGACCAAAAACGATCTGGACGACTTCCTGATAAGTGTAGTGGAGCGGTCGCTGGTCCCCCTGCTGTACCTGGGCGCAGTATATTTTTCTATCCGTACACTGACACTATCGGCAACGGTCAATAAGGTGATACATGTAGCCTACCTCTTCGTTTTTACTTTCTTTATGCTTCGCATCATTTCTTCGGTGATAAGGGAGGCTATATTCTCTTTCATTAAAACGAAGAAAGACAAACGGGAGAAACAAAAGGAAGCCAAGGGTTTGCTTATTATTGTGAATGTAGTGATATGGATGCTCGGTATAGTTTTCCTGATAGACAACCTGGGCTATGATGTTACTACGATCATTGCCGGATTAGGTATAGGTGGTATTGCCATCGCGCTTGCCGCACAGACGATACTTGGCGACCTGTTCAGCTATTTTGTGATATTCTTCGACCGTCCGTTTGAGATCGGTGATTTTATAGTAGTGGAAGATAAACCCGGAACTGTAGAATACATAGGTATCAAGACTACCCGCCTGAAGACGCTGAGCGGCGAGCAACTGATCTGCTCCAATACCTACCTGACCAACTCCCGTGTACACAACTTTAAGCGTATGGAGGAGCGGCGCATTGCTTTTAAGCTAGGAGTTACCTACCAGACACCTCAAGCCAAACTGAGGCGCATACCCGGCATAGTAAAATCAATTATTGAGTCGCAGGCGGATATACGCTTTGACAGGGGGCATTTCTCCAATTTTGGCGACTTCAGCCTTGACTTTGAATTTGTATATTATGTGCTCAACCCGGACTATAATCTGTTCATGGATAAGCAGCAGGATATCTACCTGGATATAGCCGGGGCATTTGAGCAGGAAAAAATTGATTTTGCATACCCTACCCAATCGTTGTTCATGGAGAAAGCTGAAGTGGTAGTGAGTAACGGCAGGGTTGCTGAACGCACGTCGTGATCGAAGAGCGAGCTCATCAACGCGAGTTGACCTCCCCTGATCGCAACACCCGCCTACGGCTGTTTTGCGATCCTCCCCTCCTAAAACAGAAGGGGAGTTTTGTTGACAAGTGAGTGCGGCTCTATTGTGCTTCATCACTACCTCTCTGGAGATTTCTCACTTCACTCATCCCGCTATGCGGAATCTCGTTTCGTTCGAAATGACGGTTCGCTATGGGACAAATAAAACGGTCCCAACATATAGTCGGGACCGTCCTTACTTTATTGGGAAGTTAGTAAGACGTTATGAAGAGCATGTGATGCAACCTTCTTCCATTGTGCAGGTAGCACCTGTGAAGGTTGTTTCTATGCTGTCGAGATCATTTCCAGCAGGTGTTGCAGCAGGAGCTTGTGGCGCTACAGCACCATACGTTGCGTGCGGTGATTGCGGAGCCTGAGGGCCTTGAGGAGCTTGTGGTACCGGTGCAGCAGGTGTAGCATCTACTACTTCTGTGTGCGGTATTACCGGAGCCATTTCTTCGCTACCTTGTTTTTCTACTGTGAACTGTACCGCTTGTGTAGCTGCTTGCGTACGCAGGTAGTACATACCTGTCTTCAGGCCTTTCTTCCATGCGTAGAAGTGCATAGAGGTCAGTTTAGAAGCAGTAGCATTGTCCACGAACAGGTTCAGTGATTGTGACTGGCAGATGTAAGCACCACGATCAGCAGCCATATCTATCAGGTTACGTTGCTTGATCTCCCAAACTGTTTTGTACAGTTCTTTCAGGTCAGCAGGTATTTCCTTAATGCCTTGTACCGAACCGTTCGCTGCTATTATCTTGTTCTTCATATCGTTGTTCCACAGGCCGAGATTCACAAGGTCTTTCAGCAAGTGTTTGTTCACGATAACGAATTCACCGCTCAGTACACGGCGAGTGTAGATATTAGAAGTATATGGTTCGAAACATTCGTTGTTACCTAATATCTGAGAAGTAGAAGCCGTAGGCATCGGTGCAACCAGCAGTGAGTTACGCGCGCCGAATTGCATTACTTCTTTACGCAGTGTTTCCCAATCGTGACGGTCTGTTGGTTGAACATTCCACATATCGAACTGGAATATTCCTTTCGATAATGGAGAGCCCTCGAACGTCTGGTAAGCACCTTCTACCTTAGCGAGATCTTTACTTGCAGTCATCGCAGCGAAGTAGATGGTTTCGAAGATGTTCTTGTTCAGCACCTTCGCCATTTCGCTTTCGAATGGTAAACGCAGCAGGATAAATGCATCCGCCAGACCTTGCACACCCAGTCCGATAGGACGGTGGCGCATGTTAGAGGTCTCAGCTTCTACTACAGGGTAGTAGTTGTTGTCTATTATCTTGTTCAGGTTCTTAGCAGCCTGGTATGTTACTTCATACAGTTTTTCGAAATCGAACTGGCCATTGATCACGAAGCGAGGCAGCGCGATTGAAGCGAGGTTACAAACCGCTACTTCATCAGGACTTGTGTACTCGATGATCTCTGTGCAAAGGTTAGAGCTCTTGATAGTACCCAGGTTCTTCTGGTTGCTCTTCTGGTTTGCAGCATCTTTATAGAGCAGGTAAGGGGTACCTGTTTCTATTTGTGCATCCAGTATAGCGAACCACAGTTCCTGTGCTTTAATTGTTTTGCGGGCACGTCCTTCTCTTTCGTATTGCTCATACAGCGCTACGAATTCGTCACCATACACTTCGTGCAGATTCGGTGCTTCGTTAGGGCAGAAGAGGCTCCAGTTGCCATCTTCTTCCACACGCTTCATGAACAGGTCCGGCATCCATAATGCGTAGAACAAGTCACGCGCACGTGCTTCTTCCTTACCATGGTTTTTACGCAGATCCAGGAAGTCGAATACATCAGCATGCCAAGGCTCCAGGTAGATAGCGAAAGCGCCTTTACGCTTGCCACCACCCTGATCTACATAGCGTGCAGTGTCGTTGAACACACGCAGCATCGGAACCAGACCGTTACTGGTACCATTCGTACCTCCGATATAGCTACCCGTAGCACGAACGTTGTGGATAGACAGGCCTATACCACCTGCGCTCTGAGATATCTTAGCTGTTTGCTTCAGCGTATCGTAGATACCCTCGATGCTATCGTCCTTCATAGTAAGAAGGAAGCAAGATGACATCTGCGGCTTAGGTGTACCGGCGTTGAACAACGTAGGGGTAGCGTGCGTGAACCAACGCTCACTCATCATATTGTACGTTTCGATAGCGCTGGCGATATCTTCTTTATGGATACCTACGGCAACACGCATGTACATGTGTTGCGGACGCTCAACGATAACACCATTGATACGCAGCAGGTAAGATTTTTCAATTGTTTTGAAACCGAAATAGTCGAAACCGAAATCGCGGTCGTAGATGATAGAGCTATCCAGCAATTCTGCGTTAGCTTCTATTATCTCCATTACGTCATCAGCCAGCATCGGCATCAGGCGGCCCGATGCGTTGTCTACATACTGATGCAGGCGGCGCATAGTATCAGAGAATGACTTCTCTGTATTCTTATGCAGGTTGCTGATAGCAATACGGCTCGCCAGCAAAGCATAGTCCGGGTGCTTTGTCGTCAGCGATGCAGCTGTTTCAGCGGCCAGGCTATCCAGTTCTGAAGTAGTTACTCCGTCGTAGATACCTTCGATAACCTTCTTGGCAACGTCTATTACGTTCACCAGTGGGCTGAGGCTGTAAGACAGCTTTTCTATACGAGCGGTAATTTTGTCGAACTTGATGCTCTCCTTCTTACCGTTTCTTTTTATTACATACATAGGTTAGTACTTATATGGGTAAATGATCGTTGTTTTTCTTGATACTCGATACTCGTTTCTTTATACTCGTTTCTCTTATTTCGTGAGGTTGCTTCGTTCCTCGCAATGACGCGAATGAGTCGCGGCGCGAGTGGGTGAACTAGAAATCTTCGTCTAAAGAGAATGATTGTGATTCTTTGTTTCCTCCGCCGAGAACACCCGACTTCTGATAGTCGCCTACGCGCTTCTCGAAGAAGTTCGTTTTTCCTTGCAGGGAAATCATCTCCATGAAGTCAAACGGATTGGTAGCGTTGAACATCCTCGGGTAACCCAGTTCGCCCAACCACCTGTCTGCTACGAATTCGATGTATTGTTTCATCAGTTTCGCATTCATACCTATCAGGTCAACAGGCAATGCTTCTGTGATGAATTCCTTTTCTATCTCCACAGCATCGGCAATGATAGCGAATACGGCATCCTTGCTCATTTTGTTTTCCAGCATACCGTAAAGCAGGCAAGCAAACTCGCAATGCAGACCTTCATCACGGCTGATCAGCTCATTGCTGAACGTAAGGCCCGGCATCAGGCCACGCTTCTTCAGCCAGAAGATAGAGCAGAAGCTACCACTGAAGAAGATACCTTCTACCGCAGCGAATGCTACCAGCCTTTCAGCGAACGTACCATTCTCAATCCAGCGCAGCGCCCATTCTGCTTTCTTCTTTACAGCAGGTACTGTATCAATAGCGTGGAACAGTTTATCTTTTTCCTGGTTGTCTTTTATGTAAGTGTCAATAAGAAGCGCATATGTCTCAGAGTGGATGTTCTCCATCATTATCTGGAAGCCATAGAAGCAACGCGCTTCAGGCAACTGCACTTCACTCATGAAGTTAACTGCGAGGTTCTCATTTACGATACCATCACTTGCGGCGAAGAAAGCAAGTATGTGCGATATGAAGTGACGCTCACCATCGTTGAGGTTGTTCCAATCTTTCATGTCACTACCAAGATCAATTTCCTCAGCGGTCCAGAAACTGGCTTCGTGTTTTTTATACATCTCCCAGATAGCGGGATAGTTTATTGGCAGGATAACAAACCTGTCTTTATTTTCTCTGAGTAATAATTCATTCTCCATACACGGTGGTCTTTTTTGTTTTGGGGTCGATCAGGGTTTTAGTTGAGACAGCGAACCTTTTAACACCCTGCCTTTCTTAACAAACGACAGGAATTAATTCAATCCCTTTAAAAACCGATGATGAACAAATTTACTTAGCCCAAAACTCCTCTGCTCATATTAATATACACGCGATGTGGAAAACTATGAAAGGCTTATCCACATTGTGTTTAAAGGGAATTGCCGGGCTTTATCTAAAGGTACCAAGGAGCGGGAAAAGACGTGTGGAAATGTGGATATGTTATTGTACAAATTGCCGTTTATTTTAGGTATGTATAAAAGAAAAGGCGATGTAATACGGCTGTATGCTATAACAGGCTTGTTTCTGCTATATTTACATATAGATAATCATCCACACTATATGAAAAAAGTACTTTTATTAGGCATGATAGTCCTTGGTTGCGTAAGCGCAAGGGCACAAAAGCTGGAATTGGGACTGAATTTGGGTGTAACACCATTTATCTATACTGATGGATCGTTCAATTCTACTGCGGTTACAGTAAAAAAACAAATGGGCTACTACGGCAGCTTAAGGATAGCATTAATGATGGCGAGCTGGCAAGTAGGCGCAGCGGTAGATAATTACCAAATGGGTGTAAGCAGTGCTACCATTGGTGCCAGTGTCAAAACAAAATACAACAATCTCACACCTTACCTGTTTCTTAATAAGATCTTCAGGCTACCAAAGAGCTATGTGTATGCAGGGATTAATGCCGGTATGAACTTTGGCGCAGCAAAGAACTCCGCGGTAGGTACGCTGGTGTTACCTGTTGCCGACTATTCAGGTTATAACGGAGGTGTACAGGCAGGCTTTACCCTGAACCTGGCAAAAGGGCTTGGTGCTAATATAGAAGCAGGTGCAAGATATATGCACATACAGTACGACAACGTAATGGGTGCCAAAGGCGCTACAACAGATATGCTGGCCTTCCCGGTATCGCTGGGGCTGAGGTACACTTTCTTATAATGACTTTATTAACTAACTAAACCCAACTACATGAAAAAGATCATCATTATTGCCCTTGTATTGGGCAACAGCCTTACGGTATCTGCACAGAAAATTGAATTAGGACTGAATGGAGGACTCGCCCCATACATATGGGCTGATAATACTTTTAAAAACTATGGAGGTAGTAAAAAAAACAACCCCGGTTACTATGGCAGCTTAAGAGTAAGCTTTATGATGGTGGGATGGCAAGTGGGTGCCGGTGTTGACATATTCCAGACAGGAGTGACAGCATCTAAAACGGATTCTATTGCTACATTTAAGAATACGACAAAGTACCGCACTTTAACGCCATACCTGTTCCTCAATAAAATATTCAGGTTGCCCAAGAGTTATATATATGCTGGTATCAATGGTGGTTACAATACAGGAAATGCGGATACAAAAATTGAATGGATCGTAAATAGCACTTACAGCGCAAAGTATTCAGGCTTCGCGGGAGGAGCACAACTTGGCTTTACCTTGAACCTAGCAAAAGGCCTGGGTGCAAATGCTGAAGCAGGCGCTAAGTATGTAAAAATGGCAAGGGCAGTAACAACCGGGCCTGCACCTTATGAAAGTCATTTGATATTCCCGGTATCATTAGGGGTGAGGTACACTTTCTAAACAACATTGCAAATCAACTAGATGAAAAGACTTATAACTATCGCCCTCATAATGGGCGGTTGCCTCAATGTATCTGCTCAAAGAATAGAATTAGGATTGAACGGCGGTATCACGCCATACAGGTGGGCAGACTACACCTTTAAAATTCTAAACAATCACCAAAACGCAAAAGACCTGATCAAAAAGAATGCGGGGTATTACGGGAGCTTCAGGGTAGCACTGAACCTCGGTAACTGGCAATTCGGCGCTGCTATAGACAAATTCAGGGTAGGACTATCGGGGCCATTCATTGGTGTAGGTCCTGATAAGATAATATACAATAACAATACGCCCTACCTCTTTGTCAACAAGCTCTTCAGGCTGCCCAAAAGCTATCTTTATGCAGGCCTTAACGGTGGTATAAACTTCGTCAACACTGCATTTGTAACAGCGGGCAAAACTACGGCAACGGGAGATCACACCGGATATAATGGAGGAGTACAGGCCGGGTACACGCTTTCACTCGTAAGAGATATCAGTGCTAATGCAGAAGTCGGTGCACGTTATCTACACTTACGATATAGCATGTTCAATAATAGCAATGGTATCTCAAAACAGATGATATTTCCTGTATCACTAGGTGTGCGATACACTTTCTAGTTTATCTTTGCTGTTCCGTCTCTTATGATAGAACACTTAAAGGCACATATTGCGCGATTCATAAGGCTCGATGAACAAACGTTGTCGGATATAGCGGAGTATTTCAAACCTCTTGAAGTAAAGAAGAAACAGGACTTGCTTAAGGAAGGTAAAGTCTGTACCTCTAACTATTTCGTTGCAAAGGGTTGCCTCAGGTTATTCTTCATAGATGAAAAAGGCGTGGAACAAACCACACAATTCGCCATGGAAAACTGGTGGATATCAGATTACACTTCTTTTACCAACCATACGCCATCAGGATTTTATCTGCAGGCTGTGGAAAGATCGGAGGTACTGGCACTGGACCACAACGCCCAGGAGGAAATGTTTGAAAAATTTCCACAGATGGAACGATACTTCAGGCTCATACATCAGCGGGTACATGCGGCTTCGCAGTTCAGGATGAAATATTTGTATTCACTCTCCAAAGCGAATTTCTATCACCTGTTCGCCGATCACTATCCTGAGTTTGTACAACGTGTTCCTCAATACCTGTTAGCGTCTTTCCTGGGTCTGACGCCGGAATACCTGAGCGAAATAAGAGGCAAACGAATTTCTTAAACCAGCTTAAGTAGTAGCGGAATATACCATCATAGCTTTGCGTCAACAAAAAACCAATACAAATGGAACGCAGAGTAAATATTGAACAAGCACATCCTGCAGCATATAAAGCTATGCTGGGTCTCGTAGGCAGTCTGAGCAAATCGAATATCACACCCATACAGAAAGAACTGATAAAAGTAAGGGCTTCGCAGATCAACTCTTGTGCCTTCTGTATCAACATGCACACTAAAGAGGCATTGCATGCCGGAGAAACACAACAGCGTATTTTCCTGCTGAGCGCCTGGAGAGAGACCGAGCTTTTTACAGAAGAAGAGAAAGCTATTCTCCTGCTTACAGAAGAAGTGACGATAATCAGCCAACATGGTGTATCTGACGAGACATATAAACTGGCGCAAAAGTACTTTAGTGAAGAAACGATAGCGCAGATAATTATGTCGATAGTGCTGATTAATGCGTGGAACAGGATAGCTGTGAGTACACAATTACCGATAGCGGATTAAAAGTCGTCAGACTGATGAATGTTAATAGAGAAGGATGCGATTACGCATCCTTCTCTATTAACAAATGTATCTGTTACTTTTGTTGTACAAACTGAAGCATATGAGGGTCCTGCTAACATTCATCTTTGCCACCTGTATCACGGTGATGCATGCACAACCGCTGAAACCCGGCTTTGACAAGTATGAATATATAGAGATGCTGCGTATAGCAGAGCGCCAGGCATTTGACCCTATTGCCTGGGATACGATAAAAACCATAGAAGCGCCCAAAGAATACAAACAGGCTTACCGCTCTCCTACCATGGGCCTGGACAATATGTGGGATCTCTGGATAAAGAAAGATGTTGCGGTGATAAGTGTTCGTGGTACAACTGCCGATGCCACTAGTTGGCTGGCCAATTTCTACGCAGCCATGGTACCTGCCGCGGGTGAACTGGAGATAGAGAACGGTTACAAGTTCCAATACAACTTATCTGATAACCCTAAGGCGGCGGTGCATGTAGGTTGGCTGGTATCTACCGCTTACCTTTCAAGGGATATACTACCCAAGATCGACTCTTGCTACAATAAGCTGGGCATCAAGAATTTTATTATCACGGGGCATAGCCAGGGGGGTGCTATTTGTTTTCTGCTGACCTCGTACATACTGCAGTTGAAAAACGGGGGGAAGATCGCGAAGAACATACAATTCAAAACCTATTGCAGTGCAGCGCCTAAGCCAGGCAACCAATATTATGCATATAGTTACGAGCACGCTACCCGTGGGGGCTGGGGCTTTAATGTTGTGAACACGGCAGATTGGGTTCCTGAGACGCCGTTTTCTGTACAGACAGTGAATGACTTTAATACTACCAATGCTTTTAAAAACGCAAAGAAGCTGATAAAGAAACAGAGATTCCCGATGAACATAGGGATGAGGTATGTATATGGCAAACTCAGCCGCCCCTCCAAACGCGCGCAACGCAACTACCAGAAATACCTCGGCAAGATGGTGAGTAAGAGCATCACCAAGCAGTTGAAAGAATTCCAGACTCCTAAGTATTACGAAAGTAACAACTACCAGCGAGCAGGACATGGCATCATCCTAAAACCTGCAGGAGAGTATAATAAGTACTTTCCCGATGGGGATAATATCTGGATACACCACTTTATAGAGCCGTATATGTATCTGGCGGAGAGACTATAAAATAAAAGGGACGTGTCGCACGTCCCTCTTGTTTTTGCACTTGGTTCTGTCTATGAAACCACTACGTTCTCTGCGATGCTGTTCAGCTCTTGCAGGTCTTCTGCTGAAAGAGTGAGTTCTGTCGCTTTATAATTCTCTTCCAGGTGCTTCACTTTTGAGGTGCCTGGTATAAGAAGGATATTTTCTGAATGATGTAATAACCAGCTGAGCGCCAGTTGGTGTGCTGACACATTGTTGCGTTGCGCTACGGCTTCTATTTTAGCAAGTACAGCTTTGTTGCCGCCACCGAGTGGATACCAGGGGATGAAAGCGATACCATTCTCACGGGTATAAGTCACTTCTGCTTCCCACTTGCGGTCATCCACGCTGTACTTGTTCTGTACAGAAACGATCTTTACAAATTCCTGTGCTTTCTTTATCTGCTCCACCGTTACTTCTGATAGTCCGATGTGGCGGATGAGACCGTCTTCCTGTGCCTTTTGTAAAAATTCCAGTGAACGCTCAAAAGGAACATCCGGGTCAACCCGGTGTAGTTGGTAAAGATCTATCCTGTCAAGTTTCAACCGTTTCAAGCTACCCTCTAATGCGTTGCGCAGATGGTCCGGGTGAGCGTTTATCTGCCAGGCGTTGGGGCCTGTTCTCATTAGTCCACCTTTAGTCCCTATGACCAGGCCTTTTGTGTAAGGATGTAGTGCCTCAGCTATCAGCTCTTCTGATACATTAGGGCCGTAAGCATCTGCGGTATCTATGAAGTTGATGCCGAGCTCGACAGATCTTTGCAATACGCTTATTGATTCTTGTTTGTCAGCCGGCTCGCCCCATACTCCTTCTCCTGTTATGCGCATAGCGCCATATCCCATCCTGTTGACTTCCATATCGCCACCTATGTTGAAAGTGGGCTTGTATGTATGCTTGTTCCCCATGTCGTAAGATTCAGAGTACGAATGTAGAACTGTTTGGTAATTGGAAAGACATTCCCGGTTATAAGGAATTGTAAAGGTTGTATAGGAAAGTAATATAAATGCCGCTAAACCAGGATGTCCCACACTTTGCAAGTGTGGGACATCTATAGCTTACTCCATACTCCCCAATCCGATTTCCTGGTGCATATCGGGGATCTCAACATCGGCGAAACCTTTTCGTATCAATCTTTCTTTGAAGTGCATTTGCACATCATACTCTCCATGTACGAGGAACAGCTTTTTGATGTGGCGGGGATTCTGGCAGGCGAGCCACTGGCACATATCATCATAATCACCGTGGGCGCTGAGGCTGGTGATCTCGTCAATACCTGCCTTAACGATGTGGGTGGTGCCGAATATCTTCACTTCAGCCGGTTGCAGTTTCAGCCTGCCGCCGAGCGAGCGTGGTTCACAATAACCGGTAAGCAGTATCATGTTGCGTGCCTCGCTGATGTTATTGGCTATATGGTGTTTCACCCTGCCCGCTTCGGCCATGCCTGATGCAGAGATAATAACACAAGGTTCTTTAGAACTGTTGAGCGCTATAGACTCATCCACGCTCTCTATATAATGTAAGCCTTCGAAATCAAAAACATCATGATCTATTTTCAGGAGATTGCGCACATTGCCATTAAAATGATCCGGGTATTTCTTTACGGTATTGGTCACCTTCATAGAGAGCGGGCTATCTACATAATATTTTATCTTAGGTAGTCTGTTCTCCAGTTCCAGCCGGTTGAGCATATAGAGTATCTCCTGGGTACGCCCGAGGCTAAACGCCGGCACGATGAGCTTACCTTTATTCTGTATACAGGTTTCTTCAATGTGGTTCAATAATTTATCGGAAGCTACTGTCACCAGTTCGTGCAATTTATCGCCATAGGTAGACTCCATGATGATATAGTCTGCCTGCGGGAACTCTTCGGGCGATTTCAGCAGCATATCGCGGTAACGGCCTATATCACCACTGAAAGTGATCCGCACATTCTTTCCATTTTCGTATATTTTCAGGTTTACGGCGGCGCTACCAAGTATATGACCGCAGTCGGTGTACATCAGTTCCACTCCTTTATCTACCCTAAAATGCTCACCATAGGGAATGGTCTCCAGCATAGAAAAAACTTTCAAGGCATCTTCCTCGGTGTAGAGCGGTTCTATTAATGGGCGTCCTTCCTTGCTGCGATGTTTGTTTATATAGCGTACATCATCTTCCTGTATATGCGCAGAGTCAGTTAACAGTAGTTTTATCAGGCTTGCAGTGGCGGGGGTACAGAATATCTTACCATCATATCCATCTTTTACCAGTTTAGGCAACAGCCCCGTATGGTCTATATGTGCGTGAGAGATAATAACGTGATCGATCTCTGTAGGCTCAAAGCCCCATTCGCTGTTCAGGCTAAGGGTCTCCTTTCCCATCCCCTGGAACATTCCGCAGTCTAAAAGTATTTTTTTGCCTGATGAAAGGTGGATTATATGCTTGGAACCCGTAACGGTGCGCGCCGCACCATGGAATGATATCTTCATAGAACTAAGTTAACGAACCCTCTTTAACATTTCATTTTTTTCCGTCAAAACATGATATGTGTCACTCCCCGTAAGGGTTTCATGATAAAAACGATGATATAGGCTTGTTAACCGCTCGTTAACCAGTTGCAAACCAAGGGTTAAGCAGGGCTGAAAATTTTAATACGGGCGCTTATCGCCTCATATTTGTATCAACAAAAACAACGAACATGAAAACTTTAAATTTTAATCTTCGCGCATTGTTACATAAGATGGCTGCTTTCATTGAAAAGCATAGTCCTATCAAAGGTGAACTGGTTGACGTAGAGATCACGAAGATCAACGGCCGTGTAAGCTACACTTATACAAAGGTTGGTTAGTTGATGGATTGACTGATTAACAAGTTAATAGACTAACGCGTGTCCGACAGATAGTTTTAACATTTATGTTAAACAAGTCAGCAAGCTTTGTTAAAACACTCATCACCATTGAAATCTTTACATTTTCTTTCCAACCTTTATCTGTAACAACAAAACGAATGAAAACTCCTTCAACTAATATACCATTAAAGGGCAAGCCGGTTGTCGGCACCTTTATGACCTATATACATAACTCATCCAAACGCCGCGGGCAACTGGTAGAGGTTGACTTTAACGTAAAAGGCAAAGACATCCAGTATATATACACTACAGTAAAGAAAGGCGGGCATTGATCATCAATGCCTTTTTTATTGTCTTTATTTCCCACCTATATTTTTATTAAAAAAATATATCATACAGTCTGATATATATTAGTTTGTGCAAACAACTTATCCCCTATATTTGCGGCATTATTAATTTCAATCATCCCAAAAAGTAGTAGTAAATGAAAGTAACTGTAGTGGGTGCCGGCGCTGTAGGTGCAACTTGCGCTGATAACATTGCCCGCAAAGAACTGGTAGAAGAGCTGGTGCTCGTAGATATTAAAGAGGGTTTTGCAGAAGGTAAAGCGCTTGACATTTCACAAACAGCTTCATTGCTTGGATTTGATACGCGTGTAATAGGTGTAACAAATGATTACTCCAAGACAGCTAACTCTGATGTAGTGGTGATCACTTCAGGTATTCCCCGCAAACCGGGCATGACACGTGAAGAGTTGATAGGCACTAACGCACGCATAGTAGAAGAAGTGAGCAAAAACTTGTTACAACATTCTCCTAATGCTATCATAGTGGTGATATCTAACCCTATGGATACAATGACTTACCTGGCCCTGAAATCAACAGGACTGGATAAGCACCGTGTAATAGGCATGGGCGGTATACTGGATAGCGCACGCTTTAAGTGCTACCTGCAACAAGCGTTGCAATGCTCTCCTAACGATCTGCAGGCTACCGTAATAGGCGGACATGGTGATACTACCATGATACCTCTAACACGCCTTGCTTCTTTAGCCGGTTCTCCTGTATATAATACACTGAGCGAAGACCAACTGAAACAAATAGCTGCTGATACTATGGTAGGTGGTGCTACACTTACCAAACTGCTGGGTACTTCAGCATGGTATGCACCGGGCGCGGCAGGAGCTGCACTGGTAGAAAGCATCATCCGTGATGAGAAGAAGGTATTCCCTTGCTGCGTATCGCTGGAAGGTGAGTATGGCCAGAACGACATCTGCCTGGGTGTACCGGTAGTAATAGGCCGTAACGGTTGGGAAAAGATCGTTGACTATAAACTGACTGCTGACGAACAAGAAGCATTCAACAAATCTGCTGATGCTGTACGCAGCATGAACCAGGTGCTGGATACCCTGGTTACAAATTAAAAATTCAAAAGCCAAAATTCAAAAAGGCTTAGTGATATTTTAAAGGGTCTCGGTTAAACCGAGACCCTTTATTTTTTGCATCTATGAAACGTCTATTTCATTATCGTGAACTGCACTGACTCTTGCGGGCGATTGTCTATGCGGAGGAAGTAGTTACCTGATGGGAGGTTGCTTACATCTACTTGCTTTTGGTAGAATGTAGTTGGCGCTTCGTTCCAATGGCGAACTGACTTCCCTGTTGCATCGAAGATGGTGATGGCGAATGGTGTTGTTTGTGCCGTGTTGAGGTTAATATTGATAGTGTTACTTGCCGGGTTAGGATAAACCTTCAGCGCACTTTGGTGACGGACATTATTTTGTACGCCGGCAGGATCGAACTCTTCATAATAGTAACGGATCTTCCCGCTGCCCTGTTGTGGAATGAACGAACCTGATGTCGCGTTCCACGGCAATTCGGCCTGTGTCTCTATCAAGTTAGCGCTGGTATAAGTACACTGCAATGCTATGGTGTTCTCCCATACACCATTCGTCAACGTCTCTTCGAGCCGACTCAACATATTATGGTCATTATCGTAATCCATATGCCACCTTAGGGTAGTTTCCCATACATTATTCTGCCAGCCCTGGATCTCTGTTACGACCACATCGTTGTTTCCATCATAAATGTATATGCCGCGTGAAGTATATATCCATCCACCAGAATAATAAGCATTGGAGGCAGTATCCATATTGTCACCGCTATATGTATATTCAGCTAAGCTGTATGGAGTGTATGCCGTGCCATCCCATATAGTAGTCAGCACTTCCGTCAATTTGCCTGCAGTGTATGTATTGGTGACCATCCTGTCATTTTCGTAGGCGTTCATCACATTGTCCCATAGCTGCAGTTCGGTCGTCAATAAGCCGTCAGGCCCGTAAGTGCGTATCTCACGGGACATGGGTTCCAATGGTTGGCCTACCCCTATCCACTCGTCCACATAGGTTGTGTCCCAGATACTATTTGAGTAATGGTAAGTGGTGACACCGCCCGTATCCCATGCAGTACCATTCCATCCGGCACCATAGCTACGTGTTAAACGGCCATCGTTATCATACTGATAGGTGTAGCGAATAGAGTTGATTCCCATACTCATGAACAGCTCCTCATCAGGGGCCCATTGTAGATTTTCTCCCCATATGCCTGTCCGATCTCCACTCTCAGCATTCAATAATGCTCTCCCGAAAGAGTAACCATAGTGCGTGGAACCTCCAAACACATAGCTGCCACTGTAGAAAGAAGAATCAGATTTAGCTATCAAGCGGATAGACTGCGCTGGTGCTACAAACGAGTTAACAAGTAATATACAACTAAGTAAAAAATGTCTTTTCATGATGTCTTATATCGCTTCTATCTAATGACGGTAAATTGCACCGATTCGTTAGGACGATTATCGATACGGAGGAAGTAGCTGCCTGACGGGAGGTTGCTCACATCGACTTGTTTTTGGTAGAACGTAGTTGGAGCTTCGTTCCAGTGGCGGACTGACTTCCCTGTTGCATCGAAGATGGTGATGGCGAATGGCCTGTCTTGTGTCGCATGGAGATTGATGTTGATGTTGTTGTTTGCAGGGTTAGGGTAAACATGGAACGCACTCTGTTCCTGAACAGCACTTATGGAAGATGGGTCGAACTCTTCGTAATAGTACAGCGCCTTTCTACTTTCGCCTTCTTCCGGATTGAATTGTCCTGTAACGTCGTCCCATTCAGAAGTAACGGACGTCTCTATCAGGTTATGCATATTGTACGTTATTGTTTTGTAGAGCCAATTCACCCATTGGCCATTATCGTGTCCTTGCATGTTCTCGATGAGTAAGCTGTGATCACTGTTGTATGTATTGAGTCTTCTGCTCATGGGCTTCCAGATGCCTAACGACCACATCTGGTCTTCCACTATTATCGCGTCATCGTTCACATCATATGAGTACAGCCACCTATTAGAGTTCTCCCAACCGTTGTTGTATTGTTCCATGATACTGGTAGCTATATTATCACCGACATAAGTATATGTTTGGCGAGACAGCGGCTGCCATGCGCCTCCATCCCATTGCTCTCCAAGTACTTGTGTCAATTGCCCGGAAGTATAGCTAAGGTTGATCCGTTGTTGATTCACATATTGGCTGATGTTACCATTCCAGCCTTGCCATATTTGTGTCACAACGCCATCTTGCCCCCACACATAGATAGTTCGCTGACTGTGAGCCCAGATACCGTTGTTCTTATTATCTATACTGTAAGTATCAATTCCGCTGGTATTATAATGAAAATGGTACGCCGCAACAGTGTCCCAATTATTATTCACGAAGCGTGATTTGTAAGAGTTTTTGATCCTGTCAACATTATCATACTCGAATACAGATTTATAGGCATCAATGTTCTGGCCAGTGATCTCACTGAATCGCAGCATACCCACCTCATCGGCAGCCCATCTGTTCCACCCTGTCCTTTCGGTAGTTTCGGTGTTCACGAAAGATCTGCCGAATGAATAATTGTACGTAGAGGTATCAACAATCCTGAAGTCTGCATTATGAAAGATAAAATTTGCGGCTGCTTTAAGCCTTACTGATTGAGCTTGTGCAATAGTGCCCGCGCAAAGAAGTGCGCAACCGAGAAGTCGTAATTTATTCATCTGTTGGAGTTTAGGTTAAGAATAAGTTTCAGTTTATAAGTGTGAGGCTGCGGTTCCATTGCTACCTCCTGATAATAAGACGTTGCTTAAAAGAACATACCCTAGTGAATACCTCCAAAATACTCAAAGAAAATTTTTACGAATAAGTGTATAACTGAAAGTTGAACGGGCGCCGAAGGAGCCCGTTTTTGTATCGCAAGCGAATGCTTGTCCTATGTTGGGTCCAAGTGAATACTCGGACCAGTATAAAAAATAAAAGGAGCAGGACTTACATCCTTGCTCCATTTACACCTTATGAAAATTACCCCATGTAAATATAGTATCTATATGGGATTTTTACTAGTATATTTTATTCCTCGAACCTTCAAATCCCTTTGGCTTTACGATAGTAAAGACGCGTGAGATGTTGAAACCGAAGTGAATATCACCTTTATCCCAGCGTCCCGGCGTCTGGCCTATAAAGGCACGTTCCGTAACCGTAGTAGCATTGGAGAATATCAATTGGAATACGTGTCCGCCTGTTTCTATATCCAGCCCAACAGAAAGCGCATTTTGATAACCGTTCAGTTTAGCTCCGGGGATAGTGTAGAAATATTCACCTGTCAGGGCCAGCCTGTTATTCAGCTTCAAACGGCCACCTAAGCCGACAGCAAATACATCATTTGGTTCAGCAGTAGTTGGCACCAGGTTGTAGTGAATATGTGTCGGGGTTAATTGCAGCGACAGCCAGTTGTTAAACTTGCGCGCTATCAATAACTGATTTGCATAGGCGAGCCTGTTGCTGAAATAATACTCCATGCCCGGAGGCACTGTTACATCCATGCTCTTGAGATAGATGCCTCCAAAATAACTCAGGCTGAAGGGCATTTTATTATCTACCGTCTGGCGGAGAACTTTTGCTTTAATGAAACCGTCGTACTCTTTCTCGTAAGTACCGCGCGCTACACCTACCATCAGCCAGTCGGTAACACCGTAATCAAACGACAGCTTGGTAGTGGCATTATCCAGCCCGAAGAAGTTCTTGAAACTTTGGTTCAGCGCACCGAAACGGTGAATGATCCTGAAGTCGAGCACGCCCTTTCCTACATTCTCTATACTATGCCCATTAATGACACGGGTAGCCTTAAATGTAGCAGAAGTATATTCCTTTTTCTTCTCAGTGCCGTCATCAAGCATTTTCAACAAGTCATCAGCACTTGTAGAATCAGTTTGAGCTGATGAAGTAAAGGCAAAAAGAAGTGCGGCAAACGAGAGTATATATTTTCTACGAATCATTATGTGTTGTGTGTGCGTGAAGATACTATTGTCGCTTCAAAATACTATTAACCGTTACCTCAATTTCCTTGGCGATCTTCGTAACCACCATCGAAGGTATTTTTATGCCATAGTCACCCGGCTTCACCTTGAATTTGGAATTAAGTGTAGCTTCAGACCCTTTAACAGTAACAGTTCCCGGTATCACCACATCTTTAGTAACACCGTGCATCGTCAGTTTACCTGTAGAAGATACATTGTAAGTACCATCCTTGGCAAAATTCACTTTGCTTACATCGGTTATAGAGCCTTTATATTCAGCCTTAGGAAACTTGTCACTTTCCATGTAGTTCTCGTTGAAGTGCTCCTGCATCAAGGCCTTTTCAAATTTAAAACTCTTGATTGGGAGTGCAAATACAAGGCTTCCTGTTTTACTATCCAATACACTTGCAGCTTCGTTATTAAACGCCTCAATATTCTCCAGGGGTGTACCTGAAAAGAAAGACACCTTTCCGGTACGCGTCATGTACTTCTGTGCGAAGATCGCGTTACCTATCAATAACAAAGCAATGGTGATGATACTCTTCTTCATACTATTGGGTTTTAATTGTTCAATGCGCCCTGGTTAACCCAGGCAGTTATCTTATTAATGTTACAATCAGAAAGTTTACTCATACCCTGCGGCATTGGGCTGAAGCCTGTCGCATGATTGATTACGCCCACTAACCTATTATTGGTCACCGCCAGCTTCAATCCTGCATAGCTGCTCATATCATAGCCACCTGCGATAACACTGCTGTTATGGCAACTCGCCGTAGCGCAATATTGATCGGTAATCGGCTTGATATGAGTTGCATAGCTCATAGCTGCCGTATCACAGGTATTACCTCCGCCCGTTGGCTCAGGATAAAGCTGGTCTTCTTTGTCGTTATAACAACCTGCCAGGATCATTAGAGCCACAAGAGGAAGTAATGCTAGTTTAACCTTTGATGTCAATTTCATACACTTAATATATGCAAACTTGTTGCCAGTTTTTAATAATTTATTTAACAAATTCATCTAATTTTCCAGGGCTCCTGCTGCAATCCACTTTTCCACCTGCCTGATCTTACAGTCGGATAGCTTAGAGGCCCCTTGCGGCATAAAGGAAAAGCCCGATTGATGTTTTATAGATCCTAACAGCCTGCCATCCTGCACTACAGACGTTACGCCGGTGAATGTTGTGAGGTTCACACCATCATTTGCCAGGGTACTGTTGTGGCAGCCAACGCAATTCTGCTGAAGTATCGGTTTGATGCCGGTATTGTAAGTGATATTGTTTGTATCACAAAGTACCACACAGTTTGTTCCGTTCTGAGCCCCTTCATTTATCCAACGTTTGATAAGAGCTATCTGTGCTTGTGGCAATGGAGGCATACCCTGCGGCATCCTTTTATCAATATCATCTTCAACCAGCGATTCGTATATATCACTGCCATTTGCATCAAAGGGCTTTATGCCATCGTTATCACCGGTGTTCATTATGTTGTTGTATCCATCAAGTATATAGCCCTCCTGGTGTGAAGCAGCATTGTGGCAACCACCCATGGCACAATTAGAAAGAAAGATAGGTAGAATGTCTCTCTCAAAGCAAATACTCGTATCTACCGGTTGATTCGTAGTCGTATCATTAGTATTTACCGTAGGTACGGCCTGAAATGGCTCATGCTTACACGCTATTGTAAAACAAAAAACTACAGATACTAGTAAGGCGCACATCCAAATTCTCTTCATCAATTCCTATTTAATAACACATCCTGTAAGGGAAACTCCCATCACATTACCTGAACAAAAGCCGGAAACAGTAATTGTTTTACCTTCCGATACATCTGTCGCCTTATCTCTCATACTACATACCACCGGCATCATCGGGTCGCCTGTTTCCAGTATTACCGTATTTCCGCCTTCCTGGTTAGCTTCTATGCTGTTCACAACACCCGTCACTTCCAGCGCTTTGTTCAGATACGACTCATTGGCTTTTGTCTCATCTTCTGAAAACTCTTTTGCCAGTTGCGTTGCAGAAATTGTAAGCCCTTGCACCTCTTCTATTTGTTTCGGCGCTTTATTCCATATCCTGTAGCCGGCTATAGCTCCTATAGACCCAAGAATGAGGATAGTTACTATTATATATCTTGCTTTTCTGTTCATTCCTATTGAAAATACAATATTCAGATTCAAAAATACAGCCATCAGAGCCTTGCAACGTACAATTATATGACGAAACGGGAAATTAGCAGGATGAGGACTAATAGATAGTTACAATTCACCAGCCAGCCACAACTTGAACTGGGCGGCCCGCTCCGAACTAACTACGGGCTGCTCCTTTACCGGCGGCTTCAGCGTTACTATTACCCTTGCCTTGCTGTATGTTTTCATTTCATCTATAGCTTTCAGGCTGATGATATACTGACGGTTGATGCGAAAAAAATGCTCCGGGTCCAGCATATTTTCCAGTGAATCAAGGTTATTGTCCATAGGATAAGTACGGCCTTCGGCAGTGCGGGCGTACGTAGCCTTGCTTTCACTAAAGCAATACGAAATGTCTTCTACGCTCAGCGTTTTAATGTGCTCGCCAAAACGGATAACAAAACGCTTTTTGTATTCAGCATTGACCGGCTCTTGTACTTCTACATCTTTAGATGAATGGAAGAAGGTGCGAAATTTATCCAGCTTCTGAAAAGCAGTCTGCAACTCATCTTTTTTCACGGGCTTCAGCAGGTAATCAATTCCTGATGTCTTAAAGGCTTCCATTACATATTCATCAAAAGCGGTAGTGAAAATAATAGGACAATCAATTTTGACCAGTTTCACCAGGTCGAAAGCAGAGCCATCAGCCAAATGAATATCCATCAACACGACATCTGGCATGGGATTGGAGGCAAACCACGACTGAGCCGCACTGATGCTATCAAGGTGTGCAATAACTTCAGAACCGGGAATTGATTCAAGTACTAATTTTTTCAACTTGTTGAACGCCGGTATTTCGTCTTCTACTATCAGTATATTCATAACAATGGCAATGATACAATATATTGGTTATCAGAAATTTTATGAACGATCTGTTTCTTAGTGATCAGGGCGTAACGCCGCTGAATATTGGGTAATCCAAGCCCCTCACCCTCCTCTTTCGTGATCTTGGGACGTAAGTCGTTTTTCACAGTAACGTGTTCCTCATCTGCGTAAATATAAATAACGAGTGGTTCACTTCTGGAAACAACATTGTGCTTTATGGCATTCTCAACTAGTATCTGCAGGGCGAGCGGTATTACTTTTTTCGTTTCCAGTATTTTTTCAGGGATAGTAACATTTAGCTGAAGAGCCTGCCCGAAGCGCGTTTGCTGAATGTACATATAATTACGGATGATCTCCATCTCGTCTGCAAGCTTGATAAGGTCCATGTTCTTATAAGACAGTACGGCACGGTACAGATCTGAAAGCTGCTCGGTGTAATCCACTGCCTTTCCGGCATCTTCTTCTATCAGAGCGCTTAGTGTATTGAGACTATTGAACAGAAAATGCGGATTTACCTGGCTCTTTAGATGTTCGTACTCAAAACGCATCCGCTCTTCCTGCAAGCGGTTTACTTTCCTGAGGTTTTTCTCTCTGAAGTGTATATACAGGTACAACAAGCCAAACACCACAACTATAGCCAGGATCAAAAACCAGGGCGACTTCCAGAAAGGTGCATCTATTGAAAAGGAATAAACAGATTCCTTCACCGCTCCAAAGTCCTTGTCCAGGGAGGCTTGCACTATGAATTTGAATTTCCCTGCCGGCAGTTGAGAGTATGTTATCGCCTCATCATCGGTATGTATCCATTCATTGTTATACCCTTTTAATTTATAGCGGTAATGCAGGCGTTCTACATTAGAATAACTGATCCCTTCGAAGTGGAAAGTGAGCTGGTTCTCATCATACCCAAAATCAGTACGGTTATCATTCAGCGGTCGGAAGAACAGTCGCACTTCATTTATATATACATCCGGACGCAGATCCACCTTATTCTGTAAATTGGTAAAAATGAGCAAGCCCTTATCGAAAGGGACATACATATTCCCGGAAGCATCCTTCGCCACACAATTCAAAACAGAAGATATACTCTCTACATCCAGGTTAGTTTTCTTATTGAACTTCCGGAACAGGTGGCTTTCAGGAAACCATTCATCAATGCCCTTTTGTGTTACTACTAACGTCTGCCCGGTACTGTTGGTTGCCACAGAAGTTATACTCATATCCTGCAGTCCATTAAGTATCGTAAATTGCTCCCATTTTTTACCATCGTATCGAAATACGCCCTTATCAGGTGTACCTGCCCATATATTCCCCTTGGTATCTGCTGCAATGCTATACACCACCTTTGCCGTCATGCCATCAGCGCTATCCCAATTATAGTATTTCCTGCCATCATACATAGTAACACCTGCCCCATCTGTAGCAAACCATAATCTTCCTTTCTTATCATTATATATCTGGTACACATAGTCGCTGCCCACACCACTCGCCTTATTATGATGCGTTTTTACGAACATCTTTCCTTCCGCATCATTTATGTCCAGCTCATCTACCCCATTGAGACTGGCAACCCACATCCTGCTTTTGAAAGTAGCAATACTTAGGATATGTCCATCACGTAAACTCTCTATCTCTTCTATGCGCTCCAATACTTTATTATAATGCCACAGTCCTTTACCGAATGTACCTATCCATATACCACCACCTGTACCATGTGTGTACATACAGGTAATGTCGGCAGGCAGCATCGCTTCACGCACCGGTGAAGCAGTGTCACGTTTTAGCTGCATAGACAGTAATTCTCTTTGTTGCCCGAGCCATAATTTATTATCCCCGCTACAGACCATTGCAGTCACAGTACTAAAAAAGTATGGAGCCTGTGCTATTGTATAAGCGGCGTGTTCGACTGTCACTATAGCTAAGCCCTCATTGGTAGCACACCATATATTGCCTGATTTGATACGTAATAACTTCCTTATCTTCTTACCTGCAAAATGATATGGCCTTACGTTGACGGAGTCTTTAAAATCCAGATGCAGCAAAAACCCTGTTTCCGTTACAGCCCATGCTTCATTGCCTGAAATAGGATAAATATCATTTACCTGCCCCCACTTCCAGGTGCTTTTACAAGTGAGCAAGTCTGTCAGTTTATCTTTGTCAAATGTCAACCGGGCAACACCGCCTTCATTGGTACCGATCCAAAAAGCGCCGTAATTAACGGCCTTTACAACGTTCACAATGTTATCGGGCAGGCCCTGCTGCGTACCATATTTTTTTATTGATACTTTCCCATTGATAAAATCGATCTTGCTAATACCATTGTCTGTACCGGCAAGCACTGTGTTATTTCCACCCTTGGCTACTTCATACACGAAGTTGTCTGAAAGGCCGTGACTGTCATTAATGCGATAGTATCGCCCTTGTGTAAACAGGAATACCCCCTCCTCCGTAGCAAGCCACAGTAAACCCTTGCCCCTGGAACTGATATTCCTGATACGAGTTCCAGGACCTCTATTCACAGCATTTACCTTTACTATCTTTTCACCAATCACCCTGCCCAGGTAACCACCGGCATGACCAACATAAACATCATTGCCGATCGCAGCAATTGAGGTGACTGTTTGTTTTATGCTGTCGCTCATCATAGAGAAAGTACGCCCATTAAACCTATATACGCCTTCATCCGTCCCTACATACAAATAACCATTTGCTGCCTCCGCTATAGCATTGACATTTACCGGTGTTTGCGTTTCATTCACCCAGAAGTCACGGCTAAAAGGGCTTTGCGCTTGTGCACTCAGCGATAGTAATAACAATATGCCAAGCAGTATCCGCATATTATTTCACAGGTTTTAGATCGGCAGTGATAGCAACCTGAATTTCCGGAGCCAGTTTCTCGCTGACCACACGGGGTATCTTAATATCATGATCAGATAAAATGACAGTGAAGTTTGACTTTATCTTCATAGTACCGCTCTTAATAGTGATCTCCGATTTGATGATACGTTCTTTTTCTATACCGTGAATATTGAGTTTACCTTTAGCCCTTACTGTATATACGCCATCTTTGGTATAGTCTATATCCTCTATTACTTTTCCCCTGAAGCTTGCCTCGGGGAAAATATTGCTCTCCATGTAGTTCTCATTAAAGTGCTCTTTTTGCAAGGGGCTGTTAAAACCCATAAAAGTGGGAATACCTACTTTAAAGGCGAACGCCTTTTTGCTGATATCTACCACACCCTTCACATTAGCGGATTCCGCACTGATGAGCTCCTGCGGAGCTTCAGAGTGAAAGCTGATCTTCCCTCTCTTCACCTCATATATCTGTTGGGAGAACCCATCAGTACCCCAACACAGGCAAATAAGCAATAAACAGAAAAGCCGCATATACCCGTAAAAATAAGGAAATGCCTTATCTTAAAATAAGATATAAACAGGAACACTACTGTTTTGGTACAGATATTGTAATACTGTGTATGGATATGAAAAAACTCATAACAGTCGCGGCTTTCACTATCTGCCTTTTAACACAGGCAGGTAAAGCTTTGGCTCAAGACGTATTGGACACTGTCTATACTGCACACCTGGAAGAAGTGGTTATTAATGAAAAGTGGGGTAATGACACCGCCCGCTACCGTTATAACCAGCTGAAATACTATGTGAAGTCAATACTGCCTTATGTAAATGCTTCCAGCAAGCTTTTTAATGAGATAAATGCAAAAGCCAACGAACCCGGCATCAGCAAGAGCGAAAAGAAGAAATTTATAGCAACGCGTGAAGAAGCATTGAGGGCACAGTTTGAAGACAAAGTAAAGGGACTCAACAAGACCCAGGGGGCACTACTGATGAAGCTGATAGCCCGCCAGACAGGTGCAAATGTCTATAAGATATTAGATGAGTTCAAAAATCCGCTCACTGCTATGAAATGGCAGACCTGGGCACGGGTAAACGGTTTTAACCTCAACCGTAAATATCATCCCGAGGAAGAACAAATGCTGGAACAGGTAATGGAAAGCCTGGGATACCCTCTACCCGCACTGTACAACACTTCCGCAGCCAAACTATAAGTATTATAAGCCATTTACACTGAAAGCCTTGCAAATAGCAGGGCTTTTTTATATATTGTAATATTTAGTTTAACAAAATATTTGGTTAACGCTAACAAAACATTTGGTTAAGCGATTGTTTACAGCCACTATCGGAGAGTAATATTATATTTTATTACGCATGCTAAATATAGAGAGGAGGGCTTATGCATGTATTGAAATCTACTTTACTTACACTTACGGTTTTATTTTTTTCATATAGCTCAAGAGCGCAACAACTCTTTTGCCCTGAAAATTCCGGATTCGAATATGGCAATTTTAGTAACTGGCTTTTATACACCGGAAGCTGTTGCCCGATTGTTGCGAACAACCTGACGGGGCCATTGCCCAACAGGCATGTGATCACCAATGGCGGTGTTGACCCTTATGGGTTCTTCCCTGCAGTAGCGCCAGGCGGCGGCAACCATTCGATGAAACTGGGTAATGACAATGTAAACTCCCAGGCAGAAAAAGCACGTTTCTATGTACAGGTACCGGCGGGTAACAACAACTATAGCCTGATATACAGGTATGCAGTTGTGTTCGAAGACCCGGGGCATCTACCACAAGAACAACCAAGATTTGAAGTTGTTGCCTACGATTCTGCCACCAACCAGATATTACCCTGCGCACATTTTGTATATGTAGCAGGTCCTACCATACCCGGTTTCCTTGAGTCAACGATAGCAGATAGTGTATGGTATAAGACATGGACAACTGCAACACTTGACCTATCGGGCTGGGAAGGACACACGATACGCGTAGAGTTTTCTACCGGCGACTGTGACCTCGGCGCGCACTTTGGGTATGGCTATGTGGATATGAGTTGCGGACTCTTCCAGGTAGCAGGAAACGCATGTGGCTCTACAACCACTACGTTTACCGCCCCTCCCGGTTTTGAGTTTTATACCTGGTATGACTCCAGCTTCAGCACCATTGTAGGTTCAGGACAAGTTGTGACTATCAATACTCCACCCAATACTTCTACTTACCAGGTCATACTCACACCATACAGCGGATATGGTTGCCCGGATACACTTACTACAACTCTTGCTATCTCTAATATTCAACTGACTGCCAGTAACGATACGCTTGTTTGCTATGGCAGCACAGTACCGTTGCAATCTAATGCGCTCGGCAACATGGCGCCGTTTACCTACAACTGGACGCCATCTACGGGGCTTAGCTGTACTAACTGTCCTAACCCAGTCCTTACGGCCACTACTTCAGCCAACTATGTTGTAACCGTTACTGACACCAGCGGTTGTACAAGGATGGACACTGTACACGTAGAAGTAAGCCCTGCTACAACGATCAACCTCACACCACAAAATGTGAACTGTAATAATGCCAACAACGGTAGTATCACGGCAGGCATATCCGGTAGCGGACCTTTTACTTACAGTTGGAACACGGGGCAAACTACACAGTCCATAAGCGGATTGAGCCCCGGCACTTATACACTCACTGTTATTAATAGTCTCGGTTGTCCGCAAACGGCAAGTGCGACTATTACACAGCCTCAGGTATTGTCGGTTTCGCTATCGAGTACACCTGCAAGTTGTAACGGATTGGCAAACGGCACGGCTACGGCTACTGTAACAGGGGGTACAGCACCATACACCTATAGCTGGAACACAGGACAAACAACAGCGTTTATTTCCGGCCTGGGTGCAGGCCCTAAAACTGTAACGGTGACTGATGCACACGGATGTATCACTTCCGGAACCGTGAACATAGTACAACCCACAGTACTGGCTACCATTACCAATATCACACATGCTTATTGTAGCAATCTGCCAATAGGAAGCGCTACGGTATCTGCCAGCGGAGGCACACCACCCTATACTTATAGTTGGAATACCATACCGGTGCAAACAACGCCAACTGCCAACAACCTGGGCAACGGCACATACATCGTAACGGTTACAGACGTGAACGGCTGTATGGACACAGCTCACGCTACGGTGATACAAACACCGGGATTATCTATCACTCCTTCATCTACTAATGTTATTTGTAACGGCCAGGGCAATGGTACGGCAAGTGTTGTAGCCAACAATGGCGTATCCCCCTTTACCTACACCTGGAGCAACGGACAAACAACTTCTTCAGTCAGCGGTCTTTCACCCGGTATATATACCGTTAACGTAAGTGATAATACAGGCTGTAATTCAAATGCAACTTTCAATATCACACAACCTTCAGTACTGAATGCGTTACTGGCAAATGTGAATAATGTTTCCTGCTTCGGCCTTGGTAATGGTAATGCTACCGTTGCTGTACTGGGTGGTTCCCCGGGATATACTTACCAATGGAACACAATTCCTGTACAAACAACACCACAGGCGAGCAACCTGCAACCGGGTACCTATACTGTAACAGTTACAGATACGCACGGCTGTATTGATACCGCACAAGCAACGATACAACAACCTACTCCACTGACTGTAGCTATTAATAATCCTACCAATGCAACCTGTGGGTTACCAAACGGCTCTGCTACCGCAACACCAACAGGTGGCACAGGACCTTATACTTACTCATGGAGTACTACCCCTGTGCAAACAGGTAGCACTGCCAACAATCTCAACGGTGGCACTTATACCGTAACAGTGACAGACAGTAAAGGCTGCATTGCTACAGCTTCTGTTACGATCACACAAACTCCTGCAGTATTTGTTACTACACAAATGGTAAACATCAGTTGCCACGGAATGAATGATGGTAGTGTTACAGCGACTATATCAGGTGGAACGCAACCTACTACTTATACATGGAGCAACGGGCAAACAGGCCTTACCCAAAGTCCGCTTTCCGCAGGTAACTATACCATTATTGTGACAGATAATATTGGTTGCCATGACATAGCAGTTGCCAATATCTCACAGCCTCCGGTACTTGTGACCAATATTGCCAATGTAGAAAACATTAAATGCTATGGCGACCAGAACGGCTCAATATCTGTTACTGCCAGCGGTGGTACTGCACCATACAATTATTCGTGGAACAATGGCGGCACCGGTGCTAACCCAAACAATTTAGATACAGGTACATTCACCGTCATCATAACTGATGCCCACGGTTGCGCAGATACACAGACAGCGCACATTAGCCAGCCACCACAAATACTGATAGCTGCGAATGCACTTACAGCAACATGTATGAATGAGGCCAACGGCAGTGCTGATGTTGTAGTAAATGGAGGCATACCGCCTTACAGCTTTGCCTGGAATACTAACCCGCCTCAAACAGGCACAATAGCTAATGGCTTAATCCCCGGCTCATATATCGTCACTGTTACCGACAGCAACGGTTGCCAGAGAACCGACGATGTAATAATAACAGGCTTACCGCTTCCTGAAGTAAATGCAGGGCCAGACCGGATATATTGCCACGGCAAAGACACCATCACACTTACTGCCAGCGGAGCACAAACTTATGAGTGGACACCTGCTGAGAGTGTAACCTGCAGCACTTGTGCTACTACTCTTGCCAACCCAAGCAGCACAACCACATTCACCGTTACCGGTACGGATCAAAACGGCTGCAGGAATGCAGATGAAGTGACTATTACGGTTTATACCCGCGAAGCTGTATCAACAGGCGGAGATATAGATATATGCATCGGTGATAAAGCAAGTTTATCTGCAACAGGCACCGGGCAACACACATGGTATCCTCAGCCTGACAATACTGAAACAGGCCTATCAGTAAGTCCTGACAGCACAACAGTATATACAGTGGTCATTGTTCAAAATCAATGTTTCACTGATACACTCACACAAAAAATAATAGTGCATTATCCACCAACGGTAGAACTGGGGCCCGACATGAGGGTGTTACCGGGCACTGTCGTAGATATCCATGCAGACACTACTAATGGCAAAAGTATCACCTGGGATCCTATAACTAACCTGAGTTGTGATGATTGCATTGACCCCTCGGCACGCATAGACGAAACCATTACTTACACAGCTACAGTTTATAACAAAGCCTGTAAAGCTGTAGATGACATCACCTTTACCATATCCTGCGACGGCGGCAATATCTTCATGGCGAATACATTCACACCTAATGGTGATGGTAACAATGACGTATTCTTCCCGCAAACACCGGGACGCGATATCATTAAAGTATTCAGGGTATATAACAGGTGGGGACAGAAACTGCACGAAGCTGTCAATTTCTTCTCCAATGATCCTAATTTCGGATGGGATGGCACTTTTGAAGGAAAATCTCTTTCACCCGATGTATATGTCTATTTCCTGGAGACGTCCTGCCCGGGTGGTGAAAAGGTCTTCAAGAAAGGAGATATTTCACTGATAAAATAAGTTTACGCAAATCCACATAAAAAGAGCCCGGTCATGTACCGGGCTCTTTGCTACTGTATCTCTATTACCTCCGAGGGTAGCACTGCAAATACCCTGTCGTCTTTCTTGCAATCTATCATGTACAACCCCGTGAGTTTCCCAAATGCGGGGAGCAATAATGTATTACCACACAGATGATAGCATGGCAGGCGCACACTTTGCCTCGCTTTACCTGAAAGAAAAATTCCGGGATGTATATGTCCAACTATATTGATGGCATCGGGCGGCGTTGTCACAGGCATGTGAGAATAAATAAAACCACCCTCCTCAAGTATTTCATTTACAACCACTATATTCAACCCGGCGAAAAGGGCTTCGTCCATAATATCATGGTTCCCCTTTATCAGCGTGAAAGCAATCTTATCAAATTCTTTTATCAGCGTTTCAAAAACAGCCCACTCGCTATTGAGCTTACTATGGAACAGGTCGCCAAGAAAATAAACCTTTCTCGGTTGTATTTTATCAAATAGATGACGCAGATTCTCATAATCATCAGCATGGGCCTTAGTGGGCATATAAATGCCTTCTTTCCTGAAGTGCGTAGCCTTACCCAAATGCACATCTGCGATGATGAGCAATTGTTCATCCTCTTTATACACCACCTTTTCAGGCAGCAGTGTAAATACTGAATTATTTAAAGGGAGTTGTATCACTTTGTTATCTTACTAATGATTTTTTTAACCTTGTCTTCAAATTGCTCATTACTGAGCTTATTTCTTTGCAGGCTTTCAGCATAAATGGGGAAACTGAAAGGGCTTAATCGCTCGAGGTCTTTAATAACAATCGTCTGGCTCTGCATACGTTTCAATGCATCCATCATCCTTATCTGCTCCATCTGGAATATCATAACCTCGTCGAACGCCTGTCGCAATAATAAGTTATCGGGGTCATAGTCGGTAAAAACAGAGAAAAACAACTGTGAGGATGCCTGCACATGTCTTGTCTTTATTTGCTTACCCGGATAACCATTAAATATAAGCCCTGCAATACTTGCAATATCTCGAAACTTTCGCCTGGCCATCTCGGTAATATTCACGCTTCTGTAAATATCTTCGGAGAGATTGTCTGTAGAAAGTAGTCCATTTGCAATGGCTTGTTCTATTGGTATCTCCTGGTCACTGAGCAACTCAAATCCGTAATCGTTCAGCGATATAGAAAACGTCATCGGTTTTATCTGCGCTATGCGGTAACCGAATATAGTACCCAGGCCCTCATGCACATTCCGCCCTTCAAACGGATAGATGAATACGTGGTATCCATCCTTGGTTTTTACTTTCTCTATCAGCAATTCATTATTGTGCGGCACATGAGAGCGCATTTGCTGCTCATCGAAGAGGGGCATCAGCTTAAGTATCTCCGGATCTTTCATACCCTTGCCATAATAATCATCCAGCCTGGCACGAATGGACTTTGATAATTGTGACGACAATGGCATCTTACCACCCTGCCATGAAGGAAATACGCCTTTTCCCTTTGTGCTGTTCTTTACCTGCGCTACCATACCGTTCACGCGAACCAGTTCCAGGTTCTTTCCGGTAAACCAGAACACATCTCCCGGATTCAATCGTGATATGAACCATTCTTCCACCGAACCTATCCTTGCGCCACCCATATACTTAATCTGTATCATGGCTTCACTGGCTATAGCGCCTATGCTCAACCTGTGGCGCATAGCTACTGCCCTACTGGTGACTTTATATACGCCATCTTCTATTACTACTTTGTGGTATTCTTCATACGCATCAAGCGTACCGCCACCAATGGTTATAAAAGAAAGGCACCAATTGAATTCTTCCCTCGTAATAGAAGAGAAGCTGAATGTTTTTCTCACTTCTTCAAATATCTCATCAGGCTTAAAGCCGTCTGATACTGCCAGTGTTACTAAATACTGCACCAGCACATCAAATGAACGGACATAAGGGATGCGCTGTTCCAGATGATTGTGCTGCACGGCATGTCGCAATGCGGTACCTTCCACTATCTCTAAAGAATGCGTGGGCAAGAAGTGAATACGGCTCGTAGCGCCTGGCTGGTGGCCGCTACGCCCCGCGCGCTGCATGAAACGAGCGATGCCTTTAGCGGAGCCGATCTGTATCACTGTGTCTACCGGGCGGAAATCTACACCCAGGTCAAGGCTGCTGGTGCAGACCACCACTTTCAGCCTGCCATCATGTAAGGCATCTTCCACCCACAATCGCAACTCCTCACTCAGCGAACCATGATGCAATGCCATCACTCCCGCCAGATCAGGCTCACGTTCCAGTAAGCGCTGATACCATATTTCACATTGTGAACGGGTATTGGTGAATATCAGCGTAGAAGTGCTGTTGTGAATAACGGGCAACACTTCTTCCATCAGCTTAATACCCAAATGCCCTGCCCAAGGGTACTTTTCTATCACATCAGGCAGCAGCGTTTTTATCTCTATTTTCTTGGTGAGCTTCGCCTTTATCATTTTGCTTTTCAGCGTCTCTGTGCCTAACAGCACCTGCATAGCTTCATCCAGGTTGCCTATGGTAGCGGAGATGCCCCATACACGTAACTTGGGATTCAGAGCCCTCAATCTCGATAACGCCAGTTCAGCCAGCACCGCCCTCTTTGTTCCGAGCAACTCATGCCATTCGTCTATAACAATAAATTCGAGGTTCTTGAAAAAGTCAGCATAACCCTTTTGTGCTAACAGAAGGTGTACACTCTCCGGCGTAGTGATGAGCGCATGAGGAACATTCTTTTTTTGCTGCGCTCTTTCTTTGGTGGAAGTATCGCCTGTGCGGAGTGAGATATTATAGTCGAGACCAAGTTCATCACTCACACGGGTAGTAGCGGAATAAATTTCTTTGGACAAAGCGCGAAGCGGCGTTATCCAGAGGCAGTGCAAACCTTTTGGTCTTTTCTTTTTAGCAAAGTAGCTTTCAATAATACCAAACCACAAAGCATAAGTCTTACCAAAACCAGTTGGGGCATTCAGCAATCCTGAATATCCCTTACTGAGTGCATCCCACGATTGTCTTTGAAAATCATGTGCTTCCCAATTGTTCCGTTTGAAGTACTCTTCTGCTATGTTATATTCCTTGCTCAGCCTTGTGCTTTTAATATGTTCATCAGGTCTTCCCTGGTATTGGCTTCTTTCACTGCCTTATCTTTTCGCCACCTCAGTATTCTCGGAAAGCGCAAAGCCACTCCCGACTTATGCCTCGGCGACGGATTGATACCTTCAAAGCCTATCTCGAATACCAATGTCGGCGTTACGCTTCTCACCGGCCCGAATTTATCTAAAGTATGCCTCTTTATCCAATTATCCACTTCCACCAGTTCCTTATCCGTTAGCCCCGAATAGGCTTTGGCAAAAGGTACCAGTTCCTCGCCGTTCCAGACTGCAAAGGTAAAGTCTGTATAGAGATTTGCCCGCCTTCCGTGGCCTCTTTGTGCATAAATTAATACTCCGTCTATCGACAGTGGATCCACTTTCCATTTCCACCAGTCACCACGGCGACGGCCAGTTTTATAAACACTATCTTTTCTTTTCAGCATTAACCCTTCGCATCCCACATCACGCGCACGTAATCTTTCCTGCGCCACTTCATCCCAATCAGTGGCAACCACCAGCGGCGACATCATCAGTGGCAACAGCTCCATTTCGCCCCTTGCATCTGCTACTAATTGCTCCAATAACGCCCTACGCTCCGTCATCGCCTTTTCCCTTACATCTTGACCTTTGTATTCCAGCAGGTCGTAGCAGATCATTACAAGCGGTGCGTCTTCCAAATGTTTTTTCGATAATTTCTTCCTGCCTATCCTTGTCTGCATTACATGGAATGGCATGAGCTGTTCATCTTTCACAGGAATGATCTCTCCGTCTATCACGGTACCATCGGGAATGATGCCGGGCAATATCGCGAACTCCACAAACTTCTCCGTCATCAGGTCCTCTCCCCTACTCCAGACAAACAGTTCACCATTACGAATAATGATCTGCCCGCGAATACCATCATATTTACGTTCTATCTGCCAGTCGTCTAGGTTACCCAGTTCTGCTACAGGCGTTTCCAAAGCATAGGCCAGGTAAAACGGATATGGCTTTGAAATATCATCTGCTATACTGACTGTAGTGAGCATATCCAGTAACGAAGTCGTTCCCGCATCCCACGAGCCTGAAAGACGGTGTGCCACAATATTCTCTTCTATATCAAAGGCCTTCGCAAGCGCCTTTATCACAATTTTTTCAGACACCCCCACACGGAAGCTCCCTGTTATAAGTTTATTAAATACAAACAGCTGCTCCTTGGTCAGGCTTTGCCACATACCTATAATGTACTCTTTACGCTCTTCGTCAGTCTTTTCCTGCAAAGCGATGAGCGTATGTATCACTTCATGCAGCTTATATTCTTTAACATCCGTATTCTCTGGTAGTAATAATGTAATAGTCTCCGCAAGATCACCTACTATATGGTATGACTCTTCCACCAGCCAACCGGGAATACCACTCAGCTCAATACACCATTCTCTCAACTCACCCGACTTTACCGTTCTTTTGGGTCGCCTGCCGGTAAGTATAGCTACGCACCAAATCGCATCCTTAGGTTCCGCCGTCTGGAAGTAGCCCACCAATGCGTTGATCTTTTCATTGGTGGAAGTAGTCTGGTCTATTTGTGTAAATACATCGCTAAACGCCTTCATCTGCGCCTCCTTCCTTTGGTTCTACGCCGGATTCTTCATCTGCTTGTTCGCCTACGTATAGGGTATCTACTTCAGTAGCATTCAACCCATAATTGTCTTCCAGCCATTTCGCGTAGATAGATTTGTAGCCATGTGTTACGTATATATTGGTTGCACCCGTTGCGAGGATTGCTGTATTCAATTGTTCCCAGTCGGCGTGGTCGGACATCACAAATCCCCTGTCAGCACCTTTCCGCCTGCGCGCACCACGCAGCTGCATCCATCCACTGCAGATACCTAGTTTATACGGACTGAGCTTCCGTATCCACGGCGTTCCGGCAGATGAAGGAGTAGCAATGATCATCGCTCCTTTTATTTCTTTCCTATCTGTTTCAGTAGTGATACGTTCAGTGGCATTCAGTGGACCTATAGACTCTTCATAAAGCTTGTTGATATTATCCACCGCGCCATGGGTGTATATCTTACCGATGGAGGTATCGAGTTGTTGCAATACGCGCTGTGCTTTACCCAAAGCGTAAGCCAGTATCACCGAATTATTCCCTTCAGCAGCATTCTGCCGCCACCAGTTATTAATATCTTCTTTCAAACTTTCAACAGAAGGAAAATTATACACAGGCAACCCGAACGTACTTTCCGTAATAAAACTATGGCACTTCACAGGTTCAAATGGCGTGGAAATACCATCATCCTGCAGTTTATAGTCGCCACTCACTACCCATATCTCACCTTTATACTCCAGTCGCACCTGGGCCGAGCCCCATATGTGCCCGGCAGGATGTAAGCTGATGTTCACGCCATTGATGGAAAATGATTCACGATATTCTTTGCCTTCTACATTAATATCCTCACCCAATCTGAATCGTAATACTGGCAGCGCATCTCTATGTGCGAGGTAACTGTTCATTCCCCACCGTGCGTGGTCGGAATGGGCGTGGGTGATGATGGCTTTGTCCACGGGCTTCCAGGGATCTATATAGATGCCTGCCTGCGCGCAATAAATACCATTGTCATCAAAAGTGATCATCAGTATGTGTGTTAGCCTTTGTGTATTTTATACAGAACACTTTTAGGATAGTGTTGGTTCTGTACCTAATAGTTTGTCGGGGTTTTTCAATGCCTGGTAGTCGGCAATGGAACTGGCAAATAGTGTCCATATGGAAAGCGGAAGGTAATTCAGGGACAGCTTCTTATCATTCTTTGCGGCGAGTATCATGCTGGCGAGTGCTAATCCGGAATCTACCTTGGTCCAGATGGCCGCTAATACAGGGCTTTTCTTTTTAAAATACACATATCCGAATGTGAAATAAACTACCCAGATAGCAGCCTGCAGGTACACGAGTTGTTTCTTGTTTTCCAACTTATCCTTTTTCAAGATAAGCCGAAGTGCGTTGATGAGGAAAAAATTATTGAATGTCCATGCCGGACCGAATAGCCATGATGGCGGTGCCCAGGGAGCTTGCTTCAGGTCTTCAGTGTATAATTTACGCTGCTTTTTCTTCGACATAATAGCGGAAAGCCCGCCGAGGAACGACACCCCTACCGTTATCAATCCTATCTGCCACCAGTTCAGCTTGCTTGAAACCTGCTGTACTTTATTGTCTATCCTTTCTAACCGGTTCGTACTCATAACCTATCTGTTTTACAGCTTAGACAGGTTAAAAATTGTACCAGCATAAGAATATGCCGGTGTTTAAACTAAAGCCAATATAAACATCCTGCATCGCAGAATGATACACTATCATCATAAACGGATTTCCGGCGGAAATATTATTTGGCCCACAACAAAAATGGCTGCGAAACGCAGCCATTTTATTGAGAATATATTTAGAAAGTCTTTCTTTTATTCTGATGGCCGCGCCATTTGCTGCCGCCACCATTGCCTGTGCCGGGCTTACGTTTCGGTGGAGTTTGACCCGTTACCGCATCAGGACGAAGAACTACGTCTTTGTTCTTAGGCAACCTGATCTGCACCATACCCGAGAAGCTTGCAGGGAAAGGGTGGTTCTCTACTACAGGTATCTGTATATTGATCAGCTTTTGCACTGCTTTCAATTCATCTTTTTCTTCGGCATCTATAAACGACATTGCTATTCCGCTTGCACCCGCACGCGCTGTACGGCCTATACGGTGTACATACGTTTCAGGAACGTCCGGCATTTCATAGTTGATAACGTGAGATATCAGGTCCACATCAATACCACGTGCTGCGATATCCGTAGCTACGAGTACAGGTGTATGTCCGCTCTTGAAATTATTCAATGCGCGTTGCCTTGCGTTCTGAGACTTATTACCATGAATTGCTTCTGCAGTAATACCATCTTTTATCAGGTCTTTCACCACTTTATCTGCACCATGTTTGGTACGGGTAAAGACCAATGCACTTCTTACATCATTACCTTTCAATATGTAGGTAAGTAGTTTTTTCTTGTCTTTCTTATCTACGAAGTATATCGACTGGTCTATCTTCTCTACGGTAGATGATACAGGGGTTACTTCTACTTTCTCAGGGTGTATTAACAGGGTATTAGCCAGCTTCTGTATTTCCGGGGGCATAGTAGCCGAGAAGAACAATGTCTGCTTCTTAGCAGGGAGTTTTGTTACCACTTTCTTTACATCGTGTATAAAGCCCATATCCAGCATACGGTCAGCTTCATCCAGTACAAAGAAGTTGATATTGTTCAGGTGTACGTGTTTCTGGCTGATAAGGTCCAGCAACCTGCCCGGTGTAGCAATAAGGATATCGATACCCCCTTTCAGTGCGTGTACCTGTGCGCCTTGTGGTACGCCACCAAATATTACGGTGGTTTTTAGCTTCAGGTTCTTACCATAGGCAGCAAAACTCTCATTTATCTGGATCGCCAGCTCACGAGTAGGGGTGAGCACCAGGCATTTTATTAGTTTGTGATGGCCCCTTTCTTCAGGCAGCTGACTCATTAATTGTAATATCGGTATAGCAAATGATGCTGTCTTACCGGTACCTGTCTGGGCACAGCCCAGCAGGTCTTTGCCTTTAAGAGCGATAGGTATCGCTTCTTGTTGTATAGGCGTGGGAGTGGTATAACCTTCCTCTTCCAGCGCTTCCAATATGGGCGCAATGAGGTTTAAATCTTTAAATGTCATTGATAAATTATAAAATAAATAAAAAACTAAAAGGCGGGAACTCAGTAGTTACTCAACTTGTTAGATATGCAAAGATACGACTAATATATTTAATAGGTTTAACGTGTGCTTATAGGGCAATAGCTAAAAATATATCATCGCAATACTGCCACAAACGCCCTTTACCAGCATTAATCCATCTATTATGGCCAGGTAGTAGGTAATTGCCCTGCGGCGCTGGAGGGAATAGGCGACAATAATGAGGAGAACAAAGGGAATTGTATTTAATAGTATCTTAAATAAGTGAAACTGATTAACGGTCGCATAGAGTAAAAAAGAACCCAATCCAATAGCTGAAAGTGGTATGATAATATAGAATATCGTCTTACGCAGGCCCGTTTTTACAACAAAGGTCTTTAGTTGCTGATTAGCATCTGTTGCGTAGTCCTTTATGTCGAAAAGGATACACAAAACACTTACGAACATAAAGTTCTTGATGAAAAGCAACACATTTTTGAACTCGGGTACAAAATCAACGCCATGCTCAATAGAATAAAACACCACAGGGAATACTGTAACAAAACCTGCCCAGGTAAAACCAATCACAAAGGGCTTCAGCCAACCTATCTTCCTTAAATTAATACCACCCCAATGCCTGGTGTTAATACCATAATACATAACAGCAACAGCAGGAAACGGGAAGATCAGGAACCAATTGATGAGTGGTGTCTGCCACAACCGTTCCCATATACCATTCAGAAACAACACCGAGCTAACAATAATGAGCACAGCAAGTATTATCTGTCGTTGTTTTATTCTTTCCCGGTTACGGATATACCATGCTTCGCGGGTATTAGTTACGTCTCTGCCCGTGGGCTCACCTACATAGGCAACTGTATAATAAAACACAGAAGACATGAACACGAGGAAATAATATAAAATACTGTTCAGCGGAAACTCTTGTTGCAGGCTGGCTTCAATTGATAAGCCTACGGCACAGATACCATAGAAGTAGTTACCAAAGAAAATGGTCTTAATAAGGCTGTTTCTATTTTGCGTCGGACTAACCACTATACCGATACTGTTCTATTTAGATGGTTTCTTAAAGACATTATCCGATAAGCCTGTATTGATATCGTACTTCAGGTAAGTCAGCTGTATAGTGCCTTTACGGGGTTTACCGTCCTTGGGTTTCTGCTTTACTTCCATAGGATCATTATAATCCATCGCAACTCCCTGTGGCAGCTTATATTCCTTCACGTCCATAGAGACCAATACTTTAGTAGGCAGCCCATATGCACTATACGCTCCGTACTCCAGGTTCATTAGTATCATCCCCTGATCTTTGGTCGTTGTTTCTGTTTTTAAGACCGTGAGGGCACCCTCGTCTATCCAAAGCTTGGCTAATACTATATTGCTTTCGCCATCAGGTATCACTTTTATGATGCGCGTCCTTTTACCACTTATAGTTTCAGAACCTGCATCCAGGGCAGTAACAGTACCCGTTGGCATCAGGTTACTAAGCGTCATGTTTATGTTCTTTTTCGGAAGTACCGACAGGCCACCATTGCGTTCCAGCCGCATCTTATCCGGCGCCTTGTAGAAGAGCTTACCTTTTACCTCAGGGATGCGCATGTAATTCACATCAATTTTAATCTTCACATCCGCAGTGTAGTCCTTTACTTTCATCACTTTATCACGCAGGGCATAGTATAGCTTGTCGGCTTCCATTGATTTCGCACCAACAGCAACTATCATCATCATCAACAACACCATTATCTTCTTCATCATGAGGTAATATCTTTCTTATTAAAGTATGCAATAGTTGTGCCCAGGAAGGCTACCGTATATATCACCAGTACCGAGGCCGACCGCCCTATAGCGCCATACGGAACCTGATCATCAAAGAATCCCTTCCATCCAATCATGTGCGTGGTGAACAGGTATGGCTTTATAAGGTTAAATAATGGCAATTCCAGGCTGGAGAGTATCGTCAGCACCACAACAATACCCATAGTAGCGATAATAGGCCCGATAGAATTATCCGCAAATGCAGAAAGCATCATGGCCATTGCCGCGATAGCTGTCATAGCCAATGCTGCAAAACCGAAGGCAGCTACATAACGCCACATCACATCGTTTTTCAGTATCATGATAAAGGCATCGCTCTTCATGTTGATCATATCGCCCTCACCGAATATGGCTAATGACAAGAACAGCCCCACAACGGCCAACCATACTATCAGTAAAATAGTATATACCAGGCTCGCCAGGAATTTTATCATTATCAGCTTAGGACGGCTGATGGGCTTTGTCAGTAGCAATCGCAATGTACCTATATTAGCCTCCCCTGCCAGCATATCTCCAGCTACCAGTGCAACCAATAACGGAATCTGCACCAACAGCGACTGGAGAATAATATAAGTAACAAAGTATCCATTGATGATGTCGCCTTGTATATCAAACTGGTCTGTAACGCCCTGCATCCCGAAGGAAACAAAGTCCTTGCCGCCGGAAAGCATAGCCAATTGTATGATCAGCGATATAGCTGTTACAATACCAAAGCTGATATAAGTCCGTGGGCGGCGGAATATTTTGAATAGTTCTATTCTTAGTAGCTTGATCATTGTGTCAGAGATAAAAAGTATGCTTCTAAAGAATGTGTTGAATTAATCGAAACCACCTCGATATCATTATTCACCAGCCACTTGTTGAGTGTGGGTATGTTAGCGATATTCATTTTCAGGGTTACTGTCGCATGTGTCTGATTGGTAATAAATTGCGTCCATTCTGAAACGGCAAGTTTGGCCTGCAATGTTTCATCAGGCCTTACCTTAATATCCACGAGCGTCTCCTCCGGGTTCAGCAGATCGCTTACCTTTCCTTCCACAACTTTTTTACCCTTGTGTATAATAAGCATCTTAGTGGCCACCTGCTCTATCTCGTACAGCAGGTGAGATGATATCAGTATGGTTTTACCATGGTCATGACTCAGTGATAATATCAGGGAGCGCATTTCTGCTATGCCCTGCGGGTCGAGGCCATTGGTAGGTTCATCCAGTATCAGCAGGTTAGGACTGTGAACCAGCGCTATGGCTATTCCCAGTCTTTGCTTCATACCCTGCGAGTATGCTTTTACCTTATCTTTCTCACGTCCTCTCAGGTTCACCAGTTCCAACACTTCATACAGCCGGCTTTCAGGGATCTTCTTCCCACTCAGTGCGGCGAATATTTTCAGGTTCTCCCAGCCGGATAGATAACCGTACATATCCGGGCGCTCAATGATCGCACCGATACTACTCAGTAATTTCCTGTTGTTGTTATTGAACTCTTTTCCCTCTATAAATATCTTTCCGCTGTCGGGATAGATAAGTCCAAGCAGCATCCGCATAGTAGTGCTTTTGCCCGCACCGTTCTGCCCGAGAAAACCATAAATATCACCGTGACTTATGGAAAAAGATAGATCATCTACCGCTTTAAAGGTCTTGAAGGTTTTGGAGAGATGCTGTGTCTGAATGATCGGTTCCAAAAAGAAGATTTGTACTGCAAGTTAGTCTATATAACACTTCAAACCCGCCGGTTGTTTACAGGAAATTGCCGTTTTAACCTTAATTAATGTCGGTTGAGCAAAACAAAAGGGCAAATCACTTTGCCCTCCATATATCGTCAGATATCATATGCTTTATACAGCAACACCCGGTCTGTTATACTTGTTACGGTAAGCCATAGGTGAAAGCCCGGTGAACTTCTTGAACAAGCTTCTGAAATTTTTGTTGTCCGAATAGCCTACTTCATACATTATTTCATTTACATTTTTTGCGCCTACTTCCAATTCCTTCTTGGCAGCCTCTATTTTTACACGGTGGATATACTCAGCAACGGAATTACTCGTGGCCTTTTTAAAGCGGCGTTCAAAACTGCGTTTGCCCACTGCAAACATATCTGCCAACTGGTCAATGCTTATTTTATCCTGGTAGTTTTTTTCAATAAACTCCTGCGCACTTTTCACCTCATCATCGGCATGGCCTTTCTGCCCCTGGAATATCATAAAGGGCGACTGATTCTTACGCTCTACCTCTATAGCAAATACTTTAGCCGACAAAATAGACATCTCCCTGCCCACATACTTCTCTATCAGGTGCAGGATCAGGTTAAGATAAGAGAACGCACCACCACTTGAATAAATACCTTTCTCTTCTGTGATAATTTTATCATCAACCAATTCCACTTCAGGGAACATCATCCGGAACTCATTTGCGGCTACCCAATGCGTCGCACACTTCATGCCATTCAATAAGCCTGTAGACGCAAGGAGGAACGCTCCGAGACATAAGCTTGCAATTTCAGATCCTTGCTCATGGTGCTTCACTATCCAGGGAATAAACTTCTTGTTATCCTCTATAGCGTGCGTCAGGTCGCCATCTATCGCTGGTATTACTATCAGGTCGGTTTTCTCTACTTCATAGTATAGTTGGTCAGAGTGTACGGTAAACTTGCCGCCGCTAACCTTTGTCTCCTTATCAATACCTACCAATTGAACATTAAAAGCAGGCGGAGCTCCCTGGGCAGCAAAGAACTGGTTCACCTGCGCAAACAATTGCCTTGTGCCCTCCAGGCTTGCCAGTATAGCACCTTTAGGGACTATAATAGATATATGCTTCATGCTATAAAATTAAGGAAGAATTCTGCTCGCAGGCTGTTATTGTGGATTTCTTTTTTTATCAAAATCAACCTGATTATCATAATGTTAACGACATCGTATAAAACTATTTTAAAAAAAATCCGGGAGAAATTTGGGTATACATCTGATTCTTATGTATCTTCGTCTTAGGCAAATGAGAAAACATGATCTACTCTACTGAATTAATAAAGGGCACACTGAAGACCATCGTCCTAAAGATGCTATCCGACAACAAAAAAATGTATGGGTATGAAATAACCCAACATGTAAAAGAGGTGACCAAGGATAAGATACTGATATCGGAAGGGGCACTGTATCCAACCCTTCATGCGCTGGAAAGCGAAGGCCTGCTAAAGACCGAGACGGAGTATATAGGCAAGCGGGTACGCAAGTACTATACCCTGAGCCCTACAGGCAAAAGCAAGGCCAAAGAAAAAATGAATGAGCTAACCGACTTCATAAACACTCTAACCTTTTTGCTGGACATTAAACATGCTTAATGTATAAGATCAGTGATGAACAAATAGACTACATTCTTGATGACATAAGCGCGCGTGGCGTTAAGATGGAGGACCTGCAACAGAATATTCTAGATCATGTCTGTTGTATAATAGAACAAGGCCTTGAAGAATCGGGAGACTTCAAGAGCTTCTATCTGCAAACTATTGAGACCTTTTATAAAAACAATCTCAGCGAGATAGAAGAAGAAACAAACCTCCTGCTCACTTTTAAAAATTACTACAAAATGAAAAAAGCAATGATATCCAGCGGAGCTTTTTCTGCTATTCTTTTACTCACCGGCAGCCTGTTTAAGTTCATGCATTGGCCGGGGGCAGCTATACTACTATTTGTTGGGATAATTGTATTATGCTTCCTGTTCCTGCCGCTTTTATTTATTCTGAAAATGAAAGAAGCAAAAGCTACAAGAGACAAAGTGATCCTTACCATGGGCGTGGTAATTGGCATACTCTACTTCCTGGGGCCACTATTCAAAGTACAACACTGGCCGGGAGCTAACATCCTTCTGTTCACAACAGTAATACTGATGTTCTTCCTGTTCATACCTGTCTACTTTTTTACGGGTATTCGCAATCCGGAAACAAAGATCAATACAATTGTCTCCACCATCTTATTGGTCGGCGTAGTATCAATGCAATTCACTTTGATGTCTTTGAAGAAACCGGTCAATTCAACTACCGATAACAACTCAAAGTCAACTAAAATTGCCAGATATTAAATTGTTGATTACATGTAATAGCATAAGAAAGCCCCGCTTCGGGGCTTTCTTGTTATACATACGCCAAAGAGACATTCAAAATAAATGTCCGTGTTAACAAAAAATAAGTGTTTTACTTTTAGTTATACAATATGTCCATTTGACTTGTTTGCTGTTAATATTAAAGGTCGACAGCTGGAATATATATATCTGTACCTGTGTTCTGTTACTAATCTGAATAAAAAATTGACATAATAAACAACATATATTTGCGCCCAAAGTTCACACTATGTTACTTCCTGAAAAGTTACCCATACAAATTGCAGAACAAATAGAGATTGCCATAAAATTGAAAAAAACCTGGACCGTCTTTATGGAGTTCCCGCTGAGTGATGAATTGAAAGAAATGCTGCTTACTAATAATATCCGCGTAGTGTACAGCAGAAGCAACCCTAATAAGTATAAGATATATATTCCTTATAGTTTCAGGGCGAAAGGCAATAAATAATCTAACGCTTCATCAGAATTTCTATGAGCGGATAAGTGAGTAAACGGCTTCATCAAAGTACTTGCCCTCATGAAAAACATAGTCTCGAAAAAAAGCTTCTCTCACAAAACCAAAACCTTCTACCAGGTTGATCGAAGCTTCATTTTCCGGGCGGATAATAGCTTCTACCGAGTGTAACTTCATCACATCAAAACCATATTTCAATACTGCTTTTAAAGCTTCCTTCGCAAAGCCTTTGCGAAGGTGCCCATGGTGCATTACATATCCCACTTCGGAGCGGTGTGCCCCTTCGTTCATGTTTACATAACCAATAACTCCTAAGAGTTTATCTATGCCTTTTTCGGTGATCGCCCAATTGATACGCTCATTACGCTCCACGAAGCCATTGATCATCTCTATCAATTTATCCGCATCTTCTACCGTATTGGCCAACGGACGTGGAATATACTGCATAGTCTCGCGGTTGCTTCGTATCTGGAACATTTCCTGCCTGTCACTATAGCGGATCTGTCGAAGTACAAGCCTGTCAGTTTCCAATACAGGGAAGGGATTATTGAAATTAAGTTGGATCATTGAGTCCTATTTATAACTGCAATATATGACAATAAGGCAAAAATTGATTTTAACAAGGTTTTATATATCCGGCGACTTGCTTTACATCTTTTCACACCGTCTTTACCTTTATCACTCACACTTACAGAATATCATCATGAATATTTTTCTACAATGCGGCATGCTTATATGTCTTTCAGCTAGCTGTGCAATGGCACAGGAAAAATATAGCCCAGCGGATTCCGCCAAAGCAAAGGCGTACTTTAATGAATCATGGAAATACAACCTTCACTCTAACAAACACCAACTATACCTTGATAGTGCGCTGATGGTAATGCCCACCAATGCCTACTACTGGCAGCAAAAGTCTATGCCGCTATATAAGGCTCAAAAGTATGAAGTAGGGAAACCTTTCCTGGATAGCGCTGTGAAATATGATGCTGATAACTGGCTGGGCTACAGGGCATATATGAAGTGCATCTTCGCCAAAGAATACAAAGACGCATTGGCAGATCTACATTTAGCCACTGCGCTTTATGGTGACATACCTATAATGGATCACCCCTATTCCTTCTATATCAGTCTATGCCACCTGCAACTGAATAACCTTGATAGCTGTGAATATTATTTAAAAGGATGTATCAACGATGAGATCACCAAATACAAAGATGAGAGTTGGGTACACTATAATCACCTCTTCTACATGGGTGCACTCTATTATCAGAAAGCTGAATACACAACCTCGATAACATGGCTGGACAAGGCTTTGAAACAATACGGTACGTTCTCTGATGCACAATATTACAAATCCATGTGCTGTTATCAATTGGATAAAAAGCAAGAAGCGCTAGACCTGATGAAGAATGCGTACGCTAATTTAAAAGAAGGGTATTCCCTGAATGAGGACAATGACCGCTATGAATATTATCCCTACCAGGTACGCAAGTATTATGTTGCTTCAGCAGTAGATTGGATGGGGAAAGAGTTGAAAGAGAAATAACATCTCCTATTCCAATTCTAAAAACTTCATCAGGTCGTCTTTATAAGAGCGGCCTACCGGTATCTCTATGTTCTTTATCAATATCGAGTCAGAGCTGATAGAATCTATATGGTCTGTATTGACTGCATAGCTTTTATGCACCCTTACAAATTTCTTAGGGTCGAGCATATCCAGGAAGGCCTGGAGGCTCTTACGTATCAGTAGCTTACCGATGGGCAGATGAACATTCACATACACGTCACTGCTCTCCAGGTAAATGATATCGTCCAGTTTTATCTTGTGATAAACAGGCCCCTGCTTGATGAACATGCAATCTTTTAAGAAATAGTCACCTTTCGGCTCAACGGGCACAGGACTATTTGCAGTAGCAAAGTTCAGCAGGCACGTTTCTATAGATATGTGGAGCTCATGTTTGGTAAATGGCTTTACCAGGTAGGCATGTGGATTGAGTTCCTTTGCCCTTTCCACTGTTGCAGTATCAGCATTAGCTGTAAGGAAAATGAAAGGGATATTATAGTCTTCTTTTATTTTCCGGGCCAGTTCTATTCCATCCTTGCTACCTTTCAGTTGGATATCCAATAAGAGCACATCAGGCTGTTCGCTCACTACCATTGCCAACCCTTCAGTATAACTGATAGCCGGTTCCGTAACATTATACCCAAAACTACTGAGTGCTGTAACGATACCCTGTGCTATGAGCATCTCATCTTCTACTATGCCAACCTTTATTTTTGCCATAGCGCAATATTACGGCAGAATTAGGCAGTTTTCTTCATTTCGGCTGCATCTTTAAAGGTTACGACGAAAGCATTATTATCAGGTATATATTTAAAGCTGCCACCGATCTGCTTACTCAGGCTTTGAATGATCATCATACCCAGCCCCTTTGCATTGTTTATATCAGTATTTACAGGTATTCCCGGCCCGCTGTCAGTATAGGAGAAAGTGTAATTCCCATTATTCTTCTCCACCGTAAGCTTGATAGTTCCCGTTCCATCCTTAAAAGCATGTTTGTAAGAATTAGTGATCAGTTCATTAATAATAAGCCCCAATGGCACGGCTGTGTCTATGTCGAGAATAAGGTTAGACATTTGGTTTTGCCATATTATCTCCTGCCCTGCTCTCCCATACAAACTGCTTAATTGCTTGTGCAATTCCGTAGCGAAGTAAGAGAAATCCAATGTACTGGTTTGCTCATTGGTGTAGAGTTGATTATGAATAAGAGATATAGTGTTCAGCCGGGCGATGCTTTCTGTAATGGCTTCTTTGGCTGCGGTATCTTTTATATTCTCAAGCTGAAGGTCAAGCAAAGTGCCTGTCACTTGCAGGTTGTTCTTTACCCGGTGATGTATCTCTTTCATCATCAAAGCCTGCTGCGAAAGTGCTTCCTCTTTCTGGTTCAGCAAAGCAGCTTTCAGCCTGTTGCTTTTCTTTTGGGAATAGAAGGCTATGGTAGCCACTACAATAGCCAGCGTCAATATTATTGCAATTACCCCGGAGCGAATATCTTTCTTCCCCTGTTCTAATTGCTCCATTTGCTGTTGCTTGTCGAAGTCGTATTGCATCTGGTATTTTACCACATTCTTCGTGTTCTCCTCATTGCTCACCTTGGCGGACAATTCATTGAACGCCTTGTAGTACATCAAGGCCTTTTCATGCGCTCCCAATGCCTCGTAGATCATGCTGAGATTCCTGTAGGCATTCATTGTTCCACGGGGTTCACTCAGCGAATCTGATATAGACAGGCTATGCAGACAATACATTTCAGCCTGTAAATAGTCCTTATTCTTTATCAACATGCTGCCGATGTTATTACACGTCCACGCCACTCCTGAACTATCTCCTACACTGCGTTGAATGGCCAGAGAACTATCGTAATACCGCTGCGCACGATCATACTCCCCCCGGTACATATACACCTCACCAATATTAAAGTACGGCCAGGTGAGATGTTTCTTTTCACCAAGTTCCTTAAGCACATTTAAAGCCGCATGATAATTCTCTAATGCTTCAGGATATTTAGCGCGATGCTCATAATAATCCCCAAGTGTATTATATATACTGCCCATACCATGCTTGTGGCCGAGTTCCTGGAATATTTTCAGGCCTTTATGCAGATAATCGATAGCCTCTACATTGTTAATCTCGCCTTTATAGAATCCGCCAAGTGCCATGTAGCACCAGCCAAGCCTTTCTTTACTGCCCGTTTCTTCCGCGAGCTTAGCAGCATTAATAAAGTACTTTAATGAAAGCGAACCGAGTGCGTGGTTGTGATAGATAAAAGCGATATTATAGTAGCTCTCGGCCATTCCCTTTTTATCAGTTGCGACAGACTGATCCGATAGCTCATGGTGCAGTTTCCTGAAAGGGATAGTGTCACCGGAGAGCATACTCAATACAAGCCTGTTTGTGTCGCCCGGTTCTACTTGTGCAATGGAAGAAGCATAGCAAGTAAGGCAGCAAATCAACAGTAAGCCGTATTTTAGATTACGTATCATCATTAATCACCAAAGTAGGTAAAAAAGCAAGGAGTTACCAAAATTGGCAACTCCGTTTTCGTGGTCTATAATGAAGCACACTCAGTTATTTAACCGCAATTAGTTCAGGTCTAAAAAAGGAGTTGCATAGATGCAACTCCCATAGGTGTAGCTGTAAACAACAGGGGTAATTATTCAATAATGATCAATTCCGGAGCGCTGATAACACCACCTTCCTTCATACGTGCTTGTAATTCAGGGTCCGCCATCATACCGGCAATGATTGATGGATCTGCAACTTCCCAGATAGCAAATACATTACCCGGATCTCCGGCTTTCTGTCCTACAGCGATCTCTTTAAGACCTGCGCCAGAACGTCTTGGGCTGTCAGAATCGAATAAGGGTCTCCATGTTGCGTAGTCTGCCACGCGATGATTTAAGATTACAGTTGCCATGATTAATTTGTTTTGAACAAATGTAGAGTGGCAGGCATTGGTTTCGGGAGCAATGTCGTGAACGGTGGGTGGAGTGTTGTGAACGACAGAAATTGCCTTTTTATTTGTGCGGGCTTGTGCAGTGTAGGTGCGGACTTGCGCAAAGTGTACGCGGACTTATGCTGGGTTAATGCGGACTTGGGCAGCGTCTGTGCGGTGTAGCGCGAGGTTGAATTTAGTGGAATGAGCCGTGGTAGCGGGTTTCGTTTAATTTGGACTCACTTTACTTTATGCTTCTCAGATGTGCGATTCTCCGTTTCTGCATTTGTATAAAGTTACGAAGAGAGTGGTTAGTGGGCAAAATATGATATCCACAAAGCCTGGTAGTAAGAAGAATCCCCACCGAAGTAAGGTGGGGATTCTTTTTACTAATTTATCAATACCAGTTTCTCTATATAATTAACACCCGGACCATTTATTCTTATGGTATATGTGCCTTGAGAAAGTCCCTCCGGTAACTTAATATTTGTCACCTTATCACTAATACTAGCTTTGTAGACCTCTTGCCCTACAACATTTGTTACAGCAATATCACATCGTTCACGCTTCGAACTCCTTACTGTAAAACTACCATTACTAGGATTCGGATAAATAACGATACCACTTTCTGCGTTATTAACAAATTGAATTTGCTGTGTAGAACCATTTGGAGCAAATCGAGCTTGGCCTCCTTGACCTGAACCTTGCAAATAGTCACATCCAACACTATCAAGGAATGAATAGACCGCATTAATTATCGCAGTGTCAGTTCCGGAAAGGAGGGAATCGACCACTGCCGAATCCAAATCTGCACACGTGAATACATAAGGCAATGCAACAGTATCTATCGTCTTTGTCGTATCCCAGACATATTCATTTCCACCTTTTTGTTCTGGGCACTCCTTCGACTGAAAATCAAAAGTTGTTGTCAATGCTGACGTGTTAGCATTAAATTCAAAATTATCTACGATGTTAATATATGTTGCCTTATATACACCAGGGTCACGATGAGCAGACACCGATGCCCATGCCATATTTACCGATCCAGATATAGCATTTGTACCTAAGGTAATACTTCTTTCATCGAGTGTTAAATATGGGAATAAACGCGAAGAAGTGATGACTTGGTCCTGAGAGCAAGGATCCCGTTGATATATCTTAAACCAATCGATAACTGTATATCCTGGCATTCCTGCATTTTGTTTAGTCAAAAGATCTTTTATAAATCCTTTAAAATTTCCGTGCTTAGATCCTATATTGCTCCATTTAGAGTCAACGCCCTGATCAATTTGTGTTTCTAAGGCTTCATTTATATTGATAAAACAATCTGCTATCTGATACCATAAATGATTGTCCGTGACACCCCCATAATAGAAATTGTCATTCCCATCTTTTAGTTTAGGAATTGTTTTCAGCTGAGACATATCGTGATCAACAACAAAGTAAATAAAATACTTATCCCAAATAACAGTGTATGTATGAAAATCATCACAGGCCGGTGAACCAATTTCAGTATAATAATCACAAGCATAATCAGTATAGTCTATAAATTTAGGTCCATGCAAGTGGTGCGGTATCGATTTTTTATTAGAATGCCGACATACACCGCCACTCATTTCGCAAGCATCAATCTCTCCCCGGTTATTAGATGTTGGCCACATATTATCATGTGCCCAATAGGCGGTAGACATTTTCATTCTAATCTCAAACATTCCGGTTTCATAAATGTAATTACCTCCTCCTGACCAGGGTGCTTGAAGACTAATTCTACCCGACGCATACTCGTAAAAAACATTATTAGGCGTTCCAGGCATATAACTACTCTTTAAATAGCAAAGGCCATTTTTCATTTGTACCTGATAAGGTGAATAGTAAAAGACATGAGGTAGACCATCTCCGGGTTCGCCGTCCCATATATTCCATCTATCAGTGTACGCATTAAAATAATTATTGTGATCACCGTATGCATTAAAATTCTCTTCAAAAACAAGCTTCCATGGTTCATTCCATGGATCATTGCTGATATGATGCAAATCCATTCCTTGAGGTAAATATTCGAGGCTGGATAATGCTGGATGTGGAGCTGCATACGGTGGTTGCCCCTGTGCCTGCAGGATATTATTACATAGCGCCGTTAAAAATATTGGCAATAACAAAAATCTTAACACTTTCATAGCTATTAATTTTTAGATGAACGTGTTAGTTTACTGATCTCTTTCTGCTGTTGCTGTAATACTTTCTGCTGTTCATTCAACAATTTCTGTTGCTCAATTGCATGTAAAGTGAGCTCTTCGATCTTTTGTAAGAGCTTCGCATCCATTTGTGCCAAATCAAGACCTTCTTTATGAACCTCAGTTGCTGATGGAATTTCCGGTAAATGATGGTTTTCTTTTATAAAAGATTCTACCTCAGAGAGTGGCATCAAATCGTAATCATCATCAAATACAAAATCTGACCAATTACTTGTACCACTCAAAGCCACTTTAATTCTTTCTGTAAAAATTCCTTTTTGCACGTAAAGCTTATAGCCGTCAGGCGTGCTGCTAACATCTCCAATTACTACCTTACCATTCTTCTTGGCTGCTAGTATATTCAGATAGGTTGATGGTGCAGTATAATTCTTTACCCCGAAACTGATCTCATCATTCTGACTACCATTAGACATAAGCATGGCCCCACCTTTCTCATAGATGCTATTATTGCCGTGGATGAATAGTACCGCACCATCTGTAGCACCTGTGTTTGCAGACAATTCCAGCCAAGAAGTTGTTTTCCCTCTTACAGCCCTGCTCGTTGTTGTAGCGGAAGTGAAATTGATGTCTCCATTAACCGTGAGTTTCGCTGTTGGGTTTTGATCTCCTATACCGACGGAACCGTCATTCTTAATGGTCATCTGACTCATGTAGGTTGTACCGTTATATTTCCAGAATTCGAATGCCGAAGATGCCAGATCGCCATGAACAAAATTCATCCTGCCATAACCATAAGTATTGCCGTTGCCAAACATATCAATGTACGGACCGTTTGCCGCGGTACTGTTACCGTAAAGCCTAAAATACCCTGTAGAAGTGTTAGCCTTGATGCTTCTCTCCGCTGCGTCGTTATCATTAGAAATTAGTACATCGCCATTAGTAACTGACATATTTCCATCTTTTACACTCAGTCTTTCAGAAGGTGTAGAAGTGCCAATACCTAGTTTGAAATCCTTATTCAGTACGAACCCTTTAGTAGTCGTGTTCGGAGTTACATTTGTATTTTCCACTATTGCTTCGATCATGTTGCCTGAAACATGCACACCTTGTCCCGATCCAAAACTACCGATCTTGCGTTCAATTTTGAGGTTGACATCACTTGTGCCTACAACACTGGTCAACTCCAGGTTTTTCACATGCAACGTAGTTGCTGAAGGTATTCCGGTTATTTCATAGCCAATACCGACGTTTTTGTCAGTAAATGTTTGCGTACCTGTAGGAGTGTTGTTCCAGGGAATTTGTGCAAAAACATGATTTGCTGTTAATGCAAGCAAACCTGTGAGAATTAATGCTTTCCTTTTCATAAGTTTTTTTGTCGAGTTTAAATGATCAATACTATTAAGGTAATACGAACAAATACTCAACCAATCAGCCATTCGACGAATGAACTCTTTCAACCGACAAAGAGATACTTTGGTACGACGAATGGATATTTTTTAAATCAGACAGACCGCAGAAACAACCCTAAATAGTTTAGAGAAACTAAAAATTGTAGTACGACTATATAGAAGAAGGGGAACGTTCATTAACGATCTGTTAATCCTGATGATAGTAACAATAAATAAAAACACACTCGGGCACGCAATGACATATTTTACTTCAACGACAAAAGCCGCCATAGAGGCGGCTTCTGTCGTAAATATTGATAAAGATTAATGCCTTACAGTAAACATTACTGATGTATTGGTATGGGCCCCGCTGATGCGTAGCGTATAATTGCCGACGGGTAGATTGCTTAATGTTATAGGTAATTTGTTACTGCCCTTTGAAATACTTGCTTCGGCATTTTGAAGAACACGACCGCTCATGTCTATGATTGAAAGCGTAGCATTGTCGTCATTCTCTGAAGCGAAACTAAGGGTGATGTTATCTGTTGCAGGGTTAGGGTAAAGCATTAAGTCTGCAACTGAAACGGAAGTGCTTTGTACAGATGCCGGCCAGTGCAGTTGTGCATCAATGTATGTTTCACCATTATCGTTCCATACAAAGTAGTTCTGGCCATCGGCTCTTCCATCTATACGCGGCATTGGGCTGGCTATCACACTTTGATCGTCCCTGTAGTTGAGTTGTGTTAATACCGGAAGTCCTTGAATGTCAGCTGTGAGGTCTGCTGTTTCATACACAAGTGCATCATTAGCAGCATTGTAATAAGTGTACAGGAATTTATCATTGGCGGGATTGTAACTCACATATGGGTCCTTCTGGTCGCCATTACCTATCTGTACGGTCACGCTCTCAAATTGCGGGTCAGCCTGGAGCAATTGATCGAACGTACGGGAATAGATATTGGAACCTTCGTTAGTAGAGGCTGCGTTATACTCTAAAAGGATACTGCCACGTATTTCCTGCAAGGCATTATTATTAGACATGGCAATGACCGGCTTGCGGTGCAGCATGTTCTGCGTGCTCACATCATATGGCCCGCTGAAGTTCGCGTCCTGCGCATCATCTGTATAAATAAATTGGACCTTTACATTCCCCCACTCTGCTATGCTGCTGTCATACTCATCCCAGGTGATCCCAAGCCTGCCAAATACAGAACTTTGTGCCGAACCGGTAGCAGCGCTCACATTCCTGATATAGTTGGGTGTGCCATATATCCCACGCCTGTTCATCTGGGTGCCACCTACCATGTCTGACCATGCAACGACTGAATCAAGAAGGCCTGATTTTTGGGCAGCCAGTGATATACTGAAGGGGCTGGCATCGAGTGACGGCTCTTTGCTGTCTGTAGAAAGAGACAGGCTTTCAAATCCCCTGTTCGCATTTGTACTGGTGTATTCAGCTTCTGCCAGGGGGATGGTGGTAATGGTATTGGCGGAGGTGTGTGCCGTCAATGTAATAGTGGAGGCTCCGGTCACCATATTGATCGAGGAACGTGCTACAAACAGTCTGAACTCAGTGGCGTTATTGCCGCAGGCCGCTATATCGAAAGCAGAATATTTAACGTCCACATCGAAGATAGAATTGATAGCGAACTGCGTGAAGGTATATCCACCATCTGTGGACCTCACGATCTCCCATGTTTTATACTCAGTACCGTTTGCCTTGAGGAGCCTGCCCACATATATATCCCCGTTGTAGGCAACGGCAACCCTGGCACTGCCATACACACCATTCGTGAACGGCAGAATATTCACGTCTCCCGCAAATGTGCTCTTAGGCTGAGCAAATAGGCTGACTACACCAACAGACAGTATGATGGCTGTCAACACAACACAAGTAAGAATCCTGTTTTTCATATGATTGAAATTTTATAGGACAAACCTAACCTAATGCTCAACCGGGATAAAAAGAGATAGGTGAATAGCTACTGAAAATGGGTGAACGGCAAAAGCCGCCTTATCAGGCGGCTTTTGTATCAAATATTCAATGGCATTAATGCTGCATAGTAATAATAGTCGAAGCGATCATTCTACTCATCATTCCCTTCCTTTAGATTGAGCACATAATGCCCATAGATCTCTTCTTCTTCGAAATCCACTACGATCACGATGAATATCTCTTCGTCTTCCGTGGGTAACATTACGTGGTCGAAAGAGTCTTCCCTGTTGCGGGAAACCATTTCTACCAATGTCTCATCATAGACGTATTGTTCTACCACGCCTTCTGCAACCAAAGCCTCCACATAAGGCCATATGTCCACTGCCGGTTCTGCAAACTCAGTAGCATCTACCATCCTGTCGGACATGGTAGCTATAAATTCCTCTTCAGTTAATAGATTTGTTTGCATATCGTTAGATGTAGTGTGTAAGATACTAAAAACAAAAAAGCCCAGCCGAAGCTGAGCTTTTTGTTTTTTAAGTCGGGAAGACAGGATTCGAACCTGCGACCCCCTGGTCCCAAACCAGATGCGCTACCGGCCTGCGCCACTTCCCGAACTTGGTTAGTACCACCTCACGGCGATACCTGGGAATGATAACCTGAGTTATCAATTACTTTTACTAGTGGCCTGCGGTGAGGGCGGGATTCGAACCCGCGGTACGCGGTAAAGCGTACGACAGTTTAGCAAACTATTGGATTCGGCCACTCTCCCACCTCACCTATAAACTATGTAAGCCGTTGCCTACAAGGTATTTAAGAACTTCACCCTGTTTTTCAAGGGACTGCAAAGATAAATTTAATAGCGAAAAAACAAAAAGAATTTTGAGCGGTTGTTCAGATTGTTTTTCCCGTATTATGTAAAGAACCTTGTGAAACCGAGTGCGAGCAGACACTCCCCTAACCCTTCTCCGGAGGGGATGAGCAGCGCAGCTAAGCATCTTTAGATACTAGCTAGCTGTACTTTCTGCTGTAGTTCCAGTAAATGTTCTTTGTAATCGCCGTCGGTGTCCATCAGGTTTTCTACCGTCTGGCAGCTGTGTATCACTGTCGTATGGTCAAAACCTCCAAAGTGTTCGCCTATGTTCTTCAGCGAGCTCTTGGTGAACTTCTTGGCCAGGTACATGGTTATCTGGCGAGCCTGTACTATTTCGCGCTTACGCGTCTTAGCCAGCAGCTTATCGTAGCCAATATGGAAATACTCACATACCATCTTCTGAATATTCTCAATAGTCAACTCACGGGCAGCGGTCTTCACGAAATTCTTCATGACGCGCTTAGCGAGGTCTATATCAATTTCTTTCTTGTTCAGGGTAGCCTGAGCGAATAATGCTATCAATGCACCTTCCAGTTCACGAACATTGCTTTGCACATTATACGCTACATACTTCACTACATCTTCAGGAATCTCCAGGCCTTCGTGCTTCATTTTTACATGAAGTATAGACTGGCGTGTTTCGAAATCAGGCGCTTGTATATCAGCATTCAATCCCCAGCGGAAACGGCTGAGCAATCTCTCCTGCATACCTTCCATATCCTTAGGGGCGGTATCGCTCGTCAGGATAATTTGTTTTCCACTTTGGTGTAAGTGGTTGAAGATCGCAAAGAACACATCCTGCGTTTTAACAGCAGATACGAACAAATGAATATCATCCAATATCAGCACGTCTATCAGTTGATAGAAATGTATGAAATCGTTGATCTCGTTATTGCGGGAATGGTCTATGAACTGATTGATGAATTTCTCTGCACTTACATACAGTACAGACTTATTCGGGTGTAGGCGGCGAACCTCGTTACCTATAGCCTGAACCAGGTGCGTCTTGCCCCAACCCACACCGCCGAATACTACCAGCGGGTTGAAAGAGGTAGCGCCGGGCTTAGCCGCAACGTGCATACCGGCAGAGCGGGCAACACGATTGCAATCACCTTCTACATAATTATCAAAAACATAGTTGGCATTAAGCTGAGGATCAATTTGCAAACGCTTTAAACCCGGAATAGCATAAGGCGTTTTTATGTTATGCGGATCATCCCACTTCAGTGGCATGTCTACATAGTTATTTTCTTTCGGTGGTTTTGTGTGGGTGCTACCGGGCATATTGATAGATGCCGGATTGCGTTGTGAAGAACTGCTCTCCATGAGTATGCGATACTCGAGGCGGCCATCCTTACCAAGTACACGTTTGATTGTTTTACCAAGAAGCTCTACATAATGCTCTTCTAACCATTCGTAAAAAAACTGGCTGGGAACTTGCAAAGTTAAAATGTTGCCTGTAAGAGCAACTGCCGTGATGGGCTCAAACCACGTTTGGAATGTGCGCCAATTCACATTGTCCTTAATGATACCTAAGCACTTATTCCAAACGGCTTCGGTGTCTGTTGATATGTTGGTGGTGTTGTTTATATTTTGATCCATGTTGTGGCCGTACTCAATTCTTCAAGTTAATACCATTTTTAGTATTCCAGTAGTTCAGTCGGGACTTTTTTTCGGAAAAGATGTTTTTTATCATTTCCGGGAAAAATACCCTTGTTTATCCGCTCTTTTTTACTATTGTAATTGTTGCTGAAAACTCTCGCACAGAACCTATCGGAATACCCTGTTTAAATTTCTTTATCAGGAAGACGAAATTGCCAACATTTGTTGAAAAAAAAAAATTAACCGACCCTTGTTTGTTTAGATACGATTACAGATTGGGCAGAAGAAATTTTACTTGTTTTTCTGCTTCCAAATTCGTAGTCTATTCTTCCCAGCCGGAGGCCAGCCCAACCTACCTGGTTGATAAGAATCTCCCTGCCTGCCTTATTCTTTAAGGATGTGGGTACATCCAAAAAGGTATGGGTGTGCCCACCTATTATCAGGTCAATATGTTCTGTCTCCGCGGCCAATACTTTGTCACTTACTTTATTGTTATCATACTCATATCCCAAGTGCGAAAGACAGATGACCATGTCGCACTTTTCCTGTCTCTTTAATTGCTCAGATATCCTCCTCGCGATGGGTATAGGGTCGTTATATTTTGTGTTCCCAAAGTAGTTGTCGGACACCAGACCTTTCAGCTCGACCCCCAGCCCGAAAATACCGATCTTCAGCCCGCCTCTTTTTATCGTAGTGAAGGGTATGGTTTTCCCTTCTAAAGGAGTATTTGTAAAATCATAGTTGGCTGTCAGAACCGGGAAGTTGGCGTGCGGTAATTGCCTGGCAAAACCCTCTACACCCGCATCAAAATCGTGGTTGCCCATGGTCACGGCATCGTAGCCCATCATACTGAGCGCTTTTATCTCAGGTTCCCCTTTATACATGTTGAAGTAAGGAGTACCCTGGAAGATATCTCCCGCATCCAGCAAGAGTACGTTTTCCTGCTCCTTGCGGATAGCCGAAATGATCGCTGCCCGGGCTGCCACGCCACCCTGGCCTTCGTTCCTGCCGCCGTCCATCGGGAAGGGTTCCAGCCTGCTGTGTACATCATTCGTATGCAGAATTGTCAACTTCTTAGTGCGCTCACCCGCAAGGCTTTCGAATGGAAATCCACCTGCCAGTGCCAAACCACCACCGATGGCTGCTTTCTTTATAAATGTCCTTCTATTGAGCATATTGTACGCGGTTTTCAAGTGAGCTACGTAATGGTTTCTGCTGAGCTGTAAGATCCCTTACATAGCTTATCAGCACATCCCTGATCAATATATTCGTAGCACGTTGCGTCGCAGTTTTCAGGAAGTCACAATTATCCCCGCCATTGGCTACATAGTCGCTGATGGCTACTTTGTAATTGGCTTGCTCATTCAGCTGTTTATCACCCACTAGTATATTAATAGCTTTCTTATCCTTTATTATATAACTCATACCCGATACCGGCCAGCCACCGAGCCCTGCCATATGGTCGCATAGCTTGTGTAACAGGTTTCCCGGCACTTCTATAATGGTGAGCATATTGTCAAATGGCATCAGTTCATACATATTGCGGAGCTTTATGTCCCCCCCGGTAAGATATGATATACGAATACCTCCATAGTTGGCTACCGAAATATTTACCAGAGGGTCTATTTTACGGGCTGCCTGTAGCTGGGCATCAGCCATAAAGTTACCGAGAGTGGACTCGGGCTGTTTCTTTGTGAGAGTAGTGTCCGCCCGGCCTATCAGTTCGCTCATTTTTACATCAAGCTGGTCTTTAAACGGTTTTATGAGACTATTGAGGCTGCTGTCGGGTGAGACATCTTTCACTTTGACGCTGCCGGGGGTATGTTTGGTGACCTGGTAAGAGTGGCTGCAAGATGCTGTTACCAGCAACAGTACATATATGAGGTATCGTAAAGATTTGAGAGAAGACAACATAGGAAGCAGCAAATTTACTGATTAATGCCTTGGACTGGTATGAAAAGCGTGTTATTTCTGAATGTAGCCATTAAGTCAAACAATGTTATTTTTGCGCCATGCCTAAACGCTCTTTAGTAGAAAAATACCTTATCTCTCCTGTACAGGAATTCATCCGTGACAGCCGTGCCGTAGGTATAACGCTGATCTGCTGCACCCTTATCTCTATGATAGTGAGCAATAGCAGCGCAGCTGAGAACTATCTGGGCTTCTGGCAACTGGAGCTGTTCCCTACCACCGGTGCCCTTCACCTGCCACACAGTACCCTACATTTTGTGAACGATGGCCTTATGGCTATCTTCTTCCTGATGGTGGGTATGGAGATAAAGCGGGAACTGATGATAGGAGAGCTCAATAGCCTGAAAAAATCTTTGCTGCCTTTGTTCGCCGCGGTCGGAGGGATGGTAGTACCTGCTTTCTTCTATTACCTATGGTGTGGCAATACTCCTTATAGCAATGGCTGGGGTATACCAATGGCGACCGATATCGCTTTCTCACTGGGGATACTTTCGTTGCTGGGCAAAAAAGCGCCACTCTCTTTGCGCATCTTCCTAACGGCCCTGGCCATTATTGACGACCTGGGTGGTATATTGGCCATCGCCATCTTCTATGCCGAAGATATCAGTTGGTTCTACCTGGGAATGGGCGGCATCGTGCTCGCAGTGCTGATAACCATGAATCTGATGAAAGTGAAGCGCAACTATATGTTCTTCGTCCTGGGCTTGCTGCTGTGGTATTTCATATTCAACTCAGGAGTACATGCCACCATAGCCGGGGTATTGTTGGCCTTCACTATCCCACTGCGGAAGATCAATCACCTGATCCATAGCCTGCACGACCCGGTCAACTTTATTATACTACCCATATTCGCATTGGCCAATACTGCCATAGCTCTGCCTGACGATATCTGGATAGCATTTACCACTACCCTGCATCACGGTATATTTATGGGGTTGGTGCTTGGAAAACCGGTAGGTATTTTCCTCTTTTCGCTGCTGGCAGTAAAGCTGGGACTTAGCACACTGCCTGATAAAATGATGTGGAGACAAGTAATAGGTATGGGCATGGTAGCGGGTATAGGCTTTACCATTTCCATATTTATGGCTACGCTTGCATTAGCAGGAGACGAAGCACAAACTACAGCCAAGATAGCCATTATAGGTGCTTCTTTTGCAAGCGGGTTATTTGGATTCTTGTATCTGAAGCTGTTGAACAAGCGTGTAGTGAAGAAAGCTGTTGTAGAAAAAGAGAGCTAGCTACCGGCCGGCCATATATTTCTTCAGGTTCTTCATCGCTTCTTTTTTTACTTTCTCTTTTAAGAAAGAAGTCCAGCCCAGGAGAGTACCCGTGAGGCCAAGAGCCTGCCGAGCCCAATGATAGAAGTTGAAATGATCTGTATGCTTCACTATCTTCCCGTCGGCGAAAGTGAAGTGGGCTTTAATTCGGTTCACCACTTTCTTTCCTGTCTTTGAAAAGGTATAGTGTGCTATCCAGTGAGCACTGCCTGTTTCACCATCGGCAACCGCATCTGAAAAACTCACCTGCATGTCCTTTCCTTTCATACAAAACATCTCCCACATAGCCCGTACTTCTGCTGCATTCAGATCGGTGAAGACCTCATCGTTGAATACAGCATTATCTGCATAGCAAGACTGCATGGTTTTGTAGTCTTTACTTCTGAAAGCCTGGTAGAACGTCAGGATAGTTTCCCTGTTGGTGGACATATGCATAAAGGTAGGATAAAGGATCGGTTAGGGTATAAAAGAAAATCCTCTCCCGGCTGAACCAGGAGAGGACCTTCTATGTAAGTATCTGTTTATTAAACCGCCCTGTTCGGGTCGAACGCTTCCAGTTCGTTGGCTACTGCTGTTAAGAAGCTGGCACCTAATGAACCATCTACAATACGGTGATCATAGCTCAATGATAAGTACATCATATGGCGGATAGCAATCACATCGCCATCAGCTGTTTCCATTACCATAGGGCGTTTCTTTATAGCACCTACAGCCAGTATCGCTACCTGCGGTTGGTTGATGATAGGTGTGCCCATCAGGCTACCGAACGTACCTACATTAGTAACCGTGAATGTACCACCTTGTGTATCGTCGGCTTTCAGCTTGTTACTACGCGCAGCATTGGCCAGGGCGTTCACATCTTTGGTGAGGCCAAGCAGGTTTTTAGTATCTGCATTTTTTATTACAGGCACTATCAGGTTACCGCTTGGTAATGCAGCAGCCATTCCTATGTTGATGTCCTTCTTAATGATTATGTTGTTGCCATCGAGGCTTGCATTGATCATCGGGTATTTACGGATGCAATTCACTATCGCTTCAAAGAATATCGGTGTGAAGGTGATCTTTTCTCCGTAGGTAGTTTCAAATGCTTTTTTGTTCTTCTCTCTCCAGCGAACGATGTTGGTAACATCAGCTTCGGTGAAAGAAGTAACGTGAGGAGAGGTAGCCTTAGAGCGTACCATATGTTCTGCTATCAGCTTACGCATACGGTCCATCTCCACGATCTCTACATTACCACCTGCACTGGCAGATGAAGAGGCAGGAGCAGATGAAGCTTGCGGAGCGGCTGCAGTATAAGCCGGAGCTGCTTGTTGTGCAGGCTGGGCTTGCGGTTGCGGAGCTGCTTGTGCAGCGCCATTGCCACGATTAGCTATATAGCTAAGGATATCCTTTTTGGTCACACGGCCTTCATTACCTGTACCCGGAATGTTTTCCAACTCTGCCATGCCGATACCTTCCTTGCCTGCAATATTGAGGACAAGCGGAGAGTAAAAGCGGTTGCCGGCGTCCGGGGCAGCAGTGTGTGCTGCCACCGGTTGCGGCTGTGGTGTTGGTGCAGGAGCAGCCTGGGCCACAGGCGCAGGAGCTTGTTGTACAGGGGCTGTAGCAGGAGATGCCGAAGCAGCACCGCCTACCGTATCTAAACGTGCGATGACAGTACCAACCGGTACTACATCATTTTCTTTAAACAGTATTTCGGTAATGGTACCTTCCGCAGTAGAGGGCACTTCGCTATCCACTTTATCAGTGGCTATCTCCAGTACGGTCTCATCCATCTTCACAGTATCTCCCGGCTTTTTGTGCCATTTCAATACAGTTGCTTCCATTATACTCTCACCCATCTTGGGCATTACCAGGTCAACTATCGCCATAAATAGCTATTTGTTATTATTTCAAAAAGATGCTGCAAAAGTAATCAAATGAACGCCAAAAGTAAATTTTGCTTTTAAACATTCAGTATCCATTACATAAATTCCAATTGTGAGGTAAAAAATAGGCCCGGGAAGGAGTCAACAGGCCTGCGGCTAGTTGGCCAGGTCCCTGAAGTCACGCCTGCGCATCAGTTTCAGGTCTTGCAGTACCGAGGCTTTTACGTTGATAGTGAAGTTGTAATTCTTCTGCGGGCCGAAAGGTACGGTCTCCAGGCGCATAGCCCAGCAGTGAAGGTCGCGGAATATCTGGAATTTGGTGATCTGCAACTGCTTGTTCACAAAATCATATCCTGTATATACAGTGACCTTCCAACGGGGTGTAATATTAAAATCGCCACCAATGGTGAGATTATGCCCCGTCACGGTTATGGTGTCCTTTTTAGACTCAGGGAGATAGGTATTCGATATATTGAGCGCATAACTCATACTGATGCTCCAGGGGATATCGAAATCAACATAGTTGTAGTAGTCCGGGTTAAATACGATCCCGTTGTTGCGATCAGTATTGGTCGCGGCACTTTTAGGGTCCCTTGGTTTCGATGTAAGTGAAGTATTAGCGCTTATGCCCGCATTATTGAACCTGGCTATTCCATCCCCTCTTTCCCACATGGTACTATTGGCGTAACGATTGCCGGTTGTTTTGTTTATACCATATTGGTCGAAGTTAGCTCCCGCGGTGATGGATATTTTGTTCAGGATGTTGGTACGGAAAGACATGTCAATACCTGCCCAGTTAAAGGAATCGGCAGCGAAATTGTACGCCGAATTAATACTGAACCCATCTATAAGTACTACATTCTTAAACCCTGACGCGGTATCCTTAGCATTGCGCACCTTCATCTGCAGGTTGTTGTTCAGGCCAAAGCTGAGGCTACGCTGCTCACCACTGCCAACTCCGCCCAGGAAGCTGGAGCTTTCGTAACGATATAGATTGGTTATCGTATTGCTTGTATCTAACCGTGTAGCATAGTAGTAGTTAAAGCTGGCCTTCCCGAAGTCAGGGCGATAAGTAAAAGCTACGCTAGGCTCCAATATGTGGCGTATCCCACGCAGCTTACCACGCTTGAATAGCTTTGTACCAAACACCCTTGTATTGAAGGTAACACTGGCACCAAAATCCCGTGCAGAATAAAAGCCACGATTAACGGTGCTATCTATCTTGCCTGTAACATCATTATATTCCTTCCTCAATTCTTCGGTATACCAATATTCATTATACGGAATACTGAATGATGTGTTTATGAAACGGGCAAGCGTATAGTTAGCACCAATAGGAATACTATGTCTTATGCCATTGCGGAAATTCAGATTGTTGATATCGAAAAGGGTATCATAGAAATTGGTTTTGTTCTGTGCATCAAGCGTGTAGCTCAATGATATTTTATCGAACCAGCGAGGTGTGCCGACGTAGTTCTTGTTCTGGAAAGGGGCAAGGCTGGATATATTGAATGCTACTTGTGGCAGCGTAACATCTACCTCTCCTGTACGTGTATTCTGGCTATGACGCGCACTCACCGTAAGGTTGAACGGCTTGCCCTGCCATGATTTATTATAACTAAGGTTAGACAGGAACTGGTTATCTACTACCTGTAGCGGATCGTAACTGGTAGTGCTGTAGAACGATGATGTACCCACCTTTACCGCTGCCGTGAAACTTTGGCCGGGGCGGGCTTTAGGGTCGGTCATGTGTTGCCAGTTGATCATGAACTCGCGTCCTACTGAGGAACCCGGCTCGTAACTCTCCCCTACTTTGTTGTAAGCATATTGAAACTGGAAATCACCGTAGTGTTTGTAAATACTCTTGTACTTTGTCAGACCGCTCGCCTGCCAGCTTCCCTTAGAAAATATATTGATCTGCGAAAGGAAATCCATCTTCTCGCTGATGTAGAAATAATATCCGCCGTTCAATAGACCCAAGCCACGATTCTCTTCTACAGTATAGGTAGGGAGAATAAATCCCGAACGTTGTTTGGAAGAAATGGGAAAGAGCCCGAATGGCAAAAATAACGGCGTGGGCACACCCTCAATTGCGATATTGGCGGGACCTGACGCAGCAACCCTGTTCGGTATGACCTTTATCTTTTTGGTGACAATACCAAAGTGCGGCTCATCAAGCGCGCAGGTGGTATAAACATTATGAAGGCCATAGATAGACTGATCCGGGTTACGCTTCACCTGCATACTATGCAGGTAGCCCTCTCCATATTGTGATTTAGCGTTACGCACAATGGCACGCTTACTTTTAAAGTTGTATTGTAGTGAATCGTAAGCTACTTTTTCAGTTCCTTGTGTAAAAGTGGGTTTCTCCGTGAATTTACCGGCACTATCCAGCTGGGGTCCTGCAATTACGTTGTTATTACTCTGGTTGTATTGTACCTCCCCCGCTTCCAGTATCATATCATCGTAGGTCACCTTTGCCTTTCCGTAGAGGTAGAATTTGTTGCTGTCCAGGTTCATCACAACAGAATCACGGGCAGTAGCGACTACTATTTCAGACAATGCATCAGGAGATATTTTAATGCCGAGTCTTTCTTCGAGGCTTTTAGTTGCTTTAATGGAATCCGGAGTTACATTTAATGAATCAACAAGTGTAGTGTCACTAACGGATGGAATTACATTTAATGAATCTACAAGTGTAGTGTCATTAAAGCGTGAGACCTTGTCAGTACGGGACGAATGTCCCCGCTGGGCAGAGGCCTGAATGCTAATAAAAACAAAAATGACCGCCCAAAAACAATAAAGGCGGTGAATAGATGTTTTTTTTAGAATAATTTTACCGCACAAGCTCATGTAACGGGCACAAAAATAGTTATTTGATAGCAGCTTTAATTGCAGGTTTGATTATTTCTGTATTTTTAAACGATAATTCTCACTCAACAATATGCGTACCAGATTAATAACGCTTTTAATATTACTTAGTTTCACACCTCAGATACTTTTTGCAAACGGCAAAAAGGTCAGAAAAATTGTGCTGGACGCAGGTCATGGTGGAAAAGACCCCGGCGCACGCGGACAAATATCCTCGGAAAAAGACCTGACCCTTGATGTGGTGCTACTCCTCGGCAAAATGATAAAAGAGAGTATGCCCGATGTGGATGTGGTATATACACGCACTATTGATGATTATCCCAGTCTGGTAGACAGGCACGAAATAGCCAACCGCAGTGGTGGAGACCTCTTTATCTCCGTACACGTAAACTCAACAGCAGGGCGTACTGAAAGGATAAAAACAGGCACCAAACTGGTAAAAAAAGGCAGAAAGAAAGTAAGAGTTCCGGTATATAAGACCATCCATCACAGGGGAACAAGTACTTCAGGTACCGAAACCTACGTATTGGGATTGCACCGCAACTCACAGAAAGAAGATGCCATTGGCGAATACAGCGATAATATAACTGATGAGGCCGGAATGCTGAACACCAACGACCCGCAAACAGCCATCATCATAGCCCAATATACCCAGGCTTACCTGAGCCGTAGCATAACGCTGGGCAATAAAATACAACAGCAATTTGCCAACCAGGGACGTAATGACCTTGGAGTGAAGCAAAAAGGGCTGGAAGTGCTCGCAGGTAGCGCTATGCCGGGGGTATTGGTAGAAATAGGCTTCATCAACAACCCGGAAGAAGAGGAATACCTGAACTCTAACAGGGGCCAGAAGGAAGTGGCCGGAGCCATACTTAAGGGGATAATGGCTTACAAGGCTGAATCAGAGAAATAAACTTTAAATTAAAGCAAGCTTAGTAAAATGAGCCATGGAAGCGAAAATGGAACGATAATTGAGGTTTTTCCATTGAAACTCTTGCACTTAAAATTGTTTTAATTATCTTCAAGCTTCAATTTAATAACGATTTGCCGATGAAAACCTGTGTGAAGACTATTGTACTCTCAGCTCTGAGCGCACTAGTTGTGTTTACAGGAATAACATATACCTCCTGCAATCCCGACAAATGTAAGGCTATTACCTGCGCCTATGGTGGCGTATGTACCGACGGCGAGTGTACCTGTGCAACCGGATATGAAGGAAATCAGTGTGAGAAGGTAACGCGCGATAAATTCACAGGTACATGGGAAGTTGCTGAAACAGGCACTCAAACAGGTTTCAACCGTTATACTATAAGCATCGCTCCTGCAGAGGCTATCCAGGAAGTGGGCATCTTCAACTTTTATAATTACATACCGATGAACCTGTCGGTGATTGCAAATGTAAGTAACGACACCCTTTACATACCTCGCCAGGAACTGTTCAACAGGACAATAGAAGGTATGGGCTACCTGGACCCTACTGTTGACTACGAAGAAAATGGCCATATGATCCTTCGTTACCGTGTTACTGAGACAGTTAGTGGTGTGTACAATGATTTCGGCTTGATAGAAGGCCAACCATCATTGTGGTACAGAACGTCTGACGGTTTCTAGTTCCGGCCCAATTCCATTACCCTACCATTACAATTCGGTATAATATTTGCTGTAATTAAAGGTGTGAATAGCTTTGCTTTTTACATTTGATTCTTATATCTTTAAGCTTTAGTATAAACGTACTTTTCCCGATGAGTAACCGTGTTAAAACTATTGTTCTTTCTGCCCTGAGTGCCGTTTTGGTATTTGGTAGCATTACATATACTTCCTGCAAACGCGATAAATGCAAGGAGATCACCTGTTCGTTTGAAGGTACCTGCGTGGAAGGCCAATGCTATTGCGCTACCGGATATGAAGGCACACAATGTGAGAAAACGATACGCGCTAAATTCATAGGGCCATGGACCGTTACCGAAAGTGGTACGCTAACCCTGAGTGCTGAGTATCCTTTGAATGTAGAAGCTGCTACCGCTATCAATGCTGTTAGGATATACAACTTCAACAACACAATTCCCCAGCAATATTACGTTACAGGCAGAGTGTCCGACGATACGCTTTATATTGACCGCCAGGGTGTAGGAGGTAAAGTAATAGAAGGCCGCGGCTACCTGGCCCCAAGCCAGTTTTACCAGCAGCACGGTGACCTGATAGTGCACTACTATGTACTGGATACTGTTGCAAATAAAATAAATGACTACGGATGGAACCACGGTAAACCATCTGAATGGTTGAAATAAAATAACCGACATTAAATAGAAAAGCCCCGAC
>DLHG01000015.1:256196-522746 GCA_002483105.1 Bacteroidetes bacterium UBA7674
GTCGGGGCTTTTCTATTTAATGTCACTAAAACTTAGGAGTGATGATCACTTCTCTATCCATCCCGCCTTTACATAAGAAGCATAACCTTTCTTAGTGAGGGCCTTTAATTCTTTGAAGAGAGCGGCATCCGGCTTTTTGAAGTTGAAACAACTCTTGCCCTGCATACGCTTTTTTAGCTCGGGGCTTATATCATCCAGCAGTGTGGGGTCAGCGTATACAGGCATCAGGTAAAAGCTTACATAGTTCTTGCTGATGCTTGCTGCACCAAAGAACATCGGCATTCCCTTCTTTACTTCTTTCTTACAATTGAGACTATAGCCCTCATCCGATTGCTTCAGGTCGAGGCCCTTTGCATAGGGCTCCAGTATCTGCCTCAGCTCATGAAAAATTTCTATTGCTGTTTCTTTCGCCATCACGGAAAATTTTATTCTGCTGAACGAGTCTTCGCTTCCTTTTGCGAATTGCGGTAGAACATACTGATAAGGAATCCTATCACCATTACCACAACACCCAGCCACAACACATTGATATAAGGGAACACCATCGCTTTAAGTACGATGAAGTCAGGGGTCTCCTGCCTTATTTCTATTTCTGCAGCACCTTCATCAGGAAGTATCTTACTGAAGCGGGTTTGCATATTCATTACAGCAAAGGTGTCTTCCACACTATACTCCCGCTGATCACGTATATAATAGATAGGGGCAATATCCTTCACCTTACCCTTCATATTGAAAATGGTGAGGTTGGCAGCTACAGATACGTCACCCTGCACCGGTACATACTTTTCATTTTGCGCATTAGGGATAAAACCATTGAACACCATGTAACCACCCGTAAGGAAGATACTATCCCCTTTGTGAACTGTGTACTTAGTATATGCATCTTTCAACTTAGAATTAGACGCCTGGTTGATGTAAGTAAATATATCCCTGGTGAGGTAGTGCTTTGATGCCGGGTTTGCGGTAAAGCTCTCGGAGTTTTTAGGTTTAATAAGATCAGGATACAAAGTAAAGCGCTCTACTACTTCGTTTGTTGTAGTATCTATTCGCTCATAGTCAACACGGTAAAAAAGACGCGGGTCTGTTTCAGAAGTAGAATCACCCTTGAATGTAGCCATATAGTCGGCCATCGCAACCGGAACGTCTTTGAACATCATGATGTTCTCCCTGTTTTCCTTCAGGGTTTGTTTCATGTCCTTGCCTTTCAGCCCGATGCTTTCTCCTGTAGTGTTCCATGAGATCACTTCTTTGTTGTATGACGAAAGCAGTATGCCCAACAGCATCAACCCAAAACCAAGGTGTGCAATAGGCGCACCTATTAATTTTAACCTTGCCTTTTGTATCGCGAATGCATAATAAAGATTAGCAACGATCGCATAACAAGAAGCAAACAACAACAAGAAGTAAGGACCTATCTCTATCTTCTGCGTGATACCTACCAATGCAGTAAATGCTGCCGAGATAATGAATGTAACAAGAAGACTACGGAACGCTGCCTTCACACTGGTCTTTACGAACTTAAAGTATAATATGGTAGCAGATAAAAGCGCCACTACCATTACCACCCATATCTGTATACTGTTGTAGTGTTGCACGGGTTCGACGGGAGGTGCTACGTCTTTACCTGTTATCCATTTAGCTAACGGCGACCATACAGGGATAGAGGTACTTATAGATATCTGTATAGCAGAAAGCAACAGCACGAAAGAACCAATGAACATCCAGAACTCACGGGAACTGGCCTCTTCTTCTTTCTTTATGCGAGGCATAGCTTTCCAGCGCTTCCACATCAACCCGATACTGATGAGCAGCAACACGCCTATTATCGCCAGCAAGTGATACGTGAGCGATGAGCCCTCACCTGTGAACGCATGTACCGAGGTATCACCCAATATACCTGTACGTGTAAGGAAAGTAGAATACCAGATAAGCAGGTGCGTGAGCAACAGCAGTATAAAAGTGAAAATGATAGAGCGCTTAGTTGCTTTATATATTAATAACGTATGCAGGCCTGCTACCAAAGTCAGCCAGGGAACGAGTGATGCATTCTCTACCGGGTCCCATGCCCAATAGCCACCAAAATTCAGCGACTCGTAAGCCCATGCACCACCCATCATGATACCCAGCCCTAATACCCCTCCGGAAAATAACGACCATGCCAATGTTGGTTTCACGAACAACTGGTAATCCCCTTTCCAAAGAGCAGCGATGCAATAAGCAAATGGTATCAATGTAGAAGCAAAACCCAGGAACAATACCGGCGGGTGTATCACCATCCAGTAGTTCTGCAGCGAAACATTCAGGCCATTACCATCCTGAATGTACTTGCTGAGGTAGTCGGGATCCGCAAATATGGGCGCGGCCTGCATCTTATCACGCAGCAGTATGAACGGCGAGCTACCAATATTGATGGTGTCTCCGAAATACAAACCCAATAAAGTTGTAGCGATAGCCACCTGCACCAGCGCGATGATAGACATGGCGCGGGATTCTAATTTCTTGCCCCTTGCCATTACTACCAGGCCCAGCATACTGTTCCAGAAAGCCCAAAGCATGAAGCTACCCTCAGAGCCCTCCCAGAAACAGGAAAGCAGGTACTCCATCGGCAACGCCTTCGATGAGTGGGCGTAGGCGTAATTGTATTCAAAAAGGTGATTGGAAATAATATAATAGAGTGCAGTAAAAATGCCGAGAACAGAAACAGTATGAATAATGAAACTACCACGAGCCATCTTCAGCCAGCTGCGGCTACCCTCAAGATCACTGTCCTCGGTATTGGCCGAACGGAAATAAGCGAATGCGGAAAATAAAGATGCGATAAAGGAGAGAATGATAAAAAAATAGCCCAGCTTCCCGGGCAATAAATTTTCTCCAATGAATTGTGTTTCCAATGAATTCAAAAATTAAAAGTAAGCCCCTTCAGGCCCGTCCGAATGGATCTTTCATCCGGGCGGAGGTTGGGGGTTAAAAACTAGCCCATATCACCTACTACCTGATCCTTCTTGTACTTGGAAGGACATTTCATTTGTATGCCGGTGCAGTGAAATTCTCCATTATCTATGAAGCCCTTCATAACTATTTGCTCCGACTTTTCTATATCCATAGGTTTTCCACCCTTAAATATCACTTTGGTAGTTGCCCCGGATTTGTCTTTTGCGTAAAAAATAAAGCGGTTGGGGTCATTAGCGTCCATGGGTTTGTCCTTTTGCAGGAAACCGATAACATGATAGCTTTTGCCGGGTGTTTCAGCGGCTGAAGCAAAGGTCTCATAAGTGCTGAAATCGCTGAACATACCTGTAATTACAGCTATAGCAACGGCTACCAATACCAATAGTACAATCTGCGTCTTTTTCATTACCCGCAAAGTTACAGGTATTTAGGGTTCAAAAGCCACTGATGAGGTATCAAAAGTATTGATATACAATGAAATGTTACAATGTCTAATACTTGAGTATTGTTATGATATAATCCTGTAAATTTGCGCCTCAAATTGAATTACTGCATGGCTGATCTGGCAAATTTCGACCCCAATTCGGTAGGGCTAAAGACCAACAACATCTTTGGCTTACCTTTTAAAGAAGACGAAGCGGCACTGGTATTACTACCCGTACCCTGGGAAGTGACTGTCTCTTACAGGCAGGGAACAGCAAGAGGGCCGGAAAATATCTTTGACGCCTCCATGCAAATAGACCTTTACGACCCCGATGTAGTAGATGGATGGAAGAAGGGCTTCCATATGCTGCCGGTAGATAAGAACATCCGCAAGAAGAGCGATTTTCTCCGCCAATGTGCTGAACTCATCATCTCGCACCTTACCGAGGGTGGCAGCGTAGAAGAGAACGGTCAACTGGCCAATAAACTGCAAGGCATAAACGAAGGTGGCGAAATGATGTGCAACTGGGTACAGGAAATGACCGCCCGCCTGCTGAAAGAAGGAAGGAAAGTAGGGTTGATAGGCGGCGACCACTCTACCCCGCTTGGGTTCATTAAAGCACTGGCTGAGATACATCCTGAGTTTGGTGTGTTGCAAATAGATGCACATGCCGACCTGAGAAATGCGTTTGAAGGATTTACTTATTCTCACGCATCCATTATGTACAACGTACTGAACATGGTGCCGCAAGTGAAGAAACTGGTGCAGGTAGGTGTTCGTGACTATTGCGATGAAGAACTGGAAGTAATACAAAACAGCAATGGCCGTGTAGAAACTTTCTTTGATAAGAACATAAAAGAACAACAATACGAAGGCGCTACCTGGAAACAGATATGCCTGAATATTATAGACAAGCTGCCACAGAAAGTATATGTGAGCTTTGACATTGACGGCCTTGACCCTAAGCTGTGCCCTAACACAGGTACACCAGTACCGGGAGGCTTTGAACTGGAGCAGGTATTCTACCTATTCAAGCAACTGAAGCTAAGTGGCCGTGAACTAATAGGCTTTGATGTGAATGAGGTCTCTACCGGCATACAGACCGCTGACAATATAGATGCGATAGTAGGCGCCAGAGCGCTGTATAAGCTGTGCAACCTGATGGTAGCGGAGTAGTTGACAGGTTGATTATTTTACAAGTTGATACGATAAACGAAAGAAGGTAGTGCATCTGCACTACCTTCTTTCGTTTTCTATTAGTTTATTAACCTAATTCAGGCTTTTCTTCAGTTCTTCTATTTTAAGTTTCTCCGTGTTGATAGCAGCCTGTTTCTGGGTGAGGATGGTGTTGAATTCCACCATTTCCTTTTCACGGGCTTCCTTTTCTTTCAGCAGCTTTTTGTTTTCCTCTTCCATGGTTTTCAAGAGGGCCTCCTGCGTCAGTACGTTTTGGTTGGTGGCTACATAACCGCCAAATTGGTTCAGGAAGTCCTGCACTTTGCTGATAAGCGCTCCATCTTTTGCCCCCGATACGAAGTTGTCATATCCCTTTGCCACCAGCATGGTCACGTTGCTCTTGCCTTTCTTTCCATCCACCTTTACATATATATCCAGTTTTTCAGAAGACACACGTCCCCAGTTTACCCCTTTATATACATCATATCCCTTCTCCGAGCTCTTCCTTCCGAAGCCTTCTTTATCCAGGCGGTTTTTCAGCCAGTCCTCTACCAAGTCAGATTCTGCCATAAAATCTGCCGTAATTGCAGGTTGCTGCACGTCTTTGAATTTCGCGTTTGTCTCCCTTGCATTCTGCGCAAAAGCGCTCATACCAATGCTTATAGAAAATACTAATAATGCGATACCTTTCTTCAACATTCAAAAAATTGTTTGGTTACTGATGAGTTATCAAATTGTGTACCAAACCAACCTTTCTACCGGGAATTAGGGATGGCCAAATATTACAGATCTGCTAATGCTTTTACTTTGCGCATTTCAGCAAGGCGGGCTTTTTCCAACTCTTTATCTTCGTAGTAGATCCTGCCGAAAGGAATAATGGCTTGTTTTTCTGCTCTCCATTTATTCCTTATTTGCTCTGTGTAGCGGCGGGAGAAACGGATCTCGTTACAAGCAGAATTTGCGATGAGGTAAGGGTCTTTTTCCGATGCATCTATCCACTTACCTCTATTATAGTTGGTTGCCACGGAATCGATGCTCATGTCTTCGTTGTACTTAATAGGCACGATATAAACCATATCCATCTGGCAAAAGATACCGGAGTCACTCATCCTGTACGTACCCACAGCCCAGAGCGCGTCTTCTTCGTGCATGCAATAGATGCGCTGGATCACATTGCCCTTCAGGGTGAAGTAATAGTCTTCTATACCACAATCGGTACCTATGCAGGCTTTCTTATCACATAGCGAAGAGTCCTCGCTTTCGCAGGAAGTAACGAACAGCTCTATGTTGGATAAGGATGCCTTTTCTTCCTTTTGTTTTTGATAAGAGGTCTTATCGTCATTGCCGCAGGCAGCCAGGCCCACGATAATGAACACTACTGCTGAATAGAATAAGTGCTTCATCATTGTAAAAATGTGAAGCGAAGATAATTATTGCAATTGTATATCCCCCTGCTCGGGAGTGATCATCTTTTCGTGGTCAACTGCCGGCATTATATTCTCCACTTGCCCGGAAATAGAACGGGTATCGGTTTCTTCAATCGACTCGTACAAGATATAAAAGCTAAACGCATTGCGGGCACTTAAAGAAGCAGCCTGCATATCCGTCCTGATGATACCTATAGTCTTATTATCACTGAGCCAGGCATTTACGCCTAGCTCCAGCTTTTCAATACTTTCTTCTATAAAGAACTTTGTCTTTTTCATAAAAATATCTCCTAGAAATACTCGTTAGTCAGTTCTATACTGGCCACATTGCCAACATCTACTGTATGTGGCGTCTCGCCATCAACCATCAGTACAATTGTGGTGGTAAGTGTATCATTGGGTTCTGTTATATACCCGAAATAACTTTCGCCATTTCTGTAATTGATTGCGATCTTTTTACGTTCGTGCATACTTTTCTCCAGTACGCTGGTTACTTCCGCAGGTGTCATAACATATATGTTTCCTTAACTCTACTATAAAATCGTACCGCGAAGCGATCTAAAAAGAAATACCGGCATAAAGCCGGTATTCTTCAGTTTTTCATACTCGTAGGTGTTGCGCTTGTGCGCCGGAAACTCTTTATTGCTAGAAAAGCCAGTCGAGCCTTTCCTGCTCGTCCATGGTTTCCATAATATTCAAATCCCTTACCGTCATCAGGCAGTTTATTTCTACCTCCACCTGCTGCTGTATATTGTAAACAATAGCAAAGTGATTGTGTAAATGTTTTACTCCATCATTTTGCAACCTGTGCGGCTGTATGAGAAGCAATGATGAGATAAGCATTTTTTTGTTTTCTTTTTTGAGATAAAGTGTTCCTCAAATTTAATTCACGGGACTTTACCAAAACACCGTCAAACGACGGAGGGTGTGAAAAAACTTATTCGCCCAAAAAGTAAGTGATTGATTATCAATAGAAAAGAGAGAAAACTTTTTTGTTAACACTACTCTTTATCGTAAAAACGCATGTTATTTAACAGTTTCACAACTGTTTTAGCCAGCCTATCCACGCGTGTTTGCTCTCTTTTGGCCTCATATATCCAGTCAATGTAGTTCTGCTGGTCGGTATCAGAGAGGGTATTGAAGAATTTCAGTGCTGCGGGTTCATCTTGCAGACACAACATCATTTCATCAGGAATATCAACCGGATCATTGTCTAAATACAATAGTACATCAACATAGTCGCCGGCTTTTTTATTGATAGCCTTTCGGGCGATGGCATTTACCGGAAGGAATAAATTACCACTCTTCATGGGCATAAGGTGATATTTCTTTAACTCATGGTTATCTATTCGGCCCTTCACCCGCACCATACCGAAAGCGCCTTTGATCTCCGCAGATATGCCGGGCACTTGTGCATAGGTCCAGCCCCCTTTACCGGGATATTTTTCGAGGAGGAGTTTGTTGTGGAAGAGTGGTTTGGACATTATTTGTCTTCTTTATAACTACCCCACTTAAAGATGTAGGGCACGGCATCCACAGCCAGACCGCCCGAAGCACATAGCATGAAAGTTGACCAGGTCATAGTTAAAGTTAAGAAAATGTGATGAAATCACCCCCCCTAAGCACACCTTTCTGTCTCGCGCCATATGAACCTATTAACTTATCCACCTATTTACTACTTTAGCCTTATGGCAGAGATACTAGACGCACCAATAAAAACCAACAAGAAAGTACAACGCGGCTGGGCGATGTACGACTGGGCCAACTCGGCTTACAACCTGGTGATCACCTCTACCATCTTTCCTATATACAGCATGGCTGTTACCACCACAAAGGTGGATGGCGTTGTAGTAAATGATAAAGTAGATTTTTTCGGCTACAGCGTATCAAATAGTGTATTGTTCGATTATGCTGCTGCTGCTGCTTATCTCATTATAGCGCTTATCTCCCCTATCCTTTCTTCTATAGCAGATTACAAAGGGAACAAGAAAGCCTTTATGCAGTTCTTCTGCTACCTGGGTTCGTTGGCTTGTATGGGCTTATTCTTTTTTACGGGTGAGACCGTTGAGTTGGGTATTATCTTATTTGTGATCGCGGCCGTGGGTTATTGTGGCAGCCTTGTTTTCTACAATGCTTACCTACCTGAGATAGCCTTGCCCGAAGACCGGGACAGGGTGAGTGCCTTAGGCTTTTCCTACGGATATATCGGCAGCGTGATACTGCAAGTGATCTGCTTTGTGTTTGTACTAAAACCCGATTGGTTTGGGATAGATGAGGGTGCCGGCAGCAGGATATCCTTTGTGCTGGTGGGGCTTTGGTGGCTGGTGTTTGCGCAGATACCTTTTATGCGATTGTCCAAAGGCACACCACAAGTACAGCACCCTGAACACAATATATTCAGCAATGGCTTTAAGGAACTGCAAAAGGTATGGCGACAGCTCAAAGAACTGGCTGTGCTGCGCACTTACCTGGGGGCATTCTTCTTTTACAGCATGGGTGTGCAGACAGTAATGCTAGCGGCCACACTCTTTGGCACTAAGGAGATGAAGATGGAAACCGGGCAACTCATTACCACAATACTCATCATCCAACTGGTGGCGATAGCAGGTGCTATCATCATGTCGAGATTATCGAAGCGCTTCGGGAATTTACCGGTGTTGCTTTTTGTGGTATTGATATGGATCGGCGTTTGTATATGGGCTTATTATATTACAACACCTGAGCAATTCTATATGGTAGCTGCTCTCGTGGGGCTGGTAATGGGCGGTATACAATCACTGAGCCGCTCCACTTATGCCAAGCTGATGCCACCGACAAAGGACACGGCATCATTTTTTAGCTTCTACGATGTAACAGAGAAGTTGGCTATAGTGATAGGCATGTTCTCGTTTGGCTTTATAGAGCAGATAACGGGTAGCATGCGCAATTCTATTGTTGCACTTATCGGCTTTTTTGTTGTGGGGGCTATCATTTTGTATCTTGCTATAGTAAAAGCAAAAAAGGAACACCTTACGAGTGTATCGTAATGTATATCTAAAAATTCAGGATAAAGGTTATGAGATTATTTACAGTGAATGCGGGATATTTTAAGTTGGATGGTGGCGCTATGCATGGCGTAGTACCTAAGAGCATGTGGAACAAAGTGAATCCCGCAGACGATAACAATATGTGCAGCTGGGCGATGCGTTGCCTCCTGATAGAACACGGCAATTATAAGATTCTGATAGATAACGGCATGGGGAATAAGCAGGACGAAAAATTCTTCAGCTATTACCATCCGCACGGAGAAGATACATTGGAGAAGTCGCTGGCAGCACATGGCTTCACGATGGATGATATTACCGATGTATTTCTTACCCACCTGCATTTCGATCATTGCGGTGGCTCTATAAAAAGAGATGGCGATAAATTAGTCCCTGCTTTCTCTAAGGCCTTATACTGGACCAATGAAAAACACTGGAAGTCGGCACTGAACCCTAATGACAGGGAGAAAGCTTCTTTCCTGAAGGAAAACATAGTACCAATGGAAGAAAGCGGACAACTCCGTTTTGTAGAAGTGGCAGATGGTGAAGAATGGCTGCAGGATATCCGTATCCGCTATGTAAACGGACATACCGATGCTATGATGCTTCCGCAGATAAAGTACAACGACAAAACCATCTTCTTTTGTGCCGACTTAGTACCGAGTGCCGCGCACATCTCCATGCCCTGGGTAATGGCCTATGATATGCGCCCGCTGGATACGCTTAATGAAAAAGCTAAACTGTTGAAGGAAGCCGCGGCCAACGACTGGGTACTTTTCTTTGAACACGACCCTAAAATAGAATGTGCATCGCTACAATCTACTGATAGAGGTGTACGTGTGAAAGAGACGTTTGCGTTGAGCGAGTTGATGAAGGGGGAGTAATACTAACTCGCAAGCAAGCATTAGTGTTTGGACGCTTGCCTGCCGGTAGTCACGGCTTTCCACCACCAGTACGCATTAAGGGCAACGTAACAGTCTGCAAGCCCCCCTGCAAAAAATAACATTAAACAAAAGCCCATCAATAACTGTTTGTTTATATTTATGGTGTATTAACTACCTGAATATGATCAGACGACTACTCATTGCGCTCACTTTTTTTCTGTCCTTTAATACCCAAGCCCAGACCAACCTGGCCATGTACGCAGGCAATGGTGGCAAGGAGACCTTCTATGACGTGATGCAAATTACAGACGGTACATTCCTCGTCTGCGGCTATGCCGACAACCTGAACTGGATCAACAACAGTGTCCCCAAGATACAGCTCACCAATACCTCCGGCATTAATAACGCACTGGGCACCAACAAGTATGGCATTATCCTTCACCTCTCTGCCGATATGCAACAGGTACTGCGTGTAGTGCACTTTCCGCAGGGTGCGGTAGAGGACGTACGGTTCATAAAGACTAATACACTCCCCTATTCACCTACAGGAGACTTATTCATCAGTTGCAATACCGCTGATACAGACCCGAGCAATGGTGGCTACATCATCGCTAAACTGAACAACAACTTCGTGAGCGGCATACCAAGTTCGCTGACCTGGAAACAAACTGTGTGGGCGAAAGCAGGCCCTAAGGATTATCATCCATGGGACGTGACCAATAACGGGCAGGTATATTACATCTCCGGTGAATCGCATGGCTATGACTGGAGCGCAGTGTATTGCCTCAATCAGAACGGTGTAAGAAAAGTAGTGAACAACTGGCGCACGCACTGGCTGGACAATGGATCCGAATGGCGCGGTACGCCTGCCAGCGCATACCCCGGTGGTGTTGACTCGGTAAACTATAGCGGAATCGCATTGAAAATATGGGGCAGGTGCGAATTGCGCTCATGGACACAGGGCGATTACGATTCCTTTTTCCCCGACGGCAATGGCGGCTATAAAAAAGGCAAGTGGCCTGTAGATATTTTATTTGACGGTCCCTGCGACCCAAACAACCCTACTGCCAGCGGACCCGGCTATACCGGTTACTCGGCAGAGGCTTGCTGTCCTGTGTTTGGTGGCAGCTCTATTGTGGTGGACAGGACGAACAACGACCTGTACATAGGTATGAATATAAAGAGCTACACAGGCAGCGCGCCTGATTTTGAACCTGCAGTATTGGCGATGGACTCAACGGGAATGATGAAGTGGTGGAGCAGGTTGTATCACGAGATAACACCGGCAGGGGATACTATGCAATCGGAGCCCGACCAATATGTAGATGCGATGGCGATAGACTATACCAACGGGAAACTGGTATTAGGCGCCCGCACACACGGCAACAACACAGAGAACCTATGGGAGGGCAATACTATTTTCACAAACCCCGGTGCTTATGGCTTCCAGAACCAGTTCACGGGTACGAATGGCAATATCCATGAATCGTGGCTGGGCAAGTTGAACCTGAGCGATGGCACGCTGACCAACAGCACCTATGTAGCCGAACTGGCTGAAGGTACAGGTGGTCTCGGCACCCCGCACCCCGACCCTAACCTTGACGGATGGCCTAACCCCAATACGGGCTGGCCTGATGTAAATACTACCCGCCTGGCACGCAACAACATGAAAGTGACCAGTGCAGGCAACGTGTGCATACTGGGCGTGGGCAGGAGAACTATCACTACTGCGAATGCTTACCAGAAAATGGTGAAGCCAGGCTTTGGTGGACTAAGCAGTTGGAATTCATTTGTACGGGTATATGATAAAGACTTTCACGTTCCGCTGTATAGCTCTCTTATTGTTGGCCAGTGGGATACATTGACACAAGCAGGTGGTGACAACACTGAAATATTCGGAGTGTATAAAACGGGACAAGGTGTAGTGTGCGTCGGCAGGCAAAAGGCTGTATCTGGTGTGCCGGTTGGCAATAATATTCCTGTTACCAATGTACCGGCATGGGGAAATGCAACACCGCAAAATGAAACGGCCATATTGGTCTATTACCAGGCCACCAACCTCGAAGACGATGATGATGAATTTACCTCCATCACGGAATACAACACGGCAAAAGAGCAAGATCTCTTAGTATATCCCAATCCTGCTGATGAAAAGATGAATATTCGCTTCTCACTTATTGAGGCGGCACCATGCCAACTGGAGCTCATCAATGTGATGGGGCAGGTTGTTTACAGCAAAGCCATCAGCGGGCAGAGCGGCGTCAATGATATACTGCTGAACACCGGCAATATAAGCGCAGGTATGTACACCATAAAGCTGACCAATGGTGCCAAATACCTGAAGACACAAGTGATAGTAAAGTAAGCACCTTTATAAAGAACATTTATCCGCCGGATCTTCGTCAAGAGGTCCGGCGTTTTTTTATAGATATTTAGACACAAATATCATGCACTCAGCCTAACTATATTTACTTTAGCTACATGATAGCAGTAAAAGTAACCTACACCGTAAAGCCGGAATTTGTGGCGCAGAATAAGCAGAACATTAATGCCTTCATGGCCGACTTCCGTGAAATGGATAGCGATGACTTCAGGTACAACGCCTATGTGAGCAATGACGGGGTAACGTTTGTGCATATGTCACATTATAAGAATGAGGAGATACAGAAGCTGTTGCTGAACACCCCATCATTCCTCGAGTTCCAGAAGCAAAGAGACGAGAGCGGGCTTGACGACTCGCATCAGGTAGATGTAATGGAGTTGGCAGGTGCATCTCATGATATATTCTAACAGAGGATGATAACTATCATCAGTGCTTATGACAATCCTCTGACAATCAGGCTTCTAAATAAAGCCGAGCCGCTGTAGCTTTGCGGGAACATGAAAAAATTATTTGCAATATCTGCCTTATCACTGCTGTGTATCAAGGCATCAGCACAGGAAAAAGGAACGCTGAACTATCCCGACGAAAAGCATTTCAAGAACATCCAGCAGCTAACTTTCGGCGGCGATAATGCCGAGGCTTACTTTGGTTTTGATAATGAGCATATCTCTTTCCAGCGCACCATCGCTTCGGAAGGTGTCCCTTGCGACCAGATATACTTCGGGAAGATACCTGCGCCAGGCAAGAAGTTTGAATACAACAGGGTCAGCACGGGACAAGGCCGTACTACCTGCGCATACATAATGCCTGATAAGAAACATGTAGTATATGCTTCTACCCACCTGGGCGCTGATACTTGTCCGCCGGTACCTGATAGAAAAGTACTGAAGAAATACGTTTGGCCTATCTATGATAGCTACGACATCTTTGTAGCTGACCTGAAAGGAAAGATCACCAGGCAACTCACCAATACACCGGGATACGATGGCGAAGCTGTAGTATCACAAGACGGAAAGAAGATTCTGTTCACGTCTATGCGCAATGGCGATCTTGACCTATACACGATGGATATAGATGGCAAGAATGTAAAGCAGATCACTACAGACCTGGGTTACGATGGCGGCGCATGGTTCTCACCTGATTGTAAGAAGATAGTATGGCGTGCATCCCGCCCTAAGACTGAGGAAGAGGTGAAAGAATATAAAGAGCTGCTTGCTCAAGGGCTGGTGATGCCTACGAACATGGAAGTGTTTGTAGCCAATGCAGACGGCAGCAATGTGCAGCAGGTAACAAAGCTGGGCAAGGCCAACTGGGCACCTAACTTCACGCCTGATGGCAAACGTATCATCTTCGCATCCAACCACGAGTATCCTAAAGGGTTCCCTTTCAATATTTACCTGGTGAACATGGACGGTAGCGGACTGGAGAAAGTATCGCACGATGGCGGCTTTGATGCCTTCCCGATGTTCTCCCCTAATGGCAAGAAATTCATCTTCAGTTCTAACCGGAACAATGGCGGCACACACGATACGAATATCTTTGTGTGCGACTGGGTTGATTAATGAGAGCGGGTGCGTGAGAGGGAGAGCGGAGGTTGTAACCACAAAGACGCTGAGACGCAAAGGATAGAACTTAAATTATTTCAACTTACAAATGAAGCGCGTAACTTTAAAGCATGTTACGCGCTTTGTTATTGGTAGGACTAGGTGGTTGCTTTGGCAGCATGGCAAGATATGCAGTGAGTATGCTGCTGGGTAAAACCTCTTCGTCTCCTTTTCCTGTTGCCACATTCTCTGTTAATCTTATCGGTTGTTTTATCATCGGGCTATTGTTTGGTTTGGGCAATAAGACTTCATGGGCGCAAGGTGATGGCTGGCTGATATTGGCTACAGGCTTCTGCGGGGGCTTCACTACGTTTTCGGCTTTTGCACTGGAGAACAGCAACCTATTCGACAAAAACCTTTCTGTTACGGCATTGTTATATATCGCGCTCAGCATTATTGGTGGCATACTTTTGTGCAGGTTAGGAATAACGATCACCCGCTAATAACATCTTTATGGAACAATATTCATTTGCTTATCAACGCTACCTGAAAACCGAACTTCCGGAAGAAATACAGCAGTTGGTTGCGGCAGCCAATAAGGCTACGGAAAAGGCATATGCACCCTACTCTAAGTTTCAGGTGGGCTCTGCTGTACTGATGACAGATGGTAGCATAGTAACCGGGGCTAACCAGGAAAATGCATCTTATTCCAATGGTATCTGTGCAGAGCGGGCTGCATTGTCGGGCATCGTCATAAATGATCAAAGTCCGAAAGTGAAAGCCATTGCCATAGCATACTATGAAGAAACAAAACTGAATGAAATGCCATTGGCTCCCTGCGGTATGTGCCGCCAGACTATCCTTGAAATGCAACAGCGTCAACAGGAGCCGATACATATATATATGTGCAGCCCGAGCGGGCAGGTAATAATGGTGGAAGATGCTGAATTTCTATTACCGTTTTCTTTCGGTAGTAATATGCTGCCGGGTGCAAATACGCAGGTTTAGGTTTTATTTCATGTTTGGGTGGTAGAGATGCTCTGAAAGCCTTTACAGGCAAGGGGGCATTGATTTTTGTTTCAGTTTTGCTTCTTTTTGCTTCACTTTTACTTCACTTTTGTTTCATGTTATTTCCGGTTTGTTTCCGGTTACTTCATTTTTGATTCAGGTCATTTCCGTTTTGTTGCAGAGGCTGTTTTGTGGGGTGAAGAAATTGGTGCTGTGTGTGGTACGCGAGCTAACCTCCCCAAATTTCAAAACCCGCCTGCGGGTGTTTTGAAATTGTCCCCTCCTAAAAACAGGAGGGGAGTTCTACATGTGTAAAGATACGAAGAGAGTAGATCGCGTAGTGCTTTTGTGGATAAGATGCCAGGGCTCTTAGACATGTTACACTTTCACCAGTTGGGATTCTTAAAAAAACAAAAAGGAACTTAAAAAAACTTAATCACTCTTTTTAGGTGATAAAAGGCAGGAAACTTACAAGCAATTTTGTGGCATTATTTCTAACCAAAAATTAATGCTCATGAAGCCTATCATTAAAAAAATTGCATTCATCCAGTTGATACTGGCATTACTTACAGGAAGTGTATTTGCGCAAACGGATAATCTTTGTGTCTTCAAAGAATCAACTGCTGCCTATATGCCTTTGGGAGATGAAATTGATATTACCAGTACAGTCTTTATTCCTGACAGCTACTATGTGATGACAACACCCATTGGCTTTTATCCACTACTGGGACAACAGTGGGATATAGACTATAACAACAGGACCCTATCCATTTTCGCTAATGGGCGTGTGTACCTGGGCCTTGATACGGGGTTTGCCCTTTTCGATTGCCTGTACACAGATACTATGGAGATCCTTGATGCTACTTCAAAGGTTTCTTACTGGCTGGAAGGCACGGGTAACCAGCAGATATTGAAAGTGCAATGGAAGAACCTGCACATCGGCCCCGGGCCGGCAGGTAATTACTTTAACGTACAGATGTGGCTCTATAAAGCGACAGGCATAATAGAATATCACTATGGTCCACGCTCTGCCAACAATGCATCAGGATATAACACGGCAGGAACAGTGGGCATTTTTGCGGGTATCTGGTATTCCAACAACAACTTCACTTCGATGTATGAGAAGATCCAGGTAAAAGGTACTCCACCAAATATCCAGATAGACTCTGTGCTGAATACGAATGTGCCCCATATACAGGGTGTGCCTGCGGAGGGAACAGTATATAGGTTTGTGCCCAAAGCTGTGGCTGCCTCGGTTGCTACTATTGAAAAAGACTATGAAATGAACATCACGCCAAACCCTGCTATCGACAAAGTGAATATAAGTTTCGGCCTACCTGTTAACGGGGACATAGCAATAGTAAATTCTGTTGGTAGTGTAGTGTATCAAAATACGATAAACGGGAAGCAGTCTGTGGATATTTCAACAACCAATTTTGCTTCCGGCATGTATTACATTAAGGTGTCGGGTAAGGATGGGGAGCAAGTAAAACCACTGAGTATTACGAGATAAGCAGCGCATTTGGGGGGTACTATTATTGTTGATGAATGGAAAGGGTCAATTTGAACGAAAGTGTTCGGATTGGCCCTTTTTACGAAACATAAATCATATAGCGATTTTTACTCATTATCTGCTTGTGTTTGGACGAGATTGCTTCGTTCCTCGCAATGACGCGAGGAGTTGTGTAGTGGTTTGAGGGCATTTACGCCTTTTTTGCTTGTACCACCACATTTTGCTAATTTAGCAACCCGCAAACACGGTATTCGATGATAGAAATTAAAGTTCCCACCGTTGGTGAGTCAATCAGTGAAGTAACACTGGTAAAATGGCTGAAAAAAGACGGAGAATGGGTAGAACGAGACGAGATATTATGTGAACTGGAATCAGAAAAGGCAACCTTTGAGCTGAATGCTGAACAGGCGGGTATCCTGCACCCTGTGGCAGAGGAAGGCGCTACGCTGAACATTGGCGACCTTGCATGTAAGATAGACGACAAGGCCGAACGCCCTGCCGGAGCTACCCCTGCTGCCGAAGAACCTAAGAAAGAAGAAGCGCCAGCCGATAAAGGCGGAAAGAAAGCTGATGCAGCTCCTGCGAAGACCGCGGCGCCAGCAACCGCGGCACCAACTGCCGAGGTGAATGCCACACCGGTAGCCAAAGCCATAATGGGTGATAAGCAAGTGAAAGCCGATGCTGTAAAAGGCAGCGGTCCGCAAGGAAGGATATTGAAGAATGACGTGCTTGATGCACTGAACAACCCGGGCCGCAAGAGCGGTGCGGAAGCATTCAGCCGCAATGATAAGCGCGAGAAAATGACCAACCTGCGCAAAACAGTAAGCCGTAGACTGGTAGAAGCTAAGAATACTACAGCGATGCTCACTACGTTCAACGAAGTTGACATGGGCCGCATTATGGATGTGCGTAAGCTGTACAAAGACAAATTCAAAGAACTACATGGTGTTAACCTGGGCTTCATGTCCTTCTTCACTAAGGCTTGTTGCATAGCACTGGGCGAGTGGAGAGCGGTGAACGCTTATATAGATGGTGAAGAAATAGTTTACCACGACTATTGTGACATCTCGATAGCTGTATCGGCACCTAAGGGGCTTGTAGTACCTGTTATCCGCAATGCGGAGAGCCTTGGCATGGCAGAGATAGAAGCGGAGATAGTGAAGCTGGCTACAAAGGCACGCGATAACAAACTGAGCATGGAAGAAATGACCGGCGGTACCTTTACCATTACCAATGGTGGTGTATTCGGGTCGTTAATGTCAACTCCGATAATCAATATACCACAGTCGGCTATACTGGGTATGCACAAGATACAAGACAGGGCGATGGTGATAGACGGCGAAATAAAAGTACGCCCGATGATGTACCTGGCACTGAGCTACGATCACCGTATCATTGACGGACGTGAGTCTGTTGGCTTCCTGGTGAGAGTGAAAGAGCTGTTGGAAAATCCTGAGCTGCTTTTGATAGGGCAAGATCCGGTGAAGGCATTACTGGAATTGTAAGCCCCCTAACCCCCTAAAGGGGGAACAAGGAGAGCAAATATATTTGAGGTTGATAAGTGTTAAACTTGTCAACCTTTTTTATGAACCACAAAGCACGCAAAGGCGGCGCAAAGAATGGCAAAGCCATATTGGTTAAAAGCTAAAGGACTACCTTTACGCTTCGAGTCAATTCACTTTTGAATTTTGGCTTTTGAATTTTGACTTCCCTTGAGATACATCTGGCAACATATAAAGACCATCATTGACACCTATACCGGTGAAGTACCACTGACGCATTTCCTGAAGGCTTACCTGAAGCTGCAGCCTAAGTTGGGTAGTCGTGATAGGCGAATACTTAACGAGATGACCTATAGCTGGTATCGTGTGAGCAAGGGATTGAGTGTATCGTTGGAGTTTGAAGAGAAGATGCGTCATTGTTTGAAGATCTGCGGCGCTTCTTCGAAGCATATACAAACGTTTATGCCTGTGGAATTCGGTGAGCCACAGGTGTTTCATATTGACCAGTTATTCGACAACGACTTTGCTTTTTCAGAAGGCATCAGGAGAGAAGAATGGCTGGATAGTATGCTGACACAACCACGCCTGTTCATCAGGATAAGAAAGGACAAACAGAAGATCGTTGACTTGCTGAACGAGCATGAGATAGAGCATGAATTCATGACCGATACTTGTCTTTCTTTACCCAATGGTGCGGCCATAGACAAGATACTACCTGAAGATAGCTATGTGGTTCAGGATGCATCATCGCAATACACGGGTACATTCTTTAAACCTAAGAAAGGTGAAAGCTGGTGGGATGCCTGCTCAGGGGCGGGAGGGAAAGCGCTGCTGGTGAAAGACCTGCAACCGGATATAAAGCTAACAGTATCGGACAAGCGTGATACCATCCTGCACAACCTGCATAAACGTTTCAAACTATATAAGCACAATCCTCCAGCATCGCATGTAGTAGATGTATCGGATAAAAAGCAACTGGCCAATAGCATTGGCAGGCAGCGGTATGATCATATCATTTGTGATGTACCCTGTACCGGTTCGGGTACATGGGCGCGTACGCCGGAGCAGTTGTATTATTTTGACAAAGCGATCTTAGCGACATTGCCTGCGTTGCAGAAAGCGATAGCAGTGAATGCATCTGCTTATTTGAATCCCGGTGGTAAACTATTTTATATTACCTGCTCGGTGCTGGCTGTAGAGAATGAAGAAGTGGTGAAAGGAATACTATCAGAAACAGGATTGAAGCTGGAGCACCAGGAGCTTATTAATGGTATAGGCAAGCATGCTGATAGTATGTTTGTGACGGTGTTTGGGAATTAGTTGATTAGTTAACTAGTTGAATGGTTGATTTAGGCAAGTGATAGTTGCTCTATCGGGCTTCGGAATAAATGCTACCGGACGGAGTCCTGCGTTTTATTTGTTTGATCTAAGTGACGCTTCGCTTAACACTTATACCAGTGTTGGACTTTCTTAGTGCAAGCAGACACACCCCTATCCCTCTCAAGAGGGGACTTGTTTCGCAGCTATTGTTTGTACGCTTTTAGCTAATCCTCAACAACCCTTCGACAAACTCAGGTCGCAATGACGGGAGCGTACGCTCAAAAATGGATTAGGTAAGACTAATTGATCTTTACTGCTTTGATAGAAACAGCCTTGTTGCCGGAAGCCACCTTTAAGAAGTAGATGCCGGGTGCAAGGCCATCGGGAACTGCAACAGGTGTGCTGCGAATGCCTGAATCTACTTTCTGTGTATTGTTCAGTAATACTCTTCCGCTGACATCTGTAAGTGAATAAGTAACATCACCGGAAATAGTAAGGTCTGTCCAAAGGGTAATTTTGTCGGTTATAGGATTAGGTGCTATTGTAGCCCAGCTATCCATTTTATTTACCGTTACAGGTATATTCAGGATATTGGCCGCCAACTGGAAGTTGGGTATGCCATAACCCAATTGTATGCCCGGATTTGTATGTACGTGTGCGCTTGTATCAATCGCTGCTCTGAGCATACGAGGCGTTGCCCCGGGATAAGCCTGCCAGAGGCATGCAGCCCAACCTGCGATCTGTGGCGTAGAGAAAGAAGTACCTGAACTTGTAGTATAGCTATTTGAGGGTGCGAGTACATTAGCCGGGCCACCTTGTGTGCATACATCGGGTTTTATCGTACCTGCAAAGTTTGGACCGTGCCCGCTTTGAGACCAGGGATTACCTGCGGCATTTACTGCACCCACTGTTAATGCACTGTCAGCATCACCGGGCGTGAGTAATCCACCGGCACCTTCATTACCTGCGGTAGCTACATAAAGAATGCCTTTTGAAGTGGCCAGGTTAGCCGCTTTTGCCACTATGGTTGTTTTGCCATCAAGGTCAGACTGTGGTATATCATTAAAAGGATTGTCGAAAGTATTGTAGCCTGAAGATTGTGAGATGATATCCGCACCGAGACTATCGGCACGCTCTATACCTGCTACTACGTTCTGCATTTCTACCGGTTGCTCTGAGCTGAGGTTCTCAGTGATGTACAAAGCGAATTCGGCGTTAGGTGCTGTACCAACATAGTCTCCCGGAGCATTTGCCGCAATAGTACCTAGTACCGACGCGCCATGTCCTGAACCAATGTCGTAGATGTAGTTGGTATCGAGTACAAAGTTGTGTGTTTCCAGTATGCGGTTTTGCATATTAAGGCTGTCAAAACCCTCATGAAGCGGAACGAAACTAAAGCCATCGTCCAGCACAGCTATCAGCATACCCTGGCCTTTATAGCCCTGGTCGTGCAAGTAGTCACCATTCACCATAGTTGTCTGATCCCAACTGTTCCCGTAGTATAATGGTGAGCCTGTGCTTTTCGCTTGAATAGCGGATGTAGTGCTTTTAGCAGAAGGTTTTGCCAATGGTGCATGCAACACCGGTTGTGCTATGTTATTATTATTAGCCAGCCTGTTGTGTAAGCCCAATGCATAATAACCTACGTAGTTTACACCACTTACATAAGGCAGTGCCTGAACGGCAGCAATATTTGCCTGGCTTGGGATTAAGATGACGATAGAATTGAACCAACGAGACTTAACGTGCAGAATACCATTGGAAGCAGTAAGCGTACCCTGAATGTATGTATCAAGAACAGGTAAGTCGGTACTATCTACGGCGATGCCCTGCGTAGTACGCCTGTCTATCGCTCTCTGTGAGAGATAGGCTATTGGATTGCTTAAAGTATAAGGAGTATTGTTCTTGTCGGTAAAGGAAACGACATAAGCATATTGCTGTTGTGCTTTTATTTCAGAAACACATAAAACAATTAATAGGGCCGATATAATTCCTTTCCAACTCATATGCACTAATTATGGTCGATAGCGCGCATGGTTACAGTGTAACCTTCTCTGCAGCTACCCGGCTGGCGATCCCAGTTCGTCACCTCCCTGTACACCATACCAATATTATACCCATACACTTCCTGACTAAACGTCCTGTCGGCATAAGAAGAAGTAGTATCAGCATCATTATAGTTAATACCATCATTTACATGGTTAACTGTAACGGTTTTGTCGTAAGTAGCGAGGCCGTTGAAGTAAGACTTCCCGGTATTTGAATACAGGTATTGCCAGTTCAGATAGTCCATATTATCCGCATCACCGGCAGGTATGTATGTGTTACCCTTCCAGGTAATACCATCCTTAACAGGGAAAACCATCTTGATGAACCTGTAATTGCTTTCCACCACTTCCACACTGGCAGGATTAAGAGTAGCATATACCACTTTGTAAGGGGTCCATGCCATGGTATCTTCCATACGTGCGTGAACATCTATCCTGTAAGAAAGCCTTTCCTGGTCGTCCCTGAAAGTATCAGCTACCGTGTACATCATGTAGCGGTGACTAAAGCGCGTATTATTGGCACAATCGAAGCTGGACCAAATGGTAGAGTCAACCCTATAGGTGACAAATCTGCCTATCTCCAAAGGGAAATACTCGTTACTAATGTTAACAGTAGTATCAACTTTTCTTTTGCAGGAGAACAAACTTGTTGTTGCGATAATTCCGAGCACTAAAAAGGGTAATATCCTTTTCATAAATACCAAATGACAGATGTTTCCGTAAATATAAAGAAAGAAACTAAAACTGCATAGTATTAATTGTCACAAAAGGCTGGTTTATATAGCCATTCTGATAATACCACCGGCTATCACATCGTCGCCCTCGTAGAATACAGCAGACTGGCCGGGGGCAATACTATTGACGGCATGGTTGAAGTTTACCCTTACCATATCACCTTCAGGTGTAATAACACTTTCGGTGCCGGCGTCCTTGTAGCGTATCTTGGTAACCGCTTCCATTTCAGCAGTTATGTTATCGTATTTTATCATATTCAAGCCGCTCACCAGCATACTGGCTTGCTTCAGCTCTTCTGATTCGCCGAGTACAACTGTATTAGTTTCAGGGATAATACGTGTTACGAACATGGGTTTGCCCATGGCTATTTCCAACCCTTTGCGTTGCCCGATGGTATAGAACGGGTATCCGCGGTGCTTGCCTATTACTTTCCCATCGGCGAGAATGAAGTCGCCACCATCCACTTGCTCTTCGAGGGTAGGTATCTGGCGTTTCAGGAAGCCACGGTAGTCGTTATCGGGCACAAAGCATATTTCATAGCTTTCAGCCTTCTTCGATAGCTCAGCATAGCCCATATCATAGGCTAGTTGGCGTACTTCGGTCTTCAGCATATCCCCCAGGGGGTAGATACTGCGGCTGAGGCAGTCTTGTCCCAAGCCCCAAAGCACATAGCTCTGGTCTTTGGTCAGATCGCGAGCCTTAGAGATGACGTGACGGCCATTTTCCTCCCTCACCTTTACATAGTGCCCGGTTGCGATAAACTCACAATCAAGGGCATCTGCGCGCTTGAGGAGGGCAGACCATTTTATGTGTGTATTGCAAAGTACACAAGGGTTAGGTGTACGCCCGGCCATGTATTCCTCTACGAAATTATTGATGACATGGTCACCGAACTCTTCACGAATATCTAATATATAATGTGGAAAACCGTGCTCAACAGCTGCCTGGCGCGCATCATTGAAGGAATCGAGGTTGCAGCAACCTGTTTCTTTCTTACCACCGCCCGAGGAGGCGTAGTCCCACGTCTTCATGGTAATACCGATCACCTCATAGCCTTGCTCATGCAGCATCAGGGCCGATACAGTGCTATCTATACCGCCGCTCATGGCTACCAATACCTTACCTTTCTTACTCATATCAGAATTTGGGAAGGGCAAAGGTACGGAAATATCGGGCGTGGCAGCGGCTTCGGGCTTGCAGGAGGGATAGATGGTATTTATAGGGGCATTTCTCTTCACTTGCGACTACCTCATGTCATCTTTACTTTTCTTTTGCTCCGCTCCCGATATGCATCGGGACAGGCGCCAGAAAAGTAACAAAAGAAAAGGCGGCCCTACGCACATGCGGCTCCGCCGGGCTCGGGGGCCAGCGCTGCGTGTTATGTTGCGTTTCGCAGTTCTCTACTGACCTGTGCGCTGGTTTTCTGACCAAGCCGGAGATCCACTTTCAGCATGATCAAGATTTCTTAGCTTCAAATCACTACTCAGATTCCTTCTGGCAGAAAAAGGCGCAGTCTAATTCCTAAGCTATTGCAGATCTCTTCACCTTGTTGGCAGGTAACAAACGAGAACGAGTTTGGTATATTTGTGTAACCATATGCAGTATTCACTCACATTCCCGTCGGGGACGGTAAAATATATCCTTCACCTGCGTTTTGCGGAGATGAAACAATTTATTGAGCCGGAGCACAGCATTTTACTGGTGGACTGTAAGGTGGCGGAACTGTATGCAGACTCGTTTAAGGGTTACCGAACAATACTGGTGGAAGCTGATGAGCATCGCAAGAGTTGGGAACAGGTGGAGAACATCTGCGAACAACTGCTGAGTATGGGGGCCGACAGGGGCACTACTTTGATCGGTGTTGGTGGCGGTATTGTTACAGACCTTACGGGTTTCGTGGCTTCGGTGTATATGAGAGGAGTAGCATTTGGCTTTGTACCCACTACCCTGCTGGGTATGTGCGATGCTGCTATAGGTGGTAAGAATGGTGTGAACCTGGGCCTGCAGAAAAATCTACTGGGTATCATCCGTCAGCCATCATTTATTTTTTATGATGCTGCATTCCTGAAAACATTATCTGCCACAGAATGGAGTAACGGTTTTGCGGAAGTAATAAAATATGCCTGCCTGTTTGATATTGCTTTGTTTGATGAACTGGAAAAGAACAGTGTTGAATATTATCAGAATAATGATGAAGCGCTACAGCTACTCATAGAGCGATGTGTGGATCACAAGAATAATGTAGTCCTGGCCGATGAACAGGAAAGTGGCAAAAGGAAGTTGCTGAACTTCGGGCATACTGCAGGACATGCGATAGAGACATTGTATGAAATGCCGCATGGATTTGCAGTGTCGGTGGGGATGGTGATAGCATGTAAGATATCAGAGAAAGAAACCAAGCTGAATGCTGAGGTAACCGACAGAGTGAAAAAACTATTGGAACAATATGGCTTGCCCACATCTGCAGAAATGGAAACAAAAAAGGTGATGGAAGTTTTAGCAATGGACAAGAAAAAAAATAGTGAGGGCATCAGCTATATACTGCTGAAGAATATAGGTGAGGCTGAAATAAAAACTCTATCACCCGACCAGATAAGAAATGGTCTTGAAACTTACTCACATGCAGGTAGTCGTTAGTCCGGGGTATATTAATGGTACTGTGAAGGTGCCGGGTTCCAAGAGCATGACACAACGTGCCTATGCTGCTGCGTTGCTACACAAGGGAACTACTATCATCCGCAACCCCGGAACATCTGATGACGATAAGGCTGCGCTGCATGTGATACAACAACTAGGCGCTAAGGTGCATACACTGGCGAATAATGAACTGGAAATCATCAGTCATGGTGTGAATCCTGTGAGTGATGAAATAGATTGTGGTGAAAGCGGATTGTGCGCGAGGCTGTTTGCACCTATCGCAGCGATCAGTCATTTACCTGTTACTATAAATGGGAAAGGCACATTATTGCAAAGGCCGATGCTGGTGTATAAAGCAGTGTTTGAGCAACTGCATGTTACTGCACCTGACTTTGACGGGCAAATACCTTTTGCAGTAAAGGGACCATTACAGGTAAAAAATATTACGATAGACGGCTCGCAGAGTTCGCAGTTTTTGAGTGGGTTGTTGTTTGCTTATGCATTCACTGCTCATGAGCCAGTGACTATAACAGTGAATGACCTGAAGAGTACTCCGTATATAGACATGACATTGTCCATACTGGAACAGTTTGGAAAACGTGTGGTGAATGATAACTACAAGAGTTTTCACATACAGCCTGCTGTAACTATTGAGACCGCGCCTGTGGTTATTGAGATAGAAGGCGACTGGAGCAGTGCGGCATATTGGTTGGTAGCCGGCGCGCTGAACGGAGAAGTGACAGTAGAGAATATAAATATCAATTCATTGCAAGCAGATAAGGCGATAATGGAAGTGTTGCAATATGCAGGTGCTTCTATGAGTATCGGGTTTGATAGTATCACTGTGCGGAAAGGGAGATTGAAGGCCTTTGATTATGACGCGACCAATTCGCCCGACCTCTTCCCTATCCTTTCTATACTGGCGGCATATGCTGATGGTGAAAGTTATATCACGGGCTTACACAGGTTGTGGCACAAGGAAAGCAACCGGGCGGAGAGCATAGCAGAGATGCTGATGGACCTGGAAGTGGCGTTCTCTATAGAAGACGACTACATAGCCATAACAGGTAGCCGACAGGCAACGGGTAGCTACGTGGAATCCTGCCACGACCATAGGATAGCAATGGCGGGCGCGATAGCGGCACTGAAGACAAGAAACGATGTGATCATTAATGATGCGGAGGCAGTGAACAAATCGTATCCCGATTTCTTTAAGCATTTGCAGGCATTACATATAGGATGTAGCTTTAACGATTAGTATGAATTCATTCGGAAGGATTTTCAGGGTAAGTATATTTGGCGAATCGCATGGTGCGATGGTGGGCATCACTATAGATGGATGCCCGGCAGGAATAGCATTGCAGGAAGCTGACTTCCTGCCTGACCTTGAACGCCGTAAAGCCGGAGCATCAGGAACCACACCGAGGAAAGAAGATGATATACCACGCATAGTGAGCGGTGTATTTAACGGATACACCACGGGTTCGCCTATTACCATCTTATTTGAGAATAATAATACCAGATCTGCGGACTATGATGCGATAAAGAATACGCCCCGCCCCGGGCATGCGGACTTTGTGCTGAATAAAAAGTATAAAGGCTTTAATGACTATCGTGGTGGCGGACACTCATCGGGCAGGTTGACGGTGGCGTTGGTTGCTGCAGGTGTAGTGGCGAAAAAGATATTACAAGGCATACAAATCACCGCTGTGCTCACTGAAGCGGGCGGCAATACAGATATAGAAGCTGCCATAGCTAAAGCAGTAGAAGAACAGGATAGTATTGGTGGTATTATTTCCTGCACTGTGACGGGATTGCCATTAGGTATCGGCGAACCGTTCTTTGATTCGGTGGAGTCGGTGATCAGTCATGCTGTGTTTTCTATTCCCGCGGTGAAGGGTGTGGAGTTTGGCAGTGGCTTTGCTGCGACTAAGATGAAAGGGAGTGAACACAATGATGCGATACTGGATGCGACCGGCAAAACCGCTACGAATAACGCGGGTGGTATTAATGGCGGCATCACCAATGGAAATGAACTGACTTTCAGGGTTGCTATTAAGCCGACCAGCAGCACGCCTAAAGAACAACAGACGTGGAGTGAGGCGACGCAGCAGGTGGAAGCATTTACTGTAAAGGGTAGGCATGATCTGTGCATTGCATTACGCGCGTCTGTGGTGGTGGAGGCGGTGACGGCGGTGGCGTTGGCGGATCTTATGATGTTGGGGAAAGCGACAAGCCTTTAGTATCGCAAGCAAATGCTTGAACCAGTTTTCACTAATTAGTCTTCTGTATTATCTTCTACCAATATCTTCATGAGTTCTTGTATCTCATCGGCTTTGGCTTCTTCGCGTTTGTAGCGGTAGCAGAGGACGAGCTCTTCCAACATTTTGTATATCACGCGTTTGCTGGAGATGGGGGCGAAATATGATTCTTTATTGGTTGCGTTTATTTTACGCAGGTAAGTATCAACATCCTTCTGGGTATACACCATACCACTGATGGGGTCAACGAAGAATTGTATCTGCTGTACTGCTTCTGTATCGGGATTGAAGAAGTTGTGCAGGGTATCTATGTATGCAAAGACGAATTGCCTCGGTACATCAACGGCGAATATCGGAATATCCAATAGTTCACACAATGCAAGGTATAGCACACCAAGAGAGTAAGCATTACCCTGCTTACTGTCCATTACCTGGTTGATGAAGAAGTATTTGGGGTCGCGCTCGGTGAGTTCGTGGCCTTGTAGCTTGTAATAGTTATAAAGTATGCTGTTGAATACATTTACCTGCTCCAGCGGGGTTAGGTAGTTGTTCAGTTCCAGCCATATATTCCGGCGCATCTGGTCGAACTGCGAGAGGATGGATGGCACATTGAGATCGGGGAACTGGAACTTAGCTACGAGTATAGCGCCGCGCAGTAACTCAGGATGCTTGGAGTTGCTCCATTCCAACAGATCATGTTGCAGGTCCTGAAAATGGACACGGTGTATCAATAGCTCTATACGCTCCTGGAGAGATTCGTCTATCGTCACCTCCCAAAGTTGCTCCAGGTTAGGGATGATCTCCCTGCCATAATGAAGCAATTTTTCGGCCACGGTATCAAACACCTCATCGTCGGGGTCGTCGATAAGCTTTAAGAGTGCTGATATTTCTTTGTTTTGCTGCATCACAATTTCTTGCGCACTATTAAGTTACGAAATTATCAGGATTTCTTTCTACCCCTCGGTACTTTTTTCGGTGGATTAGCTTTTACATCTTCAATGATCGCCTGAACTTCTTCTATGGTTAAGTCTTCAGGTTTTTCAATTTTTTCCTTCGGTATTTTGAAGTTGCGCAGACCTTGTTTTATATAAGGACCGTACGGGCCTTTAAGAATTTTTATCTTTTCCTTTTCGAAGATCTTGATGGTTGCCTCAGCAGCAGACTTGCGTTTCTCTTCTATCAGCGGAGCAAGTTCTTCCAGCTCTACGGTGTAAGGGTCCATGTCCTTTTTCAAAGAATAGAACTTACCATCATGCTGTGCATAGGGACCAAAGCGGCCTATGTTTACTATCACTTCTTCACCTTCAAACAGACCTGTTTTACGGGGCAGCAGGAAGAGCTCCATTGCTTCTTCAAAAGTGATAGTCTCTATGCTCTGGCCGGGACGAAGTTTGGCAAAGCGTGGTTTGTCTTCCGCCTCCTGGGCTAATTCGGCTTCTGTTTTCTCTTCCACTACTTTCTTTTTGCCGCGGCCTTTAGGCTTAGCGCCGGGGACTGGTTCAGGGCTTGCGCCTATCTGTACCATCGGGCCAAAGCGTCCTAAACGTGCAAATACCGGTTTGCCGCTTTCAGGGTCTATACCCAGTTCACGTTCGCCTTTAGCACGCTCGGCGTGTTCTATTGTGTGCTCTACATTCTCGTGGAAGGGAGTGTAGAAGTCGTCTATCATTTTGCTCCAGACAGTTTTGCCTTTTGCTATTTCATCAAACTCCTGTTCTATCTGTGCGGTAAAGCTGTAATCCATTACCTGCTTGAAATGCTCACTCAGAAAGTCGGTCACCACCATACCCAGATCGGTAGGGAACAGTTTTGATTTTTCCGCACCTGTGTTCTCCGACTCGGAAACTTGTGTTACCTGTGTTCCTTTCAGGGAGATAACAGTGTATTCCCTTCTCACACCTTCCTTATCACGCTTTTCTACATAGCCACGCGTTTGCACGGTGCTGATGGTAGGCGCATAAGTAGAAGGACGGCCTATGCCCAGCTCTTCCAGTTTCTTTACCAGTGAGGCTTCCGTATATCTCGGTAGCGGGCGGCTGTATCTTTCTGTTGCTTTTACTTCCTGTATATCCAGTACCTGACCTGCAACCAACGGTGGCAACATGCCTTCTGCTTCGTCAGACTCATCTTCTTCGTCTTTACCCTCAGTGTACACTTTCAGGAAGCCGTCGAAGCGCATTACTTCACCGGTAGCCGTCAGCGGGTCGGGGTGAGTAGAGACATCTATTTTGGCAATGGTACGCTCCAGTACGGCATCAGCCATCTGGCTGGCCATGGTGCGTTTCCATATCAGTTCGTATAATCTTTGCTGGTCCACATCACCGGCCTTGCTCACGTTCATATCCGTAGGACGGATGGCTTCGTGCGCTTCCTGTGCTGATTCGTTCTTATTCTTGAACGCACGCATCTGGTAATACTTGTCACCATACTGCGAAACGATGGTTTCCTTGGTTGCGGCGATGGCTGTTTCAGAAAGACTCACTGAATCCGTACGCATATAGGTGATGTGCCCGTTCTCATAGAGCTTCTGTGCCAGCAACATGGTTTTAGATACAGAATATCCCAACTTGCGGCTCGCCTCCTGTTGGAGCGTAGAAGTGGTAAATGGTGCTGCGGGTGATTTCTTACCCGGCTTTACCTGCACATCTTTTACAGTGTAGGTAGCGCCAATGCATTTTTCTACGTAAGCGCGTGCGGCGCCTGCATCAGCCATTTTATCAGGGCCATCGGCCTTGAAGTTGACGTTCTTCTTATTTATATCCGGTGCCTGGAGGATCGCTTCTACTTTGAAGGCGCTCTTGGCGGTAAACTTTGTTATTTCCCTCTCACGCTCCACTATCAGCCTTACAGCGACGGATTGCACACGGCCTGCACTCAGGTTGTTGCGCATGCTCATCTTGCGCCAAAGCACAGGAGATAGCTCAAAACCCACTATCCTGTCCAGTACACGGCGCGCCTGCTGTGCATTTACCAGGTCCATATTTACCGTGCGGGGATTACCTACGGCTTTCAGGATGGCCGGCTTGGTGATCTCGTGGAAGACTATTCTTTTGGTTGTTTCAGGATCCAGGCCGAGTACTTCGCAAAGGTGCCACGATATCGCTTCCCCTTCACGGTCCTCATCCGTTGCCAGCCAGACCTCATCGGACTTCTTAGCAAGGGAACGGAGTTCTTTTACTACCTTTTCTTTATCGTCAGAGACCTTGTATTTAGGTTTATACCCGTTTTTCATGTCAATACCCATGTCTTCTTTCTCCAGATCACGGATATGGCCGTAGCACGACTTTACTTCAAAGTCGGTACCAAGTATCTTCTCTATGGTTTTCGCTTTCGCAGGTGACTCCACTATCAACAGGTTCTTTGCCATCCTAACAGGTTCCTTTTTCTATATATATTATTATACCCCGCAATGTATCGGGATTTGCAATAATAACGGATTGTTTTGTAAAAATGAAAGGACGGTGGGTAATTGATGCCCTTTAGCGGAACTCATATAATTAATTAACTATTAGTGGAGGACGGTAAAACGCCCACTGGTTTGCGTTCCGTTAGTCCTTATTATATAGAAATAGATACCCTCGGGTAGATCAGAGGTGGAGAGTGTCATCTTATTTGTCTGATTGACCTTTCCTTTATCTATTTCCTTTTTAGTCACTACCTGGCCGATGGCATTGATAATGGAAACGGAGACATCATCGTTTTGAGATTGGGCGAAAGAAATGGTGAGGGATTCGTTCGCGGGATTGGGATAAACTAAAGAAGTCGGCTTAGCAATACTACTTGTATGCCCAGGGCAACAAATTTCAGTTACCGTAGGGCAATCATCACAGACTATATGTGCAGAGATATTATGGAACTCGTATCCAAATGAAGAATTACTTATGCCATCGAGGAAAACAGAAGGTTGATAAACACTATCATTTGAAGAAAACATCAGGTTAGACATATTCCTGTCCCGGAATATGTAACGGTAGTACGGCATGGTAGTGCTATCTCCTGCTGCTTCACCGCTAGATAAAAGGAGATGATGATACTCTGTAAATGTGTCAACATTCGGGACTATTGTATCACCCGACTTAAATGTAACTGTAACCGCAACACCATAACCGGGAGGTATATTGCAAACACCCGGAATACCGTTCACCATTACGGGATAAGTAAAGTTCACCACATCTACTGAGTCCCCGGAAACGGCCTGGCGGTCTGCATCTGTTAGTAGTATCTTCCACCATATTCTTCCTACGACATTACTGGCGCGATTGGGAATATCTATGTTAAGAGAGTCTATTGTATAGCCTTTTAAAACAGAGTCGTCAGAATTGGGGTTAACGTAATTAGCGGCCCAGACATGATATGTGGCCGTTGTTCCATAATAACTGTATGAATCGACTATGCTTGTACTTGTTGCAGATACAGAAAAAATAAGTGTATCCACAATATTGGCCGGGCGATCAGGGTTCTTTATATACGCACCCGCGAATGATATAGAATCTACTTTATAAGGTGCCACATTGGTTATTGCTATATCATTAGGGAGATTTGACGGGACGGTATTATCATTATACAATGTGAAGTGAATAGGATCCACTATTTGTGCAGCAGAGATGTATTCAATAGGTGCCAAGCCTGTGGTGTAATTTTGCAACACTGATGAATCATACCAGATAGGAAAAAGATGCATCTTCATCTGGCCGGGTAGGATGTCATTGTTTACAACGAAAGCATGGTTATACCACCGGCCTCCTGCAATAGTAGATTTCGCAGCAGTATTGGCACCTGTATTGCGGATATGATAGGGTTCAATGGCTTTATTAGCCTGCTGTGCGTGGGCAAGGAAACTCATTGGTATCAGTGCTGCGAGTAGTAGAAGTTTCTTCATCAAAACAGGAGGTTGATGTATTGCAAGTATCAGCTACTTAAAGGTACATATTATAATCAAAATAAATAACAAAAAGGGCAGCGAAAACGCTGCCCTTTTACTATAATCGAAAATCTTACTTATTACTAGTGAGATACTACAAAACGGTTGGTAGTACGTTGTCCTTTAGCTTCAACAGTGTAGAAATAGATACCTGCTGATAATCCGGCTGTAGAGAACGTAACGAGATTGTTCTTTTTAGCTAAAACATTACCCACGTCCTGTGTAGCGATCACCTGGCCCACGGCATTGGTGATGGACACTGTAGCGCTGGTGTTCTGATCCGTAATAAACGAAACAGTTAAGTCGTTATTAGCAGGGTTAGGATATGCTATCATGTTGGTACTTACCCTGCTGCTTACGTTGTGTACCGCGCTATATTCAGCTACTGTAGGGCAATCGTCACAAAGTATGTGTGCATCAATGTCGTGGAACTCACTACGGAATTCGGGAGCATTAGTTCCTTCAATGAACATAGTAGGATAATAAGCTGAGTCGTTTTCAGAGAACATCAGGTTAGAAGCATTTCTGTCACGGTATTGATAATGATAATATGGCATGCTGCTATTAGTGCCTAATGCCTGCGCACTGTATATAGACAGGTGATGATACTCATATACTGTGTCCGTATTAGGTACAACAATATCGCCTGACTTGAAAGTAACGGTGACAGCAACACCATAACCCGCAGGTATATTGCATACACCGGGCACACCATTTACCATAACAGGGAATGAAAAATTGATAATGCTCACCAATCCTGCCGAGTCTTGCTGGCGCAGACTGGAATCTATGGGTACTTTCCACATTACACGGCCGGCAACATTACTGGCACGGTTAGCAATGTCTGTATTGTCCCTATGTATCGCGAAACCTTTAAGCGTATCGTAAGGAGCAGGATTGTTATTATAAGTAGCTGCCCATGCATCAAGAGTAGGTGTGGTCCAGTAGTAGCTGAATTTGTTTGTTGTACTGGCGCTACTTGGTGACACTGACAAAATAAGTGTATCCACTACATTATCCGGCCTGTTAAGATTCTTTACATATGCACCGGAAAACGAGATCGAATCCACTTTATAATTTGTCTCCGGTTTGATCGCAATGGTATTTGGATCGGATACGTTTACATCATTCCAAAGTGTAAAGTGAATAGGATCGATGATCTGAGCTGCGGATATGTAATTGATCGGCCCGAGCCCCGTGGTGAAATTTTGCAAAACGGTTGAATCGAACCAAATAGGCATCAGTTGGAATTGCATAAGGGCGCCACCGGTGATGAAATTCACCATAGAAGGATAATTATACCATCTGCCTCCGGCTATACTGGATTTAGCTGAAGGTTGAAAATCGGTATTCCGAACCTGATACCGATCGACAGGTGTTTTAGCTCCCCCGCCAGAGATGTTGAGCATGTTGGATTGTTGGGCATCAGCCCCGAAAGCAGCAATAATGGCTGCCGATAGTAGTAGTTTTTTCATCAGACATATTTCTTTTTAAAAACAATATGATATCGTCTAATAAAGGTACAATGTATATAGACTGATTTTATTGACAGACCCTTGCCCAGAGCGATTATCCCCCTTTTTTCACCCCCTTTTGGCAATAACGTAGCACAAAAAGGGCAGCGAAAACGCTGCCCTTTTACTATAATCGAAAACCTTAATTATTACTAGTGAGATACTACAAAACGCTTAGTAGTGCGTTGACCATTAGCTTCAACAGTGTAGAAATACATACCTGCAGTAAGGTTAGCTGTAGAGAACCTTACTATGTTGTTTTCTTTTGCAATAACATTAGCAACTTCCCTGGTATCAATCACCTGGCCTACTGCATTAGTGATAGACACTGTAGCGTTGGTATTCTGATTCATAATGAACGAAACAGTTAAGTCGTCATTAGCAGGATTAGGATATGCTACCATATCTGTACCAACACTGCTGCTCACGTTTTGTACCGAGCTAAATTCAGCAACTGTAGGACAGTTGTCGCAAACTATGTGCGCAGCAATGTCATGGAATTCATTACGGAATGAATTTGTATTATGACCTTCAATTATAATAGTTGCTGCATAAAAAGCAGGAGCTGTAGAGAACATCAGGTTAGACGAATTCTCATCCCTGTAAGTATAATGATAGTAAGGCATATTCTGACCTGCTGTCTGGTTGGCACCCAGCGCTTCACCTGACCGCATGTACATCATGTGATATGCTGTAATAGAATCTCCAAAAATAGATACATCACCTGATTTGAAAGTGATAGTAATACCGGCAGTTCTTCCTGCAGGTATATTTACAGCACCAGGCGAACCATTCACCATTACAGGATATGTAAATTCTTTAAAGAATACAAAACCTGCAGAATCCGGACGGCGGAAGCTAGTATCTATCGGCACTTTCCATACAGTTGCGCCAGAAACACCACTTGTACGGTTTATACTGTCTGTAGGAACTATCCTGAAGCCTTTAAGCGTAGAATCCGCACATAAAGTACCGCAAGTATATCCGTTACCAGCTACCCAAGGATATACAGATGGGAAACGTAACTGAACCGGGGTTTCCGGATCATTACCGGAAGTAGCGACAGAGAAGATGAATGTATCTACAACGTTGATCGGCCTGTTTGGATTCTCAACATAGTAACCTCCGAATGATATAGAGTCAATCTTATACGGTGATTGCATAGTGATAGCAATATCATTAGGGAGATTCGACGGGATGTTCAGATCATTATACAAGGTGAAGTGAATAGGATCTACTACCTGGCCGAGAGAGCTGTAGTTGACAGTACCCAGGCCTGTACTATATCTTTGTTGTACAGTAGAGTCAAACCAAATAGGTAAAAGATGCATTTCCATTTGACCAGGCAATACATCATTGCTTATCACAGCACCATGATGGTACCATCTGCTGCCTGCGATAGTAGATTTAGCACTGGGCTGGCCGCCACCAATAGTTTTGGGCTGAACAGCTTGTTTAGCGCCAGTGTTCATGAAATTTAACGGCTCTGCATACTGGGCTTGAGAGGTAACGCCAGCCAGAGCCGTAATAGCAAGTAAAAATAATTTCTTCATCACGTCTGATTTTAAGAATTTTAACAACAAATAATAGTCAAGTAAATATATGTAATTGGCGCCTATTTAGCAAATAAAAAAAGTAAAAAAATCCCCCAAATAGCGCCATTCTTCACTTTTTTGTAGCTTATTCCCCCGGGCACATTAAAATAAGACAAAAAAAAGGCAGCGTTTCCGCTGCCTTTTCAATATGATCAGTATTGATCGTACAAATTTTAGTGAGATACTACAAAACGGTTAGTAGTACGTTGTCCTTGTGCTTCTACAGTGTAGAAATATACACCTGTAGCAAGGTTAGCTGTAGAGAACCTTACTATGTTGTTTTCTTTAGCGATAACGTTAGAAACCTCTTGAGTAGCGATCACCTGGCCTACTGCATTAGTGATAGATACTGTAGCATTAGTATTCTGATTCATAATGAACGAAACAGCTATCTCATCATTAGCAGGGTTAGGATATGCAACCACGTCTGTACCAACAGTGCTGTTTACGTTGTTTACAGAACTGAATTCAGTAACTGTAGGACAGTCGTCACAAACAAGGTGTGCAGAGATATCATGGAACTCCATGCCGAAAGCTATTGTATTACCACCTTCTACTATTACAGAAGCAGAGTAGAATGTAGGATCAACCGCAAACATCAGGTTAGACATGTTTTGATCCCTGTGTATGTAATGGAAGTAAGGCATAGCTAAGCCCGGACCTGCACCTTCACCAGAAGTAATATACATGTGGTTATAGTGGTTGAATGAATCGCCTGGATTAATTACATCACCTGATTTGAAAGTAACGGTTACAGCAGCTGTACTACCTGCAGGTATAGTAACAGAACCTGGTACACCACCAACCATTACAGGAGAAGTAAACTCTCTACGGAATATAAAGCCCGCAGAATCCGGCCTACGCATGCTTGAATCTATCAGCATTTTCCAGATCACAACATTATTAACACCACTTGCACGGTTCACATCATCTGCAGGAGATATCCTGAAGCCTTTTACAGTATCAGATGGATTAGTATAACCATTATTTACCCATGGAGCAGGAGAAGCTGAGTGACGAGCTTGATAAGGAGTAGTTGTACCATTACCTGAAGAGGAAACAGAGAAGATGATTGTATCAACTATAGTTAAAGGCCTATTAAGAACTTCAACATAAAACGCATTGAATGACACAGAATCCACCTTATAAGACTGATCCATCGTTATAGCGATATCATTAGGCAGATTCGAAGGAACGGTAATGTCATTATACAATGTGAAGTGAATAGGATCTACCACCTGACCTGCAGAACTGAAGTTGATCGTATCCAGACCTGTGTTGAACCTTTGTTTCACAGAAGCATCAAACCAGATAGGAAAAAAGCTGAGGTCCATTTGGCCCGGAAGTATGTCATTGTTAACCACGAACCCGTGATTGTACCACCTGCTGCCTGCGATAGTAGATTTAGCGCTAGGTTGGTATGTGTCGGCATCTGCGGCCTTAGGCAGAACAGTTTGTTTTAGCCCCCCCATAATGTTCGACTCTGCATATTGGGCTGTAGCACTAAAGCCTGCTATAGCCGTTGCAGCGAATAAGAATAATTTTTTCATCACAATAATTTTTTGATTTAATTACAAATAATAGTGAGGTAAATTTATGGAAAGCTGACCTATTTAACAAATAATAGTCCAAAAAACATCCCCCTAACAGGTGGAATTCGCAATTTTCGACGGTGGGCTGACAAAAGAACCCTCCGGAGGCGGAAAATACAAAAAGGCAGCGTTTCCGCTGCCTTTTCAATATTATAGTCATTTCACCAGACTAGTGTGTCACTACAAAACGGTTGGTGGTACGTTGCCCCTTAGCTTCTACAGTATAGAAATAAAGACCTGCAGATAAATCAGCCGTAGAGAAAGTTACTATGTTGTTTTGCTTTGCAATAACATTAGCTACTTCCTTAGTAGCGATCACCTGGCCTACGGCATTAGTGATCGACACTGTTGCATTTACATTCTGATTCATAATGAACGAAACGTTGATCTCGTTATTAGCCGGGTTAGGATATGCTGCCATGTCTGTACCTACAATGCTGTTTATGTTGTGTACGGAACTATATTCAGTAACTGTAGGGCAGTTGTCGCAAACTAAGTGTGCAGAAATGTCGTGGAACTCTTTAAAGAAGGTATTGGTGTTATAAGTTTCTACGAAAAGTGTTGGGTCGTAAGTGTCAGTAGTGGTAGAGAACATTAATTGAGACATGTTCCTGTCCCTGTATGCATACAGGTAGTAAGGCATATAAGTACCCTGTACCGCTTCACCAGACACTACATACATGTGGTGATAGTGGTTAAAGGAATCTCCGGGATTAATTATATCACCTGACTTGAAAGTTACAGTAACCGCAGCGGTCTTACCTGGAGGTATATTAGCAGCACCAGGTACACCATTAACCATAACAGGGTATGTAAATTCCTTGTTGAATATATAACCTGCAGAATCGGGGCGACGGAAGCTGGTGTCTATCGGCACTTTCCACATAACGCGATCAGTAACGCCACTCGCACGATTTGGTTCATCAATTGTACCTATAGTAAAACCTCTTACAAAAGAGTCGGGACAACTGGTACAGGTATAGTTGACCAGCCAAGGGGCATTAGAAGGTGTAGCCAGATAATACGGAGTTTCCGGGCCATTGCCTGAAGCAGAAACGGAGAAAATAAGTGTATCTACAATAGTTACAGGCCTGGCAATATTCTCAACATAATATGCAAAGAATGATACAGAATCTATCTTATAAGGCTGCTCCATAGTGATAGCAATGTCATTAGGATCATTCGTTGAGATGTTAATATCATTATACAATGTGAAATGGTTAGGATCTACGATCTGACCCAAAGAACTGTAGTTGATCGTACCCAGACCTGTGTTGAACCTTTGTTTTACAGTAGAGTCGAACCAAATAGGGTAAAAATTATAATCCATTTGTCCGGATACAACAGCATCGTCTATAAGGAAGGCATGGTTATACCACCTTCCGCCTGCTATAGAAGATTTAGCACTGGTATGAGTATTGCCAAAACCTTTAACATTGTACACCTCTTGTGCATCCTGCCCGGAAATATGCAATGGCGGAGCCTGCTGTGCATTAGCACTAAAGCCAACCAAAGCTGTAACTGCGAGTAAAAATAATTTTTTCATTACGTTTTTTTTAATTTGATTACAAATAATTGTGAGTAAAGTTAAAACCTCACTACCTATGTAGACGTTTGAAACGGGATGCTGTTGGTATAAAAAATCAAAAAAATGAAAATTTCAGTCAATCATCTTTCTCCGTTACTTTTGCCCATTCTGAAATAAGATATGCATCCTGAATTTGACAACACCGAAATAGCGTTCCAGTACCGAAAGAACGGCGAATTGAAAAAAGCGCGAGTTCTTTTTTCGTCGATGGGCTCTCCATTTTTGACGAAAATCGGCACAAAAATCACCCTTTTTGCCATGAAACTTGGTTTGCCTATAAACGGGATTATCAAAAGCACCATTTTCAGCCAATTTTGCGGTGGAGAAACCATGGAAGAAGCTGCCGGTACCGCAGCCGTGCTGGATAAGTATGGGGTAGATGTGATACTGGATTATGGTGTAGAAGGGAAAGCGGAAGAAGCAGAATATGACAAAGCCGTTCCGGAATTTATAAAGGCCATAATATATGCCGCGTCTCAAAAGAACATTCCGTTTATAAGTATCAAGGTAACGGGCTTCGGACGTTTCGGACTTTTGGAGAAGATACATACCGGAGCAACACTTACAGGACAGGAAAAGGAAGAATGGAACAGGATATGGAATAGGATAGACCGCATCTGCAAAGCGGGTGCTGAGCATAATATAATGGTACTGGTAGATGCAGAAGAAACGTGGATACAAGATCCCGTGAACGAACTGGCAGATGCCATGATGAAGCAGTATAATACACAGAAGGCCATAGTGTATAATACCTTCCAGATGTACACTACCCTTGCCCTGCCATTCCTGAAGCAATCTTACAACAAAGCAGAAGCTGAAGGCTACATATTAGGAGCCAAACTGGTACGCGGTGCCTATATGGAAAAAGAGCGTCACCGCGCTGAAGAAATGGATTACACATCACCCATACAGGCTACCAAAGAAAATACCGACAAAGACTATAATGAAGCCGTACACTATTGCCTGGAACGCCTGGGCAAGCTGGATGTATTTATAGGTACCCATAATGAAAACAGCTGTATGCTGGCCGTAAAATATATGGAAGAACACAGTATTGCTGCAACCAGCCCTCATCTATACTTTTCGCAGCTGTACGGGATGAGTGATAATATATCGTTCAACCTGGCACATGCCGGCTACAATGTGGCCAAATACCTGCCATACGGTCCTGTAAAAGATGTGATACCTTACCTGATGCGCAGGGCGCAGGAGAATACTTCTGTTGCGGGACAGACAGGCAGGGAACTGGGCTTGATAAATGCTGAGTTGAAGAGAAGGAGATTACTTTAATTCGCTTTTGCTTGATATAGCATAACAAAAAAAAGAAACCCCTCAGCAAGCCGAGGGGTTTCTTTTTTTACTTTCTTTCTATTACAAAGACATCTTCATTGTCTCTTTTCATTTTGTATTGCTCCCGTGCATATTGCTCCAGCTTCTGAGGATTGTTGGTGAGGTCGTAATGTTCTTTTTCCATTCCTGCTATCTCCTTTTGCAGATAAGCAATATTGTCTTTGGTATCGCGTACAGCAGCAGCACGGTCACGTTGAGAACCAAAATCATTCTGGTCGAACCATATCATCCATACACCAAATACCAACGCAGTAAGTACGAATTTGTTGGTAAGAATTTGAACAACCTTTTTCATATCCTCTCTGAAAATTATTTTCCGAAGTTAATAGCTTTTGTCGGATAATATGCAATAGGGCCTAGTTCTTCTTCTATACGGAGCAGCTGGTTGTATTTTGCCATACGGTCGGAGCGCGATGCAGAACCTGTTTTTATTTGCCCGCAGTTCAACGCTACTGCTAAGTCGGCAATAGTTGTGTCCTCAGTTTCGCCCGAGCGATGGCTCATAATAGTGTTGTATTTATTCACTTGTGCCATCATTACCGCGTCTATCGTTTCGCTGATCGTACCTATCTGGTTAACCTTTACCAGCAAGCCATTGGCAGTGCTTTCCTTGATACCACGTTGCAGGCGTTTTACATTTGTTACAAACAAATCGTCACCTACCAACTGAACCTTATCGCCCACAGCATCAGTTAATGCTTTCCATCCTTTCCAGTCATCTTCAGCCATACCATCTTCAATAGAAACGATAGGATATTTCTTGCACCACTTAGCCCAGAATTCCACCAGTTCTTCGCTGGTCATTATCTTATTATCGCTCTTGTGGAATTTGTATTTTTTGCTCTTCTCATCATACAATTCACTGTTGGCCGCATCAATAGCAATAGCCACCTGGTCGCCCGGTTTGAAGCCTGCTTTTTCTATTGCTTTCAGCACTGTTTCTATTGCTTCCTGGTTGCTCTTGATATCCGGAGCGAAACCACCTTCGTCACCTACGTTTGTAGAGTATCCTTTATCTTTCAGCACCGCTTTCAGGTGATGGAATATTTCCACACCCCAGCGAAGGCCTTCACTAAAGGATTTTGCGCCTACCGGCATTACCATAAATTCCTGGAAGTCTATTTTGTTGTCGGCATGGGCACCACCGTTCAGGATGTTCATCATAGGTACCGGTAGTGTGCGGGCGTTAGCGCCGCCTATATAGCGATACAGTGACAGGCCGGTAGCCTGTGCAGCAGCCTTAGCAGCAGCCATACTTACCGCCAATATAGCATTGGCCCCCAGCTTGCTCTTATTCTCACTGCCATCCATTTCTATCATGGCCATATCTATCCCACGCTGATCGGTAACATCCCAGCCGTAAAGCTGTTCGGCTATAATATCATTCACATTTGCTACAGCCTTTAACACCCCTTTGCCCAGGTATATCTTCTTGTTATTGTCACGAAGCTCCATAGCCTCATGCTTACCTGTAGAGGCACCTGAAGGAACGGCAGCACGGCCCATCAGGCCATCACTGGTATGAACATCAACCTCTACCGTGGGATTACCACGCGAATCAAGCACCTGGCGGGCGATAATGTCTGTAATAAAACTCATAGTATGTATATAATTTTGCGGCAAAGGTAATGCTAATGGGTAAAAGCTTAGCATCGCTCGTGGTTAATAATTATGAATTTGCCCTATCTGTGGCAACTTTTATGGCTTCCAATACAAGCATTTCATTTTTTTCATTAACTTTCGGACATGAAACAGCTACTCATACTCACCGTTACAATTTTAGCCTTCACATTTACGTCATGCAATCAGAAGCATTGCTGGAACTGTACTGTTACTTATAAGAACTCTGCGCAATTTCCCGATGCAAATGGCGATCCCGGTACCGGAGTGAAGATCCTGAAGGTGTGTGACAAGACGAAAAAAGAGATACAGCAATACGAGACTGATAACAGCTTCACAGATCCTACGAGCACCAGCTCTATAGAATATGATTGCCCAAGAGACTACTATAAATAAGCCATTACGGCCTTATATACATGATTATCAGCCCCTTATGCGAGGGGCTATTTTTATGCCCGTTAACAAATAATGGGTATTTCGTGGCCAAAAAGCCCATTCACCCCAAAAATCACCCCATTCACCACATTTAGTTTGCAAGCGGCGCATGGCGATGTACTTTTACATTGTCCGAGAGGGAAAGCAACAAGTGCAAAAAGAAAAGAAGTAAAAGAGTCGCTTTCCAAACATACTTTACGGACCAACGACAAAGGTTTTCATGGTGATAGGGTTTATAGGGGCTGGCCTGTTTTCAGGCTGGCTTTTCTTTTTTACCTATACCAGGGCTAGCTGACCAGGCCTTTCTTCAACAGTAACTTAATACGCTTCGTATTTCCCACTATCCAGAGCACATCGTGCGATTCCAGCACTACGTTTGATTCAGGATTGAGCATCCGCTCCCCTTTTCTTTCTATCCCTACTATTAATCCCTTAGTGCGCTCCCTGATACGCGAATCTTTTATAGATGCGCCCTCCAGTTCCGAGCCCTCCGTTATTTCTAACTGTTGCAACGATACTTCCTGCTCCGATGACTTATAATTGATCACCATACGGCTATTGAGCTCCAGGTATCTCTTAAAGGTTTCCACCTGTTCATCGGTACCAATGACATAGAGCACGTCGCCCGGATAGACCTTCTCCAGCCTGTCGGGTACATGTATCGTGAACGGGCCACGCTTTATCATGGCCAGGTTCACACCAAGATCTTCCCTGAGTCTTAATTCCATTAATGTCTTACCAATACCTGTAAAATCGGCACTGATAATAAAGCTGGTGATGTGCGCATCCCAGGGCACCAGGTGTGCACCGCTCTCCCGCACGTCTCTGTCTTCCTTATCATTCAGGTTAGAGAAGAAGCGCTTCTCTATTTTATCATACACTACCTGCATCCGTTTGTAGCTCATGGCCATGAGCAGGATAAAACCAAGCAATGATAAGATCGCTAAATGATAAGACCACAAGCTATTGATGAGGAAACCAACAAAGAACAATGCGAGTGCGATACGGAAAGCACGCAACATGAATAACGCTCCGCGGTAACGTTGGTTTTTCTTCAGACGATTGGTAGCCTCCGTTTGTATCTTCCTGATAGCTAATGCCCACAGGAAAGGGGAAATAACAAGAAGCGTTACTACAGGGCCTGCTATTTCGGCTATGTAGCTATTACCCCAATATGGTATGACGAATTGCGCCATCACCAATACGATACCAATGATGATGACCGTAAATATTACAGCCTGCAACAAATTTGTACGGATGACCAAACGCCAGTCACTAACAGACTTTATAGATTGCGCAGAGGAGCTATACCTGTCTATAGCATCGGTAATGCGGACAGGCAGTTTCGCATTCAGCCAGGTATAAAAAGGCCCGGAGGCTCTTATCATATATGGAGTAGTGAAAGTAGTAATAGCCGATACAGCTACTGCTATAGGGTATATGAAGGCACTGGTAACGTTCAGCGTGAGGCCCAACGTTGCAATGATAAAAGAGAACTCCCCTATCTGGGAAAGGCTCATACCTGCCTGCACCGATATCTTTAACGGCTGACCTGAGATCAATGCACCTACCGTATTACTCACCGATTGGCCAACCACCGTTACCAGCGTAATGATAGCAATAGGCCCCGCATACTCCAGCAGCATTTTAGGATCTATCAGCATGCCGACTGACACAAAGAAGACTGCGCCAAACAGATTTTTAACAGACGTAGTGAGGTGTTCTATTTTTCCACCCAGAGTGGTTTCAGCAAGTATAGAGCCCATGATGAATGCACCAAGAGCCGGAGAAAAACCAACATTGGTTGCAAATATCACCATCATCAGGCAAAGCGCTATGGAAGCGACCAGCAGCATCTCATCTGTCATGAAATTCTTTGCCCTACGCAATAGTGATGGCAGAAAGAATATACCTGTCACGAACCACAGCACGAGAAAGAATATCAGCTTGGCGATGGAAAACAACATTTCCATACCGGCGAACTGCCGGCTCACTGCTACCGTAGAGAGTAACACGAGTAACACAATAGCTACGAGGTCCTGCACTACAAGAATACCTATTACCAAACCTGCAAACTTCTTGGCCTTCACCCCCAACTCTTCAAAAGCACGCAGGATGATGGTAGTTGAGGAGATGGAAAGAATACCACCGAGAAAGATGCTATCCATCGTGCTCCAGCCCATAGCCATACCGGTAATATAACCGAGGCACAGCATCACCCCAACCTCGATAATGGCTGTGATGGAAGCCGAGCCCCCAACCTTCACCAGTTTCTTAAAGCTAAACTCCAGCCCCAGGCTAAACAACAGGAAAATAACCCCTATTTCCGCCCATACCTCTACGCTCTTCGTTTCGGTAATGGATGGGAATAGGGGAAAATGCGGGCCTACCATCAGACCCGCCAGGATATATCCTAATACTATTGGTTGCTTCAGCCTCCGGAAGATCAATGTTACCACCGCTGCGGCACCGAGGATCAACCCGAGATCTGTAATTAACTGTGGTAAATGGATCATACGCTCTTAAAATTACATTGAATTACGCTTTAAACACAGCTTTCCACTTTTCAGCCTTTTGCCTGAGCGCCTTCATCTCCATAATACCGTCCCCAACCTCGTCGTAGAAGAGCAAGCTCAGTTTGTTGCCTGCCTTCATGCTCAGCTCCAGCTGTATCTTATTTATCTGCTCCTGCACTATTACTTTACCATTCTTCGAGCTTTCTATATGCTTACTCCCCACCTGCACTACGGAACAGTTGGACACATCAGCAATATTTATCGCTTCCGCCTGGGGTGTTTCTGCTGAATGATCTACATAAAAAACCTTGCCTTTCTGTATATCCTGTGCGATAACCTTTTTACCCATAAAGTCTGAGGGACCAAGTGTGGTATCGTGCGCCAATGCCAGTTGTTCCAGATCACCTACCAAAACCATCTTTCTTTTCTTAGCATCCTTAGACGCTGCTGCTACGAGTGCCCACACTATCAGGGCCATTAATGCTACTATACCTATGGCTATTACTATTGTTGAGTTCATTTTATTGATTTTTAAAGAATAAATAATACGCGCGCATATGCGCAAACGCAAATACTTACCACAGCTATAAAAGCTGTAGTGCTACACTTTGTTGTCAATAAAAATTACCAGAACCAGTGCTTGGGAAAAACAAGCAATTGTACAATAGGAATAAACGAGTCTATCTCATCCCTGATAGCAGGGGTAAAATGCAATGAAGATGCCGAACTAAAATGCCACTTGGACTGATGTACAACACAAACAGGTACATGATCCCTTTCGCGCGCCTGTGATTGCGCTGAATTATGGTGACGATGATCGAGACTGACCAATATGCCCTCATCAAAAGACTTAATGATACGATTGATGAGGGTCTGACCCGGATGATCATTCCCGGCATAGCGTTGTATCGTATACGCAGCATTCTGCTCTTCTCTGCTGTTACCTGTAGCGCCGCATTGTGTAGCTGCTAGAGTAAAAGCGAGAAAAGGCAGTATAAATACATATATGAACCTGCGCAATGCCATTATGGCGAAAATAAGGTTTTTTGATTTGAGGCCGTCTATACCTCAATAAGTGGATAATTAGCAACGCTTTTCTATACTATTCCTATTAAATTTGCCCACCAAGAAACTGATAACAATGATTTACCATATAGTAGTAGGCGACGTAGCGGGCGACAGGCTGAGAGAAACGATAGAGAACGAACCAAGCATGGCAGGCGAAGTGCTGGTGCTGAAAGATATATTACATGTAGGCCCCATCAGGAAGAACGAGGGGCAAACTTTCAGCGAAACGCGCGCCGCCTTCTGGAACGAGGTGGTGAACAACGAGAAGCACCCTGTAGAGGTAGATGATATGGAACGCCTGCTGGAGGTGAGCAAAAAAATGTTTGACGACGATACCATACAAGCCTGGTACTGGATGGCTCCATGGCCTGCAGATGTAGTCGGGTTTCATTGGGTGATGCCTTACATCAGCAAACACGCTACACGTTTTTACTTACTGAATATTGCAGGCTTACCATTCCTTAATGAGCAGGGAAAAGTATTTTATCCTAAGAGTTTTGGAGAGATACTTCCTAAAGAAATAATAAAAGCACGCAGGCTTGCCAGGCTGGTGACACCATCAGAGGTAGAAATAGATGGCGAAGAATGGCGCAAACTGGTAGAAGAGAATGCCGGCATACGCGTACACGAAGGTGGCAAAAAATTAAGGTCGGTTAGCGAAGACCAATACGATAATCAACTGATCAGTTTTTGCTCACAGCAATACCAGAAAGCATCTAAGATCGTGAATCAGGCGTTGACGAAATTCAATGTGCCAACAGGCGATCTGTACCTGGGATGGAGACTGCGCAAGATGGCTGAAGCGGGAAGACTACAACTGCAAGGCGACACTACCAAAGCCCTGAAAGACTTTGATGTAAAGCTACCAGGCGGAGATGTACCTGCTGAACAAACACCTAATGCCTAAAACATGAGCGCAGCAGTACCGAATAAGAAAAGGAAATTGGCAAAGTTCGCCGGCAGTATCTATTTTATAGTGCTGGGATTGGCAAATGTAATTGGTACTGCTATATATAGTGATAACCTTGGCTGGAAAGACTTCCTGGTACTGGCCTTGTTCTGCACACCACTGCTGATCAACAAGAAGATCTATTATCTGCTCTTTGGCGGAATATCTGTTCTGCTATGGGGTTCCCTGATCTTTGGTGTATTCAGTCGTCACAGGGATATAGTGCGTGGTGTGAGTGATTATACTAATCCCGACCTCAGCCTCGCTACCGCGGCTACTATAGGTTACCTGTTCACATTTGTTTCTCTTTTCTTCGCGCTGTGTGTGCTCTATGCAGGCATGAGTGATAGTGAACCTGAAAGTGATAAAATCGCATCATGACGATAACACCCTTAGAACTATCCGGCAATGATGACCGCGGGTTTACCGCAGAGTATCATCACGAGCGCGGAGGCCAACAACTGATCATCTTCCGCAAAGCTGGAACAGTAAGCGGCAGGCATTATCATAAAGGTATTTCGCCGACCAAAGACCCTGAGATCTTTGTACTACTTACCGGAAACTGTACGGTGAACTGGAGAAACATAAATGAAGATGAGATACAGTCGGCAGAGCTGACAGGCCCTGTGAAGCTGGAAATACCTACCTACACCTGGCATGAGCTGGTGATGCATACTGATTGTACTTGTATAGAACTCAACTCTATTGAGGAGCATAAAAATGATACGTTTTATACCCAGACCACTTAGAAACAGCCTTCTATTTTAACCTTTCTTCATATTTCAATCCCAACTATTCGACGTAATTTTGCGGCATATGACTTTTGAGCTCCTTTTGGCTGAAGGGAAAATAAAACCGCAGCAGATAACAGCATTACATCTATTGTCTGCCTTTGCCATTATAGGCACAGGTTCTATATTCTATTTCTTCTCCATGTATATGAAATGGTGGGGTGCGGGATTGCTGGCGTTGGGTGGATTATTACTGATATTGACGGTAGCGCGAAACAAGTGGCTGATGAAGCCGGAAGTGAATCGGGCATTCCGTATTGTGGAGCTGATAGTAGCCCTTTGCATTGCCAGCTATATGGCGATGAATGGCATGTGGGTACCAGTAGGGATGTTTGGCATACTGAGTGTAGTGATACTGCTGGCTTTCGTTTGGGAAAGAGGAAGCGGAGAGCAATATGTCTATGTTACCGAGGAAGGCATCAAACTGCCGATGTCCTCACGCAAGCGATTTATAGAGTGGCGCAATGTAGATAGTGTGCTGTACAGGTACGGAACACTAACGGTAGAATGTGATGAAAATAAGCTCTATCAATGGAGCATAAAAAAAGCAAGGTTCGAGAAAGAGCAATTTGAGAACTTTTGCAAGCAACAGGCAGAAAAACATAAAGGGAAAAGAGTAGCTGATTGGAATTAAGATGCCATCAGCAATAATGCGAGTTTTGAATCTTGAATTGAATTAAACGCGGATGTTAAGTAGTTCACCATATATAATGTACTCTGATGGCCAGGGTAATATTTTCGAGGACACCTCTCTCTATACAGCGGGCAGGAGTGGATGGGATGCATATCCCATTGATGTGGAAGATTGGATAGAGTTGCCCGATGGTGGTTCGCTTTACGAACTTCCCGGCCGCAGGGGCATAGGCATAGATGTAGAGACGGGCGAAATGCGCCTGTGTGAGAAGGGATGGGCAGTAGCTGCATTCATACCACCGGCACATACCGGATTTTACATAGCTGCTTACGAGACAATGCAGGATGCACCTACCCTGCCCCTCTTCTGTTATACGGCAGCCGGTTGGCACAATGAGAAATTCTACGTGCCCGCTATGCGCATAGAGCAAGACATCAGGCAAGAGCATAGTGGCTTTGATGCCATGAAAGTAGAAGATGGCGTAAAGCACCTGATGGCGGCTTACCCGCACAACAGGTTGGTAAAACACCTGGCCGAGAATTGCGCCCTGACCTACCATTGCCCTGCAGCAAGGAATTATTTCATCGGCAGATGGGAATGCCCGGTACCCACTTCACCTGCATGTAATGCGAATTGCATCGGTTGTATCTCCTTCCAGCCGCTTGATGAAGTGATCACTTCTGTACAGGACAGGCTGACGTTTAAACCAACTGCAGCAGAGATAGTGGAGTTTACCGTGCCTCACCTGGAAACAGCACCATATCCCTTAGTGAGTTACGGACAAGGCTGTGAGGGTGAACCTTTGCTGATGTGGGAAACCATTCGCGAAGCGATCATTGAGACGCGCAAGCACACGCAGAAAGGCAGTATCAACATAAACACCAACGGTAGTAAACCAGCCGCTGTAGAGGAGCTAATGAAGGCGGGACTGAACAGTATCCGCGTCAGCACCAACTCTGCAAGAGAAGAAGTGTACATGAAATACTACCTCCCAAACAATTATAAGTTCGAAGATATTGTGGAAAGTCTGAGGGTTGTGCGTCGTTATAATGGATGGAGCTCGATCAACTATTTCGTGTTCCCGGGAATGACAGATAGTGTAGCAGAATATGAAGCGCTCAGGTGGCTGATAAAAGAGACAGGGCTGAATATGATACAGTGGCGCAACTTCAATATTGATCCGGATTGGTACCTGGGCAAAATGAACATAGGCGATACAGGCGAATGTATGGGTATGAAGCAGATGATGGACCTGATAAAAGAAGAGTTCCCTGATCTGAAGTATGGCTACTTCAATCCACCGATAGAGCGTATGAAGAACTTTGATACAGACTTCGCTCATTATTAGTAATTTTAGATAAGAGGAGTTTCTTATGACAAAGACAGAAGAAAAGAGTTTCAACCCTAAAGCCATAGCATGGACAGTAGGTGTGCATGTATTGCTTTTGCTGATGTTCTTTTTGGTGAGCTATACCTTACCTGCGGATGAACCTATTCAGCCGGAACTGGGCATGGAAGTAAACCTGGGCACCGACTTTGATGGAAGCGGTGATGATCAACCGATGGACATCAACGACCCTGCTAATGACACGAAGAATGCTGCCTACAAAACAGCAGCACAGCAAAGCAGCACAGCCGGTGATATGATGACTACTGATGAAGCCGATGCTCCTGTGGTAAACAATCCGAATACGGTTAAGAACAATAACAGGAATAATACACATGTTACTACCCCTGTAAAAACTACACAAAACGCTACTGACAACAATACTACCCGCACACAACGCCCACGCTATGTATATAGCGGCGCAACAGGCACAGGTGGCAACAGGGCATCTGAAAACCATGCGGGCACCAGCGAAGGCAATACCACCGGCAGTGGTGACCGTGGTGTACCCGGCGGTACTCCCGGTGCGGATAACTATACAGGCAGCCCGGGCAACGGTACAGGTGGCATAGGGCACAACCTTAGTGGCAGGAATATCTCTCCAAGGCAATTCTCCGCTGAGTTCAGGGAAGGTGGTACTGTGGTGATACGTGTTACGGTGAACCGGGATGGCCAGATCGTAAATAAAGTGGTGAAATCTTCACCTAGTTCTGAACTTACACGCATTGCTATGCAAAAGCTCAGCCAGGCAAGATTCGACAAAAAACCTGATGCTGCACCCGAGCAGATAGGTGAAGTTAGATTCAATTTCAAAGCACGATAGTATAATAATGGAGACGCCAACCGCGTATGTACAGGCACTGGAGTATTTATACAGCCAGTCGCCCATGTTCTCTAAAATAGGTAAAGATGCTATCAAGCCCGGGCTGGATAATATCCGCAAGTTCTGCAACGCATTAGACAACCCTCAAGGCAATTTCCGTTCTATACACATAGCAGGCACCAATGGCAAGGGCAGTACCAGCCATATGCTGTCGGCTGCACTTCAAGAGTCGGAGTATAGGGTAGGATTATATACCTCTCCACATCTTGTTGACTTTCGTGAGCGCATCCGCGTCAACGGGAAACCCATCAGCAAGCAATGGGTGGTAGACTTTGTTGAGAAATACAAAGGCCTGATAGAAGAGATACAACCCTCCTTTTTTGAAATAACGGTAGCGATGGCATTTCTCGCATTCTCAGAAGAGAAGGTGGATTTTGCTGTAATAGAAACAGGACTGGGCGGCAGGCTGGACAGTACCAATATTGTAATGCCGGTGCTTTCCATCATCACCAATATTAGTTACGACCATAAAGATGTACTCGGCAATACGCTACCCGAAATTGCGGCAGAGAAAGCAGGTATTATCAAAGAAAATGTGCCTGTACTGATAGGCGAACAATTACCCGAAACGCAACGCGTGTTCTTTGAAACTGCCATGCACAAGAAGAGCACTGTCTACTACGCAGACTCTATGTGGGACCTCGTCCGTACCAGACAAGATGATAACTACCAATACTTTAAAGCCATACACGGCAGCAAGCATGAAATGCATGAACTGTGTACGGACATGCAGGGCAACTACCAATACCACAACATTAAAAACGTACTTGCTGCGGTGGATATACTTGTTGCCAGCCAGGGCATTGTTATCCCTTTAGCGAATACACTCAATTCTTTCTCTAAAGTGAAAAAGCTCACAGGCTTGAGAGGCCGTTGGGAGATCTTGCAACAGCATCCTTTGGTGATAGCTGATGTAGGGCATAATGCTGCGGGGGTAAAAGAAGTGTTGAAGCAATGGCATAATGTACCCGCCAACAAGAAACATATAATAGTAGGCTTTGTGAAAGATAAAGATGTGGCTGAAGCACTTTCGGTATTCCCGAAAGACGCAGTGTATCATTTCTGCAATGCAGGTATTCCCCGGGCTATGCCGGCAGCAGAACTGGCTGCAATAGCTGAACAAAACGGACTGACAGGAACTGTGTATGAAACTGTAGCAGCAGCCACTAACGGCGCACTGGCGGTAATGAATACCGACGACGCGTTGCTGATAACAGGTAGCTTCTTTATAGTAGGGGAAGCGATGATAGCGCTGAGCAGTGAACAACGAACAGTGAACAGTTAACAGTTGGCAGTACCAGTTGGCAATTTTCGGTTTGCAGTGGGTGTTAGCTATAGAGAATAATTTCCTTCAAATACAAATTCAGCAGGGCCTGTTAATATCACATCCTTGGCTGAGTAAGCAGCGTCTTTTGTGAATGACACATTCAGCATACCGCCGGGTGTTTCTATATCCGTGCTAAAATTTCCTGTTTCGTTACATACTGAAGCAATCGCCGCAGCTGTAACTCCCGTTCCGCAACTATACGTTTCATCCTCCACCCCACGTTCATAAGTACGGACAAATATTCCGTCAGCTAACTTTTCTACGAAATTTACATTGATGCCTTTCGGCTCAAATTCCTGTTGATGGCGTATGGCACGCCCTCTGCCGAAAACATCCTCACGTTTCACATCATTCGTCCAAAGCACATAGTGCGGTGAGCCTGTGTTGAGGATGCAATGCTCCTGGTGCACCTGTATATCTTGTACATCAACCATATGCAGGCTGATAGTAGCGTCATCATTTATAGTCGCCACATGTCCACCATCTATAGCTACGAAGGACGCCTTATTTTCAATGATACCGAGGCGCTTTGCAAAGGCTGTGATACACCTGCCGCCATTGCCACACATAGTGCTTTCAGAGCCATCAGAATTATAATATACCATGCGGAAGTCGTAGCCCTGTTCCTTTTCCAGTAACATAAGCCCGTCAGCTCCTATGCCGAAACGCCTGTCGCATAAAGCAGCTATCTGCTTTGTATGGAGCACAATACTTTTATCCCTGTTGTCTATCAGGATAAAATCATTGCCCGTTCCCTGGTATTTATAAAAATGAATGTTCATCGGTTCCTCAAATATAGTTCAGCCTGCGATTCTCTCATACCCGTCTTTCCGTTAGGATATAAGGTCAAACGCCAGTTCTGGTTTTTCACTTCAGTAGTTACAGTAGTATGCAACAATTTGTAGTCGTTCACCATATTGCCCGGCCTGTAGAACAGGAACACACCGTCCTGTCCCTGCGTCTTCACACTGAAATACTGCCATATCTCATAAGGTAATGCACCTTCTTCTGATTCCACTATTACCCTTTCATTAGGTTTACCGTATTTAAGATAGACATATCCCCTGTCACTTTCGTATGCCGGACCTATACCACCTGCAAACATCTTGTTTACTTCACGTACTTTATCAGCATATGCTTCCCATTCTTTATCCGGTTTACTAGTATTCCTGTTCAGGAAAAAATTGTAAATAAAATACCGGCTATACATATCATCCGGCCTGCTGATAAACCCATTGATATTCTGTGTTTCCGAGGCGTCTGCTATCGGTAAGAGCATTTTCAATATAGCCTTTACCTGTTCCGGCTTATATTTGGCGATAAATGTTTTGCTGATATCGAATGTAGCCAAGTCCTTCTGCGCGATGGTATCGGTCACTTTCGTTGCAAGGCTGTCCGTAATTTTTTCCAATATTTCTTTATTGGCTACCCGCTGAAAAAACACTGCCGAGTTGGCTACCTTTTTATTCTTACCATCATATACTGAAGCATTCAGGTAATAATTGCCCGAAGCCAGGCCCTGTATAGGGAAAGAACCATAGACAGGTACTATATGTCCCGCCTTTATTGTATCTGTTCTGATGAACCTGACAAGTGCATTCTCATTGAGCTTCTTCGAGATAAAAACTTTCATCACAAAGAACTCTTCCTTGGGCAACTTGTCCAGTCCATATACTTCAAAGTAGTAATTCAGCGCATTCCTGAAATCATCGAGGAAAGGAACACTCAGCGGAATGTGCTGCATCCCGTTGCGCTGAAACGGGCTCTCAACTTTTGAACGATAAGCCGTATCAAGCAGTTGCAGCCCACTCATAAAAGCAGACTCCTGCACAGCAACAGTAAAAGTATCAGTAAAAGAAAATTTATTAGCGGGCTTTAGCAGGTCAGTACAGGTGAGCTGCAATTTTACTTTACCGTTGCTCAGCCTGTATCGGCGTATGTTCAGTATTGTCTGCCTGATAGCGACCTCCCTACTTACAGCTGCGGGTGTCTCCACCAGGAAGTTGTCTTGTAAAAAAACACCTGTATCGTTACTGAGCGTGACCTCCACCTGTATGTTTGCCGACCAGCTGTTCAGCGTATTTTGAAAACTCACGGTAGAGGCATCTATCTCCCAATAGAGTTCTGTATAGGGAGATAGCACATCACCCTCGGGTGCATGAAAGAGTTTATGGCCTACCAATACTGATAAGGCTTGCACTTTAAATGAGACTATTAATAACAGAAAGCTGATAGCTGCTCTCAACTTCATTTTTACTTATTTGCTGCAAATTACTTTATTTGCACTGTATGTCTGTCATTGTCAGTTCGTTTATGCCTTTTCCAAGTATTGCCTGGTGGATAGCCGCTGTAAAAAGCGACACCATCATACTTGATAAAGCGGAACATTTTGAAAAAATGTCATACCGAAATAAATATTATATCACGGGAGCCAACGGGCCTATTACGCTCAGCATACCGCTGGCTGATGGCAGGGAACAGCGCAAAGCAATGAAAGACGTGGAGATATGCAACAGGGAAAGATGGCAGGTACAGCACTGGCGTACGCTTGTATCTGTATATAAGCGCTCTCCTTATTTTGAACATTACGAGCCGGGCTTAGAGAAAATATTTCATACACCTTATACACTCCTTTCAGAATTTAACCTGGCGAGTATTGAATGGCTGAAGACGCAATTGAAACTAAAGACTGACATCTCTTTTGCCGATGCATACCTGAAGGAATACGAAAATGCTACCGACCTGCGCAATTTGAAACGCAGTAAAGACACTAATCGAGACTACCCGGTGTACTACCAGCTCTTTGAAGAGCGACACGGCTTTGTACCTAATCTTAGTTTGTTGGATCTGTTATTTTCAGAGGGGCCGATGACTATGGAATTGTTGGCTCAACATATTCCCCCTTTAGGGGGTTAGGGGGCTTAGAAGTTACGCATCTTCCACACACCCTTCATGGCTTCCTGCACTATACCGGAGCTCATTTTAGAAACACCTTCCCTGCGGTCAACGAAAGTGATTGGCACTTCTTTTATTTTGAAGCCCTTCTTCCATGCCCTGTATTTCATTTCTATCTGGAAAGCATAGCCTATGAATTGTATCTCATCAAGCGGCAGAGCGGAGAGTACTTTATTAGTATAGCAGATAAAACCTGCAGTAGGGTCTTTCACCGGCATCCATGTAATGATGCGTGTATAGAGTGCGCCACCTTTAGAAATAAATATCCTGTCCCAGGGCCAGTTCACAACACTACCACCTTTTACATAACGGGAGCCCACTGCCACATCTGCGCCCTTGGTGCAAGCTTCGTGCAAACGCAACAGGTCATCAGGATTGTGAGAGAAATCAGCATCCATCTCAAAGATGTATTGGTAATTCCTTTCCAGCGCCCATTTAAAGCCTGCTATGTATGCGGTACCTAAACCCAGCTTGCCACTCCTTTCCAGGAGATGAAGCCTGCCGTTGAATTCACTCTGAAGAGATCTGACGATAGCTGCTGTACCATCAGGAGAACCATCATCTACTATCAGCATATGAAAATCACCTGCAAGAGACATCACCTTGCGGACGATCTTCTCTGCATTCTCTTTTTCGTTATAAGTAGGTGTGATTACAAGCTTGTCCAAACAACTCTATTAAACCGCCAAAATAATAAATAATCTATAACAATCTGATAAATAATAGCTATGACTTCTTTCCTAAACCTGCCAGCTTCATCCGCGTATATATTTCCGTTAACTTCTGCTTGGTATGCAGGGCAAAATCTGCCTGCATCATCCAATCATAATATTGCGGCTCTGCAGTAAAAACTTCTTCCACCTTTCTGCCTTTGTTCTTACCAAAGTTAAAGACGGGATGGCCGTCTTTGAGCACTATCCTGCGAGCGAAATCGACATATTGGTCCTGGTTAGTGAAATCGTTCAGCGTCTTTACGTCTTTGCTCAACTCTTCATACCTGTCCAACTGCGCTTCCAGTACATCTATCGTTGCCAGTATATCTGCCTCAGCACTATGTGCATTCTCCAGTGGTTTATTACAGTAAAAGGCATAAGCCGCGGTTAAAGAACGGCTTTCCATTTTAAAGAATATCTGCTGCACATCTATCATAGCCCTGTCAGTAAAATCCACATCTATTCCTACGCGCAAAAATTCTTCAGCCAATAATGGCAAGTCGAACTTGGCGGAATTATAGCCGCCCATATCACAACCCTTCATCCAGTCATATACCTCGTGTGCTATCAATTTGAATAGTGGCGCGTCCTTTATGTCTTCATCTGTAATACCATGTATATCACTAGACGACTTTGGGATGGGAATTCCCGGGTTTACACGCTTCACATATTTTTCACGGGTGCCGTTTGGGAGTATTTTTACCAAAGCCAATTCTATTATACGGTCTTTGGCAGGATCTGTTCCTGTGGTCTCTAAGTCAAAGAATACTATCGGCCTCTTCAATTGCAACTGCGCCATTCTGTGGAGTATGTTTATTAGTTTGTGTGCGAACTTACGCTATTCCAGTCAATACCATCGAAAGTGCCTGAGCTCATAAGCAGGAGGCAAACAGGCCTTTCTGCTTTATTTAACAAATCTTTCACTACTTGCTCCAGCTTTGCTTTTTCATCAATAACTGAAACGTCATCACGTTTAAAATATTGCTGTACAGTATCAGTTTTAAGAGAAGGTAAACCTTTCAGCGAAAGTGCATGATGGCTGAAATAAACTATTGCTTTATCTGCAGCATCCATGCTATGCGCATACTCGCTCAGGAATTGTTCATTGAGGCTGCTGTATGTATGCAGCTCGAAACAAGCAATGACTTCCCTGTCAGGATAGGCTTCTTTCACTGCATCGAGTGTTGCTTTTAGTTTAGACGGTGCGTGCGCGAAGTCACGATAGAAAACTGCCTTGTCATCTTCCTTAATTTTCTCCAGTCTTTTTGCCGCACCTGAGAAAGTGGCGATTGCTTTATAGCAATCTGCTTTAGCAATACCCAGCTCTTCACATACGGCAACAGCTGCCTGCATATTCAGCAAATTATGTCTGCCAAAAACAGACACCTGTACAGGGCCGTTCTCGGTATTTACTATTGCTTCGCCATTTACATAATCGAACGATGGCATATTATATGCAGTAGCGCGTAAGTGGCCGCCAGCCTTACTTACCACCGAGACTACTTCTTCGTCTATGTTGTTGTAAAACACCGGCACTCCTGCTTCTATACCTTGCAGGTATTGCTCAAACTGGCTACGGTAATTCTCATAAGTAGGGAATACATTTATGTGATCCCAGGCTATGCCACTCAGTACCGTAATGTGCGGATGGTAGAAAAATATCTTTGGTCGCTTTTCAATTACAGAAGCAGGATACTCATCACCTTCCAGTACAATTATCGGCGCATCACTTAGCTGTACTGACTGGTCGAAACCTGCCACCTTTGCGCCAACAAGATAGTCGAAATTCACCCCCTCATGCTTCAGTATATGCATGATCATAGAGGTGATGGTCGTCTTTCCATGGCTGCCTGCCACTACTACCCTTTTTTTGTCTTTGCATACTTCGTATACATATTCAGGGAAAGAGAAAATAGGGATGTTCAGCTTTTGCGCTGCCAGCAGTTCGGGGTTATCACCTTTGGCGTGCATACCCAGTACCACTGCATCCAGTTTATCGGTAATACGCTCCGGGAACCAGCCGAAAGACTCTGGTAATATACCTGCTGCCGCCAGGTTGCTCTTGGCGGGGTCGTTTATCTCATCATCGCTACCTGTTACTATATTTCCCTGCCTGTGCAGTGCCAAAGCCAGTTGGTGCATTACTGCTCCCCCTATGGCTATGAAATGTATATGTTTCATGAAAAAGCCGTATATTTGTACAAAAGTAACAGAGCTTTTTAGTTTTTAATCAGATCACAGTTTTTATGCAAATGTTTTCATCCCTTCGCCGCATAGTACCTGTAGTAGCTATCATAGTGTTAGCACTTGCAGCGTCTTGTACCCCTGCTAAGAAATATGGCTGCCCTACAGGACTGAGCCTATCTTCTTCAATCAGATAATATAATTATATACCATACTTACAGGTTGGCAGCGTTTGCCAGCCTTTATTTGTTTTTAACACAAAAGGTAGCCCATGGGCTACCTTTAATATTTAGTTAATATCGCGCTCTACAAGAAACTAAATCCTGCATGTATCTGAATGGTATTTTGTTGCCAGGCACCAGAGGTGCTGGTATTGTTCACGTCCGAAAGGCCGAAAACATAGCGCGCACCTACCACCACCTTCACAGGAAGTTTTGCCTCAAGGCCAACTACACCGCAAAAGCTACCATCTTTGAACAGCTGTTTGGAATCCTGCACCAGATCATCCACATCACGGACACTTACTATACCGGCATATTGAGGGCCTGCCTGTACCCACACCATAGGTAGTACCTTGTATTGCAGCAATACAGGAATATTGATGTACCCTACGTTGAACCTTGATTTCTTTGCAGGATTCGCTGTAGGTTTGAAATCTACCTTAGCATCATAATTGTCGTAAAAGGATTGGCCGCTGGTGGTATACTTGGTCTGGCTGAAGAACCCTTCCACCTGCACACCGAATTTCTTAAAACGCAGTCCGGTAAAAATTCCTGCCAGGTAGTTGGCCTTATATCCGCCCTCCCAATCATCGCCATTGAGTTGAGCAAAATTCGCCCCTACCTTTATTCCCAGGTCAATGTTTGGTTTCGGAGGTAACTGTGCGCTTGCCATTGTCGGCATCAGAAGGGCTATTAAGCCTGCTATTAGTAAATTCTTTTTCATAGATATTCTTTTATCCCGTGTCAAATGTACCAAAGGGGATAAAAAAAGCGTGCCTTTAGCTCATCTATTATTTTCTATGATGAGAAACGAGGGATCAAATGGCCTGGTGGCATCTTTGAGCATATCCAGGTAAGCCGGGCCATACTGTAGATAGTAAGCTGTAAAATTCTCTATGCGCTCCTGTAGCCCGTTAGACGGGAACAGGGTGTTTTTCAACTTGCTGATCTTCGATAGATGCTCCTGCATTTTCTTTTTCTCGGCACGCAACATTTTTTTCTCCAGTACCTGTAGCTGGTATCTCATCTTGGTGAGTGCTGCTTCGGCAGATGCACGGAGTGTTGGGTCAACATTTGTGGCTTTCACCTTTAGCTGTGCTAAGATATCCTCTATGCCTTTTGCTTCATTTTCCGTTTGCCAATCATCTGTACTGTGCTTTGTCACATAATTTTTGATAAGTTCCAATTCTTTAGAGAAAATATCAGCAATGCTTAGGTTTAGTTGCTCACGTTTTTTTGTCTCTGCACTATTTATCCATAAGGCAGATTGCCTTAGTTGTATAGCAGGGTAGAATACTTTGTAGTGCGTAAACAATGCTTTCAGTTGCAACCAGTACGCCACTTCTGCACCGCCACCTATAAAGGCCACGTTCGGTAAAATAGTTTCCTGGAAGAGGCCACGCAGTATTACGTTTGGACTAAACACTTCAGGAGTATTGTCTATTGCTTTTAGTAATTCCTGTTCTGTAAAGCTGATGTCTGTGTTCAGCACTACCCACTTGTCGCCTTTCTTTTCTATGCGCTCTCTTGTATTGTCAGCGAGGTAAAAGAGATTAATAGGTCGCGGATATGCCTGCGACTTATAATGCGCTTCCAGCTTTTCAGCTTCGGCTGACACGATGCCATATGCGGTATGGTTCAACACATCATCTTTCATTACCTGTGCAAAGGTTGATTTCAACTTTCTATCGTCAGGGTCTATCACTATCAGACCGAACCTACCAAAGAGTTCATTCACCAAATACTGTGTACCACTTGCGATAGTGTCGTGGTGCAGGTATGCTTTGGTAATGATATTTTTCAGTTCATCATAATGCTCACCGGGAGGGCCCATCATGCGGAAGAGCTCATCCAGTATGGGCTCTATGCCTGTAGGTTTCATTCTGCCTACCGCACCACTCTGCCCTGCTCCGTCCCACACAAATTTCCGGTCTTCGTAGCGGAACGTGCCCAGTTCGTCGAGGTCGTTGTCCTCACTGCCCATATAGTACACAGGTACAAAGTTCTTATCGGGGAACTCGCCTTTTAACTCTTCTGCGAGCTTGATAGCATGAATGATCTTGTAGATAAAATAGAGGTAGCCTGTAAGTAAGTTGGGCTGGTGCGCTGTGCAAACGGTGTAGGTACTTTCTTGCGCGAGCAAAGCGAGATTATGCGCTACTTGCTCATGCTGGGTGAGATGTTCGTATTGGGAGTGTAGTACTTCGGTAAGTATCTTCCTGTTGACCGGAAAATGCCCTCTTTGCTGTACTGCCTCTAGCAGGCCTTTTTTGTTTGGGCTGAAATGGTAGAATGGTTTCAGTTCACTTTCTTCTGCCAGGTAATCGGTCACCAGCTTTGAGAAATAGCCGGTGTCTTTATATGGCAAATATGTACAGGCAGGTTCCAAACAGAAAATTTTAGATAGCGAAGATAAAACTCCCATGCGATAAAGGGATTATGCCATAATAGGGTAAATCAATTAATCCACATTTCTCATGCTTTTCGCGCGAGGGTAAATAATTTTATCCTTAATGCAACTTACGGGTATAAAAAACTGGGCAGAAGACGAGCGGCCTCGGGAGAAGATGCTGCAAAAAGGCAGTGCGTCACTCTCGGACGCGGAACTGCTGGCGATACTCATTTCCAGCGGCACGAGGGAGAAGTCGGCCTTAGACCTTGCACGCGAGGTGTTGTGGCTGGCAGAGAACAACCTGCAGGTGCTGGGCAGGCTCAGCCTTGCCGAGCTGAAGAAGACCAAGGGCATAGGCGAAGCAAGGGCCATCACCATTGCCGCCGCCCTGGAACTGGGCAGGCGCAGGCAACTGAGCGCGGGCATGGAGCGCCCCGTAATAACGGGCAGCGAGGCCGCCGCAGAGATAGCCATGCCCCTGCTGGGAGACCTGAACCACGAGGCTTTCTGTGTGCTGTACCTCAACCAGGCCAATAAAGTGCTGCGCCACGAGATAGTGAGCAATGGCGGCATGACGGGTGTAATTGCCGACATAAGGTTGATACTGAAAAATGCCTTGCTGCAAAACGCCAACCAACTGATAATAGCCCATAACCACCCATCGGGCAACAAACAACCCAGTGCCGCCGACAAGGAACTAACCCGCAAACTGAAGGAGTCGGCCGCGCTGATGGATATACGCCTGCTGGACCACCTGATAATTGCCGGAAATGATTACCTGAGCATGGCAGACGAGGGCATTATTTAATGGGCATTTATTGCTAACTTGCACGGGTTCAATATTATAATTAATACAATACCGTCAGTAGTAGCAAACCATGCTAAAAATAGGAGTATTCGGGGCCGGACATTTAGGCAAAATTCATATACAGCAATGGAAGGAAGTATCCGGCGTAGAATTGGTTGGTTTTTATGACCCCGACGAAGCCAATGCTGCTACTACAATAGCCCAATATAACATACCCCGCTACAACAGCGAGCAGGAACTGATACAGGCTATAGATGCCGCCGATGTAGTATCTACCACCACCACTCACTACGATGTTGCAAAAAAATGCCTGCTGAACGGTAAGCACCTGTTTATAGAAAAACCACTGGCGCATACGCTGGAGGAAGCACTGGAGCTGGTGACAATGGTGAAGGAAGCGCATGTGAAATGCCAGGTAGGCCATGTGGAAAGGTATAACCCCGCTTTCCTCGCACTGAAGGATCTTCCGCTCAACCCCATGTTTATAGAGACACACCGCCTGGCGCAGTTCAACCCCCGTGGCACGGATGTTTCTGTAATACTGGACCTGATGATACATGATATAGACATTATACTACACCTGGTGAAGTCTAACGTCCGCAGAATATCTGCCAGCGGTGTATCTGTAATGAGCGAAACGGCAGATATTGCCAACGCACGTATAGAGTTCGACAACGGCTGCGTGGCCAACCTTACTGCCAGCCGCATATCCATAAAGAAGATGCGTAAAATGCGCCTTTTCCAAAGAGATGCTTACATAAGCATTGACTTCCTGGATAAAAAGACCGAAATAATAAAATTAAAGGATGCCACCGGCGATAAGGGATTAATGGACATACCCCTGGAGATGGTGAATGGCGATAAAAAGGTGATATCGGTAGAGATGCCGGAGATACCATTAACAAACGCTATCCGTAGCGAACTAGAGGAGTTCACCGAATCTATCGTCTATGATAAACCGGTGCGTGTGTCGGTACTGGACGGATACCAGGCCATGGATGTAGCGCACCAGGTATTGAAAAAAATGAGTATGCACAATGAGTTGCATAACGTTTGAGTTGTATAACAGACGCAATTTGAAAAGATGACTACAAGAATACTTTTTATATTAATCATTACATGTTTTCTGGGTACAGGCTGTAACCTGATCAACCCCAAAGAAGACATCCCTACCTATGTACATATAGACTCGTTTACTTTTACGAGCGCCAACCCGGGATTAACGGGTACCAGCAGGCAGGATATTAACAGCGTGTTTGCATATCTTGATGGAGAGCCCTTAGGTGTGTATGAGCTACCTGCTGACATACCCGTACTGATAAACGGCACTAAAGAGCTGCAACTTGCTCCCGGAGTAAACGAACAAGGGTTGAACGATTTTAAATTGTCTTATCCTCTTTTCGCTTTTTATAATACTAACATAACGGCTGACCCGGGCAAGACCATCACCGTAAACCCGGAAACCAAATATATTGATGACCTGAAGTACTGGCGTACAGACTTCGAGTCAGGCAATACTTTTCAAAAGCTTTCAGGAGACACATCGGTAAGGTCAGTATCGGGTGCTGATTCCGTTTTTGAAGGTGGAGAATCAGGCGGTATTTTTCTTAATGCTAATACATACAAAAACGCTGAGGCTTTTACCGACATCAGCATTTTCCCGGGCCAGAATGGCTACCTGGAATTCCATTATAAAAGCACCCTTTCTTTTGCTGTTGGGATGTTGGCAGCATTGCCTGACGGCTCCATTCAACCTGTGTACCTTGCCGGCGTAAAACCTAAAGGGGAGTGGAATAAGTTTTATCTGAACATATCCCAGTTTACTTCAGCATACCCTAACGCCCAGAAGTTCGCGGTTATTTTAAGAACGGAACTTGAAAACGGGCAAACAGATGGCTACGTATTGCTGGATAATATTAAAGTAATATCTTACTAGCCCCTTTTGAACCATTTTTATGCCCCTTGCACCATCTAAACGAAAGGCCATTCGCCAACTTGTACTGCTGGATTACCTGGCAGCGGTATTGGCATGGATGATCTCCTGGGCATACAGGCATGAGATAATAAAAAATGAACGCTTCTTTGAGACCCTTGATTTCCTGACCGCCAGGGATTATTTCTTCAGCCTGATAATAATACCGAGTTGCTGGCTACTGCTCTACTTACTCTCGGGTACTTATTTTGACCTGTACCGTAAGTCGAGGCTGAACGAAGTGAACCGTACACTTATATCGTGCATACTGGGTACGATCTGTATTTCCCTTTTTGCCTTTACCAATGACACAATAGACTACTCCGCCTACTTCATTAAAATGACAGGCAGGTACTTATTCATTCATACGGCCTTTGCGCTTACCTTCCGACTCATCATCCTCAACAGCATTAAAAGAAATCTTGTAAAAGGGAGAGTGGGCTTTAATACCCTGATCATAGGTGGTAACTACAAAGCTATAGAGATATACAAGCAGGTAATAGACAACCCGAAAGTACTGGGTAATATCTTTAAAGGATTTATCTACTCAAGCAAAGAAGCCAGCAATGGTATGAGCGAGTACCTGCCGCAACTGGGCAACCTTGATAACCTGGAGGAGATAATAGACGAACACGAAATAGAAGAAGTAATAGTAGCAGTTGACTCCTCTGAGCACTACCTTCTGGAAAACATCGTTACCCGCCTGAGCTACAGGCCCGTAGTAGTAAAGGTGCTACCCGATATGTATGATATCATTTCGGGGTCGGTAAAAACCAGCAACGTGTATGATGCCGTACTGATACATATACATCCAGACCTGATGCCCGACTGGCAGCGGGTATGCAAGCGCGCCATTGATATTTTGTGCTCACTGCTGGCGATAATACTGTTAATACCTGTGTATGTGTTTGCTGCTATCAAAGTAAAGTTATCATCGCCGGGGCCGGTATTTTATAAGCAAGAGCGCATAGGGCTGTTTGGCCGGTCGTTTTATATTTATAAATTCCGCTCCATGCATACCAATGCGGAGGTGAATGGCCCTGCACTATCGAGCAAAGAAGACAGCCGCATAACAGCATGGGGCAAAATAATGCGTAAATGGCGCATAGATGAGATACCGCAGTTCTTCAACATTCTGAAAGGGGATATGTCACTGGTAGGACCGCGCCCTGAAAGAAAACACTTTATTGACATCATCAGCGAAAATCATCCGCACTACAGGTATTTACATAAGGTAAAACCGGGACTTACCTCTTGGGGAATGGTGCAGTATGGCTATGCAGAGAACGTGCAGGAAATGATAGCGCGTATGAAGTATGACCTGCTGTATATAGAGAACTGCTCCCTGGCACTGGACATCAAGATCATGCTCTACACCTTTATGGTTATCATACAGGGAAGGGGGAAGTAATAGTGAACAGTTTACAGTGATCAGTTAACAGTTTCCTACTGATCAACTGCCCTTCATACTTACATAATTATCTATCGGGAGCCTTTTGGCTATGGAGCGGGCGAGGGTCATTTCGTCGGCGTATTCCAGTTCTCCACCAAAGGAAATACCTCGCGCGATAGTGGTGATGCGTATAGGCAGCTCACTCATTTGGCGGGCAATATAATATACGGTAGTGTCGCCTTCAATAGTAGGGCTCAGCGCCATTATCAACTCCTCTACTTCTTCGTTCTTTACACGCTCGTGCAGGGAAGCTACGTTTAGCTGCTCGGGGCCTATGCCATCGAGCGGGGACAGTATACCGCCCAATACATGATAAAGGCCATTGTACTGCTGGGTGCTTTCGATAGCTATTACATCACGGATGGTCTCTACCACGCATACCTGGCTTTTGTTACGACCGGGACTTGCACAGATAGTACATTGATCGGAGTCGGAAATATTGTGGCAGGTATTACAAAAGCATATTTCGTTGCGCATACGCGAAAGAGCGCCGGAAAAACCGTTCACTTCTTCCTTTTCCATCTTCAGTAAATGCAGCACCATTCTGAGCGCTGTTTTTTTACCTATCCCGGGGAGTTTGGAAAACTCCTGCACCGCATCTTCTATCAGCTTCGACGAAAAAATCATATGCTCTTGAAAAACAAGTTGATAACAGCTCCAAAATTACGATAAATGAGTGGGTAAGCAAGGTGGATTTTGCGACTGCAGTCAACTGCAATGAAACTGCAACCAACTGCCGTGAAACTGCAAGTTACCGCAGCGAAACTGCAGCCAACTGCAATAAAACTGCAACGAACTGCAGGATAAAAAAGAGATAAAAAACATGAAAGTCAATACAGTAAGGCATCTTCACTTTTCAAAAACAGGACAAGACTGATTGATAGTCGCGTTGCAAACGCCTTTCACGGGCATCCGCGTTACAAACGCGGACGAGAGCTGACGAAATATCTGAACAATACTAAAAAGAACCCGAAGCCTATACAGGCGACCTGTAAAGATACGAATAACGGGTGAGGTGAAAGGGGTTTGTGGATATGTTATGGTGGTTATGGGACACGGGTTTAAAATAAGAAAGGCGGGCATAAAGCCCGCCTTTCCAGTATGGTAAGAAATAAAATTATTTCTGAACAGAGAATTTACCAACTTGTTTAGTGTTGCCGACTCTCAACTCAACAATATAAAGACCATTGCTGAAATTGTTAACGTTTATCGTAGCTTTCTGAGCGCCATTTACGTTACCAAGGTTTTCCTGGTATACTTTACGACCTGTGATATCAGTTACAATCATTGTAGCTTCATTGTAGCTATTAGAATAGTAGTCGAAGCTAACAGAAGAAACTGCAGGGTTAGGATATACATTCAGGCTAGCTGTTGTTGAACCTTTGCTACCACCCAGTTTTTCTGAAATGCTAACAGGAGTATTCAAAATGTAAATCGAGTTACAAAGTTTGTTGTTAGCCATTACAGGATCAGCTATAATTGCATTGCTAGAATTTTTAGCCCAGATACTATCACACCATTGGCTAGGACCTGTAGCAGGGCCTTGGTTGAAACCAGTTGTATCGTAGAAGTATACAGTATCAGTGGCCGGAAGACCTGCCGGAGGCAAAGTTAATTTGAATACTGTGTAAGGAGTAGACAAGAAAAGTGTATCAGTTTGAGTCAACGCATTAGGACCGTGATTTACGAAAGCATATGCGAAAACATATTGCGGCGGATTGGTAGTCGCAATTTCAATTGTATCTCCGTTTTGTACGTTGTGAAGAATAGCCAAATCAGCTTGTGCGAAAGCTGAAGTAACAGACAGCATGAATAGGGCTGCGAGCGTGTAAAGTTTTTTCATATAATGTTTTTAAGTTTTGTCAAATATATAGTATTTTCTGCAAAAAAACACTACAGGAGCAGAAAATACCCCTTGTTAACCAGCTGTTTATCAGCCACTAACAAAAGACATATAAAAGCCCTGAAACCATTGCTGAGCTTGACATACAGAGTATTTTTAAATTCGTGTCGGAGGGGTGTTATTCGGTACCTTGCAGCCACTTAAAAAAAATAAACTATGAAAAAGCTATTACTCGTATCCGCAGCTATTGCCATCAGTGCAGGCAGCTTTGCGCAGTCGTCATTCAAGAATGACCACATTACTTTCAGCCCTTCCATGCAGGCAAAAAGTGCTACTATTTCTAATAACATAGATATGGACGATGTTGCCGGTAAATCAACTGCTACCAGTGACACGGCGTATGATTTCCTGACCTTAGCCATGCAGAAGCAGATCTTTGACTCATCAGCCTTCTATGTATTAGGCAGCTTACCTGCTGATAGCGGCGCATTCTTCGGGCCAAACAGTTCAGGCTTTAACGCTTTTGCAGAATGGTTCAACCCCGGCACTTACCTTCCTGATACCACGATGCAAATAGTTGGCGCTGTTAGCCGTTGGGGTGGTACAGTTCAACCAAACTCTTTAAAGACGATATCATACAAGATGTGGACAATAAATGCACTTACCAACACAGCTAGTGATAGTGATAATTTCATTTCAGAAACACCCGGCGTGGCTACGTTTACACAGATAGACAGCATCACCAACCTGATGATGGATACCGCACTTACAATTGAGTGGTTCGTTACAGCCCAGCCTGTTACCGGCCCGTTCTACATGGGTTATGAACCAAATTTCCTATTTGCTCCGGCCCTTGGTGATACTATAGGCCTGTACTCTACAAGGAATGGCTATAGCTGGTTCCATGGCGTCGTTGATACTATCATCAACAATGGCGGTGGCGATATGGATACTGTATATTTCGCTCAGACCTGCTACAGGCAAGGTGTTAACTGGAACGACGTATGGGTAAACAATATTGCATCTGTTAACCTTTCGATCATGCCTATTTACCGTTACGAAGGTGGTAACGTATTCCCGGCGGAAGTAGCTAACGTGGGTACTAAACTGGCTGTATATGGCAACTATCCTAACCCCGCCAATGATCAAATCAATATCAACTTCGGTTTAGCGAATGCTTCGGAAGTTAAGGTTCAGATCATGGACATCACCGGCCGCACATTGAGCACTACTACTTTCGGTAAAATGAAAGCAGGCGCTAACACCGTTTCTGTTAGTACATCAGGCTTAGCCGCAGGTAACTACGTTTACATGATCTCTTCTAACAACGGTGGTGCAATTGCTGCACAGTTCACTGTTGCTAAGTAGTTTTTTAGCATAACATTATAAAGAGCAGGGCTGCCAAATGGCAGCCCTGCTCTTTTTATATCTGGGTATCGTTTATTTAAGTTTCTCGTTGTTGCTATGTCTATCAGCATCACGAGTTGTCTTTTTCTCCATGTTCCTGCGGAGTGCTTCTGTGAGGTCAACCCCTGTCTGGTTGGCGAGGCATAGGAGCACCCATAGCACATCGGCCATTTCATCTGCGAGCCCATCTTTCTTGTCGCTTTCTTTAAATGATTGCTCCCCGTATTGGCGTACTATGATACGCGCGAGCTCGCCGGTTTCCTCCATCAGGATGCCCAGGTTGGTGAGCTCACTGAAGTATCTCACCCCAATGGTATTGATCCACTCATCCACCTGCTGCTGTGCCTGCTTTATCGTCATGTCCATTTGGAGCTATATTTGGTTGTTTTCGCAAAATAATGGAACTTCCACGTTAATAAAACAAAGGCAAGAAAAAGATGCAGGCATTCGCAAGCGATACAGAAGCAGTAAAGGCGCTGAAAACCAAACACGAGGAAATAAAGAAGGCAATAGGACAAGTGATAGTAGGCCAGGAAGATGTGGTGAATAAACTGATCATTTCGATACTGTGCAACGGACATAGCCTGCTGGTAGGTGTACCGGGACTGGCAAAAACCCTCCTTGTAAAGACAGTGGCCGATGTGATGGACCTGTCCTTCAAGCGTATACAGTTTACCCCCGACCTGATGCCCAGCGATATAACCGGTGCAGAGATACTGAATGAACAAAGACAATTCCAGTTTATAAAAGGTCCGATCTTCGCCAACATCATACTTGCGGATGAGATCAACCGTACCCCGCCCAAAACACAGGCGGCGCTACTGGAAGCGATGCAGGAAAGGAATGTGACCACAGGTGGTATGCTGCACAAGCTACCAGCTCCCTTCTTTGTACTGGCTACCCAGAACCCCATAGAGCAGGAAGGTACTTATCCGCTGCCGGAAGCCCAGCTTGACCGCTTTATGTTCCAGATATGGCTGGATTACCCAAGCTTTGCAGAAGAAGTGAACATAGTGCGCAATACTACAGGAGACAATAAAATAAACTTACCCAAAGTACTGAGCGCGGAAGAGATATTATATTACCAGGACCTGATACGCAGAGTGCCTGTGCCGGACAATGTGCTGGAGTATGCAGTTGGGCTGGTACACAAGACAAGGCCTTCCGCTGCCAATGCACCGGCAGCTACCACACAGTATATATCTTACGGAGCAGGGCCTCGTGCCTCTCAATACCTGATACTGGGTGCTAAATGCCATGCTTTGCTGAATGGTAAATTTTCGCCCGATATAGAAGACGTGCAAGCGATGGCAGTGCCTGTACTGCGTCATCGTGTGGTGCGCAACTATAAAGCTGAAGCGGAAGGTGTTTCGCAGGAAGGATTGATCAAGCAATTATTATAGTAGTTCTGTAATGGAAAATATAGAGTTGAAAAAAGCCTGGCTGAAGAGTGAATACACGAAAAGACTGGCGGAGCTGAAACCTGATGCTGAGCGGCTTTGGGGTAAAATGAATGTGCAACAGATGATAGAGCACATGAGCGATTATGTACGCATAGCAAATGGGCGCACGCCTATGAATATCGTAACACCTGAGGAACATTTAGATAGAGCGCAAGCTTTCCTGATGAGCGAAAAGCCGTTCAAGGAAAATACGCCCAACTCACTGATGCCTGATGAGCCGCCTGTAGCAAGACATGCAAATACCACAGATGCCATACAGGAACTGCAAAGCGAAGTGGACCACCTGTTTGAAGTCTTTGAAAAAGATGCTGCATTAAAAATAGCCAACCCCTTCTTCGGGAACCTTGACTTTGATATGCAGGTGCAACTATTGCATAAGCATGGCTGGCATCACATGAGGCAATTTGGTATCAGCGAATAAACTTACTTTTCAAACACAAAAGCATAACACTTAGCTTTAGGCTGGAAAATCTTAGCCGTTATCCTCGAGGACTGTGATAGCTGCTGTTCACGCAATACAGCTTCATTGTCAGAAATAGTAGTAAAAAAGACCCCCGCTTTTCCATTGGCTTCAGCAGCAATCTTTGCCCAGTCGGCATCCCAGGCGCGGATTTCAGCATCGTATAGTGTGCGCCAACGTTGCTTGTCAGGGTGGATCTGTGTGTAGTATATGTATGCTGGTACTGAACCATTAGATACATTCAACTGTTTTCCCTTTATGCCATTGTCCTTCATCAGTTGCATGGCCCATGTTGCCTGCTCACCGTAAAAGGGTTTCCATGCCATCTGTATTTGGTTGTGCATTATTACACAGGCCAGCGCCATTCCGGCAAATGCAAGCTTGACTATCATTGACTTTTTACTCATGAAGAAGTCCATTGCATTGGTGATCACGACCAATAATAAAGGCATAGTGAACAATACCACGCGCGGTATCATAGAATATTCGTTGATAGCTGCAGCTACAAGTGTGAAGAATAACGGAAGGATGAGCAAGAGCCCCCTGGCCGTGTTGCGGTATAGCAACAATATACTGCCGAAAGCGAGCAAGCCGAAATTGAACAACTTGCCGGACAAGGCATAACCTGTGGTGAGGTTGACCAGTTCGCTGGTGACATTCCAGTTGTGCGCCCACTCCTTGATACTACCTGGCGTAGCGACAAGGAAATAGTCGGCATGGAAATTCTGCAGGTAAGTGGAGTGCGCCTGGTCGCGGAGGAGAAAGTAATAATACAGGGCAAACTCCACGAGCCAGATAAATGACACGAGGAACAGCAGACGCATTTTATCGTACTTCTTTTCCTTAAAACATATCCAGAAGTAATAGCCGCCCACACCCGTTAGCGCAAACACCGATGGCATAGCGCTGCATATTGCAAGTGTTCCTATCAGTATCCAGCTGAGTACAAACTTCTTGCCGGTCGTTTCTGTGATGCTGATCTTGAGCGCAAAATAAACGAGCAAAAGTACCACGAGCGCATCTGACATGTATTGCTTCACCTCAGTAGAATATCGGAGGAAGAAATGCGCCGTAGCGAACAATGCCAAAGGATACCATAGCGAGCGCAGGGAAACAAACTCCTTCAACACTAGCATCAGCACAATAAGGACACCGATACCTGAGAGCAGCGGGAAAGCTTTCAAAGCATACTCACTAAACCCGAATAACATTGTCATGCCCTTTTCCATCCAGAGGAAGGATACAGGCGCATATTGCTCGTAGCTCAAAGGTGTCGCCAGGCCGATGAACCCGCGCTCAAATATGTTGCGGGCTATATTGGCCTCATCTATTATCAGGTCACGGTTCTGCGCCCAAACTATCACGCGCAATACGACACCCAGGAGGATGATGGCTATGGCGAGCCAGTAGAGCAAACGCTCCCATCTATTTAATGTTTTATAATACCCTGACACTCTTGATAACCTTTAACATGCTAATTCCTTGTAAATATTATAAATTGCGTCCATTACACGAAAGAAAAACGAGGAATTAAATAAGATATTATGTCTGTAAAACAGCTGAAGAACTATGCGGAGGGCAAATGGGTTGCCGGAAAGGATGGAGATGCCTTATACAATGCCGTAACAGGTGATACGATATTTACTGCCAGCAGTGCCGGACTGGATTTTGGAGCGATGATGCATTATGCACGGAAGGTAGGCGGACCTGCTCTGCGCAAACTGACATTCCATGAGCGTGGACGTATGCTAAAGGCATTGGCGATGTACCTGATGGAGCGCAAAGAATACTTTTACGAGATAAGCGCTTATACCGGCGCTACAAGAACAGACTCTTGGGTGGATATAGAAGGTGGTATCGGTAACCTGTTCGCTAATGCGAGCCTGCGCAAGCAATTCCCTGATGAGCGTTTCTATGTAGATGGTGAGGCTGCCAAGCTTTCCAAGAATGGAACATTCATCGGCCATCACATAATGGTGCCGCTGGAAGGTGTGGCGATCCATATCAATGCATTCAACTTCCCGGTATGGGGTATGCTGGAAAAGATAGCTGTGAACCTGCTGGCGGGTGTTCCTGCTATAGTGAAACCGGCAACACTTACCTCTTATCTTACAGAAGCGGTATTTGAAGAGATCATCAAATCGAACATACTGCCTGAAGGCTCGCTGCAACTGATATGCGGTTCAGCGCGTGGTATACTGGATCATATTGAGAATGGTGATGTGGTGACCTTCACAGGCTCTGCATCTACAGGACAACAACTGAAGTCGCACCCGAGGATAGTATCTGAGGCTGTGCCTTTCAACCTGGAAGCGGATTCGCTGAACTGCTCTGTGCTTGGCCCGGACGTAACAACGGATATGCCTGAGTTTGACATCTTTATCAAAGAAGTGGTGCGGGAGATAACAACGAAAGCAGGACAAAAATGTACTGCTATCCGCCGTATAATTGTGCCTGCGGATAAAGTAGAAGATGTACAGATAGCGCTCGGCAAACGCCTGAAAGGAACTACCCTGGGTGACCCTTCAGTAGAAGGTGTGCGCATGGGGCCATTGGCTGGTCTTACCCAACGCGAAGAAGTTCGTGAAAGGGTACAGCAACTAGCGAAATCACAACAAATAGTGATCGGTGACCTGGAGAACTTTGAAGTTGTGGGCGCTGATAAAAATAAGGGTGCGTTCCTTGCACCATTGGTATTCCTGAACACTGACCCTTTTAAAAATACAGATTGCCATAATATAGAAGCCTTCGGTCCTGTGTCCACTATCATTCCGTATAATGGTATTGACGAAGCAATAGAGCTTGCCAGAATGGGTAAAGGCTCGCTGGTATGCTCACTGATAACTGCCGATGATGATATAGCCATGGACTTTGTATTGGGCGCTGCAGCCATGCACGGACGGATCTTAGTCTTGAACAGGGATTGTGTGAAAGAAAGCACGGGACATGGTTCGCCGATGCCGTTGCTGGTACACGGTGGCCCGGGACGCGCGGGTGGCGGCGAGGAAATGGGCGGCAAACGCGGTGTGTTGCATTATATGCAGCGCACAGCGATACAAGGCTCCCCTACTACCATTGGCCGCATCACGAATGTATATCAACAAGGTGGCAAGCAGAATGAATCGGAAGTGCATCCGTTCAGGAAACACTTTGAAGACCTGAAGGTGGGTGATACGGTTACTACGGCCAAACATACTGTAACAGAAGCCGACATCACCAACTTTGCCAATGTGAGTGGTGATAATTTCTACGCACATATGGATGCAACCTCCCTTGAGGGAACCATCTTTGAAGGCCGTGTAGCACACGGATACTTTATACTGTCTAAAGCTGCGGGATTATTCGTGGATGCTAAGAAAGGCCCGGTATTGCTGAACTATGGCATAGATGAAGCCCGCTTCACCAAGCCTGTATATCCCGGCATGACCATTGGGGTGAGACTTACCGTAAAAGAAAGAGTTGACCAGGAGAAGAGAACGGAAGATGATATAGCCAAGGGCATTGTGAAATGGCTGGTGGACGTGTATGATGAAACAGGTGAAACGGTAGCCATCGCCACTATATTGACCATGGTAAAGAAGCGCAACCAGGACTAATATGGTAAAGTTCCTGGCCATAATATTCGCCTTGTTGTTCGTGCCTTACCTGATCATCAGTAAGTCGGGGCAGCTGAGAAAGGAAAAGCAGGCCAAAGTACGTTACTACCTGTTTATAGGGATAGTGGTTGTCTTTATCCTCGTACTGATTAGAATTTTATGAGAAATCCCGCCTTGTGGCGGGATTTTGTTTATGTTTTTGGTATTAAATCAGATATTTGTAGTAGAAAATGAACCACATGCAGCATCCTGACGGCTACGTTCGTAGCGAAACAGACCACGGCATAGCCACGATAGAATTCTATCACCCGGCAAGCAACTCATTACCGGGGCATATCCTCAATGATCTTGCCAAGACCATTAATGATATAGGTATTGAAGAGCGCGTAAAAGTGATAGTACTGAAGAGCCATGGAGACAGGGCTTTTTGCGCAGGCGCTTCCTTTGATGAACTGGTAGCTATTGAGAATGAAGCTGATGGGAAAATATTCTTCAGCGGCTTCGCGAATGTGATCAATGCAATGCGCAAATGTCATAAGCTGATCATTGGCCGTATACAGGGCAAAGCTGTTGGTGGTGGTGTAGGCCTCGCAGCGGCCGTTGATTATGCCATAGCCAGTGAAGAAGCATCGGTGAAGCTGAGTGAGCTTGCTGTTGGTATCGGCCCATTTGTGGTAGGCCCTGCGGTGGAGCGTAAAGTGGGGACATCCTCCTTCTCTCAGCTTGCGATAGATGCCACAGGATGGCGTTCTGCTGAATGGGCTAAGAAACACGGGCTGTATGCAGAGGTGCATAAAACTGTAGAACACCTTGACCAGGCTGTAGCAGACCTTGCAGAAAGGCTGGCACACAGCAGCCCGGATGCCATGGCACAACTAAAGAAAATATTCTGGCAGGGCACTGACAACTGGGATAAGCTACTTACCGACCGCGCAGCTATCAGCGGCAGATTGGTATTGAGTGACTTCACCAGAAACGCGATCGAAAAATTCAAAGCGAAAACAAGTAATTAAGTACAAGAAATAAAAAGAGAAAGGATGGCTAATGCTATCCTTTCTCTTTTTATTTCTTTAGTCTTATGCTCTTAAGAAACAGCGCCTCGTAGTCGTCTACAATCTTAGGCCAGTTATACTGCTTCTTTATCTTTTCAATATTGTTCTCTAACCATGGAGCGTATGCCTCTTTGCTTTGCGCCTGTTTTATAATGGTTGATACTTCTCTATCATCAGCAAAGTAAAAAGCGTCTTCACCCAGCACACCCTTGTTGAAAGCATTATTATTAGCACCTATCAGGGAGCGCGTACCCATAGCTTCTATCAGCGATGGATTAGTGCCGCCTACGGTGTGCCCGTGAAAATAAATATGCGAATAGTAACGGAGATTATTAATAACAGCAGTATCATATATACCACCTAAGAAGCACACGTTCACATTGCTGCCATATGTCTCTTTGAGGTATGTACCGTAAGCGTTGTCTGTCTTACCAATTACGAGTAGTGGCTCTTGCATACCGGCAAGAAGATGGCCTTTGATGATCATCTCGATGTTATTCTCCGGCTCCATTCGCGCCATGAGCATATGATACTTATATGGCTCCAACGCATAATTGGCTAAGTAGCTTATCTCCGGTTGATCGAATATATCCGCACCGTATGCAATGAATGTAGAGGGTTTGTTGTATTGTTCTTTCAAATATTGCTGTATCCCTACGGAGTCGGCTACCATTTCGTCAGCATGCTTTGCTGCCAGCTTTTCGGCATACTTAAGAAAACGCCTCACGTATTTGTTATATTTACTCCGCTTCCACTCCAGGCCATCCATATTCACTATGTTCAGCGCCTTGCGCGGCCAGCGCCAGTACCAGATACTATTGCTGGTATAGCCCAACTGTAGCAGTATGTCGAAATCGCGCTTGCGGGAATCCTTAATGCAATTAAGGTCGTAAATGAATTGCCCGAAAGTGCCCATCTTGTCTTCAGGGTCTTTGCAATGGACAATATGAACTCCTTTCCATTTCTCCCCCTTATACTCGTGGTGCTCAGAATTGTATACCCATACCTGGTGTCCTTTCTCTTTTAAGCCCAACGCCAAATATTCAGCGCATTGTTCAAAACCACCATAGCGGTTAGGAATGCCACGAGTACCCAGTATGCCTATCTTAAGAGAAGTGCTCATTATTTATTCAATACCTTATTATATGCTTTCAATGTTTCTTCAGCTGCTTTCTCCCATGTATAGTTTGCCAGGATATACTTCCGGAAGGCCTCATTATATGGCGCGTTATATGCCGCATCTACTGCCTCTCTAATAGACTCAGGACTATCCGGGTCGCAATACCAGGCGAAGTCTTTAAAATATTCCTTTTGATCTCCCCTATCAGTAACCACAATATTACAACCCATTACTGCAGCTTCCAACGACGACAATCCTGTTGTTTCAAAATAGCTGGGAAGAACATGCACTTTCGCATTCTGATAGGCGCTATACAAGTCATTGCCTTGTATCCAACCATCAATATGTACATTACTTGCTGCTTCCTTTTTACACTGCTCATAGTAGGACATACCATTGGGTGATGGCTTACCGTTGATATAGACCTTATAATTTGTTCCGTTCAGTGCTCTTACCAGGTTCAGTTGATTCTTGATGCCTTCTATTCTCGCCATACAGATCACTGCATCCTTATACTTTACATTTTCTCCAAACTGCCTGTTCACATAATCTGTGCTCACGCCGTTGGGTATCACCCTGTAATCTGTACTGATATTATACTTAGATGAAAACCTTTTGAATTCACTATTTGAGTTTGGTAGCAGCATAGCGGCCCTGTTAGCAATATACCTGATAGCCTTTCTATGTCCCCACCACAAATACTTGCTGCTCCCTATCTTCTCTCCATTCAGCAGTCTGCGGGCTATTACCTTTATATACTCTACCGTATCTTCTGAAAACACCTGACCTACTACTTTTGCTACACCCGTCCTTATCCTCTTCTCATACTCACCGTATTGAACAAATATGGTAGATACCACGAAAGGCTTATCAGTAACCAATATATGCTTCAGTATATCTGCGGGACGAATGATGTTGAAGAAATGCAACAGGTCGTATTTACTGTAATCTATTTCCTGGTTAGTTAAATATACATCTACCTGTACCCCCATTTCCCGGAGATGATGTGCTGTAAGGTCGAGCTGCCTGGTATCCCCGCCCGGGGATGAATACAATGTAGCGCGCGATATAAATGCAATATTCATGCGCTACTTTTTAAGCTTTTTGTATAATGAACGGATCAGCGACTCCGGCATAAAGGATAACAAGTACAAAAGATACGGCTCAGGCTTTCCGGGCATGAATGAAATAGCCTTCTTCAGGTTTTTCCTCGACCTCTTCGGGTCGTACTTATTCCACAAATACTTCTTGCCTATCATGCTGTAATAAGCTGCGGACTTATATTCAGTGAAGTTTTGTTTTGAAAGTATGTCTTTCAGCAAAACGAGATCTTCATCACTTACACTATTTGCTTGGATTGATCTTTGCTTTAACGCAATAAATTGTTCACCTCTCCACTTTTCATCAATGGTAACGGAATCAGGGTTAAAACGCACTTTTATCAGCGGTAGCGCCAGGTTCTTCATTTTACCATACTCTGCCAGCTTATGCCAAAGCAAATGATCTTCAAAAGTTATAGCACGGGGATCGTAGCCTCCTGCTTCCAGCACTGCACTCTTCAAATACATTACCGTAGAGTGGATAAAAGGACAACTCTTGAAACCTGTAGCACGTATATCAGCATCTTCGTATTCCGCGAACGTATACCTGAATAACTCAGTACCGTACTCATCCATGTAGTCCGCTTCGCCACCTACCAATATGTAGTCTTTATTTGCCTGTAAGAATGCCAATTGTTTTTCCAGCCTGTCGGGATAACAAACATCATCAGCATCAAAGCGAGCTATAAGAGCAGCCGAAGCTAATTGAAGCCCTTCATTCAGGGATGCAACAAGGCCTTTATTGGGGCGGCTCACCAGTTTTATCCGTTGATCATTGTATGACCGGATAATATTCAACGTACCATCTGTTGAGCCATCATCTATAATTATGAACTCAAAGTCGGGCATGGTTTGGCTTAACACACTTTCTATTGCTTCAGCAATATACTTTTCGGTGTTATAGGCCGACATCAATACCGTTACTATCGGGTCAACTTTCAACATGAACATTTTTTATCTCACTCATGATAAGTAATTCAAACAATACCGTAATACTCATCATTTCAAACCAATATTCTACTCCAAATAATATGACTACCATAGATACGAGCAAATACCCCAGGGGTCTGCCTTTGCTTCGTTTTATCGCATAGCCAAAATAAAAGAACAACAGAAGCAATACACCTATAACACCGTATTCGCCCGCTATCTGATTATACACTGAATTGGGGGTATTTACAATTGAATGTTTTGATGCCGGGAGTGAATAGAGATACAATATTTCATATAAATGGTTCTCCAGGAATGGCCTGCTTGCATATATCCTGTCATCGGGATAACTACCCTGAAGACCTAAACCCGTCGCCTTTACCGCAAGCTTTGATGAGAAGTTTGCAATACCCGCTCCAAGAAAAAAAGTTCTTACATCACGACCTAAGTAGTGTAATGTCTCCTCAAATGTATACAACTTTAAAGGATATTTGTAAGTGACCAATTCACTGCTATCCAGGGGCTTATCAAAACAGTTATCAAGGAACAAAATAGACTGGAGTTCCTTTTGCCTTTCGTGTATATCATTAATTTTCATTAACTCCATTCCAGATAGGATTACCTTTATATCTGCAAAACATCGGGCTTTTATCGCAACGTCACCATATTTTTCACCTGCCAACACACCAGGTCCCTGACCACTTAACACCTTTCCCATTGAGCTATCAAGCGAACTGGTCTTTTCATTTGACTTCTCTATTCCATTATTATTCTTACTTGAAACATTAACTGTATTATTTACCTTGGCAGTGTCTACAGTAGTCGTCGCTATAGGTTGGTTGTTGTAATCACCTGTTAATTTAGCGATATACGAAACATTATCCGGACTAATTACAAAATAGAACACGATCGTCAGGAGAACTGTAATAAGGCTAGAGATACGCACATTTTTCCCGGGTCCTAAAATGATGGCCATTAGAGCAACCAATAAAAAAACTAACAGTATCGCGTTACTGGTAGCGAGAGAGCATGTAAGCATACATACCATCGCCATCACTAAATTCCTATTGTAAAGAAAATAAACTGCCCCTATGGCAGTTAAAGCGGCATTGGTTATGGAAGTGCTTCTAAAGAGCCCCATAATGTGATCACCTGTCGAAATGCCATAGACCAGGTCGTTGTGCTTTATCCAATAAGGAAAACTGTGAATCGTTGATATTATCAGGCCAAGTTCAGTTAATGACCAAATAAAATTTACAATAAAGAACAACTGAATTGTCTTATAAAGGACTTCCCTGGAGCTATTGCTTATAGTGAGTTGGAGTAAAAAACAAATAGCTGCCGCGGCTCCCCAATGCAATATTCCAAGACCCAAGAGCACAGGATAACCATCTGCAAGTACCGATCCGCCGGAAATGCTACTTATGATACCCAACAGGCTAATTGAAATATAAAAGATCAAAAAACCTGATGGCGAAAAATTGCGTTTATACTTTTTTATAAATAAAGCATATACAAGATACACGCATATGCCGGCAACTTTGATGTATAGCTTTACGTTCATGCTGCACATAAGAAATATCAGCAGCATCCAATCGATCTGAATTTTACTTTTTAGGGTTTTTGCCAAACTACTCATTTCATGATTTTTAAAGTAACCACATCTATTCCGTTATTTTTTTAGCAAAACATTGTAATACACCTTGACATTATTGGCACTAATAATACCAATTTCAAAGTTTTCCTTTATACGCTTGTAGCCATTTATAGCCATTTCATTTCGCTTATCATCATGCTCAAAAAGGTACAATATTTTTTGGGCTAAGTCGTTGACATCATCAGGATCAGCTAACACTCCGTCTATACCATCCTTTAGCACCTCAGGACCTGATGTCCTGACACTGAATATAGTAGCGGTACCTACTGCCATTGCTTCGGCTGCAGCCAGCCCAAATGTTTCTGCATAAGACGGGAAAATTGCCAATGCTGAAGATGAGAGGTCATACTGCAATGTATGCTTATCAACATGACCTTTAAATACCACTGTCCTTATCGCTTCATTTGTCAATAACGCTTTTACTTTTCCCTGGGGACCTTTACCCAGAATTAATAGTCTCGCTTTGGGTTCCTTCAGTGTTACAATATTCCATGCTTTGGCTAACTGGTAAATGCCTTTTTTTTCAGCCAGTGAGCCGGTGAACACTGCCTGTAACGCTATCTTCTCAACTAGTGGAAGTGGACCTACTTTCAGTCCGTTATATAAAATCTCTATAGTGTGGGTATAATTAAGATATTTACTTGTCTTCTTAGCAGTATAGTTGCTCACACTAGTAACCATAGACGCCTGTTGCAGCAGGTCATGTTCCATCTGCCATATATGGTGAGGAACAGGTTTATTAGCTTCTTTCAGAAAGTAAGTGTGAGACCCGTGTAATTTCACTACAACCGGCACTGACAACTTTGGAAATGGAACGTAATTGCTACAAAACCTCATATAGTCATTGTAGTCGGGCATCTCTATTATATCTATTGCAAACTTGCGTATGAGGTCTTCGATGGCCTGCCCATACATCTTCAAGCTGCGGCGAACATCCCATTGCAATACGCTCGTCTCTTTTAATATCCTTGTAGTGGCGCGAGTTAGAAAACTATTACCTGCAAATCTTTCAGATGCCAACTTCATCCGATAACGAAATACCTTTACGCCCTCATCTGTAAACACATCCTCTCCGCCATAGCCCCAGTGATACAAGCCGGCGACCACTACTGTGTGCCCGTTTTTCACCATCTCACGCGCTAATAGCTGCACCGCGGTACCTATGCCACCATGCCTGCCGGGAGGATATTCATCGCATAAGTAAAGGATGTTCATTTTGTGAATAGTGATCTTAGCGTGGACAAATGTGTTCTGGTCAATTGCCCGGTAAACAATGAAAGTGATATATATATAGCCATAGCAACCAATATCTGCAACAGCAAATTATCCAACAAATAGACGGCTCCCAGGTAAGCAATGATACCATATATAAACAATATCACCACCGGGCGTAACGATATCGGCACCAGTTTTTTGTTCACAAAGCGATAGTAAAGCGTTACTTGAATAATGGTTGTGGTAATAAAGGCAAACGCCGCCCCTAACCCTCCGTATAATCCTATCAGGAATACATTCAGTAGCAGATTGCAGACAGCACATACAATGGTGATAGTAGATACATACCGATATCTCTTTGCTGAAAAGCTAATGGTCCAGAATAGATTCACGAGAAAATGCAGGGGGATGCATATGGACAATATCCCAAACTCCCGGGCATTTGAGGCACCATACTTATCGTCAAATAATGCACCTATCCACGGCGACCAAACGATATTCAGACAAACAGGGATGGCAATCGTAAGGAATATTGCTATTACTATAACGTTGTTGAGCATATCTCTCTGCTCTACCTCCAGCTTATCTGCATTTGAAAAAAGCCGGGCGAATTTCGGCATGAGGAGAGGCGCGACAACTATAATGGGAAGCCTGGCCAGCTCAAAGGCGCGGTAAGCAAAGCTATAATCCCCCGTTATAGCATTAGTGCTCAGTAAACCCAGCAGTATCCAATCCATACGCGACAGGCCTGAGTCAAAGATCACAGATATGAATTGCCCTCTGGCCTCTTTCACCAACTTCACATACGCCTGTATCTTAAACCTGAATGAAAAAGATGTTTTCGCCAATATGTATATAAGCAATGCCACGAACTCAAAAAATGAACAGGCAACAAGTATCCAGATGATGCCATTTAAGTGTAGCAACTGTCGGGTTAACAGGAACCACGCTAATACCAGCTTCAAAGTATTGCTGATAAGGGCAATAACCCCATATGGGGCAAACCGTTCCTTTGCGTTTAGAAATTGTTTTAAAGGGCTACCTATGAAGGTTAGCGCCTGTGCCACAAAGAACCACATAAGAATATGTGCGTTATTCCAGGTGGTTATGGTAAGGCTAAATAAATAAAGTATTGCTATAGCAACTACAGAACTGACTATTGTGTGTAAAAGATAAGCCGCAGCTGCCCACTCCGAGCTTTTAGACGCCGATACCCTGCGCAATACCACTTGTTCCAGGCCGAGGCTAAGAAAGGTAATGATAAACATTGCCGTGGCATTGTTGGCACTAATAATGCCGAATTCTTCTTTAGATAGATAAAAGGAAATGTAAATAAAAAAAAACACACCTAAAAACTGTATCGCCAGGGCTTGAAGGCCCGAGGAAAAGATATTCTTGATGAGTTTATTTTTCAAAATATACGGGAAGGATTCCTTTAAAGAATGCAAATTTAGTATAATCTGCTACATTTGCCTTATGGTAAAACAGGGCGTACCGCAACAGCTACTTCATGGTTCTATTTGTCTTATAGCCTTCCTGATACCCTTTCCTTATATTTATGGCAGTATTGCGCTGATCATCACGAGTTTACTTTGGCTGTTCAGTGGCAATATTACAACTACCTTCTCTACTCTCAGGGAAAGAAAATTTTTGTGGCCACTTATTATATTTTTCCTGCTGCATGCGGCAAGTTATTTCTATAGTACCAATAGAGACGACTCCCTGTTTGATCTTAAACTGAAGGCCATCTTTCTACTTTTACCTTTAATTGTTGGCGCAGGTATTACACTTGATAAGGCTTGGTTGGAAAGAGTGGTCTTTTCTTTTGTATCAGGCATTACCGTGATTGCTCTATTTACCCTTGGGCGGGGACTGATGATATGGTCGCAAACGGGCGAAACCATCCAGCTATTCTATCACCCCCTGGTACAAGGACTTAGCGCGAATGCAGTTTACGTTTCGTGGTATGTTATTTTTTCTATCATGTGTTTGCTCTCTTTTCCCTGGAGCAACCAAAAGACCAGATGGAAAAGCATGCTACTCACTGTCCTGTTAGGTCTTCAGTTTCTCTTTTTGATGTTGCTGTCGTCGCGGACATTAATATTGATATTTGTTGTCACGTTTGTGCTTCATATTTTACTTAAAAGGTTCCGGCTTAACAAGAAAGATGTGCTCGTTAGCTTGGGTATATTGATAGCCATAGTCACTATCCTGGTCACCCGTAACCCCATAAAGGACAGATACCAGCAGATAGCCAATACCAAAGCGATAGAAGTAAAGAACGATGCGAACATTCGTCCTCAGTTTAACAATCTTACATTACGTCTTTTTATATGGAAGGCCGGTATCGAGAATATTAATGAGCATAATCTTTGGTGGTATGGTTCCGGTAATGGGGATGTACACACACTGCAAAATCAAAAATTATATGAAAATGGTATAAAAGATATGTTTGATGAACCCTATCGGTCGGATTTATACAACGTTAATTTGCACAATATGTATCTTCAAAGCCTTTTTATGTTGGGCATTCCGGGATTAATATGCTTTCTCTTTCTCGTATTCTCCGCCCTGATAATGTCTTTCAGGCAAAAAAACTTTAAGACATTCATTTTCTTTAACATAATAAGCATTGTCTTTATGATGCAGGAAGCAGTGTTACAAACACAGGCCGGTACATTATATTATTGTTTTTTCTTATCAATATTCTGGAATATACATTACAGTAAAATAAAATATAGCAGGTATTAACACCAATTTATAGGTATTAATGAAATTATTTTAGAAATTTGCAGCGCGGCGAGAAGTTTGACACGATTTTTGCTGTAAAATGTTTACTTCAATAGAGTAATGGAACAACCTATATATATCAACGTACCTGTCGAGCGGAAAATAAAGCCGTTAAACCCTCCTACGCCTCAATCTGATATTGCTGAGATAAGAGAAATGTTTAAAGAGATGAACCAAAGATATATGGTTTATCAACCTTCTTCATATTATCAAACTGTTAAACGCTCAATTGATATTATTATATCTATGACGTTCATTACTTTGGTAATGTCCTGGCTGTTCCCTATTATAGCAGTCCTGATAAAATTCAGTTCTAAAGGCCCGGTATTCTTCAGACAGAAGCGTACAGGACTGAAAGGCGTCGAATTTGATTGCTTTAAGTTCCGCACGATGCGTGTAAACGCAGATGCTGATACCAAACAAGCTACCGCTAATGATTCCCGTATTACTGCGGTTGGTAAATTCCTTCGTAAAACACACCTTGACGAAACAGCGCAGTTCTTTAATGTATTGCTTGGTGATATGAGCATTGTTGGCCCGCGCCCGCATATGCTTTATCATACACGTTATTATTCTCAACGCATACCTTATTATAACCTGCGTCATGAAACACAACCGGGTATGACCGGCATGGCACAGATAAAAGGCTACATAGGTGAAATAAACGTAGAACGCGAACTCCGTAAAAGAGTGCAATGGGACATATACTACCTGAAAAACAGGAGCATATGGCTTGATATCAAGATCGTTATCAACACTTTCGGACAAGTTTTCGCTAAGACTATCAGTCCTATTACAGGAAAAAACAGGTAATCCTCCTCTAAAACTTTTTTGTTTAGGTTTTTCATGCTATTTTTTACATGAAATTCATAAGCTATGCCTGTAATTATTACTGCAACAGACTTTTCGGAAATAGGTGAAAATGCCGTTAGGTATGCCTGCGAACTGGCCAGGGAGCATTCTGCTTCGGTTACCATTATTCATTCGTTCATAGTGCCGATAGCTTTCAGCGAGACACCGATGCCTGTAATGCCGATAGACGAGAGTAAAGAGATAGCTGAAGACCGGATGAAAAAAGAGCTCAATGAGTTGAAAGCAAAATTCCCGGAAGTGGATATGGTAGGTAAGATAATGTATGGAGACATCATTGACTGCCTGAAAGAATATACTGAAGACGGCGTTGCCCCCTGGATGATAATACTAGGCAATAGCGGTACAGGAGATGAGTCTTCTTTATGGCTGGGCAGTACTGCACTCAGCGCACTGAAGGCTCTTCAGTACCCGGTAATAACAATACCGCCAGCTACCAAATACAAAAGTATAAAGAAGATATGCTTTGCCTGCGATTACAAACACGTTACAGGCCACCTGCCAACCCAACAATTGCTGGATATTGTGAATCATACGAAAGCCGAACTACACGTCCTGAATGTCGAACATCACAATAAAGGCATTGATCCTGAAACACCGCTGGAGACAGAACAATTAGTCCATTATCTCGCTACGGCCAACCCTCAATATCATTTTGTGGATGATGCTAATACTGATGAAGCCATCAATGCTTTTGTAGATACCAATCAGATGGACTGGCTGGTAGTGATACCGCACAAGCATTCTTTCTTTGAGGGGTTATTCCATAAAAGCCATGTGAAGGCTATGGTGAAGATGAGCCATGTGCCGATAGTGGCGCTACATGAGGCCTAAAAATTAGTCGTCTTTCTTTTCTGCCTTGTGTTTTTGTGATTTTATAAAGCGCATGGCCAACGTGATACCCATGTCTATGGCTTTCCATTTTACATAGCCACCCAATACTTCTTTGGCTAATTTGAACATCCCTTTCTGGCCCTTTTTCATCAGCGGCTTGAGCAGCGGCATCGCTACGCTCATAAGCACACCTGTCGTTCCTTTTGATGAGATCAGGTCACCTGCAAGAGAGGCAAACGAAGCCAGGGGGTTGTCTGCATTTTTTGCATCCTTTACTGCTTCAGCATTATTGTCCTCTAGGTGGCGCATCAACTTAATGCGCTTCTTTTCACGCTTAAGTTCCGCAACACTCTTTAGTTGTTTGTGATACAGCTCCATAGTGGGTTATTGTTTATTGCCTTTTTCCTGTTCTGCGTCCTCATCGTCGTCGTCGTCTTCCTGTTTCGTCAGTATCCGTATAAATATACCCGCAAACGCATTCAACACTTTACCACTGAGCATAAATAAAAGACCCACTAACAATACAAAGACACCTGCCGTAGCGAAGTAACCACCCGCACGGGAGTCCAGAAGGCCGGCAAACCATTCTGCCATACCTAAACCTACAAAAAGCAGCACTGCAAGCGTGCCGAATAATGCCATAAGGGAAAAGAGCAAATAGCCCATTACACCCGATGTCTTATCTATAAGATCCAGTTTTACAGTCTGGATCTTATCCCCGATCTTATGGGCTATTTTATCTTTCCACTTATTAATAAAGTCCATGCTTCCTTACTGGTAATGTGAGACTAGGCGTTGTAAATTTCTTCTTCCAGGTCTTGGGCCTGTTTAGTATATTTTTCTTTCAGTCCGTTGAACTTGTCTTTCAGCTTATCTACTGTTTCACGACGTTGGTCTTTATCTGTCGCAAGGATATAGCCTACTGCCACGCCTATTGCAGCACCGATAAGCAGGGTAGCTACTGTTTTTCCTGTCTTTGCCATAACTATTAGTTTTTAGTTGTTAATGATGATTGTTCACTGCAAATTTAATAAATATCATGCCAGTTAAGAGCCTGACAGAAAACCATTTAACAATACCCTAATAGCGCAGGGCTATCAATCAGCACTTACCTGTAGTAGTTATTGGTTTCTATATATTCTGCAACCGCATCGGGCACCAGGTATTTGAGGGATCTGCGCTCTTTTGCCTCAGTGCGGATATATGTAGAAGATATATCCAATAGTGGGGCCTGGAGCAGTGTAAGCCTGGCTCCGTGCTTTTCGGTAATATCAAAACCCGGCCTCCGGTAGATCACAAAATCATAGCGGCTCACCAGTTGCTCATAGTTCTTCCACCTTTGGATATTCTGGAAGCTGTCTGAACCCATTACTATGGTAAACTGCTCTAAAGGGAACTTTTCGGTAAGATAAGTAAGCGTATCTATGGTATAAGAAGGCTTAGGCAGGTGAAACTCCACGTTGCTGGCCCTGAACTTAGGATTGTTTTCAATCGCCAGGTTCACCAGGTGCAGGCGATCGTACTCATTCAGTAGAGAATGTGCGTCTTTTAATGGGTTGTGGGGAGAAACAACGAACCATATCTTGTCTATCTCGGTATGCTCTATTACGTGATTAGCTACAATTAGATGCCCCGTATGTATAGGATTGAAGCTGCCGAAATATAAACCGATATGCATGGCGCAAAGATAGCTTTGGAGTTGGTAAATATTACTAACTGACTAAGACATAAGTGTTACTAATATATTATCAGCATCCTTTTTGCGGATGCTGAGGCTATAGCCGGCTATTTGTATCGCTATCGGGTCTCCAAGCGGGGCGATCATCTGTACCCAGATAGGTTCACCGGGCACGCAGCCCATCTCCATAAGTGTGAGCTGGAAATCAGTCTCTTCATGAGAACTGATAACGGCTTTTCTACCTGCAGGAAGTTTGGAGAGACGGATAACAGATGGCTCTAATGCACTCATTGACACAAAATTACGATAGTAATTACCCCATACCTAAAAAATAACCGAACTTCGCCCGAAATTTTCTAATACATGCCGTCACGGTTTTATGAACAGGATGTCCGCTCGGGATTAAAGAATAAGCGAAAGCTATCCGCTTTCCTGGACAAACTGGCACTTAAACATCGTAAGAGCCTGAAGAAAGTGGGCTTTACCTATATTTTCTGCAGCGACGAGGCATTGCTGGAAATGAACAAGCAGTTTCTGAACCATGATACCTATACAGATATCATCACTTTCGACCTGAGTGAAAATGACAATGAACTGACAGGTGAGATATACATAAGCAAGGACAGAGTAGCAGAAAATGCAGCGAAGTTCGATACGGAGTACTCAGACGAACTGCACAGGGTAATATTTCATGGCGCACTGCACCTATGTGGCTTTAAAGACAAGAGTAAAGCAGATAGCGGGGAAATGCGCAAACAGGAAGACAGGTGCCTGAAACAATACAGTAAAGAGATATAATGAAGATAGAAAGGATATACGAAGACGATGACCTGCTGATAGTGAATAAACCAGCCGGGGTATTGGTGATACCGGATAGGTTCAATTCAGAGATACCATCGCTGAACAAGATACTGGAAACAGAACTGAACCAACATATATGGGTAGTGCATCGCATAGACCGCTACACCAGCGGACTGGTGTGCTTTACTAAAAACGAGGTGGCGCATAAGTATATGTCCACCCTCTTCCAGGAAAGAGGTGTGAACAAATATTACTTAGGATTGCTCAATGGAAGGGTGATACCTGAAGAAGGCACAATAGAAAAAGCGATAGTAGAACACCCTGCTGTAAAGGGTAAAATGACCGTTGCGAAGAAAGGGAAACCGTCTATTACGGATTATAAAGTATTGGAACAATGGCCTTTGTATTCACTGGTTCAATTCCAGATACATACAGGGCGTACCCACCAGATACGCGTACATGTGCAGTCGATAGGGCACAGCATAGTGTGCGATGAACTGTATGGCGACAACAAACCATTCCTGCTGTCGGGTATCAAGAAGAAATTCAAGCTGTCCGACCACGATGAAGAGGAACGCCCGCTGATCAACAGGCTGGCACTACACGCCTACAAGCTGGATTTTAATAAAGAAGACGGCACACACGTAAGCGTAGAGGCACCGTTACTAAAAGACATGGCCGCGGCTGTGAAGCAATTGAATAAATGGTGCCCGAAGGTGTAACATTAATACGAGATTTTGAATTTTTACTTTTTACTTTTGAACTAGATATGAGATCGACAATTAACATACAAGTAGAACTGGACGAAGATAAGATGCCTGAGACCATAGAATGGAACGCACCCGATGGTGGCGTGGATGGCATGCAAAAAGCTAAAGCCTTTTTATTGGGCATGTGGGATGGCGAAGAAAAATCGGCACTGCGCATAGACCTTTGGACAAGGAAGATGATGGTAGATGAAATGAATGATTTTTACTACCAGACACTCTTTGGCATGGCTGACACTTATGTAAGAGCTACCAAGAACACAGCACTGGCAGAAGAACTGAAGCAGTTTGCAAGAACGTTCCAGAAGAAGGCAAACGAGGCACTGAAAGCAGAAGAAGACAACAAGTAATTGCCTGTTATTTTTACACAATAAAACTACACGATATGTCACTGGAAGAAAAAGTAATGGCAGAAATGAAAGATGCCATGCGCGCTAAAGATGAAGCAGCATTGCGTACTCTTCGTGCTATTAAAGCAGCTATACTGATTGAAAAAACATCTGAAGGCGCTACCGGCGAAATAACCGAAGCTACCGAACTAAAAATGCTCCAGAAGATGGCCAAGCAACGCCGCGACTCACTGGATATATTCGTACAGCAAAACAGGGAAGACCTGGCTGTGAAAGAAAGAGAAGAACTGGCTATACTGGAACGCTTCCTGCCGAAACAAATGAGTACGGAAGAACTACAGGCAGAGCTGAAAGCCATTATAGCACAAGTAGGCGCTACATCTGCTGCCGACATGGGCAAGGTAATGGGTGCTGCCTCTAAGCAACTGGCAGGTAAAGCTGATGGTAAAGCTATATCGGAGCAAGTAAAAGCATTACTCTCCTAAAGGACATAGATGGGACTGGACCTGATAGGTATTACCCTCGTTATTATATTTTTTATACGCGGCTACATGAAAGGACTTATTGTAGCCGCGTTTTCCGTATTGGCCATATTGCTCGGCGTGATGTGTGCCCTGAAGCTTTCCGGGATATTTGCCGTATGGCTGTCTGAAAGGAATATTATCAGCTCAGGATGGGCTCAGTTGTTGAGTTATATCATACTCTTTGTCGCCGTTATGCTGTTGGTAAGAATGATCGGCAAGGCATTGGAGTCCACACTTGAGGTAGCCATGCTGGGCTTTGTTAATAAAGCGGTTGGCGGTGTGCTGTACACACTTATAGCGTGTGTGATATGGAGCACCATATTATGGATAGGCACTAAAATGACACTTATTTCCCCCGAAACAATTGCTGCTTCCAAAACCTACACATACTTCGAGCCGATCGCCCCCTGGGTGTTCGATCATATTGGGAAAGTACTGCCATTTGCCAAAGATATTTTCGTAGAACTACAGCAATTCTTTGATGGTGTAAACCAAACAGCTACCGAGCATGTGGGTACTCCTTGACAACTACGACTCATTTACCTATATACTGCAACACTACCTGCTGCAGACGGGAAATGAATGTGTAGTCTACAAAAATGATGAACTGACGGTAGATGAGCTTGCAGCGCTCAACCCGGAACGCATCATCATCTCCCCTGGCCCCGAAACGCCTTTACAGGCAGGCATTTGCATGGATGTCATTGCCCGTTTTCATAAGGATATCCCTATACTGGGCATCTGTCTCGGGCACCAGGCAATAGGCATGTATTTCGGTGCTCAGCTGGTAAAGGCTCCCCACCCCATGCATGGCAAGGTCAGCACAGTGAGACACGATAACAGTAATTTATTCAGCGGAATAGAAGATGAATTTTCTGCAATGCGGTACCACTCGCTGGTACTCGATAAACTAGAGGATACAAAGTTGGTTGCGTCGTCTTACGCTAAGGATGATAATACGATCATGAGTCTGCGCCATCCTGACTTTCCATGCACAGGTATACAATTCCACCCGGAATCTATTGGTACAGAAGATGGGTTAAAAATATTGAAGAATTGGGCTGAAATGTACTGATAAGTACCAGGCTACCATATCCACTCCTGAGCCCCGTGCATATATTGGAGGATTTGCTTGTCTTTTTCCACCTGCAGGCTACCATCAGTAAGCGCCCCCAGTATTCTCACCTCCCAGAATTTCTTCCCGTCGGAAAATATCTGCTTTTTACCTCTTCTATACAGCAAACGGTTATATTCAGTGATAATATCAGCAGCCGGAACAGGCGTATATAAGCTCTGCAATATGGTAGCTCTTAGCTGGTTTTTGATCTCATTAATAGAGAAATCGATGCCCGACTCTATTTTCAGGGAGGTAGCATTGCATAGCTCCCTTGGAAAGAACTCCTGCCGGATATTAAGACCAAGCCCTACTACCCCGTAGCTCCATTTGGCACCCCTGATAACGTTTTCCAGCAGTATCCCCCCTGCCTTTTTGTCATTGATTATTATATCATTGGGCCATTTGATACGTACCCTGCTTTCGGGGCATTTTTCTGCAAGGTATCCGGCTATCGCCACGGCAATAGATGCACTATATACAAATATCTCCCGTAAAGCCCTGTCAGGAGTGGCAACAATGCTCATCATCAGGCTCTCCTGGGTGCCGCCTGTCCACTTCCTTCCCCTCTGGCCCTTTCCTTCGGTTTGCTCCTCCGCCACTACCGTCAGGCCCGTCTGTGCCTTATCGGCATCTATTAGCCGCATGGCATAGTTATTGGTACTGTCAACAGTATCTAACTCTATTACGGGAGCATTTAATATGGTCAACAAGCTAAGTGCCAAAAGAATGTTTTACTTTTGATAAAGAGTAAAGATATATCACAGAACATAAACAGTTTATCAAAATTTGGATAAAATAATAACCGCGCTGCAAAGTAGAAAAAAGCCAGCTACACGACTTACCCGGAATAGCAAGCTTTTTAAAACTATCATTAAAGCCATTAAAGATAAAAAAGGTGAAGAAATAGTATCACTTGATTTGAAGAAGATCGACGAATCGGTGGCTGATTACTTCATCCTTTGTGAAGCCAAATCCCACATACAGATAAAGGCGATTGCAGACAACATCCAGCAGATGGTGGAGGAAGAGTGTGATGAAAAACCATTTCACGCTGAAAAGGGTGACCAATGGACCCTCATAGACTATGTAAATGTAGTGGTACATATCTTCCAGCATGAGCAAAGGAATTTTTATGACCTGGAAAGTCTTTGGGAAGATGCCGAACGAATGGAGCACAAGGATTAGGAATTATAAACAGTAATTAACGGTATTAAAGTAACGATGGAAGATAATAAACAAAAGGCGGGCCCGGGACAGGGTGGCGATAAGAATGCACCGCGCAAGGGGCCCCGCTTCAATATCTATTGGGTGTATGGCATTATTGCCTTCTCCCTTTTGGGCTTACAATTCTTTGTAAGTAACACAGGTAGCGGCGCTAAGGAAATAAGCTTCAGGGATTTCAAGATCAATTACCTGGATAAGGGTATGGTGGAGAAGATATACGTCTATAACAATGTAGAAGTAGAAGCACACCTGAAAAAAACTGCCGCAGACGCAGGTACAACAAACACTCCGCTGTCCAAAGAGAAAACACCAATGGTTTCTTTCCAGATAGGTTCTGTTGATCAGTTCAATGACGACATGAACCGTGTTTGGGACTCAGAACAATGGAAGGCAATACCTGAAACGCAAAGGCCACCGATCTTCTACGAGAAACGCGGTAACCTGATGCACGACTTACTGAACTCATTCCTGTTGCCTATACTGGTAATAGTAGCTATGTGGTTCCTCCTGCTCAGGAAGATGGGCGGTGGCGCAGGCGGTGCAGGCGGAAGTGGAGGTATCTTCAACATAGGCAAGTCTAAAGCACAGCTGTTTGAAAAAGGTACCCGTGTCAACATCACGTTCAATGATGTTGCCGGTCTGGACGAAGCGAAAGTGGAAGTAATGGAGATCGTCGATTTCCTGAAAAATCCTAAAAAATATACAGCCCTTGGTGGTAAGATACCAAAGGGTGCATTGCTGGTAGGCCCTCCCGGTACAGGTAAGACCTTGCTGGCGAAAGCGGTAGCAGGTGAAGCACAGGTTCCGTTCTTTTCTATGTCCGGTTCTGATTTCGTAGAGCTGTTCGTAGGTGTGGGTGCAAGCCGTGTTCGTGACTTGTTCAAGCAAGCTCGTGAGAAAGCACCTTGTATCGTCTTTATCGATGAGATAGATGCGATAGGCCGTGCTCGTGGCAAGAACGTGGTAATGAGCAATGACGAGCGTGAGAATACCCTGAACCAACTCCTTGTAGAAATGGATGGCTTCAGCGGTGACACAGGCATTATAGTACTTGCGGCAACCAACCGTCCTGATGTATTGGATACAGCCCTGCTGCGTCCGGGTCGTTTCGACAGGCAGATATCAATAGACATTCCGGATGTAAAAGGCCGTGAGAAAATATTTGATGTGCACCTGAAGCCGATCAAGAAATCGAAAGACCTTGACATCTTTAAATTGGCATCACAAACACCGGGCTTTGCCGGTGCTGATATAGCAAACATTTGTAACGAAGCTGCCCTGATAGCTGCCCGTAAAGGCAAGACTGAAGTGGACATGAGTGACTTCAACGATGCTATTGACCGTGTTATCGGCGGACTTGAAAAGAAGAATAAGATCATCTCTCCGGAAGAGAAGAAGATCATCGCCTTCCACGAAGCAGGCCATGCGGTTTGCGGTTGGTTCCTGGAGCACGCTTATCCTTTGATAAAAGTTTCTATCGTGCCTCGTGGTGTTGCGGCATTAGGTTATGCGCAATACTTACCGAAAGAACAATACCTCTACACAGTAGAGCAAATGCAGGATCAGATAGTAGCATTGTTTGGTGGACGTGCAGCGGAGGAACTGGTATTTGGCAAAATATCTACCGGTGCGCAGAACGACCTGGAACGTATCACCAAAATGGTGTACTCAATGATCACCATCTATGGTATGAATGCTAAGATCGGTAACATTTCTTACCACGATGGCCAGCAGGAATATGGCATGTCTAAGCCATACTCTGAGGAAACAGCTAAGATCATAGATGAAGAAGTTCGTGCGATGATATTGGTTCAGTACGACCGTACGAAGGAACTTCTGAGCAAGCATATGAACCACCTCACAGCCCTGGCTGAAGAACTGTTGAAAAAAGAAGTATTGTTCAAAGACGACCTGGAACGTCTGATAGGTGAAAGGCCATATGGCGAAATGATGCCTAATGAAGGTATCCCTCCTGTATCCGGACCAATATTAGAGTCTGATACGATGCAATCATAAAAAATAAGATCTCTATAAAAAAACGCTCCCGGCTTAGCCGGGAGCGTTTTTTTATTTTACTTTTATTGTATCACGCAAATTGTTGTTCTGTAATGAAGACTTCTAAAGCCCGGGAAAACATACTTTCAAGAATAAGAAAGGCAACCAGTGACCAGGGCTTGCCTCAACCATACCCTGAAGTAGAGAAAGACAATGCCGGAAATGTCTTCCCTCCATCAGAACTATCCGACGAGGAGAATTTTGCATCCGCTTTCATTAAGCTGGGAGGCAAGTTCATCTTTTGCTACAACCAGGCCGATCTTATTGAGAATCTTCATGCCCTTTGCGATAATAGCGAATGGAAAGAAGTTGTCTGCTCAGACAAGGCTTTGCTTGACACCTTCAAGGCTCAAAAGCTCCATGTAGTTGTTCCCGTCAATGAGTCTTCACCGCAGGAGGCAGAAGCCTGTATTACTACCTGTGAGGCCCTTATTGGCCGAACAGGCTCTATAATATTCAGCAGTAAACAATTCATGGGCCGCACAGCACCAGTTTATTACCCCATTCATATCGTCATCGCTTACTCCACACAGGTAGTACCCGATATACAGGAGGGTTTAGACCTGGTAAAGAAAAAATACGGTAACGACCTGCCATCCATGATCAATTTCAACACAGGCCCCAGCCGGACAGCTGATATAGAAAAAACCCTCGTGGTGGGCGTTCACGGGCCGGCGGAGGTGTATTGCTTCTACGTAGATGCATAAAAAAATGCTGTAAGGGGTTCTTACAGCATCAGGGTAAAAGATGTAAATAAAGCCAAAGCGGGTACAGGGGCAGGCAATATAACGTAGTGGTCTGGAAATGCCCAAAGGCATCTTCAAGCCCCTATGATACAAAGCAACGAAAAACAATCGCACGCCAATCTGCCATTGGACGAAAACACCTTTTCATCCGACGAACGGACTGTTTGGTCGGAGGAACGGATCCTGATAACTATTTCTTGAGCCCTGCTGTACGGGTTATTTTGCTGAAAGCGGCGATAAATTCATTCCTGATGGTCTTGGAAACTGGGATTTGCATATTGTCGTCCATGATGATCACCCCTGAAGTCTCGTATCGCTTTATATTCGATAAATTAACGATGTATGATCTATGTACTTGCAAAAAGTGCATGTCATCCACCAGCTTCTTAAACTCAGCCAGGTTGTAGGAACTTACAATACTATAGGTTTGGGTAACAACCTTTGTATACTTATTCACACTTTCGAAATATAATATGTCACTGATATTGAGGTAGTCTACCCCTTTCAGGTTGGGGATACCTATTTTAACGTTCTCCGATGTGGCCACTTCAGGAATAAACGGTATTTGTGTTTGGTTCACTCCCTTTATCCGGTCAATGGCCTTATTTACCGCAAATGAAAGTTCATAGTCATCTATTGGCTTCAGTACATATCCTACTGCAGATAATTTTATCGCATCCATTGCATACTCGCTGTGAGCAGTAACAAATATTACCTGGAAAGGCATTTCAGGGAATAGCTTCAGGAAGTCCATACCATTTTTCTCCGGCATAGAGATATCCATGAATACAAGGTCAACCTTGGTTGTACGTAAAACCTCCAGCGCTTTTTTCCACTCTGTGAATGCCCCAAGGATCTGGATATTGGGAAATAGTATTTTTACCCGCTCGTGGAGCAGGTCTATGGCCTTGGCCTCGTCATCTATTATCACGCATTTAATCTCAGGCAACATATTTTATATTTTTCAGGGTTAGGGTTACTACAGTACCGGTCTCAGGAAGATCCTTATCAGCATAACTCATCTTTATATCCAGCTTCTCATACTGCTTGAACACATCAAGTAATTGATTGGTCAACGTTGTTCCATAAGACTCTTTAGCACTGGTGCTTTCGTTTATCTTCTTTGCCGCCTCTCTTCCCACACCATTATCCTCTATGGTACACACAAGTTCAGTATGGTCTGCGCCTTGCTCAAATTTCAACAATAAGATACCACCATTTTCTCTATGAAACAACCCGTGATTAATAGCATTCTCTACCAATGGCTGCAATAATAGTGAGGGTATCCTGATGTTATTTATGGGTAGTTTATTGTCAACCTCTATTCTATATTCAAATTTCTCCTCAAATCTTATCTGCTGAAGTTCAATGTAATTCTTTAGCATCTTGATCTCTTCATCCAGGATCACATATCTGTCATGAGACGACTTAAGGTATGACCTTAGTAACTGCGAAAATTTATTAACATGAGTATAGGCATCATCAAACCTTCTTTTATTAATGTAAAATAACGCAGCACTTAATGTATTGAAAATAAAGTGTGGATTGATCTGTGAATGGATCGCCTGTAACTCAAGATCTGTTAATGCCCTTCTTCGCTCATTTTTCTTAGCCACAAAATACCTGGTAATAAAGATCGTCAGCAATACCAGTGTCAAAAAAAAGACTACGCCTGCTATCCAGAATATTGTCCTCCATGTATCGGTTTGCCACCACATCGGGTAACGGTAGATGTAGATTGTATATACCCTGCTCTCCCACAGATCATCTTTTGCCTTACAAAGTATCTTATGGTATCTGCCGGGCGTAAGGTTGCTGATAAAAATTTCACCGGAGCCCGACTCCTCCCATTGTATCCCCGGCACAGTCTTATAAAAATACGTAACAGTGCCTTTTCCGAAATAATTCACAACATCAAGAGTTATCTTCTGGTCTTCCTGCTTTACAGCAAAGGTGTCGCACTCGGCTATCGGCTCTTCATATGGTGCCTTCAACATCAACTTCAACACTTCTCCGCCTGACGAACTACCCCCCTTCGCAGAGCGCAACTGTTGCAAAGTAAAATCAAAAACACCTTTGTCTGTTTGCAGTATTATATACCCATCATCAGTTACTGACAGGCTTTTTACCTGGTTATAATAAGACTTGGTTGCCATAAAGTTGGGTATCACATGCAGGTTACCAACAGCACACGGCCCTTTGATTTGCGCGTAACCTATTCCAAACTTTCCCGCAAGGATCAATTCATTACCTGCGATTTTCAAATGAGATTCACGGAGGTTTACATTTAAATTTAGCTGCTTAAAATTTCTTGACCTGGCATTGCATACAAACAGTTTCTCATCATCAAGAAAATACCAGTTGTCAAAAATATCCTTCTCTACTTGTTTGATGTTCTTTATACCTAAGGATTTGAGGTCTTCACTCACAAATGTTGTCTCACTACCGAAAAGATCATTCCTGACAACCATCTTCTGATTATTATATAAAATCAGCACATGTCCACTTGCCTGCAAACCACTAAATCGTTCCGTATATAGTATCTCTGAAACCACAGAATCCTCTTTTACACTATGCAACAATGCGTAGTCAGAAGCAATACTATAAATGTTTCCATTTACCTCCTTTATTAAGTTCACAAATTCAAAAGCAGAATTTCTATGCTGAAGAATTGCTTTGTGTTGTGCTTTCTTCTCTATAATCTTAACAAGGGTTTTATACTTGTCCTCCAGCGGGATTAAACTACGGTCCTTCTCGCTATACTGATAAATACCCGACTCTCCGCCTATGAACAATTCCCCATTTCCACCAGTCACTGTTCGTATGGAAGAACCGGCAGGAAATCTGATCCGCGCTGAAAGTTCGTTCTTATCAATAATATATAGTGTCAGGTCGTGCCTGTTCCACCAATAGCTTTTCGAACCAACTGCGCCCGTAAAAACACAATTGCCTAATAATTCACTGAGCTTTATTGATGACAATAAGGTGCTTCTTTTCGGTGACAACCATACTCCGTCATCCTTGGTTGTAAACCATTCATTTCCGATAGTATCTATATAGTAATAAGCAAGTTGCGATTTTGTAGGAACGATGTCCCTGATCGCCACCCTATTTACAAACTTAAAACTCTTATTAATAGAGTACATGTGGCTATTGGTGATCACCACCGAATTCTTGTTCCTGTTGCCCTTCAGAAAGTACGGATTAAAAACATAAATGTTCTCGTCCTCGTTTGCCCCCATCATAGCCAGGGAGATCGGCGTGTCAATTATCCGCTCTAGAAATCTATGCCTGTGAATTGTTTTGCCATTGAAGCGGAAAGAATACTGTTCCATATCCGGCGATATGGCTCTCCTGTACCTATACCCATACCTTAATGCTTCATCGGCTTTGAAAGTATGCTCATACTTGTTACTCCCCTTCACTATATCCCATTTATAAACATTCTCATTGCTATCCAGTACATAATAGGCAAATCCATTACCAAGGTAGCTATCAATGATCCCGAGTTTCTTGTGAATACCTACACTTTTACCAAATGGAAAACTCTTTACGATGCCGCCACTTATAATAACCATATCTGCTACATAGTCATCACCAATCATCAAATAGACAACGTCACCTACCTCACTAAGATAGTGCGCATAAAGTATCCGCCTGTTGCTCGGCTTGTAATTAAGCAAATTGTAACGACCATTCTTCATGTAGCCGAACTGATAACCAAAAGAATATACCCACACTCTCCCTTCATTATCCGGCACTAATTCCCATACATCATCGGAAGGAAGGCCATTGCCCGTATTGAATATTGCAAAAGTGTAACCATTATACTTTACTATACCTTTGTCAGTGGCAAACCATATATAACCATTTGCATCTGTTACCAGGCTGTAAACATTGTTGCTGGGAAATCCGTTAGATATGTCGAAATGAACGAATCTTGTACTATCAGGCCCTGCCTTAGCCGGTGAAAAGCTACAGGCAATAAATAATAAAACTGCAAGGACTCGAAACATACTTTCGGGTAATAAGTTATCATAATAATAATCAAAAAAAACAACCAATCAATGCTATAACTTAGCATAACAATCGAAAAGATGAAAAAGGACATTTCGGGTGAAGATGATATTAAACTATTGGTAGATTCTTTTTACGATAAAGTAAAAAAAGACGAAACAATAGGCTCCATTTTTCAATCCATTATTGGCGATGACTGGAGCCATCATTTGCCTATTATGTACAATTTCTGGGGCACTATCCTGTTGCACAAGGAAGGCTATAAAGGTAATGTCATAAAGAAACATATAGATATTGACAAGAAAATAGCCTTACAGAAAGAACATTACGACCGGTGGATACTTCTATGGAGCAACCAGGTGGATGAACTGTTTGAAGGCGACATAGCTTCTGAAGCAAAAAATCGTGCGTCACTAATGATACACCTTATAAGTATGAAGGTGGAATGGTCAAGACTTGACGGCAGCATACAATAATATTTATGGAGAACACATTTTCCATCTCAGGACAACTAATAGACATTTTTAAGCGGTCAATATACCCCGCTACTATCAATGTGGTGAATGGCATCATTACCTCCGTTAAGGGAGTGGCTGAAGCGCCGGCTCAATATATCCTTCCCGGCTTTATTGATAGCCATGTGCATATAGAAAGCTCCATGTTGGTTCCAACGGAATTTGCAAGGCTGGCGGTAATACATGGCACTGTTGCCACGATATCCGACCCTCATGAGATAGCTAACGTATGTGGCGAAGAAGGAATCCGCTACATGATAGAAAATGCCGCGCAGACACCCTTTAAATTTCATTTCGGCGCACCTTCTTGTGTACCGGCTACCGCTTTCGAGACCGCAGGCGCTACCATAAATGCCGAAGGAATAGAAAAATTGATGAATGATCCTGACATCTGGTACCTGGCCGAAGTAATGAATTATCCCGGTGTACTTTATAAAGATGCCGAAGTAATGGCTAAAATTCATGCAGCTAAGCGTTCCGGTAAACCCATAGATGGTCATGCACCGGGCTTGCGTGGACAAGACGCCGGACAATATGCCTCAGCCGGTATCACCACCGACCATGAATGCTTTACCCTGGAAGAAGCCCTGGATAAGATAGCTGCAGGCATGAAGATATTAATACGCGAAGGCAGCGCAGCAAAAAACTACGAGGCACTGCATTCGCTCATTGCCTCACATCCGGCATCGGTTATGTTTTGCAGTGATGATAAACACCCTGACGACCTCGTTATCAGTCATATCAACGCTGTCGTGAAACGCTCACTCGATAAAGGCTATGATTTGTTTGATATACTTCGTGCTGCTTGCCTCCACCCGGTACAGCATTATAATATACCTGTCGGCTTGCTAAGAGAAAATGACCCGGCTGATTTTATCGTCATTGATAATCCGGCTGATTTCACTATTCTAAAAACATATATCAATGGTGAACTGGTGTCTGAAAACGGTGAAACATTGTTGCCATATAAGCAGGCACAATCAATCAACTCATTCAATACCAATAAAAGGTCGCCCGGAGATTTCAAACTGTCCACAACAAGCGACACACCTGACATACGCGTGATAGAAGCAATGGAAGGGCAACTGGTTACGAATGAAATAATAGTAAAAGGAAAAGTGCATGATGGGCAGATTATATCTGATGTGGCAAACGACATTTTGAAAATAGCCGTGGTCAACAGGTATCAGCCGGATATGCCTGTAGCTGTTGCCTTTATTAAAAACTTCGGGTTGAAGAATGGGGCGCTGGCTTCTACTGTCGCGCACGACTGTCACAATATAGTAGTGGTTGGCGTTACCGATACCGACATCTGCAATGCGGTAAATGCATTGATAGACGCAAAAGGTGGCGTATGTGTAGCAAATGGCGACAAGATTAACTGTATGCCTTTACCCGTAGCGGGACTAATGAGTGCGGATAAAGGAACTGACGTCGCTACTTTATATGCCGAACTGGATAAGAAAGCCAAAGAACTGGGCATTGCACTTAAGTCGCCCTTTATGACATTATCATTCATGGCCCTGCTTGTGATACCTGCGCTCAAACTCAGTGACAAGGGACTTTTTGACGGAAGTAAATTTGCTTTTACTCGCGTCGAAGTATAAAAAGCAAATGCTCCCTCGGTTGAACCAAGAGAGCATTTATTATCTGTTAACAAGCTTCTACTTATTATACTCTTTCAACGCCGCTTCCAGGCAATCCATCGCACTATTCAGGTCTTCTGTATTCAGCACATATGCAAGGCGCACTTCATTCTTGCCCATTCCTTTTGTGGAATAGAATCCGGCTGCAGGTGCCATCATTACCGTAGCACAATTGTGAGAGAAACCTTCGAGCAACCACTGGCAGAATTTCTCACTATCATCTATCGGCAACCTCGCTATCGCATAAAATGCACCACCGGGCATCGGGCATAGCACACCGTCCATTGCATTCAGCCTGTTCACTAATATATTTCTACGCTTATCATACTCTGCATGTACGCTATCAAAGTAATCAGCAGGCAGATCCACTGCCGCCTCTCCTAATATCTGCGCAAAAGATGGCGGGCTCAGCCTTGCTTGTGCGAACTTCATAGCAGCATCCAGCACTTGCTGGTTATGCGTTACAAAAGCACCTATACGGCCACCGCAGGCACTATATCTTTTAGAAATAGTGTCCATCAGTATTGCATGCTGTTCCAGCCCTTCCAGTGAAAGCGCAGAAATGTGCTGCTTGCCATCATAACAAAACTCACGGTAAGCCTCATCACTGAACAGGAACAGGTCATGCTTCAGGCATATTTGCTTCAGCACTTCCAGTTCTTCCCTGCTGTACAGATAACCGGTAGGATTATTTGGATTGCATATCATTATGGCTTTTGTCTTCGGCGTCACCGCTTTTTCAAAAGCATCAATTGAAGGCAAAGAAAAACCATCTTCTATCCCTGATGGTATCGGCACTATTGTTACACCTGCGCTGGTGGCAAAACCATTGTAGTTGGCATAGAATGGTTCCGGTATAATGATCTCATCTCCCGGGTCCATACAAGACATGATGGCGAACGAGATAGCTTCAGAGCCACCTGTTGTCACTATTATCTGATCCTTGTTTACATTTACGCCATTGCGGCTGTAGTATTCCACCAGTTTCTTACGATAGCTTTCAAAGCCAGCACTGTGGCTATACTCAAGCACCTTCATATCCACATGCCTCACAGCATCCATTATGGCAGGTGGAGTTTCTATATCAGGTTGTCCTATATTCAGGTGATACACCTTAACACCTCTCTTCTTTGCAGCTTCCGCAAAGGGTACCAGCTTACGTATGGGCGAGGGTGGCATCTGGCCACCACGATTTGAAATTACAGGCATGGGCGCAAAATTAGGTAATAATAATATAGTTAGGCATGGGCTAAAAAGAAAAGTGGCCGGTATTGATACCGGCCACTTTCTTAATAACATTAATATTATTTATTTCGGTGCAACAACTGTTCCTTTTATACGGATAGTATATGGTTCAGCCGTAGCATTCGATTTAATAAAGACCTCTTTAGTAAAAGGGGCTACCCTGCCTTTAGAGTTATATTTTACACTGATAACACCTGTTTTACCCGGCAATATCGGTTGCTTAGGCCATTCCGGTGTCGTACATCCGCAACCGGCAGTCGCGTTTTGTATGATCAGCGCGCTTTTACCTGTATTGGTAAATTCGAACTTGTACTCATATGGCTCATCCCTTTCAGTAATAGTTCCGAAATCGTGGAGTTCAGTTTTGAATTTGAACTGCGGCCCGTTCGGATTCTGTGCAGCAGCAGGTGCTGTTTGCGCTTCTACCAAAGTCACCGAACCTAATACCAGGAATGCTGCTAATAATATCTTTTTCATAAATCGTCTTTAATTCTTCTATCAAATGGATTAAGACTAGTTAGTCTTTATCATTGAGTTATTCTCAGGTACTGAGCTTGTTGGTGCCTTTTCTACAGAACCTTTAATAGTCAGGACTTTAGTACCTGCATTAGAAGTAACTGTAATTGATTTTGTGAAAGGACCGGGACGACCTACAGTATTATAAGAAGCCTTGATAGTACCTGTTTTACCCGGAGCTATCGGCTCTTTTGAATAAGAAGGAGTAGTGCAACCGCACGATGCGTGTACAGACTCGATCATGATCGGCTCTTTACCTGTATTCTTGAATGTGAACTCGTAGTTACCGGCAGGGCCTTCTGCTATTGTACCAAAATCATGAGTTTCATCGCTGAAAACCATATTCTCAGGCTTTAATGATGTAGGCTTTTTCGCCTGAGGTGCCGGAGCTGCTGCTGCAGGAGTAGCGGTTACAACTTTAGGAGCATCGTGGCCATGGCCTTTGTGATCATTTTGAGCATAAGCACCTGTTGCCAGCAACACAACACTTAAGGAAAGCAGAACTTTTTTCATTTTTATGATGTTTTTTATATTAGATAGATACTAATTAACAAATTTAAGGCCGAAATCGTTAACACGTGCATTTATTTATTGTTAAAAGAATTCAAAAACAATAATCAGTCGTATTTTTACAAACGATATACGATATTAGAAACTGTCAACATATATGACGGTAATAGAGGTAAAATAGTTGGTCATTTGCACGATTTTGAGAAAGATATAACAAATAGCATTTTTTCGTTAAATAACGGTGGTACTATCCTATACCCAACTGATACTATCTGGGGCATTGGCTGCGATGCGCTTGATGCGGGAGCTGTAGAGCGGGTATTTGCCATTAAGCAACGTCCTAAAGAGAAGAGTTTCATCATTTTACTGGCAGATGCAAGGGATATCCTTCAGTATGTGGCTGCGCCTCACCCGGACGTGATAGATATTGTTTCAAGCTTTAGTCAGCCTACTACCGTTATCTTTGACGGCGCATTGGGATTTCCTGACAGCCTGGTGAATGAGGACGGCAGCATAGCTATCAGGATACCTGACGAACCTTTCTGCAAAGCCTTACTAAAAAGATTCAGGAAGCCGATAGTCTCTACTTCTGCCAATATCAGTGGCCGTCCAAGTCCGCTCACTTTTGACCTGGTGGAACAGTCCATTAAAGACAGTGTTGACTATGTAGTGGAATACCGGCAGAACGACAGTGAGGTCAAACAACCTTCCCGGATAGTTCGAATAAAAGATGATGGTGAATTAGAAATTATAAGACCCTAGCAAGACAAGAATAATGGACATTTCGTGCAATAAGGAGGAGTTAAGGATATTGGAAGCCATTTCAGAAGCCACTCAGCGTTTAAATGAGGAGTGCTACCTGATAGGTGGGTTTGTGCGCGACAAGATACTGGGCAGAAACACCAAAGATGCCGATATCGTTTGCACCGGGAATGGCATCGCCTTAGCTCACGAGGTAGCAAAAGCATTTAAACCCATCCCTAAAGTAAACTTCTTTAAGAATTTCGGTACGGCTCAGTTCAGGCTCAATGATTTTGACATTGAGTTTGTAGGCGCACGGAAAGAATCATACAAAACAGAATCCCGCAAACCCGATGTAGAACCCGGCACCCTGGAAGACGACCAGAAGCGCCGTGATTTTACCATCAATGCGTTGGCCATCAGCCTGAACAAAAATGACTTCGGTAAATTGGTCGATCCTTTCAATGGTATTGGCGACCTGGAAGCGAAAATACTACGTACCCCGCTTGACCCGGACATCACTTTTTCTGATGACCCACTGCGGATGATGCGCTGTATCAGGTTTGCCACACAACTACACTTCTCTATTGTGCCGGAAGCTTTCGAGGCCATCACACGCAATAAGGAACGTATCCGCATTATCTCTGTAGAGCGCATTACTGATGAGTTCAATAAAATAATGCAGACACCAAAGCCTTCCATCGGTATTGACCTTTTATACAAGAGCGGACTACTGGCAGAATTCTTCCCCCAATTGATAGATATGGTGGGTGTAGAAATGGTAGAAGGCAAAGGCCACAAAGACAATTTTTACCACACACTGCAAGTGCTGGATAATGTAGCCGATCGTAGCCAGGACTTATGGCTGCGCTGGGCAGCATTACTGCACGACATAGCCAAGCCTGCCACCAAGAAGTTTGAACAAGGTCATGGATGGACATTCCATGGCCATGAGGTTATAGGTGAGCGCATGGTGCCTAAGATATTCAAGCAATTACGCCTGCCGCTTAACGAGAAGATGAAGTATGTCGCCAAATTGGTATTACTACATCTACGCCCCATCAGCCTGACCAAAGAAGACATTACCGACTCTGCCATGCGCAGATTGCTTTTTGATGCGGGAGAAGAATTGGAGGACTTGATGATACTTTGCGAAAGCGATATCACCTCCAAGAACAAACAGAAAGTAAAACGCTACCTCGAAAATTTCGAGATGGTGAAAGAACGCCTCAAAGCAGTAGAGGAAAAAGATAAAATAAGGAACTGGCAACCACCCATTGATGGGGCTGATATAATGAAGATATTCAACTTACCTCCGTCTAAGAATGTAGGTATCATCAAGACCGCAGTGCGCGAGGCCATACTCGATGGCATCATCCCGAATAACTATGAAGCAGCCTATGAATTCATGCTCCAAAAAGCAAACGAATTAGGTTTACAACCCATTAGCTAAATCTTTACCACAGATTAACAACGATTCGCTGGAACCCATCCTATCTTAGCATTCCAAACACAAACCTGAAAACATGACAAAAATATCCATTCAAAAAGGGGATATAACACTAGTGGAAGCTGATGCAATTGTAAACGCCGCAAATACTTCACTTTTAGGAGGTAGCGGAGTTAACGGAGCCATTCATAAAGCAGCCGGCCCTGAGCTTCTGGAAGCCTGCAAAAAGCTGAACGGTTGCCCTACCGGCGAAGCAAAGATCACCGACGGTTATAATCTGTGTGTCAAACACGTGATACACACACCCGGCCCTGTATGGAGTGGTGGAAAAAGTAATGAAGTAACACTATTGCACAATTGTTACCATAATAGCCTGCTGCTGGCTATGGAACATAATATATATACTGTTGCCTTCCCCAATATAAGTACAGGCATCTATGGCTTTCCTAAGGATAAGGCGGCGATGATCGCTTTGTTCTCGGTCAACCAGTTCTGCAGGGAATTCCCGGGTGCACTTACCGAGGTCATCTTCGTTTGCTTTGATGATGAGAACTACAATATCTACAAGTCTATTATCAATAAATAATTCCAGAATGCTCCAAAAGCAAGAGGCCGCTCATATGAGCGGCCTCTTTTTATTGTTTACTTATTGTCTACTAAAATTTGTCTACTAGTAGTCAGCATTGTTAGGATCGAAGTTTGTCCAGCCGCTCAACCAGTTGTCAGAACCGAATGCACCAACGAATTGACCCGGAGTAAACCAACCATCAAGACCATTGTAAGATGCACCCAGGTTAGCAGGAGAACCTGACTTAGGCATGAAGTTAGGAGCGGTAAGAGACCATGGGTCTGTCAGCATAGCCTGGTTGGCACTATCCAGCTTAGTGTTGCCGTTCGCCATGCTTGTCAGGAACGTTTGCAACGCAGCATCATCAGCGAATGTACTTGTAGTACCTGAGTTAGCAAAGAAAGGCTTAGTGATTGCGTGTACCAGGTTGTTCTTGAATTCACTTGTACCGTTGTTCAGTGCAGTAGCTGTTTCAGCAGACTCAATAGAGAAACCACCTTTTTGGAAACCGATCAGTACAGAGTTACGCAGTGTTAAGTGCGTAGAACGGCGCCAGCGGTTAGCAAAGTTGTGATTTGATTGTGTATTGGCACGCGAGTTAGGGCCTACGAATGTGAAGTTAGACAGCTTAGGGTGCGTGAATGGCGTACTCATAGTACCGGTACCATCGTTATCACACTCTATACCATTAGATGCATCACCTACGTCAGCATACTGAGGGTGCTTAACAGAAAGGCCATATTGTATCTTACCGGAATAGCCAAAATCAAAATCGAAATCATCATCAGATGTTGCGAAAGAGATCAGGTGTTTTGCATTTACCGTACCGCCAAAGAATTCATAACCATCATCGTTACCATAAGATACCATGATGTGGTCAATTGTAGTTCCTGCGCCTACAGCACCACAAGTAAGACCATTGATCTCAGAACCCGGAGATGCAGCAATACCACCAAACTCGATACGTACATATTTCAACACGCCTGAGTTATCGTTTGCATCGTTGCCACCATATTGTCTGTCAACACCACCTTCGATAGTTGGCTCTGAAGTACGGTTGGTTGGCGCTTTACCCAGGATGATGATACCACCCCAGTCACCCGCACGGCGTTGGCCTTTAGGTTGTCCTGAAGTGAAAACAATAGGAGCGCTTGCAGTACCTTCAGCCATTATTTTTCCGCCACGTTCTACTATCAGTGCACCTTTTTGTATCAGGTCACTTTTAATGATAGTTCCGGCAGGTATAGTAAGCGTGGCACCTGATTTTACATATACATAGCCTTTCAGTGTCCAAACCCCGTCGTTTGTAAGGGCCTTATCTGATGATATCTCACCTTCCAGCACTCTTGATTCTGTTGTAGGAGGCGGGGTAACAATCGGATCATCCTCTGGTTTGCATGATGTAAATGTGGTGGTATTAGCAGCAAGGGCAACCACCATCATAAAAGGTAAAAGTCTTTGTAACTTCATATCGTTTTTTATTTATGATGCAAATGTACCCCCACCCTATTATGGCTATATTACGGTAACATTAAGCCTGTGTTAACAAAGGCTGGTCACCAACATATTTTCGTAAACAAAAAAAGGCCATCCGTAAAACGGATAGCCTTCATTCAATTTTATCGCTGTATTATTTACCTAACCTGTAGTTGAAACCTACATTAAATATTGTTCCCCACTTATAGCTTTGGAAAACCCTGTCGTTGGTTTCATTGTATCCGAACTTGCCATCAAAATCCTGGTAGAAAATTGTTGATTGGTTCAGCAGGTCAGATACAGTAAGCTTTACTTCACCCTTGTTCTTCAGCACTTTCTTGCTTATCTGCAGGTCTATCACGTCCCTTCCTTTCTCCCATGTGCCCCTTACCTGTCCGCTACCTACAATAAATATCCTGTCACCTATCCTGTTATATAATGCACTTGCACTGATACCTGTTTTAGGTTCTGTATAGAGTATAGAAAAATTCAGCAAGTACGGCGACTGCCCTTGTAGTGGCCTGTCTGTTAATACTCCTCCCGTTCCTCCAGTGTTGTTGTTTAGGTTACTTACATCGACCTTAGATTTCACATAAGTGATATTGGCACCTACTATCAGATTCTCAAGCCATGTAGCATCGTTGATAAACGATAGGTTTTTACGCACATCCAGTTCCGCACCTACAGCCTGTGCTGATGCTGCATTGCCATAACCAAACCTGAATTGGTCACCATTGGTCTGGGCATCCATTACACTTTCAATAGGGTTCTTAAAATATTTGTAGAACCCGCCTACTGTTATTACCTCGCCCGGAGAAGGATAGTACTCATAACGCAAATCGACGTTGGTAATGTTAGCACGTCCCAATTGCGGGTTACCACTAACAGTCCAGTTATTCTCAAAGTCGTAGAACTCAAATGGTGCTATTTCCCTGAACTCAGGCCTATTCACCGTTTGCGAACCGCTCATGCGTATCTTCATTTTCTCGGTCAGGTCGTAAGAAAGGTTTATCGATGGCAGCACATCTATTACATTGCTGGTTGTATCTATCGACTGTTGCGATAAGTTCACTGCATTCAATGTTTGCGAATAAGATTCTACCCTCGCACCCCAGGAAGCCCTGAATTTTTCGCCTATGTGATTATCAAGCATCACGAATGCGGCATTTAAAAATGAATTCGCATCGTATTTATCAGTGCTGTTTGTGAATTCAAACAGTTCATATCCCTCTTCGCTATAGTTAGAAGGCTGGAAGACCACATCATAGGGTTGTAAAGCAATTTGACTATTGAAGTTGCTACCATATGGCTGGTGCTGAAACAAACGAGCCCCAAAAATCCTGTCTTTATATAATCCAAGATAACCGACTTTCAATGATTGCTTCTGTCCAAACATATCGAATGGCACACTGAAATGGAAATTACCTCCATAGCTTCTATCCTTCAGATTGCTGAAAAAGCGGCGGGAATTCCTATCCACAAGGCTCAGGCTTTCTGATTCATTTGGAGTAAAGCTACCATCTTCGTTCTGCTCAGCGCTACGGCCGTAGAACACTGTCCTCAGGTCATTCTGCGCGCCATCAAGCATAGAATAGTTCAGGTTCCAGTATAGTTTCATTCCCTGCTTACCAAAAGCATGGTCACCTTCCAGCTGCGTACTGTATAGCTTGCGGTCATATGGCACTGCTGAGTATAAAAGTATTTGTTGGTTAGAGTTGGCGGAAAAACCATTACGCACATAGTTTGTTTGGTCGTGTATCGCGTTAAAGAGGTTCCGGAAAGTGATTTTTGATTTGCCTTTCATATAAGATATGTTGGCAAGAGCCGCCATAGAAGAAGAATACTTGTAAGTGCTATCGGTAGCCACACTATTGGCCACACCGTTATCCTGCCATGTATTTCTTTCGTATTCAGGTGTAGTTTTAAAGCTGTTCCTGTAAGAAATCCCTACGATAGTCCCAAGTTTACCACCATCTTTAAAGCGTTGTACATTTCCTGCGGATAATTGCAACGATGCATTAGGCAATGCGTTGGTTTTAACGGTACCAAAGTTGTTCGGCAATTGCCTTGCAACCTCCTGGCGTTGTTGTAGGGTAAGTGTTTTATATTCCACCTGATCTGCACCAAATGCTTCTGGCAACACATTGTTTTTATTGGCGAAGCCCAGATTCTCTGAGGCGGTGCGCTTATTGCTTTCAAATGGCTTGAACGTTGATTGGGTATTATATCCCAACGTTATACCTGCATTGAAGAAGTTCTCATCAGGGACGTCTTTTGTCATTACCTGTACTATACCACCGGCAAAGTCACCGGGCATATCAGGCGATGCTGTTTTGTTGATGATTATATTGTCAATAAGGTTAGAAGGTATCACATCGAAAGAAAACGCTTTCCTGTCAGGCTCTGTGCTGGGCATCTGTGCGTTGTTCAGCATAGCGGTATTATACCTGTCATTCAGGCCGCGGATAATAACGAATTTATCATTTTGTATGCTCGCGCCACTCACACGCTTCAGTACCTCACCGGTGTTACGGTCAGGAGAGCGTTGTATCACATCGGCAGATATACCACTTGATACAGAAACGTTGTTACGCTGCATCACGTACAACGCATTCACATTTTCCTTCTTCAGGGTGGTAGATATCACTACTTCATTAAGGGTAGTGGTGCTCGCTTCCGCAATAGTGATGTTCACAGAGGTAACACCTTTACCTTCTACTTTCACATCTGCTACTTCCTTCGATTGGTAGCCTACATATTTCACCTCAACGGTATAAGTACCTGCCGTTACATTCAGGGTAAAATTACCATCCACGTCGGTGCTGGTACCATTGGCAGTACCTTTTATTATCACGTTCGCGCCTATTATAGACTCGCCCGTTTTGTCATCCGTCACCTTTCCTGCTATCTTGCCCTGGCCTATTGCCTGGAGGCTGATGAATAGCAATGTGAAAAGCATAGAAATAATTCGCATACAGAGTATTTTTTGATAATGCAAAAGTCCCCCGCCAATGTTATCAATACTTTACGCCAATGTTACGCCTGAGTGAAGTCAATGTTATGAGAACATTAAGTGTTACCTGTGCGTAAATATTTTGTTGTTTTTCAATTATTAAATCATTAAGCCCGGCGGACGAGAAAGTACCGTTTTGTAGCCCTATTTTTGCCCTATGAACACGCGCGAACTCTTCCTGAGGCATATAGGGCAAACCTCCCCCGCACCTATAGGATTGAATATAACCAGTGCTAAAGGCAACTTCCTGACAGATGATGCCGGCAATAGTTATATAGACCTTATAGGAGGCATCAGCGTATGCAATGTAGGCCACAGCCACCCGGAGGTAGTAAAAGCGGTTCAGGAACAGGCCGAAAAATATTTGCACATAATGGTATATGGCGAGCTCGTGCAAAGCCCCCAGGTGGACTATGCCCATGCGCTTACCCAACACCTGCCCGATACCTTAGACTGTGTCTACTTCACCAATTCCGGCGCGGAGGCCGTAGAGGGAGCCATTAAGCTGTCCCGCCGGGTAACAGGCCGAACGGACATCATTGCCTGCAACAACTCTTATCATGGCAGTACCACAGGCGCCCTCAGCCTGATAGGTGATGAATACTGGCGCAACGCTTTCCGCCCCCTGATGCCGGGGGTATGGCACCACGATTATAATTCGCAGGAGCTGATAGATGCCATTAATAAAGACACCGCCTGCGTGGTCATCGAAACAATACAAGCTGAGGCAGGGATATTACTTCCATCACAGGAATGGCTTTCAGCTCTCAGGAATAAATGTACAGAGACGGGAACCCTGCTCATCTTCGACGAGATACAGTGTGGGTTTGGCCGCACAGGCAAGCTTTGGGGTTTTGAGCATTATAATATTACTCCTGATGTGCTGTTGCTCGGCAAAGCGTTGGGTGGAGGCCTGCCGCTTGGCGCGTTCATATCCTCTCATAACATGATGCAGACCCTCACCCACGATCCCGTGCTGGGACATATCACCACGTTTGGGGGACACCCGTTATCCTGCGCGGCGGGTATGGCAGCATTCAATGTATTATTAAAGGAAAAACTCGCTGAAGGTGTCGCTGAAAAGGAAAAACAATTCCACGCGCTACTGAAGCACCCGGCTGTAAAAGCAGTACGCAGCAAGGGGCTGCTGATCGCTGTTCAACTGGAGAGTACGGAAAAGGTGATCAGCACATTACAAACCGCTCTGCAAAAACACCTCTTTTCCGACTGGTTCCTCTTTGCGCCTGACTGCATCCGAATAGCACCACCACTCACCATTACCGTAGAAGAAATACAAAAGGCCTGTACTATACTTTTAGAAAGCCTGTAGGTATAAAATACAAGAGGCGTGGTATTGATACCACGCCTCTTTATTAATCAGTTATTTATAAGAAAACTATCGTTACTATTATTCGCTCAGTTTTATATCAAACATGTTACCATTCAGGTCAAGTGTTGCATCATCATCGCAATCGCCTTCACCATAGTTGATTACCCTTGCATACCCATTCAGCGGAATGAGCTGCAATTCACCTGCCATTATATACTTGCAGCTTGTAGATACCAATAGCTCCGTAAGTATATTAAAATCAGCATGAGCGCCATTGCCACGCTTAATAGAGCCGCTACCTGTCAATTCGTACGTATCGTCCTGCACGTTACCCAAAGTATTGAACCCATTCAGCCATACACGATTCCGCTCGCTGTTATAAGAAATGTAACCGAGGTTGCTACCCAGGTGCAGGGTATCACCTACTATTATACTGTGGTACAGTCTGCCGGCATTATTATAACCCCTGTTCTCAATTTGCTTGTAACCTGTAAGCCTCATACCCTGGTAATAATAATCATCGAACCTGATAGTGCGCACACTACCGCTATCCCAGTAAGGCAGGGTATAGTCAACTATTATCTTACCACTCCTTATTACATCATTATTGTCTTTACACTCAGCGCCAAAGTTGATGACCAACCTGTTCAGATTCGTATCATGCGTAATATATGGTGTACAGCCGTTGAATGTAGCCGCGTTATCATACATCGCTATATCAGCTATAGCCTCTACATCATCATTCACGAATTCCATCAGGGCATGGTCAGTACCGAAGCCCTTATCATCCTCAGTAAGCTCATAAGGGGTTACTTTTGTTCCATCCCTTTGACAAGATGTGAACACGAATGCGGCACTTAATATCAGCAGGGCTATTTTTCTCATGTTTAGAGATGAATCCATGGTATTCATTCATTATTTGTGTTAAACAATAAGCAATAAAGATAGTAAAACATCTTTTCAAACCATATTCTCAGGGAAACTAATGTTTAAACCTATTTTATCCTACTTTTATGCCCACATTTATCTTATATAGATCATGCAATTAGCTATTATAGGCACAGGATATGTTGGACTGGTTACGGGCACTTGTTTTGCTGAAACAGGCAATAATGTCACCTGTATAGATATTAACGAAGACAAAATAGCTCAGCTTAAAGAAGGTAAATCTCCTATTTATGAGCCGGGGCTCGACGTTCTGCTGGAAAGAAACATTAAAGAAAATAGAATACAATTTACTACTAACGTAAAAGAAGGTATTAAAAAGGCCGATATCATTTTCCTGGCACTTCCTACCCCTCCCGGCAAAGATGGTTCTGCTGACCTGCAGTTCGTTTTGGATGTGGCAGCTCAGTTAAGCACTCTGATCACTTCTTACAAAGTGATAGTTAATAAAAGTACAGTTCCTGTAGGTACTGCTGAAAAAGTAGCTCATGTCCTTGCTCAGAAACTGGATACCTCATTATTCGACGTAGTGTCCAATCCTGAGTTCCTGCGTGAGGGGGTTGCGGTGGAAGATTTCCTGAAACCCGACCGTGTGGTAGTAGGTACTTCATCTGAAAAAGCAAAAAAACTGATGGATGAGCTCTATCAGCCATTCGTTCGTCAGGGTAATCCTGTTTTTTTCATGGATGAGCGTTCCGCGGAAATGACCAAGTATGCAGGCAATGCCTACCTGGCTATGCGGATCTCCTTTATGAATGAAATGGCCAACCTATGTGAAAAGGTAGGTGCTGATGTGGACCTGGTGCGTATGGGCATAGGCAGTGATAACCGTATAGGAAAACGCTTCCTGTTCCCCGGTGTAGGTTATGGTGGTAGTTGCTTCCCTAAGGATGTAAAGGCTTTGGGACAAATAGCCAGCCAGCATGACTACGAATTCCAACTGGTGAACACGGTAATAAACGTGAACGACAGGCAGAAAACTATACTAGGCAAAAAAGTAAAAGAGTTTTTTGGCAATGATCTCACAGGCAGAACGTTCGCTATATGGGGACTCGCCTTCAAGCCTGAAACTGATGATATACGCGAAGCCCCGGCTTTAGAACTGATAGACGAGCTGCTAAAAGCAGGTGCGCAGGTGAAAGCCTACGATCCTGAAGCAATGGCAAACGTAAAAAGCATAATAGGCGATAAGATCACTTATGCTACTAACCAATATGATGCTATTGCAGATGCTGATGCACTGGTGATAGTAACAGAATGGAGCGAATTCAGAAATCCTGATTTTACTAAGATCAGCGAGACTTTAAAAATGCCTGTTATCTTCGATGGCCGTAACGTGTACACACTGGATAAAATGCAGGAATGCGGATTCTACTACGAGAGCATTGGCCGCAGGATCATACACGAGCAGGTGCGCAGCACATTGCCGATCAGTGTAGAAACTCCCGTTCGTGAAAGAACGATACACGACAAATAGAACATTACTATAGTTTACTCATTTCAATAAAAGACCACTCATGTCAAAACGCATACTTATCACCGGAGCAGCCGGCTTTTTAGGGTCACATCTTTGCGACCGTTTTATAAAAGAAGGTTACGAGGTAATAGGAATGGACAACCTGCTCACAGGTAACATCAAAAATATAGAGCACCTTTTCCCTTTAAAGGAGTTCCAGTTCTATCATCACGATGTCAGCAAGTTCGTACACGTACCGGGTAAGATAGACTACATCCTTCATTTCGCATCTCCCGCTAGTCCTATAGATTATCTGAAGATGCCGATACAAACATTGAAGGTAAGCTCCCTGGGCACACACAACCTGCTTGGCCTGGCTAAAGCTAAAGGCGCGCGCATTCTCGTAGCTTCTACATCAGAAGTATATGGTGACCCGCTGGTGCATCCGCAAACCGAAGAATACTGGGGTAATGTAAACCCTATCGGCCCCCGTGGTGTATATGACGAAGCTAAGCGCTTCATGGAAAGCATCACTATGGCATACCACAACTACCACCAGGTAGAAACACGCATCATCCGCATATTCAACACTTATGGTCCGCGTATGAGGCTGGATGATGGCCGTGCGCTGCCTACATTCATGAGCCAGGCGCTACGTGGTGAAGACGTTACCGTATACGGCGATGGTTCACAGACACGTTCATTCTGCTATGTAGATGATTTGGTAGAAGGTATCTACCGTCTGCTCCTTTCTGATTATCATATGCCGGTGAACATCGGTAACCCGTCAGAGATCACACTTTTACAATTCGCTGAAGAGATATTAACGCTTACAGGTTCTAAATCGAAGATCGTTTACGAACCATTACCACAGGACGATCCAAAGCAACGTCAACCGGACATCACCAAAGCATCAGAGATACTTGGCTGGTCTCCGAAAGTTGACCGGAGCGAAGGACTCAAAAGAACATTGGAATATTTTAAAGAGCACATTTAGTGCTCTTTTTTTTTGCTCCCGTCACTGCGAGCAACGAAGCAGTCCCACGAAACGATTTGCATATGATACAGGCTTATCACGAGCTGAACAATAGTTCGTGGGACTGCTTCGTCGTACCTCCTCGCAGTTACGCACACAAAATAATTGCGGACCTACGGTCCGCAATTATAAATAACGTATTCAGTAGTAAGACTATAGCGTATGCCCTGCTTTCTGCTGTATATAATCACTGAAGTCTCCTTCCAAAGCCAATACCCATTCCGGTAGTGCTGCATTAGGTGTGATCACCCATTCTTTCTTCCCTTCAGCTACATTCACCTCACCTGCAGGACGTTGGGTCATAGCGAACGCTTTAAGCCTTAATTGTTGATACGGCTCAACAACATAAGATACCTTGTCTTTGTTCGGTTTAAAATAGAATTGCTTGTCTCCGAATTCACCTTTATAAGTCTGCATAATATACCCAACTCTTCGTTTCTACCCGGCATCATTACCGACCATACTCCCGTAACTTCCGCTACGGGAATCGCTTGAAGGTAGGCTTATTAAACGGGTTACAATTTTTTATTATGGAATAGCTGTATAGATAGTGCTTCATCACTTCACAATTAGCCGTTGTTGGTCGCCTGACCAACAACTTACCGCACCAACTGATTCTCCAGTTCCAGTACTATCGTCTCATTCACTTTCACATTATAGGCAGCAGTGTATAAGTCAACCAATGCCTGCACATAGCTGTTCTCAGCTTCGCGTGTTTCCAGCGTAATAGCGATACCTGCTTTAAAACGTGCCTTCTGAATATCTACATTCTCTTTGGCGTATTTAATATTCTCTTTCTGCAGCATATAGGCCGCAACAGCCATCTGGTAATTGCGCCAGCCTGCACGATACTGCCTGCTTACTTCGGTGTTCTGTTTGTCGTAAGCCAGCTCTGCGCTCACTGCCTGCAGCGAGGCGACCTTGGCTTGCTGCCTGACCGTCCCTCCACGGAACAAAGGCATGTTCAATGATATACCACCCGACGGCCCATAGCTCCTGCTGAACAAGGCAAAACCAGCCGCACTCGTGTTGCGGGTAAACACATAAGAACCATCCAGTGTAACAGTAGGTAAATGATAGGTCTTCGCGATCTTCGCAGTCTGCCTTGATATCTCCACATTTCGCCTGGCAACTTCAAGAGATAGGTTTACCTCTTTTAATCTTTCTTTATCCAAGGGTTGTAAAGCCAGGTTTAATTGCAGGCTATCATCCACATCATAAAACTGCTCCGACTCTTCCCCCAGCAGCATGCTCAGGTTGGTCATCGACTGGAATATAAATGCTTCCTGCTCCAGCGAATCGGTTCTGCGGATATTATGGTCCACTCTCGCTTGTAAATAATCCACCTTAGCAGATGTACCTGATTCATACTGGGCTTGCGACAGGAACATTCTTGTAGCAGCAAGAGAAATACCTGTATCTATCGCTATTATCTGTTGCCGGCGCCATACCACTGCCGCATATGCCTGTATCACCTGCGATACTGTGCTCTGTATTTGTGCTTTCAGTTGCGTATTAGCCAGTGCTTCACGCCCTTCCAGTTGTTTCTTCACCTGGAACATTCTTGTTCCGTCAAATACTACCCACGCCGCATCTATAGAACCACTCAATCCGGAGGTAACTGCATTAGGGCGTACCTGCTCCTGTCCACTCGCCAGCTGGTTAAATACATTACTTGTTCCTCTCCTGTAGAAGCCATTAGCATCTACGCTCGGTAGCATACCTGCATTGCCCATGGTATTATTCACATCGGCTTGTTGCACGGCATTGCTGGCTATGCGTATATCAAAATTATATTGCAGCGCCTTGCCGATAGCATCCTGGAGTGTGAGGCGTTGCTGCGCTTCACTCAGGGTGCTCACTAAGCATAATACAAATATGGCCAAGGGTCTTAGCATTACTTTATTCATTTAACTTATTGATCGCCGTTACTTCTGCATCCTTCCTGCGCGAAAGGAATGTATAGAATACCGGCACTATGAACAATGACAACACAAGCGAGAACAAGATACCACCCACCATCACTATACCCAAAGGTATGCGGCTGGTAGATGCTTCACCTAATGACAACGCCAGTGGCAATGCACCAAATATCATCGCAAGGCTCGTCATCAGTATCGGGCGGAGACGCATAGTGGCTGAGCCTATAGCCGCATCCATCTTGGTAGCACCACGTTCCCTTATCTTATTCGCATATTCTACTATCAGGATACCATTCTTGGTCACAAGTCCTATCAGCATGATCATACCTATCTGCGAGAAGATGTTCAACGTCTGTCCGAACATCCAAAGCGACAACAATGCACCGGCTATCGCCAAAGGTACGGTCAGCATAATGATCAGCGGATCTATGAAGCTCTCAAACTGCGCTGCTAATATCAGGAAGATGAGTATCAACGCCAGTATCAACGCGAATGAAGTATTCGAAGAACTTTCTTCATAGTCTTTAGACGAACCGCCCAATGCAGAAGAGAATGATTCATCTATCACTTTTTCGTCCTTTAGCTTCTGGTATATTTCCCGCATAGCAATTACACCATCACCAATTGTTTTGCCGGGCGCAAGGTTAGAAGATATCGTTGCCGACTTATACCTGTTGTAGTGATATATCTGTGAGGGACTCGTCGTTTCTTCCAATGTAACAAGGTTATCCAGAGACACTACTTCGCCACTGGCAGTACGCACGTTCAGCACACGCAGATCAAGCGGCGCTTCTCTGTTGGCCCTGCTCACCTGGCCTATCACCTGGTACTGTTTGCCATTCATGGTAAAGTACCCGAGGCGGCCATTACTCAGTGCCAGTTGCAATGTCTGCGACACGTCTTGCACAGAGATACCCAGCTGTGATGCCTTTGCCCTGTCTATAGTAATAGAGAGTTCCGGCCTGTTGAATTTCAGATCAGCATCCACACCTTGCAGCACTTCATGTTTCTCTGCTTCATCAAGAAAGCGTGGCAATACCTCGGCCAGTTTGTCAAAATTGATATTCTGCAAAATGAATACTACCGGGAAATTACTACCACCTCTTTGCACAGATATCGTCTGCTCCTGTGTGGCAAATGCCCGACCGAAGTTCAGCTTCTGAAAATCCTGGTTAATATCATCTACAATTTCCTTCTGTGAACGCTCCCTGTCTTTACTCGAAGACAAACGGATATTACCTCTGCCCGAGTTCACCGCGCCCACACCGGTAAAGCCCGGTGCTGTTACAGATAGTAAGGTTTGTGCTTCAGGAATGCTGTCCATCATCATGGCTACTACCTGGTCCATATACCCTTCCATCGCATCGAAGGAAGTTCCTTCAGGTGCACTTACGGTATATTGAAAACGGTTCCTGTCTTCCAATGGTGCCAGTTCCGATTGCAATGTCTTGCCTATAATTACTATCAATACAAAGCAGCCCAATACTCCCGCTATCGCCACCCATCTTCTTCTCATTATCCATATAAGGCCCGACTTATACATACGCTCCATTCCTAAAAAGAAAGGTTCGCTCTTTACATAGAATTTAGACGGCTTATGTTCTTTCTTAGTCAGGTAAACGTTCAGCACCGGGGTCAGTGTAAGTGATACGAACGCAGAGATAAGAACCGCGCCTGCTACCACTATACCAAACTCTCTAAATAACCTACCCGTAAAACCTTCAAGGAACACGATAGGTAAAAACACTACCGCCAGCGTGATAGACGTGGAGATGACCGCAAAGTATATTTCCTCACTACCCTCCTTCGCCGCACGATGCTTTTCCATCCCCTGCTCCAGCTTCTTGTAGATGTTCTCGGTCACAACGATACCATCATCCACCACGAGCCCCGTTGCCAGCACGATCGCCAGCAGGGTAAGGATGTTAATAGTGAATCCACACAGGTACATAATGAAGAACGCTGCTATCAAACTCACCGGTATATCTATCAGCGGACGAATAGCTATCAGCCAGTCCCGGAAGAACAGGTATATAATAAGTACCACCAACCCGAAAGCTATGAAGAGTGTTTCCTCAACTTCCTTTATCGAGCTTTTGATGGTCTGCGTATTATCGAGGGCTACATTCAGCTTAATATCGGGGGGAACGTCCTTCTTAATTACTTCAAGGCGTTTGTAAAATTCATCTGCTATCGCCACATAGTTAGAACCCGGCTGCGGTATCACCGCCAGGGCTATCATCGGCGAGTTACTTTCTTTAAGCACCGTCTCTTCATTCTCGGGGCCCAGCACCGCATCTCCTATATCCCGGAAGTGTATATCAGTGCTGTCCCTGTTCATAATGATCAGGTTATTAAAATCTTCTTCTGTTTGCAGCCTGCCATAGGTACGTACGGTCAGCTCTGTTTGTGCCCCGCTCAACTTACCCGATGGCAATTCCACGTTCTGCCGATTCAGCGCCGCTGACACATCATTGAACGTTACATTATAAGCACCCATACGCACCGGGTCCAGCCACAGCCTCATAGAGTAGCGCCTTTGTCCCCATATCTGTATACTACTTACACCCGGTATCGTCTGCAGCCTTTCCACCAGTACATTCTCTCCGTAGTCGGATAACTGCATGGTATTACGCGTATCACTCTGCACGGTCATGGAAAGTATCGGCCTCGAATTGGCATCCGCTTTAGATACCACCGGCGGCGCATCTATATCCTGCGGAAGGTTACGTAATGCTTGCGATACTTTATCACGCACGTCATTGGTCGCTGCTTCCAGGTCCACGCTCAGGTCAAACTCCACACTTATATTACTGCTACCTACCGAGCTGGTAGAAGAGATAGTACTGATACCGGCTATACCATTAATGGATTTTTCCAGCGGCTCAGTTATCTGGCTCTCCATTACGTCAGGGTTCGCGCCTGAGTAGGACGTCCGCACGTTCACTATCGGGGGATCTATAGACGGATAATCGCGGATACCAAGGGAATTAAATCCTATCAGGCCGAAGACTACTATAATAATATTGAGCACTATTGCCATTACTGGCCGGCGCAAGGATAAAGAAGGTAAGCTCATTTAGGTTTTATGTCCGTTCAAACAATGCTACAAAACTGGTCAAATATACATACTTCACTGTACCAATATATAGTAGCGTTTTATCTTTTAACAGTACTGGCAAGTGTTTCAGGTACAAAAATTACACCATGTATGTACACCCATCTAAGTATCAACGCTTTAAGCATATGCCTAAACTCATTTAGCCTTGAACTGCCTATACCCGTATTTTATTTTGTTATGAAATCGACTATTGCATTGGGTGGTTCAACCCATAGAGGTTAAATTTGCTATTCAATCAAATAACCAATTAATTTAAAGATCATGGCATTTACACTCCCCGACTTAGGATATGCGCACGACGCGCTTGAACCACATATAGATGCACAAACCATGCAGATACATCATGGCAAGCATCACCAGGCTTATGTTGACAACCTGAACAAGTTACTGGAAGGTACCGACGGTGAAGGAAAGACACTGGAAGAACTGATGGCGAACATTTCTTCATACCCAATGGGCGTACGCAACAACGGTGGCGGACACTACAACCACTCTATGTTCTGGACCATCCTAGGCCCTAACGGTGGCTCTCCATCAGGCGACCTGGAAAAAGCGATCAACGAAGCGTTTGGTTCACTGGACGCGATGAAAGAAAAAATGAACCAGGCAGGCGCTACACGTTTTGGTAGCGGCTGGGCATGGCTGATACTAAAGGATGGCAAACTGGAGATCACTTCTACTCCTAACCAGGACAATCCCCTGATGGACATCACCGAAGTAAAAGGCACGCCTATCATCGGTATAGATGTTTGGGAACACGCTTACTACCTGAAATACCAGAACCGCCGCCCGGAATACCTCGGCGCGATATGGAACGCAATCAACTGGAATGCAGTTGAAGCAAGGTACAAGGCTGCGTTGTAGTCCTCATAAAATACTAAAAGTAAAAGGGCTGCCAATGGCAGCCCTTTTACTTTATCCACTCGCGTCATTGCGAGGAACGAAGCAACTTTTCTCATGGAGCGTAGCGGAATAATCTAGTCCAAACTCTTATCAGAAAAACACCACTCCCGTCACTGCGAAGAATGAAGCAGCCTCACGAAATGCATAGCAGAACAACACATCCCCTCTTGAGAGGGGTTAGGCCCGCCCGGATGAAGGATCCGTTCGGACGAGGGTGTGTCCACTCGCATAGCCTCAAAAAAACCTACCTCCCCCCGATACCAAAAGTAAAACCTATACCGACGATCAAGCCACCGGGAGACAGGATATCCATGACAGCCTCTCCTTCATCAGACAATACATCGCCGGAAAGGATAGTGTAGTCATCGTTGCTTAACGGAATAGAATAACCTAGTTGTAAATGAAAACGATTATTACGCTTGCCCATCTTCCAGAAACGATAGCCGCAAACAAATGCATTGGTCTTGTTATGGAGGTCTAACCATACATTACGTGTACCGAAAGTAGTTGGCAGATCCGTTTGAAAATTATCGAGGCCGGTATTGAGCGTGATGCCTGTCCCTATCGCCCAGCCCCTGTTGCATGGACTAAAGAAATAGCGTGCCTCACCGTATACCTTATACCCCCAGCTGGATAAGCCAACACCCGTTCCCAACGACAGCCCGCCAACAACGGGAACATCAATGTTAAGACCGATAAGTCCGGACGAATAATTTATCCCGGTACCAAATCCTATATACACTTTAGGACAGGGTACTTCTTTTGGGGTGTTTCTTGAATTGCGATTTTGCGCGAAGGAGAAATGTGCACATAGCAGTGCAGCCAGGATCAGTAAAAAGGGTTTCTTCATTTTGGGTTATGTTTAGAATTTGCAGCAAGATACAAACAATAATAAACCACACAAGAGGGCGGAATCGAACGGCAAATCCCTGATAGCCGGGGAGAGAAACGAAAGACCACATAGCCTGTCATTATGAGCTGTCAAATAATATTGAAATTTGAATTTGCAACGGCCACTTTGCGAAGGATGCAGTACCAGCGCGGGCCCTGGAATTGAAAATTGAATTTTACTTGAATTTGCTTGAATCTTACTTGAACCAAAATTGAACCATACTTTAACTATACCTGCACCAAACTTTAATTTTACTTGAACAAAATTGAATTTTACTTGAATTTTACTTTAACCGCTGTTCAGATAATTTCTGCCGATGAGCCACAGTAAAGCGCTTCAAGGCTGTTGTAAAGATACGAATAAGGTTGGTGAGACAGGAGGAGTGTGGATATGTTTTGTGGGGCTACTAAACAGCCTGATAATTTACCATGTCAGCGATTTCGTGGGACGAAGTGGCTATGCATGATAGTTATCTTTCTATAGTTCTGAAAGCATCATCCTCGCCCGCTCATTCTGCGGGTCGCGTTTCAGGAGGACCTGGAGTATCTTTTTCGCCTGGGCATCCTTCCCTTCGTTGTGGTAGAGGATCGCGAGATTAAAGATGGTCTGCTGGTGGTCGGGATTAAGGCTGAAGGCTTTTAGCAGATGGTAGTAAGCCATCGTGATATTTCCCTGCTGCATATAGAAGTAGCCGACATTGGTGTGTGCGCTTACATAGTTCGGGTCTTCTTTCAGTATGAACTCAAAAATGAGTTGTGCTTCTTCCGGTTTGTTGAGCGCCAGTAAGCAGGTACCGTATTTATTCTGGAAGTCAAGTGAGTATTTTAATATTTCTGTCGCGCGCTTATACCAGGGCAATGCGTTCGCTGCTTGTTGCAACTGCATGTACGATTCACCTATGCGGTAAGCACACCAGGCATCGGTAATGCTTGCGGGTTTTAATGAGGAAGCATACTGCGCTACTTTATTAAAGTCCTTATAGAGATAGTACACACGGATATAGTCGCGGTTCTGTTTTTCTTTTTCTTCTTTGCTCTTTTCTTTATTCAGGTAAGCAATAGCAGAATCGAGCAGGCCATTATTAGGATTGAATTTTTCGTAGAACTCCATGAACGCTCTTGCGATAGTGATGGCGTCTACGTTATCATTATTAAAACTCTTCAGCCCGAGGAATGCGGTGATCTTTTTCTGCATGGTATCGCTCATCGGGCGCTTGCGGATGTAGTGGTCGGTCACTGCTACGTGCGGAATATCTATGCTGCCATTGCGCGGCATATGGCAGGTAACGCAATCATCGTTCTGCTTCATCCGCACCGATAGTTGCTCTGTGCAGGCCGTCTGCTTTTGGCCGCCATGGCAGCTCTTGCAGGCATCAGTATATTGCGTTCGTGGCGTGAATTTCACACTCACGTGCGGCTTGTGGCAGTTGATACAACTCATCTTACCGGAGCTTACGTAGCACTCACTTTTCTTCATCCGCTCTACATGCGAGGCCATGATCATTTTATCCTGTGCTCCTTCGTACTGCGGCATAAAGACATTCATCACTTCGCTCAGCTTCATACCCGGGCGGAAATCGAAAAATGATTTGCCATCGTTCAGCACAGCGATACCTTGCAGGTGGCAGCGTTGGCAGACATTGTTCTGCAATTCCACCGATAACCTGCGCGGATTAACTATCGTGTAGTCGGGGCCTTTAGATGTATCTACTATCACACCCGCCTGTTTTGCTTCAATGTGTAATGAACCGGGCCCATGACATCGTTCGCAGTCGATGCCTGATTTTACGTTGAGGAATTTGTTCTGGCTTTGTGGCTCAAATTGCGGATAGCCATTGTGGCAACTCATGCACTCCAGCTCTATCAGCCTGTCGAAGCGGGAACTGTTACCATTTTCAAAACCCGGCGCTAAGTCCCAACGCTGCTTTTGTGTATAAAAAGTAATAGGTGCCTGGTGAAAATACCCGTTGCTGCTGAAGATATGTGAATTGGTATGTTGCCCTGAACCTATGATGTAGTCTATCTTCTGGCTGCGCTTGTGCACTGTATCACTCCCATCTAATCTGAACTCTAAGACGTATAGTGAATCGCTTTTCCAGTAGGGTTTGTAGTAGAAATCCAGTTCTTTGTCATACACCAACGCGTGAGCGGGAGAAAAGTCTGCGGCAGATTTTTGTTTGGTCGCGAAGTCGAAAGACTGGCCCATACCTGTTTGAATATAGGTCTGGTAAATACTTTCGTGGCAGCCACGGCATTTGTCCATGCCTACGTAGTGCGCGGAGGTATCATATACATTCAACCACTCCGATGTTTCTGTTGCTACGGTTTGCTTATCAGGGCTATTGCAGAAAAAAGACGGTAACGTGATTGCCGTTACCGCCAGTAGTAAAAGTATATTTCTTGCAATGCGTGAAGTCATCTAGTTAAAGATAGCCAATGTATAATTGGATTTACCTTTTTGTATGAGCAGGTAGCTGTTGTTTAGGAGGTGCTCTGCTGTTACTTTATGGTCGAGTGCTGTGATCTTTTCTTTGTTCACGCTTACCCCACCGTTCTGCAACATCTTCTTGGCTTCTCCTTTTGAAGGGAATATACCTGTTTCTGCAAGGAAAGAAAGAAAGTCTAAACCCTCTGCCAGTGAAGCTTTGCTCCCTGTTACCTGTGGTACGCCGTCCATTACTTCCAGCAGTTGCTTTTCATTCAACGAACGCAATGTTTCTACTGCAGAATTGCCGAAGAGAATGTCAGAAGCTTTCTTAGCAAACTCCAGATCCTCTTCAGAGTGAACAAGTATCGTCAATTCTTCAGCCAGTGCTTTTTGCAGTTTACGTTGATGTGGCGCTAACTTATGTTCTTCTATCAGCGCTTTAATTTCTTCCATGGGCTTGAAGGAGAAGATCAGTGCCATGCGTTCTGCGTCATCATCAGGAAGCTTCAGCCAGAACTGGTAAAACTGGTATGGAGAGGTTTTCTCCGCATCCAGCCACACATTGCCACTTTCTGACTTACCGAACTTGCTACCATCGCTCTTGGTGATGAGCTTACAGGTAAAGGCGAAAGCATCGCCGCCACCCTTGCGGCGAATGAGCTCTGTACCCGTAACGATATTACCCCACTGGTCGGCACCACCGAACTGGAGCTTGATGTTGTAATTTTTGTTCAGGTAGTAGAAATCGTAACCCTGTATCAACTGGTAAGTAAACTCAGTAAAAGACATACCTGTTTCCAGGCGGTTTTTTACAGAATCCTTCGCCATCATGTAGTTCACCGAAATGTGTTTACCTATATCCCGGATAAAACCTAGAAATGACTGGTCTTTGAACCAATCGTAATTGTTCACCATCACTGCGCTGTTTGGCGCAGATTCATCAAAAACGAGAAATTTCTCCAGTTGCTTGCGGATGCCATTGCAGTTGTGCTCAATAGTTTCCATATCCAGCAGGTTACGTTCCGCTGATTTACCTGATGGGTCGCCTATCATACCAGTGGCACCACCCACCAGCGCGTATGGCTTATGGCCGGCACGTTGCAACCTCATCAATAAGGTAATGGGCAGCAAACTACCTACGTGCAAGCTGTCGGATGTGGGGTCGAAACCCACATAGCCCGAGGTGACCTCTTTGAGTAATTGCTCTTCCGTACCCGGCATTATATCCTGAATCAGGCCGCGAGCCTGGAGATCCTGTATCAAATTCATCTAAAAACGTTGAAAGGAGGCAAATTTAGCAGAAAAAGCCCTGATAATCCCTTTTAATAGCATGGAAACATAGGGAAAGATATTATTCAAAAAACAAATTAATACATTAACACAATTTAGCATGGAATTTGTGCGTTGATATTGAGTTCCAAGGCATTTTGATAGCACATAATCCCTTAACTTTAACAATTCTCAATTAGAACAATTTTAACTCTGTCTTAATGAAGCTAAAAGCTACGTTAGCAGTCCTTATTGCCATTTCTTCTCAAAGCAGCTTTGCGCAAAAAAGGATCTATGTAAATGAATATCTGAATATCGGTGTGGGCGCACGTGGGCTTAGTATGTCTAATGCACAATCGGCGTCGGTATCTGATGTATCTTCTGCCTATTGGAACCCTGCAGGCCTCATGAGTATCACCGATGATTACCAGGTGGGCCTGATGCACGCCGAGTACTTTTCGGGTAATGCGAAATATGACTACGCTGCTGTGGCCATGCCACTGAAAGATAAGAAACGCGTGGTAGGCCTTTCCTTTATGCGCTTTGCGATAGATGATATACCTAACACGATAGACTATGTGCAGCCCGACGGCTCTTTTGACGAGAGCAAACTGAAATCGATGACGGCGGGAGACTATGCCATACTACTTTCTTATGCCCAGGGTATTACCCTCTTTAAAAAGAAACCTGAAATAGTAACAACAGTAGGTGGAAATGCCAAGATCATATACCGCCACCTGAGCACCCTGGCCAATGCCTGGGGACTGGGTATAGACGTAGGTATACAAGCTTCGTATAAAGAATGGCGTTTCGGCATTACCGGCAAAGACATCACAACCACTTATACAGCATGGAGCTTCAACCTCTCCGAAAGCGATAAAGCAGTGTTTGAAAAGACCGGCAATGAAATTCCTATCAAATCGTATGAAGTGATGTTGCCCCGCCTGAATTTTGGTGCAGCCAGGTACTTCCTTCCTGCCAAACATAAATTCCAGGTAATGGCGGAGATTGATCTTGACCTGACAACTGACGGCAAAAGAAATACACTCATCAGCACTAAGGCTATCAGTATAGACCCTCACCTGGGTATAGAAGCCAGCTACAAGAACAGGATATACCTGAGAGCCGGTGTAGGTAATTTCCAGCGCGTACTGGATGATGCTGATACTACCAACAAAAAGAAAGTAACACTTTTCCAGCCATCAGTAGGTGTGGGACTGAAAGTAATAAAAGGCCTGGCGGTTGACTATGCATTTACCAGCCTGCTTACCCAGGCGAGCCCGTTGTACACGCACGTTATCTCTCTGCGCTTTGACCTGAACAAGAAAAAAACCAAAGAAGATAATAAAGGTGAAACGCCTGAGTATAACAATCGTAAACCTTAAATTTATTAGCACTATTTCATGAGACATATACATCGCGTCATACTATCCGTACTGTTTCTATTTGGTGGCATTGCCGCCGAAGGACAGACCTACGGGAATGAATGGATAGATTATAGCAAGACTTACTACAAATTCAGGATAGCACAAGAAGGTATATACCGGATACCAACAGCTAATTTGTTGGCAGCGGGTATACCTGCCTTTATCACCGGCAATCAATTTGTACTATACAGGAATGGCCAGGAAGTGCCGCTGTATGTGACGACTACCGGTGCGATGGGCGCTAATGACTACCTGGAGTTCTACGGCAAAGGCCCGGACGGAACACTGGACAAAGACCTGTATGCCAACCCTAACTGGCATATAAACGATAACGTCAGCTTGTTTACTGATACGGCTACTTACTTCCTGAGTTATGGCGTGAACATATACGCAAGATATACCCCTGTTAACCTACCTGTAATAGGCACACCATCTCCGCTACCTTATTCCTGGTTTACTGCTACTAAATACTTCAAAGGATTTGCGATGCCGGGCAGAAGTTATGACCCTGACTATGATCTCTTTTCTGCACAGTTTGATGGAGGTGAAGCATGGGTGGACAATTATGCACAGATCAACAGTGTAAATTCATACAACATTGCCACACCAAACCTGTATACCAACGGACCGAATGCTACGCTGAAGATCAACCTTGCCGCATTTTGCCCTTATTCTCAACAGATACCATTCAGAGTATTCAATAATAATCAACAGATCATCATTGACACCCTGTTCCTGAACCCTTCTACTACCAAAAGGCTCAGTGTGCAACTATCACCTCTACAACTGCAACAAAACAACACCATCAGTTATACAACAAACCCGTATACGCAAGGTGGTACCAACATGATGGGAACTGCCCAGGCTGAACTGCAATATCCCCGAGACAATAATCTGCAAGGGCAAAGCCAATATAAATTCAACCTTAAAGCAAGCCCATCGAATAACCAGTACCTGGAATTTACCAATTTTTCTGACGGAGGTGTAAACCCGAGGCTATACGACATCACCAACCGCAAGGTATATGAAGGCGATATTTCAGTAGCCGGAGTGGTACACTTCTACATAGAACCTTCTCCAACAGAGCGCACATTGGTAATGGTGGCACAGAACGCGATAGTAAACGCATCTTCAGTAAAGAGTGTGCAATTCACCGACTATGGAGCGGTAGCTAATCAAGGCAACTATGTGCTTATCTCGCACAACAGATTGATGCTGGCTACTGACGGACAGAACTATGTACAGAAATACAAAGAATACCGCAGCTCACCTGCAGGTGGCGGATATACCGTAACCATAGCAGATGTGGAAGAACTCTATGACCAATTTGCTTACGGACTGGACATACATCCGCTTTCCATCAAAAACTTTTTGCGCTATGCACACACTAACTGGACAAACAAACCGGAATATGCTTTGTTATTAGGCCGGGGACTTTTGTACAGCCAGTATAAAGCATATAAGCAAAACCCCACTACCTATCCATTCCCGATAGTACCAACATTTGGCGACCCGGGTTCGGATATTGACTTTGTTGCCTTCGGAGCAAATAAACTAGCGAAATTAAAGATCGGGCGTATCTCTGCATGGAACGGAATGGAAATAGGCAACTACCTGACCAAAGTACGCGACTATGAAGCTGCCCTTAACGCTTCAGCGAACCCTACTGCTGAGTCAGAATTCTGGAAGAAACGATTCCTGCACATAGCAGGAGGCAGTGATGCCGGCCTGCAAGCAACACTATTGGAAACACTGGATAGTGCTGCCAGCATAATAAGGCAACCGCAGCTTAGCGCCTTTGTAACCACAGTAGCTAAAAACACCAGCACACCCATAGACCAGGCAGGAAGCGAACAGGTGAATGCGATGATAGACAGCGGCCTGTACTGGCTGACCTTTCACGGACACGCATCAGCGGGTAATTTCGACTTCAACCTCAACAACCCCGAGCAATATAGCAATCAGCCGAGACTGATGCACATACTGGCGCTTGGCTGTGATGTATCGCAGATATTCAGTCTCACACTCATGCGCACGATCAGTGAACGCTACATCAATGCAACAGGCGGAGCGGTATCGATAACAGCGCAGGACAATCTTGGCTATCCTTCGTTTCACGAGCTTTACATACGCAGGTTCTACAGGAGCATTACTTCCGTAAACTACGGCAGCAACCTCGGCAGTCATTACAACCAGGCTTATGACTCAACATTGTACCATCATCAAATTACAAATAACGCGAACAACTTCACCTACACCCAGTTGGAAAGTTTGTTGCTATTAGGCGACCCTGCAACAAAGATGTATGCTAACCCCAAGCCGGATTATCACGTATCGAATACCGAGCTTTCTACCCTGCCAGCCAATGTAAGCACCACACTTGACTCATTTAAGCTGAGAGTAAATACTTACAACCTCGGTAAGGCGATAGCTGATACTGTATTCCTGAAAGTAGAACATACCAATCCGCAGGGAATAACAACACAAGTAGGCATCTATCCCATCATCAACCTTTACAACAAAAAGGAGTACCTGGTAAGCGTACCTATTAATAAAGCAATAGACATAGGCCTCAACAGGTATTCTGTAACCATAGACCACGATGGCCAATTTGATGAAAGCAGTGAAATAAATAATGGTGCCACTATGACGTTATTCATCTTCTCTGACAAGCTGATACCTGTCTATCCTCCTGAGTTTGCGATAGTGGGCAATTCAGACATTACGCTGAAAGCATCTACGTTGAATCCCTTCAGGCCTACAGCTAATTACAGGATAGACCTGGACACTACGGAATTATTCAACAGCCCGCAACGCCAGCAATTCACCACCACCAGCAATGGCGGAGTGATACAATGGAAACCGTCAATAGCTTACAATGAAGATGTAGTGTATTACTGGAGGACAGCATTGGATAGTGGCAACAATTCGCAACTATCGTGGACAACAAGTTCTTTCGTTTATCTTCCTCAAAAATGGGGTTGGAATCAATCGCACTACTTCCAATATCTGAAAGATAATTTTTCTACACTCAGTGTTGCTGAAAGCGACAGGCAATTCAAATACACAGAAAGGAATAATAACCTGGCTATCTTTAATGTTGTGCTGGATCCTGCAGGAATATTTACAGCCGATGATTCTAAAGTGATGTATAATGATGTGGATCTGCAACGCTCCGGTTGTGAACCATATGTAGGTACGCTCCAGATAATGGTATTTGACCCACGCACAGGTAAACAATGGGTAAATGATGTGAACGGAACAGCGGGCGCTTACCCAAGGTGTTTTGGTATCCGGAATACTTACTGTTTTGAGTACCCGCTTAATAGCCAGGATGGCAGGAACAAGGCCATGAACTTCATTAATAGTGTGCCGGACGGACATTATATAATGATCAAGAATTTTATCTATGCCCCTACATACCAGGCATCATTCGTAAACCAATGGACGGGAGACAACGGAGGAAGCAATAACCTCTATACCACTATAAAAGCACTGGGCTTTGCCAAAATAGACTCATTCGACAAGCTGCGTACTTTTATTATGTTCTCCCGCAAAAACAATAATGATTTCCCGAAAACACAGCTATTCTCAGTGGGGGCTAGCGACAAAATACAAGCTGATATCGTGATACCTGCAAGTGATAACAATGGTATCATGTTCAGCAAGAATGTTGGCCCTGCCAAACAATGGGAAACACTGAAGTGGAAAACGACAGCTAAAGACAATCTTCCGCAGAATGATAGTGTATATGTAAAAGTAATTGGCCTCAGTAATAACAATGCAGAAACCTTCCTGTTCAATACCACCAATACCGATACGGCAATAGGTGGTATCAGTGCATCAGCCTACCCCAGCCTGCGCCTGGAGTGGTATACAAAGGATACGGTAATACATACCAGCAGTTATCTTGACTACTGGCGTGTACATTATGTACCTGTACCGGAAGCTGCGCTGAACCCTAATGCACACCTGGTATTCAATGACAGCCTCTATGAAGGGCAAAATGCCAGCCTGCAACTGGCTATAGAAGAACTATCCGGCAGGCCAATGGATAGTATGCTGGTAAAGTACAAGGTGATAGATGCCAACGGTGTAGCCTATGACCTGAATAGCGCACGATACAAAAAACTAAATGGTAACGACACACTACATGCCGGTATATCATTTGACGCAAGTGCTTATCCCGGAAACAACTTCCTGTTTATAGAAGCGAACCCTGATAACGACCAGCCGGAACAATACCACCCTAATAACCTGGGATACCTGCCATTCAAAGTAGTAGCAGATAAATTCAACCCGATAATAGATGTGACCTTTGACGGGGTGCATATACTTGACAGGGATATAGTTTCGGCGAAGCCATTCATAAAAATGATGCTGAAGGATGAGAACAAATTCCTGAAGCTGGATGATACCAGCCTGGTGAGTGTTTCCATTACCTACCTGGGAGACGGAAGTGCCGGCAACCAGGGCACGCCGCTGGAAATAGTACCATTTGACGGCACTACAGCTAAGTTTATACCGGCAGATAATGAAAAGAATGAAGCCTTTATTGAATACAAGCCTGTGTTCCTCCAAGACGGCTTTTATGAGTTGGGAGTGAACGGAAAGGATAAAAAAGGGAACAGGAGCGGTGCTACCGATTACCGCATACAATTTGAGGTGATCAACAAGTCGAGCATCACCAACGTGCTGAATTACCCGAACCCGTTCTCTACCTCAACGGCATTCCTGTTTACCCTTACAGGCTGGCAGATACCCTCACAGTTCAAAATACAGATACTTACTGTGACCGGAAAGGTAGTAAGGGAGATCACCAAAGCCGAACTGGGGCCGCTGCACGTGGGCCGCAACATCACCGAATATAAATGGGATGGTAAGGACCAATATGGCCAGATGCTGGGTAACGGGGTCTATCTGTACAGGGTAGTAACCGCTATAGACGGGAAGGATATAGAGCACCGGGCCGGCGCCGCGGACAAGTTTACCCAGAAAGGATGGGGTAAAATGTACATTATGCGTTAATACAAACAACTATAATATTAATATAATTAAAAAGGACTATCTGTAGATAGTCCTTTTATTTTTTAGAAAAACGTATTATCTTTCGCTATTCATATTTTAACATAAAAATAAGCCATTGAAACGTTTTATATTCTCTCTTGCTTTTTTGCTCCCATTACTGGTGAATGGACAAGCACATCACGAGGCAGGCCTTAGTGCAGGTGTGGCTAACTATTATGGTGATCTGCAGGACAAGCTTTTCCCGGGATACGGTTATAAGCCTGTGGCAGGTGTCTTCTATAAATACTTTATGAGCCCGAGAGTGGGCCTGAGGATAGGTGCATCATATTCTAACTTAACAGCAGCAGACAGCTTATCGGAAGTACCGGTAAAAAGAGAGCGCAACCTGAGGTTCGCTACGCGTTTGTTTGAAATGCACGCAGGACTTGAAGTAAACTTCTGGCCGATAGATCTTGACCGCCGCAGCAGGGTAACACCTTACATATTTGGTGGTGTGTCTATGTTCCATACTGATCCTTATACTGATGGTATGAAAGGTGAACGTGTATATCTGAGGCCATTGAGCACTGAAGGACAAGGTATCCCTACATACCCTGACAGGAAAGAATACAAAACACTGAACGCTGCATTTCCGATAGGTGGTGGTTTCAAATTCTTCCTGGGAAGAACATTGGTACTTACTACTGAACTTGGTTTCCGCTATACTAATACAGATTACATAGACGACGTGAGTAAATCTTATGTAAACCTTGATACACTCATGGAATACAGAAGTAAGCTGGCAGTACAAATGGCATACAGGGGCAATACAGTTCCCGGCGCTGATGCGAACTATAATCCTAACTATCAATACCAACGTGGTGATAGCAGGGCTAATGACTGGTACTGGTTCGGTTCCATATCTGTAGGTATCTACCTGAAATCGTTCGGTAACTTACCTAAGTATATCAAGACAAGATGTAAATTCTAATTTTGAACTTCTTTATAGAGAAAGGCGACCGATGGTCGCCTTTCTTGTTCACGTCACTGCGAGGAACGAAGCAGTCTAATCCAAGCGCTTATCCGAACAACACATATCCACAATTTCATACAGCCTGACCTGGCACATGCTACCTTTAGGGCATGAGCCAGGTGGGAAAAGGCGGCACAGTGTACATACTTACATCAGTAAGTAAGCGTGTATTGTACACAGGTGTAACCTCCGACCTAATGAAACGCATATGGCAACATAAAGACAAACATTATCCCGGCAGTTTCACTTCCCGATATGGTTGTTGCATTCTTGTCTACTATCAGCACTTTGAAAACATCATTGAAGCCATCACAGAAGAAAAGAGAATAAAAGGCGGTAACAGAATGGCAAAAGAGACGTTAATAGAAAGTATAAATTATGATTGGAAAGACCTGAGCATGGACTTTGATTGGTGATACCTGCCCACGTCCGGATTAGACTGCTTCGTTCCTCGCAGTGACGGGAGTCCGAATTGCGAGTAGTTCAAGCGGGACGCTTGAACTACTCGCAACGGCATTAAGCTTATTGGGCCTTGATGTGTTTGATGCAATCTTCAAGCGTGAGCATTTGTTGTTCGCCGGTCTTGAAGTTTTTAAGGCTGTACATTCCTTTCTCGCGCTCTTCGTCGCCTGTGAGGATGACATAGGAAATGTTGCGCTTGTTGGCGTACTTCATCTGCTTGTCGAACTTTACGACGTCGGGAAATATTTCTGCTGAGATGCCTCCATTGCGTATTGGTTGCAACGCCGATAAAGCATATTGTTCATTTTCTCCGCCGAAGTTGATTATCATCACCTGCGTAGCAACGGATAGTTCTTCCGGGAAAGCGTTCAGTTCATCCAGGACATCATATATCCTGTCGATACCGAAGGACACACCTACACCAGAAAGTCCCTTGAGACCAAACAAACCTGTGAGGTCATCGTAGCGGCCACCTCCACCGATGCTACCCATCTTTACGGCGCTTGTTACTACTTCAACAATTACGCCTGTGTAGTAGTTCAGTCCACGGGCAAGGCTGATGTCTACTTCAACCGTAGAATCCCATTGTGTGTTGGTCAGCGTTTTGTGGTATGATAATGTCTTTCTCAGTTCATCAATACCCTGCATACCAATGGCGCTATCTTTCATCATTGCTTCGAGGGCAACGAGTTTTTCTTCATTGTTACCCGTAACGCTGATTATTTTTTGAATGCTATTGATGCCATCATTGTTGATGCCACGTTGCTCCAATTCTTTTGCTACACCATCCCAACCTATCTTATCCAGCTTATCGAGTGCGATGGTGATGTCCATCATCAGGTCAGCATTACCGCTGATCTCAGCAAGGCCTGCGAGGAGTTTACGGCTGTTTATTTTTATCGTTACCTGCGGCAGCTTCATTGCATGAAACGCTGCCTGGTAAATACACAACAGTTCTGCTTCGTTGATCAACGACACGCTACCTACCACATCGGCATCGCACTGCCAGAACTCACGATAGCGCCCCTTCTGCGGACGGTCAGCGCGCCATACGGGCTGCATCTGGTATCGGCGGAAAGGGAATACCAGATCGTTCTGGTGCATCACTACATAGCGCGCGAAAGGAATAGTAAGATCGTATCTTAAAGCACGCTCGGTCACTACCGGAGAAGAAAAAGGTTTCTCCAATATCTTACTCCATTCAGCATTCAACTTTTCTTTGTCTGCGTCTTTCTTTTCGTGCAGCCCGTTATTCAGTATTTTAAATATCAGCCTGTCGCCTTCTTCACCATATTTACCTGTTAGCGTCACCAGATTCTCCATAGAAGGAGTTTCCAGTGGCTGGAAGCCGTATTGCTCAAAGATGCCTTTGAGTATGTTTAGTATATACTGGCGCTTGCGTACCTCTTCAGGTGAAAAATCGCGCGTGCCTTGTGGTATTGATGGTTTTGACATTGTTGTTATTTGTACTTATTAATTATCGCTTCACAGGTCCTTTCTATCAGATCATAAACGGGTGCATACCCGGCTTCTGTTCCATACCAGGGATCGGGAACTGACTGGTCTCTTTCTCCGTCCAGTTCATTGAGAAAATAATCCAGTCTTTCAGGTTTTGCTTTTCTACCTGCTATCTGCATTATATCATCATATACGTCTTCTGCCATTGCGTATATCTTATCGTATTGCTCAAAGTCTTCCGGCTTGAATGTCCTCGCACGCTGAGCAGAAATATCTATGCCGTTGATGCTGCACACCTTTTGAGAATGCCGGTGTGGTTCCTCTCCTATGTGGAAAGAATTAGTACCTGCGGACGACACTGTCCAGTCCAAACCATGTTCCTCTATCTTCCGCCTCATTACACCTTCCGCTATGGGTGACCGGCAGATATTACCGAGACAGACCATTAAAATACGCATATCATTCATTACGGGCACAAAACTATTTTATTTAGCTGCCATTTTCAAATTGGGTATGTAGCTACCAAGCTGAAAATCCGCTATTTTTATGACCCTGATGCAAGAAAAAGCCAAATGCAGCATATTATCAATAGTGCCTTACCGCATTATACCCACGGTGAACGGGGGGCAGGTGTCTATTTTGAATATGCACCACCATATGGGCAAGCTCATCTCCGACCATGTGGTGACTACAGAAGACACGGGCAGCTCTGATGCCTATGCCTTTGATATGCACCGCGCGCTGCCCTGCAATGCGACCAGGTATGTCCCCTTTGCCTTTCAGAAAATAATGGTCTCGCTGGCAAAGCAGTATGACGTGACCGCCATTATGTGCGATCACCCCTATATGGCGATATCGGCAGTTCGTCTTGCGAGGAAGCTGGGACTACCCTACTACTTACGTTGCCATAATATAGAGTCGGAAAGATTCAGAACGCTGGGCAAACCCTGGTGGCGTATCATGAGAGCTTATGAAAAGTGGGCGATGCAAAAAGCAGCAGGAGTGTTCTTTGTAGCAAAGGAAGACGCACAATGGGCTGTTGATCACTTTGGTATTCCTGCTGAGCGTTGTCATTTTCTTGCCTATGGCACTACACTAAGCGAAAAGCCAAAAGAGGAACTGCATACCATCGCCAAGAAGAAACTGGCTGCCGAATGGAATATTGATGAAAATAAGACGTGGATATACTTTATCGGTTCGCTGGACTATAAGCCTAATGAAGAGGCTGTAGAATATATACTGAATGAGGTTGCACCACGCCTAAGAAAATCAAATAGTAACTATCACATATTGATAGGCGGCAAAGGACTGAATCAAGATCTGCAAGAAAAAGTAAAAGCCAGCAGCGACATCAGCTATGTAGGTTTTATTCCTGACCTGGATGATTTCCTGAATGCCTGCGATATAATGGTGAACCCCGTGCTGACAGGTGGCGGTGTGAAGACCAAAGCTGTAGAGGCGCTAGCGTATAATAAAATTGTAGTAAGCCCATTTACTGGGGCTGCAGGGTTGATACCTGAAGTGAGCGGCAATAACCTGGTCATAACACCAGATAATAACTGGGATGCTTTCACTGCTGCGACAGTAAATGCCATGCAGCTAAAGGCTGATATACCAGAGGATTTTTACAAGATATTCTATTGGGGCAATGTTGCACGGCAAGCAGTTGACATTATGTGTAAGGGCTAGTTGGCAACTGTATTCCCATTGAACACATACTGTATCATATTCGCGCCCATCTGGAGTGCTTTCACATGCTTCTCAGGGTCTTCCCTGTGTACTTCGGGGTCTTCCCATCCGTCACCCAGATCTGTTTCATAAGAATAGAAACAAACCAGTCGGCCTTTGTATATCAGGCCATAGCCTTTGGGTGGCTTCTCGTTGTGCTCATGTATTTTGGGTATCCCGTTTGCGAAATTAAATTTCTGATGATAGACCGGATGAGAGAAAGGCAACTCTACTAAAGCCAGTTCGGGGAAAATTCTTTTTAATGCAGGACGTACATATTCATCCAGGCCATAGTTGTCATCAATGTGGAGGAAGCCGCCCGATTCCAGGTACTTGCGCATGTTCTGCGCTTCGGCATCAGTAGGCGCCCAACGGCCATGGCCTGTCATGTGGACGAAAGGATAATTAAATAGCTCGGGGCTTGCTGCATCTACCTGTGCTTCCTTCAAGTCGAAGTTGGTGCGCAGTTGCTGATTGCAAAATTGCGCAAGGTTTTTCAAGGCTGTTGGGTTGGCATACCAATCACCACCTCCGCTATATATGAGCAATGCCAGCTTCAGGTTCTGCCCGAACGATGTAGCAGAAACCAGGAGCATTGACAGTAATAATATCTTTATTTTATTCACCATTATTGATCATGTTAAAATAAGCACAGGCAGCCATTGCCGCCGTCTCCGTCCGTAATCTTCTTGTTCCTAATGAAACAGCTTTGAAACCATTTGCTTCGCAAAAGTTCACTTCTTCCTCTGTAAAATCACCCTCAGGACCTATCAGCAGTATCGTCTCATTATCCGCCTTCATGGCCATAGGAAGTTCTTGCTTTTCCTTGCCTTCCATGCAATGCGCTATAAGCTTTTGCGAAACGTTACTGAATTGTGCCTCCACCTCTTTGAGACTTAGCGGCTTAGTGAGATGTGGCAAATAGTTCCCCTGCGATTGCAGCATTGCCGAAATCAATATTCCTCTCCAGCGATCATAGCGATTGCTTTCCCTTTCAGTCCGGGTAGTGGAAAGTGGAATGATACTTCTTACACCCAGTTCAGTCGCTTTTTCCAGCAGCCATTCGTTGCGGCCAGCGTTCTTGGTGAAAGCTACCGCAAGGTGAAATGAATTTTTATTGTCTTTGTGAAAGTCCAGCACATCAATTACCACACTACAGCGCTTTTTCGCCGCATCCGTAATAGTAGCTGTAGCTATATGCCCCTTACCATCGCAGAGCATGACCTTATCGCCATTCTGCTTACGGAGTACCTGCACGATATGCTTAGCCGTTTGCTCATCAAGCGCCACCGTGGCACCCTGTTTTAAATCACCCTCAAAAAAAAATCGCGCTAAAGACGCCATAGCGGCAAGTTAATTAAAACCCCGCTATTAGCGCAATACCATCTTCTTGTCATCTATCATCTTGCGAAGATTGATGAGCCCGTAACGCATACGGCCGAGAGCAGTATTAATACTTACGGAAGTGATGCCGGCAATTTCCTTAAAGCTGAGGTCGCCATACATACGCAGGACAATTACCTCCCGTTGGTCTTCCGGAAGCAATTCTATCAACCGGCGCACACTGTCATTGGTTTGCCGGCGCTCCATAGCATCGGCCGGACTATCGGTCGTTAGCGGGAAGACATCGGAGATGTCCCGCCCATCGGCCAGCGTGATAGGGATATCCTTACGCGTTCGGCGGAAGTGGTCCATGCAAAGATTATGCGCTACCCGGATAGCCCAGGGCAGGAATTTCCCCTGCTCAGAGTATTTACCGCTGCGCATGGTCTTAATGATCTTAAGGAACGCTTCCTGGAAGATATCCTCAGCTACATACTTGTCTTTTACAAGCATATATATGGCTGTGTATATCTTATCCTTGTGCCTATAGATAAGAGGTTCAATGGCATTCTCATTACCGCCGATAAAAGCGTGAATTAAGTCCGCGTCCGTAAGTTGGTGGGTGACTTGCATAAACTACTACCTTTTTTAGATAACGTATCAGTACGCCATTCTATCAATGATTTAAAGTAGATTTTTATGCAATAAGCGTTAGCTTTTTAGAGATTTTGATTAAAAGTATATAAGACGACGTTATAAAAACGTTAAAACAGATTATTTGTCAATTTATTGTGCAATAAGCCTTGTAAATATTTATTGCCAATCTTGTCAAAAATCCGGTCTTGTAGGGATAGACGCAGGTAAGTGAGCAAATGTTAGTGTCAGAAATAAATATTTTTAAATAAAATACCAAATAAGGCTGGTTTGGGTAGTTTTACCGGGGATTTCAAAGATCGTGACAATCAGGACTTTATTATGGATAGATGGACTGGCGGCATTAGCGGCTGGTATGGCCGTACTGTGTCTACGGGGGATGCTATCTAACCTGTTCCGGCTGCAGGAGGAGATATTAATTATCCAGGCTATCATCACACTGGTTTACGCCAGCTACTCTACCACACTTGCAAAAAATAAAATATACCCGAAGAAACTGATCCGGATACTGGTCATCGCCAATTTCACTTATGTAGCATTTTGTCTCGGGTTGTTCATTAATACTTTCGCTACTACAACTGGTTGGGGTAAAAGGTACTTTATAGCAGAGGCCACATTTATCTCGGCATTAGCCATACTGGAATGCAGACAACTGAAATACCTGAAATAAAAAAAGCCCGCTTATAAAAGCGGGCCACTAAAACCAAATCAACTCAACCTATAAACCACAAAATCTATCGTCTGATGTAACCCCTGTTCTGTTGCCTGTATATCATCCTGTCCAATTCTCTTTTCTTACGTTCGATTACTTGCTTTTCGCGGAAGGTAACTATACCGTCAGCTTTTGCCATTACGATAGTTCGCTGTAATTGTCTCTTCATCTGGTTTACCTCACGCATTTCGTATGCGGTAACGCGGTTATACCTGTTGTCCTGTATCATCCGGCGGTCTGTACGCTGCACTATTTGTGCATTTGTTTGTACTGTAGTGAACACCAGAGCCATTATTGCCGTCATCAAAAGTATCTTTTTCATATCCTGTCTTTTTAGCGAACTACCTGTTCTTGTAAGGTGTAATGCGAACGGCGTGCCAAACTTTAATTAAGGGTATGTTAAAGGATTACTTGGCGAGAAATTATTGGTCAGGCGACCAACAACGGCGGTATATTCTTCATATACTCTTTTCATGTTGAGCCTTGGCAAAACATCTATCTGCACGAGGAGGTTCTCTGCTCAGCTATCATGGATTCAACTCCGTTCACCATGACAGTCTATGGGGATGTGGTTCTTTGTTCTTCAGAGTTTTGCGAAGCATTTCGTGAGGTTGCTTCGTTCCTCGCAATGACGCGCGAGGAAATAAAAAAAGCTCCCCTTAGAAAAGGGGAGCTGTACGCAATATGAAATTATAAACAAAAGAGACGGAGTTAGTCAGGCTTCTTGCCATCAAGGAATGTGTTGATGGTTTGTATGGAAGCCTGGGTTTGTTGTTGATCAGGGTTTGTACCTATGTTGTAATTACTATAATAATTATTAGTTGATGCATTCTTATTATCAAGGTTCAGATTCTGGCGCATGTAAGCAGGAACGTTTTCCAGTTCATCACCGCTTTCCGTACCTTTTACATTAAAGCTCATTTTGCGAAGGCGCTCAGCACGATCTTCCAGAGCTTTCTTCTGTTCTTCAAAACGCCTTTTCTCTTCCAGCTCATGCTCAGTCATCACATGGCCTCCGAATGTTGTAGTTGTTTCCACAGGTGCTTCCTTAATGATCATCTGCATAGGGGCAACTTCTATTTCTTCTTCCTCTTCTTCTATCACACTCTCCACTATAGGTGCAACTGTAGCAACCGGCGTTGAAGGTATTGCATTAACAACCGGCGCTTCGGAATCCAACTTCAGTACGAAGTGTTCTTTCACTTCATTACTCTTCTGCTCTGTAACTGCTACAGGGAATGCAGGTTTAGGATCGAACTGGCCTAAAGGAGCAGGGCTTTCTACTAATGTAGGCGCCATTGATGTATTAGCAGCATTCACCGTTGAGGTGTTCACTGTAACAGGTATATCATGAGTTGCTTCCGGGTTCATTACAGCACTAGCCTGCTCAGAGCCAAGTGTCACCATGATCTTTTCAGGCTCGTTAGACTTCATTGGCTCAGGAGTAAATTCCTTCTGACTGAAACCTGTAGCTATGATGGTAACAGATATTTTATCACCCAGGTTTGGATCGTGACCCATACCGAGTATTACGTCGCAATTGTCACCAGCCTGTTGTTGTACGTAAGCCTGTATTGCTTCCGCTTCGTCCATAGTATGTTCAAACTCACCGGCAGCAGAATTGATGTTCAGCAGTATCCATTTAGCGCCACGGATATCGCTATCGTTCAGCAATGGAGAATTCAATGCTTCTTCTACTGCATGCAATGCACGATTGTCGCCTGATACAGCAGAGTTACCCAATATCGCTACACCACCGTTGCGCATTACTGTGCAAACGTCAGCGAAATCGACGTTGATCTGTCCTGTAGTGTTGATCACATCAGTGATACACTTAGTAGCAGTAGCCAGGATATCATCCGCTTTAGCAAATGCCTGAGTGAACGGCAGGTTACCAAACTGCTGACGCAGTTTATCGTTAGAGATGATCAGGATAGTGTCCACGTGCTCACGCATGCGGTCAATACCCTCCTGTGCCTGCTTCATACGCTTACGGCCTTCGTAAGTGAACGGCATAGTAACGATACCAACAGTAAGGATGCCGAGGTCGCGACATATCTTAGATACTACAGGTGCGCCACCGGTTCCGGTACCGCCACCCATACCGGCTGTGATGAAGGCCATACGGGTATTTACCTTTAGTATCTTCGATATGTCCTCATTGCTTTCTTCAGATGCCTGCTTTCCTATTTCAGGATTAGCACCTGCACCCAAGCCTTGTGTAAGGTGCGGGCCGAGCTGTATCTTATTAGGCACAGGGCTTAAAGCCAGTGCCTGAGAATCTGTGTTACAAATTACGAAGTCCACACCATCGATGCCCAGGTTGTACATGTAATTGATGGCATTACCACCGCCGCCACCAACGCCTATCACCTTAATGATAGAGGATTGATTTTTAGGAATTTCAAAATGTATCATAAAATAAAATTGTGGGGGTTAGTAAATATTTTTTATTGAAAGTTGTGACTGTTATTATTAAAAAGTGTGTTTGTTATTTGTTTATTAGTCGATCCTTCTGTCTTCTTCCTCTTCTTCGAACAAACGCATGAACTTGCCTTTCAGGCCATCGAATAAACGTTTCATTTTTTCTGTCTTGATGCCTTCCTTTCTCTTCTTTTCTTCTTCAGTAACCGGTTCGTCATCTACATGTGCTGCTTTGTGTGCCGCAGGAGTAGCAGGCGTATTGATGTGAGCCAGTGATATCGGTTCATCAAATGTCTGATGAATGATATTGCCACCGTCTCCTACAAAACGCATACGTCCGTTCTCGTAGTCATGATAACCACGAAGTATCAAACCGATACAGGTAGAATACATCGGGTTCATCAGTTGGTCCGCATGGCCACCTGCAAGGTGTTCATTAGGATAACCGATACGAGCGCCGAGACCTGTAATATATTCAGTGAGTTGTATGATATGTTTCAACTGCGCGCCGCCACCTGTAAGGATGATGCCACCATAGAGACGCTTGTCTAAGTCTACCTGCTTCAGATGATACACTACATAATCCATTATCTCCTGCATACGAGCCTGGATGATGTGAGCGAGGTTCTTCACAGATATTTCCTTAGGAGGTAATCCACGCAAGCCCGGTATAGTGATGTAGGCATTCGCGTTTGCTTCATCAGCCAGGGCTGTACCGAATTGCACCTTCATTTGTTCTGCCTGCGCACGTAATACACCAAGACCATTGCGTATGTCGTTAGTGATATTAACACCTGCGTAAGGTATAACAGCTGTGTGCTTCAGTATGCCGTCGTAGAATACCGCCATATCGGTAGTACCACCACCTATATCAACGATAGCCACACCTGCTTCCAGGTCTTCGTCGTTCATTACAGAAGCAGCAGATGCCAATGGTTGTAATACCAGGTCGCGCGTGTTGAGTTGTGACTTGTCCACACAACGCTTGATGTTACGAATGGCATTCCTATCACCTGTGATGATGTGGAAATTCGCACCGATCTTCACACCGCTCATACCGATGGGATCTAACACAGCAGGGGTACTGTCTACTGTATAGTCTTGCGGAATGATGTCGATGATCTGATCACCGGCAGGGATGTATGTCCTGTACTGGTCGCGAACGAGCAGGTCGATGTCTGCCTTGTTGATCTCCTCTTCGATGTTTGTGCGCACACGGTCTCCACGTGTTTGTAAACTTTTGATGTGCTGTCCCGCTATACCTACATACACCTCTTTTATTTCGAGGTTAGGATTAGACAGGATGCACTTTTCTATGGCTTGTTCTATAGAGCGGATACACTGCTCTATATTCATTACCACACCATGGCTAACACCGGCAGATTCTGCGCGGCCGAAACCAAGGATCTCGAGTTTGCCAAATTCATTTTTGCGGCCGGCTATGGCTACCACCTTGGTGGTTCCGATGTCCAGCCCTACAATGATTGGTTGTTCTTTTTTGTTCATATTGCGTTCACTTTTGCAGGTTAGTGATTATTATATAAATATTTAGGAGTAGACTTTTTCTCTTGTGTTTTGTCTGCTTTCTTTTTGTTTGCTTCTTTTTTCTTGTCCGTTGCTTTTGCCTGTACTTTTTTTACCGGTTCCTTTTTTACAGGAGGCTTCTTCGTAATTTTCTTTGAAGCTGATACTGTCGCTTTGGGTTTTGCTGTAGGTTTTGCAACAACTTTAGCTTTAGCGACCGGCTTCGGCGTAACAGGCTTGGGTGTCACCACTTTTTTTATCGGCTTATCTTCCGGCGGACCTATCTTCACCACAGGTTTAGCTGCGGGCTTTGTAACAGGCTGTGCAGGTTTCTTTGCAGGAGCATTAGCCACTTCCAATGTCTTAACAGGCGCAATCACTGCCTGGACGGAAGCTACTGCCTTGTTTATCACCGCATTGTTGTTGCTATCCAGAGTGAAAACGTTCTTATTGTAAGAGGCTTTCGACTTAATAGTTTCTACCCATTGCAACTCATTAATAGCGCCTGCCGGTTTCTTCCATTCCAGTACCGGAGATGCTACCACCTGGCCTTTATATCTCAGATCCAGCACTTCATATTTATCCCAACCCACACGCGTCAGTATCTTCTTATAAAAGGCAAACAGGTTCTCCAGTTTCTCATCCAGGCGGGAAGTATCGCCCAAAATGATTCGTTGATCGCCAAGTACCGGTACAATTTCAAAGCTTCTGTCTGATGACATAACGATCTGTGATACCTGCGCATTCCAGAAAGAGTCTCTCTCTATCCTCTTTACCAAATAGGTTATCTGCGACATGAGCGATTTATTCGCGCTGTCATTGAGCTTGTTATCTATTATCGGAGGAACGCCTGTTACGATAGTAGTGTAGTACACATACCTGTCGCATGTTGGCATTATGCTGAGCGTACCATCTATATAATAGCTTTTGCCACCCTCTTCAAATATCCTAGCTACCGGTATACGTTGCGTCACATTTACATGCAGCGTCCTCTTGTTATCAATATATATCTGTGCGTTAGCAACCCATGGAATGTTCTTGATTTTTTGCTCCATAGCGCCGGTATTCACGGTATTCGCCGTCATGTGCGTTACATTCTGCATGTTGCCCAAAAGCTCTTTCTTTATCTGCGCCTCATCTACAAACTTGTATTTATCGTTCTTTATATGCACTTCAACACCTGTGAGATTCTTATTTATCTCTTTATTAGAAGCGCCTGATATCGCAATGACACAGCTAACTGATACCACGAGGGTAAGCAGTACCTGTAGCACTTTACGAACTGATATTTTGCGCTTTTTTTCCATTTACTTCTTTTCCAGTATTTCCTTTATGGGTTGTACCAGTTTATCTATATCTCCCGCACCTGCTGTTACAAACAGATCAAGCGGGGCAACCTTTACATACTCCAGTAATCCTTCCTTTGATAAGATCGTGCATTTATTCTCCATCTTATCTGCTATCATTTGCGATGTAATGCCTTCTATCGGCAACTCACGCGCAGGATAGATATCCAACAGTATCGCCTCATCAGCCATATCCAGGCTGTGTGCGAAACCTTCAGCCAGGTCGCGGGTGCGTGTGAAGAGGTGCGGTTGGAATACCACAACACATCTTCTCCCTGCGAACAATTGCTTGGCACTCTTTATTAATGCACTCAACTCTTCAGGATGATGCGCATAATCATCTATGTATACTATCTCTTCGGTCTTCAGCACGTACTCAAAACGACGCCTGATACCTTTGAATGCAGAAAGCGCTTGTTTTACTTTCTCGCTATCTATATCCAGCAACTTAGTGACCGTTATTGCAGCAATAGCATTTTCTACATTGTGCATACCACCAAGCGGCAGGTGAACTTGCTCTATATTCCAATCCTTACCTGATACATTAAAGATGTACTCTCCTTGCTTCTGTATTATATCAGTAGCAAACACATCCGCAGCATCGTTTTGCAGGCTGTAGGTCAGCTTGGTATCGCCTTGGAGATCAGCTGCGCGGCGAAGGCCATGTTTTGCCAGCAGAGTGCCACCGGGTTTTATATTCCTTGTGTACTGTATGAAAGCATCTTCCATGTCGGTCACTGTACCATATATATCCAGGTGATCGGCATCCATAGCTGTCAGCACCGCCACATCAGGGAATAACTTCAGGAAACTACGGTCGTACTCATCTGCTTCTATTACAGCGGTATCATTATCGCTGCTCCAGTAGTTCTTGTTATAGTTCACAGATACGCCACCAAGAAACGCATTGCAACCATAGCCTGTTTCACGCAGCAGGTAGGCTATCATGGTAGAGATAGTCGTCTTGCCATGAGTTCCTGCCACTGTTACAGCGTACATCGCTTCCGTGATCCACTGCAATACATCACTGCGCTTGAATACGTTGTAATTATTGTCTTTATACCAGTTCCACTCAGTATGTCCTTTAGGGATAGCGGGAGTATATACTACCAACTCGGTTTCTTTATCCAGCAAGGCAACATCATCTGTATAATGGATCTCCATGCCTTCAGCTTCCAGTTGTGCGGTCAGTTCCGTTTTTGTACGGTCATAGCCTTTCACCACAGCACCACGCTCCCGGAAGAAACGCGCCAGTGCACTCATCCCGATACCACCGATACCTATGAAATAAACCCTATTTAATTCCCGTACATTCATTATTTACCTGCTATCTCTATTACTTTTTTTGCAATTCTTTCGTCCGCATCAGTTATTGCTAACCTTTGAAGACTATTTATCATTAGTTCCTGCATGGCTTCATCGTGCAGGAGTTTTTTCAATTTTATTACCAGTTCCTGTTTCGCATCTGCGTTCCTCACCATCATTGCCGCATTGTGTTCCACCAAAGCCATCGCATTGCTTGTCTGGTGATCTTCCGCTGCAAAGGGGAAGGGAACGAATATCACAGGCTTTGCCACGATGCATAGCTCAGCTATTGCCAAAGCACCTGCTCTTGATATCACCACATCTGCCGCAGCATATGCGTGTTCCATTTCACTGATAAAATCAAAGACCTTTACTTTCAACTCTAATCCTGCTACTCTTTCCTTCGCCTGTTCGTAATATGGTTTTCCTGTTTGCCATATTATCTGTATATCTTCTTCAAGCAGTTTTTCCAGCTCTGCGTCTATCGTTTCGTTGATCGTCCTTGCTCCTAAACTGCCTCCTACTATCAACAGCGTCTTCTTCTCCGGGTCCATACCTAACCAGGCCTGCCCTTCTACCCTGCCCAGTACATTGTGTGCTATACTCTTTCTCACAGGGTTACCCGTTGTTATCAGCTTTTCAGCCGGAAAGAATCGTTGCATTTGTTCGTATGCCACACACACCGCTTTTGCCTTTTTCCCGAGTATCTTATTACTCTTGCCTGCGTAGGAGTTTTGCTCCTGTATCAGTGTAGGGATGCCCATGCTTTGCGCCGCGTTCAACACGGGAAAACTTGCATAACCACCCACACCAACCACCGCATGAGGTTTGAACCTCTTCAACACACCTCTCGCCTGGATATTACTTTTTAAGAGCTTGAATGGTAACAACAGGTTCTTTAAAAAACTTCCCCTGTCATATCCCACTATATCTAATCCTACTATTTCAAATCCTTCCCTGGGCACTTTTTCCATTTCCATCTTTCCCAGCGCACCTACAAAAAGCAGTTCAGTTCCCGGTGCGAGGCGTTGTAGTGCCTGCCCTATTGCCACCGCGGGAAAAATATGTCCGCCCGTTCCACCACCTGCTATTATTATGCGCAAATTCTCTTCCATCCCTTTCTATGCTATCGAAGGTTTTTTACCCCTTAATGCGTTTACTCCTACTTCTTCCTGTTCTTCGTCCACTTCTTCATCATCTATTTCAAAACCTGATTCTCTTCTTTCTCTTGCTTCCTTCTCTTTACCTTCCATTTCATCTACATAGCGGCTCACACTCAGCACCACACCTATCGCTACACTGGTGAACCAGATAGAAGAACCACCCATACTTACCATCGGCAGTGTAAGACCTGTTACCGGAACGAGGTGTACGTTCACCGCCATATTCAGCATTGCCTGGAAAACCAGTGTAATACTCAACCCTACCGCCAGGAATGCACCAAAGGCATAAGGACATCGCCTGAATATTAAAATACTTCGCCACAAAAAGAGCAGGTATAAAAACACTATCACGGCACCACCAATCAATCCATACTCCTCTATTATTATAGAATAGATGAAATCGGAATAAGGGTGTGGTAAGAAGTTCCGCTGCTGGCTGTTACCCGGTCCGCGGCCTGCGAAGCCTCCATTCGCAATGGCGATCTTCGCCTGCTGCACCTGGAATACTTCTTCTTTCTTTATTTCATTTCCGTTGGCATCTTTCTTTGTACCGCCGGTAAAATCTTCAATGCGTTGTTCCCATGTTGCGGCACGGCCCCAGCCTGTCATTTTCGACACTGCGAATAACATAATCACGCCAACCAGTCCCGCACCCGCAAGTAATAATATATGCTTAACCTGTGTGCGCCCTATAAAGAACAGGATGCAGCAAGTGAAACCAAGCATCAATGCTGTTGAAAGGTTTGCGGGAGCAATGAGCGCGCAAGTCAAACCAACAGGTAACAGCACGGGTAAGAAACCGTTCTTAAAATCCTTGATGTCATTTTGCTTGATGCTCAACACTCTTGCCAGGAACATGAACAAAGCGAGCTTCGCTAAGTCGGATGTCTGGAAAGTAAGGTTGACCACCGGCAACTTTATCCAGCGAGAACCTTCGTTCAGGCTTGTACCAAAGAACAGCGTATAAAAAAGCAGCGGCAGGCTCAGTATATATAATACCACTGACCATTTAGCGAACTTCAGATAGTTGATCTTGTGCACGAAGTAGATGATAGCTAACCCTAAACCAAGCACCATCAGTTGCTTTATGAGGAAATAGCTTGAATTCTTATCCATCCTGTAAGCCAGAGAGCCCGTAGAACTATATACAGCGAGCATACTGATAAATGACAGTATAATTACTACTGCCCATATCACCCGGTCTCCCTTGGTTCTACTTAAAATATCTCTTACTGGTTTTACCTGCATCTTATATTATATTGCTCTTACAGCTTCTTTAAATTGTCTGCCCCTGTCTTCGTAGTTCTTGAATAGATCGAAGCTGGCGCATGCCGGTGAAAGCAAAACCGTATCACCCTTATCTGCCAGTGCATAAGCTGCGTTTACTGCGTCTATTGCACTGCTTGTATCTACTATACTTGTTACTACGTTTTCAAATGCTTTGTGAATAGGCCTGTTGTCAATGCCCATACAAACAATGGCTTTTACTTTCTCCTTCACCAATTCCATTATCTCGTTGTAGTCATTGCCCTTGTCCTGTCCACCCAGTATAAGAATAGTAGGTTGCTTCATACTCTCCAGAGCAAACCACACAGAGTTTACGTTTGTTGCCTTGCTATCATTAATGAATTCTACACCACGCACAGTAGCTACAAACTCCAGCCTATGTTCCAATCCTTCAAATGAAGTGAAGCTTTCCCTGATCTTTTCCTTTCTTATGCCTGCTATCCTTGCTGAAATTCCTGCTGCCATGCTATTATATTGGTTGTGCTTGCCTTTGATAGATAGGTCATGAATGGACATTGTGGACTCATCTCCATCTACACGGAGGTGCATTTCATCATCGCTGATAAACCCACCCTCATCGCTTCTCATATTTTGCTCATTCATTGTGAAATAAAGTTTTTGTGCTTGTGTAGAATGGTTGTGTAAGTGTTGTTCTATTGAGTTATCGTCTGCGTTCACTATGAAATAATCTGATTTTTCCTGGTTCTCCGTAATCCTGAATTTTGAGCTTATGTAATTTTCTATATCATAATCGTACCTGTCTAAGTGATCCGGGCTGATGTTGAGTAATACCGCTACATCGGGCCTGAACTGGTGAATGTCGTCGAGTTGAAAACTGCTCACCTCTATTATGTACCACTTCACCGGGTTTTCCGCTATCTGCCTGGCAAAGCTGTAACCTATATTCCCTACCATTGCCGCATCATATCCTGCCTGTTTGAAGATATGGTAAGTGAGCTTTGTTGTGGTGCTCTTACCATTACTCCCTGTTATTGCTACTATCTTGCTATCGCCTTTATACCTAAATCCAAACTCTATCTCACTGCACACTTCTATTCCTGCTTCTATTATTGCTTTCATCACCGGTACCTTATCACTAATGCCCGGGCTCTTTACTACACAATCCGCATTCAACACCTTCTCCATTGTATGCCCACCTTCTTCAAAATCTATATTCCCGTCTATTAGCTCCTTCCTGTTTTGTTCTTTTATCGTTCCAAACTCTGACACGAACACATCCCAACCCTTCTGCTTGCCAAGCAGGGCAGCACCAATGCCGCTCTCTCCTGCTCCCAGCACTACGAGTCTTTTTTGTGTTTGTGTTGCCAATTTCTTATCTGAGTTTTAGTGTTACTATACTTGTTATTGCCAGAACGATACCTATGATAAAGAACCTTGTTACTATTTTACTCTCGTGATATCCTAACTTCTGGTAGTGGTGATGGAGTGGCGACATCAGGAAGATGCGCCGTCCCTCACCATACTTTCGTTTTGTATGTTTGAAGTATGTTACTTGTATCATTACCGAGAGCAGTTCCACCAGGAAGATGCCGCAGATGATAGGTATCAACAATTCCTTACGAACGATGATTGCCAGTGATGCTATGATACCACCAAGGGCAAGGCTACCTGTATCGCCCATGAATACCTGTGCCGGATAGGCATTGTACCACAGGAAACCGACACACGACCCCACAAATGCCCCTATAAATATGGACAGCTCACCGAGGTTAGGGATGTGCATGATGCCGAGATAATTGGCGAAGATGTAGTTACCCGATACATATGCGAAGATGCCAAGACAAATTCCCGCGATAGCTGATACACCTGTTGCGAGGCCATCTATACCATCTGTTATGTTTGCACCATTCGATACCGCTGTGATAATGAATATCACGAACAGGATATAAATGATAGGTGTAACAGTTTTTACCGCACCTTGACCGAACCACTCTGCTATACCTTCATAGCTCATCTCGTGTGTTTTCAGGAACGGGATAGTAGTAGTGGCACTCTTGATCCTTACATACTCATGTATCTTACCATTTTCGTCCTTACGTGTTACCGGGCCTGATACGATCTTCTCAGCGGGGTTGTACAATGTTTCTTGTCCCGCCCTTACTTCACGGCTTACTACTACATTCTCATTGTAATACATGGTTAAGCCTACAATGATACCCAGGCCAACCTGTCCTAATATTTTAAACCTTCCCGCAAGGCCTTCTTTATTCTTCTTGAATACTTTGATATAGTCATCTATAAAACCAACCAGGCCCAACCATATGGTAGAGACGATCATCAGGATGATGTACACATTTTCTATTCTCGCGAAGATGAGTGTGGGTATTAATATGCCGGCGATGATGATGATGCCACCCATAGTAGGTGTACCTCTCTTTTGGTTTTCACCTGCAAGACCCAGGTCACGAACTGTTTCGCCTATTTGCTTCCTCTGCAAATAATTGATAAGCCCCTTACCTAATACGGTAGTGATAATAAGAGAGAGAATGATAGCCATCGCCGTACGGAAAGTGATGTAATAAAACACCCCCGCCCCGAATAAACCGAAGTTCTCACGCAGATATGTGAACAGATAGTATAACATTCTCTCTCTTTTCTTTACTTTTTGTTTTCTCTCTTATCCTCTAAAAATTACTTCCCCAACAACTCAAACACTTCCAGCAATACTTCTTTATCGTCAAAATGGTGTCTCACACCATTTATCTCCTGGTATGTTTCATGTCCCTTTCCTGCTATCAGCAGTATGTCATCCGGTTGCGCTAATGCACAGGCAGTTTTAATTGCCTCTCTCCTATCCGTAATGCGAAGGGCCTTTCTTTTTTGAGCCATCGTTAGTGCTGACTCCATATCATTCAGAATTTCTTCCGGCTGCTCGCTACGCGGATTATCTGAAGTAAGTATTGCTTTATCGCTGTGCTCACATGCAGCCTGGCCCATTACAGGGCGTTTTGTTTTATCCCTGTCACCACCGCAGCCTACAACAGTTATCAGTTGCTGGCCCTTTGTGCGCAATTGGTTGATTGTCGCCAATACATTCAGCAATGCATCCGGCGTGTGTGCATAATCAATGATGCCCAGCACTTTATCGTTCTTCGACATATAGGTCTCGAAACGACCAGCTGCACCATGCAGGTTACTCAGTACAGCCAATACCTGCATTTTGTCCTCGCCCAGCAATGTTGCCGCACCATATACTGCCAGCAGATTGTACGCGTTGAACGTACCGATCATCCTGAAGTATGCTTCTACACCATCTACCAGCATTACCAGCCCTGTGAGGTTATTCTCCAGCACTTTGCCTTTTACACTTGCAGGAGCTTTTAAGCTATATGCATGCTTGTCGGCTTTGGTATTCTGCAACATCACCATTCCGCGTTTATCATCGGCATTCGTTAATGCAAATGCTGTTTCCGGCAGATCATCAAAGAACTTCTTCTTCACACTGATGTATTCATCAAAGGTGTTGTGGTAGTCGAGATGGTCGTGCGTGATATTGGTGAAGATGCCACCCGCAAATTCTATTCCCTCTATCCTGCGCTGATGCACCGCATGAGAACTCACTTCCATGAACACATAGTCGCAACCCGCTTCTGCCATCCTTGCCAGTAAAGCCTGCACGGAGATCGCATCGGGTGTAGTATGTGTCGCTACTTCAATTTTATCGTGAATATGGTTTTGTACCGTTGATATCAAACCACATTTGTAATTCAAACCTTCAAACAACTTGAACAGCAATGTCGCAACTGTTGTTTTGCCATTTGTTCCCGTTACACCTATCACTTTCGTTTTAGATGAAGGGTGACCGTAAAATGCTGCTGCCATTTGCCCTGCTGCAGCATGACTGTCTTTTACTTGTACATAAGTAACACCTTCAGTCCTAGCAACAGGCATTTGCTCACATACTATCATGTTTGCACCTTGCGCGATCGCCTTAGCTATAAAATCATGGCCATCTACTGTCGCGCCTTTCACTGCAATGAACACACTACCTGTCTTTGCCTTCCTGCTGTCTATGCATAACTGTTGCACCTGCTTTGCAGTATCACCTGTAGCCTTGGCAGCAGGTAGTCCAACTAATATGTCGCGCAGCATTTGCATTAGCTCAATTGCAGAGTTATTCTTTGTCCTTTTACTATTCGTGTTCCGGCAGGTACTGATTGCACTTTTACTCTTCCTCTTCCGTATATACCTACCTTAATACCTTGTTGTTCCAATAAGTAAATCGCATCTTTCAGTCCCATGCCTGTAACATCTGGCATCTGCCCTATATACATTGGTTTCGGCACCAGCGATACATGCCTGTTTGAATCACTTACCAGTTGCATAATAGAGCTACCCTCACTGGTTCCTGCTACTGTGATTCCCATTTTCTTCATCAGTAACTCATAGCTGGAACCACTTGTTCTTTTAGCCACTATATTCCTTTTAGAAATACCTGCAATGCTATCTATAGGCTTACTCCAGTCAGTACCACCAGTAGCAAATATTCTGTCGGCAATCATTTTGAATACAGGAGCTGCAATAGCACCACCATAATAAGCACTGGAGCCTTTTTTTGTTCTTACTACCACGCAGATGGTGTACTTAGGATTATCAGCGGGAACGTATCCTACAAATGAACCCTGGTATATACCCATAGCGTAACTGATACCTTTATCCGCCACCTGTGCCGTACCCGTTTTTCCTGCCATGGTATAAAAAGGTGACCTGAACTGTTTTGCAGTTCCTGACAATACCACTTCCGCAGCACATGCCTGCAATTGTTTTATCGTTTCAGCGTCGGCTATTTGCTCTTCCACCACTGTAGGGTTTATTTTCACCACGTCCTTTCCGTATTCCCTGATAGCACTTACCAGGTAAGGCTTCATCATCTTGCCATTGTTAGCGACAGTGTTGTACACCATGCAAGTACGCATAGGCGATACCAGCACCTCATAGCCCGTTGCCATCCACGGAAGCGTTGTTGCACTCCATGATGTATTCTTTGGCGATTTCAATGTCGGAGCCCTTTCGCCGGGAATGTCAATACCTGTACGCTCATGCAGGTGAAGTTTCTTCAGGTTATTGATGAATTTCTGAGGATTGCTGTGATAGTGTTGATCTGCCATCTTAGCCATTGCCACGTTGGAAGAATGCGCAAAAGCATCTTTTACAGACACCTCATATGTACCATGATGCGAATCATGCATTGTTCTCTTATAAAACACTTTAGCACCACCTTCAGCATTTATAGGGTCTGTCACCTTTACATACTTATCCTTAAAAAGCGAGTAAAGCGTCATCATCTTAAATGTAGAGCCTGGCTCTGTGGGCATGAGCGCGTAATTGAAGTCTTCGTGAAAATGACCGTCTTTGCCCAAACCAAGATTTGCTAATGCTTTGATCTTTCCTGTTGCCACTTCCATCACAATGCAAGTACCATATTGAGCACCAAACTGTTCCAGTGTATGCATGAGTGAATACTCCGCTACTTCCTGTATACTGATATCAAGTGTTGTTACTATATCCCTGCCGTTTTGTGTTTCCACTTCAGAACCTTCTACCGGCACCCACACATTACCTACCGCTTTCTGTTCTACACGGCTACCTTGCTCGCCCCTTAATATGCTATCGTATTGTTTTTCCAGCCCGATGATCTGGCTGTTCTCCCTCCACAGGCCTATGGTACGATAAGCCAGCGCCTGGTAAGGATTTACCCTTTTTATTTTCGGATCTTCTATAAAGCCACCATAAGCTTTACCCTTGTTGAATATCGGGAAGCTGCGAACGGCCTGGTAATCGTAATACTTCAGGTTCTTGCGCAGCAATACATATCTGCCCTTCTTCTTGTAAGCGGCATCCAGTAATTGTTTGTACTGCTTTTTCGTTCTGTCTTTGAAGAGATCGGCCAGGCAAGCTGCCAGGGAATCAGCATTGTTCTTGTACAGCTTTTCTTTGATCACGGAGAAATCTATGTGCACATCAAACTGCGGGATGGTAGAGCAAAGCAGCTCTCCTTTCTCGGTATAGATGTTTCCTCTTTCGGCAGGAAGCAGCGTAGTACGCGTGTGCATATCATGCGCACGCTGACGAAGCTCCGGACCTTCCTTTATCTGGATGACGGCTGCTTTTATGATGATAGCGGCGCCAAGCAAACAAATGCAGGTAAAGGCAACATAAACCCTGAATCGTATGTCTTTTTTGATGTTCAAGAAACTGTAGGTAAAACGGTTAATTACTATGGATTGTGCTATCTGCCTCTATGGTATAAGGAGGCATAGCTAATGGTTTAAGACCCAGCCCTGCTGCCGAACGAATCATCTCCGATTCCATTCCAGCATTCATCAGCTGCGACTTTATGTCCATATACTTCCATCGTAATTCTTTCAGTTCCTTGTTATGCGCGTTCAGTTCACGCTGCATACTCACAGCCCTTTGGCTGTTATTGATGTACAACACACATATCAGAGCCAGGAATGCGAGGAATGGTATATTACTCACGATACCCCTGTAGGAAACTTTCTCCAGCAGCGCTCTCCAATCATTCCTGATGCGCTCTCCCGGGTTTTCCGTCTGTATGTTCTCACTCTTACTCACGTACTATTATATTTTTTCAGCCACTCTTAACCGCGCACTCCGCGCACGCGGGTTTTGTTTGATCTCTTCCTCAGTTGGGTCTATGGGTTTCGGCGTTAAGGGTTTCAATACCCATTTAACTGCTTCCTCCCGCCCGAAAGGGTCTCTCTTATCCTCTTCCGGGTTTCCCTTTTTTATAAATTGTTTCACTATCCTGTCTTCCAGGGAGTGAAAGGTTATTACACTTAGTCGTCCGCCTGGCTTTAAGCATTTCGTTGCTTCTTCAAGAAACTCATGCAGTGCCCCCATCTCATCATTCACTTCTATCCGCAGCGCCTGGAACAATTGAGCCAGGTAACGGTTAGGATTTCCTTTTATCACGGGTTCTATCAGTGCTTTCAATGAACTTACATCGCTCAGCTGCATTTTGTTACGGTGTGTAACTATGTGCTTTGCCAGTTGTTTCGAGTTTCTCACTTCACCGTACTGCTCAAATATTCTGTGCAGTTGCTGCTCACTATATGTCTTTACTACTTCAGAAGCATTTTTCTCTGCTCTCTGATCCATGCGCATATCCAGCGGACCGTCAAAGCGGATAGAGAAGCCTCTTTCTCCTGTATCAAATTGGTAAGAACTTACTCCAAGATCTGCCAGTATCCCATCTACCTCCGGGTGTCCGTGTAACCTCAGGAAACGCCTTATATACCTGAAGTTCTCTGTCACCGGTATCAACCGCTCATCATCAGGCTTATTCCTCCAGGCATCAGCGTCGTGGTCAAAAGCGATCAACTTACCCTTTGGCCCCAGCCGCTTCAATATCTCCCTGCTGTGTCCGCCGCCGCCGAAGGTGGCATCTACATACACACCATCTTCCTTTATGTCCAGTCCATCTACAGCCTCCTTTAAAAGAACTGATGTGTGGTAAAAAGTGGAGTCGCTCATTTGATTAATCTTCAAATGGGTTCATAAAATCTCCACCTGCTACCTCAGCCGCCAGGTCACTCATGTTACCCGCCTGCTGGTTCATGTATTTATAGTATGTATCTTTATCCCACAACTCAACTTTATCTCCCTGCGCAGCAAATACGATCTCCTTCTGGATACCGGCATATTCCTGCAAAGGCTTTGGTAACAATATGCGGCCTGCACTATCTACATCCACCATATTAGCACCGTTCAGGAACAACCTCTTGAACTCACGCACCTTTGGGTTGAAGTCATTCAGCTTCGCGATCTTTTCTGAAAGTTTATTCCAGGTAGCTATCGGGTATAGAGTGAGGCAATTTTCAAAACCACGTTTTACGACAAAACGCTCCTCGCTACCTTCCGGTATTTGCTTGCGGAAGCCCGAGGGGAGCAGGAAGCGACCCTTGGCATCTACAGCAACTTCATATTCACCGAGAAAGTTAGACATACGAGATTTCGACAGTAATTTTATATTACAGACACAAAGCAACACTTTCTACCACAATTTACCACCTAATAGGTGAAATATATTTTTCCACAGCCATATGTTACCATTTAGGCTTATAGGGGGTGTATAACTGCTGAAAGCCATTACTGTACTGCATTACAAAATGTGGATAACTTGTGAATTTGACTTAATAACGTGTTAAATGCCAGCCTGATAAGGGTTTTAACAGTTATTTATAGCACCACCCTGGTTGTAATTAGGCTCAAAAGCATAATTTGTCTATTTTTGCAGCCCTTATGCCAATCAGAGCAAGATTTTCCTGGTTTGCCCTTGTTTGTTTGTTGTTATTGAGCTCCTGTAACGGGTATGAAAAACTACTCAAGAGCAGCGATGTAAATAAGAAACTAGCCAAGGCCAACGAATATTACGACAAGAAGCAGTACATGAAAGCCAACCAGCTTTACGAAAGCCTTTTGCCGGTAATAAAACATACAAAAAACTATGAGCCACTATATTACAGATATGCTTATAGCTTCTATAACATGGGTGACTACTATTCAGCATCCTATCATTTCAAGAATTTTACGGAGTTTTTCCCTAGTAGCAAGGATAATGAAGAAGCTGAATTCATGCATGGGCTTAGCCTGTACAAATTCTCCCCTAAATACAGCCTTGATCCTACCAATACGATGAATGCCATTGGCTCTTTCCAGACTTTTGTGAGTTCACATCCTAACTCTACGAGAGTGAAGGAAGTGAACAAATATATAGACGAACTGAGGGCTAAACTGGAGGTAAAAGACTCAGAGGCTGCCAAGCTGTATTACAACATTGGCCAGTATAAAGCGGCAAGCGTAGCCTATGCCAGCGTAATGGATACCTACCCGGAATCGGGTAAAATAGATGAATATCAGTTCTGGATAGCAAAATCGTTGTATCTTTACGCCCGCGCAAGCGTAAAGGAGAAGCAGGAAGAGCGTTACATCAACGCACTGAATGCCTTCCAGACACTAAAAGAAGAGTACCCAAAGTCTCCCTTTACAGAGGAAGGAAAGAAGTACACTCAACTTGCAGAAAACAACATTAAAAAAATTAAGAATGAGCACAAATAAGAAAGCAATGGCTGCCGTAAACGCGCTGATAGAAACACGCGATGTAGTAGCACTGAAAAACAAAACAGGTAACCTTTATGAATCTATCGTAGTGGTATCTAAACGTGCTGCACAGATATCTATCAACATGAAAGAAGAACTTCACCGCAAGTTGGAAGAGTTCTCCAGCCATGCTGACAGCCTGGAAGAAATTCATGAGAACAAAGAGCAAATAGAGATCTCCCGTATATACGAACGTATGGCTAATCCTGCGCTGCAATCTCTTACTGAGTTTGGAGACGACAAGATCTACTATCGCAAGAAATAAGTTTATAACATTTTTTGAATGCTATTCTGCTCAAAACAGGATAGCATTTTTTATTTAAACCAAAACCGTGGGCAAGGCATACAAACATCTCTTTTTTGATCTGGACCACACACTGTGGGACTTTGATAAAAATTCAGAACTAACGCTGAGACAATTGTATAATGAATACAAATTGTGGGAGCGTGGTATCAATGATTTTGATGTCTTCTTCAAGGCCTACTGCATACACAATGATAAACTGTGGGAGCGTTTCCGTAACGGTTATATAAAACGCGAAGAACTTCGCTGGAAGCGCATATGGCTGACACTTATTGATTTTAAAATAGGTGATACAGCACTCGCTCACGAGATGAGTACCGCATACATTGAAATACTCCCAACTCAAACACTGCTTACCCCTCACTCCAAAGAATTGCTGGAGCATTGCAAGGACAGATATGTGATGCACCTTATCACGAATGGCTTTGAAACTACACAATGGCTGAAGATGCAATACTCCGGTATCGCATCATACTTTACAGAGGTGATCACTTCAGAAAAAAGCAATTGCCTGAAACCTAAGCGTGAAATATTTGACTATGCACTGAAAGCTACCGGGGCAGAATGCGATAGCAGTATTATGATAGGCGATGCACTTGAGATAGATGTAATGGGTGCACTAAATGCAGGTTGGGACCAGGTATATTATAATCCAACAAAAAAGGCTCACGACCGTAAGCCTACTTATGAGATATCCTGCTTTAGTGAGTTGATGAAAGTCTTCTAATCTACTTCACCACAATATCATACACGGCTATTTCGCCGAGGTATTCGTTGATATTATTTTTGAGTTGCTCTTTACCAAGCGATAACTCTTGCTTTAATGCAGCGACATCGGTATTGATGGTAAGGATATTATTGTACAGGTTAATACTTCGGGTGTATTTAGCAATGGTTTTCCCTACTATTACTTCCCAATCTTCCTTGAGACGAACCTCATGAACCTTGGGTTTCCACTTCGATTTCTCCAACAGCAAGCTAATTGCCTCTCCTATGCTATATGACCCCATTTGTTACGTTTTGGTTGTGTTTTTTGCCTATTACCTGCAATTTAGGGGGTAAAAATGTTAACGTTAGATTGAATTATCCCCAGTATTATCACATAAAAACCGAGCCTAATTTGTCAAGCTGTTTTAAAAATCTATTAATTTTTAATTTTCGCCTCCAAATATCGAATAATATCACCGTGTCTTCGAATTATTCCCTATATTTGCAGCCTGAAAAAGTGTCGTTTAATATAAAATTTTGATGTAATGTCTCATTTAGCTGCCGAAAAGAAAGCAAACATTTTTAAAACTCATGGTGGATCTGAAAAGAACACCGGTTCTATAGAAGGACAAATTGCAATGCTTACAGAACGCATGACGCATATCACTGCGCACCTGAAAGCAAACAAAAAAGATTTCTCTACTCAACGTGGTCTGATGACTTTAGTTGGTCGCCGTAAGCGTTTGCTCCAATATCTGAGCAACACCGATATCACTACTTATCGTGCGCTGATCGAAAAACTTGGTATCCGTAAGTAATTACGATACATCATTACTATTCCCAACCACATGGTTGGGAATAGTTTTTTTTGAACATATTTAAAATATATTTTATGATTCCAAACCCAATATCCGTTTCTTTCAAACTGGATGACGGTCGCGAAATAAGCATCGAAACGGGCAGACTGGCCCGTCAAGCGGACGGTGCTGTTGTTGTTCGTATGGGCAACTGTATGTTGCTGGCTACTGTAGTAGCAAATCCTGAGCCTAAGCCGGGACAATCTTTCTTCCCCCTTACTGTTGACTATCAAGAGAAATTTGCATCGGCAGGTCGTATACCAGGTTCATTCTTCAAACGTGAAGGCCGCCTGAGCGATTCCGAAATACTTATCTCACGTTTAATTGACCGCGCACTGCGTCCTTTATTCCCTGATGATTACCTGTGCGAAGTACAGGTATTAGTTACGCTGATATCATCTGATCCTGAAGTAATGCCTGATTCACTGGCGTGCTTAGCTGCTTCTGCGGCCCTTGCAATTTCTGATGTTCCTATACAGGAAATTATTTCTGAAGTACGTGTTGCACGTATCAACGGTGAATTCCAGATCAATCCTTACCGTACTCCTTTGAAAGAAGCAGACCTTGATTTCATCATCGCCGCTACTGAGAAGAACATCATGATGGTGGAAGGCCAGGCGCAAGAGTGCCAGGAAGCTGACCTATTGAAAGCTATCGAACTGGGACACAATGCTATCCGTGCACAAGTGAAGATCCAACAAGAGCTTCGCGACAAGATAGGCGGAAAAACTAAACGTGAATACACTAAGCCTTATACTAACCCTGCATTGGAAGATCGCATACGCGCCTTCGGTGCAGAGAAAATGTACCAGGTAGCTAAAGGTGCTCTTGGCAAACACGAGCGTCGTGAAGCACTCAGGGCTATCAGGACTGAATGGGAAGCTACACTTACTGAAGGTGAATTGACACCTGAAGATGCTGCATTAGTAAGCATGTATTTCCACGATGTAGAAAAAGAAGTGATCCGCAATATGATGCTGAACGACCGCATACGCCTTGATGGCCGTACGCTGGATAAAGTTCGTCAGCTGACTATTGAGTCTGACTTCCTTCCTTCTCCACACGGTTCTGCATTGTTCACACGTGGTGAAACACAATCATTAACTACTGTTACATTAGGTACATCGCAAGATGAGCTGCTGATAGAAACTGCTGCAACATCTGACTATGTAAACTTTATACTACACTACAACTTCCCTCCATTCTCTACAGGCGAAACAAAGCCTATGCGTGGACCGGGCCGTCGTGAAGTAGGCCATGGTAACCTGGCTATGCGTTCCCTGAAGCAAATGATGCCTAAAGACTATCCATATACAGTGCGTATCGTATCTGATATCCTGGAGTCTAATGGTTCTTCATCTATGGCTACTGTTTGTGCGGGTTCTCTTGCACTGATGGATGCAGGTGTTCCTTTCCCTAAGCACGTAAGCGGTGTGGCAATGGGCCTTATCTCGGGTGAGAATGGTAAAGTAGCGATACTTACAGATATCCTTGGTGATGAAGATCACCTGGGTGATATGGACTTTAAAGTAACAGGAACACGCGATGGTATCTGCGGTATCCAGATGGATATTAAAGTAGATGGCCTGAGCCAGGAAATACTGACACAAGCACTGGAGCAAGCTAAAGCAGGTCGCCTGCACATTCTTGATGCTATGTATGCAAATACTCCTGCTTTCCGTGCTGAGCTGAAACCACATACGCCACGCATTGAGCAGATCACAATCGATCGTGAGTTCATTGGTGCTGTGATAGGCCCGGGTGGTAAAATAATTCAAGAAATACAACGTGAGACCGGCGCTACTATCAACATCGAAGAAGTTGAGAACGTAGGTGGTGTAATAAAAGTATTCGCTTCTGACAAAGCTAAGATCGATGCAGCAATGACATGGATCAAGGGTATAGTAGCAATACCTGAAGTAGGTGAAACTTACGAAGGTGTAGTGAAGTCTATCATGCCGTTCGGTGCGTTCGTTGAGTTCATGCCGGGCAAGCAAGGTTTACTGCATATATCTGAAGTAAGCTGGAGCCGCCTGGATAGTCTGGACGGTGTACTGAGCGAAGGTGATAAGATCAAGATAAAGCTGGTAGGTACGGACCCTAAGACGGGTAAGCTGCGCCTGAGCCGCAAAGCCTTGATGGAAAAACCTGAAGGCTATGTAGAACCGGAACGCCGTGAAGGTGGTGACCGCGGAGATCGTGGTGAGCGCCGCGAACGCCCTGAGCGTCGTGATGGTGGCAACCGTGACCGTGGTGGAGACCGCAACCGCAGTGGTGGTGGTGAGCGCCGTGAAGGTGGTGGCAACCGCAGTGGCGGAGAGCGTCGTGATGACCGCCCTAAGCGTGAGAACAATGATGTACAAGCACAACAACCGCAACAAGAGCAACAACCACAGCAGTCTTCGGCACAAGATGATGCAGATTTGGCTCTGTAAGGTTTAGAGTTTTATAGAATTGAAAAGCCTCGCTACTTAGCGGGGCTTTATTTTTGGCTCATTATTTGCCTTTCCTCTTGAGATGAGTAGCAAAACCTTCTTAACTATACCCAAATCAGAATGCTTGGAAGTTTCCAAACAAGTGCTGGCCAATTCTGAAATAAAGTGGCATTCAGGATTAAAGCTTGCAGAAATCCAAGATTTTGGAGGTGCAACATCCATGGCAATTATTAGTGTTGAAGAACTTGTAAAATCATTAGTAATATATTTAGATGGTATCGGCTTTGAAATACGCAATGTCAAAGGCATAAATAGAATCTTTAGAAATCATCAAGTTCGATACATCATAGCGTATGCTATGTTCGTAATGAGCGTATTTGGTGATGAAATAATCAAATGGCTACTTGAATATCGAGATAAACCAGAAGAAATCGAGAAATTTCATAGTGCTATTGTTAATAACGAAAAAAAGTTGAAGTCAAAAGTGATGTTTTACTTTTTTAGAAAATTAATACTTTTAAAAAAAGAATTTAAATGGTTTTCTCAAGTAGATGTCTTTCGGCAAGATGGTTTTTATTGCGATTATCACGAACAATTAAAGACACCTATCTCAATTACAAAGAAAGACTATGACAAATTAATTGTTCGGTTAGAAAAAGTCAAAACTATAGGAACTGGATTGATGGAATCATTCTCTGATGAACACAATACAGAAACGCTACAATACATAAAGAAGCAACTTAGAAAAAACAACGGTTATAAAGGCATGGAAACTGCATTAGCATCCCTAAGCAATACTACCGAAAGTCCATTTGCGTTAGTTAGTAAATATTTTAAGTAGTATATGACATCTGTTAGCGTAAACTCTTGCTTATTATTGCAATCTATTCAACGACATCACTACCTCTCAGGAGACCTCTCACTTCACTCGGAGCCGCTTTGCGTCACCTCGTTACGTTCGAGGTGACGACCCTCTTTGGGGCTTCAGCTATAGTGCTTACTCCTTCACAAACTTCAAACTCCCACCCTCAACACTCAACAGATAAGTACCAATAGCTAGCCTGTTAATATTTAGTACTTCTTTATCCCTACTTATCTTTCCTTTCATCACTTCCCTGCCCGATATATCAGTGATAGTATACTCCCTGCCTTTGCATTGTTCTATGGTTAATTCATCTTTAGCTGGGTTAGGGTAAACTTTTATATTCACTTTCTGAGTTGATGTTACATTCTGTGGCGGTGGTATGTACGCGTTGTTCTTCATACGGACGATCTTACAGCGGTTATTCACCAACGTATCTCCCGGTTGGGTAAACGACCTGTCGCGCACGATAAAGTAAATACTGCCATCAGGAGCCACGCATACATCACGTGTGCGTTCAAAACCATTAATATCATTCACGTTCTTTTTAAGATAGTTACGGCGATTGAGAATAGAATCGTGATCGCTGCTTAGTTTGAATACTGCCACACAGCTATCAGGTTGCCAGAGTGTGCCCACTATCAGGCAATTCTGCCATTCAGGTATTGCCGGATGGTCGTAGTAGTCAAGTCCTGCCGGGGTCATTATGCCCATATATGCCGGGTTCTTATGGCTGGCAATGAATGTGGGGGATGCGCAGCTATCAGGATTCATATTACAATAGAAGTTACCGTCAGCCGCAGGCCAACCATAATGGCCACCAAGTGTAATACGGTTTATCTCGTCGTGTGTGCTCGGTCCCGAGTGCTCGGTCTCAAATACAGTACCATCAGGAAGCTGCACGATGCCTTGCGAGTTCCTATGACCTATGCTGTATGTAAAATCAGGGCGAAGGTTTCCGGAAGGATAGGTGCCATCAGGATTCAGTCGCAAGGTGCGACCAACCACAGCACCGATGGTATCATTGGTAAAAGTATATTCAGGCGTTGTGAGCCATATCTTGCCATCAATACCTATCATCACCCTGCCGCCTGAGTGCTCGCTCAGGTGCATATAAGACACCAATGTATCCGGCGCGGTAAGTGTGTCGTTCACTGCATCATAGGTATAGCGTACCAGGTGTGCGAAGGAACTGCCCGAATAGTAATACCCCGTGTCCAGCACCGCGTAGACATAGACGGGTGGTGTCATTGTTTTAGGAACAGCCAGGCCACAGAAATAACCGTGAGGTATCCTCAGCAGTTCGGTCATGGTTTGCGTGGCAGAATCCCAGGCCTTTATGTAGCGGGTATCTGTTATCCAAAGCCTGTCGTCGAATCCCCAGCAGATATCCCAGGGGGCTATCACTTTAGTGGAGTCAACCGCTACTGTTAATGTGATGGTAGTACTGTCGAGTTGTAGTATTTGCGCACGTAGATTCTTTGCCGCAATAAACAGCAATAAAAAGAGTAAAATTTTCTTCATTCCGAAATGTTTGGTGGTGAGTGAATGGTGTAAAGGGGAATCGAATTCAGAATGACTAACCTAAAAGTAAACAGAAACTAACAAAACACAAAACAGTATAATGTATTAATTCTAAGCTAAAATTCTCTTTTACAGACCTGAGGGCATCATGTTTTAATCATAGCCATAAACAAGAATTACAAAACGAGATAAAACTGAACAATTATGAAAAAGATGCTATTCTCAGCAGCCGTTCTTTCTACGGTACTATTTGCAGCTTGTAAAAAGGATAAAAGATATGAAGCAAACGGTGGGCAAACGCAGTTGGCGTATACGCTTCAGGTTGAAAACCTGAGCACCGGTACACAGCAACGCTCAACAGCAGGAAATATCGTTTGGACAAGTGGTTTTGCCAATCCGGTAAAGATAAAATTTGAGGCGAAGCAACAGGATTCTAAACTGGAGTATGAAGCAAAGAATGTAGGACAGATAGACCTGTTCGCTCCAAATGCTATCGAGTTTGGCAGCTTTGTTTTGTCTCCGGGTACTTACAAGGAAATTGAATTAAAAATGTATTTCAGCAAGCACAACTCTGAACCTGCCCTGCAGTTAAATGGCCTTTATACAGGGAATAATGTGACTGTGCCGATTATGCTATTGGTAGATGCTTCTTTTGATATTAAGACCGAGCAGAAAGATGTGGTGATAGACAATGGTATGTCTTATGTGGCCGTGACCACACTGGACCTGGCCGCCTATACCAGCGATGTATCGGAGAACATGTGGACTAGCGCCGATTTGACCAATGGTGTGATTATCATCTCTAATAACTCGAATAAGAACATTTACGACCGTATTCTGAACAACATCAGGGACAAGAAACACAAATGTCATTTTCACCACCATTAATATATGGTTTGTTTTAGCAAAAAGAGCTTGCTCCGTATGGGGCAAGCTCTTTTGTTTTTAATAAAATATTGTTCTTGGTAGCCGTGGTAAATCTGAAAAATCCTCCTAATCCTGGTTCAACCTAACTAAACAGGAATGCCACATCTTCCTTGGTCAATCTCTTCAGGAAGGCGCTGTCGTCAGACACAAGTTCTGAAGCAAGGGCACGTTTGCGCTCCTGCAATTGCAGCATCTTTTCCTCAATCGTTTCCTTACAGATAAGACGGTAAGCGAAGATGTTCTTGGTCTGCCCTATACGGTGTGTACGGTCAATGGCTTGTTGCTCCACAGCGGGGTTCCACCATGGGTCAACGATATATACATAATCCGCTGCGGTAAGGTTAAGACCCACACCACCCGCTTTCAGGGAGATGAGGAATACGCGGCAGTCATCATCATTCTGGAACTTCTGTATCGCTACCTCACGTTGCGTAGAGGTAGTGCTACCATCAAAGTAAGCGTATGGTATGTTCTGCTCTTCCAGCTGCTGCCTGATAAGCGCCAGCATACCAAGGAACTGGGAGAATATAAGTGCCTTGTGGTTGCCTACGTTCTCTATTATCTCACGCATTAGCTCATCCTGTTTCACAGAGTGATTCGGGAACTTGTCTTCTTCATTCAGGATAGCAGGGGAATCACATATCTGGCGCAGCTTGGTAAGGCCTTGCAGTATGTGCATCTGCGAGCGCTCTATACCGCGCTCTTCTATCATACCCAGTATCTGCGACTTGTAGCTGTTGCGGTACGCTTCGTATATCTTACGCTGCTCTGCACCCATTTCGCAGAACAGTATCGTTTCTGTTTTTTCAGGCAGGTCTTTTGCCACCTGTTCTTTGGTGCGGCGCAGCAGGAACGGATAGGTCAGTTTTTTCAATTGTTGTTTCACTTCATCTTCGTGAAACTTATCAATAGGTGTTGCGAACTCGTTCATGAAGAATTCCCTGGTACCCAGCAAGCCTGGATTTAAGAAGTTCATCTGTGCATAGAGATCGAAGGTATTATTCTGTATAGGCGTACCACTCAGAGCCACACGGTTTTTGGCATTCAGCAATAGTGAGGCTTTGGCCACTTGTGATTGAGGGTTCTTTATTGATTGCGATTCATCGAGCACCACATGGTCGAACTCAATGTCTTTGAACATCTTGATGTCACTACGCATGGTACCATAGGTAGTGATCACGATATCATATGCTTCAAAAGCACGGATAGAAGCATTACGCTTCGGGCCGTGGTGTATAAAGTGCTTCAGTGTAGGGGCGAACTTCTTTATTTCATTCTCCCAGTTGTACATCAGCGTGGTAGGGCATACTACCAGGAACTTAGCATTCTCGTTCAGCTCTTTGCTGTGCATGAAGAATGCGAGCGCTTGTACCGTTTTACCAAGACCCATGTCATCGGCGAGGATACCACCCCAGCCCGCTTCTTTCAGGAATACCAGCCATTGGAAACCCGCCAGTTGATATGGCCGGAGTTCTGCTTTCAGATCTTTGGGTGGCTCGATAGCACTAAAGTCGCTGGAGATAATTTCAGAAAGGCGAACCTTCTTTTCTTCCAGTTCCTGCTGCAGTGCTTCTTCGTCAATATCAGCCAGCAGTTCATCCAGTACACTAAAGTGATACTTCTTAATTCGCAGCTTGCCGTTCCTGGCTTCACCCATCTTCAGCAGCAGCGAATACTTGTTGATCCAGTCTTCAGGGAGCAAACCAATAGAGCCATCACCAAGCTTCACAAAATTTGCCTTCTCGGCAAGCGCTCTCTTTACATCTGTAATAGTAACGGCCTGGTCTCCGAACACTATCTCTACAGAAGCGTCAAACCAATCTATGCCGCTACTTACCTGAACCCTTGTTTCAGGCTTATTGGTATTAATGCGCAGGTTCTTCAGCTTGTCGAAACCAAAGAGCTCCACATCCCACTCTTTCATTATTTCCGTGAAGCGGAAGAACCAGTTATTGGCTAATACCGAGCTACCGGGAAGGTAAAAGAAATGGTCGCGGGCATTTTGTTGCATATCACTATGCATATTGCGCAGCATATGCGTGAACTGCAGCTCCGCGCTATCATCACGCTCCACTATCCTCACTACACCATTGTGCGGTTGTAACACACTGCCGGAGAAACCCCACTTTATTTCAATATCATTATAAACAAAAGACGGCTGCATGATGAACATCTGCTCGCGCTCTTGTAAGTACAGCCTGTATTTCGGTTTAGTAGTCAGTACATGTTCTACTATTTCATCAGCAAGCTCTATGTGTACGGCATTATTCCATTCCATTACCTTCTGAGCAAGGAATGTGGGCCATTCTTCATTGCTGATGCGCATCTCACCTGTTGGCAGGAATTGCTCTATCAGTCTCACCTCTGCAATTGTTGCAGCAGAATACAAAGTGAAGTCGTGAACAAGCAAAGCCGGATTCAACTGCTGTACCTCATTAAAAGGAACAATAGAAGTACCTAACAGCCACTCTAACGACAACACATATTCTTTCTTCGCTTTCTCTACTCTTATCTGCGGATGCACGGGCCTTTCGGCAAATGCAACTGATTGTATAGTGGCACTGCTCAATGGCTTGGTATCACTATGCAGAAAGGAAAGTTGATGATTGCGGAAACGCTCCAGTATCTTCTTGTACTTAGGTAGGAGGTATTCCCATACCTGCTCTTTTACATCTTCACCAGGCTCTTCCTTCAGTACTTCCTTATAATCATCAAGGAAATCACCGAACGGCAGATTTTTCTTGAGGAACTTTAATATTTCATCGGGAGCAAACTTCCGGATAACTGGTATCAGGTCACGCTCTGCTTCTTTGTACACAAGTGGGTTGATATACTGGCTCAACTCCAGTTTATGTATCGCCCCAAGGTACTTGGAACCATCTTCATCTGTAAGCCCATCTATCAATGTGAAATTGACAAATGGATACCATGGCACATTGGTGTCTATCACTATACCCAGACTTCTGTCTTCAGGCTTCACCTCTTCTACTACCTGCTGTTGCTGCTGTTGCCTGGCCACAAACTGTTTTTGCGCGGCGCTATCAGCTACTGCTACTTTCTTCAGGCTGGTATCCAGCACACGAAGGAAAGGTTTCCCGTTGTCGTAAGTAAAAGTGAATTTGTTTGTCAGGTCATCATTAAGAGAGTAACCGTATTGCTTCAGTAGTTTATTCTTTTGCTCATCCCAGTCGCGCATGGACTGGAAATACGTGGTACCGAAAGCATTCAGCACTTGTATAAATACGGTGGCCTTGTGCACACACAATGGATGCGTCTTAGCATCGCAGGCGCAGGAGGTATCGAAGTAGCGTTCGTCGTTCTGCTTGATGAGAACCTTGAAGGTCTGCTCATCATCAGGTACTTCTGCTTCTATTACATCATTCTTATTGGTGAGGATGATCGCCTTGGTATTAGACGCCCACATTTCGGCTTGGGCAATAGTTTCAGGGTCGGCAAATATGCCCAGCGTTTGCTTGTTCACATTACGCATCCGCACAACGGTGTGCTTCTGATCGTAAGTGATATCGGTATTCTCGAAGAAACCACTCTGGACGATATCGTTCAACTGGAACAATGCGGCCACCTCGTGACGACATATATCCCCCAGGTTGTACGGACACTGGCAACGAATAGAAAGATTTTTCGGGTCCAGGTATTTGGTAACGATAACAGTATAGTAGTTCTGGTACACATCATTGCGTACACGGAAACGCACCTGTTCTATCAGGTGATCTACGTCCAGTAGTTGCACACCGGTGCTGTGGAAGATCTTCTTCCCGCGGCGTATAACCTCTTCTGTACCAAAGTTATATACGTGTTTTAATAAGGGTGGTAATGACATTTATACGGTTACTGCTTAGAAAAAAGCAACTCCAAAGGTAGCAAAAACCCCGCTCATTTGAACGGGGTTTTGGATTAAAAATATGTTAATCGGTATATTATAAGAATAACCTGAATATGCCATATATGAGAGCTGCCAGCAATCCGCTTACAGGAATGGTTAATATCCATGCCCAAAGCAGGTTTACCGTTACACCCCAGCGCACAGCTGAAAGGCGTTTTGTAGCGCCCACACCTATGATGGAACCTGTGATGGTATGGGTGGTACTTACCGGGATTTTTAATGACTCGGTAAGGAAGAGCGTGATGGCACCTGCGGTTTCCGCGGCCACACCTTCGAAAGGCGTCACTTTTGTGATACGTGTACCCATTGTTTTAATGATCTTCCAGCCACCGCTCATAGTACCTGCAGATATCGCTGCATAACAAGCCAGTGGCACCCACATAGGCATCTGGTCGAAGGTCTCGATATTTCCTCCTGCTATCAAAGCGGCAGTGATGATACCCATTACTTTTTGTGCATCGTTACCACCATGACCAATACTGAATGCCGCGGAAGATACCAGTTGCAGCCTTTTGAACCATGCTGTTGCCTTGGCATGAGTAAGGGTACTGAGGAATAGCGTGAATACAGCCATGATAATGACTACAAGCGAAAGCAGTATCCACTTAAAATTCTTACTCTCCAGTATCACGTTCAACGCATAAGACTCATGATGATTCTTCAGCTTCTCCGGATCGAAGATCATATTCGTGTACAATGCGTAGAACGTAATGAATATAATGGATAATGACAATAATTTGGGGAACAGGCTTTTCCGGAATGCGTTAATGAACCAAAGTGAAATAAGGAAGGCGACAAACATACCCACCAATGGTGCCAGGAATATAAAGCTCACCGTTTTCAATACCGGCTCAGGATTGATAGAGGCAAAACCTGCGTGAGCAATAGCTGCGCCGGCAAAACCACCGATCAAAGTATGTGAGGAACTGGAAGGGATACCAAACCACCAGGTGAGTAGGTTCCAACCAATAGCGGCAACGAGACCGGAAGTGATAACAGGGAGCGTGATAAAATCTTCTTTTACTGTTTTGGCGATGGTGTTCGCTACACCATGGTCTTTAAAGATAAAAAAGGCCACAAAGTTGAATACGGCTGCCCAAACAACTGCCTGGAAAGGCGTCAGCACCTTTGTGGATACTACCGTGGCGATTGAATTGGCTGCATCATGGAAACCATTGATGTAGTCAAATATCAAAGCCAGTGCTATAATGACTATTAATAATGCTGTCATAAAAGTGCCGTATGTTACTACGCGTATTTAACAATGATCGATTCAATTACATTCGCAGCATCTTCACATTTATCCGTTACTATTTCCAATTCCTGGTAAAGGTCTTTTTTCTTTATCAAGTCTATAGGATTGATATTGGGTGTAGAGAAGAGTTTGGTCATTGCATCATCAAACAGATCATCAGCCTCGTTCTCCAGGCTATTGATAAGTACGCAGGCCTCTATGATGGCACGGAGATTCTTCATATTCCTCAGCTCCTTGATACCTGTATGCAGGGCATGGATGCTGCGGTTGATGATGTCAGCGAAACCCTGCACGGTATCATCCACATCATGTATGTAATAATTGGTCAGGCGCTTTGCAGAACCCCAGATGAAATCTGCGATATCATCCAGCGATGTAGTCAGCGCATGTATATCCTCACGATCGAAGGGAGTAATGAAATTGCTACCCAACTCTATGAATATACGATGGGTGGTCTCATCATTTTTGTGCTCCAGATCCTCCAGAGATTTGAGCATGGCAGTCCTCTTTTCAGGATCCGATTCGCTCAGCGCCTTAGAAAAAGTATCTCCCATTTCTACCAGCGTAGAAGTAACCTCCTCGAATAAACTGTAGAAGATCCTGTCTTTAGGCATGAACAGCTTTACAAATGAACCTAGTCCCATGTTTTTTGATTATTTAAAGATCAATCGGTGGCAAAAGTATCTTAGTTAAGCAGGGGCTGAAAGCCTTCCCTGAAACTTAATGATTTGATAACCCTGTTTCCGCCGACAAAAATATATTTTATTCTTAATGAGTGAAATTATAATGATCGTAATATTATCAACATTGTATTAAAAATTCAGCTGGGCCTGTAATCTCAGTAGATTTCCCTGCTGGGTGTTGTTTTGCTTCGCAAAGTCTTCAAATCTCCTTTTCGAAATAGTATACATCGCTACGAATTCGAAATTCTTTACCGGTTGCCACTCCAGGCCAATCTCATATTCATTTACGGTATAGCTGCGGGCGTCCAGTTCGTATTTTTTACCCCCGTTATAGTATTGCGCCCTGGCAAAAGGATATAAAAATTGATTTTTAAATTTCAACATGTAATTGACCAGGACGTACCCCCCTGTAATATCACGTGTTTCAATGGAGTCGGTCACTTTATTAAATTCCGGCCCTTTTCCTACATTATACTCTGCCTGGATACCAAAAGGCTGTGGATATAGTACGAAAGTAGCCGCGACGCGACGATCCATGTAGGTGTTTGTAGAATTGATCTTCACTCCTTTTGAAATAAGGTCTGATGCCAGGGTGAACCAACCTGAGTATGCCTGGACACCCGGTTCTATGATCTGCCTTTTACCTACTCTAATTGGAAGGGACGCCCGTGCAACAAGGTGTGGCGTGTTATTCAGTTCGGGTTTGTTGGCAGTTTGCCCGTTGTATGCGCCAAAAGCCAATACACCATAATCACCCGAGCCTTTTAAGCCATCAGCTACCAGTGAAGAAAACAACTGGCGGGTCTTTTGCGGTGCCCAGTAGAGAAACACACCCAGGTCACGCTCATTAGCGGCAGCACTATTCAGAGCATCATTACGGTCAAGCGGCAAGCGGTTCTGGCTCGACTGCATGTTCTCAAATCCATAGGGTATCTTGCTTTGACCAATACGGGCACGGAACTCATTTTTCTTATCCAGCCCCACATCAAAGTAGGCATCTCTTATTTGTGCAAAATGCAGACCTGTAGAGGAAGCGGAGCTGGCAAAGTCCGGCTGGAAATAGAAATATACCCTTTCACTCACTTGTCCAAAGAATATAAGACGGGCACGGCGAATGAAAAAGCCACCATCTTCGCCTATCGACTTGTCGCACTGCTCACATTTGAGCTTTTCATTGGTTTCCAGCAGCCTGTTGTAGCGTACCTGAACATAACCCCTGAGGGATATATTGTCGTACCACTTAGCCCGCTTATCCGGCTTGTTGCTTAAGATGGTCTCTACCTTGGCAGTATCTGTCTGTGCAGTTGCAGACGTGGCTGCAAGCAGAATAATAAATAATAATTTGTTCACAATTTCTTAATTGTGAGGCAAAAGTAGTTTTGTATTACTGATGTAATGTAAATCCAATGTTACCGAATTATTAACTTTAAAAATGACAGATAAGAAGTCAATACTGTAAAGGATTTCGGGGAATTGGTTCGGGTAAAACTTAACATTGGAGGCAAAAACTGAATGCAAAAGACGGATAAACCATCTACTTTAAGGTCTGGCAAAAGTAAATTGTTCCTGGCCGGTTCTTAATTGAATTTCACACGTGGGTCTAAGAAGCCGTAGAGCATATCCGTTACCAGATTGACGATAATGAAGATGAAGGCGGTGAGGAGAACGGAACCCATTACCAATGGGAAGTCGAATTTGTCGAGGGCGTCAACGGTGATCTTACCTACACCCTTATAACCGAAGATATATTCTACAAAGAAAGACCCTGCCAATAACTCGGCCAGCCACCCGGAGATAGCGGTAACGACGGGATTGAGCGCATTAGGCAGTGCATGGCGGAAAACGACTTTGCGGGTACTAAGCCCCTTGGCATATGCCGTGCGGATGTAGTCCTGGGAAAGGACATCGAGCACGGAACTGCGGGTAAGTTGTGTAATAATAGCCAATGGACGGATACCTAAAGCTACAGCAGGGAGTATCAAATTCCGGATGGCGAGATGGCGGCCTGTAAAGGGGTCATATTCCCAGAGAGAACCTGTCATGTTCAGCCCGGTAACACTATGCAGGAGGTAACCGAAAATATAGGCAATCACTAAACCGGCAAAAAACGAGGGCATGGAGATACCCGCCACACTGGCTGCAATAGCCGAGGTATCCATCCAGGTATCTTTCTTCAATGCTGCGAGGATACCCAGCAGTATGCCGAAAAAGGTAGCAATAGCCATTGCGGAAAGCGCCAGTATTATTGTTCCCGGCAGTGCCTCGCCTAACACGTCACTTACATCACGCTTGGTGTAGTAAGAGCGGCCCATGTATGGCAACTTCAAAGCAGCAGTTTTATCGCCAACAGGAATCAAAGAGACATAACCATATTTAGCCTTCGCTGCACTATCACGTTCATGAAAGCCTATAGGAGAAAGATCATTAATAAAAAGGAAATAACGCGTTAGCAATGGCTTATCGAGGTTCATTTCCTTGCGCGCATTCTCAATGGTGGATTTATCACTACGCTGCCCCATAGTAAGGCGCGCGGGATCGCCCGGCAATACATTGAACAGGAAAAAGACCACCGTAACCACCCCCACCAATACCAGCAGGCTGTAACGCAGGCGCCGTGCCAGTAAACGAAGCACTATTGATTTTGCGTTTGATTCACTACTCCTACCGCATCCTTAGGATAATCTGCATAGCTCCACTTGTTCACGATATTCCCCTGGTCTAATAACATCAGGCCGGGGTTGCTACGTAAAGCGGTTTTGTTGACAACGCCATCTATCACGTAAAACGGAACATTCTGCAAACCATGTTTTTTCCTGAATGCCTCTGCGTCTTCCTTTATTGAAGAGCATACTACATAGAACGGGATATTCTGCTTTTGCGCATTGGCAATAAGAGATTTGATCACGTCCATATTAGCCGTGTTGGCCGTTTTTGCATCCTTTATGAACCATAGGTATGTAGGGCCGGGTGTTGTGAGTATTTCCTTCGTACGATCTTCACCGGTTTCATCGCTGATGATAAAGTCTTTGATTTCTGCCTCACAATTTCCTTTGCGTACAAGTTTGTCAATACGATCAACATACACCCAAGTAGTATCCTGCCAAGGAATATTATCTGCCGCAAATTCCTTTTTCACACCATCCTTCTGATAGATGAATACATTAGAGAAGCTATCAGGTATACAACCGGCTGGTGGCAGCGTTTTCTCCAGGATGTTGACATGCTTCTTATAAGGAAGGCAGTCGTGGAATGGCAGGTGTTTCAACGCGTACCATTGTATGCCAAAGGCTAAGATAGTGACGATGAGCATCGCGATGTGTCCTGCTCTGCCCTTCAATACAGGTGTTATGCGTTTATGGAACACAAACAGTATGATAGACATTACAGAGAGTACCACATCTTTCCAGAACGTCTCTTCATTGGATATCTTGATGCAGTCACCGAAGCAACCGCACTCTTTGATCTTGCCTGAATACAAGGCATAGGCTGTAAGGAAGGTGAACCAGAAGTTGAGCAACAACAACAGGAAAGTAAATATCCTGGATGCATAACCCAGTAACAATGCTACACCCGAGATGATCTCGAATGCGATCATTAATACAGAGAACGTAAATGCATAATGGTTCAGGAAGGTCATGTGCAGCACCTCGAAGAACTCCTCCATCTTGTAGGTAAGGCCCAGCGGGTCATTAGCCTTTACAAGTCCGGAGAAGATGAACAGTACACCAACTATTATCCTGAGTAACCAAAGCAAGTATTTCATGATCTGTATTTAGATGATAAGTTTAATAAAAATAAGCCTTAAACGGAAACCGGACAGACTTATTATTCCACTACAATGGTTTGAAAAATTTTGTTAATCCTTCTCTCCGCTCTTTATCAGCGCGAAGATGCCGTAATTGATGATATCGCAGAAGTTGGCGTCAATCCCCTCTGAAACGATGGTCTGCCCGTCGTTGGCCAGTATTTGCTTGATGCGAAGCAGCTTCACCAGTATCAGGTCTACAAAAGACTGTTGCGACATATCTCTCCAGGCTTCACCATAGTCGTGGTTCTTCTGGAGCATGAGATCTTCCACTTCTTTAGCCTTCAGCTCGTACCAGTTCTTAGCCTCCTGTGCGGTCAGCTCGGTATTGGTGTTATCGTTCAGGGCCGATTGTATGAGGGCAATAATGCCGTAGTTAACTATAGCCACGAACTCGCTTTCTATGGTATCACCAATTTTTTGGGTGCCCAGCTCCTGTATCTGGCGTATTCGCCAAGCTTTAATGTAAATTTGGTCAACAATGGATATGTTGCGCAGCACACGCCATGAAGTGCCATAGTCCTGTGCCTTTTTTACGTACAGGTCTTTACAGCGGGCTACTACGGCTCTGTATTGCTCAATGGTATTGTTCACGGTTGGGGTATTGCTGCTTAAACTATCCTGCATTTTCTTTGTTACGCGATGAAAGCCAAAAATACACTTTTACCCATACATAGTACGCTGCAAAGCGGTGGAAGGTTGCTGGACATATCCCAACCCATTATAATGGGTATCCTCAATGCTACACCCGATAGCTTTTACAACAAAGGCCGCGATAGCAGTACCACTGACCTGCTGCACCTGGCAGGAAAGATGCTGGACGAGGGTGCCAAAATATTGGATATAGGCGGGGCTTCTACTAAACCCGGCGCACCGATCAGCGATGTTGTGGAAGAACTGGAGCGGGTGATACCTGTGGTATCGGCGATCATGAAGGAGTTTCCGGAGGCATGGGTGTCAGTGGACACATACCATGCCGAGGTAGCGAAGCAAGCGGTGGCGGCAGGGACTTCTATTATTAACGATGTAAGCAGCGGCAGGATCGACGGTGAAATGATATATGCCGTAGCCGAATTGAAAGTGCCCTATATAGCCATGCACATGCAAGGCACACCGGAGACCATGCAAGACGATCCGCAATATGGCGACGTGGTAAGCGAGGTACGGGAATACCTGAGGCATATTTGTGACAGTTGCGGCATGGCCGGTATCAACGACATTATTATAGACCCGGGATTCGGGTTTGGGAAGACAACGGAGCATAATTACGCGCTGCTGAATAACCTGCATACGTTCAGGATGCTGGGCAGGCCGATACTTGCGGGTATATCCCGAAAATCGATGATCTGCAAGCCGCTGCGCGTAAGTCCGGAACATGCCCTCAACGGAACAACGGCGATGCATGTAGTAGCATTGCAACAAGGAGCCAATATATTACGGGTACATGATGTGAAGGAAGCAATGGAAGTAATAAAACTATTTAAACACCTGGACTAATCATCTCTTTTGAATTATGATAGCACTAACACCACGCCCCCCTTATTACGCAGTGATATTTACATCTCTCCGCACAGAGGGGGATAATGGCTATGGGAACATGGCCGATGCAATGGTCTCGCTGGCAGAAGAACAACCGGGCTACCTGGGCATAGAAAGCGCTCGTGACGGACTCGGCATTACGGTCTCTTACTGGGCTACGCTGGAAGATATTAAAAACTGGAAGGCGAATGCGCAACACCAGTTGGCACAGAAGCTAGGTAAAGAGATGTGGTATACTGAATTTAAGACGAGAATATGTAAGGTGGAAAGGGATTATTCTCTGAACCGGGATTAGGGAGGATTAAGGGATTGGCCGGGCTACTAAAGGGAAGCATCAATATTATATCCCTCCGGATAATCATCACGAGTAATCACTTTCCCGTTAAACGTGTAAGTACAACAGGTACATGATGGCGGCCAAGGCAGAGCATTCTCGTCGATGAATCGCAGTAGTCCTTCCTTATCTACCGTTAGCGTAGAGTAAGAGCTATTTTCCCCACACCGAAATGTCGGCGACATATCATGAACATTATCAAACTTCACCATCCAGAAAATAGGATCTTCTTTATCCAACCTGCTTTTAGCCTCTGAATAAACTTCATCCCAAAGCTGTCCTACTTTAGAAAACAGGAATCTGAACAAAGGGGTATAGTCATAGCCATGCCGCATTTTTTTCATAGACTTATGATCGGCTTCGAAATTATTCATGGCTTTTGTGTTCCTGTCATATCTATATTCAGAACCTAACTTACCATGCCCTTTATGCTTTTGAGCAGTCCAATTCTCTTTCCTGTATAATTTTTCTTTGGGCTTATTCATACTGTAAATTATCAAATAATCTCCTTCCTTTTAAACTCCTTATCCCTATCAAACAAATAACGGTAGGTGCATAAGCGGCGGTTGACGTAGGTGCCGAGGCTGGCGGCTATATGGACCATCTTGGGATTGAAATCGCCTATCCATTGTATCTCGTAGCGTTCATATTGGTACTTAGCTTGTATCACATTGCCGCCCTCTACTATCAGGTAACCATCTACGCCTTTGCCCTGAAATTCAGGTATCACGCCGAAGACGATGCCAACAAACCTGTCGCACTTACCAAACTTTTGCAGCCACAGGAATTTCAGCTTCTGCCATAGTCCAAACTTGCCATTGAGGTGTTTGAAATATTGGTTGATGTCGGGGATGTTCACCCACATGGCTATGGGTTCCTCTTTGTAATAGGCGAACCAGATGATGTGTTCATCCATTACCGGCAGCATGGATTTGAACATCTTCAGCACTACTTTCTCTTCCAGTCCCTTTTCTCCCCTGCCCGCCCATGCTTTGTTGTACACGGTCGTGAAGTCCTTCACATATTTTTCCAGCTTGCGTTTTTCTATGTGACGAGCTGAGAAGTTTTTGTCTTTAGAAAGCTCATCGTGATGCGTATAGAACTTTTCCTGCAGGCGGTCTTTTACATCCAGTGCATAGCATAGCTGATTGTAATACACCCGGAAACCATACGACTCAAATAATTCCTGGTAGTAAGGCAGGTTATAGTTCATGCAATACAGCGGCTGCTGAAAACCTTCTACCTGCAATCCCCACCAACGTTCCTTCTCCCCGAAGTTGATGGGCCCATCCATTGCTTCCATGCCGCGTTCCTGTAACCATTGTTTGCAATGATCGAACATGAAATGTGCGGCAGCTTTATCGTTGGTGCATTCGAAGAAGCCGATGCCGCCTATGGGTTGGTCGCCGCTATCCTGGTACTTGTTATTTACAAATGCTGCTATCCTGCCGATGTGCTTGCCCTCATCGTTAAGTAATATCCATCGCTTGCACTCCCCGTTTTTGAACAGCTTGTTCTTTGCGGGGTCGAATACTTCTTCTATGTCTTTATCCAGGGGGCGGATGTAGTTGGGGTCATTCCTGTATATATCTGCTGCCAGTTCCCTGAACAGTTTCTTGTCGTTATCGGTCTTTACTTCCTGTAACTGCATCGTTTGCTAAATTAAGGAATTAAGAATTGGCGATTGATCCGCATACTTGTATTATCTGCCCAAGTTATCTTTACTTTCTTTTTGCTCCGCTCCCGACATGCGTCGGGACAGGCGCCAGGAAAGTAACAAAGAAAAAGGCGGCTTTATTCATCTATCTAATGTCTTTATAAGGCATTCATGAGCTTCGCTTGGTTGCCCAATCGCTCCGCGGGGGCAAAGGGCTCTGCTGCGTGTTATGTTGAAATTCGCAATTCGCTACTGAACAGTGCGCTGGTTTCCTGCCTACCACCAGATCATCTGCCATCTGCATCAATATCTACAAGCTTTATAACCCTTCCAAGCTTCAGTAAGACAGGAAAAGGCGCAGTCCTTATTCTCAACTATTAAACACCTATCATCGTCCTTCTGTAAGAAAATGAGGGGGAGATATTAGCATCGAACATCAAGTAACGAGTATCCAGCGTTCAGTATCGCAGAACTTCTTTATATTGCTTGTTGATGCAATGGTTTCTCTGGATTTTAGCGATCGTACTGGCTGCAGGCGCAGGATATTGGGTATATAGAGCGGATATAAGACGTGCAGTGCCCTATCCCTGGCTTACGGCAGGACTGCGTGGCATAGTAGTGCTGCTGACCTTGTTATTGCTCCTAGCGCCCGCTATCAGCATTACCAGGAATGAGACAGAAAAGCCCATCGTATTATTCTTGCAGGATAATTCGCAATCAGTTGCAGTAGCGCTGGGTAAGGACAGCGCCCTATACCGCAGTAATTCGGAAGACCTCATCAAGCGCCTTTCTGATAAATACAAAGTGGTAAAATGGGGCTTCGGTAATGGTACGCAACCGGATAGCCTGTTCAACTATAACCAACAGGCAACTGACATATCTTCTGCACTCAGCAGGGCACAAGAATTTTATGGCATGCAAAACCTCGGTGCAGTGATATTGCCTACCGATGGCAGATTCAACCAGGGTGCAAATCCGCTCTATCAGCAATTAGCATTGAATAGCTCAATATACACAGTTGCTATAGGTGACAGCGTAGCGCAGAAAGACATCAGGATAGCACAGGTATATAGTAATAAAGTTGTGTCGCTGAACAGCCAGTTTGAGATACGTGCAGATATCATTGCTTCATTGTGCAATGGATATAGCAATAGCGTACAGCTAACGGAGAATGGTGGCAATGTAGGAAGCTCTCCTATTACCATAGGATCGGATAGATACGACAGGTCTGTTTCTTTCTCTGTGAAAGCAGAGAAAGCAGGTTTGCATCATTACGTCATTAATATTCCTGTTGCTGACGGAGAGAAGAATGCTACTAACAACAGGCGTGATATTTTCGTAGAGGTTGTAGACCAAAAGAAAAATATCCTGATAGCAGCCAATGCACCGCATCCCGACATCAATGCGATAAAGGAAGCGCTGAGCGGAATGGAAAGCTACAAACTGACCGTAAAGACCGCAGATGCATTCCCGGCTTCACTTAGCGAATACCAGGTGATCATACTGCACCAGTTGCCTTCTATGCAAAGCAATATTGTAAAGCAGATACAAGCAGCGAAAAAACCGGTGTGGTATATAGCAGGTACCCAAAGTAATTTTCAATCGCTCGGTGAAGTACAGAAAGCAGTTACATTTAAAGGACAGGCCGCAGTGCATGATGTATTTGCCGGCTATGATGCTGCGTTCAACATCTTTACACTTCCTGCAAACACGCAAGCCGTACTGGATAAAATGCCGCCATTAGTTACAAGTTCGGCTAGTGTACAGGCTTCGCCTGCCGCGAATGTATTGCTCAACCAACGTATCAACAACAGGCCAAGTGCCAATCCGCTGTGGGTGTTACAACAAGGCAGTACACCAATAGCTGTGCTTTTAGGAGAAGGACTATGGCGCTGGCGTTTGTATGAGTACAGGCACTTTAATACACATGCTGTTGTTGATGACCTTATCAGGCAGACAGTCTCTTTCCTTTCGGCAAATGCGAATGAACGTCCATTCCAGGCAGAGCTGCCGAAATACATATGGAGCGACCACGAGGCTGTTACAATCAATGCCTACCTGCTGAATGCCAACAACGAACAAATAAATAAGCCTGATGCTAAAGTGACGATAACCGATAGCGCGGGCAAGAAATACAATTACAGCTTTGAACGTTCGGGTAGCGCTTATAAGATAAACATAGGCGTACTGGCAGGTGGCACTTATAGCTACAATGCACAAACTACTTACAACGATAAGACCTATAATGCTACCGGCAGCTTCGTAATAGAAAGTGTACCATTAGAACTGATGGAAACAGGTGCAGACCATGCATTGCTGTATAGCCTGGCTAAAAAGTACAATGGCTCAATGGTTCCCGCAAGGAATATCAGTAACCTGTATGATAGCATTGCCAACAATCAGAACATCAAACCAATGATACAGACGGATACGGAAACTGCTCCGCTTGTGAATTGGAAATGGTTCTTCTTCCTTATTCTTCTCTTTGCTGTTGTTGAATGGCTGTTGAGAAAATACTGGATGGCGCAGTAACATCTTTCCTTCGTGCGATTTGCTCATGTTACGCAGGGCAACCGCAAGGGATTGCCCCTACAGTGTACCCGACTAGTATATCTCTACTCTTTTCTCAGGGAACTGTGCGGCGTGCTTATATACAAGATTGCGGATGAAATCATTGTCCTGCATGGGCTCCAGTTGTTGCTCCAGTAGGGCTATACTCTTCAGGCTATCGCGATTGTTGATATAACCCATACCATAGAGGTTGCCACCCTTTATCAGGATACAACTTTCTTCATTGTCGTGAATGCCCCTGTCTATGTAAGCGAATGTGGGCATGTGCATCTTTATCCATTCCATTGCCTCATTCACCCTGTCGTTGTAAGACTCTACATGAAAATGCACAGAGCAGTCGCCATGCTCATCCGGGCCTTCACCACAGTCAGCTACTTTAGCCAGGTAGCACAGCCGCGGACAGAGTTCAAATTCCTCTATTAATTCCCGCAGCCAATGGTGACCTTCTATAATGGTGTTGAACGAAAATAACGGTTTGTAATTTTGTCTTGCCTTTTCTATCACAAAGCGCTTGAAGCCTTGCCTGTCCTCATATACAAAGAGCCCGAATTTAGGCAGGTAGCCCCGTTGGCTGCGATTGTACACCGGCCAAAGTTTGCGTATCTCAGTGCTCTCCAGAATGTGCGCCATTAGCTCGGTAGCGCATTCTTTATAGCTGATGCGATGAATGTCGCGAAGGAAATCCTGCTTTTGTTTATTGGGCTTATTATTAGAGAAGTGGCTTTTTACTCTCTTGAAAATATTAATCGCCTTGCCTACATATATCACCTTGCCTTTGGCATTGTAGAAATAATATACGCCCGGAGTAGGTGGTAAGTTATCAAGTTGCTCTACAGGTAGATGTGGTGGCAAGTACTGCTCACGGTTGCGACCTTTCAGCATACCGGCTATCACACTTTTATCGTCACGGGCTACCAACATGGAAAATATCTCTGCAGTAGCCAGTGCATCACCACCGGCCCGGTGGTGATTGGTGAGTTTGATGTTCAGCTGGTGGCAGAGCTTCCCTAAGCTATAACCATTCAACCCGGGAATTATTTTCCGGGTAAGTCTTACGGTACAAAGTTTACGTGAATCCAGGTTGTATCCTGCTTCGAGCAGATGATGCTTTACAAAAGAGTAATCGAAGTTCACATTATGAGCAACGAAGATCTTATCCTGCAGTAGCCCGAAAATGTGCGCTGCCACTTCTTCAAATGCGGGGGCATTGGCCACCATCTCATTATTGATGCCCGTAAGGTTCTGAATAAAGTAGGGTATCGGGCGGCCGGGATTGACCAATGTTTCATAGAAATCCAGCACTTCTTTGCCATCAGTTATCACGATAGCAATTTCCGTTATGCCATTACCCATCGCATAACTCCCCGTCGTTTCAATATCTACTACTGCGTATAACACCTTCTCAGCTAACTATATGCAAAGGTATGAAGGTGCAGGCTTGTGTAGCCACTAAAAGTGGATAAATAACCCTAAAAAGAATGTCCTGCACTAGCGGTGCAGGACATCTATAGAATTTAATTATTGTGATCGTATTGTATGTTACTTACTGATCCATACCGGTAATGGAGCTATTGAAGCTTCTGCCAGTCAGGTCATCCAGCATAGGTGAGCACTCTATAAGGCCACCCAGGTTTTGTACCCACTTAGGCTTACCTGTTACCAGGTCAAGGCCGTAAACGAATTTATCGTGGCTACCACAGTAGAGCATGCCGTCATATACCAACGGTGATGATTTTATCAATCCGTAAGTTTTGTACTTCCATTTTTGCTCACCATTCAGTATGCTGACAGCATAAATGTTGTAATCATAGCTACCCACATATATAACGTTGTCTTTTGCAAAAGGAGAAGAGCGGATACGGTCATTTGTGCTGAACGGCTGCTGCCATCTGTGCAGGCCTGTTGCAGTATCTACGCAGTAGAGCTTACTATCGTCGCTACCAAATATACAGCTGCCACCATACACTATAGGTGAGCTATAAACAGGATATCCGGTAGGGAATGTCCATTTCAATGTCCCTCCCTCTCCTACGATCGCATACATTTTAGAATCAGAGTTACCCGCAAAAATGAACTTGCCACTGGCAACCGGGGCTGAGATGAAAGCATTACCGGCTCCTGCATCAAATACCCAGTGATAAAGGCCATTAGATGCTGCTACGTTGTACATTTTACCATCTACAGCAGCAAATATGATATCGCTGTTGTTCCACACGGTGGGTGAAGTGATCAGGTCCGCTTCTGCTTTAAACTTCCATTCGATATTGTCGTCTTTCACGCAATAAAGGGTATCATTGGTAGAAGCCAGATACAGCTTGTTCTCAAATACAAGGGGAGAACACCTGAACTGGCCATTAGGGAACAAGTCTATTGTCTTTATCAGCGTGCCACGTTTCGCGTCTATCTTATAGAGCTTGCCGTCAACACCCGCCAGGTAAACGCACGTATCGAGCAATACAGGCGGCGAAAGGATCGGCATGTTGAGGAACAGCTCCCAGTGCTTGTCGCCCGTTTTAGGGTCGAACGCATAGAGGAACTGGTTATCGCTACCTATGATCACCGACGGATCGTAAGTAACAGGTAGAGGGTCATCACCACTGCTTTCCTTTTTACAAGATGGCATGATGATAGCGGTTGCTAAGCTAAAAGCCAAAACGGCCTTTCTCCAGAAATATGACATAGTCTGAAATTACAAAATTTATACTGCAAAATAGCTATTTAAACGCTCTATCGCAATACTTTAAATAAAAAATCCGGTCTTATAGAAAGACCGGATCTTATACCAAATAGTTTGGTGTATGTATTTTTAGGCTACTTCAGCCAACTTTTGCTTTTGCCGCTTTACCTGGTTAACCATAGATTCGAAAGCCAGGGCGAAAGACTCTTCAAACGTCTTGCTTGCATGCTTTACAAAAAATGAGTGCTTCGGAACATGCACTTTGATCTCAGCTACCTTGTCCTTAACCTGTTGCGACAAGGCATCCAGCTTCAGGTAAACCTCCACACCCACTATCCTGTCATGAAAAGTCTGTAGCTTTTCGATCTTGGTGTTTACGAGATCTAACAGTTTACTGTCTGCATCAAAATGCACCGTTTGGATTTGCACGTTCATAACTAAACATTTTTAGGTTAAACAATATATATGACTACCCTTTCGGGTGATTAAGCTTGTGTATTTCCTTTAGTTTATCAATATTATTATGTGTGTACACCTGTGTTGCGGCCAGGCTGCTGTGGCCTAAGAGGTCTTTTATAGCCTGTATATTAGCCCCGTTGTTCAGTAATTGAGTAGCAAAAGTATGCCGCAATACGTGGGGGCTCTTTTTGCTCAGGGTGCTATTAGTGCGGCCGAGGTGTTCTTTTACTATTCTGTAGACATACATGGCATACAAAGGTTGGCCATTCTCCAGTACCAGCAAATGATTTACGTCACTACCTTCTATAGTCCGTTTTTCCTGTATATAGTCCTTCAGGCTTTCTATCAGCATAGGGCTAACAGGTACAAGGCGTTCTTTATTTCCTTTCCCCAAAATGCGGACTTGTTTCATACCCCACTCCACATCTATTTCTTTCAGGCCCAGAAGCTCAGCACGGCGCATACCTGTCTGGTAGAGCAGCTCACATATCATACGGTCGGTAAAGCCCTTAAAGCCTTCCGCAAACTGTTGTTCCTCCAGTAACTGTTCTGTATCCTCTTCCTTCAGATAAGAAGGCAGACGCTCAGGAAGCCTGATAGCATGGAGCTGCCTTACGGGATTCTTTTCTACCAATCCCTGGCGAAGCAAGTGTTTGAAAAAGGAACTGAGGCCTGAAGATTTCCGATTGATGGTTTTGGCTGTCTTCTTATCATCTTTAAAAGTAACAAGCCAGGAGCGTATATGGAAGTGGGTAATGTGTCGGATGTCGTCAAGGGAAAACTCAGTAGCTATAAAGTCTTTGAACTGTATAAGATCGTTCTTGTATGCTATGACTGTGTTGGGAGAGTATCTCTTCTCAAACCTTAGATATTGTAGAAAATCGTTGATTTTTTCGTCTATCATAAATACAAACCCGGTATTGTAAATATACACATTTACAATACCGGGTGCAAAATATTTCCAAAGGCTTTTGTTAAAAAGCCCGGGACAGCTTATTTGTCTAAAAGACCAGCAGCCATCTGATCGCGATATATCGCTTTCAGAACTTTTTTACGATGGCGAACTGAAGGCTTGATAAAAGCTTGACGCTCACGTAACTGATTGAGTGTGCGTGACTTTTCGTACTTCTTTTTGTACTTTTTAAGCGCTTTGTCTATGTTTTCGCAATCTTTAGAATCGATGATCAGCATAATTGTATACCCCCTTTTAAGGAATTTGGGATGGCAAAGGTAAGGAATTTCACAATTCCAACAAACTTTTAGGCGATACTATCTAAAGTCCATAATTTTGAATGTATTATTACGTTAGGTAATTAGATAAGTAAAGGAGCAAATGCGATATATATTATTTTTTATTCTTTTTTCTGCAGGACTCGTTTCCTGTAAAAAAGTGATGGATCCGGACGCACAAACCTATGAGGGTCAGGATACACCTTATTGTAATGATCCTGAAGCTATTAATTACAACCATAATTTTCCCGGAACAGCGGCTAATGCTACCTGCATTTTTCCTACAGATCCATTTACCGGATTATATGCTCTTGCCGACACCGTATATACGGCAGACTTTGCTTCCTACTATATTCTAAGTGATACAGTAAGGGTATATCCTCTTTCTAAAACACATATGGCATTGATCGGATTTTGTGGACAATTTGATTCTCTGAAACTCACTGCAGGGCGTTACTATAGGGCCAACCTGGATAGTACTACCTCTATGGGGCAATTCCTTTGCAACCCTAAGGACACTATCAGTGGCATCCTTAAAAGTGATTCCATAGGCCTGAGGATAGACTTTACTTTACATAGCGACACTGCCGGTACTAAATACCATAAAGGCACAGGCATAAGAATTCAATAGACATGTTTACAGGCATAATAGAAACCGAAGGCACCGTGAACGAGATCGTGCCTAATGGCAGCAATATAGATTTCTGGATAGAAACGGAAAAGGCCCTTGGGTTAAAAGTTGACCAGTCGGTAGCGCACAATGGCGTATGCCTGACCGTAGTAGAGATAGTTGGCAAATGCTACCGGGTGACCGCAGTAGCCGAAACACTGGCAAAAACCAACCTGGGCAAGTGGCAGGAAGAAGATGTAGTGAACCTGGAGCAGGCGATGAAGGTGGGTGACAGGCTTGACGGGCACTTTGTACAAGGCCATGTGGACTGCATAGGCCAGTGCATAGAGAAACAAAAGCTGGAAGGCAGCTGGCTGTTCCGATTCCAATTCCCTGAGGAATATGCCGCCCTGGTAATAGAGAAAGGCAGCATTTGTATTAATGGTGTAGCTCTTACAGTATTTAATGTAGGCAGAAATGAATTTACTGTTACCATAATCCCCTATACCTACAACCACACCAATTTCAGCTTTATAGACAAAGGCTCTGAGGTGAATATAGAGTTCGATGTTCTGGGGAAATATATCCTGCGCCAGCAATCTCTGCGCAATAGCTGATAAAAAACTTATATTGCAAGCGATTTTTACGAATACAGCTAAGCTGTATTCGATATGGATTTACCCCTTTTCTTTTTATGCAAAAAATAGAGTTGAAATCTAGCTACGATGTCGTAGTTATTGGTGCAGGTGTTGGCGGGCTTACAGCGGCTTCGTTATTAAGCAGGTTTGGTTACTCTGTTTGTGTTCTGGAAAAGGAGCCGCATGAAGGCGGTTACCTTGCAGGCTTCAGAAGAAAAGACTTCCGTTTTGATACCGCCCTCCACTGGTTGAACCAATGTGCCCCCGGAGGAATGGCTGAAAAAGTTTTCCGTATCCTGGGCAGCGATTCTCCTAAAGTTATTCCACAGACGCGTATACGCCGCTATAAGGGTGAAACGCACGACTACCTGCTTACTAATAATCCGGAAGAACTTAAGGCAGAATTAATAGAACGATTTCCGCATGAGAAGGATGGCATCATCCGCTTCTTTAAAGCCGCGAAACGCCTGGGCTACTCCTTTGATAATTTCGGGCATACTTTCCGGACGGAGGAGACCATGAATTTCTTCCAAAAGTTGTCCAATAAAATGAAGCTGTTGAAATTCGCGCTTCCCTTTATTCAATTTGTGGGTTACGAAGGCGAGAAAGGAATTAAAAAAGGGCTGAATAAATATTTCAAAGACGAAGAGATACATAAAATATTTTCGGGTGATACAGAACTGCTTTCCTGCCTGATACCTATTGGCTGGGCATACTTTGGCGATTTCCAATCCCCTCCTAAAGGTGGCGGCCAGGTAATACCTGAGTGGATGAGGTACATTGTTGAGTATTATAACAATGACCTTTTCTTTAAGTGCAACGTAAAACAGATACTCCTGGAGGGTAATACTGCCAAAGGGGTAGAGTTTGAGCACAGGGGAGAAACATTTAAGGTGAATAGCCGCTTTGTAATAGCAGCCTGTGATATAGAGCTGCTGTATGAAAAACTATTACCCTCCACTGCCATACCGGATAAACTAAAAAACAAACTTCGTGCTGCCGACCTTTATAGTTCGTCAGTAACAGTATCTATCGCATTGGATTGCCCTCCTGAGCAACTGGGCTTTAATGAAGAACTGGTGCATCTCTCCAGCGAGATAGTGCCGAGGGATGAGCAGTGCGGTGGCGATCCCAATAAGACTGAAATCTCGATTCTTGCGCCATCCTTCCGGGACAAATCATTAGCACCGGAGGGACAAGGCACCATAGTGTTGTTCATGCCTGCGTTTATGCACTTGAACAATAACTGGGAAGCAGAAATAGATGAACACGGTAATTATGTTCGCGGCGATGAATACAATGAATTGAAGAACAGCGTAGCAGAGATACTCATCAAACGAGTGGAAGAGCAGGTTGCACCCGGCCTAAAAGAGCATATCATTTTTTATGATGTAGCCACACCGGTTACACACTGGCGATATACCAGCAATAAGAACGGCACCATGATGGGTGCCAAACCGGGAAGAGCGAATATGCAGAATAAAATAGCCCATTACCAGACACCTGTTAAGAACCTGATACTAGGTGGGCATTGGGCAGAACTAGGCGGTGGTGTACCAATAGCCGTAAAGGCAGGTGCCAATGCAGCGTTGATAGTGTTGAAACAAGAGAACAAAGCGGCATTCCAACTATTAGCCGACTATATGGATGGCAAAACAGAAGAGCACACGATACTCAACTCTCCGCTATATAAACCATATGATAACTCATGGGTGATGGAACCAACTCCTGCACAGAAAAAAGCTGCACGTACCGCATTGAAGCAACAGGCAGAACAGGATGAACAAGAAGAAGAACACGAGGAGCAACTCTAAAGCTGCTGACAAATTCTTACTTTAGCAACATGCGGATAGCCTTTGATGCAAAAAGAGCTTACCAGAACAATACAGGACTGGGGAATTACAGTCGGCGGCTGATAGACAGGCTGGCGGCGGACTTCCCCGAGCATCAGTATTTTGCGATGGCTCCAAAGAAAACATCATTATATACGCCCGCATCAGGCAACATACAAACGATCACACCAACGGGCATATCGAAAATTTTCTCTTCGGTGTGGAGAAGTAATTGGGTAAAAAGTGATCTGAAGAAACTGAAAATTGATCTGTACCACGGCCTTAGCCATGAGATACCAATATGTATACAAGACACCGGGATCAGGTCTGTAGTAACCATGCATGATCTTATTTTTGAGTATTACCCTTCGCATTTTAAGGCAGTAGATGTAGCTATATACCGGAAGAAATTCAAGTACGCGGCTAAACATGCTGATAGAATAATTACCGTAAGCCAGCAGACAAAAGATGACCTCGTAAAGCTGTATCATACACCTGCTGATAAGATAGACGTATGCTATACCGCAGCCGACGAAGCGTTCGAGCACCTGCATACCGAAGAAGAAAAAGCGAGGATCAGAATCAAGTATAAACTACCGCAACAGTTTTTCCTGTCCGTTGGTTCTGTCATTGAACGTAAGAACCTGCTAAATATCTGCAAAGCAATAAAAGCACTAAAAGGCAAACTTGATATTCCACTTGTGGTAATTGGCGGCATTAATACCGCTTATGCCCTGCAGGTAAAAAACTATATTAAAGAACAGGGCTTAGAAAACGACGTCCTCTTCATGGCCGACAGGCCTGAGAGCAATGAACCTGATTTCAAAAACTCCAAAGACATACCGGCAATCTATCAATGCGCGACTGCTATGGCCTATCCATCGGTGTACGAAGGCTTTGGCTTGCCCGTGCTGGAAGGATTATGGAGCGGAACACCTGTTATTACTTCAGGTATATCCTGCCTGCCGGAAGCAGGCGGAGATGCAGCTTACTATATTGATCCGCTGAGTGTGGACGAACTGGTTACGGCTATGGAGAAAGTGACTACAGACGAATTACTCAGAGCGAGTATGATCCAAAAAGGATTTGTGCATGCCCGCACATTTACTACTACTGTTTTGGCCCAAAAGACGATGCAGAGCTACCTCAAGCTAAAATAACACACATAAAAAATGGCGGAACAAGTCCGCCATTCCTCAGTAATATTTTGAGTGTCTGTACTAATTATCAGTAGCAGCACTAAGCTTGTGCCATTTCTTCAGTGTACCACAAGTAGTGTATTCCGGATCAATTTTCAGGTAATAAGTAGGGAGCTTTTCTTCTACCCATTTTTCTACGCGCATCATTCTTTTCTGATTCAGCGCCAGCTCTTGTATCCTGCTATAATCATCTTTCAGGTTTACCCTATGCGGTGCAACTCTTGACTTAACATAAACTATACGGCAAGACTTTTCACCTTTCTCATTATTAAACACCTGTGGTTGAGAATAGCTCCCTTCTTTCAAGCTGTCCAACATCATTATCATAGCAGGGTCCAGCTTATCGAGCTCTATCTGGGTCACACCTGTTTGCGGCTCAGCTATCATACCACCGGTACGCTTAGAGTTTTCGTCGGTAGTGTATTTACCCACTGCCAGTTGGAAACTTATTTTTCCCGTTACCAGCTCAGAGCGTACACTATCCAGCTTGTCAAGCGCCTTTCTTATGTCAATACTCGTGATAATAGGGTGAATGAGTATGTGGCGTATTTGCGCCTGGTCGCCCTGGCGTTTCATCATTTGTATAATGTGGTAACCGTATTGTGTTTTTACCACCGGTGAAATCTCACCATCCTTCAGCTTGAACGCCGCTACCGAAAAGGCCGGTACCAGGTCGCCACGGCTTACGATACCGAGGTCACCACCCGCATCACGGCTACCGGGGTCATTACTATGAATACCTGCCAGCGCCTCAAAGCTCTCACCGCCTTCCACAATCTTTTTACGAATGTCCGTTGCCTTGTACAGCGCATCCCTGTCCAGCTCCTCGTTTACCGGCGGATCTATCACTATTTGGCCAAGCTCTACTGTAGCCGGAATGAATAAAGAAGTATCTGCATCAGATACATTCTTATCAAAGAATTCTTTTACTTCAGCAGGAGTGATCTTTACATTTTGTATCAGCTGCCCCTGCATTTTTTGCGCCAGCAGTTGTTCCCTGTATGTATCCCTGTATTGATCTTTTATCTGGTAAACGGTTTTACCCAGTTCTTTCTCCATGCGCTCCTTAGAGCCATATTGCCTGATATAGTATCTGATGTTGTTATCCAGTTGACCTTCTACGTCCTCTTCTGTTACATAGACACTATCCCTGTCTGCCTGCTCTACCAGTAGCTTGGAAAGCACCATGCGACTCAGCAACTCACATTTCATCGTATCGTTGAAAGTGGGGTCTTGCGCCTTTGCAGCCATTACTTCCTTCTCCAGTTCAGAATTGAGGATGATCCTGTTCTTACCTACTATAGCGAGTATCTTATCCGCAACTTCCTGTGCATGAAGCTGTGTACCTGCAAACAGGAAGGTAAAAGCGAGAAAAGATATACGGGTAAAAGCAGCTATTTTATTCTTGGCCATGATATGATAAAAACAGATAAATATGGGGGCAAAAGTAGTGTATTTAAGGGCTTTATGCTCGTGATAGTAGTTTTTTTAACGTTTACTATCCTTTTTGTCCTTTTTCTCGGTTGGTTGCTCGAAAAGGCCCTGTACCTGCCTGGTATTATAAAAGTCGCCTGCTGTGGGTGTAAACTTATTTTTCTGCTGCCAGGCCTGGAACTCAGGCATTGCCTTTTCATGGAATTTCAACCATGCTTCATACTGCGAGGCATTCTCGGCTTTACCGAAAAGCCATTGATTATAGGCATCAAAATAACCGCTACGGAGCATATTATCATGGAAGTTGAACAGTGCTGTAGGGTATTTGTTACCATAGGTAGTGATCCACTCCATAATGAATCGGGTACGAACCATGGTCAGATTTTCTGTATTCACCCCATCGCTCACAACAGGCGATAGCTTCATGAGGGTAGCCAGTACGGCCGACTCAAAATCGTTGGTGTTGGCTACTTTCGCATTCTTGCTGTACTTAGGCAAGTCGCCTGAGGGTACCGTGTAGTATATCTTTTTGTAAGCATTGAGCAGCATTTCCCTTGTCTCGTGCGAGCGGGCAGTGAACTGCTCTATATTCACAAATATTTCCCCGTAAATGATAGACCAGACAGGCTTATCCGTCATCATATACATGCGGGCAGCTTCGTAGTAGTTTACATGGTAAGCCGGGTCTTTCTGAATGCCATCCAGCCACGAAGTGAGGGCTTTTTCCGGCTCATTATCATCCTCATACATCTTGCCCATGTCGTGGTAGAGTATGCCTGAGTTAGGATAACGCCCCATACCTCTCAACAAAGTGCTACGGGCTTTCTTCTTATCTCCGGATGTACCCTGTATAGACGCCATTATCTGGAACGTCTGTTCATCAGCCTCGCCGCTTTTCAGTATCGGCTCCAGTATTTCTTCTGCCTGCTGGTTGTTACCTGAAAGATAATAGGCCCTACCCAGGTCACGATGAAGGATCATCTGATCGGGCGCCACCTGTATGGCCTGCCTGTAGGTCACAATGGCTTGTTGCAGGTTGCCATTGGTCATATAGTTGCGGGCGGTATTATACATCTGTTCCACTTCCGGTGATGCCCAGGTGTTTTGAGCCTTTGCCGAACCGGAAAGTATAAAACAGCTAAATAATATGTATTTGTACACCGAACGCATAAATGAGGGTGTAAAATAGCGCAAAACTTTTTACAATCCCTTTTCCTGCACCAGGTAATGATTGCGCCTATCAAATTTTCGAATGTCGGTTTAACAATAACTTATTTCATCAGTACTGGTAAAGAGACATTTTTTACGTTAATTTGCAATGAGTGAAAAAGCTGATCGCATATATCTTTCTGTTTATATTCTCTTTCCAGGTGTTGCCTGTAAAAGAGCTGGGTAAGATGTTGTTCAAAAGCCAGCTTACTGAAGAAGTCAAAGAGTCTGACATCGCTGAAAAAGGCGATGAAGACCTGAACAAACTCAAAAAAGAGGGCGACCCATTCCATTATGGTGATAAGGAAGATCAAAAAGTAGCCCGGCTTCTATACTTATCACATTATTTACATACGGCCATCCACGAGGCTGAGCGCTTGCCTAAACATCACGTAGGCGAGATATTTACCCCTCCCCCAAATTGCTAAATACTAGCAACAGCACCTATTTTTTCTAATTAATTCAAGGGTTAACGACTGCTGTGCCGTAGAGGCACATCGAGCATTGGCGTAAAGTATTTTCATTATGAGTCAAAGGCAATCAATATTTGCACATTTTAAGAAGGATGCGATAGCAGGCCTTATCGTATTTCTTATCGCGCTGCCACTGTGTTTAGGTATTGCGCAAGCATCAGGAGCACCACTCTTTTCCGGCGTAGTTGCCGGTATCATTGGAGGTGTGATCGTAGGTTTCCTCAGCGGTTCTCAACTTAGCGTAGTAGGCCCCGCCGCGGGATTAACGGCAATAGTAATAGTGGGTATCAGCGACCTGGGAGCATTTAACATCTTCCTCTGCGCAGTAGTGATAGCAGGTGCGTTCCAACTAATACTTGGTTTCCTGAAAGCAGGATCATTTTCTAACTACATACCATCCAGTGTTATTGAAGGTATGCTGGCAGGTATAGGTCTCACCATTATCATCAAGCAGATACCTGATGCGGTAGGATACAAAAAGGATACTACTGCTATTATGAGTGATGCTGATGATGGTTTTCACTTCGACTTTATCAACAATGCCGTCCATCACATAGAAGTGGGTGCCTTGATAATAGCCGTAATAGGCCTTGCCCTGCTCATTATGTGGCAGACCAAATGGTTCAAAAAAATACAATTGTTGCCTGCCGGTTTGGTAGTGGTAGTTATCGGCGTTATCATCAATGCTATTCTCCTTTCAAATGGTTCCACTCATGCTTTAGAGGATTCGCATCTTGTCAGCTTGCCGATAGCAAATTCATTTACAGATTTCATCCATCACTTTACCTTTCCAAGCATAGAAGGCTTTAAAGATCCCAAAGTATGGCAACTGGGTGGCGTAATAGCGGTTGTAGCCTCTATTGAGACACTTCTTTGTATAGAAGCGACTGATAAGCTGGATCCGCAGAAGAGATCTACACCAACCAACAGGGAACTGAAAGCACAGGGTATAGGTAATATGCTCAGCGGACTTGTAGGTGGTTTGCCAATGACATCTGTTATCGTACGCTCATCAGCCAACATCAATGCAGGTGCACGTACCAAACTCTCTACCATTATCCACGGTATGTTGCTACTGGTATGTGCTGCATCTATCCCGATGGTACTGAACCTGATTCCTAAAGCCGCGCTTGCTGCTATTCTGATATTTACGGGCTACAAGCTTTGCAACCCCAAGGTATTCAAGCATATGTGGAAAGGCGGATGGACACAGTTCATTCCATTCGTGGTAACTACTGTTGCGGTAGTAGGTTTAGACCTGTTGAAAGGTGTCGGCATCGGTTTGGTCATCAGCATCTTCTACATACTGAGGCAGAACATGCGTATACCATTCTACTATGTGCGCAGCAGTTATAAAACAGGTGATGTAGTAAAACTCACCCTGGCGCAGGAAGTATCTTTCCTGAATAAGGCAAGCATAATGGAAACACTGAACAGCATACCTGAAGGTAGCAGCCTGATAATAGATGCGTCCCTTACAGAGTATATTGACTTCGACGTACTGGACATCATCAGAGAGTTCCACGAAATAAAAGCCGCCGATAAGAACATAACGGTATCGCTGGAAGGATTTAAAGACGAGTACAGCGTATCGAAATCAATTTCGGAGCGGGAGATGGTACATGCCATAAAAAATGAAGGCGAAGTGCCTATACGCTCATCAGGAACATATCCTGAGTTGATAGAAAAATTAAAAAACGACAAGAATTAAAGACTAATCAGCAACAAAAAAAGACGCTAACAATGAAAGAACACAAAAATCTGACACCAGCAGCGCTGACACCGGAGCTAGCGCTTGATCTTCTGAAAGAAGGAAATGAACGTTTTTTGAACAACCTGAGCAAAAACAGGAACCACCTGGAAATTGTGAATGAAACAAAAGACGGTCAAAAACCATTTGCTGCAATACTTAGCTGTATGGATTCCCGCACCGCTGCCGAACTGATATTCGACCAGGGGCTGGGTGATATATTCAGTATCCGCATAGCAGGCAACATAGCCAACGAAGATATCCTTGGCAGCCTTGAGTATGCCGTAGCAGCAGCAGGCTCTAAACTGATACTGGTATTGGGACATACAGGTTGCGGCGCCGTAAAAGGTGCATGCGACAATGTAGAACTCGGAAACCTGACGGGCTTACTCAAAAAGATAAGCCCTAGCGTAGAGGAAGAGACAAGCACCCAGGGAGACAGGAGCAGCAATAACATTGACTTCGTGAATGCTGTAGCCACAATAAATGTAAAGAACACTGTAAAGGAGATAGTCGCCAAAAGTGACACTATCCGCGGACTGATAGAAAATGGAACAATAGGCATTGCCGCAGCTATGTACGACGTAGCTACGGGTGCGGTAACATTCCACGATAAAGAGGCAATCATGCCAAGCAAAAAACAGGAAGCGGTAGCATAAGGATTGTTTTTTATGTATAGATAGAGACGGGGCCACTTAATTGTGGCTCTGTTTTTTTTGTGTTTTTCCGTAACTTACCTGCATACTGCTGATATGGATAAAATAAAGAGAATAGGTGTAATGACATCGGGCGGCGACAGCCCTGGGATGAATGCTGCGGTAAGGGCGGTAGTGCGTACTGCTGTATATCATGGCATGGAAGTCTATGGTATCAGGCGAGGATACCAGGGGATGATAGAAGGAGATATTTTCCAGATGAAGACCACTGATGTGTCCAATATCATACAACGCGGAGGCACTATATTGAAAACCGCCCGCAGTAAAGAGTTCATGACCGATGAAGGAATGCAAAAAGCTTATGCCCAGTTAAAGGCGCACAATATTGAAGCGCTGGTGTTGATAGGTGGTGATGGCACATTCCGTGGTGCAGTAAAATTCTTTGAGAAATACACGATACCGGCAGTAGGCTTACCCGGTACAATTGATAAAGACCTTGCAGGTACTGATTTTACTATCGGCTTTGATACGGCTGTAAATACCGCAGTAGAAGCGATAGATAAAATAAGAGATACCGCCGAGTCACATGACAGGCTCTTTATCGTTGAAGTGATGGGACGTGATGCGGGATATATAGCACTAAACAGCGGCATAGCCTGTGGAGCTGAAGATATACTATTGCCCGAAACACATACAGACATCAGCGAAGTGCTGGAGCGTATTGACTTTGATGAACGCAGGAAAAAGACAGTACATATATTAGTTGTAGCAGAAGGAGATGATTTTGGCGGTGCGGATGAGCTGAAGAAAAAAATTACAGAGCGTTTCCCTGATCTTGATATCCGTGCTGCCATTCTGGGACACATACAACGCGGGGGTGCACCGACCTATGCCGACAGGGTACTGGCCAGCAGACTGGGATATGCAGCAATACTGGCCCTGAATGAAGGCAAAACACAGGTAATGGCAGGGATAGTGAATGGAGAAATACTATACACACCATTCAAAAATGCAGTGAAAGAGAACAGCAAGATCAGCAGTGATATGCTGGATATGATAAAGGTGTTGTCTGTGTAGAAGGCCCTCCCGGCCTTCCTAAAGGGGGGTAACATGTTATAAGGGCATATTTTCTTAATTTTACCGCTCGTTATGGATGTAAATGAAGTGCCGCAGGACCCGAAGAATTTCAAGGGTGCGGAAAACCTGAAAAAACTGATGTATGCCACCGATAAGGATGGTAAATATACAGGTGTGGTTTCCAGCGGATGGGAGGCGGAGAATGCAGCAACCAAACAAGCGTGGGACGATGTGGACGAGAACCTTGCGAAAACTGAAGCACAGGTACGCGCGGGAGAACTGAGCCCTATAGCTTACTACATGGAAAAGAACCTGATGGAGCTTTCATTGCTCGCTAAGTATGTGGGTAAATGGCAGTGGCAGGTGAAAAGGCATTTTAAGCCCTCAGTATTTAATAATATGGATGCTACGCTGTTGCAGAAATACGCAGACGTATTCAATATCACCACCGAAGAACTGAAAAGCTTCGGAAAATAACACAGCGGATTGAGCACAAATAATTTTGTACATAAACAACATGCGCATTGCGAAAGTGGTGTGACGGCCAACTTGCTCACGCATCATGGTTTGCCCATCAGTGAACCATTGGCATTTGGTATAGGCGCGGGACTTTTCTTTGCCCACATACCTTTTGTAAAGGTAAGCGGCACACCGGGCACAACCTTCCGTACCTGGCCAGGCGCTATCTTCAAGCGTGTAGCAGAGCGGCTGGAAGTAAAAGTGCATACTGAGAAATTCAGTAACCCGCAGAAAGCGAACGCAGCACTGGATATGGCTTTGGAAGCGGGCAAACCAGTGGGTATGCTGAGCAGCGTATTTTATTTACCTTATCTACCTGAGGCGTTCCGGTTTCACTTCAATGCACATAACCTTATTGCCTACGGCAAAGAGAATGGGCTCTACAATATCAGCGACCCCATACTGGAAGACGTTGCAACGATAGACCCCGAAGATCTTGCAAAAGCAAGATTCGCGAAAGGTACTCCCGAGCCCAAGGGCTTTATGTACTACATAAATGATATACCGAAGTCGGTGGATTTTAATAAAGCGATAAAGGCAGGCATCAAGCAGACTTGCTTCTTTATGCTCTCTCCTCCGCTGCCTTGGTTTGGCAACAAAGCCATAGGCTTGCTTGCTAAGAAGATAAAAGGATACCCAACAAAACTAACACCTCGTAAGGCCTCTCTCTACCTCGGCAATATCATCCGCATGCAGGAAGAAATAGGCACAGGCGGAGCCGGATTCCGTTACCTCTACGCTGCCTTTCTGCAGGAAGCATCCGAAATGATGAAGCGCGACGACCTTGCACAGTTCTCCACCGAGCTCACAAAAATTGGTGATGACTGGAGGAACTTTGCCTATTACGCAGCCCGCCAGATGAAGAACAGGTCGGGCGACATAGTGTCGTATGATGAATTAAGTGACCTTTTAAATGTATGTGGCACAAAGGAAAAAGACCTTTTCCAGCGAATGCAAAAGATAAAGTGGTAGGGATTATTAAGCTATTTACCCACCTTTTTTGACAGAAAACCCTATTTTTGCCCTTCTTCAAGACTGTGCTAAAGGCTATCAGACATATAGTATTGGGTATTATTGACTTCTTTCATAAACCCTTTGAAAACGTAATAGGTAAAACTACCTTTCGTTACCTCGCTTGCGGGGGCTCTAATACAGTATCTGATATTATTATATATTACCTCAGCTATAACTTCTTGCTGCTGAAGCAACCGGTACATATTGCCGGCATCACCATTGCCGCGCACATATTTGCCTTTATTATTTCCTTTAGTATCAGTTTCCCGATAGGGTTTGCATTGTCTAAATACATTGTCTTCCCGGAATCTAACCTGAAAGGCAGGATACAACTATTCCGCTATGCGGTATTGGTAGGTATGTGTATCATATTGAACTATGTCTTCCTGAAGCTGTTTGTTGAGGTTTGTAATATCTACCCTACTCCATCCAAGATCATTACTACAGCATTAGTAGCGGTATTCAGCTACTTCTCACAACGCCGTTTTACTTTCAAAGTAAAAACCATTACTGTAGAGCCCGACCCTCTACCGGTAAAGGAAGTTATCAATAATTGACGATCGTCAATTATCGCAGGGTCATTGACCTGTGCCCATCTATAGTACCATAATACCAATCAACAATTTTACTAATCAACTAATCCTACCTTTGCATCCGTTATGACGCTGGAGAACTTAAAAGAGATGAGAGAGCGGGTTCAGCACCTGCACCGTTTCTTGCGAATAGAAGACAGGCTGATAAAAATAGAGAATGATAAACAGTTGTCAGTATCGCCGGGCTTCTGGGATGATAACGCGCGTGCTACTGCCATCCTGAAAGAAACGAAAGTAAATGAGTTCTGGGTAGGGCTTTTTAATAACTGCAAAGGAGCGGTGGAAGATTTCGCCGTGCTGTTCGAGTTCTGGAAGGAAGGTGAAGCAACTGAAGAAGAAGTAAAAACCTCTTACGATAATTCAATAAAACTACTCGACGAGCTCGAGTTCAAATCCACACTCAACGAACCTGAGGATGAAATGCCAAGTGTAATGGTCATTAACTCAGGTGCGGGTGGTACGGAAAGTCAGGATTGGGCAGAGATGCTACTCCGCATGTACCGTATGTATGGAGAGAAGCAAGGATGGAAGGTATCGGAAATAGATGTGCAATATGGCGATGGTGCCGGCATCAAGCAGGCAACGATAGAATTTGACGGGGCGTTCGCTTATGGCTTGTTGAAAGCGGAAAGTGGTGTGCATCGTTTGGTGCGTATTTCCCCTTTTGATTCCAATGCGCGCAGGCATACTTCTTTTGCTTCCGTATTTGTGTATCCGCTGATAGATGATAGTATTGAAATTGAAGTGAACCCTGCTGATGTGGAATGGGAGTTCTATCGTGCCGGTGGTAAGGGCGGACAAAACGTGAACAAGGTGGAAACGGCTGTGCGCTTAAAGCACATACCCAGCGGCATCATAGTAGAATGTCAACAGGCACGTACGCAGGGAGAGAACCGCGAAAAGGCACTAACAATGTTGAAGAGCCGCTTGTATGAAGAAGAACTGCGCAGGCGTGAAGAACTGAAGAACGCAGCTAACTCTTCTAAAAAGAAAATAGAATGGGGTTCGCAGATAAGATCTTATGTATTCCATCCGTATAAAATGATAAAGGACCACCGTACGGACTATGAAGTAGGTAATGTAGGCCCGGTAATGGATGGAGAGATAGATGAGTTTATAAAGGCCTACTTAATGGCAGTAAAAGAAGAACAATAACGATTTGGCAAAGGACAAGGAAAAGAGGAAGAAGCTGATAGACCTGCACTTATTGCGCAGGATTTTCTCGTTTACGAGGCCGTACAGCAAAACGCTGTACCTCTCTATGACATTGTCTATCGTTCTTGCTTTGCTTACCCCTCTTCGTCCTAAGCTGATAGAGCTTTCAGTAGATAAGTATATCAATAACAAACTGCTGGAGGGGCTGATATGGATCAGTATCATCCAGTTGGGCATGCTGATCATTGAGAGTGCATTGCGTTTCTGGTTCTCTTACATGACAGCCTGGCTGGGTCAGACCTCTGTGAATGATATGCGCAAGGCTGTATTTAAAAAGGTGCTGAACCAGGATATCGCGTACTACGACAAGTCAGCCATAGGCACCCTCACCACCCGCACCATCAATGATATAGAAGCAGTAAATGATGTCTTCTCAGAAGGTATCATCTCTATAGTAGCAGACGTACTTATTATTATCACGATTATAATAGTGATGCTGTTCGATAACTGGCAGCTTACCCTTATTTCACTGATACCATTTCCTATACTTATTGTGGCCACTTACTGGTTCAAGGAAGCGGTGAACAAATCCTTCCAGGGAGTGCGTAATGCTGTGGCTGCGCTCAATGCTTTCGCGCAGGAGCACATTGTAGGAATGTACATTGTACAGGCCTTTGCAGCAGAGAAAAGGGAGATGGGCAAATTCCGTAAGATAAATAAAGAACACAGGGATGAGAACATCAAAGCCATCTTCGCCTATTCCGTTTTCTTCCCGATAGTGGAGATCATACTTGCATTGTCCTTAGGGTTGCTGGTATGGTGGGGGGCGCCGAGAATGCTTGGTGGTACTGTTACGCAGGGAACCATCGTTTCGTTTATTCTTTATCTCAACTTATTATTCCGCCCCCTACGTATGTTGGCCGATAAGTTCAACGTGCTGCAAATGGGCATGATAGCAGGAGAACGTGTCTTCGGAGTTCTGGACAGTGAAGAATACATGGAAGATAACGGCAGCTATATAGCCAAAGACATAAAGGGCGAAGTAACATTCAACAATGTACACTTTAGCTATAAGGAAGGTGTGCCTGTATTAAAAGGTGTTTCGTTCAACCTTGAAGCAGGCAAGACTATGGCTGTGGTAGGGCATACAGGTGCAGGCAAGACTTCTATCATCAGCATCCTCAACAGGATGTACGAAATACAGGATGGGGAGATACTAATTGATGGAAGGAATATAAAAGACTACGACATCCACACTCTGAGAAGCAAGATAGGCATCGTGTTACAAGACGTATTCCTATTCTCCGGAACTATCTTCGATAATATTACACTCAGAAATAGCGAGATACCTTTAGCGAGAGTGGAAGAAGTCTGCACAATGTTGGGCATACACACCTTCATCATGCAGCTACCCGGCGGTTATTACTTTGATGTAATGGAGCGGGGCAATACGCTCTCACAAGGGCAAAGGCAGTTGATATCGTTCGCGCGCGCATTGCTCTACAACCCATCTATCCTGATACTGGATGAAGCCACTTCATCTGTTGACAGTGAAAGTGAGCAACTGATACAACACGCTATCGATACATTGATCAAAGGCCGCACGTCTATAGTTATCGCACACAGACTTTCTACTATACGCATGGCTGATAAGATCATTGTTATGGACAAAGGCCAGATCATAGAAAGCGGTAACCACCAGTCACTCATCGCTGACCAGGGCGAGTATTATAAGTTGTATACGGCAGTGGAGAAAAAGAAGGTTGAGGTTCTCTAAACCAGGATTAGGCCTGATTTGTTGGATTGGCCACGGCTCCCTGATTTTCATATTTCACACAAAGTTCCATTGGAGCCCCGGTAAATCTTAGAAATCCCTTTAATCCCGGTTCAAAGTGAAACTATTTCACATTCTTATCCAGCCAATCCCCTATTACGGCAAGCGCCTCAGGAGAAAAGGTTTCTTCCAATTTGGCGTACTCTGCAACGGTGCAGGTTGTACACTTCTGGAACAGATGGTTGAGACCTTTCATTTCTATTACATCATACTTTGGCGACTTGCTTTTAGCCAGTGATGACCTCATACCTGCCAGGTTTGATTCGGATATCACCTGTATGTCTTTGTCGCCATTCAGGGCCAACACTTTGCAATTCAGCTTCTCCAGGTACTTGCCCGGTTCCTCCCCCATAAAATAACGCCACCAAGGAGCATCGTGCAGTCCCGCAAACTCCTTCACCATATTGTTCACTCCTTCATCGGTATTCATACCAAAGGCCAGTGCAATATCCGGATGCGTATTGGCCCTCCATTTATTCATAGCCGCGGTCATCTGGTCTACCGCTTCATTGTGGTTAGCAGCCTTCACAGCGATAGTTGCCACTTCACTATACAGCGGCAGGTACGCATCTATAGCTTCTTTCGACAGACGTGCCTGGGTCAGTACCTTTTCGTTCTGCTCTTCCATCAGGTCTATTATATTGATACCCGGCCCGGCGAGCAGCACAATGAAATTTATGTCTTTGCTTTGAGCGGCCACCATTTCTGCTATCAGCCCACCCTCACTGTGGCCCACTATGCCCAGCTTCTTTTTGTCCACTTCTTTTCTGCTTTTCAGGTAATCGAGTCCCACCATCACATCTTTTGCATAGTCGGCTGTGGTAGCTGTTTCAGGAGCACCTGTTGTCTTACCGATGCCCTGGTCATCTACGCGGAGGACTATGTATCCCTTCTTTGTAAGGTAATCGGCTATAACAGCAAATGGCTTATGTCCCATCAGTTCTTCATCCCTGTTCTGTTGTCCTGACCCTGTGCTCATGATAATAGCAGGAAAAGGTCCATTGCCATTCGGAATGGTGATGGTAGCTCCGTATTGAATGCTCTTGTCTTTATTGTGATAGATGATGTCCTCACTTTTATACGCAAATGGCGGAACTGGTGTTTGCGGACGTTTAGGCTCCTCCACTTTATCTATTTTCTTCAGGATAAGATTGAACTTTATACCAGCCTGGTTCAGTACACCTGCTATAGAACCATCAGGCTCAAAACCACCTGCATAGCTACTCTTAAACTTTTCCAGCGATATATAAAGGCTGTCACCTTTTACAGACACATCAGAGCAGGGGATATCCTTCACGCCCTGGTCAGGGCTTTCCATAGTAGCTGATAGTTTGCCATTATTCTGCGAAATGACAAAGACCACTCTCAACTGCTTACCCGCATTCAGCATACCCTGCCAGATACCGACAGGATCGGTTTTTGCATAAGAAGATGTCGCAGTTAATAATATAGCTATCGCAAGTATAATGGATCTTTTCATTACGGACATTTGAACAATACAATGTAATAAAAAAGCCTCTCAATTGAGAGGCTTTCAGTTTGAATATTCTTATGCAACTGTTTCTGCTTCTTTCACAAACTCCAGTGCTTTAGCCACCATATCTTTGGAGCCGATGAATATAGGCGTGCGTTGGTGCAATTCAGTTGGTATTATATCCAGTATTTTACCATTGCCATGATCGGCAGTGCCACCGGCTGCTTCCATCAGGAAGGCCATCGGGTTGCACTCATACTGTAAACGTAGTTTTCCCTTAGGGGCACTTTTATCAGAAGGATAAAGGAAGATACCACCTTTAATGATCGTACGGTGCATATCGGCAACCATAGAACCAATATACCTGTGCGAGTAAGGGCGGCCTTCAGCTTTGTTATCTTCCATGCAATAGTTCAGGAAATTCTTCACACCTTCATCCAGCTTGCAAGTATTACCCTGGTTGGTAGAGTATATTTTTCCTTTTTCAGGACATTCGAGGTCAGGATGAGACAAGCAGAACTCACCGATCGATGGTTCCAGTGTAAAACCATTACAGCTCAGTTTGGTAGCATATACCAGCATGGTGCTGGAGCCATATATCACATAACCTGCTGCCATAAGTTTATTTCCGGGTTGCAGGAAATCAGCTTCGGTGCATGGTTTCCCCAGTTCGCTCACGCGACGGTATATAGAGAATATAGTACCGATCGGTGCGTTCACATCTATATTAGAAGAGCCATCCAACGGATCGAACAGCACTACATACTTTGAATTAAAAGAATATGGGTCGTCAAAAGCAACAAAAGTATCATTCTCTTCAGAAGCGATACCTGCGCAATCATTACTGCTTTCCAGCACACTGATCAATGTTTCATTAGCGAATATGTCCAGCTTCATCACTTCTTCACCCTGCACGTTGGTCGCACCATGTTTGCCCAATATATCTACCAGTCCGGCTTTCAATACCTGCTTATTGATGATCTTGCATGCCAGCCCTATATCTCGGAGCAATGCCGATAATTCACCTGTTGCCTGCGGAAAGCGGCGGGTCTCCTGGATAGTGAACTCATCCAGGGTCATTAATTTCTTTTTGGGGCTCATGCCGAACTGTTTATTTGCTTAACGCAAAAATAATAAGAATAGCCCAAATACCCTTTAAAATCAGCTAAACAAACATATTCTGTTTGTTAAATATTAATTTATACCGTTAGTACGAATTGTGGGATATGAAAGGTAAATTTGTAAGCATTTTTTATTTTAACCGGGCTAATGGTACAGTATTACAAAAATATCAACCGTAAGACGTTAGAGATTGAACAGCCCGAAGGAGCTAACTGGATCAATGTAACTCCCCCTTTCCAGGAGAATGAAATTGATAAATTATCTGATGCACTCAATATCTCCCGCGACTTTCTTGCCGATACACTCGATATTGAAGAGCGTTCACGCTATGAGATAGAAGATGGTGTAAAGCTTATTATCCTAAAAACCCCTGTAGAAAATAAATCGCTGAACGAAAGCGACGCGTATTATATCACCATACCTATCGCCATCATCATTACCGAGAGCAACCAGGTAGTGACCGTCAACTCTTTTGAGAATGTGGCCATACGCCGCTTCCTCACCACCTTTGCCAAGCGCCACCCTGAGCGCCCGAACATGATGGTGCTGAAAATATTCGAAAAAGTGGTGATGGACTTTATGGAAGTGCTGAAAGAGATCAATCACCGCAGGAACATACTGGAGCAGAAACTCTATGATGCCAACCGTAATGAGGAGTTGCTTTACCTAATGCGCATCCAAAAGAGCCTTGTGTATTTTGTTACAGCGCTTCGCTCCAACGAACTGCTGCTGATGAAAATGGATAGGACCAACTTCCTGAACTGCGACGAAGAAGAACGCGAGTTCCTTTCAGATCTTATAGTAGAATTCTCACAGGCCCTTGAAATGGCCGATACATACAACACCATCCTGGTAAGTACCATGGATGCTTTCGCCAGTATTATCAACAACAATATGAACCTGGTAATGAAACGCCTTACCAGTATCACGATCCTTATCTCGGTACCAACGCTGATAGCCAGCTTCTTTGGTATGAACGTGAAGATCCCGTATGAGGGACAGATGTTTGGATTCTACGCAGCCATTATCATGTCGGTACTCGCAGCAACTGCAATGGTGCTGTATTTCAACAAAAAGAAATGGTTCTAGCATGAGTAGCCCCTCACGCTTTAATGTACGGGTATATGGTATCTGGATACATAAAGGCCTGTTATTGGTGAACGAAGAACTGATACGTGGCAGAAATGTCATCAAATTCCCCGGTGGCGGGCTCGACCTTGGGGAAGGGACCATTGACGGACTAAAAAGAGAATGGCAGGAAGAACTTCAAATAGACATCGAAGTCCTGGAGCATTTCTACACTACCGATTTTTACCAGCATTCCGCTTACGACGACTCACAGGTCATTAGTATATACTACCTCGTGCAGGGCGGAGACCCGGCTGCAGCCCTCACCAACCATGAAGAAAACGAGCGCACTTACTGGATGCCGCTTAATGAGGTTTCGGGCGAGACCTTCACTTTACCTATCGACAAAGTAGTGGGTAAAATGCTGCAAACCCTTTACAGCAGCGGCTCTATTTGAATATAGAAAGTTCTTAAGTACCCATCAGCGGTAAAAGCTTTATACCTCCTTACCTTTGCCATTCTATGAAATTGCTCCTCCAATATTTAAGTAAATACAAAGGCCTGATATTCGTTGCATTACTACTTGCTGCGGTCAACCAGGTATTCTCGCTTTTAAATCCATACATCTTCGGTAACATACTCATTGACAAGTATGCCAAGAATGCAGATTCAATTCCAAGAGATGTGTTTTTCTCCGGGCTGGTGAATACGTTATTGATGATCATTGGTGTCGCAATGGTCTCCCGTATCGCGAAAGCATTCCAGGATTATACAGTGAATGTGGTGATACAAAAATTCGGGGCACAGATATACACCGACGGCTTGAAACATGCCCTTCGTCTTCCTTACCAGGACTTTGAAGATCAGCGCAGCGGTGAAACATTATCTACTCTTCAGAAGGTGCGTGCCGACTGCGAGAAGTTCATCATGAACTTTGTGAATGTCGTGTTCTTTACCCTTGTGGGTATCATCTTCGTTATAGTCTATGCATTCTCATTGAATCCCTGGTTGCCGTTGGTATATATCGTAGGTGCTGTAATCCTTGGTATACTCACAAGCGTACTCAGCAAGAAGATAAAGGTCATCCAGAAGAGCATTGTAAAAGAGACCAATTCACTCGCTGGTTCCACTACGGAATCATTAAGAAATATCGAACTGGTAAAAAGCCTCGGCCTTACCCAGCAGGAAATACGCCGGCTGAATACCAATACATACAAGATACTAAAGCTGGAACTGAAGAAGGTAAAAAGCATCCGCTCTATCAGCTTTATTCAGGGCACTTTCGTGAACTTCCTGCAGCAATGCGTTATGTTCACCTTAATGTACTTCTTATTCAGCGATAAGATAGAACTGGGTGCATTGATAGCCATGAACTTCTACTCGTTCTTCATCTTCGGACCACTGCAAGAGTTGGGCAACGTGATACTCAGCTATCGTGAAGCACAGGCATCGCTGAACAACCTCGAAGAGTTGTTTAGAAAACCTGTTGAGCGCAAACCTGATGTTCCCGCTGTTATCAACGAGATAAATAAACTGCGTTTTGAGGACGTTACCTTCAAGCATAATTCAGCCACACGTCCTGCACTGGAGCAGATTGCTTTCGAGGTAAAGAAGGGTGAAACGATAGCATTTGTTGGTCCGTCAGGTTCAGGTAAGACTACAATGGTGAAACTATTGGTAGGACTATATCATCCTAACGAAGGCAAGGTATTCTACAACGACCTCAGCGATAACAGCATAGACTTCGATGAGCTACGACACCAGATAGGCATGGTGACACAGGATACACAGTTGTTCTCAGGCACTATTAAAGAGAATTTGTTGTTCGTTAATCCAAACGCCACTGACGAGGATATCACCAACGTACTGAATAAAGCTGCCTGTCAAAATTTACTCTCCCGTGCCGAAAACGGTATTGAGACAGTGATAGGTGAAGGTGGACTGAAGCTATCCGGTGGCGAACGCCAACGTTTATCTATTGCCCGCGCGCTACTTCGCCAGCCGAGGTTGATGATATTTGATGAAGCTACTTCAGCTCTTGACTCTCTTACAGAAGAAGAAATTTCACAAACCGTAAGGGCTATCACCGACCAGCGCCAGCACATCACCGTAATGATCGCCCACAGGCTTTCTACCATCATGCATGCCGACAGGATATACGTCCTGGAAAAAGGAAAGATAGTGGAGATAGGCACACACGAGGAGCTGACAGCAGAAAAAGGGCTCTACTACGCTATGTGGCGTCAGCAGATCGGTGAAAGGCACGAGAAGTCTGTACCGGCTAAATAATATTACTATAACACTACATCCTGCAACAGACTACTCTTATCAGGGTAGTCTGTGTTGTAATGCAGACCCCGACTCTCTTTCCTGAACTGCGCACTCTTCACTATCAGGTAGCCGATGGTGATAAGGTTGCGAAGCTCACATAGCTGAGGTGACGGCGTAGTGGTCTTGTATAATTCTTCTGTTTCCTGATGCAGCAGGTCTATGCGCCGCATGGCACGTTCCAGGCGTATGTCGTTACGCACGATACCTACATAGTCACTCATCACCTGTTGCACCTCTTTCAGGCTCTGGGTAATAAGGATCATTTCCTTAGGGTCTGTTGTACCCGATGCATTCCAGTCGGGCACATCTTCATGAAAGGAGATGCCATCAATTCTCTTAGCGGCATCTACTGCGCAGCGGTGCGCAAATACCAGTGCTTCCAGTAATGAATTAGAGGCCAGCCTGTTAGCGCCATGAAGCCCTGTGCTGGAGCACTCACCGCATATATACAGGTTACTGATAGAAGATCGTCCATGACTGTCCGCCTCTATTCCACCGCAGCAATAATGCGCCGCAGGTGCTACAGGTATCATTTGCTGAAGCGCATCAATCCCGATGCTTTTACATTTTGCATAGATATTCGGGAAATGTGCAACGAATTTTTCTCCGTCCATATGCCGGCAGTCGAGGTACACATGCTCGGTACCTGTACGCTTCATTTCACTATCTATAGCACGGGCTACAATATCACGCGGGGCAAGATCAGCCCGCGCATCATAGCGCTGCATAAATGCTTCTCCCTCTTTATTACGAAGAATACCACCATCACCACGTACCGCTTCTGTTATCAGGAAAGACGGACTCACGCCAAACTCATACAACGCCGTAGGATGAAACTGGATGAACTCCATATTCTCTATCCTGGCCTTGGCACGATAGGCCATCGCGATTCCATCACCCGTGGCGATCCTGGGATTGGTAGTAGTTCTATACACTTGCCCGGCACCACCGGAAGCCATGATTGTGACTTTAGCCAGGATCTTTTCTATATTATTATTCTGCAGGTTCAGGGCATATACGCCATAACAATCAATATCGGGTGTAGACTTAGTTACCAAATATCCCAAATGGTGTTGTGTAATGATATCCAGTACAAACCAGTGATTGTATACCCGGATGTTGGAATGTCTCTGCACTTCTTCCACCAATGCCCGCTCTATCTCAAACCCTGTTACATCCTTATGATGCAATATCCTGAATTCAGAGTGGCCACCTTCCTTGCCCCGCATATAATCGCCTTCGGCATCTTTATCAAACCTTGCCCCCCATTCTATTATTTCATTCACACGCTCAGGACCTTCCTTTACAACCAGTTCTACTATCGCAGGATTGCAAAGTCCATCTCCGGCTATCAATGTATCTTCTATATGTTTATCAAAGCTATCTTTCTCTTTATCATTCACCACTGCAATACCACCTTGTGCATACTTGGTATTGGTCTCATCTGTATTTGCCTTTGTAAGAATAGTTATTGTCTTGCCAGGAAATTGCTTTGCAATTTTCACTGCAAATGTTAGCCCCGCTATTCCTGAGCCTATCACTAAGAAGTCTGTCTTCAGCATAATCTGTCCTGCATGTTTTGCTTGTCAAATGTATAAACAAAACAGCCATCAACCGTTTACTGTATCACTTTCCACCCAAACTTTGTAGTTTTGAGCATGAGGTATATCACTTATCGCCTACGCTTGTTGCTCATGCTCTGCTTCCTGCTTGGCTATGGCAATACTATAAAAGCACAAAGGCCCGAAAGAGAACCTGTAAGTCTGTTCACTTCCTTAGCAGGCGCTGCATCATACACAGGACTCAATGCCTATTTTAACCTCGGACTGGCATACAAAAAGCACAGAATTTATGCAGGGCCTAAAATGGTGTTGACAAAAAGCTATGTACCCGGGCGAACGCTTTGGGGTGTAAATGCCGGATACTACTTCGACCTGGTACAACAGAACAAATGGAACACTTCACTAAACCTTGATTATCAGAACACCTGGTACAAATCCGCTCCGGTTAATCCACACAACACTCTACAAGAAATAACAGGCGGATTAAACCTCAATTATTTTGCTGTCCCGGGCAAGATGTCTGTCGGGCTGACCATGGGCGCAGGCATGCGTATCGAGAATGCATACAATACCTACACTACGGAAAAGAACCTTTATATAGGTGCTATGTACCAGGTAAGGCTGGGGATCATTTATAAACTTTCCCGCAGATGAGGCCGGCACACTACATATCACTCTTAGCGTTCCTTATCTCATCATGCGAGAAGCCGGCAACTGTTACTAACCTGAGCGATAATAAAATAGCTGTTGTGGGCCATGCCGGCAATGGAATCCCGGGGCTGAACAATGACCTCCCTGCCGACTCATGGGCAGGCGTGATAAAAGCACTGGAGGTATATAATGCAGACGGTGTAGAACTGGATTTGGCTTTATCTGCCGATAGCGTTCTGTTTATGTACCACGACAGAGAACTGGATGAGCAAAGCAGTTGCTCCGGTTGCAGTTATGATTATCAGTCTGCTGATCTGGCACAATGCACGTTAAAGCCGGTACTGACAGCCCTTGAAGAGAAACACTACATGACTCCGGTCGAAAACGTTTTGAAAAGATACCAGGCTTATGCTAAAAAACCCATCATCTTTTTCGACCTCCATGCAGACATAGGGTGTGGCATCTCTGATGAAAGAAAAAAATGGTATTACAGTGCTACACTTTATGCTATCAACACTTTGCTGAGTAAATACAATGCCTACGACCAGGTATTGGTACAAGCAAATAGCCTTGAATGGATGTTGGAAGCCCGCGGAAAATATCCTAAGATAAAAGTATTCCTGGATACAGATATTGACGCTAACAATATTGTTCAGGCAGCAGACAATGGCTTCTATGGAATTGCTTCCAAAAACCATGAGATCACTAAAGAGGAGATAGAATTCACACACGCCAAAGGATTACATGTGCAGCTATATGGCGCAGCTGGAAATGGATTTGTAGATGCGATCAACAAATCGCCCGACTATATTCTAGCAGATAACATCCCGCTCTTACAAAGCATACTGAACTACTAGCCTGCATTCATCCGGTTCAGCCCGGCCTTTGCCTGTTGGTCTATTGCGGCCTGGAAATCATGATCGCGCATGGAAAGACATTCCTTAAATCGCTTTATCGCATCATCTTTCATTCCGGCTCTTTCATATATCAGCGCCATCTGCAAAGAAGACCGTGCGGCAAAGTGTTCCTTACGACTCTTACCTAAATTAATAGTACGCTGGTAAAGCTGTATGGCCTTGTTATCCTCATTCATTTCATCATATGCCCTTGCCAGCCTGAAGTTGTATTCCAGCTTATCTTCAACACTGGCGAAATCAGTTTCTTTATGCCCCGCTAGCTTTGCAAGCCCCTGCTGGTTAAAGCCTCCATCTATCAGCAAGTGCGCAGTAAGTAATGTAGCATTGGGCCAGTTAGTTCCCTGCCCGAAGCGTTGTGCCTGCATATCTATATCTGCCATAGTATTACCCTGCTTCGCGATCATCGCCCTGCATGCATTGGCCTGGGCCGTATTCTTTTGCAGGTAATTCATCAGCGCCATTTTCTGCCAGGCATCTTTCACAAACATGCCACCTTTGTATTTATTCACAAACTGTTGAAGATGTGTTATTGCGCCCGGGTCGGCCTTATAATAGAGCGCACTGCCCATTTCATAGTGCATCATCGGAAAGGTACTATAGTAGGGATCAGCCTGCGCTGTTTTCAATACCTGCAGTGCCGCGTCCGCCTTACGGGTATTGAGCCCTATGTTAGCTTTCACAAATGCCAGCAATAAATTATTCTGTACCGGGAATTGATCACTATTGATAAAGCTCCACACTTCTTTCTGTTGGTAGAGCATATACAATCTCAGGTAGCAGGAAAAGACAGTTGCCTCATATTTAAAGGGATCATTGTAGGTATGGGTATTAATAAAGGAGGTTACCAGGGCCGTTCCTTTCTTCACATCTCCTTTTATACCTAGCAATGAGGCCAGCCACTTATATTTTTCAGGCATTGCTCCTGCGGCAGCCTGTTCTATACCCAGGTATATATTGTTATATTCAAACGTGGGGAAGAGCTTCTTATTCTCTTTCAGCAACACAAACGATTTACGAAACTGGAGACCAGCCTTAAAATTATCACCCATACGCACATGTACCATAGCCCAATGCAGGTATACGCCTGCCCTGCACAGCCTGTACCAGGGGCCTTTTGTATCTCCTTTCGATAATTGGTCGAGGCGCTCATCAAAATGACTCTCCTTTGCCTTATAGTCGGCCTTATTCCCATTCATTAATAATATGAGACAATCTTCATAGTCGGCTATATAGGTAGCCATCAGGTTGTTAGGGTTTACTCTCACTGCTTCAGCTATCGCAGCCCGTCCCTCAGCAATATGCAGGGCCATAAAGTGCTGATAGGCTTTGCGGCAGTGTTCATTATACTCATAAGTATAGCCTGCATTACCCGAAAGGGGACAAAGTGTAGATAAAATGAAACATAAGCAGTAAAATGCCCTCATAACGGTAAAAGTATAGTTCTGCACCGGTGAACACAACTCTGGTACAAAATCATTTAAAGGTTTCTGAAAATAGCTGGCACAATATTTTCAGTAGAATTAAAAAATCATCACAGCTATTGCTGTAAAGCATTCCATTGCGTAATGATACCCATCAATAATGACTTTTTTGGGGTGATTTACATAAAGCGTTGGAATATAAAAAAATATATGGCTATCTTTGGCATCAAATTTGTCGCTTTTAACCGAAACTAAAATTGTTTATCTTAAAATTAAAATGTCTATGAAATCAATTCGTCGCATTGCGTTAACCGCAGCAGTAGTATTAAGCGCATTTGGCGCAACAACTTACACATCTTGTAACACTGATGAGTGTAAAGATGTAGTTTGTGCTAACGGTGGTACTTGTAACTCTACAGATGGCTCATGCTCTTGCGCTACTGGTTATGAAGGTGCTACTTGTGCTACAGAGCAAAGGGCTAAATTCATTAAAAGTTGGTCTGCAACTGACACTGAAGTTGGTGGTTCTATGTTGCCTTCTTACAGTTCTATTGTAGTATCTGGAACTTCAGTTACAGAAGTTAGGATCGCTGGATTCTCTGACGATTACTTTACTAACAACGTAGTTGCTACTGTAAGCGGAAACACAATTACTATCGCTAACCAAACTCCGGATAACGATGGTTACAAAGTATCTGGTTCTGGTACCTTAAACTCAACTGATGGTAAGTTAACTTGGTCTTATACCATAACTAATCCATTAAACGTTGCTAAAACGTATTCAGGTACTTGGCAGTAATAAGTGCTTAATTATATTAACTAAAAAGCCTCCACCAAACGTGGAGGCTTTTTTAGTATCACACCTTTAGATGTGATACTATAGTATAGGTTAAACAAATACCGGTGCTGCCTTCGAAAATTACTGCCTCGCACTGGTAGGCATTGGCAGGAATAAAAATCCCCCCGGTTAAACCGGGGGGATTTTTATTTGTATTATTAGATCAATCTATTTGAACCTGTCTTCTTTTTTCTTAGCGCCGTCTTCTTTCGCCTTTTTAGCTGCTTCCTCATTAAAACGTGCATCTTTATTGTCGTCTACTTTCTTACCGCCGAATCTTTCATCTTTAGGATTTGTTGGCGTAGCAGGTGGTGGTGGTGCAGTAGGTGTTGTAGTGGTAGGAGGAGGAGTTTTTACCCTAGGCTTTGGAGTCGTAGGTGCTTGTCCTTTTGCTGCAGCTATCATAGAGTCTGCTTTCCATTGAGCCAACACATTGATGGTTGAGTCGTTAGTTGCTTGCATTTGAGCTTGTAGCTCCGCAAGGCGGGCATCTACTGCTGAGTCAACTTGCTCCTGGGTGTATCCACCTGCCGGAGCCTGGTCGTTAGTACAAGCGGCGAAAGTCAACAGGCCGCCGGCTAGTAAGAAAAGTGCTTGTTTTTTCATTGATTTCTATTTTATGATGCAAATGTATTAATAGTATTTTGTTTGTACACAAACAATGTGCCGTAAAATGCTGATCAAAGGCTATTTACGCCTTATTGTGGCATTTTCAGGGTGTAAAGCGTCCATATCCTCTGCACTCCACTTATCTTTTATCTCTATCATGTCAGCCTTATTCGCAAAACCTACCGCTTTTACCGCATATTTAGCGGTCATACGCACATAGTGATGAATATACACACCAAGGGCAATATGGCAAGGCTTTATATCCCCCTCCTCCATCGAGCGCTTCTTGGTTCGCATAAACAGGTCAAAGTCTGCAGCCTGTATCCGCTCATCCCATAGCCCCATCAAGGTCAGGGCTTTCCGGGTCATCATCACATTATTACCTATCATACCTTCTACCACCTCATAACCGTATTTCTTAAACCTGCGCTCACAGAAAAGCTCCCAATTGCCATACATAAATTTATACATACGCTCCAGGTTCTTTTGGGCAAAACCAAACTGCATCAGCACATACTTTATTCTTTTCCAGCGCCTTGCCAGCTTTTGAGTAGCCTTGCGTGTTCCAGCATTCTCTATCCCGCATGCGGAGATAATATCTACATCGTGCGTTTCCGCCGCCTTTATCAGCTTTGCATCCCATCCCGGGCATACCAGGAGGTCATTATTAAGAAAAAATAAGTGACTTCCTTTTGCCACCGCTATTCCCTGGTTCTGGCATACGGGGTAAGAATAATTCTCTTCATTGCGGATGACCACATGGCCTGCTTCCTCAAAAAATTCCCGGCTACCATCAGTTGAAGCATTGTCTATTATGATGAGTTCATAATCATTTACGGTATACTGCCTCAGCGATTGTTCAAATATTCTGTTGAAGGCTAGCCCGTTATGCACTGCTGTTATAATACTTATCATATCCGTGGCAACAAAAGTAAAATTTTACAACGTGTTTTCTGTCGTAAACGGTGATTTAGTTTTAACTTTAGTATAAATAAAGTAATATGAAAACGCTTCGCTACCTCCTTATCAGCAGCCTTTTTACCTTGGGCTTGTTCAGTATAGTTACTTATACCGCCTGTAATAAAGACTTATGCAAAAACACCGTTTGTCTCAATGGTGGTTCTTGCCTGGATGGAAAATGTACCTGCCCGCCCGGCGTTGAAGGTGTCCGTTGCGAAAAAGATCTCTGTGAAGGCAAAACCTGCTACAATGGTGGTATGTGCATTAATGGTACCTGCAATTGCGCAGCCGGTTTCGAAGGCGAGAACTGTGAGTTGACCAACAAATTCCTGGGCACATACACTGCTTTTGATGAATGTAATACTTCTATGACCTACGGTGTAGGCATCATCATGTTAGGCAATGATGCACCTGTATTAAGAATCACCAACATAGGCAACTCCAATGGCTATGCGTATGGTAGCATCTCTTCTTCAGGAAATGGGTTTACCCTGCATGGTGAAACCTACGAGGGCTATGACATTAACGGCAGCGGCACCTATAATTACACGAATGGAAACATAGAAGTGGGCTATACTATTGCTTATCCCAATGGCACCGTTGGTTGCAGCGGAGTATGGGTAAAACAATAGCTATTTGCCACTTACAGGTAAGTGCATTTCATCCTTTACCAGTGCGTTGTTATACATCTGTATAAATGCCTTGAGGTAAGTAATATGATCTTCCACAATGCCGGGCTTCTTGCTCACGAGGTTTATTTTATAGGTACTATCTGCGGGGTAGCTATATAGTGCTTTTGGTTTTGTACCGTTAGTTACCAGCAAGTAACCATCACGATAATAGGTATAGCTGCCGTGAACTGCGTTCACCACTGAGCCTTTATCGTTACTGAATATACTATTTCCAAAAGCGAAGAACGGATGCTCGTACCCTGCATAGTCCAATACTGTGGGTAGAATATCTATTTGTTGTACAGCGGTTGAGTGTTTGCCCGCCAATAGCGAATCTCCCGGCGCATAGAAAAGCATCGGTATCGCATACAGGCCCATGTTCTTATTATGTCGCCCTTTGTTTTTCGGCTCCTGCATCATTGTGGCTGTGTGGTCGGCTGTTATTACAAAAAGTGTATTAGCATACCAGGGCTGCCGTGAGGCAGTGGCAAAAAATTTTCGCAAGGCCATATCCGAATAACGCACCACGGGCTCCATAGCTATTTTACTTTTAGCTATGCTACCTTCATACCCCTTCGGCAACTTATACGGCGGGTGCGAACTGAGCGTGAACACCGTAGCAAAAAATGGCTGCTGCATTTTACTTACACCCTCAGCAAAATATTGCAGGAAAGGCTCATCCCATATACCCCAATTGCCGTCATAATCCTTTTCATTGTTGTATTCCGTTCTACCGTAGTATTTATCGTAGCCGGCATTAGCACAAAAGAGGTCGAAGCTCATAGTACCATTGGTACCACCATGATAAAATGCGCTCTGGTACCCTTCCGTTTTTAATATACCAGGTAAGGCAGTAATTTTGTTCGTACCATAAACAGAAGTAGTGATAGGCTCTTCCATTAATGTAGGGATACCGGCAATAATTGCGGGAATACCTTCTGCAGAGCGTAAGCCATTAGCATAGGCATCCGTACAATTAAGGGATATGTCCATCAGGCTATCAAGGAAAGGAGTAAAACTCTCACCACTTCCCAATGAAGTAAACTCTTTAGAGAAACTTTCCAGGATGATCACCACAACATTGGCGCGCTTGCCTGCTTTATTATGATATTGTTTTACAGGATCAACATATTTCTTCTGGTCTTGAAGACTCATGTAATGGACTTCCTCCAGCTTATTATTACTCAGCGAGCTGATAATGCTGAAGGGAGTGTTTAATACAATAGGTACACTTTCGTTATCAGCATACTTCATGGCATCGGTGAGCACTATGGGTTTCAGCTGTGTACCGCCCCTTATACCATATACTATGAGGATAGTAAAGAGACTCATAAATAACATCTGTAGCCCGAAAACTCCCCATTTAGACCGGATCGCAGGCGCCACTAAAGGCGTCTGCTTCCTGATCCACTTGTTGCTTTTGCTTAAAAGAAACACCAGGCAGACCCACGCTATTGGTACATACCAGTAATCAACAATGAAGGTGGGCAGCAGTGAAAAGAAATCTCCCTTTCGCGTCACCATATCCAGCACATCAGCTGTAGCACGTTTATGATTGAAAGGGAAGTATGCCCAGTCGCTGAGCTCAAAAAGAAATACGGTTGCGTTCACAGTCACAAATAGCCAATGGGTCATCTTTTCCCACTTCGGCATCTGCCAGAGTGGTATGGGTAGCATCACCAGGAAGAAATACAAAACATTGGTGACCATTATCGCCGACATATCGAAACGCGTTCCGTAAAATGCCGCCTCCAGGAACGATGCCACAGTCAGGCTTGGCAGATAGGCTGAGTTAATAAAGGTAAAAGCTGCCCTGCTTATGAAATAGCATAGCAACAACAGAAATATTTGCAGGAATAATCTTTGGGCTAATCTTAATAGAAATTTCATCTCAGGTTGGCAAAATTAATAAAAGGCTGGGGGAAAAGGCGACGATTTGATACGGCAGAAACCGGAAATATTCACTTTTTCGCTAATTATTGATTGCCCGGCTTACAATTACAGCCCCGGGACATATTTTACCTTTTTTTGCATTAGGTTTGCAGCGATTTTCAGCTAGAAAATTATTCGTTTTATCAACAAATTTCTTAATCTGATGAAGATATTAGTTTGTATTGCCCAGGTACCTGATACCACTACTAAAATTGCATTCGGCGATAACAATACCACATTCAATACAGCAGGCGTTACGTTTATCATTAATCCATACGATGAATGGTATGCGCTGGTCCGTGCGCTGGAACTGAAAGAAAGTGGTGTAGCTACTGCTGTAAACTTAGTAACCGTAGGTAAGGCTGATGCCGAACCTGTGATACGCAAAGCACTCGCCATCGGTGGTGACGAAGCAGTACGTATAGATACAGATAGCAATGACCCTTACGTGGTTGCAGCACAGATAGCTGAATATGCTAAGAGTGAAGGTTATGACCTGGTGCTTTGCGGTAAAGAGTCTATCGACTACAACAATGGTTCTGTAGGTGCTATACTGGCTGAAATGCTGGACATGAACTACATAGGTTTCGCTTCTTCTCTGAACATCGAAGGTGGCATAGCTACTGTAAAGCGTGAGATAGAAGGTGGTGAAGAAACAGACGCATGCGCATTGCCACTGGTAGTATCTTGCCAAAAGGGTATGGCGGAAGCTCGTATCCCTAACATGCGCGGCATTATGGCTGCTCGTACCAAGCCACTGAAAGTAGTTGCCGGTGCTGACATTAAGCCACTGAGCGAAATAGTATCATACGAAATGCCTCCTGCAAAGACAGGCGTGAAGATGATCAGCGCTGATAACATGGACGAACTGGTAAACCTTCTGCACAGCGATGCCAAGGTTATCTAGTTTTCAGTTGGCAGTTTGCAATTAACAGTTATCAGTAGCAGTTTTTGACTTTTTAATTTTGACTTTTTAATTTATACCATGTCTGTAATAGTTTTAGCCGAGCATTCACAAGGCACTTTTAAGAAAAAGACATTTGAGTCGGTGCAATACGCAGCCGATATAGCAAAAGCAATGGGCACTACAGCTACTGCGGTAGCATTGGGTACAATTGCTGACAGCGAACTGCAACTATTAGGCGCTTATGGTGCTACTAAAGTATTGCACGTAGCTGATGCGAAACTGGATACACTAAACGCGCGCGCATACGCTAAGGCATTGGCTACAGCTGCTGAAAAAGAAGGCGCTAAAGTAATAATAGCCCTGCACGATGTAACGGGTAAAGCTGTGGCACCACGTTTGTCTGCACGCCTGAAAGCAGGTATGGTAGCTGGTGCGGTTTCTTTGCCTGACCTGGGTAAAGGTTTTGCTATTAAGAAGGCGGTGTTCTCGGGTAAAGCTTTCGCTTTTGTGAACATCACCAGTGATGTAAAGGTGGTGACGCTGATGCCTAATACTTTCCCTGTGAAACAAGGAGAAGGAAGCACAACGATAGAACAACTATCTGTTACTTTCGAAGACAAAGACTTCGGTGTAACGGTGAAAGAAGTAAGCAAAGTAACCGGCGCAGTGCCATTGAGCGAAGCGGAACTGGTAGTATCCGGCGGCCGTGGTATGAAAGGCCCTGAGAACTGGGGTCCACTTGAAGATCTCGCAGGTTCACTGGGTGCAGCATTAGCTTGCTCTCGTCCGGTAGCTGATGCTCACTGGCGCCCTCACCACGAGCACGTTGGACAGACAGGTGGCACTATCCGTCCTAACCTGTACATAGCAGTAGGTATCTCAGGCGCTATACAACACCTTGCCGGTGTGAATGCTTCTAAGACCATCGTGGTGATCAACAAAGATCCAGAAGCTCCGTTCTTCAAAGCTGCCGACTATGGCGTAATTGGTGATGCCGCAGAAATACTGCCTAAGCTCACTGAAGCTGTGAAGAAATTCAAAGCAGCGCATAATTAATGCATCATTGCTCAGTGGCTGAATAGCTCGATTGAGATAAAACATAAAAGAAGAACGCTCCCAACATAATGTCGGGAGCGTTCTTCTTTATATCATACTGACTTATCAACCTTTCAACAAGTCAACTTATCAACTTATTTCGCACTCAATTCTTTGATCTTAGCCCAAACTTCTTCTTCACCGCCTTCTTCATAACCGGTGTGCATATAGGCTACTTTACCTTGCTTATCTACGATAAGTGTAAAAGGTACATTCTGGAAGTTCAATGAGCGTTTCAGATCAGAGTTCGCATCTATATAGTAAGGGAATTCCCAGCCCTGCGATTTTGCATAGCTACGAACAAGGCCTTCCGCACGCGATTCATCTACCGAAACAGTCATATAGTTAAATTCTGCCTCTTTCATCCATTCAGGCATTTTTTTGGTCACATTCTTTATTTCTTTCTTACAAGGAACACACCAGGTAGCCCAGAAATTGACCAAAGTCACCTTTCCTTCAGTAAAAGTCTTGTTAAAAGCTATCTTTTTACCCGTATTCACGTCCTTTACCTGTGTATCAGGCAATTCAGTCTGTGCAAAAACAGAACTGCTAAGGAACAAAGCCGCCACAGCAGCTATCATCTTATTCATAAGTAATTGTTTAATAAATATTAACGAAAACCTTGCCAATCTTTAGGAAAGAGGCTAATTTCGGAAAATTTTCAGATAATCAAGCCTTTGTGATGCGAAAAATTACTTTTCTCTTACTGCTTAGCTTAGCAGCCTCCCGTTCTTATGGTCAGGGCACCCTTTCGGGCGATCTGATGATGAACGTGAATTTCTTCGACAGGGACACTGCTATCAATGCATCCAACAACCCCCTGTACGATAATACGCTGAGTGGCGGTGAGGCATGGCTTACATTAAGATATAATTATAAAGGCTTTACTGCTTTCGTCAGGGCCGATGCATTTCACAATTCTAACCTTTACAACCCTACCGCAGCATTAAGTGGTTTTGGTATCGGTGCCTGGAGCCTGAGCAAGGAATATAAAGGCCTCACTATCACCGGTGGTTATATATACGACCAGATAGGTAGTGGTATCCTGTTCCGTGCTTACGAAGACCGGGGCTTGCTTATTGATAATGCACTGGTGGGCATACACCTGAAATACAAGCTTAATGATCATCTCTCTGTAAAAGGTTTTACGGGGCAGCAAAAAGATGTTTCTACAATTACGCAACGTTATGCACCTATCATCAAAGGCTTTAATGCCGAAGGTGATTTTAATATCGGTAAGGCGCATATAGTACCGGGTGTTGGTTTACTCAACCGTACATTGGATCCTAACTCGATGTCTTCTATAGTTGGCACAATCAACAGTATGCCGGTAACCGACAGATTTGTTCCTAAGTATAATATGTATGGTTACTCAGTTTATAACACACTTACCCTTGGCGACCTCTCCTGGTATGTAGAAGGCTCTTACAAATCCACTGAAACAATTCTGAAAGACAATTCACTGCACGCCGTGGATGGCAATGTTGTATTTACTACAGTTGGTTACGCCCAAAAGGGCATCGCGGTGAACCTTACAGGTAAGCGTACTGAGAACTATGTAATGCGTACTTCCCCTAACGAAGTATTGCTGAGGGGTATGATGAACTGGCAACCGATCGTTGCACGTCTTCGCCCCCAAAGGTTGATGGCCCGTTATACACCGGCTTCACAGGATATCTCTGAAATTGCTGGTGGCGGCGACATACTCATTGCTCCGAATGATGATATCTCACTTACGTTCACCTATACACATATCGACGGACTGAACGCGGTAAAGCTTTATCGCGAAGGATACTTTGAAGGAGAATACCGCGGACTGGACAGGTGGATCATTACAGGTGGTGTACAGGTAATGGAATACAACCAGGAAGTGTACCAGGTGAAGCCGGGCGTACCGATAGTAAAATCTGTTACCCCTTTTGCTGAGATCATTTACAAGATCACGAAAAACAAATCACTACGTACACAGTTGGAATACCAGGCTACCAAGCAGGATTTCGGTTCATGGGCGTTTGCTTTGCTGGAGTTCAACATTGCTCCCCGCTGGTCGTTCTCCGCTTCTGATATGTACAACGTTATACCTAACAAAGCAAAAGTTTCCGACCCTAAGCACTACTACAATTTCTTTGTAGCACATACTATAGGTTCTCACCGCTTTACTGCTGCTTATGTAAAACAAGTAGAAGGTATCAACTGTACAGGCGGTGTATGCCGTTACGAGCCTGCTTTCAGCGGTGTGAGATTCGGTATCACATCTACATTCTAATTAGACACTTATTCATAAGAAAAGGGCGAACAATATGTTCGCCCTTTCTCATTATATCTCTATTATATTTTCGCGGGATGCATGTCTGCGTCCCATTCATCTACTATCTGAAACCTTCCACGATAGAAAACACTCATGTTTATTTGTTTCCCTTTCCTGTCCATTACACCATTACAAGAGAATACCACATCTTTACCCCGCCACGCTACAATAGCGCAAAGGTTCTCTACATACACCCCATTCCTGAACTTCTTTACATTCTTCTCCAGTCCCAGTAATTCATATATCTCGTCCACCTCTACCTCACCATCCAGGTACTTAAGCGCTGTGGTATAATCTGTTCCGGGAGCTTCCACTTGCCTTTGTCTGGCCATCAGTGCATAGCACTTCCAGGCATACTTCAGGGCACTGCTATCCTTACCATCCTTCATATACAGATCAGCACTTACAATTGCCTCTTGCAGTTCAAGTGACGTCAGTCTGTGTTTCACGCCATTCTTAAGGGTAACATCCCACGAGCCATCAGCCTGCATTTGCTCCTCAAAAACATGCCCGACCTCAAATGCTGCAATAGACGCTTTAATTAAAGAGATTGCTGCAGCATTGTCACGCTCACCTTGCCTGAAATTATTCACCAGTCCGGTAAAGTCGGTCTGGGCAATACCTACCTGTACTGAACAAAAAGAGAAGAAGAAAAGATTAAACGCCAGCCACTTGAATTTCATCGCTGAAAAATACTACCATCAACAGCATTATAAAAGCTAAACAGCTTTTCTTAACAAAACTATACTAGCGTTTTAAGTTAATATTAACAGTAAATTGCTGTGGGTTAAAATGACTTGTCCCCTTTTTCAAAGTACGATTGTCGTTAACGAAAACTATTTATGAAAGAATTCTTATTACTACTTCGCGAGAACATTGAAGCATATGGTAGCATGTCACCTGAAGAAATGCAGGCCGACATAGAAAAACACATGAAATGGGTAGAAGAACTGGCTAAGAACAACCATTTCAAACACGGCAATCCATTATCTCCGGCAGGCGGCACACTGAGTGGCACTGCAAAACTAGTAACTGACGGCCCGTATATTGAAAGCAAAGAAGGCATCAGCGGTTACTACTTCCTCCTTGCCGAAAGCCTGGAGCAGGCAATGGAATTGGCCAAGGGATGCCCAACTCTTTTGCTGGGCGGCAAAGTAGAAGTACGAGAAGTATTGGATGTAAGCCATCACGATTAATGAGCCACAACGAATCCATAGAGAAATTAGTCAGTCATCTTTTCAGGCAGGAAGCCGGAAAGATGACTGCTATTCTTATCCGCCTCTTCGGGTTCAGCATGATATCATTGGCAGAAGATATAGTGCAGGATACATTCTTAAGTGCATACACCAGCTGGCCATATGGCGATATCCCGGATAAGCCGGAAGCGTGGCTGATGCAGGTAGCAAAGAACAAGGCTATCAACGCCCTGAAACGGGAAGCCAGGAACATCAGCCTGCCGAACTCCGCATTCGTATCCGATAAAGAAAATTCGCTGACACAATATATAGAGCAGGCATTCACAGAAAAGGACACGCTCGACGCACAACTAAAGCTCCTCTTTCTCTGTTGTCATCCTCAACTAAACGACAAGCAACAGATCGCACTTACACTCCAGGTGCTCAGTGGTTTCAGCCTGCAGGAAATAGCATCTGCCCTGCTCATGGAAAAAGAAGCAATAAAGAAAATGCTCTTTCGTGCCAAACAGGAAATAAAAGATAAAGGCCTTTCTGCTTACAGTGGCTACACGCTCCTTTCTATGCAAAGACAGGAAATGGTTCGCCATGTGTTATACCTGATGTTCAATGAAGGCTACAAAACAACAGAAAGCAAAGAACTCATTAACATAGACCTGTGCTTTGAAGCGATAAGGCTGGGCAAAATTGTACTGGCTTCAGGCAATGATGCAACAGCGGGTGAAACACAGGCTATGCTTTCATTGATGTTCTTCAACGTTGCCCGCTTTAGTACCCGCACAAATAATGAAGGTGGTATCATATCCCTTGAGAAGCAAGACAGGAGCCTTTGGGACAATGCCCTCATTAATGAAGGCTACTACTACCTCAATGCATCGAGGAATAGTACCACACTCACCAGGTATCATCTAGAAGCAGGCATCGCGGCGCTACACTGTTCAGCAGAGAGCTTTGAACAAACCAACTGGCAACAGGTATTGTTCTACTACGATCAGCTGATAAAAATAGACAGCTCACCCATAATTACCCTCAATAGGGCTGTAGCAGTGTACCATGTTCACGGCGTTTCACCCGCGATGAAGGAGTTGGAGCGAATAAAAAATACCAGATTGGGTAACTACTACTTGTTCCATGCTACCAAAGCAGCTTTTCTTGTAAAAGCAGGACAACACAAAAAGGCAATCCAATATTACCGGCAAGCTATTAACTTAGCCAACTCAACACTGGACAAACAATTCCTTTATCATAAAATTGAAGAATGCCGATCAATGGCAAACTAAAAAACGCTTATGGCACATTTTGATAAAAACTTCACCAACTTCTTTAAGCAGCTTTCGGCTAATAACACTACTGCATGGTTCAATGAGAACCGCAAGACTTATGAGACCTCTGTAAAAGAACCCTTCAAGGCTTTCGTCGGGGAAATGATAGAAAGGATACAGAAGTTCCAACCTGAGATAACCATCGCCCCTTCAGATGCAATATCACGTATCAACAAAGACATCCGTTTCTCTAAGGACAAGACACCTTACAATACACATGTTTCTGCTAACATATCTTCGCAGGGAAAGAAATCCAAAGAAGAACCGGGCTTTTTCTTCCAGCTCTCCCACGACAAGATATCTATCTATGGTGGTGCATACATGGTAGAGCCTGCTTCCCTGCAAAAAATACGTGCCGCTATCGCTAAAGACCCTAAGGGCTTTGCAGCGGTGTATAATGACAAGGTATTTAAAACCAAATTCGGCAGCCTGCACGGTGAAAAGAACAAGAAGATACCGGATGAATTTAAAGCCGCAGTAGAAAAAGAACCATTGATAGCCAACAAGCAATTCTTCTATACCGCCGACATAAAAGGTGCAGCTATATTGAAAGATGATTTGGCAGATGTACTAATGGAGTATTACAAAGCAGGCAAGAAAATGAATGAGTTCCTGAAAAAAGCAATGAAGTAAATAAAGGCTGTCCCCCAGACAGCCTTTATCTTATTAAGGTAACATCTCCCTTACGGAAGAACTTTTTACCTTTTGCCCCTGTGAATTGTAGCATATACATATAAGTACCTACATCGGCCAATTGGCCTTTATACCTCCCATCCCACTTCTCCGTTTGCGACGTTGCAGAGAATACACACTCACCAAACCGATTGTAGATATGGAAGGTAAAATCAGATACCGGGCAGCTTGATTCAATGACAGGGTTAAACCTGTCATTCTTCCCGTCTGCATTCGGGGTAAACACAGTGGGCACACCGAAAAAGCAATCACACTTCTCATAGTCTACTCTTATACTATCAGTAGCGGCACAAATTGCGTTATCAGCAGTTACACTATATGTCCCTTCAGTGGTCACTGTAAACTTATTATCTGCACTCCCATCCTGCCATAGATAGGTGGCACCTGTATTACTTACATTCAGTGTGAACGGTACATTATCGCAAAGCAGGGTGTCATTACCCAGGTTTACGATCATCCCTCTGTTGTCCACGATCATCGTGTCTGCTTTCTTACAACCATCTTTACTCACCTCCACCCAATAAGCACCGGAGGTATTTGCCGTATAGGAAGCGTTATTACTTCCGTCCTGCCAGGTGTAAGTAGCGCCCTCTACATCTACTGAAGGAGTTATTGTTATAGGATCACAAACTACTGTGTCCGCAGGCAGGCTCAGATTAAAGTCAATGAACGATACATGAAAGGTATCCACTGTTTCTATGCAGAAGTCGGTTGCGAATACCCAGTAAGTACCGGGCTGTGTAATAGTTATTTCGCTACCCGTACTGCCATCCGACCATAGATAGCTGGGCAATGTAACAGGAGCTTTCAATATAGCTGTTGAAGCAAAGCAGATAGTAGTATCATGCACCTGCGGCACAAACGCGAAATCAGCCACATTGAATGTATCTACTCTTTTCTTACACTCGGTGACAGACGTCACCCAATACACCCCTGCTTGTGTTATAGAAACACTACTCCCGGTGTCCCCGGTAGACCATACATACTCATAGTATGTAGTATCAGGGGAGGTAAGGGTAATTGAGGTACCGCAAAAAACAGCATCATGAGTGTAGGTCTCATCTGGTATGTCTGGTGGAGTAAACCTTGTGATACTGGGAGAGGGTAACCCGGTCATATTATTACTACCCGCCAGAAGCGCAATCGCATTAAGATCAAAATTGCAGGCCATTCCCTGCATATTGGGTGATGCGATCCTAAAAATAGAATCGGATGTTATCATCGGCACACCATATATCATGCTATCCGGTCCTATCTCTATATCTGCGAGGTAATTACTTTGCCCCGAGTATATAATGACCCCCGAATTGAAAATATCCTGCGCGGTAGGTAGTGTCGAGTCAAATTGTTTCAGCACACTGGAACCGGGCGCAAGATTACCGGTACTATATAGTTTTGAAGCGTCAGGCGAAACACAGAGACGAAAGTAAATATGATCGTTGTTCAACAATCTCGGATTAGAAACTACTCCGGTAGCGGGGTCAAAGTCATGCATTTCCAGTACACCGTGTAAAAATGTGGCGTCCATTGAAGACAGGAAAAGATGCCTCCGCACTTTATCATAAGCCATCTCGCCCCTTACATAATCAAAATTACTTGCGACAGTCTGAGAATAAGATACAACGGGCGTTGTGCTCAGGCCTGTACTTGTTACTTCATAGCACTTAAATACGGGTTCAAATTTCATATGAACTATCACCCACATTTTACAATCCTGCTTTATCACTATCATCTGTTCGCTGAACATTGAATCTACCAGGATATTTTTCTTCCCGGGCACTATATCACCTAGCCCATTATCTAAAGTCATATCAATAACAGAATAGTACAAGCTGCCACGTAACGCGGGAGTCCAGAAATAAGATTCAGCGCTTGCTAAGGAGAGCAGTATATATTGGTTCTTGTTGCCCGGCATTGGAACGACCTGTACTCCCTGCATGGTAGATTGTTCATTACCCAGTAAGGTATCTCCGTGTGGCATTAATGCATGCTGGCGATTATACAGTTTTTGCCCGTTTGAGTAAAATAGAAGATTCCCCTGGCCATCGCACTCACTGGCAAAAGATTCTATGCCTGACATCACAGTCAATATAGGCGTTGGTGGCTGGGTATGAAAATCCAATCCCGCGAAATCTCCAAATGTCCATATTTTATGGTTGGGATTCTGAGCGAAAGAAAAAGATGCGGTGACAGCGATCAGTAATGTAAAAACATACTTCATAGGCCTATCTACAAGACGTAAAAAAGGCTTGGCACGTTTGCACCAAAAAGGGGGATTTTTGCGCTATTTCACGCTGCTCAACCGTAGGCGCATCAACAGCGGCGCCAATATCATCCCTAAGAAACCACCCGACAATGTTGTAATCAACAGCAGGCTTACATCATGTATGTCCAGGTCCAGCAGGAAACGGAAGGAAACAAAAGCCGCAGCTATACAAAACACGAGCAACCAATAATAGGACTTTTTCCTTCCGGGTATCGCTCTTTGTTGCGGCATAGTGCCCACACCTATCAGCACCGCAATTACACCCAATACTGAAGTACCCAACTGTAGCATCTTATATACAGGATACAGCTTACCATTGATATAATACGATTCTTGCAGGAATGGTATGTGCCGCACAAAGAATCCGTTAAGATGAGTGAAGTCATCCCACACCAGGTGAGAAAAGATACCGATGAACATCGCTATCAGTACGTTAAAAAAGTGCTCTTTACAAAAACGTGGCCAGTCCAGCCTTTTATAACCTATCAGTCTTCTCCTGAAAAAAACAGGCAGGTTGTCAATCAGCGGATCACGAACAACGCTATGAAAAAGGAAGGCGATAATAAAACCCAAAGGAAGATCGAGCCAGAACATACCATGCCAGGTATGGCTATACGTCTTGATATCTGTAACAAGTATAAACCCTTCAAAATCGGGCACCATACTACCTATCACCAATCCCGACAGGGAGAGGCGCGTGCGAAACACACGGTTTATAGGCATTACAATAGCAGGATGCGCAAAGGTGAACGGCATACAACAAAGATAGTGCTGGATACCGGATAACCGATACTCGATACTGGTAGCTGGATACTTTAAAATGTAAACTGCCCACTGCCAATTGCCAACTATAAACTGCTAACTGCTAGTTAAGTGATAGTAAAGCTGCCGTTAACAGGGCCCGCTTTTTTCATCTCTCCGCAAATGATACGGACTTTTGGTGCAGAACAAGTTTTATGAAAAGCCTTTTATCATTACTTACAGTTATCCTGTTCATGGCAGGCACCCTGGTGCTCGGGCCGGTATACCTGCTTTTATACTTCAGCCAGCAATTCTTCTATTTCATAGAGTCCTTAAAAAGGAAAAATTATAAACAAATAGCGCACTAAAAAAAGGGTTCAGCAAGCTGAACCCTTTTCATTTATCGTATTAGCTATACTAGCTAAAGGCATCTTTTATCTTATCAAAAAAACCACGTTCTTCTTTCATCGACTTTGCTTCAGCAGTAGGATTGAAATTTGGTGAGTTTTTTAATTTCTCCAGCATATCCTTTTCATCATTGGTCAGATTCTGTGGAGACCATACATTTACTTCCACCAGCTCATCACCTTTTTCATAACTCTGGAATGCAGGAAAACCCTTCCCCTTCAGTCTGAATATTTTTCCGCTCTGCGTACCTGCCGGTATTTTTATTTTGGCTTTACCATCTATCGTTGGCACTTCCACTTGTGTACCGAGTACTGCTTCAGGGAATGAGACGTGCAGGTAATAAACTACATCCAGGTCATTCCTCTTCAGGTGTTCGTGCTTTTCTTCTTCTACCAGTATCAGCAGGTCACCCGGTGCTCCACCGCGTTCTCCGGCATTGCCTCGTCCGCTCATGCTTAGCTGCATACCATCTACCACACCCGCAGGTATATCCAGGCTCAATGTCTCTTCACCATATACGCGGCCTTCACCTTTACACGGAGTACACTTAGCAGTGATCTGCGTGCCTTCACCATTACACGTAGGGCAGGTAGTTACTGTTTGCATCTGTCCCAGGAAGGTCTGGCTCACACGGCGCACTTGCCCGCTACCACCACAGCCGCCACAGGTCTGTATCGAACTTTTATCTTTTGCTCCGCTACCACCACAGGTATCGCAGGGAACGTATTTCTTTACTTTAATTTTTTTATTGGCACCGTGGGCGATCTCGCCGAAGTTCATCTTCAGCTTCACACGCAGATTAGCACCACGCGTACCTTGCCTGCGGCCACCACCCTGGCGGCCACCGCCACCAAAGAAACTACCGAAAATATCATCTCCGAATACGTCTCCGAAGTTCGAGAAGATATCTTCCATGTTCATTCCACCGGGGCCGCCACCTTGACGGCCACCACCCACACCCGCATGTCCAAAGCGGTCATACTGGGCACGTTTGTCGGTATTGCTCAGCACATCATATGCCTCAGCAGCTTCTTTAAAATTCTCTTCCGCTTGCTTATCGCCCGGGTTACGGTCAGGGTGAAATTGCAGCGCTATCTTACGATATGCCTTCTTAATTTCATCAGCACTTGCACTCTTGCCAACACCCAATACCTCGTAGTAATCTCTTTTTGCCATAAATCAACTCCCGATGGAGCCTTTACCCCAAACCCCTAAAGGGGCTTGAATATTGTTATTAAAGTTTAGCAGCTCATTTGAATTCCCCCTTCAGGGGGCCGGGGGGGTTACTTCCCTACCACTACTTTCGCATACCTGATGAGCTTATCATTCAGGTAATAGCCCGGTTGCACCACGTCTATTATCTTGCCTACCATATCTTCACTCGGAGCAGGTATCTCGGTAATAGCCTCGTGTATATCAGGGTTGAACTCCTCCCCTATACTATCCATCGCTCTCAGCCCTTTTTGCTGAAGGGTATGGTGCAATTTATTGAAAACCAACGATATCCCTTCTTTAATAACGGCTATGTCGTCCGATGTCTCCAGTTGCTTCGCAGCACGGTTGCTGTCGTCTATCACATCCAGCAACGATTGTACTATGTCCTTTCCTGCTGTCTGCACAAGTTCGATACGCTCTTTGGCATTGCGCCTCTTAAAGTTCTCAAACTCAGCCATTAAGCGGAGGTATTTATCCTTCGCTTCGCCCAGTTCTTCCCTTAGCTTCTCCGTTTCATCGTCTTCTGCAAGGCCTTCTTCCAGGTTTTCTATCCCGGGAACGTTATCATCCGTATTCAGTTCTCTTGCCAGGGCTTCTTCCATTGCACTCTCCTCTGACAGGTTGTCGTTAATGTCATTGACCATATTATCCTTATCCGTTGAATTATCGTTCATATCCTTCTTTTTTTTAAAAAACATGCTGCAAAGGTAAGGTTCAATTACTTTGCCAGTCCTGCATTTTGGGACAAAATGTCGGTATTTAGGCAATAATATATGTCAATAAAATAAAAAATATGACTCATGCGTTGATTATTGCATACCGTATTGGTAATTTCATATAAAATCAGGGATATGAAAAGCTACATTACCGCCATTATTATCGCCGTTGCCATCATTATTGCAGGCTTCGGCATAGGCAGGGCTTACAATTATAAGTTCAAGACCCGTAACACGGTAAGTGTGGTAGGTAGTGCCGAGCATAATTTTTCTGCGGATCTCATCGTATGGTCAGGAGCCTTTACCCGCACTTCTATGGATATGAAGGAAGCCTATGCCTCCCTGAAAAATGATGAGCAGCAGGTACGCTCTTATCTTACCACAAGGGGTATAGAAGATAAGGAAGTCATTTTCTCATCCATCGCCATCGACAAACTCTTTAATTCAACCTTCGACGAAAATGGCAGACAGACCGGCAATGTTTTCACCGGCTATCAACTTCGCCAGACTGTAAAAATAGAATCTAAAAGTATGGAAAAGGTGGAAAAGATATCAAGGGAAATAACTGAGTTATTACAATCCGGCATCGAACTCAGTTCACAGCCACCGCTCTACTATTACACCAAATTATCCGATCTGAAAATAGACTTACTAGCTAAAGCTTCCGCCGATGCACACAACCGCGCAGAAACGACGGCAAAGAATGCCAAAAGTTCATTGGGCAAGTTGCGCAGGGCATCTATGGGCGTCTTCCAGATAACAGGGCAATACAGCAATGAAGATTATTCTTACGGAGGCTCTTTCAACACCAGCAGCAAAAACAAGACTGCAAGTATCACTGTAAGATTAGAATATGAATTGGAGTAGTTTTATTTAAACTGTAACACCCTTGCAGGCTGCACACGGCGCAGGTAAAGAGTAGGCAGTAGCATACAGACAAAACAGAGCAAGAGCGTTGCTACATCTACCGCTACAAAGTGCCACCATACTATACGGAACTCAACTTTACTGATGATATAGCTGGCTTCCGATAACTTCAGGAAACCTGTTTGTATCTGTATCCACGCGAGGCCCAGAGCTACTATATTTCCTACCACTATTCCTACACCTGCTATCAGTCCGGCATAGTACAGGAACACCATCCTTATCGCTCCCATGCTCATACCCTGGGCTTTCAGTATACCTACCATCCTTGCCTGCTCTACTATTAGTATGATCAGGGCAACAGCAAGGTTTATCATAGCTACAATAGCCATAATGGTTAGTATCACCAAAGCATTCACATCCATCAATTGCAGCCAGGCAAAGACATCAGAATAGGTCTCTTTCATAGTGAAAGAATACAAGGGGGAAGTCAGGTGCCTGTCCAGTATTTCATTGGCAATAGCAGTATCATATTCATCATCATCAAGGCTTACCTGGTAGCCGCTGATGCTTCCTTCCGGCCAGCTGTTTATGTGTTGCAGCAGGCGTATATCACACAGCCCGTATTGCTTGTCCAGTTCTGCCATGCCTGTATGGTAGATCCCTGCAATACGTACCTTGCGTATGCGCGGGAAGGTAGAGCCTTGTTCCAAAAAGTATAGCTGCACATCATCGCCCGCCTTTAACTCAAGTCTGTCGGCTGTGGTTTGGGATATCTGTATCTCTTTAGAGTATGCGGTGTCAGAGTAGTCTATTTTCTTGCCTGTAAAGGTTATGCCTTTGGAGAAGTAGAAACTGTCGGGGATACCTTTTAGGATCACCCCTTCCATTTTACCGTTGCATTGTATAATGCCCGCTCTCTTAATATAAGGAGCTATCTGTATCACGTGTGGTATAGCAGCTACCTGCTCTTCCATGTAGCCATCTTCTTCCAGTGGTGGCATACTGGAAGCTTTGGAAGGATTGTTACCATACTCATGAATGTGAATATGCCCTTCAAAGCTGTATAGCTTTTCCCTGATGGAGTATTTAAACCCACCAACTACCGCAAGCGATATCAGCATTACCGCCACACTTAGTGAGGTAGCTATGATCGCTATCCTGATGATGAAGGAAGAAAAGCCTCCCTTCTGCCTCAGCAGGTTTCTGCGCGCTATGAGAAAAGGTAAATTCAAAAGATATCCCTGATGATTGAATTTTGTTTGTCAAATATAGCAGTAAAAAAAGAAGGATCACCAGTGGTGATCCTTCTCCGTCAAAATTATCAGGAACAATTAGTCCATTGCTATCGCACCTTCAATAAGAACCGTAGCCTTATTGTTCAGCACTTCCACAAAGCCCGAAGTAATTTCGTACAGCTCCGTAGTGTTCTTGTCCTTTAGTATTTTCATTTTACCCTTGCCCAGTGTAGCGATCATTGGCGCGTGCTTTTCCAGTATCTCGAAAGAACCTTCGATACCGGGAAGCTGTATACCATATACATTACCGCTATATACTTTGTGCTCAGGTGTTAATATTTCTAATTGCATTGCAAGTCAATTCAAAAGTCAAAATTCAAAAGTCAAAAACCCATTATTTAATAAGTGACAGCCTTTCAACTAATCAACCTATCAACTAATCAACTAGTTCTTTGCTTGTTCCATCAGCTTCTTACCTTTCTCGATAGCATCATCTATGCTACCTACCAGGTTGAACGCCGCTTCAGGATACTGATCCACTTCACCGTCCATGATCATATTGAAACCACGGATAGTTTCTTCGATTGGTACCAGTACGCCTTTCAGACCGGTGAACTGCTCAGCCACGTGGAATGGTTGAGAAAGGAAACGCTGCACACGACGGGCGCGTGATACTACCAGCTTATCTTCTTCACTCAATTCATCCATACCAAGGATAGCGATGATATCTTGTAACTCTTTATAGCGTTGCAGTATCAGTTTTACACGGTTAGCACAATCGTAATGTGCATCACCTACGATAGCTGCAGTAAGGATACGTGATGTAGAATCCAATGGATCCACCGCAGGATAGATACCAAGATCCGCGATCTTACGGCTCAATACGGTTGTAGCATCCAGGTGGGCGAATGTAGTAGCCGGCGCCGGATCGGTAAGATCATCCGCTGGTACGTAAACCGCCTGTACTGAAGTAATAGAACCATTCTTTGTAGAAGTGATACGCTCTTGCATCAGACCCATTTCCGTAGCCAGTGTAGGTTGATAACCCACCGCTGATGGCATACGGCCAAGAAGTGCTGATACCTCAGAACCTGCCTGTGTGAAACGGAAGATGTTATCTACGAAGAAAAGGATATCCTTTCCTTTACCTGTACCGTCACCATCACGGAAGTATTCCGCCATAGTAAGACCGGACAAGGCCACACGTGCACGTGCTCCCGGAGGTTCGTTCATCTGACCGAACACGAAAGTAGCCTTAGAGTCCTTCAGTTGTTCCATGTCTACAGAAGACAGATCCCATCCACCTTCTTCCATGCTATGTATAAACTTGTCACCGTACTTCACGATGCCTGCTTCGATCATTTCACGCATCAGGTCATTACCCTCACGTGTACGCTCACCCACACCCGCAAATACAGAAAGACCTGCATATGCTTTCGCGATGTTGTTGATCAGCTCCTGGATAAGTACTGTTTTACCAACACCAGCACCACCGAACAAACCAATTTTACCACCCTTTGCATAAGGCTCAATAAGGTCAATTACTTTGATACCGGTGAACAGTATCTCAGATGCTGTACTCAGGTTTTCAAATTTTGGAGGTTTTGCGTGTATAGGGCGTGCATTTTGTGCCTTAGACGTTGGAGGCAAACCATCAATTGCATCACCTGTTACGTTAAACAGGCGGCCGTTAATTTGGTCACCGGTAGGCATTGCTATCGCTTTACCTGTATCAGTAACGTCCATTCCACGGGTAAGACCTTCAGTACCGTCCATCGCTACGCAACGAACGCTGTCTTCACCCAGGTGCTGCTGCACTTCCATTACCAGGATGTCACCATTTTCACGTTTAAGCTCCAGTGCGCTATAGATCTCGGGCAATTTTGCATCACCACTGAAATAAACGTCCACTACCGGGCCGATGATTTGCTTGATTTTACCAACGTTTGGCATATAAATAAGTATAAAAGGATGTTTCTGAAATAATGGAAAAAACTAAAGCCTCTCCCAATTTTGGCGCAAAGGTAAGACTAAGCGGGAGAAATTTCAAAATATCTTAGCCTTGATTTCCGCTAAAATAGACCCCTCAAATGATATAATTATCCATATCTTTAGCTAAATCTTTTATATGAAGCTATTCAACCTCTTTTTATGCCTGGCGATATTGGGCTTTTCACAGGGTGCATCTGCACAGAATATTAAGACCGTTACCGAAACATTTGAAGGAAATACCGTATCAATATCAGTACAAATTGACACTGTTCAGCTGGAAGACCCGGTTACAGGTGAATGGCTGATAAGGTTTGAAAAGCTGGAGAAGATAACAACCCTCAACGGGGCTACTATCTATTATGGCAAGGATGCCACCGAACCGGTGGGCGCCGCTGCACAAAGCACTTTTAAAGACTTTGTCGGCAACCTGGTAAACGAGGAACTCAAAAATGCAAAGAATATCCACAGCATGGACATCGTTATAGACGATAAGGGAGAGGTAGGATTTATACGCTTCCTGTTCTTAAAGAGTGGTAAAAACGCAGAAAAAGAAACAGAATACTTCCGCAAAAAGATCATGGACAGGCTCAAAGGGATACATTTCATCCCCGCCAAACGTAATGGAAAAGCAGTGCCCTATGGCGACAACATACCGGTGATAAAATAATTTCCCAACTGCTTATTAACGCTTATGTTGAAAAAGATCTCATTCATACTTACGTTTTTCTTGCTCACGGCTAATATGGCTACGGCACAAGGCTATGACTGGGATATGCCTAAATTTGTCCCGTTACCCAATGGCGACACGCTCGCAATAGATTATACGGGTATGGACACGATCGAAGTCGTAGACCCCGTAACAGAAGAGATCATTATGAGGTATAGTAAGCGTACCGACATCTCCAAACTTAACAATGCCTCCATATACAGATACGCACAGGTAAAAAAGCCCGCGAGAAAATTCCTCCGCGGTGATGTGCAAAAAGTGCTGAACAGAAAGCTGCGCAAGGATATAGAGGAGGCCTGGAACTTCTTCGGCCATGTTGAGCTTGTGATAAATGAAGAAGGCAATGTTGTCTATAGTGATATCAACCTCTACCCCACCGACCTTTCAGGCACTACCAATGTACCCGTTGATAAAGCAACGAGTGATCGCATCCGCAGCAACATCACCCGGAAACTAAGCGCGCTGCACTTCCGTCCTGCTAAAAAAGACGGCAAACCAGTAGCGTATCACGCTATGTTTTATTAAAAAGACGCTGAAGAAAAACCATACTCAAAAGAATATTCACTACACTTATCGCCACAGTAATATGCAGTGTGGCTTCTGCCCAAAATTCCGCTACACTTAATGTAGAGGACGATGATATCAATGTTACGCCTTCGTACATAGACTCTACTAAGGTCACAGACTCTGCTACCGGTAAAGTCTCTTATAAGAAAATAAGAGGACGAACTTCAACCGTATCCTACAGGTCGGGAATGCAAATTTTCAAGGAAAATGAAGCGACAGAACCTGTCGCTAAAGCTGCACAGGAAAGTATCGACCAGTTCTTCCGGAACCTTTATTCTGATGAACTGGCAAAAACAAATGATGCCTTAGACTACATCGTGATCCTCATTGATGAGAACGGCAAGATCGATCTGCTCAATACAAACTTTTATGTAAAGGATAGTGACGAAGTAGACATCATGCGAAAAGGTATGTGGAACAAAATAAAAGACCTCACATTCACACCCGCTAAAAAAGACGGCAAGCCTGTTCCCTACCTCGTAACTATTTTAGGCCGGGACAGGAGAGCAAAAAAATAAAGAACATCATAGAAGTAGTTTACTTCTTCTTTATCTTCGATATAGTTTCACCCACAGTCTTTGTGGGCTTATCCATATCCTTAATAGCAAAGTCAACCGCTGCCTTTATCAGGTCCTTTACTTTCTTGTTCCTGTAGTCTTTAGGTGCATCCACATCTATATGCCTTATCAGGTTGCCGGTGCCTGTAAGCAGTTTATGCGGGTCACTAAGCAGCGTCCCTTTGTTGAACCCGAGGTTCATATGGTTATTATATATCGGTATCATGCAGAAGGCATCACCCAACTTCTCCGAAATAGAGAACACCGCCGTCAGCGCGTGGGTATGATACACCAGCTCATTACTGTCGGGATATATCTCCAGTATATATTCCCTCAGGTCTGTGAACAGGTCAACGATCTTCTGGTCCTTGAAATGGAGCAGTGATTTAAAGTCGGGGTGTATCGCGCGTGGTTTATTCGCCATTCAGCTAAGTTACATCTGTTTCGGCTGAGTAAGGCTGAACCAGTTACCGCAACCATCATACATCACAGCCTCTATACCATAGAATTGCTCCTTAGGCTCACCGGCAAACTTAACACCTTTGGCAGCCAGTTCTTCATAGGTGGCGCGGCAGTCTGGTGTATTGAACACACCCGCACCAAGTATGCCCTTATCCATCAGCACCTTAAATGCATTACGCGCTTCTTCGTCAAATGTGTCTGACGTATTGCTCTCATGCAGCACATCCATCAGGATAATTTCCAGTTCGGGCTGATCAGGGGCATTAAGTGTCAGCCAGCGGAAACCATTTTCCATCTTCACATCATTCTTCACCTTAAAGCCCAGTATGTTCACGTAAAAGTCGTACGCCTTTTCCTGGTCGTTTACATAAATGCTGGTATGCGAGAGTCTTGTTATCATATCGTTTGATTTTAATAAAGCGAAGATAGGGTTGCGGCGAACATCCCAGTTCTTGAATCTTGCTTTTCTTCTTTAAGAATAAGTTAACCCACCTTATACTGCTCTATAAAGCAGTGCGGTACAAATTGCTTGGGCTGTTCTTCTGCCAGCTTCTTTTTCAGCCAGGCTATGTTGCGGTAGTATTGCGGCGAGTGTCCGCTCATCTTACTGAATAGCGAACTGAATGAACCCGGGCTTTCAAAACCTATCATACTGCACACATCCGAAATACTGATGCCTTCCTTCGCCAGGAACAGCTTCGCAGCGTCCATACGCTTTTGTGTGAGATATTGGTGTGGCGTTTTTTTATAGATACGGCTAAAGAGCCTGTGAAAATGAAACCGCGACAAAAATGCCTGCGCCGCAATCTGGTCCAGGTCTATAGACTCATAGTAGTGCTCGTCTATGAACAGCTTGGCAGCTACAATACGTTGGTATATATCAGTTGTCAGTTCCAAGAATGTAAATATAGGGACTTACCGCTTCACGAACCTATCATCCGTCAGCGTGATCATGAAATTCTCCAGGTCCGTTTTCTCCTGTTCTGTGAGATGTAAGGGTTGTAATAACAGCGAATCCATATTCACAGGATGCGCCACGGTCTTATAAGGATCATCGTAATAATCTATTACTTCCCTCAGCGTTTTGAACATACCATTGTGCATATACGGCGCGGTTACAGCTACATTGCGCAAGCCGGGCACTTTGAACTTGCCCATGTCGCTTTTGTCCTTTGTTATAGCATAGCGTCCCTCGTCCTTGTACTTCACCCCGTCATACAAACCTATGTTGCGAAATTCATCACCGGTAAAGTCGGGCGAGAAATGGCAATCGAAACACTTCGCCTTATCGCTCATGAACAGTTCCCTTCCCCGTTGCGCCGACAGGCTGATAGCACTGTCATTGCCTTTCATATACCTGTCGAAAGGAGTATCACTCGTTTCCAGTGTCCGCTCAAAAGCCGCGATAGCAGATTTCAGATTGGTTTCATTTGGCGCTTGCTTATAGATAGCCTTGAAATACTGAACGTAAGTTTTGTCTTTGTTCAGTCGCACTACTGCCTCTGCAATTGGCAGACCCATTTCATTTTCATCCTCTATCGGGAACTTCACCTGCTCTTCCAGCGTTGCGGCCCGGCCATCATAGAAAAAGAATGACCGCTCTGACATATTCGCGCAAGACTGGGCATTGCGCTTTCCCAACCGGCCATCCACACCTATGCTAAAAGGTACAGTATCTGCAAACCCATGTTCCGGTATATGGCAGGAGGCGCAACTCAGATCCTTATTGGCAGATATCATTTTCTCGAAGAAAAGCATCTCGCCAAGTTGTTCAGGAGTAGTGGGGGCACCTTGAAAAGAGAATTTCGGCTGGGGCACATTATCGCCTGTAAAGCCATAGCCTATAGCTAAGCCCACCACAACAAGACCCAATACCAATATCCTTTTCATCAGGCCGCAAAGTTACGGGAATGGGCATTTGAAGTTGTCACTAAAATGCAGAAAATAATATGTGAGTGAATGAAAGGATGCAAAAGCAGAAATATTTAAAATAACAAAGGCTCCTCAATGAGGAGCCTTTGCGGACCGGACGGGACTCGAACCCGCGACCTCCGCCGTGACAGGGCGGCATTCTAACCAACTGAACTACCGATCCAAGGGAGTTTAGCCTAATTTTTTAATTTATATATTAAAAGAGCTTTATTACTTATTTGTGTCCCGGCAACTACAAAAACACATTATTTCTTCGTTGTTGGGGCTGCAAAGATAAAGGCATTTTTCTAAATTCTGCAAATGTTCTTTTAAAAAACTTTCAAACCTTACTTTTGTACCTCAAATACAAACTTATGCAGTTCCTGGATTTTGAAAAACCTATTGAAGAATTGTTTGGCCAGATAACGAAGCTGAAGGATATGTCCGCCAAAAATTCGTCAGTTGATGTGAGTGGAAGTATTCGTGAGCTGGAGGAAGCCATTGAGAAGACACGCAGCACTATATATAGCAACCTCACCCCGTGGCAGCGCGTACAGCTGAGCCGCCACCCTGAGCGCCCTTATACACTGTACTATATTGAGAAGATATTCAACAACTTTACCGAACTATATGGCGACCGCCAGGTAAAGGACGATAAAGCCATGATAGGCGGTATGGCTATGCTGGACGATATGCCGGTAATGGTAATAGGTCAGCAGAAAGGTATCAATACCAAGATGCGCCAGATGCGCAACTTCGGTATGGCTAACCCGGAAGGCTATCGTAAAGCCCTGCGCCTGATGAAAATGGCGGAAAAGTTCGGCCACCCGATCGTTACACTGATAGATACTCCCGGTGCTTACCCGGGACTGGAAGCTGAGGAACGCGGACAAGGTGAGGCCATAGCCCGCAACCTGTTCGAAATGGTGAACATGAAAGTGCCCGTTATCTGCATCATTATAGGTGAAGGTGCATCGGGCGGTGCATTGGGTATAGGTATTGGTGATAAAGTAGTGATGCTGGAAAATACCTGGTACACTGTTATCTCCCCCGAGTCTTGCTCTTCTATCCTCTGGCGCAGCTGGAATTTCAAAGAACAAGCAGCAGAACAACTGAAGCTGACCTCTGTTGACATGAAAGGCTTCGGACTGGTGGATGATGTATTGCCGGAGCCTGTAGGTGGTGCTCATGCCGACCCGGAAGGAATGGCAGCTACTATCAAAAAATATTTATTAGAAACAATTCCTGCCTTGCAAAAGAAAGGTGAGGAAAAAAGAATAGAAGAACGCATTGAGAAATTCTCAGGCATGGGCTTCTATGATGAAGAGTAAACCCGATGCTCGTTTCTCGATACTCGATATTGGATACTCGATGTTTTTGAATTTTGATTTTTGAATTTAGCGCAGCGTTCTCATTGAGCAAAGCGAAATAATTTTGAATTAACATGGCTCATATTTTCCGTGGTACAGGTGTGGCGTTGGTAACACCTTTTAATGCTGATGGTTCAGTTGACTTTTCCTCATTGGAAAAGCTGGTGAACCATGTGATAGAAAATGGTGTCAACTACCTCGTTGCCCTAGGCACTACCGCGGAAACCCCTACCCTGACTGCTGATGAGAAGAAAGAAGTATTAGCGCACATCATCAAGTTCTGCAACAAACGTGTACCTGTCGTCTGCGGTATAGGCAGCAACAACACTGCTGAAGTACTACATGCGCTCAAGACCTACGATCTCTCAGGAGTAGCAGGTATACTGAGCGTAGTGCCTTACTACAACAAGCCAACACAAGAAGGTTTATACCAACACTTCAAAGCGATAGCATCTGCTACCGATAAGCCGATCATACTCTATAATGTGCCCGGACGCACGGTGACGAATATGTTGCCTGCAACTACCCTTCGCCTGGCAAAAGAATTCAAGAACATCGTTGCCGTAAAAGAAGCTGTTGGGCAAATGCCACAGTGCATGGAATTGGTGCAGGGCAAGCCGGAAGGTTTTGCAGTACTCTCCGGTGATGACGACCTGGTATTACCACAACTGGCGCTTGGTATGGACGGCGTTATCTCGGTAGCTGCCAACTGCTTCACCAAAGATTTCACCGACATGGTGAACAGCGGCCTGAACGGCGACTTTGACACCGCCCGCAAACTGCATTACAAACTACTGAAAGGTATCGGCCTGCTGTTCGTAGATGGTAATCCTCCGGGAGTAAAATATGTACTGAGTTGCATGAGCATCTGCGGAAACAATCTGCGCCTGCCTGTAGTGCCAGTGAGTGAAGGACTTGCGGAGAAGATACGTGAGTATTTGAAGGTGTTGTAATCACTCTCTAACCAACGAATAAGTTGACCACACCCAATATATCTGATATTATTGCTCAAATTGAACATCTGATGTATGGGTTCAATTTTGAAGTCTGCTTAGGTGTAGACCTATTCGAAGGCTGCACTATTGAGGACTTTAAAACAGCCCTAAAGAAAAAGTACCCTAGTGTAGACCTCAATTATATACAACACCTCGTTCCAATCGACAAAGAAGAATTAATTGCCGACATAAAAGACAAACTAAACTATAGAGGCGATTCCCATGCAGGCTTGTCATTATCTAAAGAGAAAGAAACTTCATTACTAGAATTACAAGCAAGCTTAATAACCTATATAAATAGGTTTCTCGATGGAAGTAAAAGCTATTCTTGTCCATTTGACGAAAGCGCAATTCCTGGTTATCCTGTATTCTGGAATTACTGTTATGCAGTATTCTCTAACAATAGTATAATGTTCACTTACGGTTCCGCGTCGGATTAATCTACATTTCTAAGTTTTTCTTTGTTTGCTCCAAATGATGTGTCGGGTGATACGACATGAGGCAGAAGAATTCTCTGATCGATAATTTTCCTAAGAATGGATGTGGTAATACCAGTGTATCCAATTCCTCTTCCGAATAGGTAGCCACCTGTTGTTGAATTGTGCCAAGTATAGTGAGCAACTTATCTGTGAACTCTTCTCTTTGGCTTAACGGCACATTCTGCGGAAGAAATTGCTCAGGGGCTTTTCCTCCGGTAGCCAGTCCTTTCTTGTATGTTTCTATCACCTCATTATACGACATCGTAGGGCGCCCAATGTTGCCGAACTTGTTCTGAATGTATTCTTTAGAACCAAGCGCCTGGCTGATAGGAACCAGGGTGAGATAGACGTGTGCGAGTTGCTGACCGGGTGTCCATTTGCCATTGGCCGTATGTAGGAATTTTTCATCAGGCAATGAGTTGATGTATTCTGAGAGGTCTTTGTGGTTCTGATAAAATGAATCCATCAATTGCTTTGTTGTCATAAAATATCCTTTTGTAAATACACTCTAAAATAAACATTCCTTTCGCATGGCATTAAGTCTCTAATCCATTTTTACTATTTTAGGCATAGCGAATAACAATTCACACATGAAAAAGCTCCTCAACATCCTGCTTATACTCACCTCGCTAATCGGTTACTTAGAATGGGGCAAGGACCATCACATGTTCCTGTTCCAGATGGAGTATGAAATCTTCTTTCACACGCCTGATAAAGATGCCATGGTACATCCTGCTGTGCTCATTCCATTGCTGGGGCAACTGATCCTATTGTTTACTGTATTTCAAAAGACACCTTCTAAGGCGCTTACTTTTATAGGGCTTATCAGCTTAAGTGTGCTGCTGCTCTTCCTGTTCTTTATCGGGGCAACGAGTGGTAATATAAAAATACTGCTCTCTACTATTCCTTTTATTGTGACGGGGATATTCGTGGTGAGAGCGCATAGGAATAGGAAAGTTAGTTAAACACTGTGCGAGTCACCCACCCCGCCTAATCCCGCTGAAGGGCGGGATTAGGCATCCCTCCCTGCCAGGAGGGGAGTCCAATTATTCTAGTTCTACTTTATTGCAGACTTGTGCAACGTCTGTGCGAACTTGTGCTGTGTCTGTGCAGACTTAAGCTGCGTCTGTGCAAGTTTATGCTATGTCTGTGCAGCGTAGTGCAGGGTTGATTTTCGTTAGATTAGCCGTGGTAGCTGGTTTGGGCAATTTGGACTCGGTTTGCTTCTAGTAGTTTTATGTTCTATTTATTTTTACTTCACTTTTGGTCAAGTAATGCGGGCTGAAAGTCAAGTCTGGCAAGGGGTCACTCTTTTTTGTTTCAGTTTTGCTGCTTTTTGCTTCACTTTTACTTCACTTTTGTTTCATGTCATTTCACTTTTGCTTCCGGTTGTTTCAGTTTTGCTTCCGGTCATTTCACTTTTGTTTCCCGGACCTTTTTCTGATGGCCTGAAATGCATTACTATGGCGGATTTCGGGCATTGTAAAGGTACGAAATGTATACCTACAGGGGCGAAGAACATATCCACAATATTTTTAACTACTTTGTAGTTTGAATTACAAACCCTGATAGGTACAGGTATTATGAAGCATGTACTAATGATATTGACGTTTGCCATTCTGTGCTGCACGGCGCAGGGACAAACTGTTGATACTTTCGAGGTGCGTTTTAACCTGAATGATCCTAAGCTTACGGATAAGTCAAAAGTGTATATAGACCAGCTTTTGTCTAAGTATAAGATAAGTCGTGGACAGAAGCTGATCATACTTGGATATGCTGACCACCTGGGAAGTGAGAATGATAATATGACGCTCTCCGGAAAAAGGGCTGCCAATGTGAAGGACCACCTTGCAGCATCAGGATACAAGGATGAGGAGATCAGTGTATGTATTGGTAAGGGGGAAATAGCCAATAACACAACGCACAAAGCAGGTATACCCGACGACCGGAAAGTACTGATCATTATAGACAGGGGGAAGGCACCTGCAACCACTAGTGGCGCGAAAAAAGGCACTCCCCTGTTTGATATCTCCGCGCTGAAGGAAGATGATGTGGTGCCGCTCGACCGTGTCTTCTTTGAGGCGGGCAGCTATAAGATCAGTGAGCAGTCTTACTTTGAGCTGAGCAAGCTCGCTACTTTCCTGAGAAACAACCCATCTGTGCATGTTCAGGTAGAAGGACATATGTGTTGCTCCAAACTTATGCCCAATGATATACCCGTAGCCGACACGGGCGTTAATAGCCTGTCAGGAAAAAGGGCCAGGGCCATCTACGACTTCCTGGTAGTAAACGGAGTTGACGCGGAGCGGATGAAGTATGTGGGCCATGGCACCACGCGTCCGTTCGTGACGCCGGAGATAACACCGGATGATGAGGCAAAGAACAGGCGGGTGGGGATAAGAGTGTTGAGGAAGTGAAAAATAAATGTGCACCGTTTGCCCCCGCGTAATTCTACCATTTTGCTGATATCACGAAAATGGTCAGAAACCACTTCCGAAGCGTAGCTCAGCCTAACAACAACGTGGGGCAGCATGACAATACTAAGCAGAAGATTATCACCCCGCTTCTGAACAAATCGAGTCCTCCGGCTGTTTAAGCTATAGCAATGATCGGCACACAAATACTGACAATACTTATACAATTATCACATATTAACCTTATGGTTAATAGTAGGAGATTATGTACCTTTGCCTCCACAAATTTTTAAAATAAATCAATAGTATATCATGAGTACAGCAACTCGCTCTCAAATTGACTTTAAACTGCCTTATAAAGTGGCAGACATTAGCCTGGCTGAATGGGGTCGTAAGGAAATTAAACTGGCTGAAGCAGAAATGCCGGGCCTGATGGCTATCCGTGCCGAATACGGACCGTCTCAACCACTGAAAGGTGCGCGCATAGCAGGTTGCCTGCACATGACCATCCAGACAGCGGTATTGATAGAAACATTAACTGCACTGGGAGCTGAGGTTCGCTGGAGCTCTTGTAATATATTCTCTACGCAGGACCACGCTGCTGCTGCAATCGCTGCAACTGGTATTGGTGTTTTTGCATGGAAAGGCCAATCACAAGCAGAAGCTGACTGGTGCATCGAGCAGACTTTATTCTTTGGTGGTGAAGACCGTCCGCTGAATATGATCCTTGATGATGGTGGTGACCTGACGAACATCGTTCTGGACAACTACACTGAACTGGTTCAGCATATAAAAGGCCTGAGTGAAGAAACTACTACAGGTGTTCACCGTCTTTACGAGCGTATGCAGAAAGGTACTCTACCAATGCCTGCTATCAACGTAAACGACTCTGTTACTAAGTCTAAGTTCGATAACAAGTACGGTTGTAAAGAATCACTGGTGGATTCTATCCGTCGTGCTACCGACGTAATGATGGCCGGTAAGGTTGCAGTTGTTGGTGGTTATGGCGACGTAGGTAAAGGTTCTGCTGAGTCTCTGCGTGGTGCAGGTGCCCGTGTTATCGTTACCGAGATCGATCCTATCTGCGCACTGCAAGCTGCAATGGACGGATTTGAAGTAAAGAAAATGATAGATGCAGTGAAAGAAGCTGATATCATCGTTACTGCTTCAGGCTGCCGTGACCTGATCACTGAAGCGCACTTCCGTGCTATGAAGGATAAGGCTATCGTTTGTAACATCGGCCACTTCGATATCGAAATAGATATGGCTTGGTTGAACAGCGCTTATGGTTCTACTAAGGATACTATCAAGCCACAAGTTGACCTGTATAGCATAGATGGTAAGGAAGTTATCGTGTTGGCAGAAGGTCGCCTGGTGAACCTGGGTTGCGCTACTGGTCACCCTAGCTTCGTGATGAGTAACTCATTCTCTAACCAAACGCTGGCGCAAATAGAGCTATGGAACAACCACAGCAACTACGAGAACAAAGTATACGTTCTGCCTAAGCACCTGGATGAGAAAGTTGCCCGCCTGCACCTTGCTAAAATTGGCGTGGTACTGGAAGAACTGACTACAGCACAATCTGAATACTTAGGTATCTCTAAGGAAGGTCCTTTCAAACCGGAAATGTATCGTTACTAGTAAATTGATAATCAACATTATACAATCCCCTTCTGTTTTACAGAGGGGGATTTTTTATTTTATGACGTAAAAACATTACAAATCGTTGCGATTGATCATTCATTAGATTATTTTCACACGCATTGAAATGCTATAAAATACGCCATATGAAAAAGATCACCCCTTTTAAACTATTACTACTGATCGTTACGCTCTTCGCGACAACTCTTACCACACGTGCACAGATGCTGGAAACAGTGGATATGGGTAGCCCCGGCACAGGCCTTGAAATGAATACCTACCTCACCGGCATTAACAACAGGGGTTATGTAACAGGTTATTATACCAGCCTTAGTAATACTAATGTTGGCCTTATCATTACACCTACGGGTAGAAAGCTGATCATACATTCCAATATATTCGGCGCAACGGATGTAAAGGTTGAATCAATAAATGATAATGGTGTTGCAGTCTTAACTGTTAACAATGGTGCTACAGTAAGCCTTTACAAATGTTACCTGGATACGCTGAATGACACTATAGGGCATTATGTGCCGATATCGGGCATTTCACAGCCCAGCTCTGTTGCATTTGATATAAATAACAACAACGACATTTCCGGATGGTTCCAGGCATCTACCAGGTTCTTGTGGGTGAAGCATGATAGTATAGTGCCTATAGGAAATATAGCCTTTGAGTCAAACAGGGTTGAGATAGGAATTGATGTTTACAACACATTCGCAGGAGGTGTAAATGATGCTAATAAGGTTTCCGGCTTTTATATAGACGGCTCCCTGATAAAACCATTCGTGTATGATAACCTGACAGAGAACTTTACTTACCTGAACTCCGCTTTTAAAATAAAGCTCTGGGATATCAATAACAACGGTTGGGTAGCAGGGGAATATCTCCAAACGACCAATAATGTCTATATGGGCTTTATAGCCAATGCCAGCACAGGCAGTCTGACCCAATTCACTTCGATGAACTCAATATTCGATAACAATGCCATTCAATCGGTAGCTAACGCCATAAACGATAATGGCGAAGTAGTAGGTAGCTATTACCACCCGGGCACAAATACGTGGAAGGGTTTTATATACAGGCCTAATCTACCGGAGTTCAGAATACCGGGCTATAATTTTAATGACGACAACTGGAAGCTGGATAATGAAGCAGCCAATAATAATAATGTATGGCCATCATCGTACTGGGGAGGATTTAACTATAACCAAAGCGATCCGTATAATCCTAACGCGGGCCCGCTGATGGATAATTTCCTGATACAGAATAATCCTAATCTCACTATGACCAATGACCGCAGCCCTGACTGGCTGAGCTTTGGCAAAGAGACAGATGCATCCGGCATTGGTACCAGCAGCAATCCTTACTTGTTATTATACTATGAAAACATCATGAAGCACCTGATGTTTGATAAATACATGTCTATCAGCCATGATTACAGAGGCCACTGCTATGGTATTACCTACACAGAACTGCTGCGTCATTTTGACGATAATTTATTTTCCACATGGTACAATTTCCCGGCTAATACCAACATATCAAACATAAGTAACACAAACAATAATGCGATACAGGGTATAGCAAGAATGTACATAAAACAACATAACCAGGCTACAATTGCTAAATATGCCACAGATAAATATGCTGATGAGGATCTGTGGAGCGGCCTACACAAAATGAAGATGGAATTCTTAAAGTCATGGAGCGAATCAAACCCGAGGAGTTTATCATTTGAGGCGACAGGCGGCGGTTTCCACAGTGTGCTACCTTATAAAATAAGAACTCCGAGGACCCTGCCTTTTGATTCTCCGGCGCTTGACTATGACACTTTATTTATACACGACTCTTACTTCCCCGGAGATTCTACGAGGTATATATTGGTTAACTCCACGCGATTGAATACTCCGCATTCTTCTGTTGTAAGTAACGACTATAGTTTAGCATACATCTCTTTGAACAAGGCTTCGATAAGGGAAGTGATGGACGTTCCGTTCACAAACATGAAATCGACCAGTGCGGGTGATGACCCTAACTATACGATGACAACCGACGGTCCGTCAGATTACACCATTACAACAGGTACCGGCCAGGTGACAGCCCTGGGTGGCGTTTATAACAACAACACTACTGACCTCCAGGGATTGATATATGAGTCTACTACATCAGACCCTCCGGTGGCTCACCTGGTAGATACAGCAGGGACGGCCTATTTCCATACAGGGAACTATACTAATGCATCAATGATATGGAAGCAGTACAACAAGAACTACTCTATGTCACTGAGCAGAGCGGCTGCTACTACCGAACAGGACAATGGAGCTGTTGAGAAAAGAAAGATATCATACGGCAACCCGGATAACAACACTAAATACATCAACGGAAGCTTTACTGAAATAGCGAGCGGCCAACAGCAAGGAGTGAGCATACTAGCAACAAACATATGTGCAGACCAGGGAGATTCTATAGTGACTTCTAATCCGTCGCAGTTTGTTTACCAGATAACGAAAGTAAGTGGTTCTGCTACCTGTACATATAACCTTACTGTGTTTGCAGCTTACAATGGAACTACTGTGAATGAATTCAGCGCACCTGTAGTATTGAGCGGAACTACGACCCATACTATTGATCCGTATTTTGTAGGGCTGAATGGTGTGCAGATAGCTGTGATAGTAGACAACGGTAATGACGGCACTACGGACGATACATTATTCATTGCAGGCTTCCCTGTAGATATGAAAAACACTATCAGTAAAGGAGGCATCAAGGTCTATCCTAACCCTGTGCGTGATGAGCTGAATGTTGAATTTGCGACAGCAGGTAAGTACAGTATCATTATTACTGATGTGGTGGGCAGAACGATATCCAATAATACCATGTCAGTATCAGCAGGCAGGACAGTGTTACCTATGGATCAATATCCCAACGATGTTTACCTGATACAGGTTACCGATGAAAAAGGAAGATCACTGCTGAAAGACAAGATCATTAAACAATAGAACGACCAATATAAGTGATAATAGAAAGGCTGCACAATGTGCAGCCTTTCTGTATTTATCAACTCGTGAAAAAATATTTGTCATCTCAGGTATAAATAAGCAGCTACCTGCACAGCAATACCGATGGAGTAACCTATCCATACTTCCCATATCCTGTGAACACCAAGAAGCATGCGCGCAGTGCCTATGATTCCGGCAATTGCTACAGCCACAAAGAACGGCATGACCATATTGATCGGGCTAGTGAACATGAGCACCAATAAAATACCAATCATACCTCCAGCAGCTGCTGTGTGCATACTTACCTTATAGAATATGCTCACCATAAAAACGGCAATGATGCCCCAAAAGCTACCCAGGGTAAGCGTGTGTAATATAATAGGCGCACCTGAAACCGGATTGCCTATTACAAAGTTGGCCCAGAAGTAAAATATCATACAACCGATAAGAGGTATGATGCGATCCCTGGGCTCGGTCATGTGGATGCTCTTAATAAAGCCTAAGCCTTTCAGCAGGGCAACAGTAAGAAGCGGGAACAGGATAGTATTCAGGGCGATGATAACCACCCACATATGGTACGACTTTGACGGCACGCTGGGAAATAATGTATCGTGGGCCAGCATGAAGATCACCACAGCCATGACCGTGGGCATGAACACAGGGTGAAATACGTAGGAAGCTATGCTTGCTAATACCCTCAGGGGTTTGGACTGAGTGCCTTGTACAGGAACTGTTAATGACTCTTGCAGTTCGCTCATCTTAAAAATCTAAAATTGGTGAAAGCCATTTTTTCATTTCTTCCGCGTCCATCCCTTTACGCTTAGTATAGTCTTCCAGTTGGTCAGGTGTTATTTTATTGATACCGAAGTACACACTCTGCGGATGGCTGAAGTACCAACCACAAACTGATGCTGCGGGATACATAGCCAGCGACTCTGTTAACTCAATACCTGCATTTTCAAGCGCGTTCAGGAGTTCGAATAACTTGATCTTCTCAGTATGGTCGGGGCAAGCGGGATAACCCGGAGCGGGGCGGATACCTTGATAGGTTTCTTTTACCAGTTCTTCTACAGTCAATGTTTCGTCTTTAGCATATCCCCAGAATTCTTTCCTTACTCTCTGGTGTAACACCTCAGCAAAGGCCTCAGCGAAGCGATCGGCTAATGCCTGGAGCATGATCTTATTGTAGTCGTCATGGTCATCCATGAACTTCTGCAGGTGTGGCTCTATGCCATGTATGCTCACGGCAAAGGCACCCATATAGTCAGGAGCGTTCGGGTTAACGAAATCGGACAAAGAGAGGTTGGGTTGTCCTGCTGCTTTCTTTATCTGTTGGCGAAGAGACTCTAGTGTGGTTAGTTCATTACCGTTGTCGTCTAATATCTTAATGGTATCAGGAGCTGTCCTGTTTGTTTCCCAGAAACCAATAACACCTTTAGCCGTCAGCCATTTTTCATTGATCAACTTATCCAGCAGCGCGTTGGCATCATTGAACAATTTAGTTGCTTCAGCGCCAATGTTGGCATCTTGCAAAATAGCAGGATACTTACCGCGCATTTCCCAGGCAATGAAGAAAGGCCCCCAATCAATGTACTTTCTTATTTCAGAAAGGTCGTAATCCGGGAATACTTTTACTCCTGTGAAAGTTGGCTTCAGCGGGGTATGATTTGTCCAATCTATTTTCGCACCATTGGCTTGCGCCTGCGCCAAGGGTAAGTATTCTTTTATTGTCTTCTTGTTCTCGAACTCCTCACGCAACTTTGTGTACTCATCAGCGACCGTTTCGAGGAACGGTGCTTTTTGTTCGCCTAGTAAGTTAGTTGCAACCGTTACGCTACGGCTGGCATCCAGTACATATACCACACCTTCATCATATTGCGGAGCTATCTTCACGGCAGTGTGCATACGTGAAGTAGTAGCGCCACCTATCAGCAAAGGCAGTTTCATGCCACGGCGTTTCATTTCACGGGCGACGTGTACCATTTCGTCCAGTGATGGCGTGATGAGACCACTAAGGCCTATCATGTCCACATTCTCTCTTACAGCGGTTTCTAATATTTTATCGGCAGGCACCATTACACCAAGGTCTATCACATCATAGCCATTGCAGCCCAGTACCACACCTACTATATTCTTACCTATATCATGTACATCGCCCTTAACAGTGGCGAGCAATATTTTCGCAGCACCGGCAGTTTCTGCATTAACAGTACCCGCCTTTTCGTGCGCCAATCTTCTTTCTTCTTTTTCTGCCTCAATGAACGGGAAGAGATAAGCCACACTTTTCTTCATTACACGGGCGCTCTTCACTACCTGCGGCAGGAACATCTTTCCGCTACCGAAAAGGTCGCCTACTACATTCATACCATCCATCAGCGGACCTTCTATCACTTCCAGGGGTTTGGCATATTGCTGCCTAGCCTCTTCTGTATCTTCATCTATATAATCGGTGATGCCATTGACCAATGCGTGCTTCAACCTTTCCGCAACGGGTATGCTTCTCCAGGCATCGTCTTTCTTTACTTCCTTGCCTTTGGCCTTTACTGTATCGGCAAAAGCGAGTAACCTGTCAGTAGCATCAGGACGTTTGTTCAAAACCACATCCTCGCAGAGCTCCTTGAGTTTGGGTTCAATTTCGTCATACACTACCAACTGGCCTGCATTCACAATACCCATATCCATACCTGCCTTGATGGCGTAATAAAGGAATACACTATGCATTGCTTCCCGCACGGTATCATTACCGCGGAAGGAGAAAGAGATATTACTTACACCACCGCTTATTTTAACGAGCGGCATTTTTTTCTTGATGATCTTAGTTGCTTCGATGAAGTCAACCGCATAGTTATTGTGTTCTTCTATACCTGTAGCGATTGCGAAGATGTTGAGATCGAAGATGATGTCTTCGGGATGGAAGCCAACTTGTTCTGTCAATATCTTATACGCGCGTTCGCAGATAGAAACACGACGCTCCAGAGTATCTGCCTGGCCTTCTTCATCAAATGCCATTACAATAACAGAAGCGCCAAAACTGCGGCATATCTCCGCCTGCTCAATGAATTTCTCTTCGCCCTCCTTCATGGAGATAGAATTGACGATGCACTTACCTTGCACGCATTTCAGTCCTGCTACTATGATGGAGAACTTGGAAGAGTCCAGCATGATAGGAATACGGGCGATATCAGGTTCCGCTTGTAAGAGGTTGACGAAGGTATTCATGGCGAGCTCACCATCGAGGAGAGCATCGTCCATGTTTATGTCCAGTACCTGGGCCCCGCTTTCTACTTGTTGGCGGGCAACAGATAATGCTTCCTCGTAGAGGTTTTCACGGATCAGCCTTGCAAACTTTTTAGAACCTGTTACATTGGTACGTTCACCAACGTTCACAAAATTCGTTTCCGGGCGCACGACCAAGGGTTCTAAGCCACTCAGCCTTAAATATGGTTTAATTTCAGACATTCTAACTATTGAAAAACGTGGGCAAAGTTACGTAAAGACGAGCCCCTTTCCTAAACCCCGAGGGCCGAAAGGGGCTTTATTTGCGGGAGTCTGCCCCCCTACCTCGCTAAAGGGGGAATATATTTATTGCTATGAGCGAGCCGTTGACTCTTCGCGAGCCGGGCAACCGCAAGGCCCGCCTGACCGGACGGGCAAGGATTGCCCCTACTTCAGATTGCTCTACTTGTTAACGGGTGTAGCGCCGGTTATGTCGAATAGTACTGAGGCTGTGCCTTTTGGCTTTTTCACTTTTACCTTTACTGCTTGTGTAGAGGCGGGCTGAATGGTCATCCCAAGCGTTTTGGTATCCTTCTGTATCACCGAGCCCTTTTCATTTTTGAAGATGATATTGATCTCAATGTCTTTATAAGCTACTAATGTGGCGCTGTTGATCACATCACCTTCGATCACCACTTTATTCACGAGGTTGCTACGGTCATTACCATTCCTCATTTTCAGGAACTGGAGCGGGTTGCTGCGTTCTGTCTCTTCTAAAGAGTTCTTCTTCTCTTCATATTTAGCAGAAGGAGTTTCGTCATTAGCCTTAGAGCCACCGCATGAGGTAGCAAATACAGCTAATATTATAAGTGCGATAAGATGTTTCATTGTTGTGTGATTAATCTTTCACTAAGTTAAGGAATTCATCTTCTGTAAGGATACTGACCGTTCCCAGTTTTTTGGCTTTCTCCAGTTTGGAGCCCGCATCTTCGCCTACAACCAGGTAATTGAGCTTGCTGCTGACCCCGCCCAATATAGAGCCTCCTTTAGCTTCGGCCATAGCTTCAGCCTCGGAGCGTTTCATTTTTGCTAATGTACCCGTGAAAAGGAATGTCTTGCCTGCTAGTTCCCCGCTGGCCTGTTCGTTGCCCCTGTGCTGGTTTACCAAGGTGAGCCCTTCTTTCTCTAAAGCGTCTATCATGTGTCGGTTCTCTTCGTTGTGAAAGAACTGCACTACTGATGTGGCTACTTTAGGTCCGATGTCCTCCAGGGTACTGAGCTTCTCTACATCCCAATCGTAAAAATCGCGGATGTGTGTGATGGCATTGGCCAATGTCTTAGCAGTGGTTTCACCTACAAAGCGGATGCCGAGGCCATATATCAACCTGTTGAGTGGTTGCTTTTTAGAGTTCTCTATTGCCTGTTGCAGGTTGGCAATGGACTTTTCACCAAAGCCGCCTAACTGGCTGATGGCATTCCAGTCAATATGATAAAGGCCGGGGATGTCTTTGAGTAAACCCAACTCAAAGAACTTGATGACGTTCGCGCCACCGAGACCGCGAATGTCCATAGCATCTTTACTGGTGAAGTGGATTATACGTTCGGCTACCTGTACAGGGCAACTGATATTGACACAACGCCATGCTGCTTCTTCCTCATTTCTTTCCAATGGCTCACTACATGCAGGGCAATTGTGTGGGAATACTATTTCTTTCTCATCACCTGTACGCAGCTCCGGGAGCGACTTTACGATGTATGGTATTACATCCCCTGCACGCTCAACTACTACAGTATCGCCTATACGAAGGTCTTTTTCTTTTATTACATCTTCATTAAACAGCGATACAGACTTGACTGTAACACCACCAATAGGTACAGGTTCTATTTTTGCAACGGGAGTGACCGCACCTGTGCGGCCTACCTGGTATTCTACATCCAGCAGCTTACTGGTAGCCTGCCTTGCTTTGAACTTATAGGCTACAGCCCAACGCGGGTGATGGGTGGTCATGCCCATCTTGTCCTGCATATCAAAGTCATTGACTTTTATCACGAGGCCATCCACTTCAAAAGGTAATTCATCGCGTTTCTGTTCGAACTCATCGCAGAACGTGATGACATCTTCAATGTTGTCGAACTTTTTCATCTCCTTCGCAGGGGTAGGGAAGCCCAGACCATATAGCCATTGCAGCGAATCAAAGTGTGTCGCTAATTGTGCGGGACGGGGCTTGTTGCCTGTGTTGTAGTAACTGATATGATACAGTATTGCTGACAGCCTGCGTTTTGCTACTTCTTTAGGATCTAATATACGCAGTGTACCTGAAGCGGCATTGCGGGGATTGGCTAAAGGTGAAAGTCCATCTGCTATGCGTTGCTCGTTGTAGGCAGCGAATACACTTTTGTGTATCACTACTTCACCACGTATCTCTATCTGTCCAACATCGTCTTTGGTGAAATTAGCAGAGAGAGGTATTGATTTTATCTGGCGGATGTTGTTAGTAATTTCTTCACCCATTACACCATCGCCACGGGTAGCACCACGGGTCATTTTGCCATTCTCATATATCAGCGATATGCTGGCGCCGTCATATTTAGGCTCTACGCAGTATTCAATTTTATCAGTGCCGGCAAACTCTTTGCATTTACGGTCGAAATCATTGAGGTCATCGGCATTGTAAGTATTGTCCAGGCTGAGCATTGGCACGAGGTGGCTTACGGGCGGAAACTTCTCACTCAGGCCGATAGCTACGCGCTGTGTAGGCGAATCCTCCGTTACCTGTTCAGGATATTGTTCCTCTATGCTTTTCAGTTTTTTGAAGAGCGTGTCGTATTCAAAATCAGACAAGAGTGGTTCGCTTTGAACATAGTATTTCCAGTCGGAAAAATTAATGACCTCGCGCAGTTGTGTTACTGCCTCTTCTATATTGGTTGGAGTATTTGCTATTAATGCCTTCGCCTGATCGTATAGGCGTTTTTCGTCCTGTGCCGTGTACATAGACACAAAGAAAAGGACATTTAGCCAATTATGCTCGCATCACCCGCTCCTTCCCGTATCAATTCAGGATAGCCACCGGTACAGTCGATAACTGTGGAGGGGATAACCTCACCAATGCCGCTGTCTATTACAATATCTACCAGGCTGCCAAAGCGGTCGTGCATGAGTTCGGGGTCTGTATAGTATTCTATATCATCATCCATGGGCAGGGATACGCTCATTATGGGATGGCCGAGTTCTTTTACAATAAGCTGGCAAATGATATGATCGGGTACGCGGATACCGACGGTGTCCTTTTTGGTTTTCAGCATCTTAGGCACCTGCTTGCTGGCATTGAAAATAAACGTATATGGGCCGGGCAAAGCAGCCTTAAGCATTCGGAAAATAGGAGTATCTATACTTTTGGTGAAATCGCTGATATGGCTGAGGTCGCTGCAAACAAAAGAGAATTGCGCCCTCTTAGGGTCTATACCTTTGATGCGGCAGATGCGCTCAATGGCCGCGGTATTGTATATATCGCAACCCAGCCCGTAAATGGTATCAGTGGGATAAATGATCACCCCGCCGCCTTTCAGGCAATCTATCACCGTTTTAATATTTCTCGGTTGCGGATTGTCGGGATGAATATCTAAAAGCATAGTGCAAAATTACAATAGTTTCTGTACAGCATCTTTGGCTAATGTGAGCCGCTCGTGCATATCTCCTCTTACGTCTATCCAGGGGAGGCTACTTTGCTGTACTATGTCACGGTATATGTTGTAAAAATAATGCCGCTGGCCTTCTTCGGGGTGTTCACGGAGGGGGTCGTCTTCCCATAGTACATCTATATAGGTGAGCAGGTAGAGGTCGTAGGTACGTTTAGCAATCTCTTCCAGTATCCATTTGTGGCAGCGGCCGTACTTACTCTCGCTCCATACCTTTACGACGTGGAGGTCAGTATCGCAGATCAGGAATCTGTTTGCTTTCGCTGCGAGTGCATCTTCCTGTTCTATTTGCCCCTTGGCTATTTGCAGGAGATCATCTTGATTGTATTCCCTGCCTAACCCTTCAAGATATTGACGTCCATATTCAGGAACCCATAGGGTTTGCAGCTCACCCGCGAGTTGTTCGCTCAATGTGCTTTTCCCTGTTGACTCGGGACCTATTACTACTATCTTCTTTATGCTCAAATCAGATCTTTGCTTTCTTGCGCTTACTTTTCATCAGCCATTGCTGACCTTTATAGCTCAACCATGCGCTACCCGCGCCTATCGCAGCACCTACCAGTATATCACTTGGGTAATGTACCCCAAGATACATGCGTGAATAACCCACAGCACCCGCGTAGGCAAATGCCGGTGCTACTACATACCATTTCTTGTATTGCAGGCTTACAGACGTTGCCATAGTAAATGCGAGTGATGTATGTCCTGAAGCCATGGAGTAGCTGTCTTCTGTATTATGCGGAATGATATCAGGGTAGGTATCGTAGGGCCGGGGACGTTGTATAGAATATTTCAGTCCGTAAGTGAGCCCTGTAGTAAGGGCCAGTCCGGCGAATGTCTGGATAGCATTACGCATGGATGGCGTATCATTTGTTACTAAACCATAGACCATCTGCCCGGCGGGTAATGCCACAGCAAAACCGTAAGTAGTGTAAGACAAAGCTTCCATAGCGGCGGGGTTGTCCGACTCATGGTGTATAGAGCGTAGCCACTTTATGTCATTGCCTTGTGCATTTGTTTGTATAGCTGTAAACAATAGCACCAGTGTTATGACGATACTGCGCGTTGTTGTTTGTATAATTTTCTCCATTCTATATAACCGAAGATAGCTACTATAAATAAGATAAGCGTGAGTATGGATGTAAGTAATAGTCCCTTGTGAATGAACAAGGGTATCGCGAATAAATTAGAGAGATTGAGCAATAGCCAGTTCTCAATTTTCCTCTTAGCGAGGAGCCACATACCCGCCCATGCGGTGGCAGATACCCATGCATCCCAGACCGGGACATTAGAATCTGTATATCTATCTAACACTTGCCACATAAGCAGCCAACCTATACAAATAATAGTTGCAGAGATGAACCATTCCTTATTATTAGTATGGGTGATGGGGAGTGATGGCTCATTTTTCTTTCGCATCCAGTGTACCCAACCATATATACTCATGACGAGGTAATACAGGTTAAGAAATGATTCAGCGTAGAGTCCCGCACTAGTCATCAGGTAGATATATATTGTAGTACTGACAATACCTGCAGGGTATAGCCAAACATTATTCACACGAGCCAGTAGTACCTGTATGATACCCGCTGTCACTGCTATCCACTCCCAGGGAGTAGTAGCTGCAATTTGCTCCTGTAACATATCTATCCAATGGCCTGCATCCATGGGCGTAAAGGTAACCAGCGGACATTAGAAAATGGACTCATTGAGCTTTTCCTGTATCTATTGGTGTAATTTTAGTGTATCATTTTCTAAACCGGTTTTCTTATGAAACGTATCTACTTGTTAATGATCTTAGCCTGTATCGTTATATCTGCTCAGGCACAAACATTTACTATCCGCACCGTAAAGAACAACCTGTTTATCCCCTGGGAAATTATATATGGCCCTGATGATCACATATGGTTCACTCAGAAGAACGGTTTCATTTGCAGGACAGAACCTGTAACAGGCACAACCGATACACTCTACCACGCTACCACCACTGTAGTGCAAGGTGAAGGTGGTATGCTGGGCATGGCCATGCATCCGGCATTTCCTGCTACACCTTACCTGTATGTAGCGTATGAGTACATGCAGGGGGGCGACTATACGGAAAAGATCGTGCGGCTTACCTATTTCCCTACCGGAGATTCTCTTGGTGCGGAAATGACAATACTGGATAATATAGAGGGCGCGAACATACACAACGGCTGCAGGTTGCATATTGTAAACGATAAGCTCTTCATCTCCACAGGTGATGCAGCTAACCAAAGCCTTCCGCAAAACATCAATTCCATTAACGGTAAAATTCTGCGCATCAACCTGGACGGAACGATACCCGGCGATAATCCGATAGCAGGCAGCCCTGTATGGAGCTGGGGCGACCGCAATACGCAGGGAATGGTATATGCCAATAACAAGCTTTACACCTCTATGCACGGTGCGAGCTCTGATGATGAGATCAACATCATAGAACCGGGAAGAAATTATGGCTGGCCTACTGTGCAGGGCTTCTGCAATGGCGGCGAAGTTACTTTCTGCAACGACTCGAATGTAGTAGAGCCTATTTATGCATGGACACCTACTATTGCAGCGTCGGGTATGGATTACTACAATCACCCCATGTTCCCGGCATGGCAGGGTTCGCTGATGATGGGTACGCTGAAAGATAATGACCTGTACTTCTTAAAGCTGGACGCGAACTTTGACTCTATTATCAATGTCATTATTATAGATACACTTAGTATTGGCAGGATACGTGACGTATGTATATCACCCAATGGCAGCATCTTCCTCTCTACCAGTAACTCGCAGGCAGGTGGCGGCGGCAGTAAGATTGATAGAATAGTGGAGCTGTATGACTCAACTTTCATACCTGTGAAAGTACCTGTGCAAAGTGCGGCAAACAGCTTTTCCATCTATCCCAATCCTGCTAAGGACGAAATAACGGTAACGCTGAAGCATAACTCTGTTGCGGGAATGGACTATCGCATTACCAATAGCCTGGGACAGGTGGTGCTGAGCGGAAAGATGACAAACAGGCCAATATCCCTGAAAAGCCTGCCTGTGGGGCTATACATGTTCCAAATAACGAGTACAAAGGGAGAACGATATACGCGGCAGATATTAAAAGAATAAAGCTGTGAGCTTTTTTTTTGGATAATTCCCCTTTAATCCTATTTTTGCAATCCCAATCAGGGTCTGGTACAGTAACTCAGTTGGTAGAGTGGCAGACTGAAAATCTGCTGGTCGGCGGTTCAAGTCCGTCCTGTACCACACCAGTTAAATAAAAATCCCCTCGGCTGAGCCGAGGGGATTTTTTGTGTCGTAAGCGATGTCCTATTTTATAATCACCAGTTTCCCGGTTGTTATTGTCCCCCTGTTATCGGAGAGCTTGTAGAGATACGTTCCAGCAGGTACATTGTTCGTATCCCAGTCAATGACACCTTTCTTATTGTCAATACTGAACTGTTTCACTACCTGCCCTACTGCACTCATCACCATAATAGAAAGTTTCCCTTTCGCATCCGTAACACTATAATTGAAATGCACTAACTCCCTCGCCGGATTTGGGGCTACTTTCAGATATGGACTTTCAGAACTTAACTGAGTGAAGGGTGTGATTGGGTTATTAGATTGAGGCGGTGCCTTTCTTTCAAGTACCCATCCATCACCTACACACGTACGGTAAAAGTCTTGCACCGGAGGATCAAGAGTCGTAGCCCAATAACTCTTTTGTGCGAGAACACTTATTTCATGTATTGAATTGTTTATCAAATAATTCATGTCTGCTATATCTGCAGAATCTGGATCATTCAGCAATCTACCGTCAGCAAGAATACGTTTCATAATACTAAACATGGTTTTATATCCCTCATAATATAAAATTTGATTAGCTGACAGTGCAAACTTTATTTCGATACTGTCGAGCACCTCTTGTGCACGCGTAGTATCTCCTAAGCTAAAGTAGTGGCCAACCGCACTATATTCCCCAGTCAATGTATTAAATTTTCTTTGCCATACCAGCAAGCTATCGTAAAACGTATCATTAGTATCTAACTTAATAGCTACTATAATTTGCTTGTTGAGTTCAGACAGCTCAGTATGTAACATTCCCATATGGGCTTCATCCTCACCTCTTACTGAAATAGAATTACGTGCAGCTGTAAACTGGCTAATTGCATACTCACTAAATGGTGGTGCAATACCCGTTGTTAAGTACTCAAAAATCTCTTCATCTTGAAGTAGTTCGGGGTTCGCTAATGCTATTGTTTTCAAGCTTGTAGTATCAGCATAGTCTGAGGCAGCGATCGCAACTTCCTTGCTAAGATATGGCGAATAGCTAAGTAGCACAGAATCCATCACACGAGGTGAATACCCTGGCAGCGCACTTAGCAAAGCTGCTGTATTTCCGCCATCTATCAGATTTTGATAGCTATTTAAGACCGTATTTAATCTGGTTTTAATGCTGTCCCAAGCTACTTTCATTTCGGCTAATGGTGCAGTGAATGGCCCTGTATTATTTGATGTCTCAAGATTAACGTCATTGAACTTTGAAGCGCATGAGTTAATGGGGGCAATATTATTATACCATACATCTCCGGCCATATTAGTGGGAATTGATGGTGTAACAGTATTATTATAAAAATAAGCAAGGCCATGTCCTTCATTCAATATATTCATTGTAGAGCCATCAAAAAGGTTGCCGGCTGCTAACAGATTACTTCCTTGGTGGGCCGCAACTCCATGGTCAGGATTATTTACTGGATATGCCGACACATAAATATCGTAAGCATTATCTTTAAAGTCATTACATTGATATTGAAGCCCATGTGTGGCATAAGAGGGTCCAGGCCCGGGTGATGGATATCCATTCTTTCTTGCTGATAGATTTGCATAGGAAAGATCTTGAAAATGGGATTTATAAATCACATTATCGTACTCTGACGCGGTATTTGTAGTCATTGTACCAACCGTTCCGAGATTAGGAGTTGCAACTCCCTGAAAATTATTCTCCTGTAGGATATAACGATGAGCTCCATAGGTAAAAATACCGATGTTCCAGGCACAATTAGGATATGGGAGTATGTCACCATTACCAGTATTTGAAGCGAGTCCATTTCCTATCTCGAATTCGCTGTTAACAACGGTGACGTCATTCTTAGTGACAATACGGACACCAACTGTATTGCTGTCGAAAGCAGCTTGGGTGATATAGTCAGTATGGGTGTCTTCAAGATCGCCGCTAATGTTTACCCCATTGCGGAAGCCATGAAAAATATTCCTTTGGTAAGCAGAACATGGATAGGTGTTTGAAGTACAAATGGGCAATAGCTTGAAGCCGGCATTATTAGCTACAATACCACTGGCTTTACCTTTGTTCTGTGCGTGTGTATCCCAGTTGTAAAAGCCACAACCTGCAATATTTATCCCTTTTACCGCCCACATGCTGATGTGCGTTCCAAAAGGATAATCTAGATTATGGCCTTTATAGTTGTCATCAATATAGAACTGGCAAGCTCTAATGGCACTTATATTATTAAATTTGTCGTAGTCCACAAAGGCAATGGACTTTTTATTGTTGATGAAAGAGCTTTCTGTTGCGCGAATGATACCACCACCATAGAGATTAACCGCAAAGCGGGCGTGCTCTACAATTGCATCATTCTTTATTTCCACTACTGCATGATTAGGGTCTGTGCCGGCTAGTTGGGGGACGGTTTTATCTCCTTCTGCTACTATGCCGTACCAGAAACAGTCCTCACATCCATTGGTTATCCTTGCCCCGTCAACAACCAACCTCGACCCTTTTTCTACAGTGATCTTACCGTTTTTAGGCATATACAACACGGTCTGCGTTGAGCCATTATTTTCAATGGTGAGTTTTGCATTATTAGTGATACGGATATTGCCGGTTGGATATTTATTTCTATCCCAGGTAGTATTTGATGTAATAACAGTAACATCCTCCGCTGGAATATGCCATGGATCAGCATGCAACGGTGATTCCCACATCCCTCGGCCATATGTTGATAGTCGAAGTTTGTCAGCACAATGATTAAATTCAATTACGGACCCAATGACCGGCGGAAGATTATTATTAAAGCACTTCCATGTAACCGACCAATTAACTTTCGCACCATTGACAATAAGTGTATCACTTGGGACATACTCATTGAAATCGCAACTAAAGACACCAACATCAGTAGCAACAAAAAGTTTGTTATCTCCTTTATGATACAAAATTTTGCTTATTGGCAAACATGGCAATCCTTTCGATATATCTACGTAGTCTTCTCCAAAATTTTCTGAATAGAATACTCTTGATGTCATACTGTCTGGCGGGATGGTTGTGTTCCAATAAGGCACATTTCCAAAAGCTATCCACAATCGCCTCATATCGCTTTGGTCAGTTTCTATGTCATTTATACGCATCCACTGAACCGCTGCTGGAGTAATATTGGTCCATGTGGCTGGATTCGATGTAGCATTAAATGACCTGAATAACTTCATTGCCTCCACGTCAACTAACGGATCATTGGGCCATGATTCATCTCGATAAGCTATATACATTGTGTCATGTTGTGGTTCAGACATAATCATATCGCAAACCTTCGCGTTAATTCTAGGATTAGGATTTAAGAAATTCTCCCATGTTGAGCCACTGAATGCTTTTTGCCAAATTTTATGGTATCCCATATATGCAATAGTATCTTGGTCAAAATATACAGGGCGCGTTTGGTTGTTCTGACCACATATCAAACATGTTGGATTAATATAGTCTCCTGCATCAGGCATTGGTCCAATTGTTGTATTGCTTCCATTGAATTCCAAACTTGCGTTACCATTATAATATTCATGTATCGCAGTTGTAACGCCATTATTTGCAAATTTTGTTCCAAAATTATCGGCAGAGGAACCCTCTGCTTCCCAAGGTATTGCCTTGTCACTGATATAAGAGAAAATACCATTGTCCTGTGCCCCCCCCGTAATATATCTTTCGTCAGCATCAGTATTGCTCATGCCATGGAATTGAGTAACACATAAGCCAGCACCAGTTATACTTTCAAAGTTTGAATTCCCAGCTTTTTTCATGACAACTCCTCCATCTGAACCGCCAAATACTATATCATCTATACCATTAGTCGAGTTAGTCGGTAAGTAAATTTGAATACCTCTGGCATCTGGATGAGTAGAACCTTTTATGCTACTAAAGCTAGCTCCTTCATTAATTGATTTATAAAAGCTATTTACACCATTATGAACTAAGGCATAAATTACCTGATCGTTTTCTAGGGAAATATGTATAGTCTCTATACTTTTTAAAATAGCATCTGTGCTTTTCAATACAAGGAACGTCGAGTTGAGAAACCCTTGGTACAAGTGGGTATAAGCTAATCCATCTGAATTCTTATGCATTCTAAACAGAAGATAAACTTCGTCTGAACTCGAAACTGTCATGTCCTGTATTTTGTCGGTTGCGTCAACTAAATAATAACCTGACGGTGGGCTGAATGACAAACCAGTCCAACTTGAACTGCCCGTGTTGTAAATCCAAATTTTACAACTATTGTTATCTGCCGTTGTGCTAACAAGAACTTTACCCGGATTCAATACAGAAAACTCTAAGTCAGTAAAAATAATATCTGCTCCAAGCCCTGTTGGAGTGATATCTGCCCAATTCGCTGAATTAGTTTCTTTTAATAGAACTTTATTGTGAGATATTGCAAAAAGTTTTGATGTGCCTGGCATGTATGCCAATTTTTTCACGAACTTATGATCGTAGTCAATTATCATTTGTTGGTTCGCCGAGAGGAAATTGTCATCTGCATTCCATGTTTGGCCCCCATCGGGACTGTATGCTAAACCCATGGCATACCTTCCAGTTAATGCATCGGAATTAAGAACAGTATATATATAGTCATTATCAAGCGGATTGACAACTATTTGAGTTACGCCCATAGTTCCCGGAATTAAAGAACCATTATTTACAGTGGGGTCAGATATATTTTGCCATGTATGGCCTGTATCCTGCGTTTCCCACAGTCCACCCATAATAGCTCCGGCAAGTATGTGCGCCATGTTATCAGGATCAACCCAAACCGCATCGATCCTACCTTGGCGCTCCGTGATTCCTGGTCCATAGTAATCATTAAATGGACCAATACAAGTCCAATTACCATCGAATGTGCCATGATTGCTATTGCAATATAAAAATTGATTGTTCATATAGTATGCTAGAGCTTTGGTGACAGGCATCAGCATATTTGAATCAGCAGGAGCATCGACACTAACCCTATTGCTATAAAAGTCGATCCAACGCCGAAAACCATTAACGCTCCCTCCTTCAGACGTATCCGTAGGGTCGTCATCGATCATATTCTGAAGCACGACCCGTGATGCTGAATCAAAACTAATTGGCGGCGTTTTGACTCTCATCTGGTGTTGTTGAGAATGGGCAATAAGTGAACTGGCCAGCATCAGCCAGCAAATTATAATTTGTTTCATAAGATTGTTTTACTGTTTATTTATTGCACTAATAGTTTTGAATAGCGTGTACCAGCCGCACTCTCTGCCAACAAATAATAGATTCCTTTTGCCCACGTACTAGTACTTAACTCCAATTCTCCCGTAAACCGTTCACTTCGATAAATTTCAATACCCCGGATGTCGTTGACTCTTACCATCGTGCTATTGGAGTTTACATTGATAAATAATGATGCAGTCACCGGATTAGGATAAACGGATATTGGGGTGAATTGCTCTAATGCTGTGATTGAAGTAGTCCAAGGCGCTATTTTTGCCAGGAAAACATCGTTGAGGCCATAGTATGTTTCCGGGAAATCACCTCCGGGTATTCCCGGTGCTGTATAATATCCCCCAACCAGCATAACGCCATTCTCCAAAGGCAAGGTCATATTGGCCCAAGCCATATCTTCTGTGCTAAAAAATTTATCTCCTAGAAGATCACCCTGGCCATTCGTATGGATGATCCAAACGGAATTTAATGAACGGCCGGCCAACCATATAGTTCCGTCTGTAGCTTTATTTATAGAATAGACGGTTTCTACTATCGGTGTACCATAGCATTTACTCCATACCACGTTACTATTATTATCAATATGGGCTAACCAAATGTCTGCAGAGCCATTGTGATTACTTACGTCTCCATCGTTTGAGTACACATCTGTTGCAATTAATATACCGCCTTGTCCATCTCCAACAGACCAGCCACCATAATTATGATAACTATCGTTATCAGTTCCCCCATAACACCTGGTCCAGATAATGTTACCACTGTCATCCAGTTTTGAAATAAGGGCATCACTACCGCCATGGTTGGTAATACAATCGAAATCACTTGAATAAGTGGCGCCAAAAATATAACATCCTCCACCAGTTATCGGAACTATATTATAGGGTATGTCATCATCAGTACCTCCAATAACGGTACTCCATAGCTTCTCTCCGTTAGAATCTACCTTCAGTACCCATATATCTAGATTAAAAACATCGCCATAATGCTGGCCTACATCACCATCATCTGAATTGGATTGTCCCACTAAGATGTATCCTCCATCATCTGTTGGTGTTGCAGCAACAAGCAGATCTCCCGCGCTACCACCATAATGCTTACTGCCCCATAATATATTCCCAAAAGCATCTTCTTTACGAATTAAAAATTCATGGTTAGAGTTAAACCTGCAGGAAATAACAATAAATTCCCCATTGGGTAATGGATCCAGGAATGTAGCAATACTGTCATTAGAATATTTATAGCATTTCTCCCAATCAATAGTTCCATCAGAACCGTATTTTCTAAAAACACAAGAAGCATCAGTAGAAGTTATATTACACTGTGTGTTAATGTTGCCACTTCCGGGGTCAGATCCTGTCTGAAAGCGTATTATTCCCCCCGCTAATGATGTTTGATTTATTAGTGGAAATATATCTTCATAACCATTACCTCCAATTCCTTCAATGTTCAATAGAGCAGCTTGCTGTGCAGATAAATTACCACAAAAAAAGATAAGCAAGATTACAAGCAGGATTCTCATAGTAGGAATATTTCTATAAAGCTACACAGAATATATTACAAAAAACACCGTCTTTCGACGGTGTTTTTGAGGGCTATCCAAGCATGAAGAACCGTAGCACACCCATGAAATAATATACAATTCCGACTCTGATACTGCCCGTTAACAACCCTTAATTACTTATTTGATACCTAAGTACAAATAAATTAAAGATTACAGGCATTAAATTTGGATAACTCACATACTTAATTAATTTTGAAGTCTAATATCATTCACTAAAACAAGAATTGTGGCGTACGATAACAAAAATTTTGGCGATAACCGTAACGGGGACAACCGTAATAATGAGAGTCTTTTCAGCAAACGTATTAAGGCCGGTAAAAGAAGGACGTATTTCTTTGATGTACGCTCTACACGTGGAAACGATTATTTTGTGACAATTACTGAAAGCAAAAAACGCTTTGACGATAACGGTTACGACAGGCATAAAATGTTCCTGTACAAGGAAGATTTCAACAAATTTTTGGTGGCGCTGACAGAAACTATCGACTATGTTAAGACCGACCTGATGCCGGATTTCGACTTCGATGCTTACAACCACGACCAGGACGAAGAAGGTGGCATGCCATCTGTTACTTCTGAGGAAGGCATTGAATCTGAAAGCCAATCAGCTCCCGTTACTGTTTCAGCTGTTGTTGCAACAGAAGAAGGTAATGTTGATGACTGGAAGATCTAGAACACACTGATACATATATTGCAAAAGGGAGCTGATAGCTCCCTTTTGTGTTTTTTAAAGGTCATTCTTAGTAATTATTTTACTTTTACAGGTAATAGATGGAAGCAGTAATACTCCGCAGGCAGGAAATAGAGGTTGATGTATGGGATAGCTTTATCGCCGCATCACCACAGGGTATGATATACTCCTGCTACTACTTTATGTCGGCATTAGAGCCCGACTGGCAAGCGGTTGTTATTCGCAACAATGATATGATCCATGCAGTTATGCCCTTCACCGTAAAAAGTAAAGCCGGCATTCCGTACAGCACACAACCTGTTTTTACCCAGTATTGGGGTATCATGTTTCGCCCCGCAGAAACAAATAGCACTGCCAAATTTTTTGAGCAAAAAAGGCAATGGGTACGGATGATATTGAATGCCTTACCTGACATCAGACTATTCGATTACAATTTCTCCCCGGCATTTGATTATCCGCTACCTTTCTTTTGGGAAGGCTATTCAGTAAGCAACAGGTACAGCAACCAGGTAGACCTCCGCAAAACAAAAGAGGAATTATGGTCTAACATATCTGAGAAGACAAGGTCGCACATCCGCAAGTCGGAGAAAGATGGTTTGACCATCACCAGTGGCCATGAGATAGAAGAAGTAATAAAGATATTCCGCAAGGCGAAGGACGAGAAGATAAAAAACATGACCGACAGCCATTACAAGGCATTGGCAGATATCGCCCGTCATTATATGCAGCTGGGAATGTGCTACACACTTATCGCGAGGGATAAGGAGGGAAAGCCGGTGGCAGGCACACTGCACTTTAAGTACAAAGGCACTACCATATACTTCCTGGGCACCAACGACCCGGAATACAAAGGCACCAGTGCTTTATCGCAAATCATCTGGACAGCGATACAGCAAGCAAAAGAAGACTGCACTGTATTCGACTTCGAAGGTTCTATGATAGAGCCCATAGAGCATTTCTTCCTCAGCTTTGGTGCCGCACCTACCCCATACCTGAACATTAAAAAAGAACAGCTCCCGCTTTGGGCGAGAGCTGCAAAAAAATTACGTCGCAGGTAGATTACTTGCCGAGTTTCTCACGCTTATTCTGTTCATCTATTATCTTCTGTAAGTGCGGTTGTATCTCTGCATTCAGAGCATCTTCAGTTATATCCAGCGCTTTAGGGTCTTGCAATAAAGCTAACCAGGGCTTAGGACTACCAAAGGGATATGAACCAAATACTATTACGGGCGTACCATTTGCTTTTACATTGTCTGTACCTTCCAGTATCCATTGATCTGCCCATTCATACATTGTCTTAGCATCAGCCTCCCGCATGCGCAGGCAAGAGTGAGATGCAGGATAACCCGGTAGTTCATATTGGTGCCAGCCTACGCCTAGTTTATTTTCAATATTAAAATTCCATTTCAGCTCCCACTCATCATTGAATGTACTGGTTGTTTCTTCCGCCTTCCAGTTGGCGAAGAACAATCCCGTTGGTGTTGGGTCTGCTTTACGCCCCATATTGGTAGGACCTGTATGCACCAGGTCACCATATTCATAGGCAGCAAATACCTGGGTGGGATATGAGAAGAACACGATCTTCTTCACATCCTTTAATTCTTCCACATGGAATGGGAAAGGAGAGTACTGTATAATATCATCTGCAAATTGGGAGGGCACTATTACCGTATCTTTCTTTTTCAAGGCAGAGGCGTCACAGCGGTTGAGGAACAATATCGCATCCAACTCCTTACCTGTATACCCTTTAAGACTACTGTCTTTGCCAGACACCGCTATATAAGATATAGTAGCAGCACGTTCAGGCATTTTGCGTACCGGCCGTACTACGGTATCCCGTACAGATTGTACATTTCCGTTGGTTTCCGTGCTTTCACAAGCGGTGAATAAACAGGCGCTGCCTATTATAGATATTATTGAAAAATACTTTCTTAACATAATCGTTTGGTATAGAACAGTTAAGACAATGAAATTTCGTGCCAAGACGGACATAAACACAAAAAAGCGCCCCCCGGTTGAATCGGGGGGCGCTTTCTTTATTTATTCCTTCAGCAGACTATTGCTTGTTGATCTTGATAGATTCGTTACGAACATCATCTGTGTAGTTCAGCAGATACATACCGTTCGCAAGGTGGCTCACATTCAGCTCTGCGCTGTTGTTCTCTACCGTTGTTACAGTACCTACTACTTTACCTGTCACGTCAGT
>DLHG01000014.1 GCA_002483105.1 Bacteroidetes bacterium UBA7674
TGTAAATAACTTCACTATCGAAACTTATCCTAACCCGGTACAAAATACACTCACTGTAAAAGTTACAGGTACGGTAGAAAGTGACAGCCATGTAGTACTCACAGACATCGCAGGAAAGGTTATTGCTACACAAGCTGTAACAAACAACACTGCTGTTTTTGATATGGCTAACCACGCAAATGGTATCTACTTCATACGTTATACCGACAAGTCGCATTCAGAGGTACTGAAAGTGAACAAACAGTAAATACAATATAACTTGTATAAAACGGAAAGGGTTGCCAAATGGCAACCCTTTCCGTTTTATACTATCAGGCCATTTTCACATTTTTTTAAGAAAATCCCCACATTTTTAATGGCCGTGCTTGGCACAGAATTTTTATCCTCTACAGTATGATACACATTAACTCGGGGGTTTAGGTGTAGCAATAGCCAATGATAGCAAGGTGCCTGGCCGTGCCTTGAGATATCGGGCTCATTGACTACCCTAAGCCCCTTTTTTATTTTAATTATCCTTTATACCGATATAACAAAAGCCCCCTCGGTTGAACCGAGGGGGCTTTTAAACTATAAAGATTCAAAGGGAACCAATCCCCATTTTTTATCTGCGGTAAGTGCGGGTATTTTTTCGCTTTTTGGACACATACTTTCTCGTATCCTCACTGTAGTCTTTGGTATAAAGGCTAACCAGGAAGAGCCCAACGGCAATAATGATGATCCATGAGGAAATAGTCATAGCGGGGGTATTTTATGTTCGTACTGCAAGATTATATACGAAAAGGCTAACAATTGTGTTTTGCCCGTGTGTTTAACGAGTGGATAACATACGGGGGAACCATAAAAGCTCCATTGTATCTTGCAGCAAAACCAATACAAGATGTCTTATTGCGCTGCTATAGAAACCATGTCTGAGGAGAAGAAGGCCATACACAAGCCTTACCACGACAACGCTTACGGATTCCCCATCCACGACGACAACGAGCTGTTTTGCAGACTGATACTGGAAATTAACCAGGCAGGCCTTAGCTGGGAAACGATACTGAAGAAAGAAACGACCTTCCGCAAAGCATACAGCAACTTCAACATAAAAAAAGTAGCCGCCTACACCGAAAAAGACCGCGAGCGCCTCATGGCCGACCCGGGCATCATCCGCAACAACCTGAAAGTGAACGCTGCCATTGAGAACGCAAAGACCATCCTCCAACTACAAAAGGAATTCGGCTCTTTTGGGAAATGGCTGGAACACCACCACCCTAAAACCAAAGAAGAATGGGTAAAGCTATTCAAGAAGACCTTCCGCTTCACGGGCGGAGAAATAGTGAATGAATTCCTCATGAGCATCGGTTATCTGCCGGGCGCACATACTGCGGACTGTAAGGTGTATAAGAAGGTGATGAAAGAGAAGCCTATGTGGGCGAGGAAGTAGGGCTCTAAAAAGGGAAGAAATTGAATAGGCCTGCTATTGCAATGTATGTTGCAAGGATAAAAATAACTATCAAAACCCAGTGGATATTTGACACCTTAATTTGGTAGTCTCTGGTTATCATCCAGATTAGCAAAACAAATACTGCTAAGCCGTATCCCCACATAAACATGAACCTACCAGCCAGTTCAGGATTTTGCACATCTTTAAATAATTGAATTTCACCAGATGCAAATAAAACTATTGCAGCGAAGATGCTAAGTATTTCGATATACTTCTTTTCAGTTTGATCAATCTGAATTTTTATTTTCTTTATCTCTTCTTTCTCTGCAGATATTGAGGTGTGTATATCCAGCATCGTCTTATACTTGACAAAGTCCGTTTTGATTTGCTGAATTTCATTGCGTATTTTCTCAAAGTTGATCGGCAATATAAATGATGATGCGAGAAATATTGATAGTGTTTCTTTATTATCAAGTGGTGCATCAACTAAACATTCCTTAAACGGCAATTGATAGGCTAAGAAGTTACTGTCTGCAGCCCATTCATAATTTTCAAAAAGCTTTTTAATACAAACCTCCAATTCGGCAATAATAGCCTTGATTTTATCAAAATCCTGGTCAGGCTTTGAAAACTCGCATTCAATCATTCTCAGTAAGGAGTATGATATTTTAAAATAAGGAAAGTAATTCTTTACTTTCGTCTCACTTTGTAGATTTTCAATTTCTACCTTTCTTCCAATTATTTCTTTCAGTTCATGTTGAGGCTGACTGAGATATATTGAAAGCTCGCAATTGTGCATATAATTGAGAGAGATATTATATGCCTTTCTATCAAAAGGTGTATTTATTGATTTGATTAAAGATTTATATGCATTAATAAACTTTCTTAACAAATTCTCCGTTTGTTGGATACTATGGTTTTCATCTTTGTAATGTTTAACTAAAGAATGAAACTCCGTAAAAGTTAACTGAGTATCGACCCTATTTTTATCATATATCGAATCGAGCATTTCTTGGTACTCTCTAGTAGTCGCATTCTGGTCGTAGTAGTGCAGAGCTGTCTTACTGTCAAACTGCTTGAATATCGAAATAGGTAGTTCTTGCGCTGATAGTTCCTTATCTTCAAAATCTATAGCATACAGATAACTTTTTCTGTCTTCAGAAAATCTGTATAATATCTTTTTTATCAGATAATTACATTTGTCCAACATAATCTTCAAATACATCCGTGATGATGTATTTGTTTCCAAGTCTCTTTTGACTTTAATAAGTTCTTCTAGGACCTTCTTTTTTACAGCAATATTAATATCGTACTCTGCTAAAGCTATATTTCTAAAGAAAAGGACGGTGCACTCTCTTGTTTTTAATTCAAATAAATTAGATTCAGCAACTGTTCGTTTTTCTCTATATATATTCAGCAGTAGATACTGATTGTTAACTTTTTTCTCAACCGCTTTTAAATGCCTTTTGAAGGAATTTATTGCTACCTGAATAGGTTGTACGAAATTTTCATTTATATCTTCAAAAATGTCTCTAACGAAATCATCACTACTCATGCCAATGACTTCGACAACAGAATTTATTTTTTGTTGAAGACTATTGATACGCTTTAAAAAGCAATCATCTACGATATACTCACCAGACAAGACAGAATAATTAAGATTATCAAAGACAATCTCAACGCTTTCGTTTAACAGTTGAGCAATCGCTAGTATTGAAGAAGTCTGAGAATCATCGTCTCCAAAAGTGAAATCGTCAAACCAAGTAGGAGGAAATATACGCTCTAGTTCGAGCGATGCCATTTCTATATATGATGACATTACATCAGTTTAAGTGAGGATAAATTAAAAAACTTCTCCTCACTCTTAATCATTTCATTTGGAATTCTCAAACTATGCTTATTCATTTTTCTTGCTAATGAATAAACTGTTTTCCAAGATTGCCATTCATGACTTAAATCAACAAGCTCTAATGAACTATAATTAATCAAACTTGGATTTGATTTCTTAAGAGCATTTATTGATGATACCAAGGACGGAATTAATTCTTGAATAGTATTAAAATAATCCGCAGAAATTGGCTGCACAATTATAGATTGTTTATTTAATTCAAAATGAGGAAGATTTTCAAGTTCATTGTAAACATCACTTTCGACATGACCATAAGGCATGGCGTAAAAATTATTGAAAACCCCAAGTAAACCATCTGAATTTTTATCAGCTTCAACTGCCGATGCGAAAAACAAAAGCTTCAAAAGCTTTAATTTATTAAGTTCATGTTCAGCATTCTTATTTGGATTCTCTGCATGAAACCAATGTATAAACTCTTGAATTAAATACTCAAAAGCTATTCGTTTAGTACCAATATTGGGATTGAAGGCTGCCATAACTAAGCAAATCTAGTAACATTTATAAACAAAACTATACCAGTGTGGATTAAATAATCCAAAGAAAATGTCAATTCTTAGTCTTATCCACAAACTCCTAACAGATTCACATTGAATTGTCACAAAAAAAGCCCCCGCAAATGCGAGGGCTCTTACCTTGTATTAAAAGGACTAAGCTATGGTGATAGAGTCGTCCAGATAAACATCTTGAATAGTGTTCAGCAGTTGCACACCTTCAGCCATTGGCTTCTGGAAAGCTTTACGGCCGCTGATAAGACCCATACCACCGGCACGTTTGTTCACAACAGCTGTCATTACTGCTTCAGCCATATCCGTTGCGCCTTTAGACTCACCACCTGAGTTGATCAAACCAACACGGCCCATGTAGCAATTAGCTACCTGGTAGCGGCAAAGATCTATCGGGTGATCAGTAGTCAGCTTATCATATACTATCTTACTTGTCTTACCAACTTTGATAGCATTGTAACCGCCGTTGTTGGTAGGTAATTTTTGTTTGATGATATCCGCTTGCAGCGTTACGCCCAGGTGATTAGCCTGTGCAGTAAGGTCAGCAGCAGCATGATAGTCAACGCCGTCTACTTTGAATGCGCTGTTACGCAGGTAGCACCACAGTACAGTAGCCATACCCAGTTCGTGCGCGTACTCAAATGCCTTAGCTATTTCCACTATCTGGCGGTTGCTTTCTGCAGAACCGAAGTAAATAGTAGCGCCGATTGCAGTAGCCCCCATATTCCACGCATCCTTGATAGTACCGAACATGATTTGGTCGAAGCTATCAGGATAAGAAAGGAATTCATTATGGTTCACCTTTACGATGAACGGTATTTTATGAGCATACTTACGTGCAACGGCACCCAATACACCATAGGTAGAAGCAACGGCATTACAACCGCCCTCTATAGCCAGTTTCACGATATTTTCCGGATCGAAATAAATAGGATTAGGAGCAAATGAAGCGCCCGCGCTGTGTTCTATGCCCTGGTCAACAGGAAGGATAGATACATAACCGGTACCTGCAAGGCGTCCGTGATTATTCAGAGCAGCAATGCTGCGTAAGGTTTGGATATTACGGTTAGAGTTAGCCCAAACATTGTCTACATGATTACCTGAAGGCAGATGTAAAGAATTTTTGTCGATAGTAGTAGAAGTATGACCCAGGTAGTATTCAGCCTGGTCAGCCAGCAGTTCCTGTATTTTAGTAGACGCCATGTTGAAAAAGTATTTCTAAATTTCGTGCAAAGGTAATGAAGGAACGGCAAATATGGCAAATAAATAGCAATCTTATTCCGGAACCCTGAAAACCCTTATCCCATAAGCCTCATCACGCAACACTTCCTGCGCCTGCTGCCCTTTCGCATCTGTAAAACTGTAATTATTCCCGTCGGCAGAATTGTAGAAATAAATGTAATATTTCACCCCGTAACGCTTCATTTCCGCCAGCAATTCTTCATGACTCAGCTTCGGGTTGATAATCGGGTAAAAAGTATTGCCCGAGAAATACGCGATCCGCTCTATACCCTGAACTTGCTCCCCCGGTTGGGTAATAGCAGTAAAAGAACCATTGAGCCCCTGCATGCGCACAGCTATGCGATGATCTTCCGCCCCAACCTTGTACATTTTCTTCAGCTCCAAAACCGGGAAGTAAATAAAGCTCAACGCAAAGAGTAAATATGCTTTAGGTTTTATCCATTTACTATCATTAAAGTGCAGGAACAGTATCTCCAACAACAATGCCCCCATCACCAAACCCAACGGTAGCATATACCACAGGTACCTCGCTTCAAAATTGATGAGCACATAACCCAACGGGAACAGCAAAAACGAAACCGCCGTTATGTGCATCTTGTCCGGGAAATAGCGCCTCGTCTTTTTCGACAGCACCATCATCAGCATTACCCCGAATATCACTATGAACAAAGCCGAAACCTCACTCATGCTCCTAACGAACTTAAAGATATTGAACGGTATGCGTATCAACTGCATCTTCAGCATAGCCAAGGAACTGAAAGCATTGGGTGTAGCCCCATTCACCATATACGGATCTTCCCAATAGTAAGGGCTGTCGCCATATGCAGGAGGTATAAGGTGAGTAATACCTTGCTTCCAGTAAGGATGGCCCACAGTGTACCAGGAGAGGTTCAGCTTTCCGGCTGTTCCAGTCATCCACTCCCCATACTTGCCATGCAGCGCAACGATCCAGGGCATACTACCCACTATCATTACGATTATACTGACTACACTTATCTTCAACCACTGCGCTTTGTTATCACTAATGAAGTAGGTACAAACAATTGTGTTCAATATAAAGAACGGGAAAGCATAGGCCTTAGCAAAGTATGCAAGACAACCCAGCAAGCCAACAACAACCCACAACCACACCTTTCTCTTAAAATCCTCCCGCAGCATCAACCTCAGTGTACTCAGCAGGAAGAAACATTCCCACAGATCATCAAACAGCTGACCATACACTGCATACGAAAGGAAGACTACCAACGTCAGCTTTACGAGCCACTGCAACGCATTCGTTACATTAAAGAAGCTGAGGAAAGAATGAGTAATAAATAAAAAGCCCACCGCACCGATCGTATTTACCGCCACCGCCGATGCCATCAGGCTCCAACCCGATAGCCACGAAAAATCAACCGTCAGCCAGCAGCTCCACGGACTCCAGTAACCATTTATAGCTTTATGAAAGTCTTCTGCAAGGTATCTTTTCACAATCGTGAAATATGCCGTGGCATCAGGGTCAACATAATACTGGTAGAAAGGATACATCGCCCACACCACCACGCACAGCAGTATCGCCGATACTAAAAATGATATGTTGCTTTGTTGTTTCACTATTATTTCACCGCTAAGTTAGTATTCCTTTCCCGCCAATGCATGATACCGACCACAGCGCTACCGATCGCCACCAATGAGATAGGCATAAAGTAGTGCGTATTGGCAATAGGCCCTGTAGTAATGGCAAAGTACCCAAACATCAGCAGCACGTACAGCCTTACCCTCAACACTATCCGCTTGCTGAACAATGCCATCAGCATACCTGCCAACCGCAGCACATTGAACAACAACACCAACATCGCTATTATTAATGAGGGATTTTTCTTCGCATAACCCATAAGTCCACCAATTCCGTCACGTTTCATTGTGGCGTAAAAACCTTCTCCTTCCTTAGTGTATAGCCCTCCATAAGTAAGCTTACCTGTAAAGAGGTCTATCTCCCCTTTGCCCGGTTCTATAAAGAAGCGCGCACTATGTTTCAGGTGATACCCCATATAAGGCACAAAGTTCTCCTTCAGCAAAGCTACGCCACGCGCATTAGCATAATCGTACCTGTCTTTGAATTCGGGCATCGCGGCGATCTTCTCTCGCTCTGATTGCAAAAATGCTTTTGCCTCTTTGCCACCTTCTTTATCTGAAAAATAGAAGTAGTAATAATAGATCGCATTAAATCCCTGGTTGCTGGAAAAATGAAATTTACCCGTCCGCTCGTAGTTCCACGAGTTGTACATCATTACGGCAACTAATGGCAACATACCAATACCCAATGCCCTCAACAGCCCACCCTTATTCCTATACGCACATATCAACACAATGATGAGATGCACTACTACAAAAGGATACAACACAGGTTTTATGAACAAGCCAACTATCAATGCCAGGCTCGCCCACCCTGCATGAGTCGCTTTCTTGTGCAGCAACATCAGCACCATCTGCCGCATATATACCAGCACCGATGTTTGCAGTAATATTTCAGGTGCTATCGTGTTGGCATAGATGAATTGTATCGGGTAAGCAACAACAAAGAGCAGCAACAGCCAATCATAGCTTGCCTTATAGCCCATCTTAAAAAGCCCGTGGCGACAATACCAGATATTAAATACCGACAACACATTCTGCAATACTATTACCACCCAATTGTTCACCGTAAACAAATAAACCAACGAGAGGAACAATGGGTACACAGGTTGCCGCTGTGTCATATATTCGGGCTCGATAGGAAGAACAGGGTTGCCACTGTAAAAGAAAAGCGCGTCTTTAATATTCACCGCCTCATATATGTACTCGAACGAGTCACCCATATATATCCGCTCAAAATGGCAGCTCAGCAGGAAAAACACAACGTGCACCAATATGATGCCTGCCATGAACCCTCTCCCCGATGTCTTAACTGCCTGATCCATTTACGATTAAAAACAATGAAATTTTAACATTAACAACACACCAATCCCTGTTAGTGACGCTCAAAGATTAAAGATATTATATAACTTTAATCTTCCAACAACAACACAAGACATGAAAAAATTACTACTCTGTATCGGGATGGTAATAGCCTCCTCAGATATTTCCTGGGCGCAGTCGTTCACTGCTACCAAAAACGAAATAAAACAAGGCGATAATGTAGTCGCTACTTATACCCGCAAAGAAACAAGAAAACCGGATAACACCGTAGAGATGGTGATGACCTTTACCGGGAAAGACGGCGCTACTATCGCAACTGCCACTATCCCCTACCAACGCAAAGGAAACACTGTTATTAAAACAGAGCGGGACAACAAAACACTCAAACTGCAACTTAAAGGTGGTTCCGACCTGGAAATGGCACAGGAAATAGCGACACAATTATCAACTAATAAATACCTCTAACCCCAACAATGAAAAAATTATTACTCATATCAGCTTGCTTACTCACCGGGATGCTCACATATGCCCAGGAGATGGTACCAAGCGAACCAGCTGCCACCGACCCAAACACCTTGCCCAAATACGAACTGGTAGAGCGCAGCCGCAGGGCGCACTTCGTAGCAGGGGAATCTTACATTAAGCAGGAAGGATTGGTGATAGCCAATTACACTATCGAAGATCTTGCTGATGGCGAAAAAAAGTTCACTTACATTTTACCCAACGGCACCGTTGCAGCAGTAGGAATGCTGAAACATCAGAATGCCGGTAAAATAACGGTGGAAACAATGATCGACAAAAAGAAACATACAGTTGGACTGAAAAACCTCCACGACATAGACATAGCCCGCGAAACGGCTATGTTCTTATCCGACAATAAGTATCTATAGTTTGCTGCACATAACAGTTTTGGTTAGTCCCCTCCGCTTGACCCGGAGGGGATTTTTTTATGTAAGAAGCTCGTTAATATACCCCGGCGCTAGCCGCATCCTACTCCCATACCAACTAAACATCTCCCCATCCACCAATCGCACCTCCGCATCAGGCAGCACCTCTTTTATCTCCGCAATATGTTGCTCCTTAAAAGGGAACGGCTCAGACGAAAGCAATACCACTTCCGGATTCGCCGCTTTCAGTTCTTCCAACGAAATCTCAGGGTATCGCTGCCTGTCCCCAAACACATTCTTCCATCCAATACGCTCTATCATATCACTGATGAACGTATCACCACCCACACTCATCCACGGTTTATACCAGATGAAATAGGCAACGCTCTTAGGCAAACTTGCTTTTTGTAATTGTGAGAATCCTGTCTCTATATCAGTAATGATTTTCGCAGCAGCCTCAGCTTTACCTGTAAGCTCCCCCACCCACTCTATCATCACCAGGCCCTGCTCTATCGTTTGTATATCACTGATCCACACGGGAAACTCAGCAGCAAGAGCCTCTATCTGCTCCTGCGTATTTTCTTCCTTATTGGCAATGATGAGATCGGGTTGTAATTCCCTTATTTTATCAAGATGCAGCTGCTTGGTGCCGCCTATTCTTGTCTTGCTTCTGAACCACTCTTCAGGATGAACACAGAATTTAGTGATACCAACCACTTCCTCCTCCAAACCAAGATCGAACAACAATTCCGTTTGTGAGGGCACTACTGATACAATGCGCTTCGGCGGATAATTCACTTCCACCACTCTGCCCATCATATCGGTAAAGCTACGGCGCATCTATTTTATTGTTCACGTTGTTGTTAACAGCACCTTCTTTCAGCCTCCTGAAAAAGAACAGTATGAAAAAGCAGAAGATCAATGCAGGCAATAGCAGCGCGCTGACATACGCCCGTTGGAATGCTTCCATCTGCCTGTCCGTCATATTCAAAGACATGCCGAAAAGCACGAGGTTGGCCACAGTCAGGGCTATATAGCTATAACATGCCCAGCGTTTCAGGTCGCAGATATACAACCAGCTAATAGTAAAGCCCAGGGTCCACAATATCTCTATATAGTAATAAGAGATCGGCATCCCCCACCAGAAGATGAGTACATACAGGAGCATCAGCAAATGAAAAGCTGCTATATACGGGAACGGCGTCGGCGCCTTCCGTATCACATCCCTTAAAAAAACTCCTATATCCCTGCTTGCCATTAATTACTTATGAATAAAATTATACCAAACCCACCAATCAGCTCTCCTCCTTTTTTCAAGGAGGAGTACCCGAAGGGGGAGGTGGTCAGTTCAAAACCTATTTCGAAAACGCTGTCAGCACATCATACTTCGTCAGTATATGGTACTGCCCGCTTTCATCCTGTGTCATGATAGCGCCGTTATCCTTAGTGATGTAGTGCGTCAACCTGTCCAACGGAGTGTTCATATCCACCACCGGCAGCGCCGCTTCCTTCACATCACCTATCAGCATATCCTTTACATCCGTCTGCTCTATCATCTTCTTGAACAGGCCGCTTTGCGTTATAGTACCTGTCACGGCACCATTCAGCAATACAGGTATCTGCTCTATATCATACTTCTTCATCAGGTCGATGCCATCAGAAACTTTCGCGTTCTCATCTATCGTCACCAACCTTCTTCTTCCCAGTCCACCCAACAGGTCTTTCACTGTCTGCACATCCAGGAAGCCACGGTCCATCATCCACTCGTCATTGTATATCTTACCTACATAGCGGCTACCATGATCGTGGAAGATCACCACTACCAGGTCACCTTTTTTCAGCTCACCTTTCATCTGGTTCAGGCCTGCTATCACAGAGCCCGCAGAGTAACCCACGAATATGCCTTCTTCCTTGGTAATACGCCTTGCCCATACCGCACCATCCTTATCCGTCACTTTCTCAAAATGGTCTATTGCGGCCCTATCGTAGTTCTCTGGTAGGAAATCCTCACCAAAGCCTTCCGATATATACGGATGCACCTCACCCATATCCAGTTCCCCTGTATCAAACCACTTTTTCAGCAGCGAACCGTAAGTATCTATCGCCCAAACCTTGATGTTCGGGTTCTTTTCTTTCAAATATTTACCTGTACCTACTATAGTACCGCCCGTTCCTGAAGCCACTACCAGATGCGTCACCTTACCTTCAGTTTGCTCCCATATTTCCGGACCCGTCTGTTCGTAGTGCGCCTGGCGGTTGGCCAGGTTGTCGTACTGGTTCACATACCATGAGTTAGGTATCTCCGTGGCCAGCCTTTTAGATACTGAATAATAAGAGCTCGGATCTTCAGGCTCCACATTCGTAGGGCATACGATCACTTCCGCGCCCATCGCCTTCAGGATATCAGCCTTTTCTTTCGATTGCTTGTCGGTAGTGGCGAAAATGCACTTATAGCCTTTTATGATGGCAGCCATCGCCAGGCCCATACCCGTGTTACCGCTCGTACCTTCTATGATGGTACCGCCCGGCTTTATTTTGCCTTCCTGCTCCGCCACTTCCAGCATCTTCAGGGCCATACGGTCCTTGATGGAGTTACCGGGATTGAAAGTCTCCACCTTCGCATATACCTCGCAAGGCAGGTCAGCCACCACCTTATGAAGTTTCACCAGCGGCGTATTGCCTATGGTCTGAAGGATATTGTCATATACACGTTTAGCAGTATTGGCCATAATATATTATCTAAAAACTCGGGGCGAAGGTAAGAAATTTGGGGGAGGTGGGGCTAATCTTTTGAATTTGCTTTCTCATCAATCCATTTTTTTAAGTTGTAATAGTCTATAAGTGACAATTGGGATTTTACTTGTTCCTTAAATGCTTCAGCTGGGCGGGAAAAGTATGAGCTTGTCACTAAAATCCCAGCAGTTGCCCTGTCGGCCATTACCGTTCCATACAACTCCCTAACCAAGCGCACACCCACGGGATTACTAATCTCTTTTCTTTTGCATTCGACATAAATAACAAAGTTGCCAATTCTTTTTTGCTCTATTATTAATAGGTCTTTCCCTCCATCAACTGTTGCCTGAGTAATTGTTACGTTATAGCCCTCTTTAGTAAAAAGCTCTCCAACCAATTCTTCAAATTGCCTAGTTGTCATGCTATACATAAACTGAGGATCACTCTTAACTTTATCAATCAAGCTGGAATTGATAATGCTGATATCCGTTATTATTTTGGGAATTTCAGGTGTAAGCAATCCTCCTTTAGCAGGTAATTGTATAGATTGATTATTATAGTAAATATTATTACTTAGAAGAGCAACAACGTTTTGGGAAGTTATTCCAGGAGTTGATAAAAGAGCAACAATTGTTGACAACATCAAGGGGGTGTAAGATAGATTCTTGCTTATCCTTATCAATTGTTCTATTATATCATCGTTCAGAATGTTCTTCTGAACATTGTTCTCCAAAAACCTCAGAATTTGGCCATCGGTCCAACGTCCAACTTTTATATTGTAAGAATTTTCAAGGATTTCTTCATCAATGATAGCATGTCGTGACGTTATTAATAATCTTAGGCCATATTTCTTTCCTTCCTTTACAAGTTTAATAATCCCTTCCTTTGTTTTAGGGTTATAAATCTCATCATATCCATCTATAATTATAAGCTGACTACCTGACTGCGCAGATTGTAATTTAAGAAGAGAAAAAAATGAATAATCATAGTCGAAGTGAACACCGTAAAAGAAAGTAATTTCCTTAAATCCCAAGGGGTTTAATGCTTGATAATATTTTGCTAATGTAGTCTTTCCAATTCCAGGCATCCCAGTCAGAACTACGTTGTTGAATTTTTCTAGCCCATGTGATATATCATCAATTTCCCATTCAGGAGCTACAAAACCATTAGAAAATTCAGGTAAATCCATATATAAATTGTTAATAACTCACACTTAGTGAAGTAATTTACCTCCTGACTCGTTGTTCGAGATATTCCGCAGGGCATCTCGAACATCCCTCGTTTGCAACGAGGATACAAGAGGTCAACGTTTGCACCGTTTTAATCTTCTAAGTCATATGATGGATTCACCCAACCATGTTAATTCCATCCATCGTTGTTCAAGCTTTTTCCTATCAGGCTTTTTCCCATCTATTCTTTGGGCGATCGCTTTTTTGTTATATCCTTCGTAAATAGTGGCTTTAAGACTTGGATGTATTACCACCTGTAACGAACTGGGATTTATTGCAATTAAACCATCATCAAATAATTTATGAATATCAATCCTAAGTAATAAACCATTAGTTGAAGCATTTAAGCCTGCTATCGCATGGCCTTGTATATGCGCCCCATGAAGAACCTCCTCTACATTCACCCCAGAGATACAACATTTTCCATCATATATGGTCATGAGGTTTTCTTTAAATTTTGGTTGGGATTTTCTCCTTTTACGTCTAATAATATCAAAAATATCAATGTTGTCATTCGGAGCCTCATCAACTAAATATCGCTCATTGGAGCGCATATCTAAGTTAATAACTCCAATTTTGTTGCCATCATCAATCCAATCAAGAAATGGATGCAGAAAAACTAATGCTGTTTCTTTTGCTACAATATTGTTTAATGTCCTCCTACCGACTTCTCCACCTGCAGCATTTAGGTATACAATCGCTCTATGTACTTCACCAATAGACAGGGTTGCCTCATCATGAGGCCTTTCTCTTGTTATTACAATCTTATCATCTTCTACACGCTTCACCCTATATTCTTTTCCTCGCTGTGAAGACCCCCACGATATTTTTTCATAAAGTGCCCTTTGAGCAATTGATTTAATCAACAACCAAGATTTTTCGGGGGCAATCTCAGTCTTGCTATTGGGGCTGGGGAACCGCCAATAATCTTTTCTAGTATTAACGAGTTCACCTGCTTGCTTCATGTCTTGCAAAACATTCCTTAGATTTCTTTTCCATCTTGGTTCTCCTGTTTCGTCACCCTTTAAGGTTGTTGATATCAAATCCTCTTCGGTTAACATATCTACTTGGGAAACATGGGTATAAAACTCACTTACAGCGGTTGCTCTATTATTTAGACTCAATAATTCAAGAATTCTCTTCTTTAAAATTTGTGCATTCAAACTCATAGAAACAAATATACTCCACTGGCACAAGATTTAGTGCAGCTCTGCCCCCACCATCTCGTCCTCATTTTCAACAAGCATGAACGTGGTTAGCGTTTTTGTAACGCGTCTAAGAGTATCCACTGGCGCGAGAGTTAGCGCAGCACATTCATGTCAAAACAGATAAACCAGACTGTGTCCGGCATACCCATCTCGTCCTCATTTGCAACGACAATGCATGAGGTCAGCATTTTCAACTGCCGCCAATGTGCATATCATTTATTGCCCACCACAACACATCTTCGTAAATTTACAAATGGCATATCCTACGCCCAAAACACAGGCAAGCAAAAAGAAAATGCCGCAGCACAACCTAAGCTCTTTTAAGAAAACCGGCATTAACGGCACTTTCCGCATATCAAGCCTGCAATACGCTGCACAGACACAGCACAAGTCCGCACAGACGCTGCGCAAGTCTGCATATACACTGCGCAAGCCTACACAGACATTGCACAAGCTCGCAATCTTGATAACATTTGCACCGGACATAAAACGGACATAAAAGTCCCATAAAACGGACATGAAGGGACACAAAACAGACATGTGCAGACACATAGCCCCCACAAACCGGACATAAAAACCCCACAAAATGCCCATAAAATAAAATCACCCCTTGCCCACAAAGGCTTTCACCCCACCACCACCCCTCTCCGGAGGACATAAAACTGAAAGTCTCTGATTTGCTAACCAACTCCGAGCCGCAGGCGAAGAATAAAAGCCGACAATAGCTTCACAGCCTGGGACTAAGACTGCGCCTTTTTCTGCCTGAAGGAATTTGAATAGTGATCTACAGCTGAAAAATCTTGACAAAGATGATAGTGAACCTCCGGCGTGGTCAGAAAACCAGCGCACTGCTGAATAGCGAACAACGTAACTCAATATAACACGCAGCGTTTGCCCCCGAGCACCGGCGGAGCCGCATGTGCGTAGGGCCGCCTTTTCTTTTGTTACTTTTCTTTTGGCGGAGCAAAAGAAAAGTAAAGACCACACGAGCAGAGAACATAAGAAGAGCTAAAACCCGCTACCACAAAGCATCTCACCAAAATCAAAATGACAAAACGTGGCAAAAACCTGGCACATTATGACAAAATACCGACACATTACGGCACTGGAGAGACACATTACGGCAATCCACCGACACATTATGACACACCACTCACCCACTGAAATTTTTTCACTCCCCACTGAAAAATTTTCAGAAAAATTCTGTCAGAATTTCTCTCCCGCACACTGGCACACCGTTTGAATTATTGTCAGAAAAAAAGGAGGAATTATGACATCCGTAATGAAAAGAACCAATGGCAACGGAAACTTGCCGGCGACCAACTTCAGCGGCCTGGTAGACAGCGTCTTCCGGAATGATCTGAGCCGCTTTTTTAATGACGACTTCTGGGGCTTCAACGGCCTCGACAGAAGTGTAAACGTCCCTGTTAACATTCGTGAGACCGACAAAAGCTACGAGCTGGAACTGGTAGCTCCCGGCCTGCGAAAAGAGGACTTTAAAGTGAGTCTTTCCGGCGACCTGCTCACTGTGAGCTTACAGCACCGGGAAGAAAACAAAGAGGAAAACTCAGATGGCAGTTGGCTGCGTAAGGAATACAAGCAGCAGTCATTCAGCCGCAGTTTCACCCTCGCTGACACGCTTGATGCCAACAACATCACAGCACGCTATGCCGACGGCATCCTCTACCTGAGCCTGCCGAAAAAAGAAGGTGCGCAAAGCCTCAGCAGAACAATTGACATTAGCTAACCGCATAACGGCAATCAAGCAAGACGGTGGTTTCTACCACCGTCTTTTTTCTGTTTCTATAAGGACAAAAAATAAAGCAAGCTGTTCGCTTGCTTTATAAGGTTTGCTTTTTCAGCTCCGGGCTTTCCTTTGGCCGGGTATTGATATTGGGGTAATTGTTCTTCAGGAAACTGTTTCTTAGCGAGTCCATCTGTCGCATCATCACTCCCATTTGTGCCTGGTGTTGCTGCCAGCTTTTCATAAAATAATCAGGAGCGGAAAAATTGCCGTAGAAGGAACAATCATCCATCCTCAGCCTGTCAAAATCACTATTGAAGAAAGATGGAAAGTCCATACTGAACCTGTTCCTGAATTCCATAAGTACGCTGTCGGCGTTTACGTTCTGCGTCTTGCCATCCTTACTGGAGTAGCTCCAGACATAGGTGGAGTCATAGGCTATCAGGTTGCCTTTGTCATCATACTTCTTGTTCACTTTCCAGCTCGACTGCGGTTGGTTTTCCTCCGTTTTCAGCTGGGCCTGTCTGCTCTTTTCGTTTTGCGCGTTGCATGCTGTGGTGCCGCCCAGCAATAGCAATGCGATGATGATCTGTCTCATATACAATTGTTTTTAGCGGTTAAAAAATGATCAATATCGCATGCTATACCACAACTATTATTCCATTGCTCACTTTAAAAATACGTTAACAAAATCCTGTCATACACCCTGAAATTTTTTCAGTTTTTCGGGCTGGCACAAGCTTTGTTCTCGTCAAAAATTGTCATCTAAAGGCTTACTTATCATGGATAACACATTCGACAATTATCAACCCGACAACAGGATTTTCCGGCAGCTATTGGTTGCCGTGCTATGTTTTGTATTCTGCGTGCTCTATACCACATACAAGGTGTTATACCGTGGAGACTTGTCGTGGCTCGACTGGGGAATTTTAGGAATACTATCCCTGCCGGTAACATTCTTGTTCACAAGAATGGTGAAAGACAGGCAGTCTTAACCGTGAGGCCGGGAAAGTGGGGGCTAGTCTATATTCGCCGTCTTGTAGCTGTATCTGTCTTTGACCTTAGTATAGTAAAAACGAAGCCGTGTAGGCGCGAAGTAGATAATGGTAGTAATGACGATGGCACCATACACATCATATGTATAATGGATGCGCATACTCAGCACCATGAAGGTCATGAGTAATGCGGCGAACAGCATATACACCCTTACAGGCTTTATCTGTGCGCAAAGGAAGTATATCCATATGCTGGCCACGTGGCCGCTAAAGAAGAGGTCTTTGGTCAATGGTGCATCCTGCGGGTAAAAAGTATTCTCCAGGAACACGTCCTGTAGCACAATGATACCATGGGGTGCTTCCAATGGGAACATCAGGATACAAAGCTGGCGAACCACTGCTACCACAAAGTGCATCTGGATCAGCCTGAGAATAACACGCGGTTTGTTTAAATGCGTCAATACGATAAAGACTATAGAACCATAGAGCAGCATGAATATGGGCACCGAAAAATCAGCGCTGGGGAAGTACATCAGGAGGTTGTCCTTCAGCCTCACACCTTTGCGGGCTTCAACGAAAGCACCAACATCCTGCGTGATACGTGAGTAAACGAAAAACAAAGCCGGCGCCAGGAATAACTTCAGGCTGAAGTACTTATCCTGCAGGGCTACCTTCCAGGCGTCGATAGTAGGTTGTATAAGTTGGCGAAACTTTGGCATATTATCCGGCAAAAATAATGGACTAGCCAATCAATCAGCAAAAAATTTGCCAAAAAAGTAATATTGAGATTACAATAAAGTAATATAAGAGCTCCTGACCGCCAATCAATTCTGCTTAACACCCTTCTGTGTTACTGCATACATAAAGCGTTCTGCAGCATAAACAGCCAACTGGCCGGAAGGACCATTGAGTGTGTATTCACATCCATGAGTAGCCCAGGGTAAGCCTAACAATAGATGCGGCACTCCGTTTTTATTTAACTGTTCTGCCATACGTTCGCTTTCTACATAGTGCACATGTTCATCTATGTACCCGTGTACAATAAGTGCAGGAACACTATTTGGGGTTACACCGGCAAAAGGTGACGCGTCTATATATTGTTGCTTTACTTCTGTAGGGGAGCCTCCGAGATAGTCGCGCAGTACCATCTGGTGATCCATTACCAACTTGTTGTGTGGTTCATCATACGCATAAAGCATATCAGCCGCACCATAGAAGCCTACTACACCCCTCACTCCGGGTTCGTTGAGGCGGTACACAGCAGAAAGGACTATCTGCCCACCGGCAGAGCGGCCCATGAGCACAAAGTTGTTGCTGTCTATGTCCAGTTCAGCGGCATGTTGTTTCAGCCATACCAGTGCGGCATGTACGTCCTCCAGCGGTGCAGGGAATTTAAATTCGGGAGCAAGCCTGTAGTTGATGGTTGCGACCTGGTAGCCTGCTTTTGCGAAGTAAGAATTGACATCGGGCAGTTCGCTGTTGTCGCCACTCCTCCACGAGCCACCGTGTACCATCAGCAGACACGGCCGCTTTCCTGCCACTTGTGAGGGATAGAAGTTGAGCGACAGAGGTACGCCGCTATGTACAGCATACTCGTGAGTGGTGAATGGTATTTTGCTTGCACCTATGCCGCTGATCATCTGCGTTGCCGAGAAGGCCGTTTTACGATGGACCGCTTTAAGGTCGGCGGTGCTGACGTTGAATTGTTTCAGTAGCCGCTCGTCTAAGTCTGCAGCCACTTTGTAAGCCCCGACAACAGGCACGGCGAACAAACAAAAAGCCAGGCAAGTGATAATTGCAGCAGGTACTCTATATGGCGAGGCCTTATATATCCAGAACAACAGGAGCGCACTCACTATCATCCATATCCAGGGAAACTCGGAGATAGCGATAGCGGGATACCATGCCTGCCGTGCCGGGATAGGAAAAATGGTGAGCAAGGAAAACAGCATTAATAGTATTGCCAGGATAAGACGCAGCATGGAAAACGGTTGAGTTTGTAGATTATATACGTCAAAACTGTGCCTATGGGTTTATGAGCACTATTCCCGACCGGCTTTCTTACCTATTAACTTATCAACCTATCAACTTCTAGCCCTACCTTTGCCCCCATGTCGTTATATACTACCAAAGGATATATTACTATTACCTGCAATAAGCGTCTCACTACCTATGTAGAGCAAGAAGTTCGCGACCTGGGTTTTGAGATAGAAGATGTTTTTGTAACAGGTGTGCATATTATTGGTACTATCAACGACTGCATCAAGCTGAACCTCAATCTGCGGTGCGCCAGCCAGGTGCTTTATAGTCTTGGCCAGTTTGACGCTGTAAATGCCGACGACATTTATAAGAATATTGTCCGATACCCATGGGAGGATCTGCTGAAAGATTATTTCTCCATCACCAGCAATGTGATGAACGATACTATCAACAACAGCATGTTTGCCAACCTGAGGGTAAAAGATGCGATCGTTGACCGTATGCGCGAAGCCACCGGCGAACGCCCCTCCACCGGCTCTGAGCTGAATGGTGCGGTCATTCACCTTTTCTGGAAGAATGAAACGGCTGAAGTGTTCGTTGATACTTCGGGTGATTCCATTGCCCGTCACGGATATAGAAAACTACCCGGCCGTGCACCGATGCTGGAAGCATTAGCGGCTGCAACTATCCTTGCGACTAAGTGGGACAGAAAATCGCCGTTCGTGAACCCCATGTGTGGTTCAGGAACACTGGCTATTGAGGCGTATCTTATTGCTACCAATCAACGCCCCGGGCTTTTCCGTATAAATTATAGCTTTATGCACCTGCAAGGTTATGATGAAGCGGTATACGACAAAGAAATGCAGTTGCTCGATGAGCAGACAATAGAAGACGTACCGGGATTGCGTATCATCGCCACAGACATAAGTGATATGGCGATAGAAACAGCCAGGAAAAATGCGATCGCTGCCGGCGTTGCTGACAAGATTGAATTCAGCGTCTGCGACTTCGCTGATACAGAAGTACCTGAAGGCGCTGCAGGTATTATGTTCGTCAATCCCGAATATGGTGAACGTCTTGGGGAAGAAACAGAACTGGAAGCTACTTACGCACGCATTGGCGACTTTATGAAACAAAAGTGCAAAGGCTATCATGGCTATATCTTCACCGGCAATATGGAGCTTGCGAAAAAGATAGGCCTGAAAACCAAACGCCGCATAGAGTTTTACAACAGTAAAATTGATTGCCGCCTGATGGAGTATGAACTATACGAAGGCACCCGCAAAGCACCTAAAGAAGAAACGCCCGGGGCTTAGGTAATATATTTCAGGTTTTTCAGAGTAAGCGTTACGATAGTTCCTGTTTCAGGGGCTTTCTTGTCAGTATATTCAAGTGTGATATCCATATGCTCATATTGCTTGAATACTTCGAGGAGCTTGGTGGTTAGTTTCGTACCATATGATTCCCTTGCCGAACTTTCTTCATTAATTTTTGCTGCTGCTGCCCTGCCAATCCCGTCATCCTCTATAATACAGAGCATCTCGGTGTTGTCTGCGCCCTGCAGAAACTGGATACTAAGCTTTCCTCTCTCATGACTGTGGAACAAACCATGATTGATCGCATTTTCTACCAGTGGTTGCAAGAGTAATGCGGGAATCTGAATATTGTTGACGGGTAACTTATTGTCGATACTGATGTCAAATTCAAATTTCTCTTCAAATCGCACCTGTTGCAGTTCTATATAATTGCGCAACATTACTATCTCTTCACCCAGCAATACATACCTGTCTTGCGAAGATTTCAAATATGCTCTCAGCAGCTTTGAAAATTTATTGACGTGGGTATAAGCATCATCCAGACGCCCTTTGCTGATAAAAAACAATGCAGTGCTTAGCGTATTAAAAATGAAGTGTGGATTTATCTGTGAGTGAATAGCACGTAGTTCCAGTTCGGTAAGCGCTCTGCGTTTTTCCTCCTTTTTTGCAGCAAATCTTCTCGTCAACACGAACGTGAGAAAAACAAGGGCCAGGAATAACAAAGAACCCGTTGCCCAAAATATAAATTTCCATGTCGAGGTTTGCCACCAGTATTCCTGCCTGTAGATATAAAAACTATAAACTTTACTGGTCCATATATCGTCACTGATAGTGCATTCCACTTTATGATACTTACCCGGAGACAAGGTACCCAGGAAAATTTCACCTGATCCGGACTCCTGCCATTGAGTTGCTTCGTCAATGCGATAAGTGTATTTCACGCTTCCTTTACCAAAGCTGTTGATTGCATCCAGCTTTATGAGACTTTCTGCTTGTGTATATTTAAAAGTGTCGTTGCCATGTATCTTACTCTCCGACGGTTTGAGGAGTACCAACGAGAAGAACCCCGTATTCCCACTCCGCAAAGCATACTTCCGTAGTGAGTCTAAAGAAAATGAAAAGCAATCCACATCAGTATTTAATATACCGGAGCCATCCTCATTTATTACAAAGCCCTCAACACGATTGTACCTGTCGGCGATCATATTGGGCAATATGGAAAAGCCTCCCAACTTATCAACGTCGGCTATTGTTGCGAAAGCGATACCAAACTTGCCGGCCAAATACAAATGTCCACCTTCTAAACGCATGATGGCATTGGAGGCCGAAAAGTCGGTCTCTACTTTTCGTACCAATTTCTTTCGCTCGTTGTAGATATAGAGATGTTTGTCACCAAGGATAAAAATATTCCCGAGCTCATCTTTCAATAGCTGCTTTACATTATTAATACCCGACCTCTTAATAAACAGGCTTTCCAACTCATTGGTGGTTTTAAGGAGCAAATCCCTTATCAATATTTTGTGGCTGCTATATATATATAGCTTCTGCCCTTTCACATCATGGAAAATATCTGAATAGCGGTCAAATTCGTGGCGTTCGATAAACCCGGTATCTTCCCTGAACAAAACGTCTACAAATCCATTACCTACTAAAGCAAAAAGTGTGTCGCCAATCAATATTGAATTCCTGGTTTCATGCATCATGGAAAGCGCGGACCTATAGACGTCACGCCCATCCGCAACCGACCTGGTTGCCTTTCCTTTGACCACATATCTATCCAATGTATTTGCAACCCCATTGCTTCTCCTATCAAGATAATAAACACCATCGGATGTAGAAATATAGGCCATATTTTCGGTGCCGGTAATGGACTTAAGCTCAATACCTTTCTTAAACTTTACAATATGGACCTTCTCATTGTTAACAACTTCATACATTTCCATCTTCGTCTTATCCCACCAAAAGCTGGCATTAAGAATATTGCCTAAATAACCCGCATCCTGAATTTCAGGAATTCTCTGCCTGTGAGCGTAAAAGCTATAAAATGAAGGTTTGAACCATGCTCCGTCGCCTTTGGTTGTAAACCACATCTGGCCTTTTCGATCTGCAAACCTATACGCTATCTGTTTGTTTGTAGGTATTATATCATCGAATCTCTGCCGGCTAACGAAATCAAAGTTGGTATCAAGGGTATAAACATGGGTATTAGAAAATATAGCAGTATTCCTTGAAAAATTTCCCGGATAGAATTCAGCATTGTAGGTATATAATTTCTCCCCGGGCAAAGCACCATGGTTCTTAATACCGAACTTCTTATATACCTTATGGCCCGGGTCAAAATAGTACACCTCATCGGTGTCCATATTGGCTTTGAATATTCTATTATCAGGAGAAACAAAGAAGCCATAGGCATAACTGTCTCTTAACTCACTAGGATAATTACCCACATACTTCAGGTTGTTAGCCGATTTGTAGTCCCACTCATAAAACTTCAGATCGTCTGCCCACAAATTTATCTTCAGATTGTCTGTCATTGTAACACGGCTTATCTCCATGTCACTTCCCGCTGTATTAAGTTCCATAGGGATGGGAACTATCTTAATGACATCATCATCCACAAATACCAATCTGAAATTATCGTTCCAAAGCTCCAGGAAATAAAAAAGGCCTCCTGCATTAGAGAAATATAGCGCCCTCTGCACCCTTGCGCCCGAGCTATATCTAATACTTTTGAAGACACCCTGTTTTAGATACCCGATCTTGTCGCTAAAGGATTTCAGCCACAATCGCCCTCTTCGATCTTCATATATCTCAAATACATCGTCGGATGGCAAACTGCCATTGGAAGTGTTGAAGACATTGATATTATATCCATTATACTTTACAAGTCCAAAGTCGGTAGCAAACCACAAATAGTCGTTCCTGTCTTGTATAAGACTATATACATTGTTAGAAGGGAAACCTGATTTTAGATTAAAATGTATCAGGCTACTGGAATCTGTAGCTGCTTTAGTAACAGTTCCAAAAACAAAAAAGAAGATAAACAGGTTTATTCGCAGCATCCGGTAAAAACTCAATACTTGTAATAATAAGCAAAAATGCTCAAAATACATTGTACCGGCACCGTTTGAAAAATCACCTCATGCCTAATATATCTTTTCTACTTACAGCAGTATCTGTAAGCGCATGCAGGAAGGCGATCAAGTCTTTTTTCTCTACCTCTGTTAATTCCAGTTTATCGGGTGACAGTGTTTGGTTGGGTAATTCGTAACCCAGCCCTGTGCCACCACCTTTGTTGTAGAAGTCGATCACTTCTTCCAGTGTAGTGTATATGCCGTTGTGCATATAAGGAGCCGTGAGGGCGATATTGCGTAGTGTAGCAGTTTTAAATGAATTTTTTTGATGGGGCATGAGGTACAAATTGTATTTACCCAGATCAGCATCTACTTTTGCATTGACAGTATCCTTAGTTGCGGGAACGCCCAGCACTTCACTTTCAATCTTATCGTATAACGGAGGAACAGCGCCATTAAATAGCGGCACATAATGACAAGTACCACATTTTGCTTTACCCATGTAAGTATTGAAACCGCGGACTTCCTGCTCATTCATCGCCAGCTTATTGCCTCGCATATATTTATCAAAACGGGAATTGAGCGTTGTAAGGGAACGGACATACGCAGCTATAGCTTTCTTGATGTTCGTCTTACTCCAGTAGTCAGCGCCGGGAAAGGCAGCAGAGAACATGCGCTCGTAACTCTTATCCTTTTTCAACTTATTGAGAATGGTATTGAAGTCACCACCCATTTCCTGCTTGTTGGACACAACATCATGTACCTGATCTTCGAGGAAAGCGATGCGGCTATCAGTAAACTGAACGGGTTGTAAAGCGGCATTGATGAGTGTAGGTGTATTTCTTAACAGTTGCTTATCGCCAAACAAGGAGCTATTAACCGCAAGCCCGTCTGTAAAGGCTTTGGCAGGATCATGACAGCCACCGCAGGAACGCGTACCCGAGCCTGAGACCATAGGCTCGTAGAACAGTTTGTTGCCTAAAGCTATCAGTTCTTCCGTGGCTTTTGCTGTACGTGAAGGTGCGAAGTAATTGGTATTGAATGCGCCCTCTTCAAAAAAACTGGTGGCATCAGCATGTACTGCTCTTAGCTCAGATATATAGGGTACCCTTTTCGTTTCCTGTACCCGATGAAATTCTTTGAACACGGGATTCATGTAGTCTGTAAGAAAAACGGCGCGGTTGAAGGCGTTGAAGTCAGCGCCATTAGCATATGCGTATTCAATAGCTTTACTCAGCGCAGCTTCCAATGCCCTATCCTCTTCATAGTATGAGATAACGGTGTTGGCACTTCGGAGTACTTCGGCTGCTTCTGTAATTCCTGTTAGTGAACCCGGGCAATCAAAAGCCGAGAGGCTTTTGGCTATCATGCGATACATATTCAGGCGCACAGCATCAAACACTTCTGCCGAAGAAAAACTCAGATCCTCATTGTATAACTTCACCTTCCTGACCTGGGCGGTGATCCCGTTTATCTCGTTGGCCATTACCAACCTGTTCTCCATAGAAAGCTCTTCGTACACCGACTCTTCCAATACCTGGAAACCCGTGGGGTGCGTGGGCTCTTCCGGCTCTGTGGGCTCTGCCTCCAGCAAGGGAGCACCATTGATACGGGTAGCCGCAGTTGGGTAATAATATTCTATTAAAAACTCTACACGCTTATACAATGCCCGGCAATCAACAAAATACTGTTTTAGTGTATCGGAATGTGCCGAAGTGGCGATTGCTTCGAAGCGGAGCAGCTTACTTTCCAGTGAATCAAGATGAGTATTAAAATAAGCCAAAGTCCTTTGTTCCGGACTTTTAGCATTATTAGTTGCTGCAATCATTAACAGCGAAAAAAAGAATATAGAAAGAACGGTGATTACTTTTTTAGTCGGCATTTTCATTCGGCACTGTTTGGGAGCTTATTATTCTTACTTAAAACATCACATTGGTATCAGGCAACCATCGTTTGATCTTTGCCTTAGTCTTATCGCTGAACTTGTTATTCGTAGCGATAAGGGTCTTGAGGTTTTTCAACTTCTTAATAGAGGAAGGCAGGGTCGTCAACCGGTTGTTGGCCACTATCAGCATTTCCAGGGAAGCCATCTTGCCAATGCTCTTAGGAATTTCCGTCAGCGAATTAGTACCAACTCCTAAAAATTTCAGATTTTTCAGATTACCGATCTCTGATGGCAATGAGCTGAGGCTATTGTTTTCCGCGTTTATCTCCTTTACCGCTACCATACCGTCAATAGTGGCAGGCAGTCTTGTCAGCTTATTGTCGCTGACATCTAAAAACTCCATGCTCCTCATACCGCTAAGATCTTCCGGGAGAAAAAGCAAGTGGTTGTTAGACACGTTGAAGACGGTCAACTTAGAAAGGCCGCCTATACCATCCGCGAGGGAAGCCATGTCGTTGTACGATACGTCGAGCACAGTCAACTCGGTTAGTTGCGCTATGGAGGGCGGCAATTCGATCAGGTGATTCTTGTCGAGTTGCAGATTGACCATCAGCTTCATATTGCCAATAGCATCCGGCAACCGTTTCAGGCTATTGTGGCTGGCGTTCAGGGTGGTCACTTTCGTGAGGGTACTGATCTCATCGGGCAGGCTGATGAACTTGTTTTTTTGCAGGTCAATCAACTCTACATTCCTCAGTGAGCCAACAGACGCCGGCAACTGCTCCATTTTGCGAAGTTTTAGTATCAGCTTTTTCACGCACAGGCTGTCTTTCACAGCGTCCTGCATAGTAAAAGCGGCATCTTTGTCGCAATGGGCAAAAACAGCAGTGCCTTGTAAGAACAAGGCGACTGCTGCTGATATGAAATAAACTTTTCCTTTTCTCATTATTGCTTGATAAATCTCGCACTTAAGTTACCAGTGCTTGTGGTAACAGTTACATTATATACACCTGCTGCCAGAGTAGAAGCATCCAGTTTGATGTCGGTATTGCCTTTGCTCAGGTTCGCTTCAGTAGCTATTACAACGGTACCTGTCATGCTATATACCTTAACATAAGCAGTCCTATCGTCAGGGCTGGACACTACCATGTTCAGCTGAGATGTAACAGGGTTAGGATACAGGTTAGCTATTGCCAGCCTTGCAGTTGCACTTGCAGTTCCTATACCGGTAGTTGGGGGAGTTTCCGGCTCTACGAATGTAGAATCTGTATCACCTAAGAAACCATTGTGTGCGATAACAATAGCTGATTCGCGATTGAAAACAACATATTCGCCTGCTGCATCTTTCTGTACAGTTACATTGCTGGCATCGGGATGCTGCATAGAAACGAACATGAATTTGTAGTCAGGAGAGAACGTCATACCAGTCGGTTCGCAACCAGCCGGAGTAACGGCGAATAAACGAACGTCAGGTGTAGCTTGTGTGTGACATGGAGTGATCATCCAGATGTGATTACGTCCACCATCCTGAATTACATATAAGTTACCCAAGTTATCAAAAGTGAGGTTATCATTACCATCTCTCCATTGCTCATAAGCCACCAATGTATCACCATCATCTTCGTAATGGATCTCATAGTTCTGACTAGGGTTACCAGCAAATATCTCCAAATCATTTATGGTAGTACCAAAATCACGGAAGCGATACACACGGCTACTCGCTTTAGACACGAAGTATATCATACCATCAAGAGGGCTGATCTCGATATCTTCCAGGCTGTTGAAGTTAGTAGCTCCCAGGCCTGTTGCAGCGCTTCTCACGTTATTACATTCTGTAGGAGTGCCGTTCGGAACTTGCCTCCATTGACCTGAAGTAGCTATTCCTATAGCATCATCTAACCTTAGTACATATAATTTACCCTTAGAAAGATCGCCCGCTGAGTCGCATACATATTTGAATACATAGCCCGGGTTCTCATCATTGGTTTCATAACAAGTAATGCTATCAGAAGACATTACAAAGTTTTCGTGAGACATACGCCCCATCTTAAAGAGCTTTTCAGGGTTACCATCACCGTCATGATCCACTACAGAGCGCGAGGCAGGGTTCACCTCAACCTGCCAACCTATATCCTGGTATCCATCGCCATCAGCATCGCCTGACGGCAGTGTTTCTTCACTGCTAACAGAAGTACCCCAAAGCGTGATGCCGCCGGAACAGTTACGACCAGTGCCTTGCACAGGAGCGAAATCCACCGGTGTTTTCTGTGTTACATTCCATACTTTGTCCGTACCATCAAATTGCACATCCAGTACTGTTACCCCGCCTGTCGCAGTAGTGCTACCCTCATGATTCAGATCAATGAAACCTATTGTGCTGCTACCATTTATCGGCACATATCCTGTGAAATCGAACAGCGACTTTACAGTACCATTCAGGGGATTACTATATGGGTCGCCTTCCTGTACCAGCATCTGGAATGTGTGTGTAGAAGGGATCCTCAATGAATCAGGCTGAGCCGATGGCTTCACCGAAGGAAAATTACTGATGTGATTGATCGGAATATTGCAGTCCTGCGCTATTGCCAGTGTTGTTGTCAGCATCAGAGCACTTGATGCGAGTAAAAATTTGTTCATTGCGTTGGAGATTTTATGATGCAAAAGAACCGAAGCAGTGTTAACGAATAGTTGGTACACTGTTAAGACAAGTTGAACAAATTGTTATCGGTGATTGTCATTACTTATTGATTGTTTTTGTATTTTGTTGCTTATGAAGTTGCTGGTCAGCCTATTACTTATACTATTTTCCGGGGTAAATTTACTTGCGCAAAATGCAAGTGATATTCAGTATATCACACTTGACAGTGTGAAGGAAGGGTCGGTAGTGCTGGAGAACTGGCGGTTCAAACAAGGAGATGATAGCAGCTATTCTTTCTCAACTTATGATGATAGTACCTGGCAAGTGGTTGATCCGGAATTTGACCTGTGGGACGAACCTAAATTCGTCAATTCCCTGAAATCTATTGCCTGGTTCCGTAAGTATATACATATTGACAGCGGCTTTTCATCTATGCCTGTTTCGCTGAGAATGATGCACTATGGTGCATCGGATATATATGTAGATGGTAGAAGAATGATCAGATACGGGCATATCAATTCCCCTGATAAAATTGAATATGAGCGGCCAATAGTTCCGCTGATCATGACCTTAGGACCAGGCACACATCTCATTGCAGTGCGATATGCCAACTATAATTTTCTTGAAAACTATACTAAATATGATGAATCAACTGCCGGTTTTGAATTAAGAATAGACAGGGCTGATAAGGCTACAGCAGGGCTTTATAAAAATACTAAGGTTACAGCTGCTGTATTTATATTCTTCTTTGCATTCTTCCTGGCATTCTTCTTATTGCACTTGCTGGTTTTCTTTCTCAACAGGCATGAGAAAGCAAACTTATACTTCTGTATTTTCTGCCTTGCACTCAGCACCAGTTTTCTTTGGCTCTTTTTTGCATATGTATCAGCCAGCCCTGCTCCAAGCTTGAGCCTACGAACTGCCCTATTCATTATACCTACCATCATGTCGGTAGCCCTGAGCGGATTTCTGAACACACTATTCGGCTCTTTAAAAATACGGTTCAGGATAATTGTCCTACTGGCCATTATATCAATTGTATTATGGCTTACTGTTCACAATGCGTATGCGGTAGGAATCGTGATCATCATCATCTGCATTGAGGGTGCGTTTCTCATTGTACGAGCACTCTTCAGGGAGACCAGCGGTGCAGTATTAATAGGCATAGGTCTACTCATCTTTACGACTTGCATATTCATAGTGGTTTTTAATGCTGTTTATAATGACGCCGACATTAATCTTAGCGGCGGCATAGGCATAGCCCTGATGATAAGCACCATAAGTTTGCCGGTATCTATGTCCATTTACCTGTCACGCAATTATGCGGATATCAATAAGAACTTAAAGAAGCAACTGGTACAGGTAGAAACACTTTCGGAGAAGACTATACAGCAGGAACTGGAAAAGCAACGACTGCTGGAAAACCGCCAGGAAGAACTGGAACACGAGGTAGCCGAACGCACATCAGAGTTGCAGGCACAAAAGCAAAAATCGGATGACCTGCTGTTGAATATATTACCGGAAGAGGTAGCTGAGGAGTTGAAAGAAAAGGGCACATCGGCAGCTAAGCATTTCGATCATGTGTCAGTACTGTTCACTGACTTTGTGGATTTTACAAAAGCGGGTGAAAGGTTGACACCGCAGCAACTGGTTGACGAATTGCATGCCTGCTTTATGAGATTTGATGAGATATGTGCTAAATACAATATTGAAAAGATAAAAACCATCGGCGATGCATACTTAGCAGTATCCGGA
>DLHG01000004.1:0-12708 GCA_002483105.1 Bacteroidetes bacterium UBA7674
TCATCAGCATCGCCGAGGTTTTCCAGCATGATCGGAGTATAGCTTGACGCATTGATACCTACGTGGTAAGTCACAGCATCAGGATTACCGCCTACTGCGCCCATGCCTTCACCTGTTACCACACCTGTACCGTTAGTTATAACATAAGAGGTTGCGCTACCACCCATTGTTGCCCATGGCATCTCAAGGTTAAGGTTATTGTTACCCAGTTCTATAGTACCATTCACAAGGTTCAGAATACCGCTTACTGTTATGTCATTACCAATAGTTTTAGTACCACTGCCATTCACTTCAAGGTTATCAAGAGTCAGAGGGCCTGATACACTTTGAGTCGTACCTGCCAGTTCCACTGTACCACCCGTACCATCAAACGTACCGCTATTAGCCAGGTTACCATATACTGCCAGTTCACTACCTACGTTGACGAACGTTACTGACGCACCATTATCTACTGTAAGGTTCCGGCATTCCGCACCGGGAATATCCACCGTCGGCATATTGGTAGCACTTACAGGTATGGTTACATCTATAAACTGATTAGGAACGGAACCACACGACCAGTTTTGCGGATTAGACCAAAGGGCATCTACCGCTCCATTCCATGTTGTGCTAAAGCCTTCCACTATGGTTACCGTATTTGAAGTAACGGCCGGAGAACAGCTGCCTGTAACCACCACATAATAGTTAGTACCATTCAGACCGGTAATATTAGCTACTGAAAGGGTTGGAGTTTGTGTACCGGTGAAAACAGGACCGTCAGCAAGCGGTACGTTGTTACCATCATACCATTGATAAGCTGCACCCCATCCGTCAGCTGTAACAGTAAAGCTGCCTGCGCTGTTAGAACATCCGTTAATATCAGTAGGCTGTCCCGTGATTGTCGCACCGGGTGCTACTGTAATAGTCGCAGTAGATGCATAGTCCGGAGGAAGCGAGAAACAGTTCGCATCTTGCAGATAATTAACACTATACGTTGTAGTAGTCGTCGGATTAGATGTTACTATATAAGGATTGGTAGACGTACTGATCACTACCGGAGTAGTACCATCTGTGTATTCGAACAACCATGGACCATTACCGGTAAATGCAAATTCCATACTGGCAGCACCACCGGCACATACTGTATCCGAACCTACACTCGTACTTAACGTAATCGTAGGCCTTGGATTCACCGTAACGGTTGCACTACCACTTAGGTCAGCAGGAGTTGCGGTACAGTTGGCGTCGTTCATCGCAACTACAGTGTATGTAGTTGTAGTATTAGGCGTCACCGGGATATTGTTCGCATTATTGGAGCTGTTGTCGGTTGTCTGTGTTGTGCCGTCGTCATAAGTGTAAGTCCATGGACCCGTTCCTGTAAGATTCAGGAATATAAATGCAGGCGTTCCATCACAGATCGTTTGATTACCACCCAATGTAGCCGTAGGCTGAGGATGTGTATTTATTGTTGCATTACTCGGAGCCAACGGACTATTAGCACAGTTCATGTCGCTTACTGCGGTAAGTGTATATACTGTGTTCGGAGCGGGAGGCGTTACTGTAAGTGTATATGGGTTGCTTGTGATACCTGTAATTGTACCGGGCGTTGTACCATCAGTATAGCTAAAGTCCCAGGGGCCATAACCTGTAAAGCTTACTTGTATGTCTCCTGCCTCACCCTGGCATATTGTATCAGTTGTACTGCTAAATGTCGCAGTAGGCTGAGGAGCTACGGTTGCCTCAACCGGAACACGAGTACCGTCACAACCGGAAGATACTGACCAGTTGTAGAAGAAATAATAGTAACCTGCCAGTGAACCATCAGTAATTGAAGCAACACCAGGCAGGGTATAAGGGAACGTTATGCCTGCAGATACACTATACTCTCTAAGTGCACCACTTATTCCGGTATAGCTTACGAGTGTAAGCCTGTGCTGAGTGCCTACAGGTACCGTAAAGTTCAGCGGTATCACCTGTGGTGTCGGAGTTGTCGTAGGATAACCTGTAACGGGCACCGTTACAGACTGCAATGTTGTACCGGCTGAGTTTTGAAGAGCTATAGTAACTGTTCCCGAAGCACCGCTGGCAGAAACAGGATAAAGAACAACACTGTTAAGTGTAAACTCAACAATCGCATCAAATTTCAGGTGGCCGCCGGTGTTAGAACCATCAGTACTGGTATATGCCGTTTTACCAATGTTAGCAGCACCACCACCTGATGTAGCACCAACATAATAAGTAGTATTCGCCACAAGATTAGGAGTAGTGTATGTAGGGCCGGTAGCTAATGGTGTTCCACCGGTCAAAGCCGCATACCATTTCAAAGTAGTACCACCCGGGCTTGTTGCAGCAAGTGTTGCAGCACTATTAGGGCAGATCGTGTCTCCTGTCGTCGTCAACACCGTTGGGTTATTAACGAATACTGTTGCTTCCGTAGAAGTAGCGATTAAAGTCAATCCGCAATATAACTGAGCCCTGTACTTTGCTGTATCCGTAAGAATAGGAGTCACATATGTGCTGCTATTCGCTGCAGGGATATCTGTGAAATTGTTTGTGTAGTTGTCATACTGCCATTGGATGGTAGTACCGTTAAGTACAGCAGGAGTAAGAGTAATCGTTGCATCTCCACTCACACACTGTTCAGGTTGATCTGCTGTAGCTGTGAAAGCAGGTATCGGAGTTATTGTAAAGCTATTGATCACAGGGATTGCAACAGTAGGTCCTGCAGCCGGAGGAAGGTTTACACTTGAAGGGCAATAACCCGCAGCAAGGCCTACAGCATTCAAACCTACATTAGGAGTTGTATTCAAGTCCTGTGCAACAACGAAATACTGAATAATATCTCCTGTTACAACTGCTGAATTAAGCAATGCATAATTCATATTGAAGGTATGCGTATTACCTGAGTTAGTAGATTCTACATACTTCCATCCGTTAAAGCCACTCACATTATTGCCTGGATAAGTACCAAAAGCATCAGTCTCGGTTGACTTCTTGTAATATAATCTTGGCCGTGTTCCTGCTACCAGGTTAACACCACTGCCATCTGTAATAGTAGCAGTTAATACAGGAGCAGTATTAGAGCAGAAAGTATTAGTCAGATCAGTATATGCAATATTTGGTGCTGCTACGTCTGTAGCGGTCCCTGTGAATTCCCTGGCACCTACATCCGGTGTAACACTTCTTAGGGCATTTGCCTGATCGAAATTAATAAGCGGAGTAGTTATTGTTATACCACTGTTCTGTCCAAAAGAAGCGCCTGAAGGAGTAAATGTACCTGTAACAGTTCCCGCTACCAGGTTGTTTTCCGATGTAGTCGCGTTTTCCGCACCACCCATAAACGATTTGTAGGAACCACAGGCAGTGCTGAAGTTAGCATCATTTACAATGTTGGTACCAAGATTTGCAGTAAGCCCGCTTACCGCATACCCGTTCACAGCATCACTGGTTAATGTACCTTCTACAAAGAGGTAGTTATTAGTACCGGTATTTGTGTAATAGATATTTGAACCACCGCTGAAGTTACCCGGGGTGACACCCGCAACACCGGCAGTATTCACTCTGCGCAATGCTGCTACGAGCCCTGTACCTGAAGGAGTTGCATTCACATTTACAATATTGTTCTTAATGTTGGAAGAACCTGTTGTAGCATATGCAATACCTGTAACACCAAAATCAGTACCCGTACTTGTAAGGGGAACACCTGTAGCGCCTAGTTTAACAGTGTTAAAGAAAACCCCATTAGATGCCGCGTTAGCTACATTTATACCGATAACGGAACTAGGGTTGCTTGATGCAGGGGCCGAAACGCCTGAAACAAAGTTGTTATACACATTCACATCTGTAGTACCGCCAGTTAAGCTAATACCTATGGCTTGCGTTGTAGCGCCGGATGAAGTACCTGCACTGATCGAATTCACATTATTATTGTATGCAGAAGGGTTAACAAAGGTTGTACCTCCGCCCATTTGTATACCAATAGCTTGCGCGTTCGCGCCGGCCCCGGCTGTTGTAGTGAGGCCCGATACATAACATGCTACCAGGCTGTCATTGGTCCCATTATTCACATGGATACCACGCACTATCGGTGCAGTAGTGCCTGATGACGACGCATTGATAACAGTATCATTGGTCAACACCAGGGAACCTGCAGCGGCAGGGGACACAAATATTCCTGTAACGTTGCTTGACGCACCAGACGAAGAAATGTTAGTTATTTTATTTCCTGTAAAATACCCCCCGGTAGAAATGCCTACACCACCCAGTGTTGCAGCGTAGCCAAAGTTAAAACCATAAATATTACCTTCTGCGGATACATTACTGATTTTATTATCATTGGCGGTTGACAAGGCGTTCATATAATCTGTCGTCAGTATGACAGAGTTGCCCGAGCCAACACTGATATTATTGAAGATATTATTGTTTACAACCTTCGCTTGTCCTACTGCGGTGCTGGTCCTGCAGCCGTAAAACAGCGTGGTACCGGTTGCCGTAATGTTAGAAAAGTTATTGTTGCTGATCGTTTCCACACCGCTGGCCCCAGAACCATTATTATAGTACGTATAAAAAGTGCCACTTGCACCCGTCCTGTTAATAGTACCCAATGTCGCATTACCCGTAACGTTGGTTGTCAAAGTAGAAGTATTGTTGTATATCATATACGTCGTACCGGTACTTGTTATCCCTGCTGTTGACGCCAAAATATTGTTGGTAATATTGAGAGACCCGGAATGCGTGGTTGCGTTGTATATCACATAAACGGTACCTGCTGTTGCGCCGGTACTGGACAGATCAACAGTATTTGCATTTATGTTCAGAGTAGTGCTCGCCGTAGCATTATAAATACACGACAACGTACCTGATGTTCCGTTATTTACCACAGTAATACTATTTCCTGAAATAGTAGTAACGAAATTACCTTGCGCTATATAGACACCATACATCGTTCCATTGGATGTAACTGATATGGTATTGTTGTTTGTAAGATTAGTTCCTCCTGTAGTATTACCACCATCATCGTAAATACCATACACGGTTCCCGTGCTGGTATTTACAATGTTGATGGTGTTGTTATTGGTAGCATTGGTATAAGTACCCGTACCGGCTGCACCACTCAGGTAGATACCGCTTTGGGATACAGCAGAAGTTGTGCTTGTTATTGTATTGTAGTTTACTGTAGAACCTAGTGGGTTAGCCATAAAAACACCATCCATGCGTGCTGTCGTGTAGCCCGCAAATGTAGAGAGTGCCCCTAAAGTGTTTGTACCCAGGGTGATGTTATTACCCTGACCTACTCCGCCACCCACGATGTTGCCATCATCAAAGACTGCAGTGTTACCTACTATTACAATGCCTGATGTTACTTGTGAGATAGTATTGTTCCTGAAAATATTATTACTATTTTCCCCGCCCGCAGCGCCGGTTACAGTGGTGGTATATGAAGCATTGTAGTCATGCCTGGCATTTGCATATATCCCGATAGTATTTCGATACGCACCACCTTGTCTCAACTGGATGTTACAGTTGGTGATTGTATTATTCTGTGCACCGTTAGTAGTGGAGGCACGTGCCAGTACAATACCAAATTCAGTCATCGTATTAGTAGCTGCCGTAGCAAACACGGTGTTTGCCGCATTATCTCTCAATACGAAGTTATTGATAGTGATATAGTCACCACCACCAATTTTAATCAATGCGTCAGTAAGGCTTCCTGCTGTTTGCCCTGTTGCAGCGGTAATAGTATTACCATTACCCTGGAAAGTGATTTGGTTTGCAGCAGTACCTGTAGCCGTAATGGCATAACCTCCAACAGGGGCTGTCTGCGGATTACCTGCCAGCAGGTTGATTGTGACGCCGCCCGCACCCACGCCCTGGGTGTTCAATGCGGTTATCGCCGCATTCAAATTGGCATAACTTCCGGGGATGTTAACAGTACCTGTGAGCTGCCCAAAAGCACTCACGCTCAATACAAGGCCCAACATAGTTGAGCAAAGTTTTGTAGGGAACATTTTCATATGTTAGTTTTATAGCGCTTACTCTTGATAGGATTTTCAGCATTCCTCCTGAGTACAATTTAGATGGGATTTACTCTCTTCCCAAGAGATAGAATATTTGTTAACTAGACGTAAAATTAATGTTTTCTATCGAAAAATTAACTTTATAGTTATGTTTTAAGAATATTGAGATGTTTGAAATAATCATTTACATCTGTAATATCATAACAGAAAAAACAAAGACTAACAAACAGTTAAACAATTCAAAAAATGAGAAGATGAGATTTCGATTGCGGGTGCTTTTGCTAATAGCAGAATACACTTTTCGGAAAAAATAAAAAGGGACTGTTTGTTCAGGTAATCATCATAATGCAAAAAGGCCTTCCCGAAATGGGAAGGCCTTAATACTATCCAACAATATTATTACTACTGCTTGTTGATCTTGATAGATTCGTTACGAACATCATCCGTGTACTTCAGCAGATACATACCGTTTGCAAGGTGGCTCACATTCAGCTCTGCGCTGTTGTTCTCTACCGTTGTTACAGTACCTACTACTTTACCTGTCACGTCAGTTACCACTACACTACCCTTGCCACTTACCATTCCGTTCACTTTCACACTTACGGTGTTGTGGACAGGGTTTGGATAAGCTTCGATAGCGAAGGTGTTCGTACCAGCAACTGTTGCTGATACTACTTTTGAGTAGCTGTATCTGCCGTTAGCATCCATAAGCTTCGCGCGGTAGTAGTTCACACCTTGTACAGGACTTTCATCCCACTGCAGGTATGTTGATGGTTTGCCGTTAGCGGCTACTGTCGCTATGCGAGTGAACATCTTACCGTCAGCACTGCGCTCAAGTTCAAATACATCTCCTGTAGCTTCTGTTACACTCTTCCATTCTACCTTGTTACGAGCACCCACATTTACTGCACTGATCGTTGCCATGCGTATAGTAAGAGGGAAATTACCATGAGACCCTACCGCAAACGGAGAGAAGCTCGTGATACTGTCTTCCATTGTTGTATATGGATCAGTACCTAAACGAGGTCCGGCATAATACGATGAATCAAATTCACATGTCCAGGTGCCGCCCATGTAGTGTGCTACATATACGTGTAGCGGATCAAAACCATTGATCTCTTCACCTGCATTCCATTGTGGAGTTACAGAAGCAAAAGAACCTCCGGGTGTTTGTTCGCTGATCATCCAGGTACGATCTACCTCAGGGCTATTCATCTGCTCTGGGTTAGTACCATCGCCATCTACAAACACGTGTTCCATTACTCTTACCATAAAGGTATCAGGTGTACCTGTGTTCTTGATACCAACCGGGTTGTATGACACCGGCAGACCTACATGAAATATAGTAGAATCAGCATTCATATTCTGACCTACTATTGTACCTGTACCATCGGTCACAACATATGATGTCGCGCTACCGGTTGTTTGAGCAGACATATCCGTTATTGTCAGGTTGTTATTACCCAGTGCCAGGAAACCATCTGTAAGTATCAACTCACCATTTACGGTTGCGTCACCGGTAAGGGTTTTAGTAGAACCACCATCAATTTCCAGGTCATCAAAAGTTATCGTACCTGCTAATGATTGCGGATTAGATCCTGCAAGTACGATAGTACCGTTGGTGCCTGTGAACGTACCGTTATTCTGCGTATTACCATAGATAGAAAGCATATTGCCTGTACCATTAAATGATACCATAGCACCGGCATTTATCGTCAGGTTGTTACATACTGCACCCGGGATATTCACTATCGCGAAGTTAGGAACGTTCGTTATGATCGCATTGGTAGTAACCAGGGGAACTATACCACAGCTCCAGTTAGTAGCTTCGCTCCAGTTATTATCCGTAGAGCCATCCCATGTATTATTGAAGTCTTCGGTAAGTATTGCGGTATCACTTTCTGCAGGCGAACCACAGCTACCTGTAACCACTACTGAGTACTCATTACCATTCAGGCCTGACACATCACTGATAGCCAGGGTAGCAGTTCCTGTACCACTATATGGAGCAGTATTGCTCAACAGGGTTGATCCTTCATACCATTGGTAAGTTAGGTTAGCACCTGTTGCTACTACTGATACCGATGTACCTAAAGTATGACATACCGTCATATCTGACGGTTCGGTAGTTATAGCAGCGGGATGATCGTTAGTAACAGTTGTAGTCACGCTGTTTACAGGAGCACATGGTGCAGTACCTGTAATTTGTACATAGTATGCACCGGCATTAGCTGCTGTAGTGTTTGTAATCGTAAGAGCACTTGTTGTTGCGCCACTTACATTACCACCGTCAGCCAATGCTCCTGATGGACCATACCATTGATAACCTACAGCATTAGCCGCTGTTACTGAGAGATTAAGATCGTCACCATCGCATACTCCTAATGTAGAAGGGGTATTTGTTGTGATGTTCACAGCCGGGGTTATGGATACTGCTGCGTTTGACGTATTCTCGTTAGCGCAACCCGGAAGACCTGTTAATACAGCATAGTAATTGCCGGCGTCTGAAAGCGCTGAAGGGTCAATCACCAGATCCTGTGTTGTAGAACCAGTTACACTACCTCCATCAGCCAATGGACCTGATCCATTGTGCCATAAAATGCCACCGACATTGTCTGCGTCAACATTCAGGTTAACCGCCGACCCTTCACATACTGACAATGAAGCAGCAGGCTGGCTATTGATAACGATTGGTTCATTCACTGTTACCACTGCATTTGTACTTTGCACATTTGCACATGGAGCAGCGCCATTTACCATCACATGATATGTACCGGATAATACAGATGGAATATTTGTTATTTGCAGATTAGCGGTAGTTGCCCCGGAAGTAATGGTTCCGCCTACATTCCCGTCATTGATCTGACCATTAGTATAATACCATTGATAGCTCGCGCCATTTGTAGCTGCAACACTTAAATTGAGTGTACCTCCTGCACATAGGTCCGTAGCAGCTACAGGCTGTGTAGTTATGGCCACAGGCTGATTAACGGTAACGGTTACCTGCGCGCATGCTCCCGGCGTTACACAACCACCTTGACCACGCACATAATAAGTAGTGGTAGTAGTAGGTGAAACTGACAGCGTACCTGCACCTACTGTAGTACCAACAGGAGTACCACCACAACTTCCGGTGTACCAATGCCATGCCGTAGCACTACCTATTGCACCATTCGTTACTGCCAGATCTGTACTTTGTCCGGCACATATTGTCGGCACTGTCGCAGCAGCCGTTGTAATGGTAGGACTAATGCAAGGATAGAATGCGTAACGTTGGTTAGTCGCAGGTTTGCTGGAAATAGACGTAGTGAAGGTCGATGAACTTGGTACAGGATTAGTTCCCGAACTGGGCAACACTTGATAGTCAGCGCTGCTGTTAGCTATACCAATAGTGGCACTCCCAAATGAAACCGTACCGCTTTCCTGCCTGTATATCAATTCTATCCTACCGGTAGTTTCAAACAGTTTTATCTGGAACGAAACGGATGGACCATACGAACTGTATCCATAGTAGTAGTAATAAAAGTAAGCATCGTAACTCCAAAAGTTATTCAACCTTTCGTAAGTAAAAACCCTGTTAGGTGATGTGCCGCTTATAGTCCAGCGCGCAGTACCGCTGGCGCTCACCAGATCATCCCACAGGGCCATTATTACAGGCGACAAAACTCCCGCATTCGTCAATGAGTTTGTGCGACTTACACTGGCTGACGGGCTTACATTGCCTAAACTGAGCCAACCGTTAGGGCTCACTTTGAAAGAGTTGTAACTGGTCCCGCAAAAATTGAATGAAAATGCAGGCGAGCCACCAAATGGGATATATGTTGATAGCTCATCATCAAACGAACCCGTTATCTGGTTGAACGGCGCTATCAAAGGAGTAAAATTTCCGGCGGTCACATCGGCCTGGAACAAATAACTTGCTGCTGTCTGACCCTGGGCATTAGAGCCTAGCAACAACAGGCATAAGACAATAATTGCCTGCGATTTGATGAGAAAACGTTTTACCATGGAGAACTCGTTAATAAAATAATGAATATTAATTTAGCAAAGTTATGGAAGGTAGTAGTCTAAAACAAATACAACAACTCGGACAATATGTCTATATATAAAAGAACATAACTGATTATGAATTTTATAAGCTAAAAGTTTAACTATTTGTCAAAAATAAAATTGAAATATTTTTTTTCATCTATCGGAAATACCCTGTATTGCATAGACCTTGTCCATACTTGCTCTTCTGTGAGAAACTCTTCACTAAGAGCGTTGAATAAAACTTTCTTTTCTTTATTTACTATAAACACCCTGTTTGCTGATCCCATACAGCAGATCATACTCCCATCTGATAATTCTACTACATTCCCACCGCGCACTGATACTGCCGATGCTTCATTGTCTATCCCACAACCAAACTCCCATATTACTTCCGCATCACCTTTAGCAGTGTCCTCTTTCAGCACCAGTATTTTTGATTGATTGTCTTCACCTTTCACATCATTATTAAAAACATAGAGATCACCGTCTGCATTTATCCTGCAGCTATGTTGCAACATAAATTGGTCACCTTTTGCATTGTGTATTCCGCCACCATAAGAAGCTATCACCTCATTTGTGGGATACTTTATCCGAACGATATTACTTAGGTTCCTGAAACCTATATACACCGAGCTGTCTTTCTCATTAAAGAAAAAGGCATTCATATGCGTGGTAGCGAATGGTACATCCATCCCACCGGCGCTTCTGAACAACTCCTCCTCCGAAAAATGATCTGAAGATCGCCATTGCCATTTTACATTGCCTGCAGCATCAAACTCCACTAACTTCCCTAATTGAATATTCAAATAATAGCCATCCTTCTTTACAACAAGGCGCTTATCATTGTTGGTATCTATGCGGGAGAAGATCTCTTCGTCATTTAATTCACCTACCTTTTTCAAAACGGTATCGTTCATCAAACACATATAAGTTCCCGCAGTAGTTCTTACAAAATCATGATGATATGCACTGAACAAACTTTCCCTTTGCACGCGGCTCAAATTCTTTTTTCCCGCATCTATTATATGTCTTAGATTCTTTGTCCATAGAATATCCCCATCTTTGTTCAACTCGAATGCACCATAGCCTGTTACAAATGTCAATGTGTTTTGCGGACTCATCTTTATGTCACGTAGATTCATCCTGGCTGTGTTATATTCAGGCTTTGAAGGAAGAAACCAAACAGGCTCTCCTTTCATATTATATATAACTCGGGCATAATCGAGCGCAAAAAGCAAACTACTGTCGGGATATTCTCGCGTTACTACCCTAACCCTGTACTTGTCAGTATTTATATATTCTGAAGTATCCGTAGCGAAATGATATAGTTTGCTTACTTTCTTCCGTTTCTTTCCGGTGTATGCTACCTGCCATGTGTAGTTTGTTCCAAACGCCGGAAGTTGTATCAATACTTTATTGATATCGCTCTTCTTAATAATTGAAACACTCTTTTCAAATTGCTTTATATCATTGTAACTCCCTTTAGCCACTTTGAATTCATACTCGATAACATCACTTTCATCCGGTACCGAAAAACCCGCCAATGTATAATTCAGTTTACTGCCTTCTAAGGGCATTATCTGAGAATTCCCTTTCTTTGCAAAAACGACCCCTGTAGAGATCAGGACCATTAAATACATTTTGAACATGAATTTCCTCGTTCGTATCATTCTATCTGTTTTATTTGCAGGCCTTGTATATACATCTTGTACATCCTCTGATGAAAACATAGCAGCAGAGCAAGAAAATAAAAATAGTAAAGATACTTTATTCACTCCGCCTGATACAAATAATATTCCCAATGATGAATTTGGAGAGATGGTACGCTATGGTAAAGAATTAATTAATAACACGGCTTATTATATTGGCCCGAATGGAATAAAAGGAAAGTATTTGGGTAATAAAATGAATTGTAGTAATTGTCATCTTGATGGTGGAACCCGTCCTTATGGCTTGAATTATTTCAGTTCGCATGCCCGCTACCCGCAATACCGGGCCAGGGAAAACAGGATCCTGACACTCGCAGAACGAATCAACAACTGCGTGGAAAGACCTCATAATGGTAAACCCCTACCACTAGACAGCAAAGAGATCGTAGCAATGACTTGCTACATGAAGTGGTTGGCCACCAACATACCTACAGGGCAACGGGTACCGGGAGATGATGGGATCGAACTTGCTTACCCTAACAGGGCTGCCGACTACAACAAGGGGAGGGTCATATACGAACAGCACTGCCGGGAATGTCATGGCAAAAACGGGGAAGGGTTAATGGACCCTTTTGGCGTCACTTATTCCTATCCGCCCCTCTGGGGGAAAGATGCCTATCAGAGAGGCTCCAGTATGCACAGGGTATTAAAAGCAGCCCGCTTCATTAAAGCCAACATGCCTAAGTTAAAAGCAACATGGAGCAAACCATTTCTCACAGATGAAGAAGCTATCGACGTTGCTGCATTTATCAACAATGATAGCCTCCATGAGCGCCCGGTAACCCCGGTAGCAGGGTACCCGAACATCAACGTAAAGTCAATAGACTATGATGAAGGCCCTTACACCGATACATTCTCTGCCTATCAACATAAATACGGCCCATACCAACCCATTATCGATTACAGGAAAAAGAACGGCTTGCCCGTAAAATTTCGACACTCGTATCAATAATAACAAAACGCCCCATCGG
>DLHG01000004.1:12737-380998 GCA_002483105.1 Bacteroidetes bacterium UBA7674
CCGATGGGGCGTTTTGTTATTATTCTTTGAGCTAATTACTGCTTGTTGATCTTGATAGATTCGTTACGAACATCATCCGTATAGTTCAGCAGATACATGCCGTTGGCAAGGTGGCTCACATTCAGCTCTGCGCTGTTGTTCTCTACCGTTGTTACTGCACTCACTACTTTACCTGTCACGTCCGTTACCACTACACTACCCTTGCCACTTACCATTCCGTTCACTTTCACACTTACTGTGTTGTGTACAGGATTTGGATAAGCTTCGATAGCGAAGGTGTTCGTACCACCAACTGTTGCTGATACTACTTTTGAATAGCTGTACTTGCCATTGGCATCTACAAGCTTCACGCGGTAGTAGTTCACTCCCTGTACAGGACTCTCATCCCATTGCAGGTACGTTGATGGTTTGCCGTTAGCTGCTACTGTTGCGATCTTGGTGAACGTCTTAGCATCTGCGCTGCGCTCCAGTTCAAAGATGTCGCCTGTAGCTTCTGTTGCACTCTTCCATTCTACCTTGTTACGTGTGCCAACATTAGCAGCTGTAATTGAAGTTAAACGGATAGCAAGAGGGAATGAACCATAGGATGCAACTGCAAATGGTGAGAAGCTTGTTATGCTATCTTCCATTGCTGTCCACATAGAGCCTGCTGCTACTGCTGCCGGTGCATAGATCGCTGAATCCAATTCGCTCGTCCACATACCACCCATGTAGTGTGCTACATATACATGACTCTGATCAAATCCATTGACCTCTTCGCTTACTCCATTCCAGTGTGGTGTTACCGTTGCGAATGATCCGCCCGGTGTTTGCTCACTGATCATCCAGGTACGATCTACTACAGGGTTAGTTACCTCTGCAGGGTTGGTACCATCCCCATCCACATATACATTAGGCATCACTCTTACCATAAAGGTATCCGCATCGCCCTCGTTCTCAATGGTTACAGGATTATATGATGTAGGAATACCTACATGGAACATCGTTGGTGTGATACCCATATTCTGGCCTACAACTTCACCTGTGCCATCTGTCACTATATATGATGTAGCGCTACCTGTAGTCTGAGCAGTCATATCTGTTATCGTCAGGTTGCTGTTGCCCAGTGCCAACATACCATTCATCAGGTTAAGGATGCCTTCCACTGTTACATCGCCGTTCAGTGTCTTGGTTCCGCCACCATTGATATCAAGGTCATCGAAAGTTAATGCTCCATTAATACTCTGATTCGTACCTGCCATTTCTATCGTACCACCTGTACCGTTGAATGTACCACCGGAGTTTGTCAGGTTACCGTAAATAGCCAGTTGATTAGTACCTGCTGCAAAGCCAAGAGATGCACCGGCACCTGCCAGTGTAACGTCGTTACACAATGCTGTTGGTATATTTACCAATGGCATGTTACCCGACAGTGTTGATGTTGGTATCAATACATTCGTAGTAATGATTGGTACAGTACCGCAGCTCCAGTTTGTAGGAACGTCCCAGTCTGTACTTGTTGTACCACTCCATGTGTTACCAAAGTCCTCTGTCAGTGTAGCACTATTACTTGTTTTATCAACACCACAAAGTCCGGACACCACAACATAATATTGATTGCCACCAAGGCCGGACACATCGTTTATAAGTAAAGTATTATTGTTAATAGTATAGTTCGGACCAGCGACCACAGGAACGCCATTCTCGTACCATACATAGCTGAGGCCATCACCTCCGGCAGTCATGGTGAAAGTTGCACTATTTTGTGTACATGAACTCGTTGAGACCGGATGTGCTATTATAATAGTTGTATCATATGCCTGAATAGTTATCGTACTGGCTATGTCTGCCGGAGTTACAGCGCAAGCTGTCTGATCCAACAGTGTAACTGTAGAATAGGTAACGTCAGCAGTAGGACTAACTGTAAATGTCAGAGAATTAGTAAGCTCCACGCCGGCTACAGGTGTACTTCCATCTGTGTACTCGTATATAAAAGGACCTGTACCTGTAAATGTAAGCGTTACATCTGTACTGCCTCCCGGACATACCCCGGGCGCTACGCTACTAAACGTTGCAGTAGGACGATCATTCACCGTTACAAGACCTGAACCTACACCTGGTGTACCATCACATCCGTACTGGTTGGTGATATTGGTAATAGTATAAGTAAAAGATCCCGCCACATCACTTGGTACACTAATAAATTCAGACCCCGTGCTTGCTATATAGTTATAGGTATTAGTACCATCTGTATATTCAATATCTATCGGGAAACTCGTAGCGGTAGAAGAGAACGCTATACTTGCGGGCTGATCTTTACATACGGTAAGAGTGTTGCTAAAGAACTGTCCGCTGGCAACAGGGTTAACGGTTACACTAGAGCTTCCTGTCATAGCGCCTGAACATGCACCTGAAACAACACTTACCAGATTATAAGTTGTATTTACTGTCGGGCTCTCTGTTATAGAGTTTGTACCTGCACCATTCAGAACTATTGTTTGGTTAGCCCCACCATTTACTGTGTAAGTAACTGTAGAGTTAGGTGTACCTGTGAAGGTAGTAGTAGTTGATTCACCTACGCATATTGTAGTAGGCGTTGTAGCTATCGTAACTCCCGGAGGTATTACATTCACAACAACAGGCGTACGTACACCAGCGCCACAATTGTTATCACTTGTTACACCTACATAACCAAGTGTTTCTGAAGTACCACCAAATTGGCCTGAACCTTCATAGTGGAAATACAACCTGTTAGTTGCTGTATTATATGCCATGCAACCCATGTCTCCCATATTAGAGAAAGTTTGCACGGTCGTTTGCGTACCGTTTGTCAGGTTCCTTTTTACAATTGTAGTGTTATTAGTTAAGTGATACACATAATAATTCGTACCATCAAACTCTGACCAACCCCACGATGCCCATGTCTCAACATAAGGGATAGTAATACCCGCCGCACCCAGGTTAGTAACAGCACCTGTGGTAAGATCTATACGATAGAAAGTACCGCCTGTCCAGAATATCACAAATCCATATCCCGGTGCTATAAGGTTTTGTCCACCATATAAACTTCCGAAATTGAAGGTTTGACTTAAGGTTATAGGTGATCCTATCACATTTAGATCTTCATCCAATTCTACTATCGCATTGATAGTGCCACCTGTATTATTATCATGAGGGGTCGTTCCGTTAGAGAAGCTCCACAATCTTTGTGTGATCACATCAGAAAATAGTCCATCTCTTCTTGGTAATGATGTACCACCTGTCAGGTCCATCTTATTGTATCTTCCGGTGTTGTTGTCACCAACCACATAGGCATAGTTAGGGCTTACCGCTATACCACTTCTATCATCACCTGTAGTACCATTATGATCCACTACTACTCCACCTGTGGTATTTACCGCAGTAACAGGGAAAAACTTCTCTGCGTAGTATGTAGTATTAGTTGTTGGGGTAACATTCACGTTCAAACCTGTAGCAAACGGAGTACCACCCACTGCCGTCGGGAACCAGTTAATGTAACCACCGGGAACAGCAGTAGCGTTTAACGTTGCTACATCACCGCAGTTTATCGTTATAGGTGTAGTTACCACAGGCGCAGAAGCCGGTGTAACCGTGATCTGCACTGGTGAAGAGGTATTAGACTGACCACTTGCAGAGCAAGTGGTTACACAACGATAGTGTGTAGTTGCTGTGATAGGGGTTGAAAGTGTAATGTTAGGAATAGATAAGTTCGTCGCGCCGGGTACCGGTGTCCATGGAGCAAGACCATTAGGAGAAGACTCCCATGTGAATGATAAGTTCAAACCCGGAGTAGTTCCGCCTAAAAGATTAAGTGCAGGGAAACCGCTACAGTTGAACGCTGTAGTAGTTGCTGTTGCAGTACCTGCCAATGGTTGCCCCGTACAAGGAACCGGAGGAGGGCAAGATGATGAATATGCCAAAACAGCTGTAGAGCCTATATTCTGACAATAATACCTTGTCATTTGTATCTTATATGTGCCCGACGTAGGACAAGACCAGTTACCTATCTCAGCACCAACACCACACACATCATCACTATACACTAGTGAAGAATTTCCCGCATCAAATATCTGCAATTGGTTATCAAGCGAATAAGAACCTCCACCCTGGCAAAAGGAGAAAGTATAAGTACAGCCAGCGGTAGCCTGAAAGGTCCTGTATTCATTATCCACAACGGTTACCGTCTGGAAGAATACGTTCGGGGTAATGCTGCCCGCATTAACAGGATTAAGTCCACACTGAGCATTCACATTGCTATTTGCTAATAGCAAGACCAGGAAAGCCAGTAAACTTTTAAGGGTAAAATTGTATTTCATACGTTCCTCTTTTAAGTAATTATATACCACTAAAATATTAACAATAACAGTAACAAAATCATTATAAGTTTTCACCTGAACAAGAAATATTAACAACTGGTGATATAGCAGTTATAGCTCATTTTAAATGAGCTCGTTATCAACAGATATAATATGCAATGAAACACACTATTAGTATAAATAAATATCTCTTGTGAAGATACATTCTGCCTACTCACTGCAAAAAAGACAAACAAAATTAATAAACGGCTGTCTTTGACTAATCGGCACCATGACATATCCGGCAGCCAATCAGCAGTACTACTATCCAGGGCATGAGTCGGGAAGACAGGGTTTGAACCTGCGACGACATGACCACTCCTGACCTACGGTTGGGACTACCCCTTGTGCGAAAAACAAAAAAGCCCAACATCTCTGTTGAGCTTTTCTTCTGTCGGGAAGACAGGATTTGAACCTGCGACCACATGACCCCCAGCCATGTGCGCTACCGGGCTGCGCTACTTCCCGAACTATTGGGATGCAAAGATAATTCAAAAAAATGTTTTAGGATCTATAATCCCTATTTCTCACTTCGAGATGTAAAGTAGGATCAATACAGATCCGCCGTTATCAGCTTCAGGAACTCAGAGCGTGTTTCATTAGTCTTGAACTGTCCGCTAAAGGCTGATGTAGTAGTCACACTATTTTGCTTAGAAACACCACGCATCATCATGCACAGGTGCTTGGCTTCTATTACCACAGCCACACCTAATGGATTGAGCGTTTCCTGTATCGCATCAAGTATCTGGTGTGTCATACGTTCCTGCACTTGCAGGCGGCGGGCATAGCAATCTACTACACGGGCTATTTTGCTCAGGCCTGTGATACAGCCATTCGGTATGTATGCTATATGTGCTTTACCAAAGAATGGCAACATATGGTGCTCACACAAGGAATACAGTTCTATATCCTTTACTATCACCATCTCGCTATAAGACTCATGAAATTTCGCGGAGTTTAGTATCTCACGGGCATCCATGTTGTAACCTGCAGTGATATACTGCATCGCCTTGGCTATGCGCTCCGGGGTCTTTTGCAATCCTTCACGCTGCGGATCTTCACCTACACTTTCCAGGATGCCTTTATAATGCCCCATCATTGCAAGGGTCGCCTCTTCGCTATAAAACTCTTCTTTAGAATATGCCACGTGTCGTGCTTGTGTGTGTGAATAGAATTAACCGAAATACTCTACATATATATTCGGTGTCTCCTGCAGCTTTATTTTATGAAGTTGCACCCCGCTGTTTTCTATATGTGGTTGCAACTCATTCCATATACTCATTGCAAAATTCTCCGCACTGGTAAACTTTCCTTTCATAAAGTCAACATCCAGGTTCAGGTTGCGGTGATCCACTCTTTCCACTATCACATCTTTTATCAGAGTACTCAACGTTTTCGCGTTGAAGATAAAACCGGTATCAGGATTAGGTGTCCCTTTTATGGTAACATGCAATTCATAATTATGGCCATGCCAGTTGGCATTAGCACATTTCCCAAACACTTCCAGATTCTGGGCTTCGGACCAGCTTTCGTTATACAGCTTATGCGCCGCGTTAAAGTGTTCCACCCTTGTCAGATAAACCATTTTCTTATATTATGCTGCAAAATTAGGCTTACATTATGGTTTAACAAAAATGTGTTTACTTGCATCTATGAAGCTATTGCTCACAGCCGCCACAGAAGCCGAAATAAGCCCCTTATTGGCCTATCTGCAAAAACTATGGCAACCTGAAATCTCCTCAAAATATACCCGCAGAGCGGTAGAAATACATATTTGTATCTCCGGCGTAGGTATGATGAGCACTGCTTATCACCTGGCTAAGACATGCAGCGCATCCTCATACGACTTTGCTTTGCAGGTAGGGGTAGCCGGCAGCTTTACCGAGTCCATCGCATTAGGCGACCTTGTCTCTATTGTAAGTGACCAATATGGCGACCTGGGTGCTGAAGACCATTATAATTTCATCAGCATATTTGATCTGGGCCTCCTGGAGAAAGATGTAACACCTTTCACTAATGACCAGCTAGTATCCGCTCCTCATTCCCTACACGACAAGATGCCTTCACGTAAAGTAAGGGGCCTGACTGTCAATACCGTAAGCGGAAGCGACTTCACCATCAAAGCACGCAAGGAACAATTCGCCTGCGATGTAGAAAGCATGGAAGGCATCGCATTTCATTATGTCTGCCTGAAAGAAAACATACCTTTTGCACAGGTCCGTAGTATATCCAACTATGTAACCCCTCGTGATAAAGAAAGCTGGAAGATGAAAGAGGCCATTATCAACTTGAATGAATGGCTGATAGGTTTTATTGAAAGTCTGTAACAGCTATCTGCGCTACCTTTACGGAGCTTTTGAATTTTGAATTAATGAAACTTACACTCGGATTTAGCCCATGCCCCAATGACACCTTCATCTTTGATGCAATGGTGAACGGCAAGATAGACACCAAAGGATTACAGTTCGACTATGTGATGGAAGATGTGGAAACCCTCAATCGTTGGGCGGAAGAAGGCAAACTGGATGTCACCAAGCTGAGCTACAATGCTTTCCTGAAGACTGTCGATCAATATGCGTTACTCCATAGTGGTAGTGCATTGGGTAAAGGTGTCGGCCCTTTGCTGATAGCTAATACATCACTTGATCTCAATAATATTGCCCAATACAAGATCGCCATTCCCGGTTTCAACACCACAGCCAACCTCCTTTTATCCCTTGCTTTCCCGCAAGCAAAAAATAAAACAGAGGTCATCTTTAGTGGAATAGAAGATGCAGTGCTCAATGGAGAATACGATGCAGGGCTCATCATACACGAAAGCCGCTTCACCTATGCAGCAAAAGGGCTTACGAAGCTCATAGATCTCGGCGACTGGTGGGAGCAGGAAGTGAACGCTGCGATACCATTAGGAGGCATAGTAGCACGTAGAAGTTTTGACAAAGAGTTATTAGCAACAATAGATAGTGTCATCAAAGAAAGCGTTCTCTACTCATGGAAACATTACCCTGAACTATCATCATTCGTCACAGAGAACGCGCAAGAGATGGAAGAGGCCGTAATGCGCCAGCACATCAATCTCTACGTGAACGAATACACAACCGATCTCGGCGAAACAGGCAGAACAGCCATACAAACACTATTTGATAAAGCTAAAAAAGGTGGCTTGCTACAAGCAAACCACCTTCCCGAAAATATTTTTTACTGACATTAAAAGACTCCCCTCCTGGCAGGCCCGCCCCGATGAACTATCCGTTCGGACGGGGAGGGGTGCCCTTGCGAAGCATGGGCGGGGTGGGAAACTCGCGAAATACCTATTCCACTATCTCATACAACTCCGGCAAATTCCTCCCCAGTCCATCATAATCCAACCCATAACCCAGTACAAACTTGTCCGGTATCTCAAAACCCACATAGTCAGCTTTTACAGGATGCTTCAAAGCATCAGGTTTAGAAAGGAATGTTGCGATCTTCAACGATGCCGGTCCTCTATCTGATATTTCAGGAAGGAATGCATGGAGTGTCTTCCCCGTGTCTATAATATCCTCCAGTATAATGACGTGCCTATCCTTCAGGTTCTCTTCCATACCGATTGCAGTCACCACATTCCCTGTGGAACTAGTTCCCTTATACGATGCCAGCTTTATGAAGGATATCTCTGCTTCAATCGTGATACATCGGAACAGGTCCGAAGCAAAAACAAAAGAGCCATTCAGTATAGCAATGAACAAAGGGACTTTCCCATGAAAGTCCCTGTCAATTTCTTTGCCCAGCTCGGCAACACGCGTTTGTATTGTCTCGCTATCTATAAATGGCCTGAATTTCTTATCGTGCACTATTACCTCAGGCATAAAATACTATTGTTTTACTACCAGTTTTTGTCCCGGGGTTACTTCCGTCCAGTCCATGTTATTCCACTCCATTATCTGGCGCATGGTCAGTTTGTTCTTCTTCGCTATGCTAGCCAGTGTATCCCCTTGCTTCACTACATAGTACTTGCTCGCTTCCACTGATTTTGCGGCAACTACTTTTTGCTTCTCTACAGTAGCTTTCTTCTCTTCTACTTTCTTCTCGCGGTTAGCCCTTTCTGCAGCCACTTTTTTCTCAGCAGCAGCGCGCGCTTCAGCTACACGCTTCTCATCATTCTCTCTGGCCTTTGCTTCTGCTTCTTTTATTTCAGCAATACGCTTCTCTTCTGCTTCTTTTATTTTATTCGTTTCTATATCGTCTGTAGCATATACTACCTTATCCAGCTTAGACTTCAGGCGTTCAAATTCATCATCTTCATTCTTTGCAGCCGTCCTGTTTTTTGCCTTTGCATTAGCCTCTGCCAATTTTCTTTCTTTCTCAGCCTGCGCATCGGCTATCCTCTTTTCCGATGCTGCTTTTTCCTCAGCTATTTTTTGTTCTTCAGCGGCTATCGCATCAGCTATTTTCCTTTCATCTTCGGCCTTCTCACGCGCTATTCTTTCTTCTGCTTCTTTTGCATCAGCTATCCTTCTTTCCTCTGCCGCTTTTGCGTCAGCTATTTTTTTCTCTTCTTCAGCCAACCTTCTTTCTTCTGCTTCTTTCGCTGCTGCTATTCTCATTTTTTCAGCGGCTTCCTCATCCGCCAGTCTTTTCTCCTCCGCTTCCTTAGCGGCTGCAAGCTTCATTTTTTCAGCTGCGGCTTCCTCTGCTAACCTGATCTTTTCAGCTTCTTTGGTTTCAGCTAGTTTTATCTTTTCTGCTTCTTTAGCTTCAGCCAGTCTTTGTTTTTCAGCCTTAGCATCAGCTTTGGCTTTTATTTCTGCTGCCTTAGCATCAGCTATCATTTGTGCTTCCCTGGCTTTCTCCTGGGCTATTCTCAGTTCTTCAGCTTCCTTAGCCTCAGCCGCCATCTGCTCGTCCAGGGCTTTCTTATCTTCTGCAGCCTTTATTGCGAGCAGTTTATCCTGTGCCGCTTTATCAGCTGCTATTCTCCGGTCTTCTGCTGCTTTGGCATCTGCCTGCATCTTTTCTTCTATGGTTCTGGCTTTCTCAGCTTTCGCTGTTTCCAGTGCCTGTGCATCAGCTATCTTCTTTGCTTGTGCGTCTGCAAGTGCCTGCTTAGCAGCAGCTTCTTCCGCTGCTTTCTTCTCAGCGCGGGTCTGTACTATTACTTTCTGTTCATTGGCACGCCTTTCCTTTTCCGCTCTTATTTCTTCTTCACGCGCTGCGGCAGCCGCTATTCTTGCTTCTTCTTTAGCTTTTATTTCTGCTTCACGTGCAGCAGCCGCGGCGGCCCTGTCTTCCTCCAGCTTGTTCTTCTCCAGGGTCTTATTATCTACATAGGTCGATTTTGTATTGGTCCTTGCATTGCTCGCAGTATTATTCCTACCTGCTGTATTCCCCGTATTAGCGGGAGCAGTATTTGCACTGGCTATTACCGGAGGCTTATTATCAGCTATGCGTTGCAGGTTCAATACTGCACCTGCTGCCGGCTCTTCACCATCCTTTAGCATATTCAGTTCACGAAGGGCTTGTACCTGCATACCTTCAGCCTGGGCTACTTGCATCAGTGTTTCTCCATTGCCTACTACGTGTGTCGCTTTACCTCCCCTGGTCTTTTTCTTATCCAGGTACACATACATATTCTTAGTGAGCGGCGCATCCGGTAGTTCATTTATTTCCAGCAGGCGCTCATAGCGTATGTTCTGTTTTATAGCATATGTCAACAGTACATCTCCTTTCAGTCCGTAGATAGCTCTCAGCCCGTTTATTCTTGTCAGCTTACCGGGCACTACGCCCGCAGGTATAGCATCAGTTGCTTCTGTTGCTGCGGTTTCGGCTGCTACTTCTGCTACCGTTTTAAGTTGCACTTCGGGCGTGGGCGTATTTACATCAGGAGTTGCAGCAGGTTTGCCCTTAGCTGCTACAGGCTTGGCATTGCCCGCTTTAGGGGTGGCAGCTACGGGCTTTGTTACCGCAGGAGTTGTTGCTTTAGTGTTAGATGCAATTGCCGTTTTAGCTTCTGTTTCCTTGAACTCTGTAGGATAGATAATATCTTTATTATTGGCCGCAAACGTGTAATCCTGCAGGTTATATTCTTCAATGATCTTTATCAGCATTTGCGCATAGCGCGGATTGGTAGCATAGCCGAATTTCTTCAGTCCTTTCGCCCAATTCTCATAATCAGTAACAGGAAACCTGAACAACGGATTATACCTCGGTTGCTTCAAAAAGTCAGAGTGGTCTTTGTATGAGTCGTACGTAGAAGTGTATTTACGGAAACATTCATTGGGTGCATCATCTGTATGCGCAAATGTTTCTCCCTTCCAGGTGCTTTTGCATTTTATACCAAAGTGGTTACGTGCTTCCGATGCCAGCACGCTGTTTCCTGCATCTGTTTCCAGTATACCCTGGCCAAGTGTTATCGCCGCCGGCACACCTGTGCGTTGCTGCTCCGCCATAGCCAACATCTTGTGCTTGGCAACATATGCCTGCGCACGCTCTTTATAGCTATTACCTTGTGCATTGGCTACGGTAGCAAATAGCATTATCCCTATGCCCGCTATCATCCACTTTTGCATAAATATCAATTTTAAATTTTTAGTTAAGATGCAACCTTCCGCATCATCATAATTCCATCCCGCAGAGGCAACAATAATTGCTCTACCCTGTGGTCATCTTTCACTTTATTATTAAATGCGTGCATCGCACGCGCGTTTTTGCCTTGTTCTTCTTCCGGCAACACTACTTCTCCGTCAAAAAGCACATTGTCCGCAAGTATAATACCACCCATTACTACCTTATCAAACACCAGATCATAGTATAATCCATAATTCTGCTTATCAGCATCTATAAACACTATATCAAAGGGTTCCGTAAACGAGGGTATTATTTCAGCAGCATCACCTATATGTTGGGTTATTTTACCCTCCAGGCCAGCTTCGCAAAAATAACGAAAACAGATGTCTTCAAGCTCTTCATTTATGTCAATTGTATGTAAATGCCCGTCTTTTTGAAGCCCCTGGGCCAGGCAAATAGCCGAATAACCGGTAAAAGTACCGATTTCCAACACTTGTTTCGGTTTTACCATATGGCTCACCATTTGCAGAAACGCCCCCTGTATATGCCCCGAAAGCATCACCGACATGGGCACTTTCATATTGGTTTCTCTGTTCAGTGCCGCCAGCGCCTTTGTTTCAGGACTGGTATATTCAGCTGCGTATTTGTCTAATTCTTTGGGTATAAGCAATTTCGTCATAGGCGCACTAGAAGTTAGGTTGCAGTTTGTTATGGGTATAGAATTCTGTCAGGTATGCCACTACTTCATCTACGGTATCAAATACTTTTATCATTTCGAGGTCGCCGGGGCTCAGGTTACTCTCTGTTTCCAGCATCACTTCTTTCATCCACAAAAAAAGCCCGCTCCAGTATGCCGAACCCATACATATCATGGGTGTCTGGGTGAATTTCCTTGTTTGTATCAATGTGGCCACTTCAAAGAACTCATCCATCGTTCCCCAACCGCCCGGCATCATGATAAAGGCCTGGGCATATTTGGTGAACATCACTTTGCGCACAAAGAAGTAATCAAAATTCAGGTTTTTATCTACGTCTATAAAAGGATTAGAGCTTTGTTCAAATGGCAGGGCAATATTCAAACCCACCGAGCCACCTTTTGCCATATTCGCGCCCTTGTTAGCAGCTTCCATTATACCGGGGCCACCACCTGTAATGATACCAAAGCCTTCTTCAGCCAGCCTTTTGGCCACCTCTACTGTCAGCTCGTAATATTTATGTCCCGGCTTGGTCCGTGCAGAACCAAATATGGAAACGCAGGGCCCTATTTTCGCCAGGGTCTCAAAACCCTGAACAAATTCAGCCATTATCTTGAATATCTGCCAGCTAGAATGCGCTTTGGTTTCCGTCCAGTCGCGCAGCTTCAGTTTGGTTAATTGGTCTTTCATTTTCCGTCAGTACCGATATAGTACTATCCTTTTTTGAAAAAATAAATAAGAGTAAAAATGCAATACCTGCGTTTATTATCAGTAGTTCGGTACCTATCGCATAGCCACCAAGCCATTCTTTTTCGTTCTGTTTCAGGAAGTAACAGACAACTGGTGAAGCCATACAAATGATCGGCACCAGTACATCATTCACAACTGTTCTCCTGGTAAACATACCAAACGCGAACAGTGCCAGCAGCGGACCGTAAGTGTATCCTGCCACTACCAGCAGTGTTTGTATCAGCGAGCCATTATCATTTTCCCTGAAGAAGAATACAAATGCCAGGAACACAATAGAAAACACAACGTGTACACGCAACCTTGTTTTTTTCTGCTCCGCTTCACTCATATCAGGCCTTCTCTTGATGCCCAGTATATCTATACAGAATGAAGAAGTAAGAGCCGTCAATGCACCATCAGCACTCGGGAACAAGGCCGATATCAATCCTATCAGGAAGCAAACGATAATAATGAATGGCAACCCGCTATTCATTACCACGGTTGGGAACAAGTCATCACCCACTACAGCTATACCTTGTGCATCCGCATACAGGTAAAGCAATCCGCCCAGCAGCAGGAAGATAAATACCACACCTACTTGCAGGAAGCTCATGGTGATCATATTTTTTTGAGAATCTTTCAGGTTGCTCACACTGATATTCTTCTGCATCATCTCCTGGTCAAGGCCTGTCATGGTAATAGTGATGAACATACCGCCCAATATCTGTTTCAGGAAAAAGTTACCGGCCATGAAGTCGGTGCCTATCAGCTTGGTATAACCCTTGGCTTCCATAGCAGCCCATGTTCCGCCCAGGTCAAGGTTCAGCGTGTTCATTATGTAGCCTACGCAAACCAACAAAGCCAACAGCATAAAGGTGGTCTGTAAAGTATCTGTCCATACAATGGTCTTTACCCCACCCCTGAAAGTGTACAGCAATATCAGCAGCAGTATCACAACAGCAGTCACCTCGAAGGAGATACCCATGTCTTCCAGTACAAACCTTTCCAATACTTTTATCACGAGGTATAAGCGCAGTGTCGCACCCAGTGTGCGCGAAAGGATAAAAAACAGCGCTCCCGTTTTGTAAGAGGTCCGCCCCATCCTTTTATCAAGATAAGAATAGATGGAGGTGAGGTTGAGTTTATAATACAAGGGCAACAACACATAAGCCACCACAAAGTATCCCAGCCAATACCCTATCACTACCTGGAAGTAATCAAACCCTATCTTTCCCACCGTACCCGGCACTGATATGAATGTCATACCCGAAAGGGATGTACCTATCATACCAAAGGCCACCACCCACCATTTACTGTTGCGGTTGCCAATGAAGAACGACTCGTTATCTGAATGACGTGAAGTGTAAAATGCAATGCCCAGCAGCAATGCGAAATAAGCCAGTACTATGATGAGGAGTAAAGCTGATTGATCCATGCATGTAAAATAAAAAGACTTTGCCCGAAAAAGGCAAAGCCTGACAAATATTTTAAAGGCCTTAGAAGCCTATGTTGAAACCAAATCTGAAGTCAATATTCTTGTAGTAAGGACTGCTAGGGTTCTGAACAACATCATACAAGGCTGTAAGGTATAGCGACAAGCTACCCGTAATAGGCTGTCTCAATCCCAAACCAACTAACACTGCAGGAACATATTCTCTGTCTTCCCCCACTTCAATATTACCCAGGGGGTCTTGCACCAGCGTGGGAACACCTACGTTCATCATTTCAGGCTGCACATGCACAAACAAGTTCCTCCACACAATATACCTGGCCCAAAGACTGGCACTATAGAGTGACGTTTTTCTGTCATATTGCATAATGCCGATAAGATTATTGTTCTGGTCCACAATCCCTACCTGCTCAAACTTATTACGGTAATACTGATAGCTAAGACCCACACCGGCTGCAAACCTGTCCGTTATCTTATAACCTATCATCGGCGAGAGGCCTACATTGGCATAGCCTGTACCAAAACTGAGTATAGCGCCACCACCCAATACCAGGCGGCTGGCATCAAATCCTTTAGGCTTCAGGTCTTTCCTTTTGGCCTCACCTTTCTTGCCACTACTATTATATGTTTCCTGTGCATATACCGCCTGGGTACATAGACAAAGCATTAATACAACAAGTATCTTTTTCATATTACATACGAAGTTATGCTAAAAACGGGACAGACAGCTTCCGTAGTACACCTCTACTGTTAATTATTGACAAATATTTTACCGGGATTCAGAATGCCTTTAGGGTCAAATACTTTTTTTATTTGCTTCATCAGCGATAGTTGCATGTCACTGAAGGCTATATCCAGGTATTCCTTCTGTGCGTAACCTATGCCATGTTCACCGGAAATAGTACCACCCATCTTCACCACTTCGGCAAACAGCGCCCTGATGCCTTGGGGCAGCTTAGTGTTCCAATCTTCATCGCTCATGGTTCCCTTCACTATGTTCACATGCAGATTTCCATCTCCCGCATGTCCATAGCACACTGATTGAAATCCATACTTTTTGCCTATCTCCTTCACCGTACGTAGCAGCTCCGGTAACTCTGCTCTCGGCACCACGGTATCTTCTTCCTTATATACGGAATTGCTTTTCACTGCTTCTCCTACTTTTCTGCGCAGCGCCCACAGCATTTGCTTTTGTTCATGGCTGTCCGCAAAAAGCATTTCTCCTGTATCATATCGCTTCAGCACTTCGCTAATTCCCTCTGTTTCTTTGTATAGCTGCTCCACATTATTGCCATCTACCTCTATCAGCAGGTGTGCCTGTATATCATCAGGCAGGTCTATGCCGGTTGCACGTGTATAGCGCATGCTCCATTCCAGTGCATCGCGTTCCATAAATTCCATCGCAGAGGGTGTATATCCTGCTAAGAATATCGCATTCACGGCCTCACATGCAGCTATTGCAGAACGGAAAGGCACAAGCAGCAACATATCATGCTGCACAGCAGGTATCAACCTAAGCACAATTTTCGTTATGATGCCCAGCGTGCCTTCACTGCCCACCAGTAATTGTGTCAGGTTATAACCCGTTGCGTTCTTCAGCACATTGGCGCCTGTCCATATTATTTCCCCGTTGGGCAATACCACTTCCAGGTTCAGTACATAGTCTTTCACTACGCCATACTTCACCGCCCTCGGCCCACCGGAGTTCTCCGCTACATTCCCACCAATAAAACATGAGCCCTTACTCGCCGGGTCCGGCGGATAAAACAACCCCTGTGCACTCACAGCTTCCTGCAGCACTTGTGTTATCACACCTGGCTCTGTAGTTACCTGGAAATTTCGTGTGTCTATATTTAGTATCTTATCGAATCGCTTCATATCCAGCACCACGCCGCCCATCACGGCAAGTGCGCCGCCGCTCAATCCTGTTCCTGCTCCCCGGGGGGTTACAGGTATCATTTGCTCATTGCAGTACCGCATGATACTGCTCACTTCTTTTATTGTCTGCGGTTGTAATACTATCTCAGGAAGATAGTTCAGATCCTCCGTTTCATCCGTTGCACAACGCGTCAGCTCATCATCATTCGTTAATACAAACGATGCCGGCATCACGGACTTGAAATAGGCAATATCATTTGCATCTACCTTCTTGAATGGCATATATCAAAGGTAGAATGAAAGACGCATAAATTGTATGCGTTATTCCTTGTTCGCGGTGGCGTTCTTTGGCAGGCTCAAGGTTTTCCTCTTTTGTTCCTTTTCCTTATAGTATACATATGCAGCATCCACAAATTTTTTCACGTGATGCATATTTATCGTTGTATAAGCAATGATCACACAGTCTGTTTTGTCTAACTCGCTTCTCCAGTCAAAATTATCTATGGTCAGGAGCTTATCATCATGGAATACCTCTTTAAAATAATGCCAGAAATCAATTTTGTTGTTCTTGTGCATATGTGCCAGGCTGTCATCCAGTAGCAGCCACATAAAGCTATCTCCTATATACACAGCACTGGGCTTTTCTTTCAGCGTATCGTTTGTAAAGGTGATCACAGGATATACAAATGTTTCCTGGATGGGATAAATTAGATTCAGCGCTGAGCCTACGTCATTATCCGCCCCTCTCGGCTTATCGGTTTTTACATAAGACAGTTTGAAGTCAGGCAGATCAATATGCCTGTCTTGCTCTATGAATTTATACAGGCTGTCAACAGCAAACATAGCGCCATACCTTGTCCAGTGGATACCTTGCCGGGCGAAGATCATTGGTTCGGTCTTCTTCAATTCCAGGAACATGTCATTGAAGTCTATACATGGCACTCCTAGCGAATCACAGTATTGCTTATACATTTCCCTGTTAGTGTGTGCCTGTTTTACACGTGTTGGCTTGTCGGAAATATACTCATGAAAAACATCTGCCTTTGATGCAGATATCACCAGCGCAAAGGTCTTTCCCTCTTTCCTGAATTCATCATTCAGGTATTTCATCTTGATGGCCACATCTCCTATATATCCAGATCCCAGGAAATCCTTTCCGAGATATGAATCAATGTATCCTTCATAAAAGATATATTCGTCCTTACCGAGAACAGTGATCGCATGGATCACACGAAATAACGAAAAGTCGATCTGGTTGTTTAGCCGCACAAGATCGGGCCTGAAGCCTACATGGTCATTAATATATTTACCCTTTTGCTCCTGGTAGGTGCCTCCCCACCACTCCTGCTTAGTAAATTTCGCATCTGCTGCGGGCTCATAATACCCTATCAGCTCCCCTGGCTTGAATATATTCAGGTTATACTGTACCAATGGCATACAAAGTACTGCCAGTATCAGTACCAATAATATGTTCTTCGGGTTCGGTCGCCTCATATCAGAACCTGAAATAGATAAACGGGTTAAAAGTTGATGTCGTGATCCTTGCCGCCGATAACACAAGAAGCAATAGCACTGCAAATGTCATCACTGTATGTCTCCTTATAGTATAGTCGCGGAAGAAAACCTTTTCTTGTATATGCTCTCCATACTTGCTGAGCGTAAAGAATGAAAAGAAAATGGCGAGGAAGAAAGTAAAAATAAACAGCCTGTCCGCATACCACAACTCATTGTTATCTGGTTTAAATGTGAACATCGCTTCCAGGTATGTCAATGCAGGCTGCAACTCCTCCATCCGGAAGAATACCCATCCTATCATTACTACAAAGAATGAATAGATTACAGCGAACTTGCCAATCTTTTTCAACCACTTCCCCAGGAATAGTCGCTCTATTACCAGGAAGAAACCATGATAGGCTCCCCATATGATGAATCCCCAGGCTGCTCCATGCCAAAGTCCGGAAGCCAGGAAAACGATCCATAAGTTGAAGTATAATCTTACAGGCTTCACTTTATTGCCGCCTAATGGTATATAGAGGTAGTTGCGCATCCAGGCCCCGAGCGTTATATGCCACCTCCGCCAGAAGTCTGTGATGGAGGTGGAGGTATAGGGGTTATTGAAATTCTCGGGGAACTTAAAGCCCATCATCAGCCCAAGGCCTATCGCCATGTCTGAATAACCGGAAAAATCAAAGTATATCTGGAAGGTATAGCTGATAGCACCCACCCAAGCCAGATATGTATTCAATTCCCCGGGCGGCAGGGTAAACATCTTGTCTGCCGCCTCACCCAGCACATTGGCTATCAGCACTTTCTTACCCAGGCCTAAAAAGAATCGATAAAGTCCCCTCAGCTTGTTGTCCATTGTCTCATTTGCAGTATGGCCATATATCTGGTCAGCAAAATCATGATACCTTATTATCGGGCCGGCTATTAATTTGGGAAACAGGATGATATATAGCTGGTAATCCCAGAATTTCTTCAGGGGCTTGTGCACCCCGCGATACACATCTACCACATACGTCAGCGTTTCAAACGTGTAAAATGATATCCCTATCGGCAGCACCAGTTCCATCCACTTCATGGGCTTAATACCAATACCGCCCAGGAAAACATTTAGGTTCTCAACAAAGAAATTACTGTACTTAAAATATACCAGCAAGCCAAGGTTCATTCCCACAGAAAGGCATAACAACAATGTCCTCTTCTTCTTCGACGACATGCTATCCATCCACCGTACCAGGTAGAAGTCCAGAACAGTTGTTCCCAGTATCACAAAAATGAACTTCGGAGCTCCCCAGGCGTAGAAAAATATGCTGCCCGCCAGTATCACAGCATTCTTATACTTTTCGGCTGCCAGGTAGTAGAGCAAAAAGAAGACGGGCAGGAAATAGAAAATAAAAATAATGCTGCTGAATACCATCGAAAGGGTAGGATTTGTAGTAAAAATAAAAAAAAACAGCAATGTTTTTCGGTTTCTCAGGCACACCCTGCACAAAACACAGTACCTTGCATTGCATAATACTGTTTTTTACCTACCTTTACTTAAAGTATGGCACTATGACAGCAGAGAATACGGAATCGCAAATGCGAAAAGGGATATTAGAGCTTTGCATACTGGGCATCATACTCAGGCAGAAAGAAGCTTACCCGAGTGATATATTGGAGCAACTGAAAGAGGCCAGGCTGGTGGTGTTGGAAGGTACATTATATCCGCTGCTCACACGCCTGAAGAATGCGGGCATGCTCAGCTACAGGTGGGAAGAGTCTACCAGCGGCCCGCCAAGGAAATACTATGCGATCACTAAAACAGGTATCAAATTTTATGCGCAGCTACGTACTACCTGGGATGAACTAAGCAGCGCAGTCGATCATTTAACCACTTCATTATAAAATCACATAATTATGCAACGCATCAGTCAGATCAACATAGCAGGCAGGGTTATCTCTATCGAAGACAACGCTTATAGCTTGCTGAGCGATTACATCAGCGCTCTGGAGCGCCAGTTTGCGGGAGAGGAAGGCAATGACGAGATCATCCAGGATATAGAATACCGCATTGCGGAGCTTTTCAGTATCGCTATGCAAAGCGGTTCTGCAGCTATCAATAAAGCAGACGTACAAAAGGTGATAGATACACTGGGCCCTGCCAGTGAGATAGGTGGCAACAGCGATATACCTGCACCTAAAAACCTGCCGGTAGTATATGCGGCACGGGCACGCCAGGAAGAGCAAGAGCGCCATCAGTATGGTTACCGCCGTATCTACCGAAGCCCGGACGACAAAATGATTGGCGGTGTATGTGGCGGCCTCGCCCGTTATTTTGACATAGACCCTACAATCGTCAGGTTAATAGCTGTAGTATTGTTACTCGGTTTTGGCATTGGCTTACTCGCTTACATTATCGCATGGATAGTAATTCCTGTGGCACGCACACCATATGACATGAACTATATGAATAGTGGTAACCCAATGGACTTTCATACAATGGCCAGCAATATGCAGGAGGAACTTCAGGACCTTAAAAAACGTGGAGAACAAATGAGCCGTGACCTCAGGGATTTTTTCAATAAGAAAAAGTAGCAGCCACTATTTACGTTTTTTGACCAGGTCACTTTTTCTAAGCGATTTATATTCTTTCTGTTTATAATAATCATAAACAGAATCAACGAACCTGTTTGCGTCCGGCAAATTGCGTGAAGTGAATACAATCATCACGCAATCTGTGCTATCCAGTTTTTCCCTCCAGTTGTAGGATGCCATCTCTGTAAGCAAATGTCTTTCGTTGTCATCTTTCTTTACAAGAACTTCGAGGAAATAATGCCAGAATTCATAATAATGATTTACATGAGTAAGGCTGTCATCCAGCAGCGGCCAGAAAAAACTGTCACCTACATATATAGCCGATGTAGTAGTAGTGGTTGATGTCCTTGGGATACTTATTACAGGGTAAATAAAATCTTCTTTGATGGGCATAGGCAGGTTCAGTGATACACCCATGTCATTATCTATACCACGCGGAATTGTAGTATGTTCCAGTTTAGGGTATTCAGGATTTGGCAGATCAATTTTTCTATCTCTTTCTATAAACCGGATGATACTATCTACTGCAAATATTGCTCCATACCTCGTCCAGTGAATACCTTGCCTGCTGAAGATAGGACCTTTATTCGTTTTCTTTATTTCCAGTAAGTAGTCATTAAAGTCTATGAAGTTCACATCCAGGGAATCACAATAGTGCCCATACACTGCCCTGTTTGTCGGGCCTACCTTCTTATGATCAGGCCAGTCAGGCAGGTATTCAGGATGATGCTCCACCTTTGAGCCCGCAATCATAAACAAAAAGCTCTTGTTTTCCTCCCTGAATCTGTCTTGTATATATTTCATCTTCAACACCTCTTCCCGTATCTTTTCATAGCCCATAAAGTCCTTACCGGTATATGCGTCTATGTAATTACTATAAAACAGGTAGTTTTCCTTGCCTACCAATTTATTACGAGCTTTGGCAAACAACGTAAAATCAAATTGTATTCCCGCCCGTACGAAGTCCGGTCGAAGGCCCATATTATCATTGAGGTACTTGTTCTTCTGTTCCTGGTAACTACCATCCATCCATCCCTTTATGGAAAATTGTGTATCACCCGCTGCATCATAGTCCCCTTGCAGTGGCATAGAGACTATCAGCCCAAGGCAATGCTGTGCAAATGGTACACACAGCACTGCAAACAAAAAAAACAATAATCCTTTTTTAAGACTTGCATTTTTCATATCAGAACCACAGAAGAATAAAAAAGAAACCTGGCATACACTGCTTTAACATACAAGCCACAGAAATACTAATAATTATACGCTAATATATCGATAAAAACAAAAGGTTGCACTGGAGCAACCTTTGTAGTCTGATAATTAGATTCGACTATATCGATATACCACCCGACACTTCTATACGTTGCGCATTTACCCATTTCGCATCGTCTGTGCAAAGGAAAGCAACCACACTACCTACGTCATCGGCATTGCCTACCCTTCCCAGTGGTGTCATACCCGCAAGGCGTGTTTTCATCTCCTGGTTATTACGAATAGCAGCCCCGTTAAAGTCTGTCTCTATTGGGCCAGGGGCAACGATATTTGAGCGTATGCCTCTCACACCATATTCCTTAGCTACATACTTACACAATGTCTCTACAGCTCCTTTCAGAGAAGAATACACCGAATACCCCGGCACACAGAAGCGTGTAGTACCAGATGAAATAAATATCACCCCTCCACCATCGTTCATCATACTCAGCGACTTCTGTGTAAGGAAGTAAACACCTTTGTAGTGTATGTTCATCAGGTTGTCGAACAGGTCTTCTGTCACCTGCTCCATAGGTACAGTAGCGCCTACACCTGCGTTATTCACCAGGTAATCGAATTTATCCACTCCCCATTCTTTTAGAATAACATCCACTCCTTTTAGGAAGCTGTCAAAGGATTTCGTATCACCTACTTCCAGTTGTAATGCAGCAGCTCGTCTTCCCATACTGTGTATCGCTGCAACTACTTTGTCAGCTTCATCTTTGTTCGAGTTGTAGGTAAGCACAACATCCAGTCCCTTCTTCGCTATCTCTAATGCCATATCCTTTCCCAGTCCCCGACTGGCGCCCGTTACTAATGCAATTTTTGTCATCATCTATAATTTTTAGAATGCAAAGATGAATAAGCTTCGCGGTACGAACGTGGTGATAGTGTCAGAATTTTACACTTTGTTCATATCCCGGAATTGCTTCGGTGTTATTCCCTCAAAGGCTTTGAAGAACTTGCCGAAGTTGGAAGGATCATATGTCAGGTGGCGGGCAATGTATGCGATTGAGTGGTTCGTATTCAATATCAGCTCCTTGGCAACTGATAACAGTCGCTCTTCAAAAAGATCACATGGAGACCTATGTAGCGTATCACTGATAGTATTACTCAGATGCCTGGGATGAATATGCATCATTGCGGCAATGTCCTGCAAGTGATACGTCCTTTCCGCTAGCCCTTCCTTAAGTTCCAGGATATGCTGATCCAGTATGGCTATAAATTGCTCTGTTATCTCTGCAGGACGAACCTTCATATCTCAAAGATCAAAATAAACCATTGATATACTCAGATGATATTTTTGAATTTACTATAAGCAATGTCTATTCCTTTCAATCTACATCCTTTATAATACCCTTCCGACCGGCTTGGCCAGATCAAGGTTAGTTTGCCCTACTTGAGAAGGGGACAAATAACACAATACTCTATACCTCCTGATGAGTTTAATCAAACTGATATTTCGATACATTTGCAGGAGCGCATTTTTATGCGTGTTAAACAAGAGGAAAGCATGGAAGAGCTAAGTAAGAGAGGCGCGGCAGACGAAACGCGCGTGAACATACACGACGAACAAGAGCTGCGTCACTGGGCAGACAAATTCAGAGTTTCCAAAGCAGCAGTGATAAGAGCCGTTGAAAGAGTAGGCGTACTGGCCAAAGATGTAAACGAGTTCCTTAACGGGCGTGTAGTATAACACAAGGATGATACAATTCCCCCTTTGAAGGGGGCTAGGGGGATGTTGACTTACGAAAGACAGTCGGGTACCAAATCAAATACTCTTCTCCCGTCTCAAAAAATCAATTATATTTGCTGCCCGTCATGGGGGGTTAGCTCAGTTGGTAGAGCGCTTGCATGGCATGCAAGAGGTCATCGGTTCGACCCCGTTATCCTCCACAAGCTTTAAATCGCCTCCGGGCGATTTTTTGTTTGTATAAGTTCCGTAACTTTAAAACAATGAAAAAGGGCATCTGGCACCAGATATTGACGTATTTCTACATTCGTAAGCGGGATAAGACCGATGAGCGCAGTGTGAACATGTTCCTGATGCACGGCATGAACCGCATCTCTATATTCGTTTTCCTCATCGCGATCATCATTATGATCGTCCGCTTAATCAGAGGCTAAGGCTATTATCTCTGTTGCTGCTCTTTGAGAGGCCGGACTGTCACCCAGCTTATGCCAAAGTGTATCGTAGTCTTGCAGCAGTTGTTTCTTTGTATCTGTTTCCTGTAGCAGCGCTTCCAGCTCCTGTTTCAGGCGTTGTTCATTCAGCTCATGCTGTATCAGCTCTGTCACTACCGGCTTATCCATTATCAGGTTCACCAGGCTTATGTACTTCACCTTTATCAGCTTCGTCGCTAACCAATAGGAGATAGGATTCCCTTTATAGCACACTACCTGCGGCACGCCAAACAGCGCCGTCTCCAATGTAGCCGTCCCACTCGTCACCAATGCTGCACTCGATTGCTTCAGCAGGTTATACGTTTCATTGCGCACCAGCATAACCTGTGCGTTACCTATCAGCTCCTGATACAAAATATCAGGCTGAGACGGCGCACCGGCCACCACAAACTGGTACTCCGGAAAATGCTGCACCATCGTCAGCATCACAGGTAGCTTTATATTGATCTCCTGCTTGCGACTACCGGGTAGTAAGGCTATTACAGGCTTATCAGATAATTTTTTCACCGGTACGCTCTCTTTCTCCGCTCTCACCACTTCTACAAGCGGGTGGCCTACATAAGTAGCATCATACTGCCACTTTTTATAAAAATCAACCTCAAAGGGAAGTATCACCAGCATCTTATCTACATCACGCTTTATCTTTTTCACACGGTTCTCCTTCCATGCCCATACTTGCGGAGAGATATAATAGACAACCTTTATTCCCTGTTGCTTCGCCCATTGAGCAATACGCATATTGAAGCCGGGATAATCTACCAGCACCAATACATCAGGCTTATAGGCCAGTATATCCTTTTTACAGAAGTCGATATTACGAAAGATGGTACGCAGGTGTTTGATCACCTCTACAAAGCCCATAAAGGCAAGATCGCGGTAATGCTTTACCAGTGTAGCACCGGCAGCCTGCATTTTGTCACCGCCCCAGCAACGCACATCTGCGGCTTCGTCCTGCCTGTGGAGTTCACGTACCAGGTTGCCACCATGCAGGTCACCACTCGCCTCACCGGCTATAATGTAGTAGCGCATCTACCACACATACTTTATTAAGACTATAAGTACACCATACAGCACGGTAGCTACAAGTATGCCCCGGGCAGTTAGGTCAAGCCTCTTATTCGTGTAGAAGATGAAAGGAACAATATTGATCAGCAACGCCAACGTCAGGTACAGGGCGGCGGAGCTGCTGTTATTAAGCATATCGCGGAAGAAATCCATCATACCATTGGAGTACCCACCCATTATCAGGTAAACGATAAACAATCCCAATATTGGGAGCAATACGCCAATAAAAAATCCGAAAATGGGTACGTTGCGTTTCATATAATCAAAATATGTTGCTAATATACAAAGGCAAAAGCATTTTGCGCATATACCTGATACGTTTACCTTTGCATTTTAACAGAATATATTATCCATGAACTTTCATTTAAGTAATATGCCCGAGCGTACCGCGAAACCCCGCACCAATGGTATTACCATGGTGATGGATAAAGGTAACGGGTTGGAAGGCGTAAAAGATTTCCTTTCTGTAGCTGCTCCATATGTAGATATCGTGAAGCTGGGCTTCGGTACTGCCTATGTTACAGACCATCTTCGTGAGAAGATAGACCTGTATCGCAGTTATGGCATTCCTGTTTACTTCGGCGGTACTTTGTTCGAGGCTTTCCTTGTTCGCAACCAGTTCGATGATTACCTGAGCGTGGTAAAAGAATTCGGAATAGAATACGTAGAAGTATCTGATGGCTCTATCACTATCCCGCACATTGAAAAATGTGGCTATATAGAAAAGATGGCGCAACACGTTACTGTTCTCTCTGAAGTGGGTTCTAAAGATGCCGCTCACATCATTCCTCCATACAAATGGATCGAACTGATGCGCGCTGAACTGGAAGCAGGTTCTACTTATGTAATAGCTGAAGCCCGCGAAGCAGGTAACGTAGGTATCTATCGTGGATCAGGTGAAGTACGTGAAGGACTGGTGCAGGAAATACTTACCCAGATACCCGCAGAGCAGATACTTTGGGAAGCTCCGCAAAAAGCACAACAGGTGTACTTCATGGAGCTACTAGGTTCCAACGTTAACCTGGGCAACATTGCTCCTACTGACGTTATTCCTCTGGAAACATTACGCGTAGGTCTCCGCAGCGATACCTTCCATCTGTATCTTGATAAAGGCAATAAAGAAACAGTTCAAACTGATATCTAAAACATCATACAAAAGGCATTCTGAAAAGGATGCCTTTTTATTTTCTATGGCTGCTCAATACGGACTTATCGGTTTCCCCCTCACGCATTCCTTTTCCCCGAAATGGTTCTCGGAGAAGTTTGCCACTGAGGATATCGATGCTGTATACAAAGCATACCCCTTAGAAAATATCGAGTCCATAAACGACCTGCTGGCAAACTATCCACTGAAAGGACTGAACGTCACCATCCCTTACAAAAAAGACGTGGTGGAATTCTTAGACCATATCAGCCCCGCAGTAGAAAAGATCGGCGCGGTCAACTGCATAGACATCCGCAACGGAAAACGTTACGGCCATAACACCGATGTCATCGGCTTCGAGAAAAGTTTAACGCCTCTATTAAAGGAACATCACACCAAAGCCCTCATACTAGGCACAGGCGGTGCTGCTCAAGCAGTAAAGTATGTTTTGGATACATTAGGAATAGAATATCAATCCATATCCCGCAACAACAGCGAAGACACATTAGCTTACGAAGGCATTACCGAAGAAGTAATAGCAGAACACCCCCTCATCATAAATACCACACCGCTCGGTATGCTACCCGACATAGACGTAGCACCGAACATTCCCTACGAAGCCCTCACAGAAAAGCATCTCCTCTACGACCTCATCTACAATCCCACCGAAACAAAATTCCTGCAACTAGGAAAAGCCCAAGGCGCCACAATAAAGAACGGCGAAGAAATGCTCGTATTACAAGCCGAAGCCAGCTGGGACATATGGAATAGCTAAAACAACTTGTCATCCTGAGCAGCGCGAAGGATCTATCGCGAAGAGTACGCAACACAGCTATTCACTATTATCTATTCGTTATTCACTGAAAATTACCCCACCGTATAATACACACACGTGGTCAGGAAATTCCTTAAACCATACAGGTACGTAAGAGGCGCCCACTGCTTGCGGGGTTGCAAGCCGAATTTATATTTGTAGATTGGATTGATAAGGAAGTGTTGCTTCTTTATCACCTTTAAATTACTCGCTGCTACAATACGCTCAAAACGCTCTATACTTATCTGCGTATCTTTTATTTCCATCAGTTCAGTGATGTTATCCTTATTCTCACCAAACATCTTCAGTATACCTTTATAAATTCCCTTTGGCAGAATATGATAATACGGCATCATGCTCAGGAACTTGTTCTCGCATATCTGCTGGTGTCCGCCGAAAGGCATATACCACGGCGGGAAGCCAAAGAATATTTGTCCACCCGGCTTTAAAAAATTCTTCAGGTACGGAATAAATTTCTCCTGGTCAGGGATATGCTCTATCGCATCTTTCAGGATAATGACATCGAAGAAATCTTTGAATCGCAACAGAAAATCTTCATCATATACATTCTTGTACAGGAACTCCATTTTCTTCTGCTGCACTTCATCCTTCAGTAAGTCATTAGCTATATCTATACGCAAAGGATTCAGGTCAACACCCACGCAGTAACAACCCTTCTCAGCAAACGGCAGCAACACGCCGCCTTCTCCGCAACCTATCTCCATTACATTCACGCCGCCGCCCAACTTGTGGGTCGCTTCTATAAATGGTAACACGTAAGAGCGGGAATTATCTACCTGCTGATCGAACCGTACTTTCTCGTCTTTATGTTGCTTGAGCGCCAATGATTGCTGTTTTAAGAGCTGCTAATTTACTTTTTTACTTCTTTCATTGTATCACTCAGCACTTCCAATTGCTTTTTGATGCTCTCATGATGTATTTTTTCATACAGCGCTATGATGAATTCCTTGTCCATTTCCAGCTTTTCGGCCCTCGCCCCCCTTGTTTCCACTATCTCGTTCCAACGCTCGGGCAGGTAGGCGGCTATATTGGCTAGTTTTTTCACCAGGCCTATCTTTTCGCTCAGCTCCATGCGGCGGGCTATCAGGTCTATTATCTCCGCATCCATACTGTCCATCTGCTGACGCAGGTATTCCAGCTCCACACTGCCGCTCAGGTCGGTATCATGAGAGCGGACCACTATCTGCGATAGTATCTGACCCAGCGCCTGCGGGGTTATCTGCTGATCCGCATCGCTCCACGCCTCAGCGGGATTAGGATGCGTTTCTATCATCAGCCCGTCAAAGCCCATATCCATCGCTTTCTGAACCACATCGGCCACCTTGCTGCTGTTGCCCGTAATATGACTCGGGTCACAGAAGATGGGGAGTTCGGGCTTGCGCCTTTTCAGCTCTATGGGTATCGGCCAGTTGGGCGGATTGCGGTAAGAAGAGGAGGAACTATACGTAGAGAACCCGCGATGTATTGCCGCTATATCTTTTATGCCCACCCTTTCCAGCCGCTCTATGGCACCCTGCCACAGGCTCACATCAGGATTAACGGGATTTTTCACCAGCACCGGAATATCCACGCCCTTCAGCGCGTCAGCTATATGCTGCACCTGGAAGGGGTTCACTGTAGTACGCGCGCCTATCCACAGGGCATCAATGCCATATTTCAGCGCCAGCTCTATATGCTCCGGCTCAGCGACTTCTATTACTAATGGTAAGTTGTATTGCTCTTTTACGTCCTTCAGCCACTTCAGCGCTTCCTCACCATTCCCTTCAAAAGACCCCGGCCTTGTCCTCGGCTTCCATATCCCTGCCCTGTACAGGTTGACAGGTAAACCCTTCAACCCTTCCGCCGTTGTTAATACCTGTTCCCTCGTTTCCGCGCTACATGGCCCCGCTATAATATATGGCCTGCTCCCTGTTCTAAAAAAAGACATGATGCAAAGGTAGGGGTTAATGTCATAACACGTCCCCTCTTCGAGAGGGGTTAGGGGTGTGTCGGCTCAAGCAAAAAAACTCCCCGCCCTATTTTCAGGGAGGGGTGCCCTTGCGCAGCTTGGGCGGGGTGGGTGACTCACGCAAATCACCTTATCCCCTCCTGTTTTTAGGAGGGGGATGTTCGAATTCAGCGAAGTCTGAATTTGAACTGGGGAGGTTGACTCGCATAAATAATATCACCCCATCCATCGACTGGACCTGGGGCTGCATTGCCGTGAAAAACAAAGACGTGGATGAGTTGTTTGAGTATGTGGTGATGGGTGCGCCGATACATATTTTGCCGTGAGGCTTTGCGCGAGATGCACCACCCCCATTTGAAAAACAAGCCTTCGGCGGTTTTTCAAATGTCCCCTCCTCCACAAGGAGGGGAGTCTAATTGTGCTACGATTATTTTCTACCTTTATACACCATGTACGAAAGCAAGAAGGAACAACTGGCGCCGCTCCCGGTTTTCTATAAGCGTGTATTCCGGCATTTGCTGGTAGTTGGTATACTGCTGGGCGGTTGCCTCATTATTGGCATTCTCGGCTATCACTACATTGCTAACATTCCATGGATAGATGCGTTGCACAATGCCTCCATGATCCTCGGCGGTATGGGGCCGGTGGTAACGATAGAAAACGTTAGTGGTAAATTATTTTCTTCGTTCTATGCACTGTTCAGTGGTGTGGCGTTCATTACCAATATCGGTATCCTTCTTACACCCTTGGCGCATAGGTTGTATCATCGTTTGCATGTAGATGATGAGGACTGACAACTTTACGCGAGTCGACATCGCCCTGGCCCCGTTATTCGCTATCGCTCATGAGAACGTTCGCTTGCACACACAAAGCCTTCGCACAAAGGGGGAATATTTTCGTGAGTATTATTCGCAAATTGAAAACTGCCAACTGTAAATTGAAAACTGCTAACTGATAGCGAGGACTTCGATGGCCTTTTGCGCAGCAACCTGGCCGGCTTCTTTTTTGTTGTAGCCGGAACCTTGCGCTACTACTTCTCCGTTCAGCGCTATACCGATGGTGAATAGTTTGCGGGAACCTTCCATTGTTTCTTCCAATGTGTCGAAAGAAAGGTCGTGATTATTGCGCTGTGCCCAGCTGAGGAGTTTGTTCTTGTAGTTGGTATCTGTATCTGCCAGCAGGTCTATATCTATGTACGGCCTGATGAGTTGTTTCAGGATGAAGCTTCTCGTTTTAGGGAATCCCTGGTCGAGGTACACCGCGCCTATCAAGGCTTCCAGGGCATTGCCAAATATATGGCTGCGGCTGAGGCCTTTGTCGTTCTGGTTGTACTGCACCATCTTTTGCAGACCCATACGCATCGCTACATTGTTCAGCGTTTCACGGCGAACAATGCGGGAACGAAGTTCTGTAAGATAACCTTCAGGTTGATACGGATATTTTTTGAAGAGGTACTCTGCTACTATTGCCCCCAGCATGGCATCACCTAAAAATTCTAAACGCTCATTGTTCTGCGCCAGCTCTTCGATCTTAGAGCGGTGCATCAGTGCCAGCTGGTAATACGGTAAATGGTTTGGGGTAAACCCAAGCATATGCTCCAGTTGGGAAACCAACTGTTTATTGGGGGAAAAGAAATGTAAGATCCTTGAGGTGAACCTACGCAAGTTACTCCTGGTATTTTTTAAAGATAATGGAAGCGTTATGCCCTCCAAATCCAAAGGTATTACTTAATGCTGCACGAACGGTACGTTTCTGCGCCTTGTGGAACGTAAAGTTCAGGCGTGGATCGAACGACGGATCGTCAGTAAAGTGGTTGATGGTAGGAGGAACGATATCATGCTGCACTGCAAGGATACTTGCAATAGCCTCGATAGCACCCGCAGCACCCAACAGGTGACCGGTCATTGATTTGGTAGAGCTGATGTTCACATTGTAAGCATGCTCACCAAATACTCTTTGTATAGCTGTGGCTTCACTGATGTCGCCGAGTGGTGTAGAAGTACCGTGTACATTAATATAGTCGATGTCTTCAGGCACCATATCCGCATCTTCCAGCGCGTTCTTCATTACATTGAAAGCACCGAGCCCTTCCGGGTGCGGAGCGGTGAGGTGATACGCATCTGCGCTCATACCGCCACCGGCTACTTCTGCAATAATGTGCGCGCCACGGCGTTTGGCATGTTCCAGTTCTTCCACTACTATACAGCCCGCACCTTCACCCATCACAAAGCCATCACGATCCAGATCGAACGGACGGCTGGCGGTTTGCGGGGAGTCGTTGCGTTCGCTCAATGCTTTCATAGCATTGAACCCACCAATACCCGACTCAGTTACCACCGCTTCAGAGCCACCGCAGATAATAGCATCCGCCTTACCTATGCGTACATAAGTAAGGGCATCTATCAGTGCATTGGTAGAAGAAGCGCAGGCGCTTACCGTAGCAAAGTTGGGGCCGCGGAAACCATACTTCATAGAAATATGTCCGGAGGCGATATCCAATATCAGCTTTGGAATGAAGAAGGGATTGAAACGCGGAGTGCCATCGCCTTTATTAAAGGCGGTCATCTCCTCGATGAAAGTGATCATACCACCTATGCCTGATGCCCAGATGACACCTACACGGTCTTGGTTAATCCCTTCCTGTGTCAGGTTTGCCTGTTTCACTGCCTGGTCGGCAGCTACTACGGCAAGCTGAGAAAAGCGGTCGAGCTTACGTGCTTCTTTGCGCTCGAAGTAATCTTCGGCACTAAAGCCTTTCAACTCACAGGCAAAGCGTGTTTTAAACTTGCTCGCATCAAATTGTTTAATGAAATCGGCACCCGATACTCCATTAGTCAAGCCTTCCCAATATGCAGGTACGGAATTACCCAATGGTGTAAGGGCACCGATACCGGTAACGACAACGCGTTTGAACGGTAATTTCATTGAAACAATTTCAGTTACAGAGTAGTGTAAAAATTACTTTACGTGTTCTTCCAGATAAGAGATAGCCTGGCCAACGGTAGTGATGGTTTCCGCTTGTTCATCAGGAATAGAGATGTTGAATTCTTTTTCGAATTCCATTATCAGTTCCACTGTATCAAGTGAATCTGCGCCGAGGTCGTTAGTAAAGCTGGCTTCCGGTGTAACTTCTGATTCGTCAACACCCAGTTTGTCTACAATGATCTTTTTAACGCGATTTGCAATTTCAGACATAGCTAATGCAATTTAATTTTATGCTGCAAAAATATACTTTTTGACAAAAAGCGGAAGGAATACTTTGCTTTTCGCCGATATTCTTTTTTGGGGATAGTTATTAGGCTTTATTGACATTTATTAATTAACCCGATTTATGCGGTTTATTCGCTCTTCTACTATCTGTCCATCCCTCATTATCAGCGTTCTATCAGTCATTTCGGCCATTGTTTCATTATGGGTTATCATAATAAAAGTCTGGTTTAATTTTTCCCTCAGCTCCAGGAATAGTTCGTGAATATGCTGTGCATTGGCGCTATCCAGGTTACCGGTAGGCTCATCGGCCATCACAATAGAGGGTTTGTTGACCAGTGCACGGGCTATTGCTACCCTTTGTTGCTCGCCACCGGAGAGCTCAGAAGGCTTGTTTTCCAGCCTTTGCGCCAGCCCCACAGTACCCAGTATTTCAGCTGCCTGTGCCAGGCCCTCTTTTTTGCCTTTGCCGCCTATCCACAGGGGTATAGCTACATTTTCTACTGCGCTAAACTCCGGCAGCAGGTGGTGGAACTGGAATACGAAACCGATATTCCTGTTGCGGAACAGCGACTGCTTTTTGCCGGGAAGACCAAACAGGTCGGTATTATCAATAGTTACTTTACCGGAGTCAGGCCTGTCCAATGAACCTAGCAGATGCAGCAGCGTTGTCTTTCCCGCACCTGACGGGCCTATCACAGATACTATCTCACCTTTGTTAATACTTAGTGACACGTTATTGACAACGGTGATATTGGAATACTTTTTGATCAGGTTATTGGCAACAAGCATGGTGTAAATGTAGTTATTTGCTCAATTAGTCAGTACGTACAATAAGAATGAAAATTGCTTGTTGTATAGAATAGGCTTGAAATGATAATATTGGGCGAGTAGCTAAAAGATGATTTGTGAATAATATAAAGGAAAGAAAATTTGTATTATTTGTAGTAAAGGTTACATTTGCCAAAATCAAGGATAAAAGAAAAATTAATTTAATATGTTTTGGACCTTAGAATTAGCTTCACACTTAGAAGACGCTCCGTGGCCTGCCACCAAAGACGAACTTATTGATTATGCTATACGTTCGGGTGCACCATTGGAAGTAGTTGAGAACTTGCAAGAGTTAGACGACGAAGGGGAAATATATGAAGGCATAGAAGACATATGGCCTGATTATCCTACCCAGGAAGACTTCTTCTTTAATGAAGATGAGTATTGATCCCACGACGAAAAAAATGTTCTGTGTGCCTCCGCTAATGCGGGGGCATATTTTTTTTGTTTTGTTCCTCGCAAATCGAAGATCATGGAAAAATTCAAAATAGAATACATTAATCCGGAAGGGCTTATTAAGAATCCGGCGTTCACTAATGTTATATCGGTAAGTGGTAATGCGCGGACGATATATGTAGGTGAACAGAATTCTAACAATGCTGCAGGAGAAATAGTAGCGAAGGGAGATTTTAAAGGGCAGACGGTACAGGTGCTGAATAATATAAAAACTGCACTGCAAGCAGCCGGTGCAGATGTAGATAACATCATTAAGATGACGATGTACATGTTGCAAGGGCAAGATTTGAAAGAAGGTTTTGCTGCTTTCCAGGAGACTTGGGGTATGTTGAAAAATCCGCCGGTAATAACGGGTGTGTTTGTTTCTGCGCTGGCGAATCCGGATTATCTTATTGGGATAGAGGTGGTTGCTGTGGTGGAAGGGTAGGCGTTATACATCCCCCCTTTGAAGGGGGTTAGGGGGATGTTGACTCACGCCCAGCAATTCTCCAACTAGCACTTCAATGGCACGTAGTGTATTTACTATATCTGCATTTACATCTTTTTCTAAAAACCTGATAACCCTTATTCCGAAGTCTTCAAGCTTTTGTTGCCGGAGAATATCATTCAGATAAACTGCATCATCATTGTGACTGCCGCCATCTACCTCTATAACTAGTTTTATTTCGTGAGAGTAGAAATCAACAATGTAATTGTCTATTGGAACCTGTCTATGAAACTCAACTCCGCTAGCCTTATTGCGTATATGTTTCCACAAAAGCTTTTCAGCAGGAGTACCTTCTTTACGTAACTTCTTGGCAAGCTCTTTAAGTATTGGATTATATGGAATAATCTTATTGCGCACTCAATAAAGATAAATTATTCTTCGCAAGCCGACATCCCCCTACCCCCTAAAGGGGGAATATGTTTCTTACTCTGTACGAGCCGGGCAACCGCAAGGGATTGCCCCTACATTTATATGCGTTATGTTTTATGGGCGGTCTTCCCAGGTGGGTTTTAGATGGCGCATCCATTCCTGTGGTGTAGGTGCATCGTCAACATTGAACTCACCTATTTTAGTTCTGCGTAATTCTTTTAAGAATCCACCACAACCTACAGCTTGCCCAAAGTCGTGTGCGAGTGAACGGATGTAAGTACCTGTGCTACAGTTGACACGGAAATGAACTTCAGGTAATTCTATCTTTGTTATTTCAAACTCAGTGATGGTGACAGTGCGTGGTTCCAGTACAATTTCCTTTCCTTCACGTGCAAGTGCGTAAGCACGCTTGCCATCTTTTTTTATTGCAGAGTGTATCGGTGGTATCTGTTGTATATCTCCGGTGAATTGCGCGACAGTATTTTTGATTTGCTCTTCCGTGATTCCTTCTATTGACTGAAAATTTTCGGGTTGGCTTTCGAGATCGTAGGTAGCAGTAGTTGCACCGAGACGGATAATACCTGTATACTCCTTTGGTTGGCGTTGATAGTCGCTGATCTTCTTGGTGAAAGCACCTGTGCAGCAGATGAGCAAACCGGTAGCAAGGGGGTCTAAAGTGCCTGCATGGCCTATTTTGGCTTTCATGAGCCTCTTTATACTATTGATGGCCTGGAATGATGACCATTCGTAGGGTTTGTCTATTAGTATCACGCTTCCTTCTATCAGTTCCTCCGGAGTGGGTAATTGTTTCATTGGGTGCAAAGATAGGTTTTGAAGTAGGATTCTGTTGATTTTGGGAATTTTCGTTGAGGGGCTCGAGTAGCCCACCCCGCCCAAGCTTCGCAAGGGCACCCCTCCCTGCCAGGAGGGGGAGTCAATGTATATTTAATGGCACTTAAAATGTTCGAATGGTTCGTGGCAGGAGTTGCATTTGTAGAGGGACTTGCAGGCGGTCGCAGCGAACTGGCTGGTGAGCTCCGTATTGTCAGAACCGCAACGGGGACAGGGAACATTATCGTCTTCAAACAGGCCGAGGGCATTTGTTGATTTGCGATATGGCGGCGCTATTCCGTATTCATTCAATTTTCGTTTGCCTTCTTCACTCATCCAGTCGGTTGTCCAGGCGGGGCTGAGCTGGTTCTCTATGTTTACTTTACTGATGCCTTTGCTGAGTAGCACCATGCGTATCTGCATGGATATTACGTCCATTGCAGGGCAACCGCTGTATGTTGGTGTGATAAAAATAGTAGCAGTTGTTTGTCCATTTTCTTCAGTGACTTGTACGTCTCTTACAATGCCTAAGTCGAGAATAGTGAGTACGGGAACTTCGGGATCAGTTACTGTGCTTAGCCATTCGTATATGTGTTCTGCTGTTATCATTTCGCACGAATATTTATCCTCATCACGAGCGGGGCAACCGCAAGGGATTGCCCCTACTTAGCAACTACCACTGCATGTTAGGGTAGGCACGTTGAACGAATTGTAATTCGGCGAGAATGTAACCTAAGTGTTCTGAGTGCTTGCCTTCTTTTCCGCCCTGGTGCATCCAGCCGTTTGCAGGAACATCAAGGTTAGCTTCCGCGAAAACCGCTGCTACGCGCTCTTTCCAGAGGGTTTTGATCTTCTCCAGATCAACGCCGATACCTGATGTTGCAACAGCTTTTTCAGCTTCACTCATCGTTAATAATTCGCCGGTGAACTGCCACCTGTTGGCAATCGCTTCATTTATTCGTTGTGCACTTTCATCTGTACCATCACCTAAACGTATCACCCACTCACTGCTCCAACGGAGGTGATAAGTAACTTCCTTCAATGATTTTTCTGCTATGGCTGAAAGTGTAACGTCAGTACTCTTTTGCAATTCTGTATAAAAGAAGAAATTGAATACATCGTAAAAGAAAGAACGAATGATGGTGTATGCCCAGTCTTTATTGGGTTGCTCTACTAATAGTGTATTCCTGAAATCCCAACCATCGCGGAGATAGGCGAGATCGTCTTCATCTACTTGCTTCCCATCTTTGATAATGCTTTGTATAGCAGAAGAAGTGAAGAAGTGTTCTTTTTCAGATACCGGCAGGGCATTGAATTGCTCCGCCGCATATTGATAAAAACTACGCGCCTGTCCGAGGTGATCCAGCGCTGTGTTAGTGAGTGCTATGTCTTGTTCCAGTACCGGGCCGTGTCCGCACCATTCGCTTATTCTGTGTCCCAGGATGAGCGCGTTATCTGCTAATTGTAAAGTATATTTCAGTAACTCTTTCATTGCTATTCATTTTGCCCGCAGACATTCGCAGAAATAACCGCAGACATCCGCAGAACTTTACAATTACATGTGCGTTAACTCGTCAGGAAGGTCATAGAACGTAGGATGACGATATATCTTATCAGTTGCAGGTTCGTACATAGAGTCAGACTCATGCGGATCTGAGGCGTGGATGTTCTTACTCTCCACCACCCAGATGCTGACACCTTCCATACGGCGGGTATATACATCGCGTGCATTTTCCATTGCCATTTGCGCATCGGCTGCGTGAAGACTACCGGCGTGTTTATGGTCGAGGCCTGTTTTGCTGCGGATGAATACTTCCCACAAAGGCCATTCGTTCTGGTAATTATTTTCAGCTTGTGTTGACATTTTCTTCTTTTTAGGTTAATCGCGGGAATTCTATCCGCGAGCCGGGCGAACGCAAGGCATCGCCCCTACAGTTTATGCTGCAGACGCTTCTTTATTTTTTCTTTCAGCGCGCTTTTTAGCGTTTGCCAATGCAGCTTCGCGTACCCATGCACCTTCTTCCCATGCTTTCCTGCGTGTTTCGAGGCGTTCCTTATTGCAAGGGCCATTCCCTTTTACCACGTTCCAAAACTCTTCCCAGTTAATAGCGCCATAGTCGTAGTGGCCGCGTGCTTCATTCCACTTCAGGTCTTTATCGGGAAGCGTAAGCCCAAGAATTTTTGTTTGCTCAACAGTAACGTCTATGAACTTCTGGCGAAGTTCGTCGTTAGAGAAACGCTTAATTCTCCACCTCATGCTGGATTCAGAGTTAGGACTTTCCGCATCGGGAGGGCCGAACATCATAATAGATGGCCACCACCAGCGGTCGAGCGCATCCTGTGCCATTTTCTTTTGTTCTTCAGTACCCTTAGCCAAAGTGAGCATTATCTCGAAACCCTGGCGCTGGTGAAAGCTTTCCTCCTTGCATACACGTACCATTGCACGGGCATAAGGTCCATATGAAGTACGGCAAAGCGGCACCTGGTTCATGATAGCTGCGCCATCCACCAGCCAACCTATGGCGCCCATGTCGGCCCAGGTAGTGGTGGGGTAATTAAATATTGAAGAGTATTTCGCTTTTCCTGAATGGAGTTGTTCCAGCATCTCATCGCGAGTGATGCCGAGTGTTTCGGCAGCACTGTAGAGATACAGGCCATGCCCTCCTTCATCCTGCACCTTGGCCAATAATACCGCTTTGCGACGAAGGCTGGGGGCACGTGTGATCCAGTTGCCTTCGGGGAGCATACCTACTATTTCGCTATGCGCGTGCTGGGATATCTGGCGGATGAGTGTCTTGCGATAATCATCCGGCATCCAGTCGCGAGGCTCGATAGTGTCTTCCCTATCTATCTTTTCGTCAAACTTTTCCTGAAAAGAATGTACAGTCATCCCCTGTCAATTTTAATGTGTACAAAGATACGATTTATCGGGCGGTGTTTTGTAATGAGAAAGCTAATAAATGACTAATATCATTGTTAAGCCCCCTGAAAGGAGATGTGTTGTGTTTTACGCGAGTCGCCCACCCCGCCCAAGCTTCGCAAGGGCACCCCTCCCCGTCCGAACGGATAGTTCATCCGGGCGGGCCTGCCAGGAGGGGAGTCTAGTTGTTATGTCTTATTGTCCGGCGAAGATGAACCGGAGCATGAGCCCGGCGCGGGTTGTAGTAATAGGATACGAACTGGAGACATATGGTATGCTCTGGTTGCGGTCGAAGAACAAGCGGAGTGTGAGGCTCTCACTGGCTATATAGTCGATAGTTGGCGATATACGTATTACCCGCTGTCCTCTCGTTGTGATACCGATATTCTGCGCCAGGTAGTTGTTGCTGGTACGATCATCGCGGAGACTGACATCCACTTTGATGGTCAGGTCATTTTTCAGCTGAGTAAGGCCGAATATCTCGAATGGCAGCTTGAGGCCACGAATACGGTAACCGGCACCAACCGTATATTCTGTACTGTTTGTTTCACTCACCTGGTAATCCACAAGGCTGAGGCTGACCGTTCTTCTCTTACTAAACTCGAATTTGGCAGTTACATTGTTCTTAAATGCAGCATCAAATCCTAAGAGCGGACTGAACTGCTCAGAAATGGTGATGTTCGGTACCTGGAAGAAAGGAACATAGTTGCCAGAGTTAGAATCAATGAAAGAAGGATAACCGAGTGCAAACAGATCCTGATAGTATAATGAACTGACGAAGCTGTTCATAGACATATTACCGGTATAGGCATGGTTTACAACAAGGTTGCTCACTATAGGCTGGAACATAGGAAGCTTAGCGAGACCGGTGTAAGCCACACGCCAGTTAGGCATAGGGATGTAGTTCTTGAACGGATTCTTACGAATACTGTTCTGGCTGGTATAGTCGATCAAAGGAGCATCGCTGGCTTTATCTCCACTATACGCAGCAATGAATGACGGTATCAATACATCCTGCGAGTATTCAGTATAGCCTTTATTGTACGCAGGGTTGTTAGGATCAGGCGTAGTATTAGTATAAGGGTTGCTGGCACCAAGGCGGGATGACACCACCTTGCGGTTGGCAAGGAACTCGTTATATACAGGAGAGTTGGCACCACCTGATTTAAACAAAGTGCTGAGACCGATATAAGAAATACTAAAGCTACCTGTCTCGTAAGGATTAAGATGGAAATACCTGTTTGAATCGGCGAGATATTTAAACAACTCATTGTGCGACTTGCTGAAGTTGCTTGTTAATGTAAGGTCGACACGGAGATCGGGTAAAGGCTCCAGGGTTGCCTGCGCATTAATATTCTTAGAATATTGTTGCTGGAACTGAGCATTGAAAATAGAGTCGCGACTGAGGAGTCCTTTATCTGCCTGTTGCTCCAGCCACAATTGTGTTGGTTGATAGCCATAGACGAAATCGAAACCCGGATTCATGTTGGAAGAATTCACACCCAATACCGATGTACTATCCATATAGCCCGGCAGTACACTACCTGCATTTTCGGTATAGCTCAGGGTAACACGCTTGAGCATGGTTATTAACCTTAGGCCACCTTTCACAGCAGGATTAAGTGTAGGAACCGTATTACGCCTCAGTTTACGGGCGGCAATACGTTCACGTTTTTTCTTTTCTTTCTCAGCTTTTGCTTTCGCAGATTCCTCTGCTTTTTGGATTTTGCGCAAAGAGTCTATCTGTTTATCGGTCATCAGCGCGAGCTGAGCTTTGAGTATAGAATCTTGTCTTGCTTGTTTTTGTATTTCGGCAAGGCTTTTCGGTTTTTCACCTTTTTTGTTAGACGATTTATTGTCGGGCTGTTTTGTGTCCGGAGTGCTTTTCTCGTCATCCTTTCTCAAGTCAGTTACCTTTTTATCACCGCCCCTCAAGTCCTTTGTATTAACACCCGGCGCATCTTTAGTTACAGCAGCCGTCTTCGTACGCGGACGCGGCTGATTTGCAGCTTTTAGATACTTGTTCTTATTATAGAGATCGGTGAATTTAAGTTCTGCGTTTATTGTTTTTGTCTGGGTATTGCTAATTGTATTACCAAGGCTTTGTGCCAGCACCGAAGCTGCCGTCCATGCATAGTTGGTGTTGTATTGCAGGCGCAGGCTCGTCCAGTCAGTGATAGGAAGCTTAGCTAATGGCACATTATAGCTGGCATTCACACCCTGTGTATAGAATGTATTGCGGCCAAACTCAGAGATCCGTTGCCATAAGGTATCACGCTTTTGCTTTGAATCCATCTTACCATAAGGCTCATCTATCCGGGAGCGATTGGTAGCAGTATAGTCGAATGAGAGGGAACGGGTAAGCTCCCAACGCAAAGTGTATAACCTGTCCCAAAGGAAGTTTTTGAAATACGTAGGTTGTATCTCATAAGGGCCATCGTCCAGGTCGCGCACTTTTGTTTCGTTGAATGTACGATTCAGGTCGGTACGGAAAGTAAAGTTAGCCGGTAAGGGGTTGAAGTTGAAATCTTTGATCAGTCCATACCATTTTGATTTGGATTTGATCATTCTTTTGAATGGCTCAATAGATTTAGACTTGATGCTATAGGTATAACCCAATCCGAACCTGTTATTAATAAGTGCATCTCTTTCAATGGTAGGGTTGCGTTTGAATTGCTTGTTGTACGCATAGCTTACATCAAAATTCTTAGCGCTCCATGGCATAGTCTTGGCCGATTGTTTTTGCGGATCGCCGGTGATACGGGCGTTAGATACGTTGATACTGGTAACGGAAGTATAGTCTTGCGCCTGCTTTCTTAAAGAGTCTTTTGCTGCAGCATCTACGGCGGCATTAAGCTGGTCTTTATATTTTACGTCGAGATCGTAAGGATTGTATTGCGGATTGCTGATATTTTCAGCATAGCCTACGAACAATGGCAACTGCACTCCCCACTTAGCAGGGAGCATCTTACCCATATTAAGGTTGGTAGAGGCATTATACTGATAGAAATTGTCGCGGAAGCGCTGATCTATCTTCTGGTCAATGTTACCATAACCCTGGGTATGAAGACTACCTGCCAGGTTGATATTACCGAAGTCGGCCAGTTGCAGATTAACCTTACCTGCAGCAGCATAACCCGGTTTCTCATTGAGGCCGATCATACGCATCTCATTGAACCACACTTCGGCACATTTAGCGAAGCCGTCGTCTTCCGGAGTTTGCGAGGTTTTCTTAGGATTAGATACTCCCAGCATTATTGTCTTTACATCACCGACGTTAGGATTACCTACTACTACGATAGTATTGCCAAACTCATCTTTTTCCTGGTAAGGAATAAATGCCGGCAAGCCTTGTCCGTTCCTGGACGTTTTCACCTTTACCAGGTTGTCGAGAATAAGGTCGAGCCTGTTTTGCTCCGGCCAGATATCTTCATCTGTAGTTGCAGTAGGGGCAGTTATTTTTAATGGTACCTGGTACTCGTAATAGTTGTTAGTGAAATCACTACCCAGGCGAATGATAGCCCTAACGTCGCCATCTTTTAAATCAGGTTGTCCCACGCGAGACTCAGCGTGCAGGAACATACGCAGCTTAGAGAACTGGCGCATATCCACACCTATCTCTTTAAATACCGCGCGTGCATCACCATCCTTCAAACCACATATTTGCAAAGCAAGCGCCTGTTCATTGAGCTGACCAGTTTGTCCGCTTGATATCTGAGTAAGCTGCCTGTTAACACCGGGAGGTATTACATAAGGAATAGGTTTACGCTGCCCGTTTTCTTCCACACTTACAGAGGTCACAGTAAACTCCTGATTTTTCAATTCTTCTTCAGGAATGTTTTCACCCGGATTTTTGAGTGAGAACAAATAACGACGCCACTGGTTGCGGCCAAGTTCAATTTTGGCAAGACGCACGATCGTGCTATCCTGGAAACCTGTAAGGAACATACGCGCAAAACGTATAGAACGGAAGTCTCCGATACCACCTACTACTTCCTGGTATTCCCTGATAGGAATTTTAAACTGGTACCATGTTTCGTCCTGGAAGCTACCGTCAGGCATTTTAACACTAAGTGCGGTGTACTTATCTACAATAAAGTTAGAACCTACCTGCATATTCGGCTTGAGGTCTAAACGATAACTGTAGTAAGATTCGGTTTCATTAAGTGTATTATCCCTGTTGATGTCTTCAGACTCAGGAATATTAGTAGCCGATTGATTGACACTACCATCAGAAATGGGTGAGTTGCCATGCGGGTTATTGAAGTGCTTGTAACGCCCAAGGATACCTACACCCTGGTTATCATATTCTACATCTCTATAGAAACGGAAGTTATCACCTGCCGGATCAGATTGCGCTCTCTGGAAAGCAACAGCATTGCCTGATATATCGTTGAGGTATTGTGCAAAGAACTCGGCTTCCTCTCCATCGGTAAGTCCATCATAACCCACATCCTGGATAGCACGCGCCTGCAGGTCGTTATCAAACGCTCTTGTTATTTGCTGCTGGAATTTTGGCACCCTACCCCATGAAGTATTATTCAGTTTATCCAGATCGGCGGGATATGGAATACCATTCTCGAAGAAATTACGTGAATCTTTCAGCACATCTTCAGACACGTTACCGAGATTGAGGTACATGCTACCACCGGCAGCATTGGGGTTATTGATGAACGGATCCATCATCCAAAGCTCAATGAACTCAACGTTGGAAGCTTCAAAGTCACTGTAGTCAATAGACTTTGTGATACCACCCCAGCGTACCTGCGGATTAGGGAGACTACCGTCCGGGTTCAGGTTAGGATCAAAGTTATACGGCCCCCTGTCTTTGGGATAAAAGCCAAGATCTAAAGTGCTGAGTACATTCTGCAGGTTTTGTGTTGTTTTGTTCGGGAATACTTCCTGCGTTTGAATTATTCTTATGTAGTGCTGATTAGGATCATTCTTTACATAATTAGGAACGCCACTACCGGCACCATCGAGGAGGCTTGGCTCTATAAAGTACCAGGCAAGTTTCGCACGATTGTATCCATAAATGAGTTTATCAGACTGGTCGGCCTCAGGGAAGAGGGCATTACCATTCCTATCGTGCAGGCCGGCAGGTGTAGAAGCGAGCGACCAACCATTGGCCGGGAATTTTAAATCGTAAGAACTACGCGTACCTTCAAAGTCATCTATATAGATAGAACCTTCGGGGTCGAGTGCATTGATCTGCTTGGCATGGCCAGGCCTTAGTGTTGCTACTTCACCTGTGGCATTGATAAAGGATGGAGAAGTAGTGGAAAACACCGGCAACTTATCGAGTATGCGTGTAAGCCCCGGAATCTCTGACTGATAGTTGGCATCGAGACCAAGAACAGTGTTCTTGATAGGATCTTCACCAAAAGTTGTTTTTTGAGTGAATGGCCTTTCGGTGAGTTTCATGTATGTACCGCCGAGGGCGAGCTTATCGTTGAGATAATAATCCGCCCGCAAACCGGTAAAGTTTTGCTGCTGGAAGCCGAAGGTAGCATTGTCCTCATAAGAGACATTGATAGGGATACCTGAATTGAGTATGCCTGAGTTCAATACCTTTATTTTTCCAAGACCGTAGTCAATCTGGTAATCCTGATTTTCGATCAGCTTAGCGCCACCTGCAGAAACAGATACCGAGCCCGGAGGTATATTAAAACCACCAAGGAATATTTCTGATGAAGAAGCAGATTTATAAGAACCCTTAATGACATAACGATTGTTCTGCTGGAACTGCCGGGCTATCGTTTTAGTGGAATCGTAAAGTATGCCGTATAAATATTTTCTTGCCAGCTGAGGATCATTACCTATTGCAGGCGCAAGGTCGGCACCGAAGGGTTCGAGTACGGGAAATATGATCTTACCTTGCTGCGTATTGATGGTGATACCATCCATGAAATCGAAAATACCATCAGGGTAAGGATCGTTCTGAAAATTGAGCCTGTCAAGGTTAAGTAAAGTCAACAATGGAACTCCTGCATTAGGGCCATCGGGTAAATAGCGTTTTTCACCACCACCAGGATCCTGGTAGAGTAAGTTTAACCTGAACTCGTCTTTAGAAACACCAAGACCACCCAGGGGATAGATGTTTTTCATCATCAGATCCCATACAGGTAATGTAGGCCTTGCCGAAGTACCCTTCAGCATCTTCATGAACATGAGCTTTGTATTGCTGGAGTCCGGAGGAAGATCTTCGGCAAACTCACCCACCTGGAATACCTTACCATTGTATGTGTAACGGTAAGCCACCGCAAGGATATCATCCGGGTTCAGTTGTGTGTTCAGAGAGATGTAACCCAAATTAGGATTGAAGCTGAACTCCGAAGGATTCAATTTACGGGCAGTAGTGACCTCATAATCCTGTGGTGCCTTTATGCCAAGCGCGAAAGCTACATTGCTGGTGGATCCCTGTATCCTGCTGGTAGGATTTTGTAATAACTGATCGTAAAGAGTATTGGTCCTGTTATCAGGATAAGGGGGGTTTGTTGGGTTAGTCAGTATAGTCTGGTAAGGATTGCGCTCACCCAGATCCATAAAGGCGATGATATTACGAACCCCATCGGTAGCGCCCGTGCGGTTTGTTACCCATACTTCCACTTTACTGATATTGACCAATGAATTGATACGCGGAAATTCTTTAACAGCGCCGTTGTAGTTATCACGGAAATATTGGCCTAAAAGGAAGTGTTTGTTTTCTTCATACTCATCGGCCTTAAGGGCAAACTGCTGAGACTGTGAGCCACCTTGTATAGTAAGACTCTGCCGCTTTGATTTTTGTTGTGATAACACACCTGTTATCCATAGCCTGCCGAACTGTAATTGTGTCTTGATACCAAAGAGCGATTGCACACCACTTATGAGGCTGCTTTTGAGCGGAAAGCTAACGTTACCGGCCTCTATCTTCTTGATGATCTCGTCTTCCTTACCGGTGTATTCGAGCTTCTGCGTATTGAGGTAATCGAAAGTGGCTTTTGTATTATTACTGATATTGAGCTTCAGCTTATCACCTACCGTTGCCAGCAAGTTGACATTCATCTGCATATCGAAGTCAAATACGCCGTACTTCTGAGCGCTCTGTATAAGTGTAGGGTTCTGAACATTCTGCCAGTTACCACCAAGAGTTATATCAACGTTACCCTGCGGGCGTACACCGATAGTGTTCCCGCCGAATATCCTGTCGAAAAGGCCTTCGCGCTGCATAGGGGGTAGCTCAGGCTTTTTGTTGAAAAGGGATATGGCATCCATCCTTCGTTTCCAGTATGCTTTTTCGTCCTGCTCACCCTGGAACCGCTGGTATTCTTCGGTTGTCATGTATGTGGGTGTGCGGACAGTAGAATTGCCTACCTTATCTACGAAATAGTACCTGCCGGTAGCAGGATCGTAGTCAACATACTGGTCTACATTGGAAGGATCTTTCAGATCCATACCCTTGGGGGCAGCATCTGTTTTAGGATCTCCTGTTTTATCTTTTATGGGAAACTTGAGCTTCGGAGTATCCGTTTTTTTAGTAGAAGTGGTATCCTCAGCCTCATCGTAATAATCGTCGAAATCATCACCATAGCTACGGGCACCGGCATTCGCTATAGAGACGATAAGCGCTATAGCAAATAAAAATTTATACCCGAAATAACTATTTTCTTTCAAGTTTAGTTCTCTATGGTTTTACAAGGCTCGTAAAGCTTGTTTTATTAACTCTTCTACCGATAGGGTGGAAGCATCTTTTATTTTTTTGATCGCAACCTCAGCAATATTCTTATTGATACCCAGGTTTACTAAAGCAATTAACGCATCTTCGGCTGTAGTATTGTGTTTGGCCTGGGATAAAGTATTTGGATTTTGAGGTAATGCGAGCTTGCCCTTTAACTCCAGGATAATACGCTGTGCTGTTTTGGCCCCGATACCTTTTACTTTCTCCAATGCACGGGTGTCTTCCTGTGCTATAATGGAAAATAACTCATCCGCAGTTAATGACGATAATATGATGCGGGCAGTAGCTGCGCCAACGCCATTAATGCCCAGCAATTGCCTGAAAGTAGCCTTTTCGGCCTCATCTGCGAAACCGTAGAGTACCCAGGCGTCTTCCCTTATCTGCAAATGGATGTATAAGCGACATTGGTCGGCGTGCTGTATATGACTGTAAGTATGTAAAGTAATATTCAACTCATATCCTACCCCACCAACATTCATGTGTAGCAAAGACGGGGATTTATATGTGAGTTTTCCCTCTAAATACGCAAACATTACACTTTTCGTTTCTACTGAAAAATAAAAATAATCACCGAGAATATTAAGCCGGGTTGCCGGAAGTAATATAACGGTATCATACGGGGTAAAATCCTAAATAAAAAGAAGCGAAATGTAGTACATTTCGCTCTGTAAATCAAATATTTTCATGCACTGTTAATACCACCAAGGCCTTCTCTTTTTCTTGAGTTTCCAGTAAACACTGATAGCGAAGCTTGAATAACCATCATTGACCTCCGGATTGCCCCTCATCTCACCTTCCGGATGCTTTATCACCGGATTAATGTAGCTAGACTTGTCGTATAGTGCGTTGGCCTGAATAGCCTGCTCTGCTGAAAGATTCTTGCCGAACAAAGAAGGGTCTATATACTTGCCGCTTACACCGTCTATCTGGTCTTTAAAAGTATAACGATAGAGGTATTCTACGCCGATGTTCAGCCTTTTACCAATATCCCATTTAACGCCAACACCTAGCGGAATCTGCATTCCCCAGCGGCTTTCACGATCTTCACGATTGTTAGTACCAAACCAGCCATCGCCTTCCAGGTTGAGATCGTAAATGCTCACCCATTTGCTGACATATGTACCGGTAGGGTCTTCCAGGTAGTTTTTAGCATTGTAATGGAAATAGCCAACCCCCATTAAGAGGTATGGACTAATGTGTTTCCAGGCAAGCCTTTTGTTGTTTTGCAGGTTGAACCTGAAAAGATTCAATTCCAGCATCAGGTTTCCTTCCCAGACATTTGTTTTTACTGTTTGATTGCGGAGGTAACGCTGAAAGGCATCATCCTCAATAAACTTCGCTTTATAAGCCAGGTCTTTATTCCAACCATCATCAGCATACAACACACCGTAGTTGATACCGAAACGTACTACTGCTGCGGGATGTATTGTATATCGGCCATACATACCACCTGTAAAGCTAGGCTGATCAAAATAGTTACCATTGCTATAATGATCGAGGATAGACTTAGTACCTACATCCCCCCACAAGTCGGTCATACCGAAGTTCATACCTATAGAGAACCCTTCAGGTTCTATGTAAGAAAACTGTGCATGGGAGGCAGGTATAGAAGCAGTAAACAAGCCGAGTGCCATTAGGCAACGGGCAAAATTCTTCCGCATGAGCGCTGATTTTAGCGTAAGATAAAAAAATTATTTTCCTTTAAAAATAGCTTTTCGTTTTTCTATGAAAGCAGTGGTGCCTTCGCGCATGTCTTCTGTAGCGAAACATTCCCCGAAACGCTTGATTTCATTGGTAAATCCGTCCTGATTCCCGTTAGCAGCCTCATTAATACAAGCAATAACTTTTGCTACAGCGATGGGCGCCTTCGTATGTATTTTTTGTGTTATCTCTCTGGCTTTTGCCATTAAATCAGTTAAAGGGAGTACATAATTGACCAAACCAAGAGCTTTAGCCTCATCTGCACCAATCATATCGCCGGTCATCATCAGTTCCATAGATTTACCCTTGCCAATGAGCTGTGTAAGGCGTTGCGTACCACCATAGCCAGGTATCAGGCCCAGGTTCACTTCCGGTTGTCCGAACTTAGCGTTCTCACTAGCCAGGCGGAAATGGCAGCTCATGGCCAGTTCACAGCCACCACCCAATGCAAAACCATTCACCGCAGCAATAACCGGCTTAGGGGAATTCTGAATTTTATCAAAAACACCCTGTTGTCCTCGGCGGGCCAGTTCTGCACCACCATTTTCGTCGAGTGTAGTAAACTCTGTGATATCGGCACCTGCCACAAAAGCCTTTTCGCCGCTACCGGTAAGGATCGCTGTTTTTATTTCAGCATTATTATATACTTCGTCCATTACCTTGCCCAGTTCTTCAATTACGTCTTTGTTAAGCGCATTGAGCTTGTCGGGGCGGTTGATCGTGATGATTAATGTTCCGTCTTGTAGATCTGTTAATAAAGTTTGATACATGATACTCGGTTCTCGATACTCGATGCTGGATACTCGATTTTCGATTTTTTATGGTTAATGATTAATTTATCTGTGTTCTTCGGCCCATTTTGTAATGTAATCGGCTATTTCGGAAGTAGGGGCACCGGGCGCAAAAAGCTTGCCCACGCCCATATTATTGAGCACCTCCATATCTTCTTCGGGAATGATACCTCCGCCGGTCAGTAGTACGTTATCGAGGCCTTTTTCCTTCATCAGTGCAGCCACTTTAGGGAAAACGGTCATGTGCGCGCCGCTGAGAATGCTGATACCAATGGCATCCACGTCTTCCTGGAGGGCCGCATTTACTACCATTTCGGGTGTCTGGCGCAGGCCTGTATATATTACCTCCATACCTGCGTCGCGCATAGCCGTAGCTATCACCTTAGCTCCACGGTCGTGCCCATCGAGGCCTACCTTAGCTACCAATATCCGCACGGGGCGTTGCAATTTTTCTGACATATTTCTTTAAAAAAGCGGGTAAATGTAGTGAGTTTGAACCATAAGTTAGAACCACGATTTGCATGATTTTAGGATTGGCCGGATTTTACAGATATTTGCGGCCGGAAAGGGCTGAAAAAGGTAAAAAATAGTTTTACAGAATGAGATTTTCCTCTTACCTTTGCACTCCCTTGCAAAAGGGCAAATAAAAAAGAGTTATGAAACGTACATTTCAACCGCACACAAAACGCCGTAAAACAGTTCATGGATTCCGTAAGCGTATGGCATCTGCAAACGGCCGCAAGGTATTGGCTTCTCGCCGCAAAAAAGGACGTAAGAAACTGACAGTGTCAGACGAACTGCGCCTGAAATAAACTAATAAAACGTTACGCCATTCGTAATACTTTCAAAGCATACGAGCGGCTCAAGCGAGAGCAGCATATTGATACGCTTTTCCGTACCGGAAAAGCGTTTTCTGTTTTCCCGATACGAGCCATTTATGCCCTTGTACCGCGTGGCAATGAGCTATCGCCCGTACAAGCGGGCTTCTCTGTGCCTAAGAAGCGCTTCCGCCTGTCGGTAAAGCGGCACAGGGTACGTCGCCTGATGGTGGAAGCATGGCGGCTGAATAAACAATCCCTCTACGAAAAGCTGCCGGCTGATATGCAGCTGCACCTTTTTCTTATATTTACAGGAGACAAACTGCCTGAATATTCCGCTATAGAAGCGGCGATGGTTGCGACCATTGATAAACTGGCCGAACTCCACCTTCCAAATAAAGCAGATGCGTAAAGTATTCTCTGTACTCTTTACCTGGCTGATAAGATTTTACCAGGCATTTTTGTCTCCGTTATTCGGAGCGAAGTGCCGGTATACGCCTACCTGCAGCAATTATGGTATGGAAGCGATAAAAAAGCATGGTCCTTTTAAAGGTGGCTGGCTGGCGCTGAAGCGTATTTGTTCCTGCCATCCCTGGGGCGGACATGGATACGATCCAGTTCCCTAGCGGGATCTGAGAGCGGGGAGCGGAGAATGAGAGCGAATTGCCCCTACAATGATTATCTTTTCCTGATTAACTTTACTTCATGTTTTACGAATTCAAAGGATTTATACCTGTGGTGCATCCGAGTGCGTTTGTGCATCCGCAGGCGGTGGTGACGGGTAATGTCATTATAGGTAAGGATGTATATATAGGACCGGGCGCTGCACTTCGTGGCGACTGGGGTGGTATTGTCATAGAAGATGGCTGTAACGTGCAGGAAAACTGTACGATACATATGTTCCCGGGCGTGACGGTACTATTGAAGGAAGGGGCACATATAGGCCATGGAGCGATAGTACACGGCGGCACTATAGGCCGCAATGTACTCGTAGGCATGAATGCGGTGATAATGGATGATGTGGAGATAGGTGATGAGTGCATAATAGGTGCGCTGTCTTTCATTAATGCAAATACTAAAATACCACCGCGTTCATTGGTGGTAGGTAATCCCGGAAAAATAATAAAAGAGGTGAGTGATGATATGATAGCGTGGAAGACAAAGGGAACTGCGCTATACCAGTCTCTACCTAAAGAGATGTATGAAACAGGGAAGCCTTGTGAACCACTTACTGAGATACCTGCCGACAGGCCTGCGCAGGAAAGCCTTTATGCTACTTGGGAAGCGATTAAGAAAAGTTGATTAGTTAATAGGTCGGAAGACGCCCCAACCCCTAAAGGGGCTTTTCTATTTGCGAGGGGCAATTGTATCTCTTATCACCTTAGCCGCTACTTCTCAGGGACTCTCACTGCATTTCATTCGCTGCACTCATTTCATTTCGGTCGAGGTGACGGTTCGCTATTGGGGTGACGTCACTATTTGAGCTTTGGGCAAAAAATTAGTCCCAACCAGATGGTCGGGACTGTTTTTTCAAATGGGTAATCTGAAAATTATTAACTCTTAGTTGTTAGAGTCGTCAGAATTAACCAGTTCGTTTACAAATTTCGCAACTGAAGCGATACGAGCATGGTTAAGAGCGTAGTGGATGAATTTACCATCACGTTCAGTGATCACGATGTTCGCACGGCGTAATATTGCTAAGTGTTGAGAAGCAACTGACTGCTCTAAACGTAATTTTACGTAGATATCAGTTACATTCATACGTTTGTTTTCTTCCAGCAACTTAACTATTTGCTGACGTAATTTGTGGTTGATGGCCCTTAAAGTCATTGCTGCACTCTTCACTGCCATGTAATCCAATTTAATCTGCTCGTTAGACCCTTCATCTTTGCGAATAACCAGCGTGTTTGCTGACATAGTCGTTTCCATTTACTTTTTAATTTTACAGCGGTTAATTAATAAAATACTTAGCTTTTGAATATTTCCGATCGAAACTTATATCCTCTCGATTTGAACTGCAAACATACATAACTGCCAAATATGAACCAAATTGTAAGATGTGATTGGTGTTAAAACCGAGTTAAAATGACAGATAAGTTTAATGCAAAAACTTACATAACTAACTGTTTTTCTTTGAGTTATGTGTATAAACTTGTTTCAAGTAAAAAGGTTCAGCTGAGGCTAAATTGACACTTTCATTACACTTAAATTGGTTATATGTATATTTTGACCAACTTTCCAAATCTAATATTTCGACAGGTAAAATACGTATTTCACTACCTGCCAAACTATTGACGGTCTGCTGATGAATATTGCCGACAATTAATATGTTTTTATCGCTATTTAACAATTTAGGCAAGTCGGCTTCCGACATGTGTACAGGGGTTGTTTGTTCCGTTAAATCACGGTTGTACACAGCAACAAAATACTCCTGTTCCCGCGCAATGAGGACGGCGATATAGATATCGTACTCTGAATGTTGATTGATGGCCTGGTGAGCCATCAATGTGAGCTTGTTTTGTGCAAAGAGCGGGAGGTCATTTACATAACAGATAGCCTTAGCTGTGGCCATACTTACACGCAGCCCTGTATAGGAGCCGGGACCTGCACAAACAGCCACACCACTCAACTCACTCATCGTAATTTTTTCTTCCGCTAATACACCTGCGATCATATTGTTGATATTAGCAGCCTGGCTGCGGGCATCGGTATTGAGCCGATGCGTGCGGGGTATGCCATTGGCAGACAATGCAACGGTGCATGTTTCGGCAGAAGTATCAATATGTAAGAAGTATTCCATTGTGCAAGGCGCAAAAGTACGGATGCTTCTTATTTTTGCGTCATGGAAAAGAAAATAATCAGGACAGAAAACGCCCCGGCACCGATAGGGCCATATAACCAGGCTGTAGTTGCGGGTAATATGCTCTTTGTATCAGGGCAAATAGCGATAGACCCTAAGACGGGAGACCTCCTGCAGGGGGATATACAAGCAGAGACCAAACTGGTGATGGAAAACCTGAAAGCGATACTTACCGAAGCCGGTACTGACTTCAGCAAGGTGATCAAAAGCACCATCTTCCTGATGGATATGGGGCAGTTCGCACAAGTGAATGAAGTGTATGGTGCTTACTTTGATAACGCTACTGCACCGGCACGTGAGACTGTGCAGGTATCGGGATTACCGAAGGGCGTGAAGGTGGAGATAAGTGTGATAGCATTAGTTGATTAGTTGAAAGGGTTGACTAGTTGATTTAGACCCTGTACGGATCAACAAATCAACTAGTCAACAAATCAACTGAATTATCCTTTCTTCATTTCCTTGGCCCAGGCATCTTTTAATGTTACTGTGCGGTTGAAGATTATTTTGTCGCTGGTACTTTCTGTATCTACACAGAAGTAGCCTTTGCGGAGAAACTGGAACTGTTGCATTGGTTGTGCTTCTGCCAGTGAAGGTTCTATGTATACTTTTGGAAGCACTTGCATTGAATCAGGATTGATGTAGTCTTTAAAGTCACCGTCTTCGCTGCCCGGGTCTTCTACTTTGAAGAGGCGCTCGTAGAGTCTTACTTCAGCAGTTTTAGCATGAGGAACACTCACCCAGTGGATAGTACCTTTCACGTTGATGCCACTGGTATCGCTGCCACTGCGGCTTTCAGGGATGTAAGTGCAATGTATTTCTGTTACCTTACCACTATCATCTTTTACAAAGCTATCACACTTTACAATGTAAGCGTGTTTTAAACGCACCATGAGTCCCGGGCCGAGGCGGAAGAATTTTTTAGGTGGTTCTTCCATAAAGTCTTCACGCTCTATCCATATTTCACGACTGAATGGAACAGAACGGCTACCACCATTCTCATCTTCAGGATTGTTTTCCGCAGTCAATATTTCTTCTTTCCCTTCCTCGTAGTTAGTGATCACCAACTTCACCGGATCAAGAACTGCCATCACGCGATTAGCAGATTTGTTGAGTTGCTCACGAACGTAAAATTCAAGCAGACCGAGGTCAACAATATTCTCGCGCTTGGCAATACCTACTGTATCGCAGAAGGTAACTATAGCCTTAGCCGGATAGCCACGGCGACGCATACCACTTACAGTAGGCATACGAGGATCGTCCCAACCGGAAACGTGTTTTTCGTTCACAAGTTGCAGCAGCTTACGCTTGCTCATTACTGTGTAAGTAAGATTGCGGCGCGCAAACTCATACTGATGAGAAGGGAAGATACCCAGTTGCTGTATGAACCAATCGTATAGCGGACGGTGGTGAATGAACTCCAGCGTGCATATAGAGTGTGTGATGTGCTCAATGCTATCGCTCTGGCCATGTGCAAAATCGTACATAGGATAGATGCACCACTTATCGCCTGTGCGGTGATGGTGTGCATGTTTGATACGGTACATCAAAGGATCGCGCAGGAGCAGGTTAGGGTGCGCCATATCTATTCTGGCACGAAGTGTTTTCTCTCCATCTTTGTACTTACCTGCTTTCATTTCTTCAAACAGTTGCAGGTTCTCTTCTATGCTACGGTTGCGATAAGGGCTTTCTTTACCCGGCTCAAAAGTAGAACCTTTGGTAGCTGCTATTTCCTCTGCCGTACTATCATCTACATAAGCGAGCCCTTTCTTAATCAAGGTTACGGCAAAATCATAGAGTGTATCAAAATAGTCTGATGCGTATAGTTCGTTATCCCACTGGAAGCCGAGCCATTTTATATCATTCTTGATACTTTCTACGTATTCTGTTTCTTCCGTAACAGGATTAGTATCGTCGAAGCGCAGGTTGCACTTGCCGTTGTACTTCTTTGCCAGCCCGAAATTCAGGCAGATGGAAGAAGCGTGGCCTATATGCAGGTAACCATTAGGCTCCGGAGGGAAACGCGTATGTATGCGCCCGTCATTTTTGCCTTCGGCTATATCGTTCTCTATTATCTCTTCTAAGAAGTTGAGTGACTTTTCTTCGGTCATTAATTATTGGTTGTTATGCGTTGCAAAGGTAACATTTTGGCAGAAGCCTTATCTCATTGATAATGAAAGTGATGTAAAAGACAACCAAAATACCCCTATTCATATTCATAAACATCAGAAATTATTCAGTATCTTAATATCAAATAATCAAGACCATGAAAAGAAAACTACTATTATTCTTATTGCTAGTTGGGGGACTTGCAACTAAGACAACCGCTCAATGCGACTGTGGCACAGGCGCTGACGGTGCATTCCATGCCACGAATAATGTGTCGCTTCCAGGGGGCACATACAACTACACCACTTTTACCATAGATGCAGGTATGACCGTGGCTGTAACAGGCAACCAGCCATTGATCATAAAATGCACCGGGAAAGTACTTATAGATGGTATACTGGATGCGAGTGGCGGGAATGGAGGAAGTGGTATTACCAGCGTTTCAGGCGGTGCACCTGGCATAGGTGTTGCCGGAGGCCATGATGGAGGTGCGGGAATAATTTTAGGTACGGCAGCCCCGGGACTGAATGGCACCGGACCTGGTGCAGGTGGGTTTGGTGATGTATGGGGTGGTGGTGGAGGTGGCGGTTATGGCGCTGCCGGCCAGTTCGGAACCGGTTATAATGGTGGCCCAATAGGCCCCGGCGGACCACAATATGGTGTCAATTATCTGGTAAACTATGATGGCGGCTCAGGTGGTGGCAGTGGCTCCGGCGGCAACAATTGTGGCTCCGGCGGTGGTGGCGCAGGTGGCGGCATCATCCTGATACGCAGTTGTGATACCATACAAGTGACCGGAAGCGGTGTAATATCGGCTAACGGCGGACATGGCGGCTCTGACGGTGCGGGTAGCTGTGGCGGCGGCGGTGGTGGTTCCGGCGGTACTATATGGCTTGCCTCACCAACAATGATACAGGATGGCAACTTACAAGCATTCGGAGGGCTTGGTGGCAGTACCGTTCAGACAACAGGTGGCGAAGGAGGCATGGGTGCAATAGGCAGAATAAGACTTGACTATAATACACTTGCAGGCAATATGACAGGTAATGCATCTCCTACTCCGGGATTGCTCACACAGATGCTGCAAAATGCTATGACTGTGATACCTATTACATGTAATGGTGATGCAAATGGTTCCGCATCAGCGTTAGTAACAGGTGGCGGCGGCTTTTATGATTACTCTTGGAGTAACGGGCCTACTACAACCGGCAACCCTAATTTGGCTGCAGGGACATACATCGTGACGATAACAGATACCAATGGTTGCAGTATAAATGATACTGCTGTGTTAACAGATCCCCCTGCGCTGGCTTCAACAGGCTCGTCCACAAACGAGACAACTACGACAGCCAATGACGGAACGGCTACGGTGACAGTAACCGGCGGCACTGCTCCTTATACATACCTGTGGACACCGGGCGGTGGCACGACTAATCCTTTAACCGGACTGGATACGGGTAACTATGTGGTAACAATAACAGATGATAATGGCTGTACAATGCTGGATACAGTACATGTGGGCCAGGAACCTGTTTCTGTTCATACAACATTGGCAGACCATGGATTAAGTATCTACCCTAATCCTGCCAGCGATATAGTTACTATTGCCTTTAAGGAAAAAATAAGCGGAGAAGTGATGATACAACTGACAGACAACATGGGCAGGGTGTTAGCTACAGAAAAGTACAATAATGCTTCGGAGTTTACTATGACCATCAGCTCTTATGCAACAGGGAATTACTTTCTGCGCATTAGTGCCGAAGGTAGCATCAGAAATGTGCCGGTGACCATCAAAAAGTAAATTCTGATCATACAGTTTATAAAAAGAAAGGCAGCCCGGTTTGAACTCCCGTCTGCCTTTCTTGTCTATTCCTAAGCCCGATTGCCTGTTGCTGAACTATTTTCCCTTCATGCCACACTTTCGCTTAATCTCGTTTGTTGTTTTTACAAAAAAGACCTCAAGTGTACTACCCCTCATAGCATCATTGTTTAAATAAATTTTTAATTATAACTTTCGAAAAAATAATAACTCATGAAACGAAAACTACTATTATCGATATTGCTGCTTGGGGGAGTTGCAATTCAAACAAAAGCGCAGTGCGACTGCGGCACAGGTACGGATGGTGCCTTTACTGCGAGCAGCAATACTACCCTTGCGGGCGGTACGTACAACTATACTTCTTTCACGATAGATGCCGGTGTGACTGTTACCGTAACAGGTACAGCACCGCTTATTATCAACAGCACCGGTGACATAAACATCGCCGGAACGATCACTGTAAGTGGCGCACCGGGATCGGACGGCGTTACGTTTTCCAATGCCGGCCCCGGTGGTGTAGGCGTTGCGGGAGGACACGACGGAGGTGCCGGATACTTTGATCCTGTATTAGGGCCTGAAAACGGACTTCCTGGTATGGGACCAGGAGCAGGCGGCTTAGGTTCGCAATGGTACAGCGGCGGCGGCGGCGGATATGGCACTACAGGGTTGAATGGCGATGTATTTGGCAGCGGTGGTGGTGCCGGTGGTATAACATACGGTACTGCTCAGCTCACCACACTTGAAGGCGGCTCGGGTGGCGGAAGCGGCTCGGGTGGCAATAACTGCGGCTCGGGCGCAGGTGGTGCAGGTGGAGGTGTCATTGTGATGAGCACATGTGGTACTCTAACTATAGCAGCAAGTGGTATGATACTATCCAACGGCGGTAACGGTGGCTCTGACGGTACGGGGAACTGTGGCGGCGGCGGCGCCGGTGCAGGCGGAAGCATCTGGCTTGTAGCCCCTACCCTTGTAAATGATGGTAGTGTACAAGCTAACGGCGGCATAGGTGGTAGCAGTAGCTTCACCGGACCAGGTGGTAACGGAGGAGACGGAAGGATCAGGTTTGACTACGCTACTACTTCAGGTACAGGTACGGTTTCACCTATGACAGGATTTACATCTACGCTGCTTTCAACATCCACAATAGTGAATAGTAACCTTGACTGCTTCGGTGACCTGAACGGCTCAGCAACAACTACACCTACAGGCGGTGCCGGTGGCTACACATACTTATGGACTAGTACCGAAACAACAGCAACAGCAACAGCGCTGGGCGCAGGTGAGCAAATAGTGACAGTGACAGATGCCAGCGGGTGCTCTGTATCAGATACTATTGACATAACATCACCTACGCAACTTGCTTCTACAGGCTCATCTACAGACGAGACAACATTGACCGCAAGCGATGGCACCGCTACTGTAACGGTAACAGGCGGTACTGCTCCTTATACTTACCTGTGGACACCGGGTGGTGGCACTACTAATCCTTTAACCGGACTGGATACCGGTAACTACGTGGTAACGATAACGGATGATAATGGCTGTACAATGATGGACACTGTACATGTAGGACAGGGACCTGTTTCTGTTTATACAACAGTAGCAGACCATGGAGTAAGTATCTACCCTAATCCTGCCAGCGATGTTGTTACAATTGCCTTCAAAGACAAAGTGAACGGCGAAGTGATGATACAACTGACAGATAACCTGGGCAGAGTGATAGCAACTGAAAAATACAATAACGCTTCGGAGTTTACGATGAACACCAGCTCTTATGCAGCAGGTAACTACTTGCTGTGCATCAGTGCCGAAGGTAGCATCAGCAATGTGCTGCTGACCATCAGAAAGTAAATTCTACTCATTCAGTTTATAGCAAGAAAGGCGCCCCGGGTTGAACCCGGGGCGCCTTTCTTGCTATTCCTAAGCCCGATTGTCTGTTGCTGAACTATTTACCTGTTATTCTAAACCCATCCGTTAATCTTGCCTATGCTATAATTTAATAAAAACGGATACTCATGAAAAGAACATTACTACTATTCTTATTGCTGGTTGGGGGACTTGCAATGAAGACAACCGCGCAATGCGACTGCGGTACAGGTACTGACGGTGTATTTCACGCCACGAACAACACTACATTGGCGGGCGGCACATACAATTACACCACATTCACTATTGATGCGGGCATGACCGTTACTGTGACCGGCAATCAACCGCTGATCATTAAAGCTACAGGGAAAGTGACCATAGGTGGTACACTAAACCTGAGCGGCGGTAACGGTGCACCCGGGGTAACCTTTTCCAACTTTGGTGTGGGCGGAGTAGGTGTTGCCGGAGGTTATAATGGTGGTAACGGCGTGTACTTAGGCAACGGTGCGCCGGGATCACCCGGCACCGGTCCCGGGGCAGGGGGCTTCGGGGATGTATGGGGCGGTGGTGCAGGTGGTGGTTACGGAGCTGCAGGCTCCAACGGTGCTCCCTACCAGTCCGGACCTATAGCGCCCGGCGGTGCCGCTTATGGTGATATATATATGGCGGACTATGACGGCGGCTCAGGCGGCGGCGGTGGTTCGGGCGGTTCAAATTGTGGCTCAGGCGGCGGTGGCGCAGGTGGAGGTATCCTTGTTATGTACAGTTGTGATACGATACAGGTAACCGGAGGTGGTGTTATAGCCGCTAATGGCGGCAATGGGGGTTCTGATGGCACAGGCAACTGTGGTGGTGGTGGTGGTGGTGCCGGTGGCACTATATGGCTTATTTCACCAACGATGATACTGGCAGGCAACCTGCAAGCTACCGGAGGCCTGGGAGGCACCAGTACGCTTGCCCCGAATTGTGTAGGTGGTCCGGGTGCTGTCGGCAGGATAAGACTGGATAACAACTCACTGTTTAGCTCCGGCAGTATAACTCCACCAGCCGGATTCACAACAACTGTACTTAGTTCAACAACCGCAACTTCCAACACTACCCTGCTTTGCTTCGGTGACCTGGACGCACAAGCGAGTACAACTGCTTTGGGTGGTGGTGGATTTTACCAATACTCCTGGACCGGTGGCCAAACAACTGCAAGTGTGACAGGGCTTGGTGCAGGACAGAACGTAGTAACTGTTACAGACACTAACGGGTGCACCACAATGGATACAGTAACTGTTACTGAACCTGCGCAACTTGCATCTACGGGTTCATCTACCGATGAAACAACTGTTTCCGCCAATGATGGCACTGCAACTGTAACTGTAACAGGCGGTACTGCACCGTACACATATTTGTGGTCGCCTAGTGGCAGCACTACCAATCCGGCAACCGGGCTTGATACAGGAAACCATATAGTGACGATAACAGATGATAATGGCTGCACAATGATGGATACAGTATATGTAAATCAAGGCCCTCTATCTGTATATACTACAATAGCTGATAGAGGTATGAGTGTATATCCTAATCCTGCCAGCAACTTTTTGACAGTATTGAGCAGCAAAACAATAAAAGGTGAAGTAGTAATACAACTCACGGATAACCTGGGCAGAGTATTAGCTACAGAAAAATACAATAACACTTCAGAGTTTACGCTGAACACCAGTCCTTATGCAACAGGTAACTATCTGCTTCGCATTAGTGCAGAAGGTAGTGTCAGCAATGTACCACTTAGTATAGTGCGGTAGTGAATAACTAATAACGACTTAAATAATAAAGGCGCTCATGGTGAGCGCCTTTATTATTCTAAATATTCTTATCAATTCATTCGTCTTCACTAATTCATTACCGGCAGGAAAGAGTACTTATCTGCGTACTCCATCATTTGCTGATAGAAGCTGGTGGGGTATTCCACTTTTACATCTGTTATCTTGTCCCCGTTCATAACAGGAACAAGGCGTGGCTGAATGAAGCCCTGGTAAGGTTTCACGTTCAGCTTAGCATAACGCTCCAGTATCTCTTTGTGCAGTTTAGCATCTACCTTAACGCCATAGCCTTCCACCAGGTTTTTAGCACCCTGATAGTCACCTTCTGATTTAATACGTTGCAGTTCTTTCAGCAACTCACCGAAAAGCACACGCAGTTTCGCGTAGTCATTTACCCGAACGTATGTTTTGTTGTTATTGGTAAAGAATTCGATAACATTATCTTTCTTTCCTTTCTCGTAAGCCCAACCGGCAACTAACTGGCGATTACGCATGTGTGCCTCTTCCAGTTGCTCTCCTTCTTTCAGGCGGGTAAGCTGTGTCATCAGGCCATTCATTATGTAGCTGTCATATTCTGCCTTACCTACGTCCATTGTCGGCATTACACCTATGTCAACAAGTTTTTGATCCATGATATAATATAGCGCAACAAGATCAGCACGGGCTTCTTCCATTGTAGACGCATAGTTCTTCAAAGTGATGTCCGTTGTCTTTACGCCTTTATTTATTCTTCCTGAAGCGTGCCCTATACACTCGTGCATATCAGTATGCAGGTCACCTGCGAGTGAACCATGTTTTTTCAATCTTGCTATTACTTCAGGGCTGGCGCCAAATTCATCTAATGTACCACCCTTAGCCTTCATGATATTGTATGAGTGAACGATATTGCTGAGCGAAACTGATTTAGAACCGTGATCTTTGCGTATCCAGTCAGCATTAGGCAGGTTAACACCTATAGGAGTGCTTGGGGAAGCGTCACCACTTTCCACTATCACAGTAATAGCCTTAGCCGAAATGCCTTTTACCGTATCTTTCTTGTGTTCCTTCATTATAGGAGAGTTATCCTCAAACCATTGTGCTTCATTGGCAATAGCTTCTATACGTTTGCTCATCTCCAGGTCTTTTATGGACACAACGCTTTCAAAACTTCCTCTCTTGCCTATAGCATCCATATATACTTCTATGAAGCCATTCACCGCATCCAGCCTTGAATTGGTATCTACTGCCCAGGCAATGCTGTAGTCGTCGAACGTTTTCAAGTCACCGGACTTGTAATATTGCACCAGCAATTCCAAAGCCTTCTTCTGTGCTGCATTCTCCGCTACAGGCACTGCTTTTTCCAGCCAATACACGATCTTCTCAATAGACGGACTGTACATGCCGCCTACTTTCCAAACCTTCTCTACCAGTTTGCCATCAGCACCCTTCATCAGTTTGCTGTTCAAGCCCCATGATGGCGCATTTCCTTCTGTATTGAATCCTGCATAGAAAGCATCTACCTCTTTTTGTGTTACACCTTCGTAGAAGTTATTAGCCGAGTTAGCAACATTATCAATGTCGGCACGCTGATCCACCAGCTTAGGCATAAATGACATATCATATACCGCAGGCTTGATGCGCGCCATGAAGTCTGCATTGCTTTCGCCTGCATTCTTAGGCAGCTTAGCCTGGTCGCAATCGTTTACCAACTGAGTGAAATACTCGAAAGAACACTCAGGGATGAATTTCTCGTTGCTGTAGTGGTGGTAGTTACCATTGCTGAACCATACGCGACCGGCATAGGTTTCAAACTTCTTCCAGTCATCGGAATTTTTATCGCCCTTGTAAGAACCATATATTGCTTCTATGGTCTTACGGATGGTAAGGCCATATTTATTCTTCTGGTCGTAAATAATATCACGGCCACAAAGAGCGGCTTCGTAGAGATAGTACGCCAGTTCCTTTTGCTTCGGAGTTAACTCATTAAATCCCGGCACTTCGTAACGCAATACCTGCAGGTCGGCAAAAGATTCTGCTTCAACGTTAAATGCAGCCTGTCCCGCATTTACGGTATCTACTTTATCACCCTCACCGGAATTGTTTCCGCAAGAGGTTGTCATTTGCATAGTCATTAATGCCATAACCGGAATGATCCACTTTTTCATTTTATATAAAGATTAAGAATTGACTAAGAGGATTTAAAAATAGGTCATAAATATGATTGATTGAAATAATTAGCAAATACCCGCTATTGGTGTATTTTTATCGCGATGAAACAGTTTTTAGCCGCATCCTTACTGATATTACTGGCAGCATGTGATAACCAACCTGTTGCGCAAAAAGAAGAAGTTGATGCCAAGGCAGCATTTGTACCCGCAGCTCCCAATACCGTAATGGTGGAGGACTCTGTGAAGGTGCCTGAAAGCCCGAATAATTTTTCGTTCAAAGTAAAGGTGATAGCCACTGAATATACTGCAAAGCAGGGCACATATACTATAGCCATGGTATATGGCCCTGATAGCAATGCCAGTATGTTTACAATGCCCAAGGGAGCGGCACACCTGCTACCCGAGCTGAAGAAGAAAGAGGGTTATCATTTTATTATTGGCTTTACCTACATGGGGCAGTTCTATGAGTACTATGATGTGACGTTCACCTATGGTTTTCCGCATACCACCAAAGTGCATTTAATAAAGGCTTATGTGCTGGAGTAGAGTTGACTAGTTGATAGGTTAATAAGTTGATTAGGCGTTGAGCCAATACAAAAACGGGCGGGGCTGTGTAGCCCGCCCGTTCCTTTATCTATAGTAATAGAATTTAGTGTGGTTTTTGAAATTGTAGTTTTGCATTATGATCCTTCACTATTATCCTGTACCCTAATTCTATGCCCCAGGCATCATACCAGATCACAGGCTTACCGTCAAGTTCCGCAGGTTTGAATTTCGGTGTATTGTCTAATGCTTCAGTTAGTTTGTTATCAATTGCCAGCTTTATGCTTTTGTCGACAACCGTATTTATGTTTGACGTCTGTAACCCTTTATTCTCATAATAAACCAAATTACCTTTCTTATCCACTATAGGATAAGAAATATGGATAAAATACTCCCCATCCTCCAACTTATCCAATTCCCTTTTCGCGCTATTGAATAAGTAGTTGGAGAGGTCTTTATCCTTCCCTGAAAAAACAGGTTCTTTAGATACTTCACCTGCTGAATGAATCACTTCTCCATTCATCTTTACAGGCGAAGCAAAGAATGAGACTTTCAGTACTTCTCCTTCATGTTTTACATCACCATCAAACTCTATCGTTCCCTCTTTGCCAGCCAGTTCATTTCTTTGCAGCGTAACAGGTTTCCCTGTAGGACCGCTAAATTCAAACCTATTACCTTTAAATACTACTACATTATCGTCTCCTTTCTTGTATGAATACGCGCTTTTAGTAAAGCAAAACATGCAACAGAGCGCGAGCGGTAGTGCTACCAGCGCCTTCAGCAAATTACGTTTGGATGATTTTTTTGTTAGCATGATAATTCTCTTTTTTATTGGTGAACGATTGAATGAATGCGTGATAGCGGGATTGGCTTGCAACAGTGCCTGCTCTACCAGGAATGTTCCGTATTCCGCAGGTTCATCAACGCCGACCATATCGGCCTGGTATTCGTGTATTAAAAGCAGCCTTTGCTGAAATACATAGACCAATGGATGGAACCAGAAAAAGACACGGGTAAGCTGCATCAGCAGCAAGTCTATAAAATGAAGATGTGACGCATGTTGCTGTTCATGCTGTAATAACATTTGCCATTCTCTGTCATCATACAGCTTCCTGTTGCCTACGAACAAGTAATTGAAAATAGAGAAGGGGCCATGGGCTTCATTGGTAGTGATAACTGTCCACCTTGCCTCTTTCCGATGTGAACCCTTTCTGTATAACCGTATCAGCAGTAATACATCTTTACCAATGAGTACCAGGCTAAAAAAGATGCCTGTCAAATAAACGAACAATACTATCAACGCTATATTGAATGTATCTCCTGCAGGTACAATGGTTGTTTCGATACTTTGCTTTACCGTTACTAACTCCTGCAAGGGACGGTCTAACGGTGTATGATATACCATTGTATCCTTTTGCCAGCTAATAGCAGGCAATACAAGACCCAAAACCAAAGAAGACAATAAGTATATCCTGTTGTACTTATGAAATGTTTCCTTGCGCAGGAACAGATCATATACCAGCAAACAGAGTAGCCAGATGGCGGTCGTATTGAGGAGGTGCTGTATCATGAGCTTAGTATTTATAGTTTTTTTCTAACTCAGGTAACGCCTTTTTGTAGGCTTCAACATCCCATATTATTTGCCATTTACCCGCATAGTCGGCTAACGGTCCAAGACCTACCTCTGCTCTTCTCTTATCTACATTATCCGGGTCTTCCAGCGGCGAGACAAATGCCTTACCGTCTTTATCCATTCCTATCTGGCTACCATATATCTGGCGCTTTCCCTGGCGTAAGGCCACCCTGTCTTCCAGCAAGGCTAATGCGCTTGGTTGTGCCTTGCGATTCCTTACGGCCTCTCTCATCACCGGAAGATATTTCTGCTGTATATCCAGATCCGCATGTTGTATTACGAGGAATATGGTCTGGCTCCCTTGCGGGCCTACTTCATCGGGGCCCATCCAACCGTATTTATCGAGAATAGCCAATACTTTCTTCAGGTTAACCGCGTCTTTCTCTTCAATTGTTTTCCAAAGGTCTTTTACCTCTTTAGAATCACGGCCGTATTTTGCTACAACGCCGTCTATTTGCATACGATAAGACTGATCTTCTTTAAATACAGTATCCAGTATAGCAATCACCGGCTTGTTCATACCTTCTTCAGCCTTATCTTTGTTTTGCTTTACTGTTGCAACAATGTCATTCCAACGTTTGTCTTTGTGAAGCGTTTCGAGGTCGGTATCAGAAGTAATATGACCGAGATTGGTATAGTTCATTTTGGTAACAAGACGTTCCAGCTGAAAGAAGGAGGAATCTGCGTTCCCTGCCAGTGACCATGAGCATGCTGCATTGTACCTATCAGTTGCTGTGCCTTTCCAGCCATTAGCCTCAAAAGCCTTAGAATAGTGATTGGCGGAGGCTTTGTAATCTTTTGCAGCGTAAGCCTCCTCGGCCTTTTTAATATACTCTGAGTATTCTTTGCTGAGCTGTGCCCGCGCAGAACCGAGGAAAGAAAGGAAGATGCAAACTGACAGTAACTTTCTCATAGATCACTTTTTAGTGGTTTTATCAATAGTTTTTAGCAGATCGTTCAATTCTTTAAGATTGATGTCCTCACTCTGGACAAGAAAACTCACGAGCATCTTGGGTGAACCGGAGAAGTATTTTTCTACCAGGCTCTTCACGCCATGCTGCACGTAATCGTCTTTAGTAATGATTGGGAAATATTCATGGGTCTTTCCATAAGCCTTGTGGTCTACAAAGCCTTTCTTCTCCAGTATCCGCACTACCGATGAAACAGTGCTGTGCGGCATGTCCGGGTCGCCGAGGTTATCTATAATGTCCCTTACCAGGCAACGCTCCAGCTTCCATATTATCTGCATTATCTCTTCCTCAGCCTTAGTGAGTGCGCTTATCTGTTTACTCCGTTTCATAACGTAATACTACGTTACATAACTGAAATAACCAAAATAATATTGTAAAAACAAAAAAGGCTGCTCATAATGAGCAGCCTTTTCTATTGATATTCAATTATTTATTTTTTTACGAGGGCAAGGTTCAGCACTTGGCTCATTTCTGTAACGTAGTGAAATTTCACCCCCTTGATGTACGCTTTGTTGATCTCTTCCACATCCTTCATATTCTGTTCGCAAAGGATAATGTCTTTGATACCGGCACGCTTCGCAGCCAATACTTTTTCTTTGATGCCGCCGACCGGTAATACTTGGCCGCGCAAGGTTATCTCCCCCGTCATAGCCAGGTAAGGTTTTACTTTGCGTCCTGAGTATGCAGAAGCCAAAGAAGTAAGCATGGTTACACCTGCGCTCGGCCCGTCTTTAGGCACAGCCCCTTCGGGAACGTGTATATGTACATTAAACTCATCAAATTTCTCTGATGGTATCTTGTATTCGGTGCTATGTGCTTTTAAGTATGCTAAGGCAGTGGTGGCACTTTCCTTCATCACATTGCCCAGGTTGCCTGTAAGAGTTAGTCCACCCTTGCCTTTGTATAAGCCTGCCTCTATAAAGAGGATATCGCCGCCTACGCTTGTCCATGCCAGGCCGACTGTTACCCCCGGTGGATGTTCTTTGGTATAGACATCGTTGCTGTATTTAGGTTTGCCCAGTATCTTCTCTACCTGCTCTATGGAGAGCTGTGGCGCAACCTTCTCTTCCATAGCTACCTGGCGGGCCAGGTTGCGCATAACAGCTGCTGTAAGGCGATCCAGCTCACGAACACCCGACTCGCGTGTATATTCCTGCACCATTTTGTGAATGGTCTTGTCGGGGAACTTGATAGCCGTTTTCGTTAAGCCGTGCAGTTCCTTTTGTTTCGGTATCAGGTGGCGCTTGGCTATTTCTATTTTCTCTTCAGCAGAATAGCCTGTTAGTTGAATGATCTCCAAACGATCTCGCAAGGCGGGCTGGATATCAGCAAGGCTATTAGCTGTGGCAATGAATAAAACCTTAGAGAGGTCAAATTCCGTTTCCAGGTAGTTATCGTAAAATGAATTGTTCTGCTCGGGATCAAGAATTTCCAGCAAGGCTGAGCTAGGGTCTCCCCTGAAATCCTTACCCATTTTATCCACCTCATCGAGGATGAAAACAGGATTGGCTGTCTTTACCTTTCTCAGAGACTGTATGATACGGCCGGGCATAGCACCAATATATGTTTTGCGGTGTCCACGCAATTCACTTTCATCGTGCAGGCCGCCGAGGCTAAGGCGCACATACTTCCGGTTGATAGCATTGGCAATGCTACGTCCCAGTGACGTCTTACCGATACCCGGAGGGCCTACAAAGCAAAGTATAGGCGACTTCATATCACCCTTCAGTTTCAGTACCGCAAGGTATTCCAGGATGCGGTCTTTTATCTTGTCCATGCCATAGTGGTCATGGTCCAATACTTTTTGTGCTTTCTTTAAATCATAGCTGTCTTGAGTATAGACATCCCATGGGAGATCAAGCAGCAGATCAAGGTGATTGTAAATAACAGAATAGTCGGGTGTGCTGGGGTGCATACGCTCCAGCTTCTGGATACCACGGTTGAAGAGTTCGCGGGCAGGTTCAGACAGCTTTACTTGTTCAGCACGCTTCTGCATTTCCTTTACTTCGCGCTCATTAGGGTCTCCTCCCAGCTCTTCGCGTATCGACTTCATCTGCTGTTGCAGGAAGTATTCGCGTTGTTGCTTATCAATATCCGCACGGGTTTTATTCGTTATTTCATTTTTAAGCTCTACCAGTTGCAGTTCTGATTGGAGTAACTGTAACAAGCGCTCGGCCCGAAGCGTAACATCATTTTCTTCCAGCAATGCCTGTTTGTCCTGGAGCTTGGCAGGTAGATTAGAAGCTACAAAGTGCATCAGGAAAGACTGCTGTTCGATGTTCCTCAGCACGATGCTGGTTTCGTTCACCATTCCAGCAGACTGCTGGGCGATGCGTTCAGAGTGTTCCTTGATGGAGGCAATCATTGCATCAAAAGAAGGGTTATTCTTCGGGAAAACATCTTCCAGGTATTTGATTCTAGCAGTATAAAAAGGATCTACCTGTACGATAGATTCGACTTTAAACCTGATCCTACCCATAATGAACACAGTGATGTTGCCATCGGGCATTTTTATCTGCTTCACTATTTTGGCAAGGGTACCTACCTGGTAGATATCCTCTGGCATAGGGTCTTCAGTATTACCATCCTTCTGGGCAATAACACCTATCCATTTACCCTGGTTTTGTGCTTCGGTTACAGCCTTTATTGACTTTTCGCGGGCAACTGTAATGGGCAACACTACATTGGGGTATAATACTGTATTGCGCAATACTATTATCGGCAACTCATTAGGTAAATTGCCCTTCTCTTCTTCATCCAATTCTTCCTCACCCAGCGGTACGATGGGCATGAATTCCATCTCGTGCTCGGGCTGAGCCATTAATATATCTAACATCGACTTCATTTCGGACATTATGTCAATTTTGGTGCTTTTTACGGTAAAAAGCTGTGGGCAAATATATGGTCAATAGCTATGCCAAAGACAATATGTCTGTAATTTTTACAGACATTTGTGTTTACATACCTTTACACAAACAAAAAAACATGAAGATTTTTTTTAAATCGGCCTTATTGCTGACTTTGAGCCTGCTTACTCTTACCAATGACGTGAATGCACAGGAGAAAGATAATACTATGGATAGTGTGAAACTCGTGCGCAAAAAACTATACTGGAGCAGCGGGTTGGATATGATGCTTTTTTCGACATCTCAGACAGAAAAGATACTGCCTACTTCTACGGGATTAACACCTCTAAGATTTACCTACCTACTCAATTTTGGTTTTAACCTGAATTATGATCTTAGTAAAAATGTAGCGCTGTTTACCGGGATAGGATTTAAGAATATCGGCTTTACAGAGAAATTCACAGCGAATGACAGCACTGTTAAGCGCAGGGTGCTCGCAATAGGTGCGCCGATAGGGATTAAGTTTGGTAACATACGTAAACAGAAATACGGCTTCATAGGTGCCGGCGGTGATGTGCCTTTTAACTATAAAGAAAAAGGGTACATAAAAAGAGGCAACAAGGATAAGTTCAATGAGTGGTTCAGCGACCGTACGCCATTGTTCATGCCATATGTATTTGCCGGCATTGCATTTACGCCTGTAACATTAAAGTTCCAGTATTACACAGGTAGTTTCCTGAATACTAGTTACACAGAATCTGTGACTGTAGGCGGCACAACGGTTAACTATACCCCTTATATGAACTTTGTGAAGAACAATATCATGATGGTGAGTCTTGGTTTTGATCTGCGCTATAGCAAGAAAAGCAAAAAGGTTCCTGTGGGTGAGCCTGTGAAGCAAACAATGTAGTTCAAAAGTATTGTATAAAAGGAAGAAGGTCCCGGNNCCGGGACCTTCTTCCTTTTATACATCGTTCTAATCAGAACATCCTATTTTAGCAATTCTGCAAGCATACTATGCAGGTCTTCTTCACGAAGGTCACGAGCAATGATCTTGCCCTGGGGATCGAGGAGGAAGTTGGCCGGAATAGATTGTACTCCATATAGCCTTCCTGCGGCAGACTCCCAGCCTTTAAGGTCGCTGATGTGTGTCCAGGTAAGCTTATCTTTTTCTATCGCCTGCATCCATTTGCTGCGGTCTTCGTCCAAAGAGATTCCTAAGACAGTAAAATTCTTGTCTTTGAATTTGTTGTATGCTTCTACCACATTAGGGTTTTCCCTACGGCACGGACCGCACCATGAAGCCCAGAAATCAACCAAGACGTATTTGCCCTTGAAAGAAGAAATAGCTACCTGGGCGCCATCTGTAGAAGTAAGTGTGATGTCCGGAGCCATAGTACCAATAGCGGGGCCTGAAACCGCTTCTTCTTTCGCTTGCGCTTTCATCATTTCGTTGAATGCCTTCACGTATTCTTTAACTGCCTTTGACTTTGGAAACCTTCTCTCCACACCGCCCATGAATGCATTGATGTAGTCCATTTCAGCCGCCGGGTTCAGCATTTGCACAGCAAACAGTGCGTTAGCTGCTGATGCTGTAGTGTCTGCATACTTTTCGATAAAACGTGTCATTTGAATGCTCTTCTCCTGATACTCATTCTGCGCCATTAGCGTCATACTGTCATTACCCCTTGCAGTCATGCTATCAATTACTATCTGGAGTGTATTCAAGTCGTTGAGGTAATTCCTGAACGTATTGAGATATACTCTGAAACTTTCTGAAGCAACAGAACCTGAAACAGTATATTGCTCTATAGCATTCCAATCGGCAGCCACTTTTACCTGTCCTTTTTCTATTGTCAGTAGAATGATCTTCCCACCAGTAAACCTTAACCTGTAACGCCCTTCTTCCGCTGCATTGCCATTCAGCTCAAAATGGCCTTTTGCATCGCTCATCGTAGAGTCAACAAGAATAAACTCCTTAGTTCCCAGTTCTTCCAATATCACCTGTTGCTCCGGCATATTGGTAATATCTCCGATAACGCTGAAATTATTTCCCTTCTCCGAGCAGGAAGAGAAATAAACGAGCGTCAAAAGCAGTATTAGTATTTGTTTTATTTTCATCATAATATTATTTCGCAATGCAATTTAAGTGAAAAAGCCTACTTAAACCTCCATGATCTACTGAAGAGTTTAAACAGGCCATTGATCAAAATATAGTATTACAGGTAACCGATTATCATACCTTGTATATCTGCCAGCTCTTCGGGAGTGACAGTGAGTTTAGGACGTGTAAAGTCCAGGTCGTAGGCGCTATTGATAGGAACAAGATGCATATGAGCATGCGGAATCTCCAGGCCAATCACACTAATACCACAACGTTTGCAATCGAATGCTTTTTCGATTGCACGCGCTATTGGTTTTGCGAATACCAACCATTGGGAAAGTATCTGGTCTGAGTGGTCGAATATTTTATCAACCTCAGTCTTAGGCACTACCAGTACATGCCCTCTTACCAAAGGGAAGACATCGAGAAAGGCAATAAAATTATCATTCTCCGCAATTTTACATGCGGGAATTTCACCACTGATTATTTTAGAAAAGATCGTAGCCATAAATTTTACAGGGAAATGCTTTCTATTTTGAATTTTAAAGTACCGTTAGGAACTATTATTTCAGCAATGTCACCCGGCACCTTACCCAACAGGCCTTTGCCTATAGGTGAGGTAACTGATATCTTGCCTGCTTTGAGGTCGGCCTCTGTTTCAGAAACTATCTGGTATTCCACTGCTTTTTTAGTGCCAAGGTTTGTGAGCTTTACTTTACTCATTATCGAAACCTTAGTATTATCCAGGTCTTTCACATCTATAACACGAGCATTCATTATTGCTGTCTGTAAATGGGCCACTTTGGCCTCGTGTAGTCCCTGCGCTTCTTTAGCTGCATCATACTCTGCATTTTCCTTAAGATCACCTTTTTCCCTGGCCTCAGCTATCTGGCGTGCAATCTCGGAGCGGCCTACGGTTTTAAGCTGGGTAAGTTCTTCTTTCATTTGCTCCAGCGTCTCCTTACTTACATAATTCAAACCTGACATAGTAGTATAGTTTAGTAAAAACAAAAAAAAAGACAACGCCTCTGTGATGAACAGAAGCGTCGCTATTGCAAAAATACTTGTTTTTTTTTTATTCCGTATGCAGTTTAGCTGCCGGATAGAGCTTTCTTAGTCTTTTTAGACGGTGTAGTATAGCGTATAGAGAATACGTGAACTCCGTTAGCAGGGCGTTGTGTAGGCCTGTATGAATAGTCTAAACCAAGTGCACTACCGCTTTTGAATTTCTTCTGTATGGTAGCGCCTGCACTGAAACCTGTGTACATGGAAGTCGATTCAACACCACCAATACCTTTTTCCCAACGATAAGAACCGCGAAGCATGAAAATTTCCCTGAAAGCATACTCCATTCCACCACCTAAATAGTCATTTAAAAACGAATTGGAAGTGAAATTACCCAATACAGTAAGCCTGTGGTATGGATCACTCTGATTTTCTTTCATGCGATTTTCATCGAGATAGAAATCATAACCAAGACCTATAGAAAGGTAAGTTGGCATTTGGAATGGTTGGGTAGGTGTTTGCCTGTTCAACTGGTAAGCTGCATTATCAGGAGCCTCGGCGCTGAGCGAAAAACCTGAACCTGAGAATTTCATATTGGTACCTACATTGCGCAGGGTAATACCTAAATGGAAATTATCTTTTTTACCTGCGCTATATTGAATACCTGCTTCAAAAGCAGCACCGCTTGCGCGGGCATCTGCAATTTGCTCGGTCACATAAGTAACAGCAATACCGCCACGAATAGAATTAGAGAACTCCTTAGCAAAACCAAGTTGAATGTTAAAAAACTGTGGTCTGAAAGTAGAACCGTTTCCTTCGGGATTTTCAAAATCGGTAACGGTAATCTCTCCAAAGCCCATAGAGCTAATATTAAGACCTATAACACCTGTACTACCCAATTTCTGAGCAACACCGAGGTTACTTACGGCCACGTTTGTGCCGCTAAGGTAGCGTGAGTGTGCCACACCTATTTCAAAATTGTCAACACTGGCTAAGCCGCCAATATTGCATTTCATCGCCTCAAGACCTTTAACGGTAGCTGTGTTTTGCATAAATAGCCCCGTACTGGTACCCCATGGGTTAATGTTCAGCTCCGTAGCACCAGCCTGTCCAGTTCTGTCTTTATTTCCTGCGAAAGCCTGGAAGGACATACCTAACAAACAAACTAACGCTGCACCGGTAGATACTCTTTTCATAAATAATTTTATAAAATAATTTATATAGAGGAGCTACTTACGTAGCTCCTGTTCATTCCTTAATAACTTGTTACGTCAAGCGGACGCATGGCACCAAACCATTTCAATACTGTTTCGCCTATACCCTCAGCCTTAACATGTATGAGATACATACCGCTCGCAACTGGTAAGCCTTTGGTATTACGTATATCCCAATCTATGTAAGAAGTATTAGCGTTATCTTTTGAAAGGCGACGAACCAGGGAACCATCCAGAGCATATATCTCAAGAGTAGCCTTAGAAGGCAGATTGATGATACGAACCCTTGTATCAAGGCGGTTCAGTTCATAACCAGTGTAGCCATAATATGGATTGGGTACTGCATGTATCCTATCTAAAAGTGCATTCTTATCAGAACCGTCTGAAAGTTTCGTTGGCGCTATATCATCTGTGCTGAATGTATAGTGTGGCAAACCATTGTTTGTATTAACGTAATTCATAGAATCACCGGTAACACTATACGGAGTTTTTACTCTCAGACGAATTCTAACATCCGTTGGAATGATATTGTCTTTAAGAGGTAATAAGTTGTACCCCGGATTGAGCAATGGAATACCTGTCCACATAAACGTCTTAAATCCTGCTCTTGTACCGTTTGGTCCAAATTCGCCAATTGTAGAACCCAATAACTGTTTCAACCTTGCCCTGTTCCTATAAGGGACAGAAGACACGTAAACATAGTGTTTACCACCGAACAATGCTGACGGGAAAGTTGGGTCAGGATAATAGTTAACCGTAGCAGATGTCGGGTTCCAGATCATATCTCTACCGTTTTCAGTATTCAGATAAGAATCTTCAGAAAAAGTGATACATAAGCGCTCACCCGTAGATTGGTTAATTGCATAACCCGGGAAATAAGACATACCTGTATCGCCGGGGATTTTTGAATACACTGCATTTCCGGAAGCGTCTACTTCGCCTGTCCATGAAGCATGACCACGAGGACGGAATTGTTTCACACCTCTTTCAGAAAGCTCTTTCTGATTCTGTGCTTCCAGAACGACACACTCTGTCCATTTTGATTTGTCAGAGGTTATCACTATATCCACACTTTGTATATTAGAGATACCCTGCTGGTGCGCCAGCAATGTAAGAGCAAAGTTGTCGCACACTACGTTATTTAATAATGTAGATGTTACGAGACCATAAGGAGCCCAACTTTTTGCCATGAACTGGTTGTTAGGGAACATATTCTCATAAGCCTGCAAAGTATCGTATGCATTATCATTATAAGTACAACCATATGCAGGCGGAGGAGTTCCTCCGGTAACGAAGCCACCAGCTCTTATCCAATTACGTGCATCCACACCTTCGGCATCAGGCAAGCCTGCAAGCCAAGGCTTATTGGGGTCTGCATAAGTTGCAGTTGATGTTAAATAACCATTATTCTCAGTTTGGTCATCACCGGGCCTGTTAACCTGTTTGATGTTAACAGACAACCCATACTTTTCTAAGATCTGCTCATTAGGCCTCATTGAGAGAGGACCTTCGCTATAAACAGTATCAATACCATCTTTCACAAGAACCCAGGTAGCTTCACCCGCTGCGAGTATGCTATCTGTGTAGTATGAACTTGATAATGTGTCTATTCTGTTTAGCGGGCCTTTCATAAATAGTTCCCATTTACCGCCAACCAATTTCACCGGATCAATAACTTTTATGTCCACCGGGCCTTGTCCTTGTTTGTAAACAATTTCTTTCACATGGTCACTGCTGGCTACAATGTTTGCTTCAGTTGCTTCATCTATCTGTGCAACATTCGCACCTGTACCTCTACCTTCAACCCTGTGTATTATTACACCATCACCATAACCGGCGTTCACGACTGTACCCATATCACCGTTTGCGGGATTTGGCATAGCAAGAACAATAGGTATCGGTACGCCACCGGCAGCAGTACGGCTTTCCAGGTAGGCAATATCCTGAGTAGAGTCTGGCCTGTTCCTATCGAACGGCGCAAAATTGTTGTAGGCATATGCAACAGCAATGAAGTAGTAAGTTTTGTAGTTCACAAAACGTTTTTCATCCCCTTTAGCAAACTGGTCAATGTCTAACTCAAAACTGTGAGATATACCACTGTCAACACCCGTTATTTTTATCTGATCTTGCCAGCTTGTGTCACTGATCCTTGTATCTTTTACGTGATTATCAATTCTTTTAATACCATTAGCGATATCACATTGGAATACCTGAGCTGCTTTAGTTGGATCAACCTCACCTGTTGCTGCATTATAAATATCAGCAGCCTGTATTTCTGAACTTTGTACCTGGAATACCCTGTAACCTTCAAACTTATAAAGAGAGTCCGGAGATTTAACCACCCTTGCAGCTTTGCTGGAAGGAACGCGATATTTAGCAGAATCCAGGTTATAGCCATATTGCTCACGGAAGTTGTTGCTTGATGGATCGTTTATCATATAGAATATAAGCTTACGGTCCATCTCGCGTACCACGAGACGAGGGGCCTGAGGACCTTCAATAATCGCGAAGTTTGCGTCAAACAGTTCCTGAGCCATATCATCTGCAGTCCTGATCTTTGCAAAAGTAGCAGTAGGACAACCGCCTACGTCCGAAACCCAGATAGCACCGATAGTGATATCATTGGCAGCACCGGGTAACAATTTGAAAGGCCCACCTGAGTGAACGAAACGACGGTCACCTGCGGGGTTATTACATGCACACTCAGACCATGTATTCTTGTCATTAGGTTCGCCCCAATACACATAATTAACGTCAGGACCAGGGCCATATGCCGTTACCGGAATACCAGGACCTTGGTAATCATAACGGAAATGCCTTCCAATCCGGTTAGAACCGGTCATGTAGTAAAATACTTCTATTGCATTACCCGGATCACCGATAGGGCTGGAGGCATCATTATTAAAGTAAGTGAAGCTGGTCATTCTCAGTTGCTCATAAATAATAGAGCCGTCCGGCTGAAACAACGGACGCTTAGGACCACGGAAAAAGTCAACACCAATCATAGGTACTGTATTGCCATACTGTCCGGCAGCACCATTTCCATCTTCGCTCTTGGAATTGTATAGTATACCCAAACCACGAGCGGTATCGCAACCGATGTAGTCATCGAAAGCATTACCAAGATCTGCATCCGTCCAGGTACCCATATAGGTACTATCCATTGTAAGCGCACCCCGGTTAATGATACGATAGTTTACGAAAGTGGCATCATTAAGGAAATCTTTTGTAGAATAAGCAAAAGAACTGGTTTGGACTTCAAGTCCGATAGGATCAGATTTAGTTTGCCCCTTTATATTGCCCTTATCATTAAATACCCACCAGATATATTGGTCACCGAAAATATCCGGATAGTCACCACCTAATGCATTGTATATTCCATTACCGTCCACGTCAACGTAAGGTGCGTATTCACGACCTGCCACCATATAACTGGAAAGCCCTACATCACCATTGCCAGTTGCAGACGAGTTGCCGTATGCCGGCCATTGCATAATATCATCGTAAATAGGGTCAGAAACATCTCCACCTGTTTCTACAAGCTCTCTGAATTTATTTATATCCGACCTGTTTACTTTCCAAAAGCGATCCCATGCACTACAAGCAACGGCATCTACATTGTTTTGTTTATCCAAAGGACCAGGCCAATAGTCATTACCATCAGAACGATATAACTGTGCTGCCACTTTAAGCTGACCTTGCGCATCATACCCACCGATCCAGCATGAACCGGCGAAGAGTGAGTTCTTTTGAGAACCTTTTGGCACTTCGTAGGAAGCCACCCCGGTACCTCTATCCCACCACATATCACCGCCTGCCATTAGTTTAGACCTGACATTATTGATATCAAGATCAATAGTGCCCTGTGCTTCTTTACAGTTGGCTGCACTTCTCAAGAGAGGGTTTGGCGTTGTCTTCGCGTTATTTTTGATGGTAGGCAGTGCCGAGGCATTAAACCCCGCCAAACCTGCTATCGCTATAATCAACCCGACTTTTCTATTCAACCTAAACATGCTGACGATATTTAAATATTTCAATTATTATTCTTATTAGAAATTAAGACTCAAACCAAAATTTATCCTTCTTGGTAAATCAATATTACCTGGGTTCCTACGGCTCACAGAATACAGATCGTAATATGATTGCTTATCAACCACAGTCTCCTGTTTCAATAGTCCTTGCGGAGATACCAGATATCCGTCATCTTCAGGACTTCCGGTAAAGCCATCCACATTGATCACGTTCATGGTATTTAAAACGTTATTAATGAACATGTACACATTCAGATATACTTGCTTCTTTCCTTTTACGATCTTGCCATCATCATCTGTAGCTTTCTTGTAAGTAAGTGCGAAATCCTTATCTAATCTCAGATCTAGCAGATAACGCCAAGGTAAACGAGAACCGTTGATCTCACCTTTGATGGTATTAGATACTGCTACAGGCTGTGCATAACGTGTATAAGGCGTTCCGCTTCTTGAAGTGAACAACACGTTGATACCCATATTCTGGAATGGATGTGCCTTGCCAACCATAGGACCTTCTTTTTCTAAGAAACGATAGTCAACACTTGCATTCACCATATGCCTTGAATCGAAACTCAGCGGTGCTACAATACGCAGGTTCGGAACTTGAGATTGAATTAATTGTGTAAGGAAACCTCCTGATGAACCAGGGCTGGAACCTGTACCGTCTACGAAAGAAAGCGTATAGTTCAGCTGCATACGCAGATTAGCTGTCCTGCGAAGATCATAGCTTAATTTAAACGCTTTGGTGGCCGAATAATCCCTGTTGTCTACGGAGAAATAAGTAATAGGATATGCATATATATAAGGACGCAGTTGTATCTGGTCTTTACGCTCTTTATATGTACCCGACAATGAGATAACTGATGTTTTTGAGATCACTTGCGTAAAACCAAATTCATAATCAAAAGTTTTTTCGGGCTTCAGATTAGGATTATTCAGTGTAGGGCTACTGCTTTGTGTAAGGTACATATAGTCATAAGCAGTGGTAAATACATTACCAATCGGCCTTTGTACAAGAATGTCGTAGTGCGCATAGAACATAGACTGATCATTGATCGGGAACTGGAATGCTATACGTGGAGAAAGGGTAGTTTGCGGTTTGTAATCTGTGAACGAACGAGTCGGATCAAAACCGTTATAACCATTAGTAGTCGTAGTATCCGTCATTAATATTTTACCCGCATTTGTAAGGTATGGTTGAGGATCACGTCCGCTTACTGCCCTCAAAGCACCAGGATCTTGTATAAATTGTCCATCTGCATTATACCAATCATCACCATTTCTATAACCAATGATCTTAGGTGCAGAAGAAGCATTATTATCTACATACACTACATAGTCATTACCCATATTTGATGGGATGTTACCTCTCGCACCAAAATCATCAGTTGATTGATCGCCAACCTTATATGTTTCATATAATGAATAAGGATCCTTCAACACCTTAGTGTTAAGGTCGTAACGGTCAACACGAAGACCAATATTAAAGTTGATGTCTTTAAACTTAAACCTGTCGAGAATATAACCCGCGATATAGTTAGGACGGTATGCACCTATTGACCGGGTGTAATTACCATTCGCATCCCTCTCAGTAAAATAATCATTAAAATTCACCTGGCCTTTCTCCCTGTTACCGAGGTAATCATATCCGAAATAACCAACAAGAGGACTGGTTAAAGAATTTACCAATTCGTCTGCACTAAACATATCCATTGAGAAAGTGGACGGATCTAAAGCATCCACACCAATTATGTCCGTACCATTTGCCGGCAAGCCTAGCTTAGCTCTGAGGTTCTTATCGAAATTTGATTGTGCTTCTACATTAGCCACCCTTTCGAACATCATAGTATCAAAAACACCTGCGATAATAGTTCCGTTAGGATTGTTCAGAGGTGCATACACCTGGTCTTTAGTATACTTCTGACCATTGATTATGTAGTAAGGATTGTCTGTATCCAAGCCAATATGCGTGTTTGTTAAACTGCGCATCACCTGCCATAAAGAGTTGGTACCACCGATGTTTGCATTCAGGGAATAAGACCTTTCAGTTGACTGTTGGTAATAAAGTCCAAACTCTATCGCATGCCTTTGCTTTTTGTTTCCTTTACCCAACACAAGGTCAAAAGAAGCATTAGCGCTGGCGGATATCTGGTCGTTATTGCTATAGCTATAGCCACCTAGTCTACTACCAATATTAGGATACAGATCATATACACTATTAGGGAAATCACCATTAGCTAAACCTCTCTGGCCGCGAAGCTCTGAAATAGTAGGAGGTAAAATACCCAGTTGATAGAACTGAGAGGTATAGTTAGCCAGAACTGGATTCAATTCAGCACGGTCGAAAGTATAGCTGGTAGGCGCATCGTAAGACACTAACTGCCACATACGTGAACCGGTATTGGTATCCACATCATACAGATACCTTGATTCTGTATTCTGAGTGAATTTACCCAGGTAACCATAATTGAAGATATTTCTTCCGTGATCAGGATCTTCTGTTTTAGAGTAGTTCTTCTGGTAATCGGCTTGCAATGTATAGAACGCGTTCTGTACCCTGCTTTCTTTTGTGGTGGTGTCTTTAGGATTGAAGGGCTTGCTGAATCTTTGCGTGAAACGCAGATATCCCCTACCTTCAAAATTAGTACTCACCGGGATAGATTCCGGGGTAAACATGATCCTGTTATAAGAACCACCGTTACCTAATGCACTACCTTTAGTATAGTTGAAGTTACCACCGGCAGTTACAGTGATATTATCGTCCAGTTGGAAGTCAAGTTTTGCGAATGCACGTCCTTCGAATATAGCAGCATTCGGCATTTGCTTTACAGTCACCATGTCATCCTTAGTAACAAACTCCGTAGAGTAGTTGTAAACAGGAGTACCAACAGTATTGGGTGACAACATAAGTGGTGTCTGTGCCAATTGTTCGCGCACCTCGTCTTTTACTACATAGTTATCATAGAATGAAGGCAGCCTATTTTTATCGTACCATGCTTCACCAGTTAAAAGAAATCCTACCACAGGCTTCTTTTCACCACCTTTTAATTTTTTGCTCAAAAGCGGTCCTGACAAAGTGAAGTTGGCCATATTATGACCAAAACCTTCTACTGACTTTTCCAGTTGCAACCCGCCAGTGTATACAGCAGAAGGACCTCTTGTTGTCATAGTTACAACTGCACCGGTAGCGTCACCATACTTAGCAGACATACCACCCAGTTGCACTTCTATTTCGTCTATAGCATTAGCAGGGATATTCGGTACAGCGCCCCTGATCATAACACCGTCAAGCATTGTGATAGTATTACCACCACGGGAACCGTTTGCATTGATCGTCCGGCTCCTGTCTGTAGTAACCATACTACCACCCGACGCAATGATCTTGGTCATATCACGCGTAGGAGCTTTCTCTACATCTTCTCTTCCAAACCTCGGACGAACGGGACCATCCTTATCAAAAAGAGGTGCCTGGTATGTAATTATTACTTCTGTGAGTTGGTTTGGCTTAAAACTCAAGTTCACTTCCGCATCTCTGCCTGCACTAACAGAAACACCATTAACACTCACCCTGGTATAATCGGCATACTTACTGGTGATACGGTATTTTCCCGGCTCAAGTGGTTTGATCAGGTATTTACCGTCTATGTCTGTTACATTACGTCCTTTTACGGCACCGCCTTCAGAAACAGCCTCGATCAAAGCTCCTATAATAGGTTCTCCGTTCTCATCAGTAGCGGTTCCTTCGATACCACCTTGCCCTTGAGCATATGCATTTACCGTACCGATCGTAAATAGGAATATGAGTAGATAACGTAAACTACGTGCCATGTTCTTTATTAAATAATTATTAACCAAATGAACGGTAAAGATAAAAAAATCTGTTAAAAATAGATTTCGCCTCATAAATATCTTTCATTAAAATTTGTTAGTAACCAATTATTTACTAATTGCTGACAATTTTATCTAGCAGCACCTTGCTCATCTTGTAAAGGGCTTCAATACTATACCCTGCAATATGGGGGGTAATGATCACTTTTGGGTTTTTAAGCATCTCATTCAAATAAGCCCTCATTTCTTCACTCATCCGCTCCAGTGGCTCTTCTTCCCAAACATCAAGACAAGCTCCCTTTATTTTTCCGCTTTCTAATCCTTTGCTTATCGCCTTCACATCCGTCACTATACCTCTAGACGTGTTGAGTACGATAAAACCCTTGCTCATATCTGAAATAAATTTTTCATCGAGGTAATGGACGGTATCTTGCTGCAACGGAACATGAAAACTTATAATATCAGCCTCCTTCTGGATCGTTTCCAGAGTTGTATTAGTTAAATATTCCGGCATATCATCCTGCTTGTACTTATCATAGACGAGAATATTTACATCAAACCCCAAAAGCTTTTTAGCAAATGCCCTACCTGTGTGACCAAAACCAATGATACCAACGGTTTTGCCTTCCAGCTCCGTACCACGGTTGCCTTCCCGTTCCCAGATACCCTGCTTTATTTCATTATTACCGGTAACGATACACTTGTTCAGCGCCAGCAGCATTCCCAGGGCGTGTTCCGCTACAGCATTGCTATTACCTTCGGGACTGCTGTAGCATTTTATTCCCTTTTCAGCGGCATAATCAACATCTATCACCTCCATACCGGAGCCCATGCGGCCTATCCACCGCAAATTGAGCGCCATATCCAGTAATTCTTTATTCAGTTGCAGGCGTGTAGAGGTAATGATACCAACGCATTCTGTTATATAACCCGGCGCAACTGCCTGCGTTATGTTCTCCATGAACACCAGCTCATAACCTGCCCGGGTCAAGCCGTCAGTCAGCACTTGATGGACGGGGGCGGCTATCAATACATTTCCTTTTCCCATTACTGCTGAAATTGCTTATGAAGTTCTACGAAATCGCTGACAGTAAGCTGCTCGGCCCTTTTGTCCATCAGCGGATGAGAGAGCGCCTCGGCCGGTAAATAACTCTTGAGCGCATTGCGCAAAGTCTTGCGGCGCTGATTGAAAGCACCTTTCACCAATATGATGAACTTTCTTTTATCGGAAATACCGTGCGGATTGTTGATATTAGTCAGCCTCAGTACACCGCTTTTCACTTTTGGAGGTGGGGTAAAGCAGTTTTCATTTACATCAAACAAATACTCCACCTTAAAAAATGCCTGTATCAGAATGCTTAATATACCCGGCTGCTTAGATCCCGGTCCTGCGGCCACCCTGAGTGCCACTTCTTTCTGAAACATACCGATAACCTCCTCTACTTGCTCTTCCCAGTCCAGCACCTTAAATAATATAGGTGATGAAATGTTGTACGGGAAGTTGCCAATGAGGCTGAATTTACCTTCATAAGGCACATCAGCCTTCAATATGTCCTGTAGAATGATCTTGTCCTGCAGTACAGGGTAGGTTTTCTTCAGGTACACTACCTTCTCATCATCTACCTCTATAGCCTTGAACGTAATACCTTTCAGCTCTATGAGATACTTGGTGATGGCTCCGCCTCCAGGGCCAACCTCCACCAGTTGCATTCCCTCTTTTACTGTGAGTTGCTCTACTATCTTCTGGCACATATTCTCATCGTGCAGAAAATGCTGGCCTAAACTCTTCTTCAGTGTGTACTGCATAGTGACAAAAGTAGCGAATAGTGAATAACGAATAGTGAATAGCCGCTAATTGAATAATGAATAACTAATAATGGATAATTATCATACTATTCAATTATTCACCTAAGCTGCTACCTTTGCCGCATGGAATTCAAAATACTTCAGAAACCAACTAAGAAAGACCAGGTATATATTATAGATAGCGCAGCGGGCATAAAACAAGTAGCTGACCTGAGCAAGGACGAGCAGGCTTTTGCCCAGAGTGCTTTTTCCGAAGAGCAAACCTCTGTTACTATCAATCAGTATGGACGCTACATCTTTTTATGCTTCCTGAAAAGCAAGAAGACCGACTGGCAAGCAAAAGAAGCCTGCCGCAAAGCAGGTGCTGAGCTACAGGTAGTGGTGAATAAAATGAAGCTAACGGAAGTGAGCATCACTAACCTTTCCGGCACAACTGATGCTGCTTACCTGGTGGCAGAGGGTATGGCTCTGGCTAATTATCAGTTCCTTAAATACCGCACTGATGCTAAGAAGATCACGAATACACTTACCACCATCAACTTCTCCAAGTCATCAATAACAGTAAAAGAACTCAACCAGCTTTCGGTAGTGAGCGATGCGATCTATCGCGCGCGTACACTGGTGAACGAACCCCTAAACTATCTTACTGCCGTGCAACTGGCGAAAGAAATAGCCTTGATGGGCAAAGAGGCAGGGTTTAAAGTAACTACGCTGAACAAAGCGCAGATAGAGAAAGAGAAAATGGGTGGCTTGCTTGCCGTGAACCTCGGTAGCCAGGACCCGCCAACATTTACCATAATGGAATACAAGCCTGCAAAGACACTGAATAAAAAACCGATAGTACTTGTAGGCAAGGGCGTAGTATATGATACCGGCGGACTTAGTCTGAAACCAACACCTAACTCTATGGACCGCATGAAAAGCGACATGGGTGGTGCGGCATTGGTGAGTACAGCTATGTATGCTATCAGCAAACTGAAGTTGCCTTTGCACATCATAGCACTGGTACCTGCTACTGACAACCGCCCGGGTGAGAACGCTTATGTGCCCGGTGATGTGATAAAAATGTACAGTGGTTCAACCGTAGAAGTACTGAATACCGATGCTGAAGGACGAATGTTGCTGGCAGATGCATTGCATTGGGCTAAGCGTTACAAGCCTGAGCTGGTGATGGACTTCGCCACCCTTACAGGTGCGGCCTCAGTAGCCGTGGGAGAACATGGTATAGTGTGCATGGGTAATATAGAAGATAATACCCGCAAGGCTTTCAACGATAGCGGCTTCCGCCAGTACGAAAGGCTGGTAGAGTACCCGCTGTGGGATGAGTATGGAGACATGGTGAAGTCGGACATAGCAGACCTGAAGAACGTAGGCGGCCCCTATGGCGGTGCTATTACGGCAGGTAAGTTCCTCGAGCACTTTACAGATTACCCGTGGATGCACTTTGATATAGCAGGTGTATCGTTCGCTACTTCTAAGAAAGGATATACCACTAATGGAGGAACGGGTTACGGACTGCGTATGCTGCTGGACTTCCTGATGCACTATGGCAAGAACTAGGCGGCTCTAACATTAACTCATAATAAAGTACATTTACAGGAATAGACACCCAAAGGCATGATAAACGAGAAACCGGTAATAGGCATTACTACAGGAGACCTGAACGGCATAGGCCCGGAAGTGATCATAAAGACACTGGCAGATACAAGGATATTAGATCTTTGCGTCCCGGTTGTTTTTTCGTCCAACAAGGTCATCAACTTCTACCGTAAGACCCTTGCCGAAACCCCGTTTACTTTCTACAATACCAAAGACCTCTCCCAACTGAACCAAAAGCAGGTGAACATCTTTAATTGCTGGGAGGAGGAAGTGCCGATACAACCCGGCGCACTTACTGATAGCGGCGGCAAGTATGCTATACGTTCGCTAATGGTAGCTACACAGTGTCTGAAAGATGGACAACTGGACGCCATAGTGACCGCACCGATACATAAAAGCAACACACAAGTACCCGACTTCCCTTATACAGGACATACACCTTTCTTCAAAGACAAATTCGGCGCAAAAGATGTGCTGATGCTATTGTACAACAACGGCCTGCGTGTAGCATTGGTCACAGAGCACATACCGATCTCCAAAGTAGCAGCTACTATTACTAAAGAACTGATACTTTCCAAATTAGCATTGCTGAGAGAAAGCCTTATCAAAGACTTCGGCATAGACAAACCGAAGATAGCGGTGCTGGGGCTCAACCCTCATGCTGGTGATAATGGACAGATAGGCAATGAAGAACAACAACACATAAAACCTGCCATAGAAGAGCTGCAACAGAAAAAGCAACTGGTATATGGCCCATATAGCGCTGATGCATTCTTTGCGCGCGGCAGTTATTCAGAGTTTGACGCAGTACTTGCTATGTATCACGACCAGGGACTGGTGGCGTTCAAAACATTGGCACAAGGAGAGGGCATCAACTATACTGCCGGGTTACCTGTAGTTCGCACATCGCCTGATCATGGCACTGCATTCGACATTGCAGGACGCGGCATAGCAGATGAGTCTTCATTCCGTGAAGCGATCTTCCAGGCAATAGACCTGCTGCGCCAACGCGAGGAATATGCAACTAACACTGCCAACCCACTGAGGCGTGGAAGAATAGATAAAGAGAAGCCAACAGAAGCAGGGAAAGTGGAGCTATAACAATATTAAAACACACCAGCAGGTGTGTTTTTTTGTTTATAACACTATAAAAGCTGTTTAACCGATAACAATTACCTTTGTCAGATGTTGAAATTTGAGCGATTTACTTTAGAGAACGGATTAAGAGTATTGGTACACAAGGACATTACCACACCAATGGTGGCGGTGAATGTGTTGTATGATGTAGGCGCGCGTGATGAGGACAAGGAGCGCACAGGATTCGCACATCTGTTTGAACACCTGATGTTTGGTGGCTCTGTGAATATACCTGAGTATGATGAACCACTACAAATGGCGGGTGGCGAGAACAACGCTTATACTACCAACGACATCACCAACTACTATATACAGATACCACTGCAAAATATAGAGACTGCCTTCTGGCTGGAAAGCGACAGGATGCTTTCCCTGAACTTCAGCGACAAGAGCCTTGATGTGCAGCGCAAGGTAGTGAGTGAAGAATTTAAAGAGCACTACATCAACAAACCATATGGTGATGCATGGGAGCATATGCGTGAGCTGGCTTATACCACGCACCCCTACCAATGGATGACGATAGGCAAGGAGTTAAAGCACATAGAAGAAGCGCAACTGAGCGACGTAGAGGCATTCTTCCGGAAGCACTACACACCGGTTAACGCGGTATTGTGTGTAGCAGGAAATGTGAGCACGGAGCAAGTAAAGGAACTTGCGGAAAAATGGTTTGCCCCTATACCTGCAGGAAATAAATACACACGTAACATTCCGCAAGAGCCGGAACAAACTGCCGCACGCACGAAAACTGTTTTCGCGGATGTGCCGCTGGATGCACTATACAAAGTATGGCATATAGGCGGCCGGTTGTCAGAACACTACTATGCGGCAGACCTTATCACGGAAGTGATGGGCAGTGGTTCTTCATCACGCCTGTACCAGCGGCTGGTGAAAGAGCAACAGCTATTCAGCAATATAGCTTGTTATCATACAGGCAGCCTCGACCCGGGACTGCTGGTTGTAGAAGGCAAAATAGTAGAAGGCAAAACAATAGAAGAAGCTAACGAAGCTGTGGAAAGGGAAATGCAGCTGTTGATCACCGAAAGCGTGACAGATACTGAACTACAAAAATCGAAGAACAAAATAGAAGCGATGATAGCGTTTGAAGACATGAGTCTTTTGTCGCGTGCCAACAATATTGCGTTCTACGAATTGCTAGGTGATGCGGAAATGATAAATGAAGAGTGGACCAAGTACCAGGCGGTAACTGTGCAATCATTAAAGGAGACAGCAGCTAAAGTATTACGTGCGGAAAATTGCAGTACCCTGTTCTACAAGAAGAAGACAGCTTAATCATTTTATTCATCACAAGCACACTACACACCAATGCTGTTTGAAGGAAAGTTTGCCAATGAAGGCAATGCATTCGATAATAGGATCACGAAATTATTTGGCATACAGTACCCCATCATCCAGGCGGGCATGATATGGGCTTCCGGCTGGAGACTTGCCTCCGCAGTGAGCAATGCAGGCGGACTGGGCCTTATAGGCGCGGGCAGCATGTATCCTGAAGTACTACGCGAGCATATACAGAAATGCAAACAGGCTACTGACAAACCATTTGGTGTGAACTTGCCACTGCTCTACCCCGATATAGACAAACACGTAGCGGTAATACTGGAAGAGAAAGTACCGATCGTCTTCACCTCTGCAGGCAATCCTAAAACATGGACTGCGAAATTTAAAGAACATGGTATTACAGTAGTACATGTTGTATCCAGCGCTAAGTTTGCAAAGAAGTGTGAAGACGCAGGTGTAGATGGTGTAGTAGCAGAGGGCTTTGAAGCAGGGGGGCATAATGGCCGTGAAGAAACGACCACTCTTTGCCTGATACCTTCCGTAAGGGAGTCAATAAATATTCCACTTATCGCAGCGGGTGGTATTGCCACAGGTCGTAGTATGCTGGCAACAATGGCACTGGGTGCGGAAGGTGTGCAGATAGGTAGTCGCTTTGTGTGTAGTCCTGAGGCATCAAGCCACCTGGCATTCAAAGAAGCAGTAGTAGCCGCTAATGAGGGTGATACAATTCTTTCGCTCAAAAAGCTGACACCCGTTCGCCTGATGAAGAACCAGTTTTACAAACAAGTGATGGAAGCCGAGGACAGCTGCGCCACTACTGATGAGCTTGTTGACTTATTAGGCCGCGCTCGCGCCAAGAGAGGTATGTTTGAAGGCGATATGAACGAGGGCGAGTTGGAAATAGGCCAGGTAAGCAGTATCATTAAAGAAATTAAACCCGCAGGAGATATAGTTGCCGAGATATGGAACGAGTTTAAAAATGTTAGTGCTGCACCCTTCACATATTAAAATGAAATTTTAGCTACCTCTTCTTATTTTTTACTCTCAGCCTCTATTATATCACTCACGGCCAGTAAAATATTGTAAGGAATAGCACTGTCTTCACCAACTATATCAAACCTGCCCAACACAGACCAGGACATTTTAAAACGAGGGAACCCTTTAATATTCACCTCATAATACATTCCATCTTTTCTTAGCTCGGGTACAATTATGGCTAGCAGGTTCTTTCCATCTACCGTCAATTGTTTAGAGAAATTATACGCCATGCGGCAAAGAAAAGCATTATACTGCTTTTAATGAATATAGATTTTTATACTGTCACTTAAGTAAAATTATTAATTGCTTTTTATAATTATTTGTAATTTTGTCCAACACTTTTACATATTCACCCGTCTAATTAGTTGAAACCACCTAATAACCAATTATAACAAAACATCACTTACTAGTTCTAAATCAAAAAAACAATGAATCTCGGAATCGCTATTAAATCGGTAAGAAGGCAAATGGGTATTACCCAATATGACCTTTCTGAAATGTGTGGTATTTCTCAAACTTCCTTATCACAAATTGAAACAAGTGTTAAGCGCCCCAGTCCACGTACTATCAAGAAAATATGTGAGGTTTTAGAAGTACCGGAGTCAGTTATCTATATTTTGGGTATGCAAGACACAGATGTGCCTGAAAGCAAGCAAAATGTATATAATCTTATTTTCCCTTCTATTCGCAATCTCGCTTTGCAGATCGTTGCAAATGAGCATGCTGCTTTAGTTGGTTAATTTTTTTAAAGATTGATAATAAGAAAGGGATGGTTTTAAAACCATCCCTTTCTTATTATATTATGATTTAACCCTTCTTAAAAACACTCGTTAATACTCTTCACTATTTGCATAACCGGTGACACCTTGCTACTAACTCCCACTTTCACCGGGATCAATTCTTTCCCTTCACCATGCTCTTTTATTACCCAGGATTTTGGGCTACCTTTCTTTGTAGCTGACGAAAGCTCCTCCCAATTAAGGATTGTCATAATGGCAAAGAAGAAAAGCACCGACCATAATAGCGATTTACTGATAAAGATCGCCTGACTAATGAGTTTCTGTTTCATACAAGATGGCATTAAAATGAAAAGATGGAGTTCGAAGTATAAAATTCGTCAATTTAATCATCACTTCATCTAACCCACTTAGGGGGATTTATTAGAATTTATTGTTTTACAAATTTGCTATGTTCCTTACCATAGGTGACAAAATAGATCCCATTGAATAATTGACCAACATTTACCGAAATCTGCCTGGTATCCGGCAACACCTTGTATATTATCCTGCCACTTGCATCATGTACCGATAGATATTGATTAGGGTACACCTTATCCAGCTGAACGTTCAATATATCCGTTGAAGGATTAGGATATACTTTTAACGTGGCTGAATTGTTTGCAATTTTATCATCGATCCCAACAGCCAGGCTGGTTACTTTCATACCATTCCCAAAGCTGGTCACCCACATTTCATCCTGATTGTAGGGGTTAAAGAAAACTCTTTCCGGTTGGCGGAAATCATAATCATCTACTAAAGCCCATGTAGGTGTTGCTGCGTTCATATTAGTGCTTCTCCATAAGCCTTGCGTTTCAGTAGTAAGAAAAGCATCGTTGTTATTCTGTGGGTTGAATGTTATAGACGTAACCCTATCGAACTGGGTACCGGTAAGTTTCGTCCAGCTTTGGCCGCGGTTGGTGGTTCTGTATAATCCACCTTTATTGTTACCCGCGTTCGAGCCCCAACCTGTAAAGACGCATACATACCATGTATCCTGGTTAGGGTCAGAAGGATCAATGATAATGTCTTTTGTCCAGTAATACATATTGATCGGGTCGCTCACGTCATCCCATGTACCTGCCACAGGATCATAGATGAAAACACCCGAACTCGCAGTAAAATCACTTGTTCTTCTTCCCGAGAAAGTACATACCATCTTGCCGTCACTCAGCACTTCAATGCTTGCAGGGTGACCTTCCGTTCTTGGGGGAGCCGATAGTTTAGTCCACGTACTGCTGCCAAGTGCGCTCAGGTTATTGGTGATGTATATGCCTCCGATATTGGTATCACTATGTATCACGGAAGCATACATCCGCTCAGCATTATTAGGGTCAATAGCCAGCCAGAAGACAGGATGATTGAACTGGTGAAGTAATGTCCAGTTAGTACCATTGTTCGTCGAGTAAGATATTTTACCTGCGGCATCATTACTATTCAGTTGTGCATCTGCCAGGCGTGTACTCTGGTACATATCATGAATGGCGGAAGATGCAGCGAACATAGTACCCGTAGGGTTCTTCACTATACGATACACAGAATTTACGCTGAGACCATTATGCGTAAAGCCCCATGTATCACCACCATCTGCAGAACGGATGCTGCCAATGTCACTATAGGCTGTCATCATATTCGTAGCAGACTGCCAGGTAACCTGCCAGCAGGTAGTATTTTCGAGCCCTATAGAATGATACGCTTGTTGTGTAGGAGTAGATGCCCCTGCGGGATGCTGATCGGTATTATTCACGTATGCCTGTTTCCAGTTAGCGCCACCATCAGCGGTTACATGCACAAAACCAAAATCACCAAATAGTACCTTATTGGAGTTGTTTGGCGCTACTGCTATACCAAAACAAGACTCACCCCAACCCCAGCCTTTATCACCACCTTGTCCGCTCCAGCCTGTTTGGATATTCTGGTTGCCTGCAGAGTTGAACACCTTGACCCAGTTACCACCACCATTAGTCGACTTGAACACCAATGGCGAACCATTATCGCTACCAGCGAGGTACATAGTATTGATATCATTCCACGCCATACCTGTGTACATCACAAAGTCTGTATTGAAATCAATACCTGTGGTGCTGGAAATCCAGCTACCATTCACATCATTCATTACATATACTCCGGCCGGGAAATCATAATATTCGTAAGGCTGTAAGCCATTATACACATCATTTACGTCGGCTGTAATACATACGAACCTTGTATCAGGCCCCGCCTTTGCCCCTGAAAAACTCCATATCACTTCATTAACAGGAATACCCGCCACATTCATTGTAGTAAATGAAGTACCACCATTAGTAGAGACAAGCAAACCGTCATTAGTCCCTATATATATATTGTTGCCGTCGAAGAACACACCGCCCATAATAATACCCGCTCCCGGACTAGTGGCTGTGGCCACTGTCTGGAATGTGGTTCCACCATTATTCGATATGACTATCTCACCATAATAATTCATCAGCAGTTGCTGCGGATTATTGTAATTGGCCGTCATGCGGTACACCATGCCCAAATTACCATCATAACCCGGCAGCGCAGTCCAGCTAGTTCCACCATTTATCGTCTTTACAGGATAACCATTGTTACCGTCATTATAGATGGTATAAGCAATATTGTTGTTATTGGTAAACTCATAGGTAGAGACATTCATCGCCGCCATGTTGGTAAAATGCAACTGGGTGTATGAGTTCCCGAAATCAGTGGAATGGAACATCTCACTCATGTCGCAGGCTATGTAGAACTCATTATCATTAGCCGGGTTTATCCTGGGGAAGAAAAGAGCCCCGCCCCCACCAACTCCGCGGGTGCTAAAATTGAGTTGAGCATAGGAGCTCACACCTGAAATAAGAATAATCAGTAAAATAGTAGAGCGTAGCTTCATAACCGATCGTTTTTTGAGAACTTATGCTTACAGGCTTTGTAAAACATGTATTACAAAGATTATAATCCACAAAATATCAGTAATTTCCCTATTTATATGTTAAAAAATCAGGTGTTGTAGATGAACCATAGAAAGCTGTACACGGCGGGGTTTTTAGTAATGTTCACTTTTGCCTTTAGCGCAAATGCCCAGAATGACGAAAGGAGTACACTTTCCCCATCGGAAAGATGTGCCCATAACAAACAAGCATCCATAAAAAATCTGGCGAAATCGACAGTCGCTTCTCCTCTTGAGAATGAATATGATGTAAAGTACGTGAAACTGGATGTAGGTGTTGACAATTCAAACAATGACATCAGCGGTAATGCCTTTACAAGGGCGATGGTAGTGGCGAACAATATGCCGCAGTATGTATTTGAGTTACACCCCGATATAACCATAGACTCCGTGCTGATCAATGGTCAGCCGAGACCTTTTACTTCTGCTTCATTTGTAAGAACAGTGAACCTCAGCGCACCTATCGCACAGGGCAACACTTTTACGGCACAGGTATTCTATCACGGCGATCCACCCAATAGCAGTGGTATAAAAAGAGCCCAATCACAATCGTGGGGTGCATGGGTAACCTATACACTCAGTGAACCGTATTTTGCCCGCGACTGGTGGCCTTGTAAGCAATCGCTGCAAGATAAGATAGACTCTACAGACATATGGATAACCGTACCCAACGCCCAGAAGGCAGGTAGCGTCGGTGTACTACAAAATGTCACGCCTATAGGGCCTAACCTTTCGCGCTATGAGTGGAAAAGCAAATACACAATAGACTATTACCTGCTGTCTTTAGCAGTTACTACCTACATAGACTACTCTTACTACATGCATTTTGATAACAGCACCGACTCTATGCTGATACAAAACTACGTGTACAACAACCCCAATACTCTTCCTTTCTTCCAGGACATTATCGACTCAACAGGCATACAGGTGAACTTCTTTTCCAACCTGTTTGGCAGGTATCCTTTCTGGGAAGAAAAGTATGGCCATTGCATGACGCCCTTCTCAGGAGGTATGGAACACCAGACTATGACAAGCCTTGGCTTTTTTGAGTCTACACTTATTGCACACGAACTTGGTCACCAATGGTGGGGCGACCATGTAACCTGTGCTACCTGGAAAGACATCTGGCTGAATGAAGGCTTTGCATCTTACTGCGAATATCTATACCGTAAGGAATTCTGGGGCTATAATAACGCTTTCGACTTCATGCACGATGTACATCAGGACGTAATGAGCGATCCCGACGGCTTCCTGTATGTGGATGATACCACCGACGATGCACGGATATTTGACAGCAGGCTTAGTTACAACAAGGGTAACTCTGTGGTGCATATGCTGCGCTTCATCTCAGGCAGCGACAATGCTTTCTATGATCTGCTGCAAACCTACCAGCAACAGTTTGCCAATGGCACTGCTACTACCGACGACTTCAAAGCACTCGCCGAACAGGAACTGGGACAAGACCTGGATACCTTCTTCAATCAATGGGTATATAGTGAAGGCTTCCCTACCTACTCTGCAACCTGGAACCAGACAGGTAGCTGGGCGTCAATACAACTGGAGCAATCTACCTCGGTACCATCATCAGTGTCTTGCTTCTCTACACCCATTGAGCTGAAACTCACCGGGCCACAGGGAGATACAACTGTGCTGGTGTATAACAGTCAAAACTCACAGACGTTCACTTTCTATTGGGACAAGCCGATGACCGGTATGGAAATAGACCCCAACGAATGGCTGCTCAGGGATATAGGCGATATAGACCAGGACATTAACCTGGACATTGCTGCTGTAAGCAAAACAGACATTAAGGTATATCCTAACCCTGCTACTGATAGCTGGAACATCAGCGGACTGGCAACTGAAAGCCGGATAACAGTTAAAGACATCAGCGGCAGAATAGTTTTTGAGAATGGACACCTGACAGGTGAGATAAACATCCCTGCAAGCAACTACCCGACAGGCATGTATTTGCTCAGCATCATTGATGCTACAGGAAATATCAGTAATTTGAAACTCATAAAACGATAAGTACGCTTTCAAATAATACAGTATGAAAAGAATTTTAAGCATCCTGGCACTATCACTTTTTTGTACCCATCTGTCTGCACAAGATGCCATCTATAGCGGCTGTCATGAAAAGAAGGTGACAAGTGGCATGAAGCCAACCATTGCAGCCAAGAGCACGAATGCCATACCGGAAGAAGATTACTACGATGTAAAGCATGTGTACTTTGACCTGAAGCTTTCGGATACTTCTATTTTCGTAAGAGGGAATGTGAGGACTACCGCGCAAGTTGTAGCACCTACAATGAACATATATGCCTTTGAGCTTGATGCTGCGTTAACGATAGATTCCATTAAGCTGAATGGCACTACACTCTTGCCATTCACTACTATAGGCTTTGTAAGAAAGGCCACATTACCTTCAGCATTGCCGCAAGGCACAACCTTTAACATACATGTTTATTACAATGGCACACCGCCTACCGGTGTAGGTTTCTTTACCGGCATCATGCATTCGGTATCGGCAGGTACAGATATGGTATTTACCGTTAGCGACCCCTATGCTACTAAAGACTGGTGGCCGGCAAAGCAATCGCTACAGGACAAGATAGACAGCGTGGACATGCACGTAACCGTCCCTGACTACTGCAAAGTAGGCAGCAATGGTCTGCTCCAATCAACCCTTCCGGCAGGTGCAGGACTACTGAAATACCATTGGAAAACTAAATACCCGATAGACTACTACCTGATATCACTGGCCATAGCAGAATACTCTGAGAAGAAGTCGTATATGCACTTCAGTAATAGCACCGACTCCATGCTGATACAGAATTTCTTCTACGACTCTACCAACTTCATCACAGCACATGGAGCGAAGTTTGACAGTGTCTCCCTGATGATAGATTATTTCTCCGACCTGTTCGGTCGTTATCCTTTCTGGAAAGAAAAATACGGGCACTGCTTCACTACACTTGGCGGGGGCATGGAACACCAGACAATGACAACTATAGGAGTAACAGATACCCGCACTATAGCGCATGAGCTTTGCCACCAATGGTTTGGCGATGCGGTCACTTACAATCAATGGGATGATGTATGGCTGAGTGAAGGTTTTGCTACCTATGCCGAACAACTCTTTATAGAACATTGGTGGGGAGTTGCGCCAATGAAAACATTCCGCACATCGCAGTATAACAACGTGATGACGTTGCCCGGAGGAAGGGTAATAGTGGATGACAGTACCAGCATTAACTCACTGTTCGACCCACGCCTGGTATACAGGAAGGGTGCTGCCGTAGCACATATGCTCCGCAAAATGGCGCCACAAGACAGCTTATTCTTTGTTGGCCTGAGGCAATTCCAGTCTGCACACGCATATGGTATGGCTACCACTACCGACCTTAAAAATATCATGGCAAGTGTTTACGGTATCAACCTGGACGTTTTTTTCGACCAATGGGTATATGGTGAGGGTTATCCTAAATACACCGTTTACTGGTCACAGGCCGGGCCTGATGTAATGGTAAGGCTCGTACAAGATCCATCAGTACCGGGTTCGGTTCCTTTGTTCAGGATACCCTTTGAGATCCGCCTGAAATCCAATATGGGCGATACCATTGTAAACGTCTATAACGACCAGCTGGACCAAACCTTCAATTTCAGCTTCTGGAACGGAATGAATGGCGTGGAATTAGACCCCGGCAATCACATACTTGATAAGGTTATAGGCACGCCTATTAACGTAACTGAAGTTACAAAGCTGAAACTGAATGTATCCCCAAATCCTACGACTGATGAATGGACCATAAAAAATATGGAAGCAGGCCAAAGCCTTAAACTAGTCGACATCTCGGGTCGAACCGTATGGGAAGGCAGCAGCAAAAGCACTACCATTATCCCGGCTCGTCAATTACCCACCGGAACCTATATCCTACAAATAGGCAGGGAAAGTAAAAACAACATCCAGCTGGTACGCTTATAGAGGGTTATAATGCTTTTTTAATGATATTAGCAATTGATGCGCGGGTATTACCCGCGCATTCTTTTTATGCTGCGTTCCGCATGACAGAGAGGTGTATATTTGCACATCATTACAAATGGAAATACAGCAACTTCTCCAGGAAATAGTAGATAAACCTACTACTTCGCTGGCCATCATCTTCAACCTGATAATCATAGAAAGCCTACTGTCGGTAGATAATGCTGCTGTGCTCGCTACTATGGTAATGGACCTGAAAAAGGAAGACCGGAAGAAAGCGCTGCACTATGGTATCATAGGAGCGTATATTTTCCGGGGTATCTGCTTGTTGCTGGCTTCGGTGCTGATAAAGATATGGTGGCTGAAACCCTTAGGCGGGCTTTACCTCGCCTACCTATGCATCAAATATTTCGTTACACGCCCCACAGTAAAACAGCTGGAAGAGCACGCACTACACCGGGTAGAAGAAGAACACCTGGACAAAAAGCACAACTGGGTGTACCGGAAAATGCTGAAATGGATAGGACCGTTCTGGTCGACGGTTATTTTAATAGAGCTTGTTGATCTTACTTTCTCAATTGACAATGTATTCGCTGCCGTAGCATTCACCGATAATATCATATTGGTATGGACAGGTGTATTCATTGGCATACTGGCGATGAGATTTGTGGCGAGGGGATTTGTAAAGCTGATAGAACACTACCCTTTCCTGGAGACCGCAGCCTTTGTGGTAATAGGTGTGTTGGGTGTTAAGCTCTTACTATCCCTGTTCGAGCATTTCTACCCTCAGTCAGAGATAACGAAAGTACTCACCAGCCACGAAGCAGACTGGGCAACCTCCATACTCACCATAGCTATTTTTGCGGTGCCGGTGCTGGGATCTATCCTGTTTAACTTTCCTAAGAGACATGAATAGGATATTCTTGCGAATATCCATATCAAAATAAAAGGGGCGAACCATTTGGTCCGCCCCTTTTCTATTAAATGCTTTTACTACCATTCAGGATACTGTGTGCTCCAGTTGATCTTCTCTCCCCGTTCTCCCATACCGAATAATTTGTTCAGCTGCATGTTCAGCCCGAATTCGTTGTACGCTCCGGCTATACTATAGTAGGCATGTGAATAATGGATCTGGAATTTATTCAGGTTCAGTCCTGCACCGAAGGAGAAACCCGCAGGGCCTTTCTTTTCCATCTGGTCAGCCATTTCACCACGGCGCAAATGATTATACGCAGCAGTTAGTGTCAGCCTTTTAGCTATCGTCAGTTCCGCACCTAATATGAAGTGGCGGAATAGCTTATCGGCAAAGTATGTTTTCTTTTTAGCGTTGGTATCATTACCTATCAAGGTAGATTGCTGTTGCAATGCAGGATCATCGTAGCGTATATCCCACTCATACAGGTGATGTATAGTGGCAAACAAACGCAGCGGCAGGTGCTTGAAGCGCTTAGAGATACCGATCTGCAAGTCGAAAGGAAGTGGCTCTGCTACACCTGTATTATACCTTTTCAATGTAACACCCATGTTCTTCGCAACAATACCAATATCAATTAAAGACACAGTATCATAATAATTCACACCTATATCAGCCATCAAAGCAGAAGCGCTTTTATCAAATAGTGATGAACCTGCGAATTTCAGCGTAGTGCCATATCGCCAGTGTTCTTTGTACTGACGGGAAGCAACCAAAGATATACCATAGTCAACAGGGGTAAACTCCCCATATTGGTTGCCCGCGGCATCAGTAACGCTCATCTTTCCGTAGTTCAGGTATTGAATACCCAAAGCAAAGGATGTGTTGAGGCTTTCTACATGATACCCGTATTGCAGGTTCATGATATTGATATCCGCGTAGTAACGATTATAGTTCAGCCCTAGCTGGTTGTGCAAACCCGGGCGCATCAGCGACGGGTTCTGCAAGGCAAAGGAGATATCATTGGTAGGCATAGCCACACTGATACCACCCAAAGCCGAGATATGCGGAGAATTAGGCAATCTCAGGTATTCCATTGCAGCCTGTCCACCCGTTATCTGGGCGCCGGCATTTTTGTAAGTAAAAAGGCACAGCATTATCAGCCCTGTCCAATTGGTCCATTTCATACACATTCTAAAACGCCTTGTGCCCACAATTATTGCTGTTTTTGATAAGATTTTACCGATTACTCCTTAGTGGCATTCTTCATTATCTCCTCTATTACCTGGTCGCTTACGCCGGTCATAGAGTAGCCGCCATCGTGGAATAGGTTCTGCATCGTTACCATACGGGTATAGTCGCTGAAGAGGCTCACGCAATAGTTGGCGCAATCCTCACCTGTAGCATTACCTAATGGCGACATCTTTTCCGCGTAGTGGTAAAATGCATCAAAGCCGCTTACACCCGAACCTGCCGTCGTAATGGTAGGAGATTGGGAAATGGTATTCACACGTACTTTCTTCTTCAGGCCATATGAATAACCAAAGCTACGCGCGATGCTTTCCATCAACGCCTTCGCATCGGCCATATCGTTATAGCCCGGGAAGGTACGCTGCGCCGCTATATAGCTTAGCCCTACCACCGAAGACCATTCATTGAGCGCATCCAGCTTCATAGCTGTTTGCAATACCCTGTGCAGGGAAAGTGCGCTTATATCAAGTGTCTTATGAAAATTATCGTAGTTGGTTTCAGTATAAGGAATGGCTTTGCGCACATTCGGGCTCATACCTATTGAGTGCAGCACGAAGTCTATTTTACCACCCAGCACTTCTATACTTTTAGTGAACAAGTTTTCCAGGTCTTCCATGCTGGTAGCATCTGCCGGTATTACCTGCGCGTTGCATTGCTTGGCCAGTTCATTTATCTTTCCCATGCGCATCGCTATCGGCGCATTAGTGAGTACGATCTGTGCTCCGGCCTCTACACAGGCAAGTGCTGTTTTCCATGCTATAGAGCGTTCATCGAGCGCCCCGAATATAATTCCTCTCTTTCCTTGCAGGATTTGATGAGCCATGCTAAAATGCTTTAATATTTGCTATAAAAGTAATTAAAATTGGGCAATGGCACGCCGGTTTTTCACTCAATACAGGCTTTTATGTATATGAAAATTTCTTTTTAAAACGCTATTTTTACGGATATCCTCATTCTAATGGCAATATTTAAGTCGTCGCGTATTTATCTCGTTGCTATCACTATACTTTTTCTTTGCTCCTTCAGTGGCAAAGACGTGCCGGAGTATAAAAACCTCGATGTCAAAAAGTATAACGCGCTCGTGAACGACAAACAGCTAGTATTAGTTGACTTTTATGCACCCTGGTGCAAACCCTGCCTGCTTATGTCCCCGCATATAGACAAGATCGCCCAGATGTATAAGGGGCGGGTAAAGGTCATCCGCATCAATGTAGATGAGAACAAAGCCATATCGCAATTGCTGAACATCAAGTATTTGCCAACGGTATTCCTGTACAAGAACAAGCAAGCCGTGTGGAACTATACCGGCTTCCTGGAGCAATATCCGCTCACGGTGTATATCAACAAGCACCTGGACTAATGGAACTTTCACAGTCAACACTCAATAAGCTAAAAGAGCATAGCGTCACAAAAACATTTGCTGAGGGTGACATCATCATGAATGAGCACTCTTATATCCGTTCTATACCCATAGTATTGAAAGGCAGTATAAGGGTTATGCGTACCGATGAGGAAGGTGGTGAGATATTGCTCTACTACATAAGGCCGGGAGAAAGCTGCATAATGTCGTTTATGGGCGCTATGCACGGACAGCCAAGCATGATTAAGGCCATTGCGGAGGAAGAAGTGGAAATACTCTTTATACCTGTAGAAAAGTCCACTGCCCTTATCAAAGAAAATAGTGAGTGGCTGGAGTACATCTTCCAGCTTTACCACAAGCGGTTTGAAGAGCTACTCGATGTGGTAAATGCAGTTACTTTCCAAAAGACCGATAAACGTATCCTGCACTTCCTGCAAGAGAAAAAGAAACTAAGCAACTCCTCAGATATCAACATCACCCACCAGCAACTGGCGGAAGAGCTTGGCACCTCCCGTGTAGTGGTGTCCCGCCTGCTCAAGCAAATGGAAACCGACGGCCTCGTTAGCCTGGGCCGCAATAAAATTTCCCTTCTGTAACATTTGTTACCGTCTGCCCTCTTTTCATTGCTGACATTTGTATCCTAAATCGCAGCAATGAAGAAAAATATGGGTACCGCAGACAGGGCAATAAGGGCTTTAATAGCCATCGTTATTGCTATCCTCTACTTTACCAATGCCATCACAGGCACGTTGGCTATCGTGCTGATGGTTATATCGGCAGTATTCCTGCTCACCAGCTTTATCAGCTTTTGCCCCTTGTACACATTATTCGGGATGCGAACCAACAAGAGTGCTGATAAAAACTGAAGGTCAATTTTAAACTCAATAAATAAAGAATAATGTTCGGACTAATGAAAAAAATGCTGGGAGGATCAACCCCGGATCTGAAGGAAGTAATAGCCAAAGGAGCTACCATTATAGATGTACGCAGCAAGGGCGAATATGGCACAGGGCATATTAAAGGTTCGATAAACATTCCGCTAGACACATTGCAGGCACATATGTCGAAGCTCGACAAGAAAAAGCCTGTCATTACCTGTTGCGCCTCCGGCATGAGAAGCTCATCAGCCAAAAGTATGCTGAAAGCGAACGGCTTTGAAGAAGTGCACAACGCAGGTCCATGGCAAAACCTTTCAAAATATATCTAATGACGAGTATCATCGCCAAATTATCGTCGGGCTGGCACCTGATGCGTATTTTTCGCACGGCAATAGGCCTTGCGGCGTTTGTAGAAGGCATCCGGATGCACGACTATGCAATAGGCATACTGGGAGTCTTCTTCCTTTACCAGGGCATTACAGACACAGGATGTTGTTCCTCTGCCGGTTGCGTGGCGCGGCCACCAAAAGACGAGAAAGATAAAACACAAGACATTACTTACGAAGAAATAAAATAAGCATTATGGCAAATACACATTATTATGAGGTGAGCGTAGATTGGAAAAATGACAGGATAGGCATATTAAGCTCACCGGTACTTGCCGACCAGGTAACAGTAGCAACTCCCCCCGAGTTCACCAAAGGTGTACCGGATATATGGTCTCCCGAACATCTGTTCGTTGCGGCAATAAACAGTTGCCTGATGACCACCTTCCTGGCGATAGCAGAGAATTTCAAATTCGATTTTGAAGACTTTCAATCGAAGGCTACGGGCAAACTGGAAATAGTAGATGGCAAATACATGATGAGCGAAGTGACGCTAAAGCCCGTACTGACTATAAAAGAGGAAGGCGATCACGAAAAAGGGTGGAGAATATTGCAAAAATCAGAAACCGCCTGCCTTATCTCCAATTCTGTTAAATCCCGCATTATCTTTGAACCGGAAATAAAAGTGGCAACAGTAAACGCATAATACTATGATCAAATTCCTAAAGTCAAGCTGGATATATCTTCTCGCAGGCGCATTGATATTCGTTTATTCATTCGCAAAACAGGGGGAAGGATTATCTCCAAAAGAATTCGCCAAAAAAATAAAAGAGACCACCAACGCACAGGTTGTAGACGTACGCACTCCTGAAGAATTCGCAGGAGGCTATATAGCGGATGCAAAAAACATAGACTGGAACAATGACAACTTCGATAAGAAGATCAGCAACTTGGATAAAGACAAACCCACATTTGTATATTGCCAGTCGGGCAACAGAAGCGGGTCGGCAGCGAAGCGAATGAAGGAAATGGGCTTTACCAATGTCTATGAGTTATCAGGAGGCATCCGGGCCTGGCGATCTGCTGATCTGCCGTTACAAACAGTTAAAAAAGCGTCAGGAATGAATATGTCGGGCTACCAACAATTACTTGACGACAAGCGGCCTGTATTGGTAGACATCTATGCTAAATGGTGTTCTCCTTGCAAGAAGATGGCTCCTTTCCTGGACGAACTCACCACCAGCGAAGCATCGTGGTTGAAGATTGTGCGCATTGATGCGGACAAAAACATTGCCTTAGCTGATGAGCTGAAAGTTACCGGCCTACCAACATTATACCTCTACATTAACGGCAAAGAAGTGTGGAATTATTCAGGCTACATTAGCAAGGCAGAACTGCTCGAGCAGATAAAAAAACATACTTAACAGGTTTGGCATGGTTTTAGAAACAGGATAGTAAAACCAACAACATGTCAGCATTAGGAACAGCAAGGATACCCTTCAACGTAAGGATGAGCGATGGACTATACAGGGGAGAAGCAATAGGAATAGGAGATACGCTGAAAGACGATTGCATTTTTGAAGTACACCTGGCCAATGGTCAGACCTTTCTGATGAAAGCAGAAACCGACCGCGAGATACAACGCTTCACATGGAATAGCCCTTCAGAGAATTTGACGCCCCGGGTACTGAGCATCATAGGCAAAGTGATAGAGCGTCATTTCAAACGCGCCTAAGAATTACTCTTATAGATTATTGTACGCCTGACAAAGAATTGCGGGACACCATTGTGATAAATGCGTTTGAGTGTCCAGTTCTTATAGTCATCGTACTCATAAGTGCAGGTGATTACTTTTTTCACATCTGTAAAGATCGTTTGCTCTACTATATGGTTATAGTCATTGAACTTAGCCGTACTGATGTATAGCACATTACCCCTTTCATCCTGCGTTACATCTTCCAGGTGATTGCCTGCATCGTTTAACAGGTAGCTCTTCATGCCGGTACAGGTATCAGGCTTTGCATAATCAAATATCATAGTGTGCAGGTTTCCTGCACTGTCGGTGCTAACATCAAACTTTTGCATTAATATCAGCTTTTGATCTTTATCATGATGCGTAGCACTCATTAATATGCCTTCCGTATCATACCAGTACTTGGCCATTTTTATCAGCTCAAGGTCAGCGTTCTTATGACTGATGGTAGATAACCTGCCCTCCTTATTCTGGAAATATTGTATTCTGCCTGTATACTTTCTTTTATTATCATAAAGCTCCTGCATAGATAACTTCTTATCCTTGCCATTATATACATAAGCCGCAGAGTCCGACAAACTGCCATCCTTTCTCCTTAGCACATATTGAACCTTGTTATTCTTATAGCTATACAGTACTGCATCCACTTCCTCCAGATCACCTTTCCGTTTATCCGGCCTATTATGCACCTCTGAAAGCAAACGCCCTTTATCATCAAACTTCCAGGCCATTTCTTCGACAATAGAGAAGGATGTATCGGGGACTGTTATCACCTTTGCACCGGAATCACCTTTTACCTGCAATGTCGCCCCTACTTCCAATATTTTTACCGCAAGAGTAAGCTCCGTTACAGAATCAACCTCACCCGCAAGATTCATGGATAAAGACGTAACTATCTGCGGGGTATCAACTAAAGACTGGGCAATCGCCCACCGGGAAATGAATAAACTAATAAACAGGACTATTACTTTTTTCATCATGGTATCACTCTTTCAAATTTCACAGGAAAGAAGCGAAAATAGGAAATTTTCAACTTTGCACCATTCCTTCCACTCTCTACTAACTACTATCAACTATCGGCGCAGTATCACTTCTACTCTCCTGTTCTGAGCCTGCCCCTCCTCTGTTTCATTATCGCCCACAGGGCTGGCTTCACCCCAACCTTTCACCTCTATCATTTCAGGATTTATGCCCAACCTGGCTATCTCACCCGATACAAGCCTCGCCCGCTCAAAGGATAGCTGCTCATTCAGCAGTGGATTACCCTTGCTGTCAGTATATCCATTCACAAAGATGCTTACGTTAGCATCCATCAGCCACGGATTTATGGCATTGTATATTGCATTGATGTCGTCTTCTGTTAAAGTAGTGCTGTTTGATGGGAAGTGGATAGTTAACAACGCTGAGTCATTAATGGGCATTATATAGTCATCGGGCAATAAGGCTATATTAAAGTCAATTGCTTTGTGCTCTGCTACCTGTAGTAATTCTTTGCGTTCCATATGTCCCGGCCTGTTGGCACTATACACATAATCTCTTCCCACAGGTAGTGTTATCATGAAGCTGCCATCGCCGCGATTGGAATTAAAGTGATATAATTCCTCCTCGGTCTTCGCATCATAGATAAATAGCGCCGTATAGTTTAGCCGCTGCTTGCTGAAGCTATCATACACATAGCCCATTATTTTGTCAACGGCTATTGGGGCAGCAGTCTTCGGAACGTTTACTTCATACAGGTCATAGTCTCCTTCTATCTTCCCCCTATCAGAAGCGAAATAAGCACGTTTACCATTTTCAGTAATAGTGAGGCTCAGTTCATCGCCGGTGGTATTTATGGGGTATCCTAAATTCTTCGGCTTGTCCCAGGTAGTATCGGTTATCTTTCTGCAATAGAAAAGATCGGTGCCGCCCATGCCCGGCAAGCCGCTGCTGGCAAAGTACAGGGTGCGGTTGTCCATATGCAAATACGGACTGAGCTCATCCCACCTTGTATTAATTTCAGGGCCCAGGTTTCGCGGTGCCTGCCAGAGGCCTTCTTCAAATCTTGTCACCCATATATCTTTGCCACCATAACCGCCTTCCCTGTCGCTGACAAAGTATAGTTCCCTGTTATCGGCAGAGATACAAGCCATGCCTTCATAGCCCGGACTGTTGATAGTAGCGCCAAAATTCTCCGGTACCGACCATTCTTCAGCAGGGCTTTTCCTGAAACTCATAAACAGGTCACAACCGCCTTTGTCCCAGCCATTACTACTCCTGTTCTCGCACTTGGTGAAAAACATATAGTGTCCATCGACAGAGAACATCTGCGCGTACTCATGATTAGGCGTATTGGGCGGATTGCCCATGTTCTGCGCGGTGAACCAGCCACCGCAGCTATCCGCCTTGGCGTAGAAGAAGTCTTCGTCCTCTCCCTTTACACGACGTGTAAAATGTATCGTTGTGGTATCAGCAGTAATATATGGATAAAGCTCGGGGAAGGCGGTGTTTATTCTGTTGCCCATATTTCTTACACTATCTGTCCATGGCCTACCCAGCATCAGGGTCATAAAATTCGCTTGCTCTTTCATCAGCTTCCACTCACCGCTCTTATCCTGCGTGGGTGTATAATTGTTTAAAACCACTAAAGCTTCCTGCGGATTGTGATTGTATAACAGGCTTTTGGCCAATGGCTTCGCAAAGGCTTTTTTACCATCATGGCAATTGGCAGAGGCAGCACGGAATACCGCCACCGCTTTATCATACTCCCGTAGTTTAAAGTACCACTCACCCAGTGCGCTATGTGCTTCATTGTAAGTTGGTTCAGCATCAATAGCCTGCTGCATCAGCGCGCAGGCTTCTTGGTATTGCTTTTTGCGGTACAGGTCATTCGCCTGCGTGTATTTCTTAGCCGCAGCGTTGCTTACATGTATCACAGCGTCACCGTCACTCACCCAACCTTTAGGTGTCTGGGATACGGTCGTGGTAGCTCGAGGGACTTTTTTCTGTACAATAGTATCCACCTGCGCAAACACGAAATTGGCGCACAAAACGAGTAATGTGGATAAGATATACCTAAGCTGCATCTGATTATGAGCCGTAAAAATAAGAAAGCGGACTATCTTTCTGCATAAATACGAACTTTGTATTTTCCATAGAGATTCTGCCGTATGAGTACTACTATAATATGTCCTAATTGCGCCCACCAGTTTGAGCCTACAGATGCCATTGCCCAATCCATAGAGAAGGATCTCCGTTCTAAAATGGAGGCAGAATGGCGTAAACGCATGGACGGGCTCAATGCTGAAAAGCAACAACTGGAGCAGCAGCAAAAGGCTTTAGAACAACGTGCGGAGCAACAGGAAGAAGAGCTGAAGCGCAGGCTGGACAGCGAAAAGAAGATAATAGAAGAGACCCTCTCCCAACAACTGAAGAAGAATATAGCCGAAGAATATGATGGCCAGCTGAAACGCTTTCAGCAGTTACTGGGAGAAAAGGACGAGAAAATAAAGAAGGGGCAACAAATAGAACTGGAGGCCCTGCAACTAAAGGAGAAACTTCTGTTACAGGAACAGGAAATGGAACTGCAACTGAAGCGGTCGCTACTGGAAGAGCGGGAGAGGCTGCAACAAACCATGAAGAAGGAAGAGGAAGAAAGGGCGAAAGTCCGTGACCTGGAGCACCTGATGAAAATAAAAGAACTGGAAAAGCAACTGGAAGATCAGAAGATGCTGGCAGATGAAATGAAGCGGAAGGCTGAACAAGGCTCCATGCAGCTGCAAGGTGAGGTGCAGGAACTGATGCTGGAAGATATGCTGCGCCACGCTTTCCCTTTTGACGTAGTAAGTGAAGTAGGCAAAGGAATCCGTGGTGCGGATAGTATACTCACGGTTCGCAACAGCTTCGGACAGGAATGCGGCAACATCATCTTTGAAAGCAAGCGCACTAAAGACTTCAGCAACGAATGGATAGAAAAGACTAAGGCCGATATGCGCAGCCTAAGCGCTGATATGGCGGTAATAGTCACCCAGGCTATGCCGAAAGGTATGGACACCTTCGGCGAAAAAGACGGCGTATGGATATGCACCTTCAGTGAAGCAAAAGCATTAACAGCGGTACTCCGCGATATGGTCATCAAAGTATTCAATGCCCTGAAGAGCAATGAGAACAAGGGCGACAAGATGCACCTCCTATACGACTACCTCACCGGCAAAGAATTTTCAGAACAATGGAAAGCCATGCGCGAAGGATTCGTTTCCATGCGTATGTCCATCATCAAAGAACGCGAGCAAATGGAGAAACTCTGGAAGGTCCGCGAAAAGCAACTCGACAAGGTACTTCTCAGCGCTACACATATCAAGGGCTCCATTGAAGGCATCTCCGGCACTGATGTTGATCTGAATTTGATAGAAGATAGTGGTGAGAATGGATATTTGATAGAATAGCAAAACACTCACTCCCGTCATTGCGAGGAACGATGCAATCTCGTTATAACACGAGAACCTTGCATTGTTACGAGATTGCTTCGTTCCTCGCAATGACGCGAAAAATATAAAAGGAAGAGCCGCTCAAATGAGCGGCTCTTCCTTTTATACCTTATCGACCATTCAACTGGTCAACTAATCAACTTAAAACTACGCCTCCGCTTCCATATACGCCTCTGTAGGCTCACAAGTACATATCAGGTTACGGTCACCAACAGTGTTGTTCACACGGGCAACTGATGGCCAGAATTTGTTGTTGCGCACATAGTCCAGCGGGAATGCTGCTTGCTGGCGGGTATAGCTGCGTGTCCACTCATCAGCAGTGATCACACCTTGTGTATGCGGTGCATGTTTCAGCGGGTTATCAGCCTTGTCTATTTTACCTTCTTCTATAGCACGTATCTCTTCACGAATGCTCAACAGCGCATCGCAGAAACGATCCAGTTCCGCTTTGTCTTCGCTCTCTGTCGGTTCTATCATGATAGTACCTGCAACAGGGAAGCTCATAGTAGGTGCATGGAAACCATAGTCTATCAAACGCTTGGCCACATCTTCCGCTTCTATCTCTGCTGTCTTTTTGAACGGACGCAGGTCAACGATGAATTCGTGAGCGCAAGTACCACCGCTACCTGTGTACAGTATCTCATACTTGTCTTTCAGGCGGGCACGCATGTAGTTGGCATTCAGTATCGCATACTCAGTTGATTTGCGGACACCTGTAGTACCCAGCATACGGATGTAAGCATATGATATCAGCAGGATACTTGCAGAGCCAAAAGGAGCAGCAGATACAGCACCCGCATTACTACCATCAGTATCTTCTACGTGGCCCGGCAGGAAGGGTGCTAAGTGTGATTTCACACATATTGGCCCCATGCCGGGACCGCCGCCGCCATGTGGTATAGCGAACGTCTTGTGGAGGTTCAGGTGACAAACGTCAGCGCCTATCAGGCCCGGTGCAGTTAAGCCCACCTGCGCGTTCATGTTCGCACCATCCATATATACTTGTCCACCATTCTCATGAATGATAGAAGTAATGTCTTTTATTGATTCTTCATACACACCATAGGTAGAAGGATACGTGATCATGATACCCGCAAGGTTAGCCGCGTGTTGCGCTGCTTTTGCTTTCAGGTCTTCTACATCTACATAACCGTTTTCCAGTGCCTTTACTACTACTACTTTGTAACCACACATCACTGCAGAAGCAGGGTTAGTACCGTGCGCGGATATCGGTATCAACATCACGTTACGGTGTCCTTCGCCACGGCTTTCATGGTAGTTGCGGATTGCTAACAGGCCGGCATACTCACCTTGCGCACCCGAGTTAGGTTGCAGGCTGCAAGCGTCGAACGCAGTGATCTCGCAAAGGTATTCAGCTAACTCTTTAACTATTTGCAGATAACCCGCTGCCTGGCTCTTCGGCGCGAACGGGTGCATCTTGCTCCAGTGGCTCCAGCTCAGCGGCATCATTTCAGATGCGGCATTCAGCTTCATCGTGCAGGAACCCAGTGAGATCATGCTGGTATTCAAGCTCAGATCTTTGTTCTCCAGCATTTTTATGTAGCGCATCATCTGCGTTTCGCTGTGGTGTTTATTGAACACCTCGTGCAGCATAAAATCAGATGTACGGGTAAGTGCAGTTGGTATATGAGTCAGCGCAGTATCTTCATTAATGCTGAAAGAGGCATCGCCTGTCAGCACTTCCAGTATCTCGGAAACATCACCTGTAGTGGTTGTTTCATCCAAAGCGATACCTACCAGGCCATTACCATAGTAACGGAAGTTGATACCATGACTCTCAGCACGTTGACGGATAGTGGTCTCGTCTTGTACGCTTACAACTACTGTATCAAAGTAGTGCCTGCTATGTACACTCAATCCTGCATGTGTTAAAGCATCACCTAAAGACTGTGCCAGAGTAGCTACACGCTTAGCAATGTTCTTCAAGCCTGTTGGGCCATGGAACACAGCATACATCGCAGCCATGTTGGCCAGCAATGCCTGTGCAGTACAGATATTAGAAGTCGCTTTTTCACGTTTGATGTGTTGCTCACGTGTTTGCAACGCCATACGCAGTGCGCGGTGGCCTTGTGCATCTACAGAGATACCAATGATACGGCCGGGTATCTGGCGTTTGAAATCATCCTTACAAGTGAAGAATGCAGCGTGCGGTCCACCATAACCCAATGGCACACCAAAACGTTGTGCAGAACCAAATGCCACGTCAGCACCCAGCTCACCCGGAGGTGTTAATAAAGTAAGTGCCAACAGGTCTGTAGCCATAGCTACCAATGCCCCTGCCGCATGTACTTTATCTATAAAACTGCGGTAGTCTTCCACACTACCTTTATCATTAGGGTATTGCAGTATAGCGCCGCAGTAAGTATTGTCTATTTCCGCAGTAGCGAAGTCGCCGTACACAACCTGCGCGCCTATCGGCACCGCACGTGTTACCACCACATCTTTGGTTTGTGGGAATACATTGTTATCAATGAAGAATTTAGGTCTGTCAGGATTGTTAGAATCCTTGTTCACCATGTGGTAGAACATCGCCATTGCTTCAGCAGCAGCGGTTGCTTCATCCAGCAGGGAAGCGTTCGCCAGTGGCAGACCTGTAAGGTCGGTCACCATTGTCTGGAAGTTCAGCAGGCTTTCCAGGCGGCCCTGGCTTATTTCAGCCTGGTAAGGAGTGTACTGTGTGTACCATCCCGGGTTTTCAAACACGTTGCGCAAAATAACGCTCGGAGTATGTGTATCGTAGTATCCCTGGCCTATATAGGTGCGGAATACTTCGTTTTTCATCGATATTTCCTTTATCAGCTTCAGGTAATCTGCCTCGCTCAGCGACTCAGGAATATTCAGTTTATGATCCATGCGGATAGCTGAAGGCACTGTACGCCCTACCAGCTCGTCCATATCTGCCACCCCTATAGTGCGCAGCATTTCTGTGGTTTCCTGTTCGTTAGGGCCTATGTGGCGTCCTGTAAACTCACGGTTCTGAAGCGAAAACAAATTCATATTGCTGTATGTAAAAAGTAAATGGTAAAAAGATGGGCAAAGTTACTTGGATATAAGGGATTTGCAAAAAGTGACAAAGAATGTTAAAAATGTGAATATCTGTGGATAAGAGCGGATTAGCAGGGCTTAAGCTGGCAGAATTATCCTAATTTTGGCCATCACCCCATTTACGGCTTATGAAATATATTTTGACGCTTGCGTTATCCCTTTGTATTGCTTTTTCAGCACTGGCTGACAGTAAGATAAAGATCGGCTCCCTGCCACTGAAAGGTGGCGAGGTAATGCTGGTGGAAGAATACCTCAGCAAGGCAAGGCTTGGCCAGAAAGTAATGATCGTTTCCGATTATGCCGATGTTTTTGCTTTCAACAGCGGTGTGGTCACCAAAGTATTGGAGATAGACGATGAATACTCCGTTTTTGTAAAGTCGGGCAACCAGTATTTTGTTTATAACGATCTGAAAGAAGTAGGTATATCAGAAGGTGAGCGTGTGCAGAAAGGCGATTTCCTGGGAGAGTTGAGATACAATTCCCGTTACGACGAGCACCAACTGGAAATGCAAATCTGGAAGGACAATGGCCGTAACACCCACAGGCTCTGCAACGACGAAGTGGTATGTGTACTGAGAGGTGTGAAATATACTCCACCTGCAAAGAAGGTAGTAGCCAAACGCTCCTCTAAGAAAAAGCCGATCGTGAAAAACTCCCGCAGGTCATCTAAAAGCAAAACTTACGCTTCAAGGAAAAGCAGCGCCAAAAAGAAAGTAGTTGCTAAGAAGACCTCATCTAAAAGCAGGAAAGCAACGGCAGCTAAGAAGTCTTCACCTAAGAAAGTAGTTGCTAAGAAAAAATCACCGGTGAAGAAGGCTGCGGCTAAGAAGAGGAGAAAGTAAGATTAGATACCCAATGATATTTTAAGAGGCTGCCTTGTGTAGCCTTTTTTATTTAATCGCGTCATTGCGAGGAGGGAGTTTTAGCATCCATACAATAAATATGGATAAAATGAGTTAAATTGAATACATAATAACTATACTCCAAAACCTTCCCTTATGAACAAGAACCGCTTACCCGGGCTCCTGGCCCTGCTCACTTTTTGTTTTTCTCTTTTCACATCCAGAACCATTGCGCAGCCTGCATTTGCATGGGCGCATATAGTACCGCAAGGTAACTGGCCGGATATAGCCCGTGGCCAAAATGGGAACGTGTATATGGTCGGGAATTTTGGTGGCACCATGGATGCCGACCTCGGCATTGGTGTCACTAACATCACCGGCATCGGGAATGAAGATATCTACGTTACCAAGTATGCTCCGAACGGCTCATTGATTTGGGCAAAAGTGATCGGTAGCTTTACTGGCACCGATATAGCCAGTCGTGTGATGGTAGACGCCGAAGACAATGTGTATGTGGCAGGTTACTTCCATTCAACTGTTGATTTTGACCCGGGACCGGGTGTACACAATGTAGTGGGTGACCCAAGCCCGGGACGAGACCATTACCTGCTGAAACTAAACAGCAACGGTGACTTTAAATGGGTGAAGCATATAAAGCGTTCAGGTGGCGGTAACCGCGCCCTGATGGAAATAGCGACCGACAACAATAAGAACGTGTATGTATGTGGCTATTTCTACGGGGGTGTTGACTTTGACGGAGGCGGAAATAATGATGTGCTGCTGGCAAATGGTTATGTGAATTCTTACTTGTTGAAATATGACAGCACCGGGGCCTTTGAATGGGTGAAACATTTTGACACAGATGATAGTGTGGTGGCAAGGAAGCTTTTGGTAGACGATGATAAGTTGATAGTAAGCGGATACTTCCATGGTACTGTTGACTTTGATCCTAATGCCGGCACTACTAACCTTGCGGCCGACCCTGTAGGTGCGGGCTTTCTCAGCAAGTATGACCTGGACGGTGACCTTGTCTGGGCTAAAAAACTGTGCAACCAGCTACCTGAGAATGATCCGATGGATATACAGATAGATAACTGGGGCAACATTTATACAGCAGGCAGCTTCCGGGTGGCATCGGATTTTGATCCGGGACCGGGAACAACAACGCTTACTACCACAGATGTAGATGCGTACCTGGAAAAATTCAACACGAACGGTGAGATGGTATGGGTGAAACAGATGAGTGGCAGCAATGTGGAAGTATTGGGTCTCTCCCGGCAGACATATGCTAACGGTGACCTTTTATTATACGGAACGTACAGCGGCGGCTCTGACATAGACCTGGGTGTGGGGACCACCACCATACCGGCAATGGCAGGTATGGACATCGTCCTTTCTAAAATAGACACGGCTGGCAATATGCAGTGGTACCAGATACTGGGCGGCGAGGGTTATGAACATGTAAGCAGAGTGGCGCTGGCACAGAATGGCAGCATATATGCCGTAGGTTATTTCCAGGATACGATGGATTTCGACCCGGGTGCAGGCATAGCTATGCTGGAGGGCAACCCTATAGGGCCAAGCTCTGCAAGTAACTATCTATTCAGGCTGGGTGATACATTACAAACGGCAAGTGTAAAGGATATCAGTTTTGCTAACATCAGCGTATACCCTAATCCTGCCGCATCGGGAACATTCTCTGTCAGTTCATCAAAGAAGATAACCGAACTGCGTGTTACAGATATAACAGGTAAGGTAGTATATACCCAAACGCCTAATGACGATAAAGCGAGGGTGAAGATATCTGCTGCGCCGGGCATATATAACCTGTATGTAGTGTGCGGCGATGAGGTAACAGTGAAGAAGATAAGCTTGCAGGAATGATGAACTTTTTTGTGTGAGCCTTCAGTTTGAAGGCTCTTTTTTTGCTATGCGCTGCCTCACAGGGCATAAAAATATTTTCTGTTTGTATTCTACAGAGCTTTTGCCCCAACGGGGCAGCACATTCAGTTATTATCGACCTATTTCATTTATATGAGGTGTTTCGGAAGTAGCTACACCACCCACCAGTCATACCCCAAATGCAAACTTTGCTTCGCGCGGGTAACGGCGGTGTACCACCAGCGGCACATATCGTTGACGGTCATGCCATACATGCTTTTGTTGAGGAAGAGGAAGACATTGTCCCACTCACCGCCCTGTGATTTGTGGCAGGTAACCGCATAGCCATATGTAGCGCGGAGACTGTTCAGGTAGTCGTCCTTTTTCATTTGCTCCTTGTAGGCTAATGAGTTAGGCTTTATTCGTTTAGCGCGCATACGATTGCTGAAGTTGATCATCAATGTGCGTTGCTGGTCTTTATTCAGATTGGTTCCGCTGCCGTAGAGTACATCCAGCGATAGTAAGACCTCGTATTCCTTGCCGGTCAACTGGTGCTTCACTTTTACTTCTATGAAATGTAATCCCGCTTCTGAGCAAGGCTCACCTATAGAAACCACCTCTGCAAAATCCCCATTGGTGAGCGGAACCATGTAGTTGTTCTGCGTGATCATCAGCATATCGCCCACCTTCAGGGGTGCGTTGCTCTGGTTGTACAAATGTTGCCGCACCGCTTCGTTGATCTTATGGCACATCGCATTACTTTGCGCGATGGCGATACAATCGCGTCCACCCTTTGCATCAAAATGATCGAGGTACTTTTTCAACAGGTCGTCTTCGGTTCGGTGAACGGTACAATTGTTCTTGCCACTCGCAGGCATCTTCACCCAACGCTCAGCAGACTCACCCCCTATCATATCGCGGATATCATGCGCCAACTCCAATATATCATTCCCCGACTGTGTCCGTACAATGGTCTTCAGTTCTGCGCCTGTTACCTTACGGCCTATTCCTGTCAGGTACGCTTCATCCAGTGCAGGACTTAGCGATTGCCCAACGGGTGGTAACTGGCAGGGATCACCTACAAAGATGATCTTGTTATCCTCCACTACAGAAAGCAGGTCTTCCAAGAGATTACCACTACCGAATTCAGCATAAGATATCTCACCATTGCTTTCCGTACTCACCATAGAGGCTTCATCTACTATGTATATTTTCTTGCTATCGTCCTTTGCCCTAAGATTGAATATCAGTTTCATCTGCCCGAAAGCATCGGTCTCTGCATCAGCAGGAATGTCTTTGTTGTCCCCATCTACTTCGTGAAACTGGTATAGCTCGCCGTGTATGGTGCGTGCTTCAAAGCCCGTCTTCCCTTTCAGCACCGTAGCGGCACGACCGGTTGTAGCCAGGAATGAAAAGGCGGTCTTCGCTTCACTCAGCCCGGTAGCGAGGTGTTGCATCAGGAAGGTTTTTCCTGTACCTGCGTAACCCCTTAGTATAAAAGTGTTATGCTCGTCCTTTTTTATGAAGTCATGGATAGCGCTGATCACCTCAGCCTGTTCATCATTCAAAGCCATAGTGCGCAAAATACCCTAATCAGATATAAGATGATGATTTTGGTGGATAAGTTCTTTGATGAGATGCCATTTTCTTCAAAAGTAAACTTGTGTCCGGTGATTTTGAGCTAAATGCAGTACCGGCAATGGTTTCAAAATTCCAAACTACCGTTTTGCTACCATTTGGGTAAATGATGTTACCGTTTTGGGTAAAGAAAAGTAAACCAAATTACCGTCAAAAGTAAACTTTGCTACCATCAAAAGTAAACCGAAGACGGTGGTGTGTGGATATGTTTTTGCGTGTGTCTCGCCACCCCGCCTAATCCCGCTGAAGGGCGGGAAAGGGCACCCCTCCCCGTCCGAACGGATAGTTCATCCGGGCGGGCCTGCCAGGAGGGGAGTCTAAAAACTATTTGTAAAGTTACGAAGATGTGATGGTGAGTTGCGGGAGTGTGGATATGTTTAGTGTGTATGTAAATCTTAAGCGAAGCCGAGCAGTGATGTCGTGGTGAGCGGAGTCGAACCATGACGCAGATGAGATGTAGTGAGAAAGCCAGATAAAGCTGAAGAACTATGTTATTTGCTCAACGCGAACCGCCGAGTCCGGAAGAGGGAGACTCGGCGGGTAATGAGAGAGTAAGCTCACTCACTCTTGTCATCCTGAGCCATGCGAACTTAGCGAAGCGATTTCATGAGCGATAGCGAATAACAAGGACCTGTCACAACGAGCCCTCATATGGATAGATGTTTCGCTGTGCTCAACATGACAGATGATAAATGACATTCCATAACAAAAAGCCGTCCCTACATAATGTCGGGACGGCTCGTAATTATGAGAAAATACTATTGCTTATCGTTTCTCTATTTTCCTGGAAACATTCACTTCATTCCCTTTAAGCTGCAAGGTGTATAGACCTACCGCATAAGGAGCAAGTGAAATCTTCTCCTCAATAGCTCCTGAAAGAACTTTTACTGTACGGCTATGCAAGGTTTGACCTAAAACATTCTGCACCATGATACTGTAGTCTCCATTCAGCAAACCGGCAGCATTTATATTCACTATATCAGTTGCGGGGTTAGGGAATATGTCAATGTGTTTATTGAGTGCGGTTGAAGCAGTACTCAACGGGCAAGTCACGTTTATATAGTTCTGCATCAGCATGGTATCAGTTCCGCAGGAATCAGTGACGATCAGTTGCACCGCGAAGCTACCTTCAGTAAGGTAGAGAATACTTGGAGCCTGCGCATTACTGATAAATGGTGCACCACCATCTACATATATCGTCCATTCATAGGTAGCTGTTCCCGATGTATGAGATGTATCTATGAAGTCCACATTCAGCGGGCACATACCTGACGTCTGTGAAGCATAGAAACCCGCAATAGGATCTACACACGGAGGCAATACGACAAATGTCATTGTATCTGTTCGCGGGCATCCGTTACCGTCTGTTACCGTTACTGTATATACAGTTGTAACCGGCGGATTGGCGAACGGATTGGCCAGTGTAGCGTTATCCAGGTCAACTGCAGGTGCCCAGCTGTATGTTATCGGGTTAAGCCCTGTACCGGTAGGGCTGCCACCGATGGTACTACCGAAGCCGGGTGCCATTACAACTGTTGGCCCTGCATCAGCGTCAGGTACGGGATTGATAGTGATGCTCACTGCATCAGTGCCGACGCAGGTAGTTCCAATGTTTGTCACAGTTAGTGTATATGTTATCGGGCTAGTTGCTGTAGTTACAGGCATTGCCGCGGTGGTGCTGTTCAGGTCTGTAGCAGGTGCCCAGCTATACGCATATCCCGGTACTAACGGAGTACCGATAGTAGTAGGATAACCACTGCACATCAATTGATCCAACCCTGCATTGGCATTTGGCAATGAATTCACCGTCACCGTTACCTGCGCTGTATCCTGGCAACCAAAAGAATTGGTTCTTGTAAGTGTATATGTTGTAGTAACAAGCGGTGACGCTGTAGGCTGTGAAAAATTCGGATTATTCAATCCTGTTGCAGGAGACCAGCTATAGGTATTACCCGCAGTGAAAGGCGAACCTATCTGCACTGAAGTTCCTGAGCAAATAGCCTGGTTAGTTCCGGCATTAGCCACAGGTAACGGATTGACAGTTATTGTAACATTTGAACAGTTTGAGTTGCATATACCATTTTCCGCGCGCACATAGTAAGTAGTACTGACGGTAGGGCTTACTGAAATGCTTGCCCCTGTTCCTATTTGTGTACCGTTGCAACTACCTGTACGCCATACCCAGGTAGCACCCGTGCTGAGTGTACCATTTACCGTAAGTGTAGAGCTATTGCCGGTACAGATAGCTGTCGGCGATGCTGTGATGCCTGTAGGATTGTTTGGCTGCGGCGTTACATTCACCGTCACTGCATTACTTGCAGCGGATGTACCGCAGGTATTAGTAGCTGTAGCAGTATAAGTGCCCGTGGTGTTAATGGATGTAGTAATCCCTACATCACTATTGCTCCAGTCGAAAGTACAACCCGTACAAGGATTGGATACGGTAAGTGTAGCAGGACTGACAGAGCAGATAGCCAAAGGACCCGCAGGTGTTACTACCGGTGTAACAGGTAATGGGAGTATCGTTACCGCTACGCTATTACTTGCTGCCGATGTACCGCACATATTTGTAGCAGTGGCTGTATAGTTGCCTACCGAACTTATAGATTGAGTAGTGCCGTTGCCGCCGTTACTCCAGTTGAATGTACAACCGGTGCATGGATTGCTGATCGTTAATGTCTGTGAGTTACCGGTACAGATATTTACCGGACCGGCCGGCGTTACTGTTGGCACCACCGGTAACGGATTAACTGTTACCGCTACACTATTACTGGCTATTGATGTGCCGCAGGAATTGGTTGCAGTAACTGTATAGTTGCCCGTTGTGCTGATAGTCTGTGTGGTACCTGTACCACCGTTGCTCCAGTTGAACGTACAACCCGAACATGGATTCGTGACTGTCAATACTTGTGTATTGCCTGCACATAATGTTACAGGGCCTACTGGTGTTACTATAGGTACTACAGGAACCGGGTTCACCGTAACGGCAACACTGTTGCTGGCTGCTGATGTTCCACAGCCGTTCGTAGCTGTTACTGTAGTAGTGCTTGTTGTGCTGATCACATTGGTAGTACCTGTGCCGCCACCACTCCACGTGAATGAACAACCACTGCAAGGATTACTGATCGTCAGTGTTTGTGTATTACCGGAGCATAGTGTTACAGGACCCGCAGGTGTTACCGTTGGTGTAGTTGGTCCGCACTGTGTCGCACATATCTGGAAGCCGGTGTTCAGGGTGCTTCCATCCCAGTCGTATACCCGTACATAATAAGTTTGTCCTGATGTAAGTCCTGTTACGGTCATTGTCTCTGTACCACCCAGTGTTGTTGCATCCACACATTGCACCAGTGTAAGGCCGCCACAGCTACCGGAGTAAATACCCAGTACTACGTCCGTATTAGCTCCTGATACGCAGGTAAGTGTTACACCCGTACCGGAAGTGCCCGAAGGAGTAACAGTGTACCAAACGTCAGCAGCCCTGTTGGCAGTAAAGCCGGAACAAACTGATGGTGCTATTGATTGTGTAGCACGGCAAAGATTGCCGTTGGTATAAGTGCAACTTGCATTAAGTGGAAGGGGAATAGCATTTGCACAGTTATCGTTCGTTGCACCTGTGCAATTAACCGCCTGTACTGCCTGGTAGGCGTTTACCCTGCCGTAACCCATTTGGCTCGTCCAGGTGCCGTTAGGCTGTCCTGATACACCGGCAGTATAAGTATAACCGCCTACTTTTTCGCAGGTGGTTTCCAGTGCCCAGCGGGCATTGGCTGCCGATAGTGTTGGGTTATTAGAATATAACAACGCCAGCACACCCGCAGTTGCCGGGCAGGCTGAAGAAGTACCATTAAAGAATGCATAGTAGTCATTGCCGGTGTAGCCATTAGAACCAACGATGTCTGTAGAATACCACCTGATACCAGGGGCTCCTACATCCAGGCCTGTACCATAGTCGCAGCCCCAACCTTCACCATCGCTGCAAGAACTTGGTGACTTACGCACATCGCAAAAACTGGTAGCGCCAACAGCAATAGTATTTGTATTACTGGAAGGATAACCGATAGTAGTAGTATTTGAGTTACCACTGGAACTGCAAAATAATGTACCTGCATTGCTGCGGCCCAATACAAGCGCATCTGCTATCGCCTGGTCAAATACGGAACTGCTGCTACCACCGCCGGTGGAATTAGAAACGATATCGGCATTCTGGTACGACCAGATAGTAGCGTTTGCACGTATGAGGCCGCTGGTTGAGAAGCTACCACCCGAATTTATTATAGTACCTATTTTTACTGCTTTCAGTTGCACACCATAAGCAACACCTACTGCACCTATACTATTATTACCTGTAGCCGAAATGATACCTGCACAATTGATGCCGTGCGCATCACCCGAAAAGGTTGAAGAGCTGAACCCGTTGCCTGTAGCATCGAAAGTAGCAGCAAAAGAAACATCAGGGTGTGTAAATTCAGCAGCACTGCCCCAGCAATCATGTATTGCTACGCTAATGCCTGAGTTGCCGGTCACAATGCCCCAGGCATTTACCACCTCCATATCAGCACCTGCAGTGGCACCGGTGTACTGCCCGGTATTATTAATACCCCATTGGCTGGTGAAGAACGGGTCGGAGGTATGTAGCTGGAGTGTGTAAATAAAGTCAGGCTCTGCCCACTCAAATTTATTAAGCGATTGAAGGTGCTTAGCTATTTCCAAAGTATTGCCTGCAGAATTCTTATTAATACGACAGACATATACATTCTTCATGTTTTGGAATTGTCCTTCTACCGCAAAGTTGAATTGCTGCCCCAGGGTACGCAGTTCGGCAATGTCTCCATCAGCTTTCAGTTTCACGGTGAGCACATCATAGAGTGCCTGTTCTTCCTTACCATACAAAAGTACCGGAGCCACGTAAGCCACATTTGTATTAGCATTCAACGCAGCCAGTGCCTCGTTGTAATCCCGGCCATCTTTCAGCACAGCGAAATACATTACCGGGTGTGGCCTTTTCCATTCTTTAGCATAAGGCTCAAACAAGCCGGATGTATTGAAATACTGAATAATAGCATCTTCGGAAAAATCGCTATTAAAACTTACAGCTATTTTCTTTTCGTTAAATGTAAAATTTACTCTTCCCTCAGGAAGCTGAATGGTGTAATCGTTGTGGGTGAGGTGAATATTCTGACCATGCGCCGCAAGAGGCAATAAGAGTGTCAGAAAAATAATTGGTAAAAGTATTTTCCTCATGTTGTTGTGTGTTGTTGCTGTGCGTCAAATATATATTGCTTTCACTATGAATTTAAGCAAAATTTCACAGATAAATGTTAAAGTTGATAATATAATTCGTAGGTTTATTGAACATTAACTCCCAATCATTATACCTTATAAAAGACCCTGCATGAGCCGCTTCCAAAGTATTTCCTTCCTTTTGTTAACAGTTACGCTTCTATATTCATGCAAAAAAGACCCTGAAGGCCTGGCTGCTTCCACCGTGCAGCTAAATATGTCCGTGCAAAACGATAGTATGTTGCTTTCATGGTCGGTGATAGGCAATAAAGAAAGTTTTAATGGTTACTCGGTATATGTAAGAACCGACCCTGACGATACTTCGGAAACGCTTGTTGCCTTGGTACATGATATGAGCTATACTCATAGAATGCCTGTAAGCTCTTATGTCGCCTACAGGGTATCAGCCAATTACTTCGCACACGGATCCACTACTAACCACAAAGTATATAGTAACTACGTAGTGCATAACAGGAGCGATGTAGCGCTGTATGATATAGACCCGATGGATGCCCTCTATGATAATGGCATACTATACGTCTTTGATGGCAACAGTACCATTGCAAAATATGATATGTCAGCACACCAGATCGTAAAACAAGTGAGCCTTGGGGGCACTATAACGTACCCGGATATAGGAGTACATAACGGGCAAAAGGAAATATACGTGCCCGGAACTGATGGATGGATAGATGTGCTGAATACCAACCTTGATAAAATGGACGAGATATATGTTGGGGCCGAAGCATACTCGGTGGTGTACCACGGAGGATATCTATTTACAACCATAAAGGCAGGTACTTTGGTAAAAACAGATGGTAAGCCGATGACCTACTACCTACATGTCTATAACAGAACTACCAAGCAATTAGTGAACAATAGCAACAATAATGTTAGGGACAACGCAGAACGCATAAAGAAGATACCGGGTACTGATGTAGAATTTTTTGGAGTGGTGGGCAATGCCGCTCTGACCCCGGCTAATAATATCTATGACCTACACTATTACAAGTATGATGCAAACGGGCATTATTTGACCGGCAAAAAAGACGAGTCTTATTACCTGGTAACACCTATAATAATGGAGACATATCCTGATGGCAGCAAGATGGTGACTGGTATGAACGGATGCAGATTTGGTAAGAATCTTATGCTGGGAGGAATGTTCTCTGATGGTGAAATTTCTGGGATACGTAATAGTGCGTTTGGTTTTAACGTTGCAGAGGACCAGATATATACCGGGCTTGGCAGAGCAATAAATGTAGTGAACATGAGCGACAACACTGTACAAAGAACTATAAAGACCTTAGGCTATCCTCATAAAATATTTTTTGATGCCGGGAAGATTATTTGTGTGAGCCGAAACAGCTATCCTGCTTCCGTCGGTGAATCCGGAATGATAGAACGATCACCATTTATGGTAGAAGTATTCCAATAAAGAAAATAGTAAAGGGGCTGCATTGCAGCCCCTTTATTGAAATTAGTGTGTGACGTCTCTCACTATTGAGACAACTGTATCTTGGTAAAACTACCATTCGTTATTTCCATAGAATCGGCAAAGTTGAAAGTATTATTGTTGGAATCGTATTTATACAGTTTTGCCGAGAAGGTTCCCGTCATTTTCTTATCAGCGGTCAGTTCTGTAACAGTAAGGCTGCCGGAGTGCGACATATACATATTGTTGTTGTCAGGAAAATAGTAGATACGGCCTTTTCCTGCCTGGCGTAGATCTCCTACAGTATAAGATTGGGCTGTGCTGCCAAATACATCAATGGACAGTTGTACTGCTCCTTCTTCATACTTTACAAAAGTGAACGTATCAGCAAAATAGTAGCCGCCGCCTTGTTTAGAGATATCCGTTCCGTTTAGCTTCAGGCACACATTACCATCGGGGCATCCTGCGGGTGTACCTCCCGGCGGGGTTGTTGTGGTGTCCTTCTCGCAGGACATCAGCGCTATACTGCAGAACAATATTGCGGAGAAAATTTTTACACATAGATGTCTCATGTCATAAGATTTTATGATTCAAAACTACAACGCTACTGCTTTTGTCAATATCCGTAGTACGCGGTATTTTTCAATACCCACCAGTACGGATAATAAAAAATCGGTTGCTGGAGTCCCAACAACCGATTTCAATATGTTTAGCTATTAATATAAAACTATGCTGCCACAGCATCAGCTTCGCCCATCTTCTTAAGGTGCGATACGTGCGATGCTATAGCCTGTATCATCAGGCGGTGCTCTATGTATGGTACGCCCATCTCTTTGCAAGCCTGTTTCACAATTTTGCTGATCTTAGGATAGTGCGCGTGAGATATCTTGGGGAAGAGGTGGTGTTCTATCTGGAAGTTCAATCCGCCAACATACCATGTTACGATCTTGTTATTGGTCGCGAAATTAGCAGTTGTCTTCAGCTGGTGCAGTGCCCACTCATCTTCCATCCTGTTAGCCGGCATTTGCGCTTCAGGGAAAATAGTTTCTTCCACTGTGTGTGCTAATTGGAAAACGATACTAAGTACAAACCCACCTGTACAAGTGTAAGTAAGAAAACCAACTAACCATGGCGTGAAGCCAACGAAGTATATTGGTATTGCAATGTACACAGCTATGTAGAACAACTTAAAGCCCCAGAAGATGATATGATCGGTGATGCTTAGTTTCTTGATAGGTACGGAACCTACCTTGCCGCTGAAATATTTTCTGTAGTCGGTAAAGAACACCCAGAAAACATACAACAATGAATATGCCAGCCAGAAATAGTAATGCTGAAACTTGTGTGCTTTATAGCGCTTTTGTGTAGGCGCGAGGCGTAAGAATGGCTTTGCCTCTATATCATCATCCACACCGTCGATGTTGGTGTAGGTGTGGTGAATTATGTTGTGCTTATTATTCCACATAAAGCTGCTGGCTCCCAGGAAATCAAGGGTATATGCAGCAACCTTATTGAGTGTAGGGCTATTGCTGAAGCTACCATGAGCACCATCATGCATTACATTAAAGCCTATACCTGCGGTAACGATACCCAGCAGCATACACTCGATGATAGCCAACCATGTGGGTGGTGTAAAAAATACAAGATGGATATAAAGGGCGAATAAAGACCCGAGAAGAATTACTGCTTTTATATAAAGAGCGGCGTTGCCGGTAGAATTGATATCTGCATTCTTAAAATATTCACTGACCCTGTTTTTCAGTTCTGTGTGAACTGATAATGTTGAAGATGCAAATTTTGGTGTTGCCATAAATAGTATTAATAAAATTGCCTTAAAAAACCGGCAGTGCAAAGATAGGAAAGGAGGTACTTATGCCGTGTTAAATAAGAATGCAAAAATAGTGATTTTCGTCAGCTTTATAATATATCGTAATATATTTTACATATTATTACTTCCCTAAGACAAAAAAGGCCCCGGGAAGAAGTTCCCAAGGCTTAAAATGATAAGCGGGCCTTTGCCAACTCATCACTTCGGGGTTTCAACATTTTACTTTTCATAGCCAAAGTGGTCTTTTAAAAAGGGGCCGGTGGCTGAAAATGGGAGGGTTCCCAATTATTAACTGCTGTGATACAAACCTATCGAGCCATTGATTACCAAACAACCGTCAAAAGACGGAGGTTTGATATATTTTTATTTTTACTAATATTGATTATCAATGGTTTATGCTTTTAGGAAAAATGTGTATAAGTTTTGTCATTTTAACTTGACAACAGCATTGAGGTTATTTACATTTATGAAAAAATTATCTTATGCAACAAATGAACTTTCTGATCACCGCGCTTGCGGCACTGATTCCACTTATAATGGGCTTTATCTGGTACAATCCTAAGGTGATGGGTAATGCCTGGATGAAATCAGCAGGACTTAAAGAAGAACAAATGAAAGGTGGCAATATGGCACTGGTCTTTATACTAACTTATGTTTTCAGCTTTTTCATTGCCCTTATATTGAATCCCGTCGTGATCCACCAATATGGACTGATGTCTGTAGTAATGGACCAACCAGGAATGAAGGAACAAGACAAAGCATCAGAGGCATATATCTGGTTGCTGGACGCTATGGGCAAATATGGCCATGAATTCCGCACGTTTAAGCATGGTGCATTCCACGGAACTATAGCCGCTATCATGTTTGCGTTGCCAATATTGGGCATCAATGCCATGTTTGAGCGCAAGGGTGCAAAATATATAATGATAAACGTTGTTTACTGGATAATCACTTTGGCCCTGATGGGTGGTGTTATCTGCCAATGGACGTAATTCCCCCTCCCTCCCTAAAGGGTGAACCGGGTTAATAATTATTTAGAGCAACAAAATAATTGCAACAAATTTTGAGGAACAGCCTGTGAAATTTCACAGGCTGTTCTTTTTATGCTTTGTGTTTTCTTTAGCATATTCCACACACTAAATCCACGTCAGTAGGCGTTCTTGAAGTATAATTATTGCTCTTGAGAAGTTTGGCATGGTATTTTATATACACATAGAAAGAACGAAAAAAATCAGAAAATCTCAAAACACTTAGATATGAAACGCAGGAACATCAATTACATCCAAAAGAGCAGGGCGCAAAAGATAATGGCTAACGTAATGAGCACAGATCTTATGACATTTTTGAGCGCATCTATGCAGCTGTGCAAGAGCGCAATCGTAAAAACACACGTTAGGGAAACCCTCCAGGAGCTGGGGCAATCTACTTCTTACAAGCTTGCTTAGTAAGAGGTTCTCTATATATGGTAAGGTGGGGCGAAGGTTGACTTCGCCTTTTTTTGTGACCCGGGGCTAAATAACTTAAATAAATGAAGCCTTAGACGTTGTGTCTAAGGCTTCAAAGCATCCGTTAAATCATTTTACGCCAGTACTCCGGACTTGATCTCTTTCCACAGTGCACGGTAGCAGGTATTGGCGAAACTGGAAGGAGCATATGCTTCAACAGGGGCATTATACACACCCATCTTCTCTACGTCGGACAGTGTAGGAATATAATGCTCAAGGAAATGGTGATCGGTACAAAGCTCATCCATTATCTCGTTGTGCATTCCCTTGCGGGTATCAGCCATCGCAAAGAAGCAGAGCAGCTTGTCCACATCACCTATTTTTTCCGAGAAGTAATCTCTCACTATTTCATACGAACGTACCGACAGTGTAGTAGGTATTACCGGCATCAGCACCGCATCAGAGGCGTAGAATACGTTGTCTGCCAGGGCAGAAATACCGGGAGCGCAGTCTATGAAAATGAAATCATATTCATTTTCCAGTCCTTTCAGCAAGGTTTTGAGCACTTTACGGGAAGATGCTGTTGCCAATGAATGCTCTAAGCTGGCAGCGGAAACATCCGTAGGGATAATATCCAGGTTGTCGTAGTCGGTAGCCATTATCGCATCTTTCAGTGACACTGACTGATCCAGTAACTTTTTGATATTAGCCTTTGGCTTAGGTTGCGCATTGAAGTAAAAGCTGGCTGCACCCTGGGGGTCAAGATCCCAGAGGAGGGTTTTATACCCGTCCATAGCAGCCATATATGCGAAGTTGACACAGGAAGCAGTCTTACCTACTCCCCCCTTGAGGTTGTAAAGTGAAGCAATAAACATAATAATCTCTCTTTTGTCTCTTATATGTTAGAAAGATTAAAACTACTACACAGAAGGTTTTTAATAATTAGTTTTTTTCCACAATGTTATCACAGTTTGCCTGTGCCACCTATGTTAAATAGCCTATATGCGAGATCGATACCGGACTGGCCGGGGTCTTTATACGAGCAGGACTGCCGTGGCACTATGTATCGGCCGGCCCTGTCCAGCACATAATACTCCATCATCTTCACTTTGCCCTTTGTGGAAAATATTACATATGCTTCAGCAGAGGCATTACTAAGGCCCCATTTAATATTGCAGGCTTTCAACCTTTCTACAACTTCTTTGTCTGCACCACTCACATGCAGGTTCATCTGCATTTCGAGGCCTGTGAATGGCACCAGTTGCGGGTATGTTTGATACATTTTGTACACCCATTGGCCGTAAGCGTTTTTATCTTTCTTTTCCTTAGCACATTCTGCCTGCGCCTGGTACACACGAGCCATGAACAGTTTCTCATACTCAGCATCGGTATTACCACCGGAGAGAATTTTGTCGAGTGTCTTTTTAGCTTCGGTGTATTTCCTATCCTTCATCTGAAGGCGGGCGGTGAATAGCTGAAAGTACTTTTTGATCTTTACCCTGTTCGTTGTTTCCGCTTCCTTCTTAAAGCGGTCGAAGAAGAAGTTGGTGCTGAAATCTTTTATCAGGTACCATATCTCATCCCAGCTTACGGTGCTTTCGGTAGAGAACAACTTGTATATCACACGTTCCCTTTCCGGGTTTTGAGAAAGCTGGTTGATGATCATGAACTGCTGTGCATAGGTCTCTGTAAGTATCTTACCCATGTTACCCAACACTTTGGGATTATACCACCAGTTGCGGTTCTCGAACTTCTGCATCTCCCAGCGGCTTTCCTTGGCCATCAGCTTGGATAACTGAATGCTGAAGTTGTAGTGCGTCTCACCCAGTGTAGTACCAATGTGTAATTCTTTGAACTCGGCAGCTTTGTTGATGATGCGTTCAGCCTCCGATATTTGTCCGTCGTAAAGTAAGTCGCGGGACAAACCTATGTTATACCAGCCGAAGCCCGGAGTAGAGCCTGTTGCCATTATCATTTCCCGCATCAGGTTGATACCGGTCTTTGGCTCTCCTTTATAAATATCAAGAATGGAAGTGTAGTAGGCCCACTCTCTTAGTTGCTTGTCGTTGGGATTTTGTTCTGCTGCTACTGAATAACCATCGTAAGCTTCTTTGAAATTTCCCAGTATTGATTGCCAGGTGGCAAAGTTGTTTTCTGATATCATACCGCCTTTCCGGAGCTTCTTATAGTAGTAGTTAGCTGAGTCTATGTTGAACGAATAACTATGAATCATTGCTTTGTAGTGATAGACCTGCATGCGTTCCTGGTCTGCATAGCCCGGTGGAAATATGGTTTGGTTCAGGGAGAGGTTGTTGTCGATGCGGCGAAGTGCTGAGTCCAGTAATCTATTAGCCAGCTTTTCGTTCTCATCGATTGAGTTCTTTAAGAAAGAATACTTAGCAGTGGTATAGAAGCGATTGCGGTGAATGGTAAAGGCCAGTATGTTGTAAGCATCTGCATAATAGTCTCTCTGGAAATTAAATTTGAGCACACGGCGCATCAGGTCATACACCTTCTGGGGATCACCCATATTGGCGTAGCAGTTCATCAGGTAATAAGCGATGCGCGTATAGTCTAATTGAAAAGTGTAAGCGGGAATGAACTGCATTACATCTGATGTGCGGGTGGTAAGTGCTTTCCTGTAATCTTTCTCACACAGCTTCAGCGCTTGTTCCAGTGGCTCGGCCGCATGCTTGAATCCTATGTAGTCGGCAGCATGATCGTATTTATATCCACCTTCGTAGAACCAGCCTACATAATAAGTAGGATCTATTCTTTTAAATTCGCGGGAGCGGGGCAATGCATCTTTACTAAAAATATCAACCCCGGAGCGTTTCGCGTCTATCTCATATCGTTGAGACATTTTAGCCGGGGGGTGAGGCTTGGGTATCAGAAAAGAGTTATCGCCATCCTGTGCATAGGATGGCGGGCATAGCGCTACTGCTATACACAGGGCTATACCGTACAGCCACCTTCTCATCACATTCCTGCTCTTCCTTTTATGCATGAAGCTTCAGCTTTGCCAGCCTTTCTATTTCCTTTGAAATGATACCATTAAGTGCAGATTGTCTGCCTTCTTTGTTCCTGTAAATCAAACGGTGATCGAGGACAGAGAAAGCTATATCCTTCACATCATCTTCTATCACAAATGTTCTTCCTTTTACCAATGCATATGCACGCAGGCATTTCAGGAATGCGATACCGCTACGCGTGGATGCTCCAAGTGAAATATCATTATGTACCCTTGTAGCGCGAACTATGTTACTTACAGAGCGAACGATCTCTTCATGTACATGCACGTCAGCAGCCTGTTGTTGCAGCGATAATATTTGTTCCATGGTCAGTACCTGCTCAAGGCCAACCAGGTTGTTTGCGATGTTGAGGTAGTCGCGATAAATGTCCAGTTCTGTTTCTTCGTTCACATATCCGAAGTATATCTTCATATAGAAACGATCGAGCTGAGCGGCAGGTAAAGGATATGTACCTTCCATCTCTATCGGGTTCTGCGTGGCTATAGTGAAGAACAGTTTCTCCAGTATCAGTGTTGCATCGCCGGAAGTGATCTGGTTTTCGGCCATTGCTTCCAGCAGCGCACTTTGCACTTTAGGAGAAGCACGGTTGATTTCATCCGCCAAAAGTATATTGCAGAACAACGGTCCTTTCTTAAAAACAAACTCCTTCGCCTGATCATCGAATATGTGTGAACCGATAAGATCCATCGGTAAAAGATCGGGAGTGAATTGTATGCGTTTGAACACTACATGATTCGCTCCGCCTGTACCGCTGATACATTGTGCGAGCGTACGGGCTAGAATTGTTTTACCGGTTCCCGGGTTATCCTCCATCAGTATATGGCCACCTGCGAGGAGGCAAGTCACTACCAATTCTATCTTTTCACGCTTACCCCGTATTACCTTTTCTACCTGGTTAACTAAATGCTGAATTGACTGAGTGGCATCCATTGTAAGGGGCTCTGATATATTTTCCATTTTTCTAAGGCAAGCTTTATACAAGTTTACGCAATTATATAGTGCTGAAAAACTGCTACCTGATAATTTTTTGTGAAAGACTGCATTAACCGTCAATAGAGGCATAAGTCCTATCTTTATACGGAAATCAACTATCTGTGGTTTTTAAGCAATACATACCATCTAAGGCCTTATCACCATATATCAAATGTTACTGGATATTGGAGAGTGATTGTGCCCCCGGCATCCCCGAACGGATATTGCCTGACGGTTGTGCTGAGTTGATATTCCACTTCGGGGACAAATTTCAGCGGGTCTCAGGCGACAGCCATACCGAGCAGCCTGATATGCTGCTTGTGGGACAGCTAAAGAAAGCCATAGTGCTGCAAGCGACGGGAAAGACGGGAATACTCGGGATACGTTTTTATCCATGGGGATTATACCCTTTTACCGGCGCTCCGGCAGATGAGTTTACGGACAAGCATATAGCCTCTGAAGACCATTTCAAATCTATTTCACACCTGGCAGACCATCTATATGGCAGTCATAAGGCTATGCTGCAACACACTGAGTCCTTCCTGCTCAACCTGCTGAAACAACGAAAGCAGAAATACTTTAACGAGGCTGACCGCTTTGCTGCCCTGCTACCTGAAATGCTAAAGGATACCACAAGCGTGTCTGTTGGGAATGCTGCGGTAATGGCCAATATGAGTGTGCGGCAGTTCAACCGAAAGTTTGGCGAAGTGATAGGCTTATCGCCCAAGCACTTTATCCGCATAGCCCGGATGCAGCAATTCATATTTAGCTACAGGATGGCGGATACAGAAAGCTCGCTTAGTTCACTGATCTATGACTGTGGGTATTACGACCCCGCCCACTTTTCCCGCGACTTTAAGGATATAGCAGGGGTTAACCCTTCGGAGTACTTTGAAGACCTCCAGGATTTTGGCAAGGCGATGCTGCTCTAAAAATGTCCGATTTATACAACAGCCGAACGGCGAAATATCCCCAACTTTGCGTCTAAAATATCAAGACATGAAAAACTGGGTCAATTGGTTTGAGATACCTGTAGTTGATTTTGAAAGAGCTAGTGCCTTTTACGGTACTTTGTTTGACATAAAGCTGCAAGTGATAGAGATGTCCGGCACTAAGATGGGCATGTTCCCTTCAGATACCGGTGGCGGCGCTATTGTAAAAGGTGATGACTTCATTCCCTCCACGAGCGGCACACTGGTGTATCTTAACGGCGGAGATGATCTGTCGGGGCCACTTAGCAAAGTAGAAGCCGCAGGTGGCAAGGTGATAGTGCCTAAAACGAACATCGGTCCGGATATGGGTAACTTCGCCATCTTCATAGACACTGAAGGAAATAAAGTAGCATTACACTCAATGAGCTAATATGAACAAACTAATGGGCCTTTGCCTGGCAGCAGCACTATTCAGTGCGTGTGGCAGCAACGAAACAGAAGAAAAAACCGAAACACCGGAAGTGCCAGCCCAAGAAAATAAGCTGGACAAGTTGAGTTGGGTTATTGGCACCTGGGAGATGGCTACGCCGGAAGGAACTTTTACCGAGCATTGGGAAAAGACGAACGATAGCACTTACTCAGGTCATGGCATGATGGTATCACCGAAAGGAGATACGTTGTTCTCTGAACATATCAAGCTGGAGCAATCGGGTGAAACTGTTTATTACAAGCCTGTAGTGAGCGGACAGAACGATGGCAAGGAAACTGTGTTTACGGAAAAGGCTTTGTCTGCTGATGAAGTTGTTTTTGAAAATCCTGCTCATGATTTTCCGCAACGTATTATTTATAAGAGGCCATCTGATAGCACTTTATACGCGCGTATAGAGGGCAAGCAGGAAGGTAAGGAGAGGCAGGAAGAGTATCAGTATAAGAGGAAGTAAAGACCCTTATGGGAAGCCCCCTCCGCCCCCTAAAGGGGGGACTGTATTAAAATATAAAAGCGTCCCGTAGAAAACATGCGGGACGCTTTTATATTGCAGGAAGTAGTTCTATTTACTTTCCATTCTTATAATCGGCACTATCATCTCTTCGAGCGATACACCTCCGTGCTGGAAGGTATTACGGTAATAGTTGACGTAGTGGTTGTAATTATTCGGGTAGCAGAGGAATACGTCTTCCTTGGCGAAAATGAATGTAGAGCTCACGTTCGGCGTTGGCAGGCCTGCTAGTTTCGGGTCGCGGAAAGCGAGTACGTCCTTTTCTTCGTATTGGAGGTTGCGGCCGTGTTTGTAGCGCAGGTTGGTTGTAGTATGCCTGTCGCCTACGCACTTGCTTGGTTGTTTCACGCGTACAGTACCATGGTCGGTAGTGAAGAACAACTGGATGCCTTTATCAGCGATCTTCTTCAATGCCCGGAACAATGGTGAGTGTTCGAACCAACTAACTGTCAGTGAGCGGTAAGATACTTCATCGCCTGCGAGCTCTTTCAGCACTTCCATTTCCGTACGCGCGTGAGAGAGCATATCCACAAAGTTGTACACTATCACTGTAAGATCGTTGTTCAGGTAATTGTGGATATTATCTTCCATCAATTTACCATTCTCATTATTCGTGATCTTCAGGTATTGGTATTTAAGATCGTCCAGTTTCAGGTTCTTCAACTGGCCTTTCATAAACAAGTCTTCGTAGAGGTTCTTACCACCTTCTTCATCGTCGTTCTTCCATTCGTTCGGGTACTTTTTGGCTATATCAATAGGCAGCATTCCCGCAAAAAGCGCGTTGCGGCAATATTGGGTAGCCGTTGGTAACAGGCTGTAGAACATGTCCTCTTCCAGCATACGGTAAAACTCACCTATTATTGGCTGTATCGATTTCCACTGATCGTACCGCAGGTTGTCTATCACTACGAGGAAAGTAGGTGTGCCCTGCTTCAGGTAAGGCGCCACTTTGTTGCGTATCAACTCATGGGACATGAGCGGCGCTTCTTCGGGTTTCTTTATCCAGTTAGCGTAGTTCTTGTTGATGAATTTAAAGAAATCGGTGTTGGCCTCCGTCTTTTGCGATTGGAGCACTTCCATCATTTCAGGGCTGTCACTACGGGCCATTTCCAATTCCCAGTACACCAGTTTCTTGTATAGCTCCTTCCATTCCTCATGGTTAGGGTTAGAGCTGAGCGCCATAAAGAGATTGCGGAAATCCTGCTGGTAAGAAAGGGTAGTCTTTTCCGACACCAGCCGCTTGCTATCAATTATTTTCTTCAGGGAAAGGAGTACCTGGTTAGGGTTCACCGGTTTTATCAGGTAGTCGGATATCTGAGAGCCGATTGCCTCTTCCATTATGTTTTCTGCTTCATTTTTTGTCACCATTACCACTGGTAAATGGGGATGCATTTCCTTGATGCGGGCAAGTGTTTCCAAACCCGTAAGGCCGGGCATACTCTCATCGAGCAATACCACATCTACCATTTTTTCTTTCAGCAGCTCTATAGCATCATGCCCGTTGCTCAGTGAATTAACTTCATAGCCTTTGTTCTGTAAGAACATTATCTGCGACTTCAACGAATCTATCTCATCATCTACCCATAGTATTTCACCCTGGTTATTGTTCATATTGGCTCTTGTTTCTTTAGTGCTTTAGTGTGGAATATAACTCTACTATAATTCAAAAATACACTTTCTATTGTGCGCATTTCCATGCTTTAACGCAAAATTGGCAGTGATCTCATTTGCAATAACGTGGTATAGCCCTTAGTATTGCAGTATAAGTACATAAACATTATGCCTGATATCATTATCCGCCCGGCAACAGCTAAAGATTGCCCTGCCATGATGGAACTTATCAAAGAACTGGCCGTCTTCGAGCAAGCTCCCGATGAGGTAACAGTGAGCCCTGAACACTTCAGGGAAAGTGGATTTGGTGATAATCCGGTATGGTGGGCTTATGTAGCAGAAGCAGGGGGCAATATTGTGGGCTTCGCGCTGTACTATGTCCGCTATTCTACCTGGAAAGGGCAAAGAATGTACCTGGAAGATATTATAGTGAATGAGCCCTGGCGTGGCAAGGGCATTGGTAAATTGCTGATGGACAAACTAATAGAAGTAGCCACTGAAAAGAAATTCACCGGTATGATGTGGCAAGTGCTTGACTGGAATGAGCCTGCGATCAATTTCTACAAACGATACAATGCGCGTTTTGACGGCGAATGGGTGAATGTAAGTATAGAGCTTACTCCTGGTTAAAACCACGGTTCATATAGCCAGGGCACTTATACACCTTCAGCTGGAAAGAAAGCGTGAATATTGCAGTCATGTACTGGTCTTTAGTGCTGGAGTTGCCGCGCTGCTTCCCTACTCTTCCTAAAGGGTCATTGGGTGTTACCTGAAGTGAGCGGTCTTGTAAATAGTAAGCTGCAGGTGGTTCATTGAGCTTTCCTGCAAATTTATCGCCACCTACGTAGTTGGTGCTTACATCATCTATATAGTCAGTAAGCGTAAGCCTGTCGGCTATCTCAAAGCCAAAGTTGATACCCGGCCTGAGCCAGTATTTCACACCAAAACCAACAGGAAAGCAAAAGCTGGTTTTGTTGTATTTATTTTCTTCATAGCCCGGAAGATTCTGACCTTCTGTACCTATGTTTCTCAGGTAATAAGTTCTGTCGTTGTAGCGGGAATATGGATTATAGTAAAACACCCCGAAGCCACCTGTGAGGTATGGAGTAAAGCGATGTTTCTCATCACCCGTAGCAAACTTGAAAAAATTAAACTCTGCCTGTATGCTGGCTTCTATTATCTCACTTTGAAAATTCAGGTTCCGCTTTTTGTTGTATGCGTTGTCGGATAATTTATCATCGAAGCCGATATGCGCATAGTTCAGCGACACCTTACCTGATATATATGGATTGAAGTGGTAACGGAAAAACAAACCTCCCGCAGGGCGGATGTATTTAAAGCTGCGTTCGTTCAGGTCACCAAAATACTGTGCACCGCCAACAGCAACGCCGGCCTCACCCGCACTGAAAAAAAACTGCGCGGATGCTACCTGTGAAACACACAACAAAATACCTATATATAAAAAAGCCTTTTTGATCATAGGGGTATACTATCAACTGTAAAAATAGAGTTTTATTGTCAGTTACGCCTGTCAATACCCCAATAGAGCTTCTGGCGGATGGTTTTCAAGAAGTTATGCTCATCAGGTCGAACCAGAGAAATCGTAAAATTCTCTTTTTTCACTGCCAGTTGGATGCTGCTGGTGATGGTCTCGGTACGGGAGTCCATTGTACATAAGAACTGCTCGGCCCGGCCTTCTACCTCAAAAGAGATGACGTTATCATCGGGTACGACTATGGGTCGCGTATTCAGGTTGTGCGGCGCTACGGGTGTTATCACAAAGCTGGATGTCTGCGGGAATACCACCGGGCCGCCGGTGCTCAAGGAGTATCCTGTAGAGCCTGTTGGCGTGGCCACTACCAGCCCATCTGCCCAATAGGTATTGAGGAACTCACCATTCAGGTAAGTATGTATTTTGATCATGGAAGAGGAATCCTTCCGGTGTATGGTAAATTCATTGAGGGCGAACGGAGAACCGTCGAACAAAGGCACGCTGGAGTCCAGGTGTATGAGTGTTCTTTTTTCAAGCGTGTAGGAGCCGCGCACTAATGATACTATTGCTGCTTCTACTTCTTCTTCAGGTATAGCGGCAAGGAAGCCTAGTCTGCCAAGGTTAATACCAATTATAGGAATATTGCTATCGCCCACAAATGTTACCGTATCCAGCATGGTGCCATCACCACCCAGGCTGAAAAGCATGTCGGTATGCATTGGAAGGTCCAGCTTTCCGGTGAACAGGCGCGGAGTATCGAGCTGAAACGGCAAGTATGGCTGTATGCGATCATAGAACTCCTTATAGAACACCATGTGGAGTTTATGATCGTAGAGCATTTTCAAAATGCGCTGCAATACAGGAATGTCCTCCTCTTCAAATGTTCTGTTGTATAAGGCTACTAACATGATTACTTACCGGTATTGTGTAAAAATAACCCATTTTCTCCCAAATGGTTAAAAGAGTATTCTATTCGCAGCCTTACGTCGTATGCGCTCAATATATCTACGCCAAAGCCACCAGAGTACAGCAAACGGTTATTAAACCTGCTATTACCCGGATAGGGGTTTCTTGAGCCACCTACATCCGCAAATATTTTCGGATATATACGGATGGGGATCACCTTAAGGAAGGGGATGGGTATGCCTTTAATGGTGTAGTTCAGCAATTCATACTTCAGCTCACTACGCACCAGGCCGTATTGCGGGCCGTCTATCACATAATACTCATATCCGCGCAGGTAGTCGGTATTGCTACCCATACCGGTGGCACCAAAGAAACCATATGGCGGCTTTTCTGGGAACATGATCCTTCCGCGGAACATGGCATCCGCATACCACTTACGGGCAAGCTTGTGATACGTTCCTATTTCCAGGTTGATAAATGATTGGTAAGAGAACCCATTTATGCCAATACGGTTGGTAAATACGCCTATCATCTTGGTTCCCACAAGTGGATAGTTCCAGTTGTCAGCCCTGTTTAGTTCCAGGCGATAGACCACTTCCATCAGGTTAACCCTTGTCTCACCGTTGAAGTAGTCAGGGTTTAAACTGCTGAGACTATCGTCAATGTCGTAGTTGCGATAGGTAAGATAAACGAGGTGTTTGGTATTATAAGCCGGACGATAGACATAACTCAGGTTCGCCTCAAATACATGCAGCATGTCCCTGTCGGGGGCACGAGCGAATAATAGTTTATTGGAGTCTGTCTTATAAAATGTTTCCCTATTGCGGGTATCATACACTGATATACCGAGACCGTGGTGTTGTTTCTTGTCTATGTAAGGACGCTGATAATTGAGTCCCAACCGCTGCGTATAGCCCAACTGGCTTACAAAGCTGAGCTTTTCCATATTACCGCGGAAGTTGCTATGGGTAAGGGCCACACCTACTACTGCTCTTTTTATGTCATGGTTTTGTTCGTACCACCACACGTTAAAGTTTCTGTCGGCAAGCTTCAGAGAAACTTCAGGGAAAATATACCAACGTTCCTTCAACCTGATATGCCAGATGACAGAATCACCTTCCAACGGTTCGATATCCATTTCGATGTCATCGAACAGTGCGAGGTTGATGATGCGGATCTTGTTCTGGCTCATGAAATAAGCGAGATCAGCGGAGGGCAATACCATGCCGGGTGACACATTCATTTCGCGCAGGATAATGGACTTACGGGTTTGTTTGTTCCCTTTAACGACTATGTCTTTTACAACGACATTTTGTGGTAAACCTTGCGGCACATGCTTGCGCATAGTATCTATCCGCGCATTAATAGCACTTTCTGCCTGACCAAGGGCCGGTACAGACAAAAGAAGAAGGGCAATAAATGAAAGGAGTAATTTCATCTACGAATGAGCCCGCAAGATAAGGTATAGAGACTTAAAAGCTAATATAAATCATGTTATCGGGTGCTGAAAAAGACTGTTATTCCTTAACTTTAGTATGTGAACAACACCAAGCTCCACCATCTGTTAACAAGTGTCTTGTCTATCGGGATATTCGCTTATGCCTTGTCTTCCTGCCAGCATGAGCCCTATGACCTTACCAAAGGAGACTTCCCCGAAGACATCTCCCGCATCATGATACTGAAGTGCGCCACTGAGGGATGCCATGACGCCGCAGGTGCGGTAAATGCCGCCGGACTCAGGCTCGATAGCTGGGATGAACTCTTTAAAGGTAGCAGCAGGGGGGCAGTGGTGGTACCTTACAGCACCAAGTATAGCATACTGCTCTACTACATCAACCAGGCATCGCACGGTAATACCGACATAATAGCCACTCCATCCATGCCCTATAATCAACCTGCGCTGAGCAAAGACGAATATAATGCGGTAAAGAACTGGATAGCCAATGGCGCTCCTGATGCCAATGGTAATATTCCATTCTCGTCTGACCCGGATACCCGGCAAAAAATATACATCACCCAGCAGGTATGCGAAGACCTGCTTACTGTAGTAGATGCGAAAAGTGGATTGGTAATGCGGTATATACCTATGGGTGTTACCAACATTACCGAAGTATCACACAATGTAAAGGTGAGCAAGGATGGGCGCTATGCTTATGTATGCTTCACCTCAGGCTCGGTGATACAAAAAGTAGATACCCGTACCGATGAAGTGGTGGGAACGGTTAACATAGGTGAGGGTAGCTGGAATGTATTGCATCTTTCTCCCGCCGGGGATAAACTTGTGGTAAGTGACATGGCCAACCGAAGAATAAAGTTTGTTAACACCACTACCATGATGGAAACGCAAGAGATTGGTAGTATATTTTTTACTCCACATGGCATTACTAGCACCGCTACTTTCGATACGTTTTATGTAACTGGGCAGTATGGCAATCTTGTTTACAGGTTCGACTTCACGAACGGTCTTGAGCGCATAGCTATAGACGGCAAGGAAGAAAGAGAAGGCTCGGATTCGCTCAATACTCCTGACCCGCATGAGATCATCATGGCTCCGGATTATTCTAAATACTTTGTTACCTGCATGACCTCAAATGAAGTAAGGGTATTAAGTGTTGCGGATAACTCAGTATTGGCTGCCATTCCTGTTGGGGCTAAGCCATTAGAAATGGTCATGTCTCCTAAGAGAAACCTGCTCTATGTTACCTGCCAGGAAGATGTGGACATGAAACTCACTCCCAAAAGCAAAGGCTCTGTGTATGTTATTGATATGAGCACTTACCAGGTAGTGAAGAAGATATACGGCGATTTCGCTCAACCACATGGTATTACTGTAGATGAGCAGAAAGGCCTATTGTATGTTGTGAGCCGGAACTTTTCACCTGACGGGCCTGCACCGCACCACTCTGCTGTTTGCAACGGGCGCAATGGATGGTATAGCATATATGACCTGAATACACTACAGCCATATACTAATCTGCGCTACGAAATAACGCCGGACCCTTATGCCGCAGATGCACGCTTTAAGTAATGCGGTAATTCCTTTTTGAATTTTTACTTTTGAATTATGTTAACGGTTTCTTTACACGGTATCAGGCTTAATGCGCCACATGGTTTATATCCACAGGAGCATGTGCTGGGGAATGAGTTTGAAGTGGATGTAGATGTTTGGGTGCCTGATGAATTACAGCCCTGGCCTTTTGTTGACTATACTATTATCTTCTCTATAGTGACTGAAGTCTTTCACCGCGAAGGGCAGTTGCTGGAGACTTTTGTATTGAATATCCATACGGAACTGAAGGTGCTCTTCCCTATTGCCGAGAAAATAAAAGTAGTGGTGCGGAAGATGAATCCTCCATTGCAGGGAAGTGTGAAGTATTCGCAGGTTTCTTACGAAAAATAATAAGGCTTTGTATCGCAAGTAAATACTTGCTCTATGGTGGGTCCAAGTAAATACTTGGACCAGGATAAAATAAAAAGGGCGAGAATAAATTCTCGCCCTTTTTATTTTATCCCTTAACGCGTCTGACGGCTTGAAGCCGTGTTGACGCTACTCGTTTTTAGTTCGCCATTAGTTTACTAAGAGCATTGTCATATACTTCCTTCCAGTCGGTGATGTAGCCCCAGTTGTCAGCATCTATGCTGATTGCGCCACCTGCTACAACGGTACCGAGCTTAGAGAAAGCCATACCTTCCATCTCTGCTTCGAACATTGTATGAACAGCAGGATTCACACTCACTATCACGCGGCTCTGTGCTTCGCCAAACAGGAATGCATCTTTACGGATACCTTCTGCAGAGTCGATATGGAAACCGAGGTCATTGGTCATTGCACTTTCCAGTACGCAAGTGAACAAACCACCTTCAGAAATATCATGCGCTGAGTTGATCAGCTTCATGCCTATCAACTTCAGTATCATTTGTTGTAGTTTATGTTCTTCATCAAGATCAAAATGGGGAGCCGGGCTATGTGTTACACCACAGATATGGTGCAGGTATTCAGAACAGTTGATGTCGTTCCTGTTCTCACCTACCAGGTAAATGATATCGCCTGCAGCCTTAAAGTCCAGTGTCATCTTCTGGTCCAGCGTATCCAGTATGCCTACCATACCAATTGTTGGCGTAGGATATACAGGGCCATCTTCCGATTGGTTGTAGAAGCTCACGTTTCCACCGGTAACAGGAGTGCCCAGCTTTTCGCAGGCAGCACCCATACCTTTAATAGCATGGACGAATTGATAATACACTTCAGGATTGTAAGGATTGCCGAAGTTCAGACAATTCGTGATCGCCACCGGCACACCACCTGAGCAAACGATGTTCCGTGCTGCTTCGCTCACGGCTATCATTGCGCCTTTGTAAGGATCGGCAAATACATAGCGGCTGTTACAGTCGGTAGTGCATGCAATGCCTTTAGGGCTGCCGTGTACTTTTACTACTGCTGCATCACTTGGTCCGTTTGTTTGTGTATTACCTGTACCTACCATTGAGTCGTACTGCTCGTATATCCAACGCTTAGAGGCGATGTTCGGTAATTGTACGAGTTCGTATGCAACATCTCTTAAATCGGATGGAACGGTAATGCTATCAGGGTTGAATTTTTTGATCTCTTCGAAATATTTTGGTTCGCTGTACTCACGTTCGTAAACAGGAGCACCGCCGCCTAATACCATGCTTTCGCCCGGTACATCAGCCACCAACTCATCGTGCATGTAGAACTTCAGGCGTTGCTCTGTGGTTACTTCACCTATCTGCACGCAGTGGATATCCCACTTGTCGAACACTTTTTGTATTGCTGCTTCTTCACCTTTCTTCACCACTATCAGCATACGCTCCTGGCTTTCACTCAGCAGCATTTCCCATGGTTTCATGTTGGCCTGGCGGGTTGGTACTTTATCCAGGTGGATGATCATACCGTGTTCGCCTTTGGCACTCATTTCACTGGTAGAGCAAGTGATACCTGCCGCACCCATGTCCTGCATACCTATGATGGTCCTTGTCTGGATAGCTTCCAGGCAAGCCTCTAATAATTTCTTTTCTTCAAACGGATCGCCCACCTGTACTGATGGTAAAGACTCTGCACTGTTCTCGCTGATGTCAGCCGATGCGAATGATGCACCGCCTATACCATCCTTGCCTGTAGAAGCACCTACTATGAATACAGGATTACCTGCACCATAAGAAGTAGCTGAAACAGTGTCACCTGCTTTCACTACGCCAACACTCATTGCATTCACGAGCGGGTTGGTTTGGTAGCAACTTTCGTAATACACTTCACCGGCTACAGTTGGTACACCAAAGCAGTTGCCGTAGTGTCCGATGCCTTTTACCACACCTTTCAGCAACCACTTTGTTTTAGGATTGTCCATCTTGCCGAAGCGCAGAGAATTCAGTGCAGCGATAGGACGGGCACCCATCGTGAAGATGTCCCGGTGAATACCACCTACACCTGTAGCGGCACCCTGGAATGGTTCGATAGCTGAAGGGTGATTATGTGATTCTATTTTGAACACGCAACCCAGTCCGTCACCTATGTCTACCAGTCCGGCGTTTTCTTCACCCGCTTTTACAAGCAAGCGTTCGCCATCACGCGGAAGGGTTTTTAGCCACTTAATTGAGTTCTTATAGCTACAGTGTTCGCTCCACATTACGGAGTACATAGCTGTCTCAACAAAGTTTGGGGTACGGCCCAGTATTTCTTTAATTTTTTCGAATTCGTCTTCGCGAAGGCCAAGTTTAACGGCCTGTTCCAGAGTTGCCTCCATGATATGCAGAAATGTTTTTATTCGTAGGCTAAAATGAAGTGCAAACCTACATTATTTTTTAAGGCTGACCTAACCTCTTAACTCAGCTTCTTTGCCTTTATGGTCCTTAGGTTGTTTGGTCTTTTGTTTTACTTTCTTGTGCCTGGCAGGACCAGGATTAGTCATCCCCGCGTTGTAGAGCCGTGTACGAGCATCTTGCAGTTCTTTCGTTTTATCTGCCAATGCCAATATTCTGCTTTCCCTGTTTTGCTGCGCTTTAGCCAGTTGAGCTGTAGCATGAGCCCGCTCTCTTTCCGCCTTTTCCAGTTGCCATTCCTTATAGGTCATCTTGTGCGGCACTGTAGTATCCATTTTAGAGAGTTCTGACATCACCTTGTACTTCAGGCGGTGCTCCTTATCCTTCATTTTCTCTTGTAGATGTTCGTTTTTTCGTATGTCTTTGTCATATACCGCTACCTCCCGCTCCAGCACCTCTATTTCGGCCTCCACCCTGCGAACATCCAGGGTAACCGCCTCCAGCCTGTGCAGGGCATCCATGTATTCCTGGCCGTAAGAAGCCACCGAAACCAGCATTAAACCTGCTAAAAGCGTCATTTTCATCCTTTTCACGAATAATATTGCCATAGCCGAAAGTTTTGAAGCCTGTAATAATGTGCTGTAAGTTACGTTTTATCGGTGTTTTGACCATTTAAAAGCCTATTTTCGCTGGTTCACGGGCAAGGGTAAATATTACCTATCGATATTTTTTTGTGAATATGATAATTAGACTTACCTTTGCCATCCCAAAATTGAGACCATGCCAAAGGTGAAGACTCACTCTCGTGCTAAAAAGACTTTTAAAGTTACCGGTACGGGTAAGATACGCAGATACAAGGCTTTTAAGAGCCACCTGCTGACCAAAAAATCAAAAACTCGTAAACGCCACCTGCGTCAGGCCGCGTTCGTACATCCTGCGAACATGAACCTGGTAAAGCGTATGCTGCGTCTGCGCTAGTATTTGATGCTAGTACCTTCACCCAAAAAGGGGAAAAGGTTTTAAACTAACTAATAAAAGAAACAAAGTATGCCACGTTCGGTAAATTCGGTTGCTTCCCGCAAAAGAAGAAAGAAAATTTTAGCCCAGGCTAAGGGCTTTTACGGTAAACGTAAAAACGTTTATACCGTTGCCAAAAACGTATTAGAGAAAGGTCTTGGATACAAATATGTAGGTCGTAAGCTGAAAAAGCGTGACTACCGTTCATTATGGATCGCCCGTATCAATGCAGGTTGTCGTGAAGAAGGTATGAGCTATTCAGTATTTATGGGTAAGCTGTCTGCTAAAGGCATCACGCTGAACCGTAAAGTTCTTGCTGATCTTGCAATGAATGAACCAGAATCATTTAAGGCGCTGATCGCTCAGGTAAAATAGAATTTACTTAATCATATTCCGGATAGCCGATACCTGATGGTGTCGGCTATTTGTATTTTAGAATCTATGGAATGTAGTGCTCCTCAAAAGCCACTTCAGCCTTTATCTCCGCACTTTTCCCCTTCTCAAATATCCCGAATATCGTAGACCCACTTCCGCTCATAGCGGCGTAGATAGCCCCGGCATCGTATAGCTGCCGTTTGATATCAGCTAAGACAGGATTCTGCTCGAATATCGGCGCTTCAAAATCATTAGTTATCGTTCCCCTCCACTCTGATATAGGTAACTCGGGTAGCTTTCTCAGGTCGAACGAGGCGGCTTTAGGAGTTATCATACTGAATGCCTTCGCCGTAGATATATGCATCTGCGGGCAAATGAGCTGAATACTATATGGCGAGAGGTCAATATTCACAGGTTGCAGTTGCTCTCCCCTTCCTTGGGCAAATTGCGGGGTGTTGTAAATGAAGAAAGGGCAATCGCTGCCTAGTTGTAGTGCATATTCGGCCAGTTGGGCATTAGTCAGTCCGAGTTTGCAGTAGTCATTTAGCAGTTGCAGCATAAAAGCGCCATCAGCGGAGCCACCGCCCATTCCTGCACCCATGGGTATGGCTTTGTGCAGGTAGATGTCCAGTGCAGGTATCTGCGGGTATTGCTGCTTCAATAGTTCATAAGCTCTCCATACAAGGTTGTCCTGCTCATTCCCTGCTACTGCTTTGCCACTCATATGGATCTTGGCCGTAGAGGCGGGTACTATCTCCAATGCATCCTTCACCGGCACAGGACAAAATACCGTCTCAATGTCGTGGTAGCCATCGGGGCGCTTATTGGTGATATAGAGCCCTAAGTTGATCTTACAATTGGGGAAGGAAAGCATAGGCTACAAAAGTATGATAGGCGCCTGTAAATAATCTGTATTTTTGATAACGATGAAAGACGTGATCAGCCTGACGGGTATCAAAAAGAGCTATTATCTTGGTAAAAACGAGTTGCCAGTACTTAAGGGTATTGACCTGACGATAGCGAACAATGAATATGTGGCCTTAATGGGGCCTTCCGGCTCGGGAAAATCTACACTGATGAATATACTCGGCTGCCTGGATACTGCCACTGACGGGCAGTATATACTTAATGGCAAGGACGTAAGCAGGATGGTGGATGATGAGCTGGCAGATGTGCGGAATGTGGAAATTGGCTTCGTGTTCCAGCAATTCAATCTTTTACCCCGTCTTACAGCCTGGGAAAATGTGGCTTTGCCGCTGATATATGCCGGTGTAGGAAAGAAGGACCGGGAAGAGAGAGCAAGAGCGATGCTGGACAAAGTTGGCCTGGGCGACCGTGGCCATCATAAGCCTAATGAACTTTCGGGCGGACAAAGCCAGCGTGTGGCCATCGCCCGTGCCCTGATCAACAACCCATCACTTATACTGGCAGATGAGCCCACAGGTAACCTGGATACTAAAACCTCTGTTGAGATAATGGACCTGTTCAGTAAAATTCACGCGGGGGGCAACACAGTGGTTTTAGTGACGCACGAAGAAGACATAGCCAACTATACACACAGGATAGTACGGCTAAGAGATGGCATAATAGAAAGTGATACCCGCAAAGTTCAATTAGCTAATTAACAGACCATGGCATTCAAAATATACACAAAGACCGGGGATAAGGGCAGCACCAGCCTGATAGGTGGCGTGCGTGTACCCAAGAATCACATTCGCATAGAAAGCTACGGCACAGTAGACGAACTGAACTCTTACCTGGGCATGGTTACCGATGCAGCACAAAACACCGAAATAAATGAATGGATCCGTGAGATACAGGACAGGTTGTTTACAGTAGGATCTGTACTGGCCACCAATCCTGATAAAGAAGTAAAAATGAAACTGCCTGACCTACATGATGCAGATGTACTTTGGCTGGAAGCAAGAATAGACAAAATGAACGAAGCCCTCCCCGAGATGCGTTCCTTCATTCTTCCCGGCGGGAATCTAGCAGGCTCTATGTGCCATGTGGCGCGTTGTGTATGCAGAAGGGCAGAGAGACTTTGTGTACAGATGCAGCAAGACAACGAATATGTACCGGAGCTGGTTATTCAATACCTCAATAGACTATCCGATTTCCTGTTTGTGCTGGCAAGGTATATCGGCCACATCAATAACGCTCCCGAGATACCGTGGAGAGCAAGAGTATAAAATGAAAAGACCCTCAGTTGACTGAGGGTCTTTTCATATACGCTTACCTCAACGGGATAAGCGATTACTAGTTTACCCTCAGGAGAAATCGCCGTTAATAAAGCTTAAAAAAACTTAACACACTTGCACGGCAGTCGTTTATTGAATAACTTAATAGACAATGCTCAACAGAAAGAGACTCTATATTATATCCCTGCTTATCTCAACGCTGATGATCGGGCTGGTGGCCATACAGGCGTATTGGGTAAAGAACACTGACAAGCTCCAGAGGGTGTACTATGAAAGGGATGTGTATTGCGCTGTAGATGACATAGCCCGGTACATGGAAAGCCAGGTCTTCTCCTTCAATCTCTATACCCGTTCCTACATACAACCGGGAGAAGGAATACTAGTGCTGAAAAAGTCCCTCAAGGACAACAAGATCATTGATACGTTGCCTTTGTTCAATGCGTTCCCCTATGACGACAAACCTGACACCTGCTTTTATAGCACAAAAATATCTTACTATAATACAGTTACACTCTTTGATGCCACCATGCGTTTTGAATCCCGTCCTAAGGAAAAGCAAGAGAACGTAAGAGGTGTGAACGCATTGCTTCAAAACATATCGACAGACAACTACAAGACGATACTGGATGACACCAACAGTATTATGCAGAGGCTCAGGATACCGGCCATAGACAGCTGTATTAAAGCGACATTGGCAAAAGACAAGATCAACCAAAGCTATGCCTATGCGATCAAAAAAACAGGCCATGCCGACTTTGCTTTCATTTCAGACAGCACATTTAACGACAAGCTTCAGGAAAGCAAATACACAAATCTCCTATTTGCCGACAAGGCGTTTTCCCATCCATATGTTTTGCATTTCTACTTGTATGATTCTAAAACCACTACTACCGGTGACCTGAATATAGCTTTAATTCTCTCAGCGATCATTATAGCAGGGCTATTGGCAGCCTTCACCTATTTCTTCAGCGTGATACTGAGACAGAAGAAACTGTCTGAAATGAAAACTGATTTCATCAACAACATGACACATGAATTTATGACGCCTGTCACCAATATAGCACTGGCGCTGGAAACCATAGAGAAGAATAAGAGCAAACAAAAAGAACCTGACGAAAGACTATTAGAATTGATAGGAACAGAGAATGACCACCTGAAGGATAACATCAATAAAGTACTGCAGGTATCTGTATTAGAAAAAGGCAGTTTCCTACTTGATCTTACTCCTATCAACATACACGAACTCCTGGTGCGGGTAGCTAAAACCTTTTCCATTCCTGTTCAGAATAAAAAAGGTGCGATCACCTTTGACTTTGCGGCGACCAACTACAAGAGCATAGCTGATGAGACACATATCCTCAACCTATTCTATAATATCATTGACAACTCCGTAAAATATGCTTCGGAAAGACCGTTAAGTATTAAGATATCAACAGGAAACGCCCGGAAGAAGCTTTGGGTGAAGATAGAGGACAACGGTATTGGTATGAGCACAGATATTTCTAAGAACATCTTTACGAAATTCTACAGAGGGAGCAACAGTAATGTACACGATGTAAAAGGTTTCGGACTGGGATTAAGCTATGTGAAAAGCATTGCAGAGGCTCATGACATAGAAATAGAGATGAACTCAGAAGCCGGCAAGGGAACAAGTTTCACATTCTGGTTCAAATTGTAACGACAATGACGCAAAGCAAGATCAAAATATTAGTTGTAGAAGATGATGTGAGTCTTTCATTTCTGCTCAATGATAATCTTAAGGAAGAAGGATTTGATGTACACTGTTGCGCCGATGGCAATGAAGGACTCAATGAGTTTCTAAAGAATGATTTCCACCTATGTATTCTCGACGTGATGCTTCCCAAACAAGACGGCTTCAGGCTAGCAGAGAACATCAGGAAGAAAAACCCGGCTGTGCCTATTATCTTTCTCACCGCCCGTAGTTTAAAAGAGGATATATACAAGGGGTTTGAAGCAGGGGCCGATGATTACATTACAAAGCCTTTCACCATCCGCGAACTCTTACTCCGCATCAGGGCAATTTTAAAAAGAAGCGCCCGGTCTTTTGAGCCTACGGATACCAGTTTCAATATTGGCAACTATACATTTAACTACAACTCAAGAGAATTGGCCTACGCCGGCAAAACAAAAAAACTGAGCACCAAGGAGAATGAACTGCTCAGGCTGTTTTGTGAAAACCCGAACACGGTAATAAACCGCTCCAGGCTATTGATGGAAGTGTGGGGTAATGATGACTACTTCGTTTCCAAGAGCCTTGATGTATATATCACGCGGCTGAGAAAGCTGCTCAATTCCGAAACAAGTATCAGCATTCAAAACTATCACAGCGTAGGGTACAAGCTCATTATACAGCAACCGCTCTAAATAAGAAGCCTCCCTTCGGTTGAACCGAGGGGAGGCTTCTTTATACTTTCTAAAGCAATTATCTCACCAGGGTGATGTTGCCTTTGAACACTTTTTGTTCTGCACTTGGCACATTCACACGGATAACGTAGTTATACACGCCCGGATCTTGCGGTACACCATTGTAGGTACCATCCCATCCTTTAGTAGGATCAGGGTTGTTGTAGATCTCTTTACCCCAACGGTTGAATACCCTAAACTCTACCAGCTTCTGGTATTTCAGGTTGATAATCCTGAATATATCATTCTTACCATCACCATTCGGGCTGAATACACTAGGAACAAATTCATTCATCGTGTAGTCCACACTTACTGTAGTATTAGCAGTATCACGGCAGCCCCACTCGTTCAGGCCAATCACAGTATATACTACCGGCACTTGAACAAGAGCAGTCGGTGTTCCGATATTCGCGTTATCCAGGTATTCTGTTGGCGTCCATGCATAGTAGTTTACATTACTTACACCGGTATTATTTGCCCACAATTGTACCCTGTCACCATACATAGCAGTTTGGTCAGCTACTATATCCAGGAATGTGTGCGGATAAGTATGAATATTGATCGTGTCATAATTTCTGCAACCACCTGTCACTTCTGTTACTACAGCATATAATTGGTAGTCAGCATGGTCAGTATTGAATGTGGTCCAGAAGTATGGATCTTGTACATCAGATGCACCATATATCAGGTCAGTTGGAGTCCATTGATAAGTGAACTGTCCACCTGCCGGACCAACATCCATAGTTATTATGGTAGGCTCATGTAAGCACAATGCAGTATCAGGCATAATTTGCAGTTCAGGGAGTATCAGGCTACGTATAGATATCTGATCAGTATCATGACAGCCGAAGCTATTGGTAGTGATCAATGTATAAATGTAGGTCTGGTCTTCATTGATATTAGTCTTGTAGGTAGGCTCCATGATCTGATCATTATTCAGGAATGTTGATGGAGACCATTGATACGTAGACGTATTTGTCATTGAATCCGGGAACACTGTTACATCTATCACCAATGAATCATTAGAGCAAATAACAGTATCTGATATCCTGATATCACCAACCACACCCGGGAATGCTTCGATACGCATAGAGTCTGTTCCCAGGCAACCATGAGGTGTAGTTACACTTAATGTATAGGTGAACACACCTGCACCTTGATACCAGAATGTTGGGTTAGGGATAGTAGTGCTGGAAAGATTACCGTCAGCAGGACTCCATGAATAAGCATAAGGGCTATTCGGCGGATCTACTGTAGTATTGATCTGGTACGGTTCGGTTAAGCACAAGGCCACATCATCCGGCGTCACATTAACTATAGGTAAAGGCTCTAATATTATCTCTATCTCTCTGCTTACCGGAGGGCAACCAGGATAAGAAGCTGTTATTGTGTAAGTAGTAGTTTGTGTTGGTATAGCTGATGTTAATGTATCGGTAGGATCAGCTACGCCGGTAGGTGGTGTCCACAGGTAATTATACAGCGGATCACCGGTTACATGTAATTCAGTAGGTGGAACGTTGTCTTCGCAATAGAATGTATCACGGGAAATCAGGTTCATATACAGAGAGTCACGGATCGGTATTTTAATACTGTCTTTAGGATTTAATGTATCCAATGTGCAACAGTTGATCTCATAGATAACTATTGTATCAGTTAGAGTGCTCGATAAATAGCCTGTCACAGGATCCCATGTATTGAATGTTTCCTGGATACCATCCAACATCGGAACGATAGTCAGGCTTCCTGAGTAAACATTACCCGGAATAAGTAAGGTATCAGGTAAAGGCAATCCGTTTGGACCTGTATAGTCAGTACCGTTGATCGCGCCAAGATAAGAATCATAGTGGAAGCAGATTTTCTTCGGCCTTCCTAATGAGGTATCGTGTGTATAGATAAGATCAGTTGGTGTACAACCTTCTACCAGGTAACCGCCTGATGATTCTACAACGCCCGAAAGATCGGTAGTAGTTGAATCTACAGTAAAGCTGTTCTCCCTAAGGAACACACCACTTTGCCATCCGTTATCTGACGCATTTGCTATACCGATGAACATATGGTAAGTATCACATGGCTGAATAAGCGCTTCAGCTGTCAACACAGTGGTAAAACCATCGAAAACAATAAATTGTCCGTTCAAAGCTTGATTATTCACGAAGTATTGTGTGAATGGAGCACCTGGCCCCATACTGGTACAGTTAAAATTTATATTGTTACCGGCATTTACACTATTGATCGTTACCGGAATTGATGTACCGGGAACTGTTGCAATATTCTGATTACCCACAATACCGGGGCCAGAGATAATGAAGGCAAACGGATCATTGAATGAAGAACAGGCATACTCATTATATTCATCTGAACCGAACACATAATCAAATCCAAGTGTAGAGATGGTATCCAACTCCGCAGTGAAATCAAACTCTACAATACATGCGTTAAATGTAGGGAAGCCACATATAGCAGTAAGCACCGGGTGACCCGGCCCTGTACCACCTACAGCTGCTTGTACAGTGTGTGGCAGAGGTATCTCTGACATCAGAGTTGTAGACAGTATCACACCGCCATTAAGACCAAGATTGGTAGTACCGCCGTTATCGAATATCCCAAACTCACCAGTAGGACAAGTAATTGTCGGGTTGATAATAGTAACATTACTACCCACAAACTTATCCAGCCACTGAGCAAGCGTGGAAGTTTGCGTCAGCAACTGCGCTGATGCGGTGTTTGCAGAAAAAAGGAAAGCAAATGCAAGCATTGCCTTACTTAATCCTTTAACAATACTGTTTTTCATGATTTTAGTATAAGTGTGTTCCATATAATTAACGCGATGATAATTCGGATTGCATGAAAATATTAAAAAAAAACTTCCCTAGCAAATTGTTAAAACAATATGTTTGGTAACCTATAGACAGTTTTTTAGGATTATAACGTTGGGGTATATGGGAATATCTTTTGATATTAATATTTATTGCATTTAAATAAATGTTATGTATTGCCAGATGGGTGTTCTTAAACTAGATTTATAAAGAAATAAGGCAGCACTAGTGCTGCCTTATTTCTTTATAAATTGTTGATTATCAATTAATGATGATGGTGCATGGCATGAGGATCTGCCAGCTTGAAAAATTCTTCTTCACCCACTTCTTTCTCTTCTACTACAAATTGAGTTTCCAGAAATTTGAACAATTTATCGAATAAAAGGCGACGATAGGTTTCATCAAGTGTTTTCTGGTCTTTAGCTACCTTAGCCATATATCCTTCCATCCATGGCGCATCTTCATCTGTTTCCATGCCGAAATAAGCCAATACCCTTGTTTTGATATCGCTATTCACCTCTTCCAGGCTTACTTCTATTTTATTATCAATGATGATCTTATCAGAAATAAGTGTCCATAGCAATTGGTGAACAAATGAAGGGAATTCAGTTTCCACTTCTTCAGCCGACTTACGCTTTTCTCCGCCTTCACGCATCCAGCGTTTCAGGAATGATTCAGGCAATTGAATAGGAGTATTGTGTACCAGCAACTCATACATTTCATTTTGCAGGCGCTCATTACTTATCCTCACATATTCTTTGCTCAGTTCTGTACGGATGCGCTCTTTAAAGTCAGCTTCCGATGTCATCATTTCGTTAGGGAATACCTGTGCGAACAATTCAACATCAAGCTCACGCGGAACCAGCAAACCAACTTTAGTGATAGTCAGTTTAAAGTAACCTTCTGCTGCTTCGATTGGTTGCTTCAGCGGGTCTTTCATGAAAGACTGAAGTTCTGCACCTTCTGCTACATCTGCAGGGCGGAAAACAACAGTATCGTTTGCTTTCTTTCCCATCAACATTTCCTGGAGCTTTGAAGGCATTTTCTCCATCACTTCAGTATCATCAACACCTTCACCTGTTACATTGCCATCAGCATCGCAAGGTGCGAAAGTAGTGTAAAGGATATCATCCTTACCTATTACAGATACCTGGTCTTCCACCTTGCCATAGCGGCGCTGGATGCGCTCTATCTCATCTTCCAGCATCTTATCTGAAACAGATATCTTATAACGGGTAAGCTTTGTTTTGTTGTCTAGTGCAGGGACTGTAAAATCAGGCTTCAACCCTATTTCAAAAGCAAAATCCACTTCAGCCGGATTGTTCATATCCAGGCTCAGGGGTTGTTCATTAGGCAATACCATTGGTTGCGCAAAGATCGACAGCTTTTCGCCGCCTAAATATTCTTCCAGTTTTGCACCAGCGCTACGCAATACCTCATCACCAAAAAGTGACTGGCCATACATTTTGCGCACCATACCTGCAGGCACCATACCTTTACGGAAGCCGGGGACATTTGCATTCTTAGCATACTGCTTCAACGTCTTTTCAAACGTTGGCATGTAGTCTTCCTTGCTGAGCTTTACCGTTATTTTATCGTGTAGGTTACCAATATTTTCACGAGTTACCGTAGCCATTATTTTTGAGTTTTTATTTTAATAAAAAAGCCGATACTAGTATCGGCTGTAGTGCGGGTGGAGGGACTCGAACCCCCAAGCCTCGCAGCACTAGATCCTAAGTCTAGCGTGTCTACCAATTTCACCACACCCGCTTAAAGGACGGCAAAGGTAGGCAAAAATCTCAATTGAACAATTATTATTGATTGTGGAAAATACCAAATGTGTCCCGTTCAGCGTTATGAGTAAAACGGGTTGACAGCGAAGATGCTAAAGCGCAATGAACCGGAGATGCTTTGCGACATCTTTGCGCACTTTGCGGTTAAAGTGCTCATCCCATTGGGAATATTCTTTCTCAATTCCGCTATAAATAGCCCCAAATAAGCTTTCTCCCAAATTGTCATTATTTTTATGTTAGAATAAACAAAGGAGTCAACATGAACGGAAAAGAAACGAAGGCCTCCATACTGGTGGTTGAAGATGAAGAAAGCCTGAGGGAAGCCCTCAAGCTCAATCTTGAATTAGAAAATTATGAAATAACAACTGCCGACAATGGGCCTGCAGTGCTGAAACTCGTCAAGAACGAATACTTCGACCTGATCATACTGGATATAATGCTGCCCGATATGGATGGTATTACTGTATGCGAGACCATCAGGATGCAGCACAATGATGTCCCCATTTTATTCCTCTCCGCACGGAACACCAGTGCGGATCGCGTGGAAGGATTGAAAAAAGGTGGTGATGACTATATGACCAAGCCTTTTAACCTCGAGGAACTATTACTAAGGGTTGACAAACTGATCATAAAGAATAAGAAGATACGAGAGCCCCAAGCCATAGCTGATGTTTACAAATTTGATGGTTGTGAGATAGACTTTGCGGCACATGAATGCATAGATAAAAACGGCAATAAGCAGGAACTCAGCAAAAAAGAAGCGGCCTTGCTGAAACTATTGGTCGAGAATCAGGGCGATGTGGTGTCCCGGGAGCATATACTACAGGTAGTATGGGGATACAATGTTTATCCCACTACCCGCACTATTGATAATTTCATCCTGAACTTCCGTAAGTATTTTGAAGAAGACAGCCGCAATCCTAAGCATTTCCATTCTGTGAGGGGTATCGGTTATAAGTTTACCGCATAGAACAAAAAGATCATTGAATAGCAACAGAAGATAAGCTACGGCTTATCTTTTTTGTTTCTGCCATCTTCTTGAAAGCTGCTTCTATTCTTGATGCATCCTTCACATTTACGACGACAACAGGCCGGTTCATTTTATCCATAAAGCTGATAACGCTTTCCTCTTCGGCTTTCACATTGTCCAGCTCCGGGAATATTCTCTTTAATGCTACAAGATTCTCCTGCTTGTTGGTATGTATAATGAACAACTGAGTACCATCGCTATTGTCTGCCAAGCTCAGGCTTTGCGGGTCCGTTATCGGGTAAGAAGACTGGGAACTGGTTACACGGTAATGCCTGTTCACCGTATTCATAATGTTGCGGTATTGCTCATTATTAGTCGCATCTGTGTAGACGCTCATTTTATTGAACAGGTTATTGTACTCATAAGCTGCATCAGGAAATTGCTTTTCAAACAGCTCAATGGCACTGGTAATGAACCGCCTGTCTATTCTCTTGTCGTTTTCTATATAGGTCTTTACAAGAGGATATAGCGCATGAGCGTATCCGTCTATGTAGTCATCGTTATACCATGTTCCTTTATCTGTCTTTCCTGTAAGGTATTCATACATCCATCCGTTACCGCAAGCTGTGGCCAGTGCTTCATCTATGTAATTGTAGGCATATAGCTTAGAAACAGACTGGCTCACCTGGAAAGCTGAATCGAGTTTCCATTGAAAGTCCAACGGCTGCTCCTCGTAGAGAACGTGGCATATCTCGTGCATCGCTACACCGATCCTGCTATCATGGTCTTTTTCTTCGGTGAGCACTGCCATTACCAGGCTGTTGTTATGTGGTGTAGCCGTGGTATTACCTGTATTGCCGGGTATGGGATATATGGCTACAGTGAATGGAAGGTTGTCGGGCCACGTACTGCCATAGAATGTCTTCAGCTTGTAAAAGGCAGACTTGGTTTTATCATTATAAAGCTTCAGTTCTGTTAACTGTTTCCCGAGCGCTGCTTCATGTTCTTTAAATATCAGCAAGTCATAATAATATTCAGCACCCTCCAGTACTTCCTTGAATAGGAGCCATTGTTCATTGGGCAATATCCCTGCTATACGGCGGAGAAAGTCTTTAGTGTCATCTGACTGTACTGCCGCTATTTTTATAAGATTGACAGAGGAGCGTGGTTTTTGTCTTTGGGGAGGATACTCAGCTAAGATGTACGACTGATCCAGATTCAGAGAGGCATACTTGCGAAGGAGGTTATTAAAGTCAGCCGAGTCTGTTTCTTGCAGATGGCCGGTTATATATTTCCTGAGTGTAAGAGAGGAGTGCGGCGCTCCTGAAGCGGTTTCCAGGAAAGTTAACAGGCATATGGTTTTGCTGATCTTAAAATTGACTACCGGCGCTGCTACCGCGAATTGAACAGATAATATGAAAAAGATAAGGGTAGCAAATTTTCTCATAGCATTTTATTGCACCTCGTGAAAGCGTTTATCCTTCACAAAGCTTTCATCATTGAGGGTGTTCAGAAATTCTATTAAGTCGCCTTTATCTTGCGCTGACAATGCAATGCCATTCGCGCCTATCAATGGGTCAACTGTCCCGGAATTATGTGCTGAAGTAGTATAATAATCAAGCACTTGCTGAAGAGTTGTGAACCTGCCATCATGCATATAAGGATAAGTATATTTCAAGTTGCGCAGCGAAGGCACCTTAAATTTATACAAGTCCGCTATTGCATGGGTAATATGCCCACGGCCGCTGTCATTAACAGCAGTGCTCGGCAACCCGTTGTTGCGCATAGAAAAATCGGAGAACAGGGGTTCTTTGTGGCAATCAGCACATTTATTAGTAAATACGTTGAGACCTCTCAGTTCAGTAGCTGTCATTTCGCCTCCGGCTTCACCGCGTTTGTATTTATCATACTTCGCATTAGCGGAAACCATCATCCCCATAAACTGCGCCAGCGCTTTGAAGATACGCTGAGAGTTCACAGTCTCATCACCAAAAGCATTTTTGAACATCGCCTTGTATGTTTCATCACCTTTTAGCTTATTCACTACGTTGTCAATAGTCTCATCCATTTCCAGGGGATTCTGGATAGGATTGATTGGTTGGCTCTCTATATGATTTACACCGCCATCCCAAAAGAAGGAGGGGTGCCAGTTAAGATTAAATATCGGCGGGGAATTGCGTGTGCCTAACCTGTTATCAATGCCATGGCTTACACCATGGTCGGCATGAGCAAAGGCTGCAAATGCCTGGTGGCAGGTACCGCAAGAGGTAGAATTATCACGAGAGAGGCGTGTTTCATAGAAAAGCTTTCTGCCCAGCTCAAAGCCCTCATTAGACAACGTGTTGTTCTGAAAATTATATATCGGCGCAGGCCATCCCTGCGGCACCACAAACGTGATATCCTCTTCACCATTTACAATATCACCACCCGTAATACTCGGGTCTTTACGACATGCTGCTACAAAGAGAAATATTCCCGTTACCAGTATCATTGCTTTACGAAGCATACCCGTCTTTTCTGTTCTTGCTTTCTTCATTCTTAATTTTCAACGTGGCTAACAGTAAACATATCAGCATAGTTATCGGCCATTTTTGCAGCTTCGGGACCTGCGCTTGTTATAATGTTATTGGTATTAAAATTTATCAGGTTAGGTGTTTTAAACCATTCCAATACATCGGACTTAATATGCACACCCGGGGTCTTAATACCGTTCACCTTAGCATCTTCCGGAAATTGAAGAGTCACGATACGCATCACTGCGTCCTTGCCTTCAAAGCCACCCATATGAAAAGAGATGCCCGACGGTATTCCGGGTGATGTGCCTTCAATCTTAGCCATTATGTAGCCCGTATTCCAGTCCCAGAACATTGCATTGGCGGGATCTAACGCACCCGTCTGCGCACCGGTGGTATTACGATCATAATCTACCCCTATCATAAAGGTGATAGCTGTATAATCATCCAATGGCACGTCATGCATCAGAAATGATTTGCTGGAAGCTAAACCTTCGTTTATCAAGTGATAACTTTCGGTTTCTGTAAAATAAGTGCTATCCGCACGCCATAGCTTTATATTGCTGATGTAGTATTTGTATGCTGATACAGTAAACGCATTACCTGCTTCATTGGTATAGGACGGCCCGTTCAGTTGCAATGGCTGCGAACCCACCATGTTTTCAAAAACGATCTGCAGGTGTCCGTCATTCACATTTATCCCGCCAGTATCAATAGGCGTGAGCGGCACTACCGGGTCCGGCTTTTTACGACAACCCGACACGCTCAATGCTACCACCACAAAGGCAAATATTATACTTCTCACTATTTTACTGTTTCTACGAAGTTAAGGAATTGCTACCATTTAAGGTCTTCATCGGCTACATCGTCTTTGTCACGGAAGAGTTTTCTGGCTTCTATTTTTTGCAGCTGTCTTTTATATATCAGGCGGGCTATCTGCATACCGGCATCGGGTTCAAACAAAACAGATTTCACTTTCTGCTCAGAAACATCCAGGCGATACATTAATTGGAAAAAGGCCTCGGGATTTTTATCTGCAAGTTGCAGTATCCTTTCCTCCAGGCGCTTCAGTATGGTCTCTTCACTCACCATTTCAGGCAGTTGCAAGCTCCAATCGGCCTCCAGCATCTGCACTACTTCCTGTTGTTCTGAAACCTGCATAAAAGAAAAATTGCTACAACATTTCTGCCATAGCAATTTACTTTAATTTATTGATACAAAACCTTAAAATGCCTGTATCTTTTCCATTATCATTTGCTTAATGCTCGCCATCGGCACACGTTCCTGCTCCATGCTATCACGGTGACGGATAGTCACAGTACCATCGTCTTTTGTCTGGTGGTCGATAGTCACGCAAAAGGGGGTACCTATTGCATCCTGCCTGCGGTAGCGCTTACCAATTGAATCCTTTTCCTCAAAAAAGCACTTAAAGTGTGGCTTGCACTGATCTATCAGCTCACGCGCCAGTTCCGGCAGGCCGTCTTTCTTGGTCAAAGGCAATACTGCCAGTTTTATCGGTGCCAGCATAGCCGGGAATTTCAGTACCACACGGCTGTCTTGCTTCTCTTCCGTGCTCAGGTCTTGCTCTTCATATGCCTCACTTAGTATCAGCATCACGGTACGGTCCAGGCCGATAGATGTCTCTACTACATAAGGTATATAGTGCTGGTTCAGCTCGGTATCAAAATAAGTAAGTTTCTTTCCGCTGTATTCCTGGTGGTTCTTCAAGTCAAAGTCCGTACGGCTGTGTACACCTTCCACTTCTTTAAAGCCCATCGGGAAGTCGTACTCTATATCGCAAGCCATGTCTGCATAGTGCGCCAGCTTTACGTGGTCGTGAAAGCGGTACTTATCTGCAGAGATGCCCAGGCTTAAGTGCCACTTCATACGCTCTTCTTTCCAGTAGTCGTACCACTTCTTCTGCTCACCGGGACGAACGAAGAACTGCATTTCCATTTGCTCAAACTCCCGCATACGGAAGATAAAGCCACGCGCCACTATCTCGTTACGGAAGGCCTTGCCCGTCTGTGCTATGCCGAAAGGTATCTTCATACGGCCCGTCTTCTGCACATTCAGGAAGTTCACGAATATACCTTGCGCTGTTTCCGGCCTCAGGAATATTTCACTCGCGTCTTCGGCTACCGAACCTACTTGTGTAGAGAACATCAGGTTGAACTGGCGTACGTCTGTCCAGCTGGCAGTGCCGCTTACCGCACATTTTATCTTATTGTCTTCGATGAGTGTTTTCAGTCCTGCATAGTCGTCCGCAGAAAGGAGTTGCTCCATTTTTTCCAACAGGGCCTTGCCATCTGCTTCAGGTAATGTCTCTGCATGTGCTTCCAGCAGGTGGTCAACACGGTAGCGTTTCTTGCTGTCCTTGTTGTCTATCATCGGATCGCTGAAGTTATCAACGTGCCCGCTGGCCTTCCATACCGTAGGGTGCATAAAGATAGCGGCGTCTATACCCACTATATTATCATGCATCTGGGTCATGCTTCTCCACCAATAGTCGCGGATGTTCTTTTTCAGCTCAGAGCCATACTGACCGTAGTCATATACAGCGCTCAGGCCATCATATATTTCGCTGGACTGGAATATAAAACCATATTCCTTACAGTGCCCTATAATGCTTTGCAGCTTATTCTCATTTGCCATAACGGCAGCAAAGGTAGGAAAATAGCTTGTCAGCTAAAAAATACGTATTTGACATTACCATTCACCCGATAAAACATGCAGTTATCAAGACAATTGTGACGTTTTACAAGATAGCCCCCACTGAGGCCGGTTCGGGGTAATACTTTAGATAAACAGATAACAATATCTCTATTTTCTAACTATTAAAACGTCTGATTATGAAACTGAGAAACAATGCAGTGATCCTGCTACTTTTTGCCCTCTTTTATTCGTTCCCCACAAAAGCCCAATTCGTGGATAGGATACACGGTTCGGCAGCAGAAGAGGAAGTGATTTTAGACATTAAACACATTGCAAACGGGGAAACGATACAGGTGGGTTGTATCTATTGGAACAACAGTCCCAACAGTAATGATGCAGATGCCTTGATAACAAAAGTTGACGCTACCGGCAACGTTATATGGAGCAGGCGGTTAACCACACCCTTGAAAGACCGGCTGTGCAGAGTAGTAGTAGCAGCCAACGGAGACTACATTGCCTGCGGCTACACAACACAGATGACGGTGATGGCCAATGGAACATCGATACCTCAACGCAAAGGCCTTTTATGCCGGTTCAACGCAGCAGGCACTATATTCTGGACAAGGGAATGGCGCGCTCCGGCAACAGGGCCTTACACTTTTGATGCAGGCCCTACTTTCTATGGCCTTTGTGAAATGCCAGGCGGGCAAATTGCCGTAGCAGGCACTATGACCGGTGACAGAGCAGGAGGTGATGGCCTTGTAGCCAGTTTTACTCCGGCCGGAGCCCATGTATGGACAAGAACCTTCGGGCATGCCGGCTCTAATCATTTCAGGGATATTACAGTGTACAACAATGAATTGGTAGCAGTAGGCCCTTGCGAAGATGGCACCGGCACTTACGATGGCTCTCTCATACGCCTTGACTTTGCCGGTAACCACATTTTCTCTTATGGCTATAGTTTAAATTTCAATTATTTTCCACAAGCGCCCCCAAGTCCGGGCATCAACCTGAACTGTGTCTGGCTACACTCACTACACGTAGTAGGTGGCAGACTATATGCGAGCGGATCTGTATCAAGCGACTATAACGGTACACTAGGGGAAAATTCATTGCTGCTTGATATTGACCCTGCGTTTAATGCTATGTCAACCGTAGCTGCCAATCCTCCATTTGCGTACTCAAACAGTGCGTTTTTTATTCCTACTATCAATAACCACTTTATTATCGGGCAAAATCCGGGAGGAGCTCAGTTTCACTATGAGGTGATGCATCAGCCTGCCACCAACTACGTACTGACCGACCTTTTCGGTGGAGTTCCAACAAGTGTCAGGCCCGTTGCTCCAGGTCAAAAGGCACTTTTTACCGCCACCGCAGATGTAGCGAACAACAATATTCTTGCTGCGGGCCTTTCCAGGAACGGCTCTATACAGATAGGAGAAGACGATGTGCTTAATGAGTACTATCCACAACCTTTAACTGATGCGCTAAACTGCAGTGCAACTACAGAGATAGACCTTTCTAATCCAAATGTGGTCCGTAACTCAATTCAATGGACTATATTTCCTGACCCTATGGTAGATGTAACTACGTTAACTGTAACCATTCCCAACTTCAATCATTTAAGCCAATGTGACAGCACCGGAAATCCTCCGGGAAATCCTTGTGATACTTGTTGCCCGGACACCTGTTACTGGACAGTGAATGGGAATACGATCCACAATGGCAACAATACATTCGGTACATTATCGAACGATGACGTAGATATCGTTACCAACAACACACAAATAGGTATATTATCTAAAGATGGCTATTGGGGTATTAAGGAATTGGCACCGGCTACTACACTTCATGTAGATGGTGTACCTACAGGTGTACCGGGCGTAGCGTCGGGCATCAGGTTCGACAACCTACCTCAAGGTGATGGCAATGCCCTTGTAATAGACGCCAATGGTTATGTACATGTAGCACAATCACATTTATATAAACAAAGCGGATCAGGAGCAGATGATGTACAAAACCAGATAGATGAACTGAAAAAAGAACTGGTCGAATTAAAACAATTGCTTGGCAAAGGAGACGACTCCGGAGTAAACAGTGATGCAGGTGCAACTCTGACTGTATCTCCAAACCCTACTGAGGGTGAGATAACAGCGGCCTACTCAGTGACGAAAAGCTTTTCTGCCGGAGAAATAAGAATATCAGATGCATCAGGGAAAATATTGATGACAAAAGAACTGACTAAAGGAAATAATTATGGGAATGTAAAAATGGTATTACCAAAAAACATATCGTCTGAGCAATTAATCTGCACCTTGGTATGCGATGGCAAGATCATAGCATCACAAAAACTCCTATTACTACACAAGTAAACCTACACATATAAACCCCAAAATTAACAGGAGCATTCATAAGGAATGCTCCTGTTTTTAGAAAGTCAGTAATGTTTAATCAATAGTTTATAATCCTATGAATTACAATAACCTGTATAATTCCGTTCCTCCGATGAAAGAGGTCATTCGTCGGATGGGAAGGTCTTTTCGTCAAATGCCGTTATTTCACGCCCTGTTTTGGGTGTTTCTTTGTCTTACAAAACCCTGATACAATAAACCCCAATACCTATATCCCTTTACTACGGTAATAGTCCGCCCCTGTAAATCTGCTCTTATCTAAGGGCAAACAACACTCAAAGCAACTCCCCCGGTTGCTTTTTTTTATGCCCCGGAATGGCCAATAAATAGTAGATTAGATATTATGAAACAGATATTCATTGGCATATTTTCTCTGCTCTCTGTCACACTTTACTCGTGTAAGGAAAGCAACAATGACGAACAAGCCATCCGCACGATGCTGGAGACGCAGGTGAAAGAATGGAACAAAGGGAATATTGAGGGCTATATGCATGGCTATTGGGAAAACGACAGCCTGGTGTTCATCGGCAGGAAAGGGCCGACTTATGGTTACAATGCCACACTGGAGAGATATAAAACCGGCTATCCTGATACAGAACACATGGGGCAACTTACCTCTACCATCGTCAGTATGAAAAGATTGTCAGATGACCACTATTTCATCATTGGCAAATGGGCGCTCTCCCGCAGCGTAGGTGATGTATCAGGTTCATACACCTTGCTGATAAAAAAGATCAACGGGGAATGGGTGATAGTGGTAGACCATAGTAGCTAGAATTAAAACTATTCCTTTAAAAAACTAAGGGCAACCACTGATGTGGTTGCCCTTTTATATTCTTAAAACCATTCAGTTCTACTTATTCATCGTGGCCATAAACTCTTCATTACTCTTGGTGCCACGCATTTGTTGCAACAGGAAGTTCATCGCTTCGTCGGTGTGCATATCAGCAATATGATTGCGGAGCAGCCACATCTTGTTCTGCACGTCTTTATCCAACAGCAGGTCATCACGACGGGTAGAAGATGAAGTGATATCAATAGCAGGGAATACACGCTTATTGGCCAGGCGGCGGTCCAATTGTAATTCCATGTTACCTGTACCCTTGAACTCTTCAAAGATCACCTCGTCCATTTTAGAACCTGTATCTATCAGTGCCGTTGCCAGTATCGTCAGGGAACCACCATTCTCTATCTTACGAGCCGCACCAAAGAATTGTTTTGGCTTCTGCATTGCGTTCGCTTCCACACCACCACTCAATACTTTACCACTTGCAGGTGCAACGGTATTGTGCGCACGTGCCAGACGTGTAATAGAGTCAAGCAGTATCACCACATCGTGGCCTACTTCTACCAGGCGTTTTGCTTTTTGTAATGCTATCGTGGAAACTTTTACGTGCTTGTCAGCCGGCTCATCAAATGTTGATGCGATAACTTCTGCGCGTACACTACGCTGCATATCAGTTACCTCTTCCGGGCGCTCATCCACCAACACTATCATCAGGTAGCACTCAGGGTGATTGGCGGCGATGGCATTGGCCACTTCTTTCAGCAGCATTGTTTTACCTGTCTTAGGCTGTGCTACTATCAGTCCGCGCTGGCCTTTACCTATCGGGGTAAACAGGTCCATGATACGGGTGCTGTAGTTATTAGCAGTGCTGGTAAGGTTCAGTTTTTCAAAAGGGAAAAGCGGCGTAAGATAATCGAACGGTACACGGTCGCGTATCTCATCCGGCAATTTACCATTGATGGTATCCACTTTCAGTAAGGCGAAATATTTTTCCCCTTCCTTCGGCGGGCGAACAGAACCTTTCACGGTATCACCTGTCTTTAAGCCAAAGAGCTTTATTTGCGACGGAGATACATAGATATCATCGGGCGAACTTAAATAGTTGTAGTCACTGCTGCGGAGGAAGCCATAGCCATCCTGCATCATTTCCAGTACACCTTCACTAAATACCACACCGTCAAAGTCAAGATTGAAATTGCTCTGGCGCGGGCGGTTCTGATTCTGGTTTTGATTTTGGTTCTGGTGTTGCGGCCTGTTTTGCTGGGGAGCTTCAGGCTCTATAGATGCTTGCGGCTTTTGCTCTTCATCTGTTTCAGCAGTAGGCATTGTAATGCCTGAATCTTCCTGTGCAGGCTCTGATGAGGACGCAGAGTCATTCTGCTCATTATCTTCGTTCTCTTCCGTTTCTGTTTCAGCTACAGGCGCTTCCACCTTAGGCTTACGGACAGCAGGTTTTTTCTTTTTCTCTTCCTCAGCACCATCGGTATCTGCCGGCCTTTTTTTATCTGCATGGCCTATTTTATGCGGCGGCACGCCACCTTCTTTGGGTTTACGGCCCCTGCGTTTCTTCTCTTCACCGCTATCGGCATTTTCAGAAGCTTCTGTATTCATAGCTTGGTTATCTAGTATCTTATAAATTAATGTTTGTTTGTCTAAAGAGCGGGCGTTGTCAATTTTCATGTGAACCGCTACATCGACAAGCTCAGGAACGAGCATATCGTTTAACTGCAAAATGTCGTAAGGCATGCTTATTTTTCTAAACCTTTAAATATCTGTTGTTAAAACCCTTTTTAGGAAGATGTCTATCTAGTAGAAAGTAACAACTAACAAAAATGGGGGAAATTCAGAATGTGTTGATGATTGGACAGAACAAAAAACGTTCCTCTATGCAAGTTTACGACTGTTTTGTTGAATTAACCAAATTTTTTATCTCTTTTTAGCAGTGTCCTTCAGGAAGGCTGCGGCCATACGATTAACCGTATCAGGGAGCGGGGTATATGCAAATGAGGAGAAAAAACGCAGGAATTTGCTGTTACTATAGTAGTTTTTGCGTTGTGCAGTAGCAGCCGTTTCTTTAGTCAGCGTTACGGTTTTACCTGTCAGGGCATTTTTCAGGGCGTTGAACCGCCATACAATACCAGACAGAAAGGCTGAAGCCCTGATGCGGGGCGGCTTTTTGCCCAATGCATCAGCCATCATGGTAAATACTTCCTTATAGCTGTAATTGCCCGTACTCAGTACAAACCGTTCACTATTTACCTCGCTTTTCATCAGCAGGTACATAGCAGTAACTACGTCCTGCACATCCACCCAGGCAGTAACCCCATCAGTATAGAACGGAAACTCACTATACGCCACTTTCATCAGCCTGGCCGACCCTTCTTCCCAATTACCCTCCCCCAAAATAGGGGCAGGATTAACAATCGCTGCGTTCAAGCCTTCTCCAACTCCACGCCATACTTCCATTTCTGCCAGGTACTTACTTTGGGAATAAGCAGAGTTGTGTTTACTTTCTTCCCATTCCACATCTTCATTTATTTCGATGCCACTTTCCGTGGCTCTTCCCAGTGAAGCTATAGAACTGACAAATACCAATTTGCGAATATCTTGCTCCAGTGCCTGGTTCACCAGGTTGGCTGTGCTTTCCACATTAAAGTGCATCATCTCATCCCTATGCGCCGGATCGAATGATACTTGCGCCGCACAATGATAGACCTCCGTTACTTCATACATGGCCTCATTTATGTCATACACGTCCAGTAGGTCATACCTGTACCATTCTATATTGGGTAGTCCTCTTAATTCATCAGAAGGTACATTTTTATTGTAGAGTGCCCGCACGTGTTCTCCCTTAGCAGATAAAAATCTCACTAAGTGCTGCCCTACCAATCCGCTTGCTCCTGTTACTAAAACCATCTGGAAAAATAAAAGCCAAAAGATACCTTTTGACTTTTGAATATTGAATTAAAGACTTTGGAATTGTTTTAAAAATCTGACGTCATTCTGCGAATACAACCTTAAGTCATTCACTTGATATTTTACTTGCGTAATGCGTTCTACACCCATACCAAACGCAAAGCCAGTATATACTTCAGGATCTATACCAAAATTGCGCAGCATATTAGGGTGTACCATTCCACAACCTAATATCTCTACCCAACCAGTGTGTTTGCAAAGACTGCAACCACTGCCACCACATACCGTGCAGGAAATATCCATCTCCGCGCTAGGCTCCGTGAACGGGAAGTATGATGGACGGAAACGCACTTTAGTATCTGCACCAAACATCTCTGTCACGAAGTAATAAAGTGTTTGTTTCAGGTCAGCGAAAGAAACATTCTTGTCTATGTACAAGCCTTCACACTGGTGGAAGAAGCAATGCGCGCGCGCCGAAATAGTTTCGTTGCGGTACACACGTCCCGGGCATATCACACGCACGGGCAGTTCACCTTTTTCCATGATGCGTGCCTGCACCGACGAGGTATGCGTACGCAATACCCAATCAGGATGTTGCGATACGTAGAAGGTATCCTGCATATCACGAGCAGGGTGATGCTCCGGCATATTCAACGAGGTGAAGTTATGCCAGTCATCTTCTATCTCCGGGCCTGTAGCAACACTAAATCCCAGCTTCTCAAATATGGATACTATTTCATTTTCCACCACACGCAGGGGGTGCCTTGTGCCAAGTGGAAGGTCATTACCCGGTAAAGTAATATCAACAGCAGGGCCGCTGCTCTTCCCTGCTTCTGCCAGGTGCTTAAACTCTTCGTACTTTCCTTCAGCCAATTGCTTAAAAGCATTCAGCGCCAGTCCTGCATCTTTCTTTTGCTCCACGGGTACATTCTTCATTTCGCCGAATATCTCTTTAACGATACCTTTGGCGCCTAAGAATTTAATGCGGTATACTTCCAGTTGCTCTGCAGTGGCTGGCTGAAAAGCATTGATCTCCGCTTCGTGTGATTTTATTATTTCCTGTAAGGATTGCATGGCGGCAAAGATATAGCAAAAGCCTGAAAGGCTAATGATTGCCTAAGGACGTATATAAATAGCCGCGCCAACTATAACATGCCGGTACAGTTCGTCTATCTCAGCGTTTGTTACTGCTATGCAGCCCTCCGTCCAGTCGGACAGCCTGTGCATGGAACCGAGATAGGCTTTTTCGTCAGGCAGGCCATGGATCTTTATATCTCCTCCCGGTGAGCGGCCCATTCGGCGGGCACGTGCTACATCTCTGTCATTAGGATAGGATATGCCGAGGTTTTTATGATAATCGCTGAAAGGATTTTTGTCTTCTATATAGTACAGGCCTTCGGGCGTTTTACAATCACCCTTACAGCGCTTTGTTCCTACAGGGTTTGCGCCCAATGCTATTCTGTAGGTCTTCACCCACTCGCCTTCCTGGTACACGTACATTTTCCGCTGGCGCTTATACACTACTATGCTGTCTATCACCACATCGCTCGGTAATTTAGCAAAGCTCTCCATGCTGAAGCTCATACAGATCATCACCAGTATCAGCGTTCGTACCAAAGAAAAAACCGCCTTTCCATTAATGGAAAAAGCGGTCGTATTCCGTAAATATCTTACTAATATCCTCATAGGCTTTAATTAGCCGCTTTATCACTGCCGAAATAATATCCTAAAGATAAACCAAACCCTGCATTCTTTCCAACAGTATTGTCAGAAATTCCCATTTCGTAAAAGCAGCGGCAAAAGAACCCTGAGTTGTGCTCATATCCTAAATTACCATTCACACCAAAATCAAACGAGCTGATATCTGTATCCTTTATGATAGCCCGGTCTTCATTCGTATTGATGTTTACACCTGCTATTCCTGATATAGAAGACTTTTTATACCTGCCATCCATCAGCAATGCCGCATAAGGGCCAACACCAACAAAGAACTGTCCGCTCTCTCCCGCGCTAAATTTATATACAGCCAGCACCGGCAGCTGCAGGTAATTGATCTTATAGGAAATATTATTAGTTACAGTCAGGTTGGTGAGATTTCCCAGCCCGGTACCGCCACCTAATAGTGTACCCAATCCGCCCAGGTTGGCTAGTTGCGCAAGGTTTTGTGTTGAGGTTGTTACTGTATTGCCACCCTTGGCCGAATAGAACAGCCCTGGTTGCAGATACAGATCGCCCACTATCCTGAAGTTAGTGCTAAGGCCAAGTCTACCGCCCATATAGCTGGTGTACTTGTCCGTCGCACCGGTGATAGTGCTCACATTAAAACCCACTTCCGGGCCCATGGATAATTGAGCCTTTACACCAAGGCTGAATATTAACACTGCTGATAAGAAAAGCGTTTTCTTCATAATAATGCTAAAAAAAATACCTTGCTAATGTAAGCAAGGTATTTCCTATAAAAAAGTATTTGTAGTTATTATGGTATGATAAAGTTCCTATCACCACCAAACAGGTAACCGATCGTTACGCTGATAGCAGAGGTGTTGTAAGTAAGGTTTGAGTACGGAGCACGGTTAGCAAAACCTTTGCTGTAACCTGCGCGTATGAATAAACCCATAGGGAATTCAAAACCAACGTTCGCTTGCGCACCATAATCCAGGCGGCTCAAAGAACTAGGGTTCTTGCCATCAAAGTCAATATCGTTAGAAAGAGTAATGGTTTCACCTGAATAGTAGGTATAAGGTGTAGCATTGTAGTCAGTATTTTTCAACTCTCCGCTTAAGCCATAACTTACATATCCACCCACAGCAAACCACAGGCGGTGATGACCTTCCTGGTGTGTTTTCAGTACGAAGTTAATCGGAAGTTCAAGTGAGTTAACGCGCCATGCATATTCGTTGGCTTTGTTGTTCAGGTATGTTTGAGAGGCCGTACTGTTCCTCATGTCATAGAATAAACCCGGTTGAAAATACCAATGGTTAGACATCGGCACTTCCAGCAATCCACCCACTTTAAGGCCTAAGCCGCTATTTGAGCTTGTTCCGAAGCCGGCAGTGCTATTGTCAAAAGACAACATTGAACTGGTTGCACCTACTTCAGGGCCAAAATGTAGCTGAGCTGTAGCTACGTTAGATATTGAGAGTACAGTAGCTGCTAAAAGAAAAAGTTTCTTCATGTTCTATTCGTTTATGAATACTTTAATGGCTTATCCTCAGCCAAAATTTTCACCAAGATAAGCAGTGGAAAGGTAAAATAAAATAGGTTTAGAAAATAATACTACAAATTCTTTTGATCTCATTGCATTTAAACGCCCTATCATCAATATTTCCCACCCATTTCAGCCTACGGATGGCGTTGGTAGCAAATACCTCGTCTGCTTCCATCAATTCCGCTACCGACAAGGGTTTCAGGGTGATTTCCAGCCCCTTTTCGGCCGCTATATCCAGTATATATGCCCGCATTACCCCTGCCACACAACCCTCTGATACGGGGGGCGTATATATTTTACTATTTTTCACCCAAAATACGTTCGCAATAGAGGTTTCTATAATGTGTCCTGTATTATTAACAATAAGGGCATCATTCCACTTGTTTTCCCTGGCCTGCCTCGATGCAAGAGCATACACAAGGGCATTGCAGCTTTTAAGATTAGCTGTGCTGTCGTTGCTTTTTACAAGGCCCTGGGCTATACCTACGGTCATCCCTGCTTCGTTCAGCTCGATGATATGGGGCTCGAGAGGAAAACACTCAATAAGGTATTCCGGGTTGTAATTATCTCCGTCATATAGCCCGCCATTGCCGGGAAATACCTGTAGCCTGACCCGGCTGAGGGCTTCCTGTTTGTTCTTCTTCACTGTTTTGAGCACTTCCGCTTCCAGCACCGATGGAGTAAAGTGTTTGGGGATGGAGAACTGTAATTGTGCCATTCCTGCCCATAAGCGCTTCCAGTGGTAATCCTTTAGCTGTATCCCGCTATCGTTTACCAGAATTGTCTCAAACAGCCCGTACCCATAGCGGAACGACCTGTTGTCTGCCTGCAAAACGGGTTGCAACTGCTCTATGAGCTTGCCGTTGAGATTAATGAATGCCATTGCACCGCAAAATACACGGAAAAAGCAGAAACAGTGAACGGCTTGCGGCGGCTTGTTGTACTTTTGCACAAACTTATTTTGAAGCATGAAGTTTGATAAGGCAGTTCCGGTGCAATGGCTGGCAGAATTTACAGGAGCCACACTGGTAGGAAATACCCAACAGGAAGCGACAGGTATTAACGAGATACATAAGGTAACGGCAGGAGACATCTCCTTTGTCGATTTCGAGAAGTATTACAATGCCTGCCTTACCTCTGCTGCTACTATCATCATCATCAACAAACAAGTGGACTGCCCTGGAGGGAAAACATTACTTGTTCACCCCGACCCTTTCAGTGCATATGTAAAACTGGTAAAACACTTCCGCCCTTTTGAACCTGCTACCAAGATGGTGAGCGACAGCGCTATCATTGGCGAAGACACTCACATACAACCCGGCGCTTTTGTGGGCAACCATGTACGCATCGGTAAGAACTGTTTGATACATCCTAATGTTACCATCTACGATCATACTGTTATCGGCGACAATGTGATCATCCATGCAAATACTGTACTTGGTGCTGATGCTTTCTACTTCAAACGCCGTAAAGAGCGCGAGGTGCAGTATGATAAAATGCTGAGCTGCGGACGAGTGGTGATAGAAGACGATGTAGAGATAGGCGCCGGTTGCACTATTGACAAAGGTGTGAGCGGTGATACCATCATAGGTAAGGGAAGCAAGCTGGATAACCACATACACATAGGCCACGGTGCAGTTATAGGCAAAAACGCTCTGTTCGCTGCGCAGGTAGGCATAGGCGGCAAAGCCATCATAGAAGATGAGGTGATACTCTGGGGGCAGGTAGGCGTGAGCAAAGACCTGACCATCGGCAAGGGCGCGGTGATTTATGCGCAAAGCGGTGTAGCTTCCAGCATAGAAGGTGGTAAGATATACTTCGGCAGCCCGGTAGAAGATGCCAAAACAAAAATGAAAGAACTCAACTGGATAAAAAGGATTCCGGAAATGTGGGAGAAGTTGATGAAAGGTTAGAGCAACAACGGTTGCCATTCTCCCTTTAGAATACCTGTTACTACCAGATCTTCCAGTTTACCGTCTTTCAAAAAACTCTGACGGAGGACGCCTTCTATTCTGAAGCCGAGGCGTTCGGCCATTTTAGCGCTTCGGGTGTTGTGGGGCATAAAGCAGATCTCCACTTTATTCAGCGATAGCTTGGCGAAGAGGAAATCTACAAATCGTTGCAGACATTTGTACATGAGGCCAGTGCCTTCATTTTCTTTATTGATCCAATAACCTATTTGTCCTTTCTTCAGCTTGTGGTCCCAGTGATGAAGCCCTACTTCTCCTATGATCTTCCTGTTCAGGAATATACCCAATACCAATCCTTCCTGGTTATTCTGCCAGTTAAGCGTTTGCTGTATGAACTGTAAGGAATGTTCCTGTTTGGTAGTAGCATCCACCCAAGTGAGCCAGGGACGCAGATGTTGGCGCGACCCTGAGACGGCCTCAAATAATTGCTCCGCATCTTCTATTGTGAAGCTGCGGAGCAGAATATCGTTGTCTATTAGAATAGATACCACGGAGTGAATATAATAATTAGTGTTTAAAATGTCGCTGGCCGGTGATGATAAGCGCCATATCGTGGGCTTTACAATATTCAACAGTATCACCGTCGCGCATAGAGCCTCCGGGTTGCACTACAGCTTTTATTCCTGCTTCGTCTGCCATTTGCACGCAGTCGTTGAAAGGGAAGAATGCATCGGATGCCATTACTGCACCCTGCAGTGAGAAACCAAACTGGGCTGCCTTACCGATAGCCTGGCGAAGTGCATCTACACGGCTAGTCTGTCCGCAGCCTTTGCCGATGAGTTGTTTGTTCTTTACCAATGCAATAGCATTTGATTTAAGATGCTTGCAAACGATGTTTGCAAATTCGAGGTCAGCTTTCTCCATGTCAGTGCAGTTGCGTGCTCCTGATTCGGTCCAAGTATTGTAGCTGGTAGTATCAGCATCTTGTACCAATACACCATTCAGTATGCGTTTGAATTCACGCTTAGGAGCAATATCTCTTTTCTGCTGAAGGATGATCCTGTTCTTTTTGCTTTTCAGAACAGTCAGCGCTGCTTCACTGTAACCAGGAGCTATCAGTATCTCGAAGAACAGTTCATTTATTTTTTCTGCCGCATCTATGTCTATATTACGATTGGTAGCCAATACGCCGCCAAAGGCACTTTCAGGGTCTCCTGCCAGTGCATCCACCCAAGCATCTACTACGTTATCGCGTTCTGCGATACCACATACGTTAGTGTGCTTAATGACCGCAAATGTCGGATTCTTGAATTCCGCAACTATCTGGCAGGCAGCATCTACATCCACCAGGTTGTTGTACGAAAGCTCTTTACCATTCAGTTTGTTGAATATCCTATCAATATCTCCGAAGAACGCAGCATTCTGATGCGGGTTCTCTCCGTAACGGAGTACTTGCTTGTTGCCAAACGACAGTTGGAAATTCTTGCCATCTGCATCATGGTTGAAATAGTCGGCGATGGCTACGTCGTAGTGGGCGCATTCCATAAAGGCTGCTGCAGCTAACTGCCTGCGGTCTCCCAGGGTGGTAACGCCGTTCCCTGTATTCAGCAGATCGAGTAAGTATGGATACTGCATACGAGAGGCAACGATGGCCACATCTTTATAGTTCTTTCCGGCTGCACGTATCAGCGATACACCGCCTATGTCTATCTTCTCAATGATCTTTCTTTCGTCAGTGCTGGACTTTACTGTTTCCTCAAACGGATAAAGGTCAACGATAACGAGATCCAGCATCGGTATCTCATATTCCTTTACATGCGCCTCATCTTCCGGCAAGTCACGACGTGCAAGGATACCACCAAATACTTTTGGGTGCAGGGTCTTAACCCGTCCGCCCAATATCGAAGGATAATTGGTTACCGACTCTACAGCCATGCAGGGAATTCCCAAGTCCTCAATGAAGGTTTGTGTTCCTCCCGTAGAGTAGATTGTTACGCCGAGCTCATTCAGCTTGCGGACAATTGGTTCCAGGCCATCCTTGTAAAAAACAGATATCAGTGCAGATTTTATCGTGCGTTCCATGCAAAAAAGTATTAAAATGATAACGAGCGGCGAAGATAGTAAGCTTCCCGCAAATGGCATCAATCTTCTAAGATAAATGCGCCATCCTGCATGGTATATAGCTTTATGCCCGCCTGGTCGCACAAAGCCTTCCAGTTGCTTAGTTGGTTGCCAAAGACGGAATAGCTTAATACAATGGTCTCAGGGCGCAAAAGGCTATCAATTACTTTCAGGTGTTTCAGCTTCGCCCGGTAGGCAATTATGGCGTAGTCCACATCGCGGGCATTCCCGGCTTTTAGGGTATCGGTGAGGATGGAGATGGTCTTGCCATTCATATTGAGCAAGGTGGCGGGAGATGGTTGTTCCTGCATTGCCTGCCAACCTATGTGGGCGGGTTTCACGGCATAGTCTATTTTATCTGCCAGTGATGGCTCGGTAGCGAGTACACTGAACGTGTTGCCGGATATCAATTCGATATGGTGTGCTTTACCTACATTATAGACAACAAGCTTTTTTGTGCTTTGTCATGAGTTCTGTTGATGCCAAATGATACCAACAACAGTATGAGCCAAACCACGCTGATGGCCAATGCAATCTTCTTTCGTCGAAGCAGAAATACAGCCAATGAAGCTATCAGCAGATACAACAGTATCAACTCAACTTCATTTAGCCGAAGTGTATGTAATAACGGCGGCTCCAGCTTTTGCAGAAACGAAATGATCTGTTGAAACACTTCTACTATCCATGTGACCAACGATGCGATGGCTTTTGCTACAACCGGTATAAAGCTCAATGCGATGATGCTCATTCCTAGTATCAATACACAACTCATGAGCACATAAGCCACCACGTTGGAAACGATAAACATCAAAGGGAATGTATGGAAGTAGTATATCACGATGGGTGCTACGAGTACTTCCGCGGCTATGCTGGCCGCTATTGTTCCCCAGAGTGCTTTCAGTATTTTGTTAACAGGTGTGTACAGCCTGTATATGTGTTTGTAAAACAGTATCAGTGAGAGGACTGCTATGAACGATAACTGGAAACCGATAGCGTAGAGCCACATCGGTTCTGCTATCAACAGGATGAATGCTGTAGCAAGGAGTTGATTAAGACTGTTGGCATCTCTCCTGTTCTGCAACATAAATCCAAAGGCCAGTATGGTGAACATCAGTGCAGCCCTGACTGCGGAAGGCGATGCGCCCGCCATTAACACGTAGAACCAGGCCAGTGGCACGGCAACAGCGTACTTTATCCATAGGTGTTTCTTATGTCGCAGCCAGCTAAAGAGAACCATTACCAAGACAAATAGTATCGCGATGTTGCCTCCTGATATAGCGATGATGTGAACAATGCCCGTATCAGTAAAAGATTGCCGGGTGTCATTATCCAGGTTCACTTCCTCGCCTATCAGCATGGATTGTATCAGTCCGAGTGCTTGTTTGTTATGCACATACTTTTCAAGGGTCTGCATGCACCAATCGTGTGCCGCTTCGGTGGCAGTTCTATCTTCATCATTGCCCTTGCTTTGTTCCGGAATATCCTTAGCACCGATGAATTGCTGGTGATAAATATTGTTACGCGCGCAATATGCTGCATAGTCAAATTCAAATGGGTTGCCGTTGTTCTTTATGGGCATCCACTTATTTGCTACCAGCAGTGTATCTCCTTTATGCAGAGCGGGCAGCTTCTTTCCTTTGTATGCATACACGAATGCCTTGCCTGTTGCTGTGATGGTTCTATCGGGCAGCACACTCTCCAATACATCCACCCGGAGTTTATAGTTGTTGTCTTTATTCGCCGGAGGTTCTGTGATACGTACTTTGTAGAAATCGGCCGTATTTATGGTGTGGCCGTACCATCGCTTATCATTACGAATATCGTTCAGGTAACAAAGAGCGAAGGCGAGGAAGATAAAAAATGTGTGCAGGGAAACGAATGTAGCGAGGCGCTTTACACTATTGTGTGTTTTATGGACAGCAGTCGCGACAAACAACAGATACGCGAACGCGGCTGTAAACAACGCTACCGTAAGGCTACCTTTCCATAAAGGATACAAGACGATACCCGCCACTAATGGTATCAGCAACCTGAAAAAAGGTGCAGTTTCCCAGAACTGAGCTTTATGTAATGGCCAGCGTTTCATACGACAGAGCCATTAAAATACAAATACTATTTTATGGAACAATGTTCGCCGGGGCACTAAGTTCGGCCAGGCGCTTGCGGGCAGTCTGCACATAGGTGCTGCCGGGATATTTTATTATCAGGTTCTCGTACTCACGTTTCGCCTCTTCGGTCTTGTGCAGCTTGTTCTCGTATATCTGTGCTGACTTAAATATCGCATCATCACCCAGCACGTCATCGCCATATTTATTGGCTACCTTATCGTAGTAGGTGATAGCTGCCGCATAGTCACGATGTTTTTCGGCTATCTTAGCATGAAGCATCAGTATATCATCCTGAAGGCTATGCTTTGGGAATGCAATGGCAATACTATCCAGCAATGCTGAGGCTTCCTTGTCTTTGTTTTGAAACAGCAACAGATCAGCATAAGCAAATCTGCTCAATGCTTCTATATTACTATCCGGTGTATTCTCCGTGATCAGCACCGACAAGTACAGCGCATCGTTAGCTATCAATTCAGAGGTAGACGCTTTCAATACTTTCAGTTGACCTTGTGCCCACGGGAAGTCACTACGATAGTAAGAGAGTTTCGCATTTCGGAACCTCGCATCTTCACCCAGCATATCTTCCCTTGAGGCTTTATCTACCTGGCTGTACATCAGGGATGCTTCCCATATTTTCCCTGTGAGAATCAGATAGTCGCCCATCTGTAGTTTCGCCATTCCGCTGATGTCTTTCCTGATGTTCGGTTCATCTACTATCCGTTGCAGTATATCAATTCCTTTCTGCGGGTTATTGTTGTACTGTGCTTCCAGCATTGCATAATCGCGGGCTGTCTCTGTAGCATAGTAATGCGGGAATTCTTTTAATAATGTCTCATACTCGGCACTCAGCTTGGTCACATCCTGTTGGGTATAAGCAGGGTTCTCTTCCAGCTTCTCCAGTTCTATGCTTACTTTTTCAGCGGCTGCCATTGAGTATAAGGGACGATCCTTTCCTTTTAGCTGTATGGCTTCGAATGCTTTTATGGCAATATCATATTTACGTTCCCTGCGCGCCAGCCTGCCAAACTCCAGCAAGCGTTGTCCGTCTTCACGATTACGCTCGTCAATTGCCTGAACTTGTATCATAGCCCCTTCCCAATCATCCTTCTGCGTATATAGCCACGTCAGCAATTCAGGGAATGTCTGGTTGTCGAATTGCTCATTTATTTTCTTGATGAGTATTTTTTGCGCTTGCTGTATTTTCTTCGGATCGTTGCCTAGTATATCCAGTAGCGTCACTTTAGTAGCATCTAAACCTCCGAACTGCCAGGGGCTGCCCTGTATCAGGGTAACGATAGCTTTTTCCAGCTCTCCGTTTTTTGCATACAAGCGGCCGAGCTGTTCCCCATAGTAATAAGGGTTACCCAGCACACTTCTTGCTTTTTCATAAGCCAGTATTATATAATCATTCCTACCCAGCTTTTCCATAGCATTGATGACGCGGATAGTAACCATCTCATCGCCATTAATGAGTGCAATAGCTTCTTTTAAAAATTCCTCCGCTTTCTTGTCCTTACCCTGCGCCATCTGTATCCGCGCATGATTGATTATTTCTACAGCCCGGCCACGAGTGTCCGCTGAAGGTTGATCCAGGAGTTTCTCTGCGGCCTTGTACTCTTTAGCCAACAACAGTACATCAAAGTATTCATCAAATACCTCTGAGCTGGTATTGCCTTTGTACGCCTTGGAATAAATATCAATTGCAGCCTTATAGTCTTTCATCTCTACATAGAGCCTTGCCTTTCCAAGAGAATCCTCTTGGGCAATAGCACTATTAGCACAAAACAGGCATACTGCGATCAGCAGCATTACTGTCCATCGAGCCGGATATTTATGTATATGTGATATAAAAGACATGCTACGCAAATTATGGATTTAATTAAGGTAATGTATCAATATGCGTCGGGCACCTAATTATTTAGGTTTTCTTTATAAACGAACTCCGTACCGTTGAACTGGTACACATGATAACTTTTCTCATTAGGGTTTGGCAGCTTTTTAGAATTGGTGTTCTTTACCACCGGCACATATACCGAGCGGCCATCCGGACTGATCTTGATATTGGTATCATCTTCAGTCCACAATCCCCTCACAGCCTTATCCCGACTTACCTTCAGGGCGGACTTCAATTCCCCGTAGAAGTTGAAGACCGGCTTTGGTGACAATAGTGAGTCTATCGTATAAGCTGTCAGCTCATGCCCACCCTCGTTGCCCTCATTGATACTAAAGGACATGATCAGATAGATGGGGTTATTGTTCTTGTCATACACCGTATTGATCTCAGAGAAGCAGTCCTGTACTTTACCCATTTTCCCCGGGCGCTCACTGATGTCTGCCCAGGTGACTGTTTCTATTACATCACCCACTTTATACTGTGCCAGTGTGTTGAAGCGATGTAGTCCCGTGCTGGTCCAAGTGTCCCAACAGTACAGACGAACTTGTTTGTCTTCAGAACTGATGATGTTAATGCCGTTCAGGTTGCCGTCAATGTCTCCTACCTTATGAAACTCATCTGTAAATATCTGCGGACTGAGTTCGGCCATGCTTTTCAGGTAGCTCATCAGGCTGATATTAGCGCCCCATAGCGACTCCTTCCCTTCTTTGGTAGTGTCATCAGCAAACTCTTTTATCTGATCTACATATTCCCCTATCGTCTGCTCCATAGCCAGCCGATGGGCTTCCTGCGCGGAAACCGTGGTGACACATACCGAAGTAAGAATGATGAATAAAAAGGGATAAATGAACTGTTTCACTTTCTGCCGGGAATGCTTGTTGGTGCAAATTTAACGGATGATACGGATGTGCAAAGTTTATCTGGCATTTTTATCATAGACAAATTGATTGCCGTCGAATTTATAGATGAGGAATTTGTCGGTGACCTCATCTTTGTCGTTCACTATTGGAATAAACAAGGTCTGTTTATCATCGCTAATGCGTATCAGGTTCCTTTGGTTTCCTGTATTACTATCGATGTTTGAAAAGAAATCGCAGGTGTAGGTTATCTCATTTAGCTGCTGCCTCGGAGTACGGAACAGGTTTACAGAATCATTAAGCTTCCCGCTTTCAATAGTGTATGCCTGTATTACTTCTACGATATCCCTTGATGAATATATACCACGGCTTGTCACCAAGTAGTAAGTGTTGCCATTTTTAGCATGTACAGTATATATTTCTCTATAAAAATCGCCCGGCTCTTCTGTCTTGGCAATATCATTGAGTACCGCGCTCTCCGAACCTTTTGCTGTCCTGTATTGAATCAATGCATTAAAAAAACGCATAGTTCCTCCTGTTTCTGTATCCCAACAATAGATGCGAAATTTCTTGTCCTCAGAGGTGAGAATAATTATTCCCGCTGTGTCCATGCTACTGAGGTCTATATCGAGTAACTCCGGAGTTGTTGTACTCTTCTCCTGAAGATATGTGAGCAATGCCGTATTAACCTCGCCTAGTGAATCAAACAACCCTTCGCCTCTAAACCTATTTATCTCGTTTATGTAAAAAGCTATTTGTTTCGTAAAGGCGGCAACATCAGCAGTCGGCTCCTTTCCAAGAGCAAAACTGTCTGCTTGCTTTGATTCGGTAGAATCACCTGTGTTTGTTTCCTTACAGGAAGAGATCGAAAACAACAGAATAGACAACAATAATATAAAGTAGGTTCTCATTAATTCCTTAGTGGTTTACCTGTCTGTAATATACTTTGCAGGCGCTCCAGTGTCTTTCGTTGTCCGCAGAGGCTGAGGAATGCTTCACGCTCCAGGTCGAGGAGGTATTGTTCGCTTACATAGCCTGATTGTGTGAGGTCACCACCACACATTACATAGGCCAGCTTTTCAGCTATCAGCTTGTCATATTCTGAAATGTAATTACCTCTCCACATACCATGTACGCCTGCCAGTAAACCTCCTAGTCCGCCGCGGCCCTGTACTTTTATCTGTGTGCGCTGTACGGGTTGGGTATAACCTTGCTCCCAGAGCAGCAGGACTTTACGCTTTGCATCAGCTACGCGCCTATCAAGGTTTACAGATATTGCATCTTTACCTTCCTCTAATACAAAGTTCTCGAAAGCTTCATGCGCTGAGGTAGATACTTTCGCCGTACCCACATTGATGAACAGTTGTTGCAAGTAGTTGACCTCTACGTCTTCTTTTATATTTCGTTCTGCCGCACGTAGCGCCATTTCTTTGGTGCCGCCGCCGCCGGGGATGAGGCCAACTCCGACTTCCACCAATCCAATATAGCTTTCAGCAGCAGCCTGCACCGCATCGGCATGGAGGCACATTTCGCAACCACCACCAAGTGTTAGTCCGTGAGGAGCTACCACAACAGGCACTGAACTATAGCGCATACGCATAGTCGTGTTCTGAAACTGTCGCACGGCAAAGTCTAATTCATCATATTCCTGTTCAGCAGCAAACATGAATATTAAACCCACATTAGCACCTGCGCTGAAATTAGCGCCGCTATTGGCGATCACCAGTCCTTTATATTTTTCTTCCGCTATCGCTATGCCCTTTTGGATGCCTTCCAGCACTTCGCCACCGATGCTATTCATTTTTGTACTCCAGCTAAGGGCTACCACATCATCACCTATATCTACCAGTTTGCATACAGAGTTCTTCCACACGATCTTTTCATCCATGTGTTCCAGCAGTATCAGGCTGCCCGCGCCCGGTATCAACTGATATTCACCTGTGCGTATGTCGTAGTATTTGCGTTGTCCGTTCTCCGTTTTGTAGAAGGTCTTGTTTCCTTTCGCCAGCATTTCCGGAACCCAGTCGGCAACTTTATAACCAGCGGCTTTCATCTGTTCCAGCACTTTCTCCACGCCCAGTGCGTCCCAACTTTCGTACGCGCCTATATCCCAACCAAAGCCTGCTTTTAGCGCATCATCTATCTTGTATAGTTCATCACTTATTTCAGGAATGCGGTGAGAAATATACGAGAACAACAGGTGGTGGAACATGCGATAAAATTCTCCCGCTTTGTCCTGGCCCGCATATAAAACTTTCAATCTTGGCTTGAGTTCGTCAATGGGCTTAGTGGCTTCCAGCGTAGCAAACTTTGTCTTTTGCTTAGGACCGTACTCCATTGTGATGAGGTTCAGTGTCAGTATATCCGACTTACCTTTCTCTCCCTTTTCTTTCTTGTAAAACCCTTGCCCTGTCTTATCGCCCAACCATTTATTCTCCACCATTTTCTCCAGGAAAGGGGGCATTTTAAAGATGTCTTTCGCTTCGTCGTTGGGGGCATTTTCCGGAAGCGCTTTTGCTACATGCACCAGTGTGTCAAGTCCCACTATATCACCTGTACGGAAGGTAGCCGACTTAGGCCTTCCCAGCACGGGGCCGGTGAGTGTATCTATTTCATCAACCGTCAAACCCAACTCCTGCATGGCTTTGAATACAGCCATAAAGCCGAATACACCAACACGATTGGCTATAAAAGCAGGTGTGTCTTTACAAAGCACTGTTTGCTTACCTAAATGACGACTGCCGTACTCCATCAGGAAGTCTATTACTTCCGGTTTGGTATTGGGTGCAGGAATTATTTCCAGTAAGCGTAGGTATCTCGGCGGATTGAAAAAGTGTGTACCGCAGAAGTGTTGTTGAAAATCTTCACTGCGCCCTTCGCTCATCAGGTGGATGGGGATACCGGAAGTATTAGACGTCACCAGCGTCCCCGGCTTGCGGTGTTTCTCTATATTTTCAAAGACCTGTTTTTTTATGTCAAGTCTTTCTATCACTACTTCTATTATCCAGTCGCAGTCTGATATGCGGTGCAGGTCGTCTTCGGTGTTGCCTGTCTTTACGAGCGAGGCGACGCTTTTGGTATATACAGCTGAGGGTTTGCTTTTCAGCATGGCGGTGTAGGCGTCGTTCACTATTTTGTTCCGGTCGCCTTCCTTAGCGGGAATATCAAGCAGTAAAACCTGCACACCAATGCCGGCAAAATGCGCCGCTATCCGGCTGCCCATTACACCACTACCTATTACTGCTACCTTACGAATTGCCCTGTTCATCTTGTCTGATTTAAACCTTACACAATTTATCGAAAAAACACTGAATCACCCTATCCATATAAACATCTGATAACCCAGAGATTATTAAAATTTGTTCTATTATAAAGGATGGTTAGTGAACCTGCATCTTTCTGATGGTCGTCCGGATTAGATTGCTTCGTTCCTCGCAATGACGCGAATGAGTATAAAAAGTATTTGGTACTTTCACGGTATGTTAAGTATTCGTCACATCGTAAAACAGTATGCGGGGCAACGCGCACTGGATGATGTAAGTATAGAAATAGAAAAGGGGCAGATATTCGGTTTGCTGGGGCCTAATGGCGCCGGTAAAACTTCCCTTATACGCATCATCAACCAGATAACAGGCCCCGACTCAGGGGAAATATTCTTCAACGGCGAAAAGCTGAACCAGTCGCACATTGAGCGGATAGGCTACCTGCCTGAAGAACGTGGACTCTATAAGAAAATGGAGATAGGCGAGCAGATCATTTACCTCGCCAGGCTGAAAGGCATGAGCAAAGAGCAGGCATTGAAAAAGGCCAGGGAATGGTTCATTAAGCTGGGGATCGAGAGCTGGTGGAACAAAAAGATAGAGGAGCTGTCGAAAGGCATGGCCCAGAAAGCGCAGTTCGTTTCTACGGTGATGCATGATCCGGAGCTTATCATACTGGATGAACCCTTTAGTGGTTTTGATCCGGTGAATGTTGAGGTTATAAAGAATGAGATACTGGAGCTGAACCAAAAGGGCGCTACCATTATCTTCTCTACTCACAGGATGGAATCGGTAGAGGAGCTTTGTGATTCAATTGCGTTGATACACAAATCGAAAAAAATACTTGACGGACGCGTTCGTGATATAAAGAAAGTCTATCGCAATAATACCTTCCTGCTGGAGTATGAAGGCGGAAAAATATCTGTTGACACAATGGCACCCTTTGAGGTAGTTAAAGAAACCGACCATGGCGACGGACATAATATGAAGCTGAAGCTGAAAGATAATGTTACCGCTAATGATGCGATACACTATATTACCTCACGCACTCAGATCACCGGATTCAGGGAATTGATCCCCTCGATGAACGAGATATTTATTGAGCAAGTAAACAAGATCAGCTAAGCTATGAACAAGATATTACTCATTATACAACGCGAATATTTTTCCAGGGTAAAGAAGAAATCCTTTATCTGGATGACGATACTGGTCCCTACCCTTTTTATAGGCATGTATGCGCTGGCCGGCTACCTGATAGCCAAGGGCGATGAGATGGGGGAAATACAGAATGTACTTGTAATAGACGAGAATGGTTCCTTTAAAGCCTCACTGAAAAATACGCCCGTTATTAAATTCAGCTATAGCGACAAGAGCTATACTGAAGAGCGGAAAGCCTATTTTGAATCAGAAAACTATGATTATATTTTACGCATTCCCTCCTCGCTCAAAGAAGTACAGATACTTGGCGAAAAGAAGCCCAGCGCTATGCTGGCGGGCACTATAGAAGGGCAGATAAATGAGTTACTAAAAAACAAAAAGCTTCGCGATGCAGGAATAGACCCTAAAATATTGGCTGATGCAGAGAAAGGCATAGATATAGAAGCCAAACAGATAACAGCGAACGGCGATAAGGATGCAGGCACATCGGCCGCTTCTATCCTGGGACTAGTTACGGCCTTACTGGTATATATGTCGCTTTTTATTTACGGTACGCAGGTGATGCGAGGCGTGATTGAAGAAAAAACCAGCCGCATAATTGAAGTGGTGATATCGTCTGTGAAACCCTTTCAGCTGATGCTGGGTAAGATCATAGGTGTAGGACTGGTTGGGTTAACACAGTTCGCGCTATGGATAGTTATCAGTGCAGTTCTTACGGGAGGAATAACCACAATGATGGCGGGAGATAAAATGAAGGAGATAGCAAAGACGGAGCAAGTTTCGGCAGCCAAAGCTTACAACACCAACCCCGAAGTTGCAGCAATGCAAGAGGAGGCACCCGAGGATACGCTTTCGAAAATATCGAAGCAGTTTGAAAGTGTTTCTATTCCCCTGATCGTTTTCAGCTTTTTGTTCTATTTCCTTTTCGGGTACTTCTTATATAGTGCAGTCTTTGCCGCAGTGGGATCTGCTGTAGATAATGAAACGGAGACGCAGCAGTTTATGCTGCCAATAACGCTACCACTGGTCTTTACGCTGATATTATCAATGAGCTATATCATTAACAGTCCGGACAGCCCACTTGCTGTGTGGCTTTCCATAATACCATTCACCTCACCCATAGCTATGATGATACGTATTCCTTTCGGGGTGCCTGCATGGCAGCTAATTCTGTCTATGGTGCTTATGGTTGGTGGCTTCCTGTTCACCACCTGGGTAGCAGCCCGCATATACAGGGTGGGCATACTGATGTATGGCAAGAAAGCCTCTTATAAGGAACTGGCTAAATGGTTCTTTTATAAGGAGTAGCAATCTGAACCGGGATTTTTAAAGGACTAAGGGATTAACCGTGCTAGCTGGTTGATCCCTTTTTGATTTAGCCTGATAAATCAAACTTTAATCGTGGTTAATCCCGGTTCTGAAGTATTTTTGCAGCCTTATGAGTAATAAAGTTCGTGTTCGTTTTGCGCCGAGTCCTACGGGTGGATTACACCTGGGAGGGGTACGCACTGTTCTATATAATTATCTTTTCGCCCGCCATCATGGTGGTGAGTTCGTCCTACGTGTAGAAGATACCGACCAGACCCGCTTTGTAGAAGGCGCTGAAGACTATATAGTAAAATGCCTGGAGTGGTGCGGACTGAATCCGGATGAGAGTCCGCAGAAGGGAGGCCCATTTGTACCTTACAGGCAGAGTGAGCGCAAACACCTCTATTACCAATATGCACAGCAACTAGTAGATGCCGGCCATGCTTACTATGCCTTCGATACACCTGAAGAACTGGAAAGGAAGCGTAATGATCTTGCCAAGGACGGTAATCCCGGCACTAACTTCCAATACGATTCCAGCACAAGGGGTAGTATGCGTAATTCCTTATCCCTAAATAATCAGGAGATATTAGAACTGCTGGATAAGAACACACCTTACGTTATCCGCATAAAAATGGAGCATGGCAAGACCATCACCTTTACGGATATGATACGCGGTGAGATCACTTTTGATACGTCTCTGGTGGATGATAAAGTGCTTTTGAAAGCGGATGGTATGCCCACCTATCACCTTGCGGTGGTAGTGGATGACTACCTGATGAAGATAACACACGCTTTCCGTGGCGAGGAGTGGCTGCCTAGTGCACCTGTACACCTGATGCTGTGGGACAAACTTGGCTGGAAAGACAGTATGCCACAGTGGGCACACTTGCCGCTTATATTGAAACCAGATGGCCACGGCAAGCTGAGTAAGCGTGATGGTGACAGGTTGGGCTTCCCTGTATTTGCAATGGATTGGTACGACCCTAAGACAGGAGACACAACCAAGGGTTTTAAAGAAATTGGTTTCCTGCCGGAAGCTTTCGTGAATATGCTGGCCATGCTCGGGTGGAACCCCGGTATGGAACAGGAAATATTTTCCCTGGAAGAACTGGTGCAGCATTTCTCCATAGAGCGTGTTCATAAAGGCGGCGCTAAGTTTGATTACGAAAAAGCAAAGTGGTATAACCAACAGCATATACACCAGAGCAGCGATGAAAAATTACTGCCATTGGTAAAGCCATACCTAACGGAGCATGGCGTAAATACTGATGATGCATATTTACTGAAAGTGATCGCATTGATAAAAGAGCGCTGCACCTTACTCCCCGACTTCTGGGACCAAGGCCACTTCTTCTTTAAAACTCCGGAGATAAAAGAACTCGATACCATAAAAGGCAAGTGGGACGACAACAAGAAGAATTTCTTCAATACATGGACAGAAGGATTAAAAAGCCTTACTGACTGGAATCATACCGCTATTGAGCACACATTCAATGACCACCTTCAGCAGCACAACCTGAAGAAAGGCGACATCTTGTTGCCACTACGTATCATGTTGGTGGGCGGTAAGTATGGCCCGGGCGTATTTGTAATAGCAGAAATGATAGGCAAAGAAGAAACCGTGAAACGTATCGGTCAGGCGGTCGGCTTATTGTAACCCACTTCGGCTTTTGCTTTACTGAACAATCTTATATACAAGTACGTAATAATAATTACGTACAGCACGGCTATGAACATGTCATTAAAAATGAGTGTTTTGTAGTTGGGCAATTTTAAATAATGCATAAAATCTTCGAGCGTCAGGAAGTAGGTGATAGAAAATAAAACGAGCAAGAATACCCTGCGGGTATAGAATGCATATGCTATTATGAAGATGAATGCCGGATGCACGTAACGTTCATGCATCTGTGTATTGAAGAAATAAAATAGTGTAATGAGGAGGGCGCAGATAAGCCATAGACGCTCTCTTGCAATTTTGTAGTGTTCCGCATTTCTGTGTTTAATAACATTGAGTGACGACCGCAACAATGGCAGCAATGCTAAAAACGAAGTAACCAGGAACATATAAATGCCGGCTCGCTTGTACGAGATACCACTGAACCATATTTCCGAGTCAAGAAGGCCGTTTGTCTCACCACCAAACATAAGACTCCAAAAGTTCTTTGCACTTACGCTGATCACCGGGTACTTACCCACTGACTCATGAATGACACTCCATACTTTAGCCATATCTCCACCGAGGTAGAAAGGAAACAAGATCAGGCATTCCAGAGTGACCATTGCAAGTAAAGGCAACAAAAGGTTTTTCAAGGATGGCCTCACCGCCAGGCTATTAAGATGTAACAGCCCCCACACAGGTAAAAAGACTATCGCCTGCAGCTTGAAATTCAACGCCAGCAAAAAGAAAACAGTGCTTGGTAGCATCTTGTTGTTGTAACCATAGTACAATGAAACAAACACCAAAGTAGTAGGAATACCATCCACCTGCGCCCAAATGACGGTATTGTATAAATAGGCCACATTGACGGCGCAAAAAATAAAAATGAGGAGGAAATCTATCTTCTTATTTATCCATTTGTAAACAAACCATAATCCTATTATATCAAAGATGAACGTGCCGATCTTCAGGATATATATTTGATCATATACAGACTGCTCTGTAGCCATCATTTTTGCATATAGCCATAGCTCATAGTGGAATAATGGAAGGTAGTTGGTTGTTGATTTGTAGGTGTTGCGAAGACCGTGCTCCTTTATATAAAATGCCCATTCCTGCCAGCAGGCGACGTCCCAGAAAAAGCCCGGCTCAGTAACAAGCAATGCAAGAACTAAAGCCAAAAGAATAAGGGCAGTGATAATTTTGATACGGTTCATACGCTTAGTTTAGGGATAATGATACAATGACAGTAGCGCTTGTTCCGCCTTGTAACAACAATAAATATAAACAATTATTGAGGTTTATTGCAAGCAAAAGCCGCCTGTAAACAGGCGGCTTTTTATTTTGATTTAACCTTTTAAACTTCTAATGCGATTCTTCACCCGGTTTTAACGGAGTGGTTTGCGTGATGAAGTCGTTACCATTCCCATCATCTTTGTAGTCATAAGCCCAGCGGTGAACTTCCGGTATTTCACCAGGCCAGTTACCGTGACCCGGACGGATAGGTGTAGTCCACTCAAGTGTTGGAGAACCCCATGGATTCTGAGTAGTTACTTTACGTCCACGCCAGATGCTGGCGAAGAAGTTAACGACGAACAATAACTGTCCGAAGAATACTGCGATAGCTACTATACTGATGAATGCATTCAGGCCTTCAAACTTGTTGAAAGATGTCCATGCACTATAGTCATAATAACGACGAGGCATACCCGCTATACCTTCGTAGTGCATTGGCCAGAATATCAGGTACGCACCTATGATGGTAATGAAGAAGTGTATGTAACCCATTGTCGGATTCAGGAAACGACCGAACATTTTAGGATACCAGTGGTATATACCTGCGAACATACCGAAGAATGCCGACACACCCATTACTATATGGAAGTGCGCGACAACAAAGTATGTATCGTGCAGGTGATAGTCAAGTGCAGAGTTACCTAAGAAGATACCTGTAAGACCGCCTGAGATGAACAGTGATACGAAACCAATAGCGAATAACATCGGTACGTTAAAACGTATGTTACCCTTCCACATGGTAGTCAGCCAGTTGAACACCTTTACAGCCGATGGTACCGCGATCAACAGTGTTAATAGTACGAAGATAGAACCCAGGAACGGACTCATACCCGTAACGAACATGTGGTGCGCCCATACCAGGAACGCCAGAACCGCGATACCTGTTAATGAAATGATCATCGCAAAGTAACCGAAGATAGGCTTACGGCTATTACATGAAAGTATCTCTGATGCCATACCCATACCCGGAAGCATGATGATATACACCTCAGGGTGACCTAAGAACCAGAATAAGTGTTGGTAAAGGATAGCAGAACCACCAATGTGCGGTAATGCTTTACCTCCTATAAATATCTCAGAAAGGTAAAAGCTGGTACCGAAATTACGGTCGAATATCAGCAACACGAAACCTGAGAACAATACAGGGAAAGAAAGTACACCAAGAACAGCTGTGAAGAACAGTGCCCATATAGTAAGCGGCAGACGAGTCATCGTCATACCTTTTGTACGCATATTGAGGATAGTGGCGATATAGTTAAGGCCACCAAGCAATGACGACACAACAAATAGCGCCATACTTATCAACCACAGATCCATACCTAAGCCCGAACCCATTGATGCTTCCTTAAGCGCACTCAATGGCGGATAGGTTGTCCAGCCACCAGATGCAGGACCTGTTTGTATAAACAGAGATACAAACATGAACACACTAGAGATAAAGAAGAACCAGTAAGACAACATATTCATGAAAGGCGAAGCCATATCACGCGCACCTATCTGAAGAGGAATAAGAATGTTAGCGAATGTACCACTCAGACCTGCCGTCAATACGAAGAACACCAGGATAGTACCGTGCATGGTAACCAATGCATAGTAGAATTCAGGATTCAGCTTGCCACCTTTAGCCCACTCACCCAGGAATTTCTCCATGATAGGGAAAGTATCGTTAGGGAAACCTAACTGAAGGCGGAAGAAAACAGAGAACAATGCACCTATGATAGCCCAGATGATACCTGTAACAAGGAATTGTTTACCGATCACCTTGTGATCCTGGCTGAATATGTACTTTGTAATAAAGTGCTGCTCATGATGGTCATGATCATGGTGATCAGCATGCCCTGCGTGTGCGTGGGCTACATTCGGTCCTTGAATTATTACGTCACTCATTTTTATACTTATTATGGCCACAATTCCGGCCGATCACTTCAATTAATTATTTTGACACTACTGGTTTTGCTGTATCTGCAACAGCTTCTGTGACCGGAGCCGCAGGTGCTGCTTCCGGATGCGTTTCAGCATAGTAAGTCTTCTGTCCTGCCAACCACTTATCGTACTCAGCTTGTGTTTCTACTACTATCGTACCACGCATAGAATAGTGGCCTTTACCACACATCTGATCGCAGGATATCTCATACACAAAGTTAGGATCATGCGTTATTTCCTGCATTTGCTTGGTAGTATAGCGTGGGGTAAACCAAAGTGTTGTAGAGATACCCGGAACAGCATCCATCTTCATACGGAAGTGTGGAAGACCTACGTCATGTATCACGTCACGTGAACCGATCACCAGTTTTACAGGGCGGTTTACTACTATGTGCATTTCACCATTCTGCGCAACTATATCATCTTTAGTTTTATTATCTGCCCAGTCAAGACCTAATACGTTGTTGGCATCATCTATCTTGCGGAAATCCCTTGCACCTAAAGCGCCGTCTGCACCTGGGTAACGAATGAGCCAGTTGAACTGCTTACCAACTATTTCTACTACAGCATGTCCTTTAGGAGCATCGTCAGTTACTTTGAACCAATATTTCAAACCGATAGCTACCAGCGCAGCCATTGCGATCGCAGGAATAGTAGTCCAGATAATTTCCAGTTTGTTATTGTGCGCGAAGAAGAAAGCAGTACGCTTGTCGCTTGCCTGATAACGATATGCAAACCAGAACAGTATAGCCTGAGTAGCCAGGAACACGATACCGGTCACCCACATAGTGGCTTCAAACATAGCGTCATATTCCACACCTTCTACCGAGCCGGAAGGAGGAAGCAACCTTCCTTTCAGTGCCTGGTGGCATTCCCATATACCCCATATACCGAAGACGAAGAAAGCTATAAGCAGCCAAGCCATCAGGCGATTGGTCTGTTTATTCACTTTCGCTTCATCGCGAAGTATAGTAGCATATTCACTTGCCTTTCCTATCTGGTAAACGATTATGAAAACCAGGAGTATCAATACTATTGTTAAGGTTCCCGACATGGTCAGTTCAGCTTATTATTTACTTAAAAATTTTATTCAATTCTATTCTCTCACAACCATCACTCGCACAAATACTATTTATATAATACCAAATTAGCTTTGGTGTATTACTGCTTCTTTCAACAACACGTTATTAGTAGTTACCAGTGATGCTTTAGAAAGCGTAGTGGCTACACTAATGATGAGTATGCCTATAAATCCGGCAAATATTCCCATTTCATACCAGTTCAGATGCCAGTTAGCACCCAGTGGTTCCGGCATGATCATGTTGTAGAAATCCAGCCAGTGACCGAAGATGATCAGCATCGCCATGAAGGTAACCGTAAAGTAGTTACGCTTGCTAGGGCGCGCCATCAGTATGAGTATCGGCATAATGAAATTGATAATGAATATAGCATAGAACAATATACTGTACGGTCCTTGCTGACGAAGCTTGAAGTAAATAGTTTCCTCAGGCATATTACCATACCATATCAGCATATATTGAGCAAACCATACGTATGTCCAGAAAATACTGAAGGCAAACATGAACTTACCAAGATCGTGCATGTGCTCTTTAGTAACCAGTTCCAGGTTACCTTGATTTTTCAGGTATATCACAAAAAGAAGTATCAGAGACATACCGCTTACGAACGCGCTAGCGAAAGTGTACCAGCTGAACATAGTAGAATACCAGTGTGCCTGTACGCTCATGATCCACAACCAAGGGGTAGTACTCATTTGAGTAAGTGCATACACCACCAGGAAGCCACCGGCCCACTTCATTGAGTTCCAGTATATTTTAGTACTGTTCTTAGGCGCTGTTTCCTGAGACAGGGAAATTGCACGGAATTTACGACCGAAGAAAGACCACAGGCCAAGTGTTGCGATAGTCATACACGCAAACATGGTAGGGTTAAGAAATGCTCTTTTGCCCATCAGTATTTTGTCACCCTCAGGGTGAACCCAGTGGTAGATAGTATTGTGACCATCAATATCAAAAACAAAAACGATACACAACAATACGGTTGCCGCTATAAGAGCAAATATCCATACGTTGGCGCCTATAGCCTCAGGTACACGCCTGTATGCCACTATCCAACCGCCTTGTGCCAGTGTTGTGGCTGCTTGTATAAATACACTTACTGTACAGATCATTGCAAAGAACACAGAGTTCTGTAATAATACTGCCCAGAAACGTGTTTTGTCTGCATGTTGCAATGTGTGATTAGGATTATCACTTCCTAATAGCACTATAACACCTGCGATCAATGATATAATACCAATCGCAATCAGGAACATACTTAAGTTCCTCAACTTCGCCGGTATCTGAAAACGTTCGTTCATTTGTAAACTTTTATAGAAGTACGTCTAATTTCTTTTTCTTTATTAATGTTTTGCTACCGCTGTAGTATCTGCAGCTTTTGCAGATGTATCAGTTGTAGCAGGAGTGCCGGTACCCATTGTAAATGCCGCACCATTATTCTCACTTTGCACTTTCTTAATGTAAGCTATGATCATCCAGCGTTGCTTGATATCCAGTTGGCTTGCATAAGAACCCATCTTATTCTTACCATACTTGATAGCCGCATACATCTGTCCTACAGGCATATTAAGATAGTTAGGACCCAATAAGTTAGCAGGCGCTGCTGCGAACTTACCGTTACCGTCATTATAGAGCGGCCCGTTACCGTCCAGCTTCTGTCCATGACATATACCACAGTATATATCAAAGATGCGTTTACCTTCCTTCAGGTCACTTTCGCTAAAGCGGAGTGCAGTGTTGTATGACTTATAAGCCAAAGTATCACCTTCTTTCAGATGGTCAGGCAGCTCATGTCCCATCGCCACAGTTCCGGCTACAGGCTTACGGCTTGTAAGGCTATCTTCAAAGTTGGGATTGTATGTATAAGCATCGTAAGCGCGCGAGTAAGTCATATCCGGCGCATATACCTTACCGGGATTCCTGCGCATACCACCACTGTTGCAGGCGGTGAGTCCCAGTCCTACCAGCAGGCTTGCTACTACTATGCTTTTGGTCCTATTCATATTAAAAAAGTTGAACCGGGGTCAATGAGATACTACTGATCAACCTGGTTTTTTATCGTTTCTATTTTAGCTTAATTCGTATGCTTCTTTTTGATCCCAACGTCCGTACCACCATTCTGACTCGGCAGTTTGTACGTTAGTTTCTATTGCACCTGTGCTTTTCATGAAATCCAAAACTTCCGTTTCAGCTACATGATCATTCAATTCTATTACAATGATAAACAGGTCATCACTCTGGCGTGGATGGAAGACGTGCTTCTTAACACCCGGCATTATCTGGTTCAGATAACAGAAAGTAAGTACCATACCTACCGCCGCGAATAATACGGTCAACTCGAAAGTAACCGGGATGAACGCAGGCAGAGAGAAGTGTGGCTTACCACCGAAGTTGATCGGCCAGTCTGATAAAAATATCCATGACATAAAGCCCAATGCCGTACTCGTACCGCAAAGACCGTATATAAAGCCGGCAACGTGAAGGTCTGTTTCTTTCAGTCCTAATGCTCCGTCAAGACCATGGACAGGGAAAGGAGTGTACACATCGTGCAGCTTGTAGCCACTGTTGCGCACCTTCTTTACCGCAGGAAACAAAACTTCCTCATCATCATAAGCCGCTACCGCAAATTTCTTTATAGCCATTTTATAAAAAATTCAAAAGTCAATTATTAATGATGTGCTTGTTCGTGAACAAACTCTTCAATGCTCTTCTCGTCTATCACATTCATCTTCTTCTTGTAATTCTCTCCAGATGTCTTCAGTATGAATTTGATCTCCGATACCGCGATAACAGGGAAGTATTTAGCAAATAAGAAGTAGCATGTAAAGAACAATCCGAATGTACCCAGGTAGAAACCAACTTCAGGCCATGTAGGGCTGTAGTATGTCCAGCTACCCGGAATGTAGTCACGATACAGCGAAGTAACGATGATCACGAAACGCTCGAACCACATACCGATGTTCACCACGATAGACATAATGAAGGTGAACGGAATGTTACGGCGCAGCTTCTTGAACCAGAACAGCTGAGGCGAAACCACGTTACAAGTCATCATCGCCCAATAGCTCCACCAGTAAGGACCCATGATACGCCATTTGAACGCTTCCTGCTCGTACAGAACGCCCGAGTACCATGCCATAAAAAGCTCAGTGAGGTAAGCGACACCTACGATAGAACCCGTAAGTACGATTACTTTATTCATCGCTTCCAGGTGACCTACAGTGATGTAGTCTTCAAGGCCTAATATTTTTCGGGTAACAACCAGTAGCGTATTTACCATCGCGAAGCCCGAGAAGATCGCACCTGCCACGAAGTATGGAGGGAAGATGGTAGTGTGCCAACCCGGTATCACCGATGTTGCGAAGTCAAAAGATACGATAGTGTGCACCGAAAGTACCAGTGGGGTAGAAAGACCTGCAAGTACCAGCGCAAGTGCTTCCTGACGCTGCCAGTTCTTTGCGGTACCTGTCCAGCCAAAAGAGGCAAGACCGTATGCACGTTTGCGGAATTTAGTTTTAGCACGGTCACGGATTGTTGCGAAATCCGGGATAAGACCTGAATACCAGAACAATAATGATACAGTGAAGTAAGTAGAGATCGCGAATACGTCCCAAAGAAGCGCTGAGTTAAAGTTAGGCCAAAGCGGACCGCGTGAGTTAGGTAATGGTAATACCCACATCGCATCCCATACACGACCCATGTGGAAGATGGGGAACTGTCCCGCACACATTACCGCAAAGATGGTCATGGCTTCTGCCGCACGGTTCACACCTGTCCTCCATCCCTGGCGGAACAGCAAAAGGATAGCTGAGATAAGCGTACCGGCGTGACCGATACCTACCCACCATACGAAGTTGGTGATATCCCAACCCCAGCCTACTGTACGGTTAATACCCCATACACCAATACCAAAGTAAACTTCCCAGAATACTGAGAATACACCGAACATAAGTAATGCTACAGAGAAGAAGAAGCCCACATACCACATGCGGCCCGGTTTCTTCTCGATCGGACTGATTATGTCTTCTGTTATATCGTGATAAGTTTTATCACCATCTACCAGCGGTTCCCGTACAAACGACTCGTACTTTAAATGCATAGCACGTAATTAGTAATGTTCTTTATTATATCATGGCTGTTGCCAGCCACTTTTAAATTCAATTAATTCAAAATACTCTTCACTTCACTCATCGTGCACTAAGCGTGCGGACGTTGTGAGAAGTCATCATTAGGGAATATTACCTCATGACCCTTTTCTACACCTGCCGCATTTATCATATCAGTGTTACGCACTTTAGACAGATAATTGACGTTAGGCAAAGTATGTATTTGTTCCAGAACGTAGAATGTACGCTCTACTTGTTCTTGCTTACGGATCTTAGCGATCTGGCTTTCCGGATCATTCACGTTACCGAATACGATACAACCTGAAGCACAAGCTTGCTGACAAGCTACACGCGCTTCACCATCTTTCAGCGGACGGCCATCTTTCTTTGCAGTAAGCTTGGCATCCTGCAAACGTTGAACGCAGAAGCTACATTTTTCCATTACACCACGGCTACGAACTGTAACATCAGGATTCAACACCATGCGTGTAAGATCATCATTGATATCATCACGACGGTAATCTTCAAACAGGTTATCATCGAAGCAATCCGCATCGTTCCAGTCCATCCAGTTGAAGTGACGTACTTTATACGGACAGTTGTTAGCGCAATATTTAGTACCGATACAACGGTTGTAAGCCATTTGGTTGATACCTTCCGAACTGTGGTTGGTAGCAGATACCGGGCAAACGTTCTCACAAGGTGCGTTATCGCAATGCTGACAAAGCATTGGTTGGAAGATGGTCTGGATGCTATCCGGATCTTCCACTTTACCTGCGAAGTAACGATCGATACGTAACCAGTGCATCTCATGCGCCTTGATAACGTGCTCTTTACCTACTACAGATACGTTGTTCTCAGCCTGGCAAGCAATAACGCAAGCACCACAGCCTGTACAACTGTTTGTATCTATAGACATACCCCAGTGGATACCCAGGTGCTCGTAGTCAGGATAAAGCGTACCATTCTCACGGAAGCCTTGTTCGTCCAGCACCACGTCACCATGAGCAACAGCAGCGGCAGCGGCAGCTGTTACCTTAGCATCGTGTCCACCTTCTTCAGCATGAGCAGTAGCGCCACCGTGTGCGCCTACTTCTTCTTCCCAAGGCAGTTTAGAATATCTTCCTATCTCTTCTTCGCGCTCGCGCAGCAAAGCCTGAGGGTCTTTTTTGAATTCTTCAAGAGTATATTCGTGCAGTATAGGGCGTCCTTCGTAGCTGTTATGCGTTTGCGTAATAGCCAGAGGGAATGTATCTGCTGTTGGCTCTACAGTAGCAGCAGCACTGTAAGAGTTGATAGTAGTACCGTTAGAAGTGTTAATAGGGTAAGCGTTCTTACCTGTATTAGCAGCAGCACGGCCTGCTTTTTCGTGACGGCCATAACCTACGGCTACTGCAACCACTTCATTGTGCATACCGGGCACTACCATTACTGGCAGCAGTACCTCGGTACCATTTACTTTTATTTTTACGACACGTTTGTGTTCTACAACTTCATTGAGGGGAGTAAGCTCAGCATCCATTTTCTTAGCCAGTACTGGAGACATACATGCGTAGTTGTCCCATGTACCCCTTGTCATAGGGTCAGGCATTTCTTGTAACCATGGATTATTACTCCAGGCACCACCGTAACCGATAGATACCTTTTCGTAGGTCATTACTTCTATCGCAGCACCCTTAGTTGCTTGTATAGAAGCCATAGCAGCTGCTACATTACCAGAGAAAGAACCGCCGCCCATAGGCATTTCAGCAGGTTCCAGCACACCGTTCTGTATCGCACGGTCAAAGTTTTCCTGGCTGCCCAGTTTGCCCATCCAGTAACTCATCCAGTAGTCACCATACGTAGAGGTTTCACCCGCCCACATCAAAAGGCTATCCTGGAATGCACGCGTCTTGAACAAAGGCGCAATGGTTGGTTGTATCAAGCTGATATAACCCGATTTTGGTTCAGCATCACCCCAGCTTTCCAGGAAGTGATGGTCAGGAACGATGAACTTACATTTTTGTGCAGTTTCATCCATGCGGTCTGCAAAGGAAACCGTTACCGGTACCTTAGCCAATCCCGCTTCAAATTTTTTGCTATCGTGGTATTCGTATATCGGGTTCAGGCCTTGAATGAACAAAGCACCTACTTGTCCTGCGTTCATTGCATCAACTAAAGCAGCCATATCGCTATCGATACCTTGCTTGTAGTTGCTGGTAGTAGCCCAGTTGATAGTAGTGCCGTTAGCACCTATCGCACCGTTGATGGCATTGACCATTGTCTGAACTGCAACGTCATTAGAACCACTCACCACTAAACCATTGCCTTTCTTCAGATCAGCAGCAGCATTAGTAATTACTTTATTTAAATTCTTATTAGCGAAAGAAGGAGCAGCACCTGAGGTAACTGCATTGTATAGCGCTACCGCAACAGCACCCATCTCAGATGGCTTGCAGGTAGAGCGGATATCAGCAGCAGCACCCGAGACAGTGTGGTTAGACTCTACCTGGTAGTGCTTAGACATTTCTGTATTCTTAGCACTGATGTTACGGCCTTTAGCATACTGGTAAGAGAATTCTGTAGGAGATAACCAAGTACCTAAGAAATCTGCACCAAGGCTAACTATTGTTTTTGCTTTATCGAAGTGGTAAGAAGGTAAAGTACGTTTGCCATAGCTTGCTTCGTTAGCCAGCAACATACCCGAGTAAGAGATCGGGTCGTATGTAATGTGCTTTGCAGAAGGATATTTAGCTATAAATTTCGCAATGATATCTTTTGTAGTAGGGCTGAGGATAGTAGCAGTAAGGATATATGCCGGTTGGCTGCTTGCTGCCAAAGCTTCTTTTATCTGGCGGTCAAGTGCATCGAACGTTACTTCTTTGTCTCCTGAAGCAGGGAAACGCTGGCGTGTTTTATCATACAGGTTCAGAACAGACGCCTGCACACGTGCAGAAGTACCTCCGCCCATAATGGTAGATAGTTCGTTACCTTCTATCTTAATAGGACGGCCATCGCGTGTCTTTACAACTATCGGGCAAAAATCACCACCATCTACAAATGTAGAAGCGTAGTAGTTAGGCACACCCGGAACAATTTCTTCCGGCTTTATAGCGTAAGGAATTACTTTACGTACAGGCATCTCACAGCTGGCAGCTAAAGTAGCGGCAGCAGTGCTGAAGCCTAAGAACTTCAAAAAGTCGCGGCGGGGAGTTGTAGCATTAAGCAAGTCGCCGCTCAGGTCGAATGGCAGAGACTCGTTAAATTCATCAGCTACTTCATTTTCTGCCGCAGTGTTCTGCAACTGTCCAATGCCCTTCCAATATTGTTTCTGACTCATATTGTTCGATTCGGTATAAAAAATTGTTTCCGAATAATTTTTAAACTTGTTTAAATAAACCCTTCGTTACTTCTGTTGCTACTAGTAGTGGCAACGTTGACACTCAAGGCCACCTATATCTTCTACCGTTACACCTTCACGCTCACCGTTCTTCAACTCATGATGATATTTCTCGAAAATAGAATAGTAGTTATTGCTTTCAAACTGCACCTTGGTCTGGCGGTGACAATTGATACACCAGCCCATTGATAATGGAGAGAACTGGTAAACCTCGTCCATATCCTGGATGTTACCATGGCATTGCTGACATTGTACTTTACCAACAGATACGTGCTGAGAGTGATTGAAATAAACGTGGTCAGCCAGGTTGTGGATCTTGGTCCATGGTATTGGCTTCGCGTCTATCTCACCATTAGCTTTACGCTTGTATGTTCCTTTTTCTGCATCCCATCCTGCATATTCATACAGTTTGTGAATTTCTTCCGTACCGTTAACTTCGCGTCCTTCAGCAGTTATCAGCTTGTCAGTCCCTGTGTATTCGCTGATCTGCATGTGACAGTTCATACATACGTTGGAGGAAGGTATCATTGCCTGGCGACTCTTTTCAGCACCTGCGTGACAATAAAGACAGTTTACCTGGTTAACACCGGCGTGTACTTTATGCGAGTAGAATATTGGTTGCTCCGGTTGGTAGTTTTGTTGGCGGCCCATTTCGATAGCGCCATTCACCATCCAGTAACCACCAGTTATCAATAGAACGATAACTGTAAGAGCGATAACTATTTTATTACGATACAGCGGAATTTCTTCTTCTGTAGGAATGCCTTCTTTGCGGTGTGCTGCCTGGCGCAGGCCACTGTTCACTCTCCACAGGATGATACCTAATAACAGCAACACACCTGTAAGCACCGCATATACCCAGCCACCTTCTTGCTGAGGAGCACCACCTGCAGCAGGCTGTGGAGTGCCATCACCAGGGCCAACAGGCTTTACACTATTTACATAAGTAATGATCGCGTCGATCTCCTCGTTAGAGAGGTTAGGGAACGCGGTCATCGCAGTCTTATTATACTTATTGTATATCGCAACAGCATAGGGATCTCCGCTGGCTATAACACCGGCAGAATTTTTTACCCATTTGTACATCCATTCTTTACTAGGAACACGGCCATCTACTCCCTGAAGTGCAGGACCTGTAGATTCCTTAAGTGGATTGTGACAAGTAGCGCAATTGGTCTTAAATAAAGCCTTGCCATCCGGCTGCGCAAACGCAGAAGTATTGAGACACAGTACACAAATAAGTATGAATGCGCGCTGGGCGAATCTCCGGATCATTGGCATAATTGATTCTGACACAGGAATAAATTTGAAATTTAACTTTCCGTTTAGATAAAGCAGGGGCAAAACTACAACATGAACGGCAAAACTTGTACACATTTTATAAAAAATGTTTCTCAGTACTGGCGCGGGTTTCAACCCTTTTTTTATTATTAAAATTATATTAATGTCATTTTTTTGTCAGCTGGAAAACCATGCTATTAGTCATGGATTTGTAACCAAAAATGAAAATAATTCTTCCCGATTTTGAAAATCCGCTTCTCAAAATTGACTGTTCTTTGCATTCAATTCCCTCAGACTGACAACATAAGATAAAGCAAACTTCTTAAATGCTGCCTGTTCTGCCCCCATCCACAGGGATACTTGTTCCGTTTACATACCCTGCTGCAGGAGAAGCGAGAAAAGCAACCATTGCTGCTATTTCCTCAGGCTGGCCGAAACGCTGTGCCGGTATTTCCGACAGCATTTCCTGCTCTACCGCGCCCTGGCTATGCCCTGTTTTAGCGGCCTTGTTGCTAATAATGGCTTCCAGCCTGCCTGTAGCAGTAGCGCCGGGGAGTACATTGTTCACCGTAATGCCGAACTGGCCCAGTTCGTTAGCCAGCGTCTTAGCCCATGAAGCCACTGCTCCGCGGATAGTATTAGACACTCCCAGGCCCTTCAACGGGATCTTTACCGAGGTAGAAATGATATTGATAACACGCCCGTACCCAGCCTCCTTCATAGAAGGGGTACATAGCTGCGCCAGTATATGATTACAGATAAGATGCTGCTGGAAAGCCACCAGGAAGCTCTCAGTAGTCGCATCACTAGCCAGGCCTGCAGGAGGGCCACCTGTGTTGTTGACCAGTATATGTATAGGATTCGCCGCTACAAAGGCTGCTACGGAGTCTTTAAGCAGCTCTGGCTGGCTGAAATCGGCTACCAGGTATCCGTGCTTCTGGCCTTTAGAGGTGTCCAACGTGGCGACAGCTTCTTTCAGCTTTTCCTCGTTTCGGGCTATTAGTGTGCAATGTGCGCCTAATTCCGCAAGCGATTGGGCACTGGCCAAGCCTATACCCTGCGTACTACCCGCCACAAGTGCCCTTTTCCCCGTTAAGTCCATTGAAAGCATGAAAATGAGATTTATGCGGCGAAAATAGTGCATACCGCCATACTTTTCAGCACAAACCCTCAGGCACAACTATTGTGTACCTCTCAAAAAAAGAGACTATGGAACAGACTAAAGGGAAAAGAGTTGCCATGCTGACAGAGCAGGGATTTGAACAAATAGAATTGACCAGCCCTAAAGAGGCATTGGAAAATGCAGGCGCTACAGTGCATGTAGTATCCCCCAAAGAAGGTAAAGTGAAGGCGTGGAAGCATACCGACTGGGGAATAGAGGTTGTAGTTGACAAACTGCTTGCCGAAGCCGCCGTGGCTGATTATGACATGCTTGTATTGCCAGGTGGCGTGTTGAACCCGGACAAACTCAGGGCGAACAAAGACGCCGTTGCGTTCACCAAAGCCTTCCTGGAAAGTGGCAAGCCGGTAGCAGCAATATGCCATGGACCGCAAACACTTATAGAAACAGGCCTTCTTTCGGGAAGAAAAATGACTTCTTACTCTTCCGTGCAAACGGACCTTAAAAATGCAGGGGCAGACTGGACCGACGAAGAAGTTGTACAAGACGGTAACCTTATTACCAGCCGCAACCCGGACGATCTTCCGGCATTCAACCAAGCTATTGTCAATGCTTTGGGGCTGTAATTAGCGTACAAATGATTCATAATGGGCTGTTAAGTGGTGGTAAATAGCTGGTTAAGCCCAGCTGTTTATTTGGCAAAGGGACTGTTTCGGGGGCATATTTGTCTCAACAAACAAAACACAACCACAATGAAACAACTATTATTTATCCTGATGCTACTGCCATCTGTACTAAAGGCAGAATCATACACTTATAATCTGGTGAGCCTGATACAGCAGGGCAACGACAATTTTTCGATAGACAAAAAGAATGAGATATACGCTGTAGGCACTATTAGCGTCGACGGCAAAAGTATCACCATAGACCAGAAGGTATATGATGTGACACCGATGAAAAAGGACAATTGCTACCGCTATAAAGGTGGTATGATCCAACTGGTGTACAGGGACAGCAAGCTGGTATGCGTACAACATTATAATTATGGCAAACTGAGCAACTACCGTATAAAACATGCTGCCGAACCCCTGAGAACGCGGAACAGCGGCTAAAAAACTTTACAAGAAAGGAGAACACAAACCCCTAAGTCCTTCCCATCAATGGGGAGGACTTTTGTATTATGGCAGATATTCATCTTTATATATCGTTTCCTTATACAAACCCTATTGTTTATTTTTACCATTGAGAACCACCTACCAGCTATATGGCATTACTACGATTCAGAATTTACTGGGAAGACGACGACCAGGTTTACAGGGATATTGAGATCAAGGCGGCGCAAACCTTCCTTGAATTTCATAAGGGGATACAGACTGCTTATGAGTTTGATAACAAATTCGCTGCATCATTCTATGAAAGCAACGACCGTTGGGAACGTGGCAGGGAATTGAACTCTGAAGTGTTGGTAAACAAGAAAGGCGCTCCTGCCCTCAGCATGATGCGCACCCCTGTGAGTGCATTGGTAGCCAAGCCCGACCAAAAATTTGTTTATGTGTACGACCCGGCCAAAAACTGGACATTCCTTGTGGAGTTGATAGGTGTGGTAAAAGACGAAGATCCGAAGCATACATATCCACGCGTATTCCGTAAAGAAGGTGTAGGCCCTGCCCAATATGGTATAAAAGGAGTGAACCCGGATAAGCTGGTGGAAATAGAAGAAAAGTATGACCTCAGTGCCGAAGATATGATGGAAGGATTTGGTAATGAAGGCGAAGATGGTACTACCAGCTTTGGCGGCGGTGCAGAGGAAAGCCACGAAGAATAGTTTGATAAAACGACAATACGATAAAGCGATAATTCGGCAATGTGGCGATCATGTTGCCGAATTATTTTTTAATGACAGACTTGAGCTCGAAAACGATATATGTAATTGCAGGCCCTACTGCTGTGGGGAAGACCGCTATTGCCATAGAGCTGGCAAAGCGGCTGGGCACTTCCATTATTTCCGCAGATAGCAGGCAGTGTTATAAAGGAATGACTATCGGCACCGCTAAACCTTCTCCCGAAGAACTGCAAAGCGTAAAGCACTACTTTATTGATGAATTTCCTGTAACCGTATCACTTAGCGCAGCGGACTATGAACGGCTGGCACTGGGCTATCTTGATGAGATATTTGAAGGCAGTAATACAGCGGTAATATGCGGTGGTACAGGGCTCTACATTAAATCACTCACCGATGGTATAGATGAAATGCCCAAAGTGAATGAAGACATACAGGAAGAAGTAAACAAGGGTTATAAAGAGCATGGCATTGAATGGCTACAGGAAGCCATAATGAATGAAGATCCATGGTTCTTCCAGGCAGGAGAAAAAGACAATCCCGTTCGGCTGATACGTGCGTTGGTGTTCCGACGCTCAACTGGAGAAAGCATCATGTCTTATAGAAGCGGTGAAAAAAAGGAACGGAATTTTCAGACCATCAAAGTAGGACTGGAACTGCCGCGGGAAGAGCTATACGATCGCATCAACCGTCGGGTAGATAGCATGATGGAAAACGGATTGCTGGAAGAAGTAAAAGCGCTCTACCCTTATAAGGAACTAAAGAACTTGCAAACGGTAGGCTATTCAGAATTGTTCGATCACCTCGATGGTATATGCAGCCTGCAAGAGGCGATAGATAAAATAAAACAGCACAGCCGCAACTATGCCAAACGGCAAATGACGTGGTTTAAAAAAGATGAAGGCATTCAATGGTTTAGCCCCAAAGACGAGGGCTTGATTGATAAAATACTGGCTATAAAGTAAAATGGCTGTCTTGGATCAAGACAGCCATTTCGATATACTTTTCAGCTGAAACTATTTAGCCCTTGAGCCTGTAGTTGCTGTAGATGATTTAGAAGTAGTTGCCGTTGTTGTTTCTTTTTCATCTTTGCTTGCAGTGCTCTTTTCACCGTCTTTCTTGCAACAAGCCTTAGCAGAAGATGCATCTTTTTGGCAACATGCCTTAGCGTTCTTCTGGTCTTTCTTGCAGCATTCTTTCTTACCGTCACCTGCGAATGAAGCGCCAGCGATCATTAAACCTGCTAATAATAAAGTGATTTTTTTCATTGTTATATTTTATTAGATTTTTGAAATGTAATAAGCAATATTACGACAAATGGGCTAAAACCGTTACGCCACCCTTTACTACGTCCCCTATTTTAACATCTATCTTAGTACCTAAAGGCAAATAGATGTCAACACGCGACCCGAACTGTATGAAACCAAATTCTTCATTCTGCTTCACATGATCACCTTCTTTCACATAATACTTGATACGCCTTGCCATTGCACCGGCTATCTGCCTGAATAACAACTCAGTACGGTCATTACCTATTACAATAGTAGTTCGTTCATTCTCCGTAGAAGACTTGGGGTGCCATGCCACCAGGTACTTGCCCGGGTGATACTTCACATATTTTACAATACCACTTATGGGGTTACGATTAACATGTACATTCAGCGGAGACATGAAAATGGACACCTGTATGCGCTTGTCCTTAAAGTATTCTGTTTCTATCGTCTCTTCTATCACCACTACTTTACCATCTGCGGGGCAAATGGCTATCTCCTCTCCTTCACTGTGTGTGCGGTTGGGCAGGCGAAAGAACCACAGTACCCAAAACCATAACACGAAGAAAATGACATTCAGGGCGATATTAATCACAGGCCAGTCAACCAGGAACCTGACCAAAACAAAACCCAGCAATGCCCAAATTACGGAGGCGATCAGTACGTGTTTATAACCTTCACGATGTAGTCTCATGCGGCAAAAGTATTATGATTATGTTGATTTCGCTTTAGAATATGGAAATAATTAGTTGACAGCCCCGCCGCCTACCTATAACATAAACAGGTAAGCATACACAAAAGCAAACGGAGTCGCTACCAGCAATGAATCGAAACGGTCGAGTGCTCCCCCGTGGCCGGGCATCATGGTGCCACTGTCTTTTACATCAGCCATACGCTTCAGCTTAGATTCCAGTAGATCACCTGCAGTTCCTGCAACAGCCGCGCAAAGTGCCAGCATTATCCAGTCTATCATACGATACGACTCGGTATAGTAGCCGAATATAGCAGCACCCGCTACAGCCAACAACGCACCGCCAATAGTGCCTTCCCACGTCTTTTTAGGAGAGATAGAGGAGAATGGCGTTTTGCCAATGAATGAGCCTACCAGGTAAGCCATGGTATCATTCATCCATATCATCAGTATCAATGCAAGCGGTAACAGAAAACTATTAGGTACGGTGTACATAGTTACCAGCATCACCATAGGCAGAAAAATATAGAACATCCCCCCGAAAGCCTGTAAAGCAGCAGGGAGTGCGGTCTTCTTGTCAAGTGTGGCAATGAGCAGTATTAGTATAGGAAAGAACAACAGAAAAAAGAACGGTGCAGGTATCAGTGACGAAAACAACGATGACTTCAGCCACAACCAAACAAAGCAGATGATCTGTATCGTATTCTGCATCCATTCCGGCCAGTAGGTATCAGGCTGTATCTTCTTCATCAGCAGGAAATATTCCCTGAAGCAGAGCACCTGTATAATGCTCACCAATGCCACAAAGCCAATGCTATTGAACAGCAGCCCCGTCATCATAATGATACAGAAGATGATAGCACTTCCTAATCGGGTAAAGAATGTAGGCCAGTTGAGCGCCATAGAGGATGATTATACTGCTAAGTTATACCGCTTTTTCAGAAAGTTCTTTTTTGGTGTAGTCGTCTGCCCATTCGGGAGGTAATGGTGTTCTGCTCTTCCAGAGCAGGTAGAATGATACCGCTGATATTGCCGCACCTATCAACACTACGGGGATAGGAACCTCATTGCTTTCCATCATTGATTTGAGATACGCATTGTCCTTACCGAAATATTCCAGGCTTACCTGGAAGCCATTATAAAACATATGCGCCAGCATACTACACCACAATGAACCTGTGAGATAATAGATTACCGCCAACAATACACCTGCAAAAAAGATAGCCAGGAAACTATACGGAGTGGCATGTGCCAAGGCGAACGCCATAGCACTGATAGCTATAGGAACTACCATATTGCTGCTCCGCTTTTTTGCAAATCTTAAAAATATACCCCTGAAGAATATTTCTTCTGAAACTGCGGGCAAAATGGCCATCACCAATAAAATTTTAAGGTAACCTATCTGTGTAGAGGCATTAAGAAAGACTTTTACCATATCGTCATTCCGCTGTTGCATAGCGTCGGCACCAGGACCCAACCCTATCATATGTACTAACGAGGCAATGAATAAAAAAACCGGCGTTGCTGCCACCATTGCTACTATCGCTAGCAAGGGCTGTACAGCCGTTCCAGGCTTTACCAGGCCCAAATACTTAGCAGGACGCGGATGTGCCAGATTAGCAAATAGTAGTGCCGGCAGCAGAAATAATCCTATTGCAGATATTACCTGTAAAAGAAGGGCACTTTTTACTACAGGCAGTGGAAAGCTTGCCTTCGTCACATGGTCGGCCAAATCACCCAGAGATACGCCCGTTATGCGAGGGATCAACACAAAGGCTACTATTTGTGACAAAGACACAAAAATAAAAACCATCAATCCAAACAAGAGCAATTGCATCCACCATGGATAACTACGCCAATACCTACTGAACATGCGCCAAATTTTTCAAAAGCAAAGGTAAGGGAAAAGAAGAGTGGAGAAAGAGAGCGGGGAGCGGAGGGGGTTGAGGCGCTTATTCACCTTAATTAACCTGAGCGGCAAAACAAAACACAGCCCCGAGGCGTTATCGTATGTATTATGATGTTAATAAATGGAGATTATCCCTTGAAGCATCGCAATCTTTCTTTATTTTTGTCAATTATTATTTTTAGCACCCATACATGGAAATACCCGCAGGACCACTGCTCAGTCAGATAAACTATCCCGCCGACTTAAAAAAGCTGGATAAGACGCAACTACAACAAGTGTGCAGTGAACTAAGACAGTTCATTATAGACTGTGTAAGTGTGCATGGCGGACACTTTGGCGCAAGCCTCGGTGTTGTGGAGCTGACAGTAGCTTTACATTATGTATTCAATACCCCCGACGACCAACTGGTATGGGACGTAGGCCACCAGGCTTATGGCCATAAGATACTCACAGGGCGCAGGCAGGTGTTTCATACCAACCGTAAATATGGCGGACTGAGCGGCTTTCCTAAGCGCAGCGAAAGTGAGTATGATACTTTTGGTGTAGGGCACTCCTCTACTTCCATTTCTGCAGCACTGGGTATGGCGATAGCCTCCAAGCTAAAAGGTGAAACGCAACGCCAGCATGTTGCCATAATAGGTGATGGCGCTATGACAGCAGGCCTCCCTTTTGAGGCGCTGAACCATGCAGGGGTAAGCAACGCTAACGTGCTCATCATCCTTAACGACAATAATATGTCCATTGACCCCAACGTTGGGGCTTTGAAAGAATATCTCACAGATATCACCACATCGCATACCTGGAACAAGATGCGCGATGACATCTGGCACCTGCTGGGCAAACTGCCGGGCAAAGATTTCCAGAAAATGGCCTCTAAAGTAGAGGCGAGCATGAAGGGTGTGATATCTAAATCAAGCAACCTGTTCGAAGCATTGGGCTTGCGTTATTTCGGACCAACTGACGGGCACAACGTCCTTAAGCTGGCGGAGATACTGGATGATATGAAAGACATTCCGGGACCTAAACTGTTGCACATTAAAACAGTAAAAGGTAAAGGCTACGACCTGGCAGAAAAAGACCAGACCCTATGGCATGCACCCGGCACATTTGATAAGATAACAGGTAAGATCAACAAGAAAGTAATTACAGTGCCGGAACCTCCTAAATACCAGGATGTATTCGGGTACAGCATTATAGAGCTGGCAGAAATGAACCCTAAGATAATGGGTATCACTCCTGCTATGCCATCAGGCTGCTCGCTGAAGTATATGATGGAAGCCATGCCCGACAGGGCGCTGGATGTAGGCATAGCCGAGCAACACGCAGTAACGCTGAGTGCAGGCCTTGCTACACAGGGCATGAAGGTGTTCTGCAACATATACAGCTCATTCATGCAACGCGCTTATGATATGGTGGTGCATGATGTAGCCATACAAAAACTACCCGTGGTATTCTGCCTGGACAGGGCAGGACTGGTAGGTGATGATGGCCCTACGCATCACGGTGCATACGACATCCCCTATATGCGCTGCATACCAAACATGATAGTAAGCGCGCCGATGAACGAAGAACAACTTCGTAACCTGATGTACACTTCACAGTTGGACGAAATACAATATCCTTTCGTCATACGCTACCCGCGCGGACAAGGCGTGATGCCTGAGTGGCGCACACCATTCAAAAAGATAGAAGTAGGTACCGGCCGTAAAATAGCAGATGGCGAAGATGTAGCGATACTCACGCTTGGCCATCCGGGCAACTTCGCTGTAGAAGCACGAAAGATACTGGCGACTGAAGGTGTAACACCTGCGCATTATGATATGCGTTTCGTAAAACCCCTCGACGAAGCTATGCTCCACGAAATAGCTCAGAAATTCAACAAGATCATTACGGTTGAAGATGGAACTATTGTTGGCGGATTTGGTAGCGCTGTATTGGAATTCATGTCGGCTAACGGTTATACACCAGAAGTGAAAATATTGGGCATTCCTGACCGTATTGTAGAACATGGCAAACCCGAAGAGCTGCACCGCGAATGTGGTTATGACGCTGAAGCTATTGCCGCAGCCGTAAGAGAAATGAAAAGTGTGAGTGTCGCAACTCATTAATATATTTAAGAATGTTATTGACTTAAAAGCCTCGTAATATATTACGAGGCTTTTATCATATAATTCTCGATTTTTGCACAATGGAAAATTTTGAACAACGATGGATGGATACTACCATCATGCTTGGGGAGCGCTTCGGCAAGATCCCTGACATGGAGGGTATCCTCTTCCTGATAGGTATAAATGAACTGGGCGAGTTGCCCGGGCGCAAGTTCTCAAAGGAGCAAAAACAAGACCTGATGCATGTGGCTGTCTGCACACTGCTGAGCAAGAGGGGCTATTATGAATATGAAGGAGCCGACCCCGAGGGCTGGCCGCATTTCGTACTCATAAAAAGACCGGAACTCAGTATGTTTGAGCAGGAAAGAATGTTGAAGGAATGTGTTATAGAGTACTTTGAAGATTAACCATAGAGATACTGACTTAAATAATAAAGCCTCCCAATGGGAGGCTTTATTATTTATTACTCTTTGCGGAGATTATTTAGCAACAGTCAGGCGCTGAGTCAGCATACCTTTATCTGTTTTAATAGTAACGTTGTACAGACCTGCAGCAAAAGAAACTGTAGAAACCGCAAGATCATGACGGCCTGCAGTTACATACTGAGCTTTGTTGTAAACAACACGACCCATTGCATCTGTAATGTTAACAACAACATCCGAAGCCGTTGGCATATCCAGGCCTAATACTGTATAGTCAACAGCAGGGTTTGGATAGATCAGTACCTTAGTTTCGTTAGCTATCGTAGGCACATTTGTAGGCCATGCAGCAGGTATGCTTTGAGATTGCAATATTTCCTTAGTAGCGTTGTCTTGCACAAATACTATCAGGTCAGAACCGATCGGGTGACTCCAGAATTGGAAGTTACCTTGAGCAGGTGCGCCTACAGCGTATGGAGTGTTGTTCCATGTGCCTGTAACAGGAGTACCGCCAGTCCAGCTGGTAACAGCAGTACCGTTTCCGTTAGGGAACATTTGACGTTGAACGAAAACGAAGTGGCTTTGCGATGTTGTCTTCGTAGGATCATTTGGCGCCAGGTCATAAGCCCATTGTACAGCTGCTGCATGAATAGAGTAGTTACCTGTAATAGTGAAGTATGGAGTAACAGAATAAGCTACATCAAATGTATTGTTATTATTCATTTCATAAGTACCTGTGATTTGTAAGAAAGCAGGACCTGCTTTAGAAGCATTGATCTCAGCAATGTCACCTGCACCGCCTGGAAGGCCGTTAGTGTAGTGGTCAGGAATACCGCCAACACCATAGTAAGTCTTACGTGTATCGCCATGAGGATTGTAACTCTTATCGGTACCCGGAGAAGGCCAGTTCATTTGATATTTGATCACGTTAAAGTTTGCTGCAGGGGTATTAGCACCTTGCGCAACAACCAACGGATCGAATACAGCGTTGAAGCCCGCACATGGAGGACAAGTAGAAGAAGAGAATTCTTCTATCAGGCCATTCTTCGTTACAGACTGTGTAGCCGGTACGAAAGTGAGCATATCCACGTTATCCGCAGGGTTTGCATCAGCACCACCATTAACAGTTGTAATGTTAAGGTTGATGGTATGAGTACCTACAGTAGTGAAGCCACTAACGTTAGTAGTAAATGTAAGGGTAGTAGTAGCAAAAGGCGCTACGTTCAGCCCTGTGAAATTCTGAGTCACCGGTGTACCGCCATCAACATCATACTGTGCATTTACAGCAGTTAACGTCGCAGAACCCAGGTTCAATACATTAATTGATATAGGCGTATTGTTCAACGCGATTTTAGGGAAGTTAGTCGAGGTAAGTGCCACGTCATTTGCAGGCTGGTTATATATTTCCATATCATCCATCATAGCACCGAACAACCAACCGGAGTTATCAGTGTAACGGAAGCCGACCATTACGTTGGCCTGGCCAGCACAACCTGTAAGCGGGAAAAAACGTGTCTGCCACAGTGTAAGATCATTACCTGAGATCGTATCAATGACAGTCCAGTTAGTACCACCGTTTGTAGAAACTTCAAGCGTTAATCTTTCCTGGATGTTTTGATAAATACCGGCAAAATAATGCATCTCCATTTTAAGCACAGGAGATGTAGAAGTAGCCATATTGATCACTGGTGTCTTCAGGAACTGGTTAGTGTTTAGTACCGTATTACCCGCAGCATCATCGTTAAAACCGATCATTCTTGTATGTGCAGGTATTGTAAAGCTCGTACTTGACAGTGTAGTGTTAGTACCTGTTTGCCACGTTGTAGCACCTACGTTGGTCTGAGTCCAACCCGCAGGTAAGGCATTGCCTGATGTGCCTTCAAAATCCTCCGTGAAGTACACTTGCGCCTGCGAGGCAGGAACGTATCCAATACACGCTAAGGCAAAGATTGTAATTACTTTTCTCATTAGATTGATTTTTTTAAAATATAGATACCGAAATTACGGATTTTAAACTTAACTTAATCAAAACGTTACTATTTTTTTCAACGCAGCTTTTCATACATTTGCATCGCTAAACAATTTAGCACGGGGTGCCTTAAAATACAGGCTGAGATTATACCCGCTGAACCTGGACCGGGTAATGCCGGTTAGGGATAGTTTATTCAGCTACCTCTTTCTGTATGCAGTAACACTGAACGTATAGACGTACGCTATGCGATTAATGTTTGCATACGCCCCCGATCAACTATTATCTAAATATTTGACATGCAAAAGAAACAAATGTTTATTGCCTTAACAATGGCCATAAGCTCAGCAGCACAGGGGCAGAACTACACAGACACAAGCGCCTTGCTCAAAGAAAATGAACTGCAACCTGTAGAGATCAGGGGACTGAGGGCCGGCTCTAAATCACCTTTCGCCAAAACTGAAATATCGAGAACAGATATTGAAAAAATGAATTTAGGACAAGACCTGCCTATATTATTACAATATACCCCTTCGGCAGTCGTCACCAGTGATGCAGGAGCGGGCGTTGGCTATACAGGTCTGCGCATACGCGGCACAGATGGCACCCGTATCAACATCACACTGAACGGGATACCGGTGAACGAGGCCGAAAGCCAGGGGGTATTCTTCGTGAACATGGGTGATATGGCATCTTCCACTAACTCCATTCAACTGCAACGCGGCGTGGGTAGCTCCACCAACGGCGCAGGTGCTTTCGGCGCTACCATGAGCATCAGCACACTACAGCAAATGGAAAAGGCAGGAGCCGAGACCAATATCAGCGCAGGCTCTTTCAACACACAAAAGTATACCGTAAAGGCAGGAACAGGTTTACTTGAAAATGGCCTGCAGTTCGATATGCGCCTTTCCAAGATCAGCTCGGATGGCTTTATAGACCGCTCCGCCAGCGACTTACGCTCCCTGCAGTTTGTAGCGGGCTGGAAGGCAAGTGAGAAGACACAATTCCGCTTCCTGCTCATGACAGGTAAGGAAAAAACCGACCAGGCATGGAATGGTACACCAGCAGAGAAACTAAACGGAAACGATAGCTCGCTCACCAACCACTATAATAATAATTTAGGTGTGCTATACTTTACACCGCAGGATTCCACCAACCTGTTCAGCTCCGATCCACGGAAGTACAATTACTTTACTTACAACGATCAATCGGATAACTATCAACAAGATTATTATCAATTCTTCTTCGACCATAGTTTTTCGCAAAGACTTACTGTCAATGCCGCATTATTCTTTACAAGAGGAAAGGGATTTTACAACGAGTATAAAATCGGACAGGACTTTGCTGATTATGGCCTGAATGATTACATCACACCATCTGACGACACGATTACGTCAACAGATATGATACGCCAGCTATGGCTGGACACAAAATATTATGGCGGTGTGTATTCATTAATGTACGCTCATAATAAAACCCAACTAACCTTTGGTGGTAGTGTGGCGATGTATGAAGGCAGGCACTATGGCTTTGTGAAATGGGCAGAATATAGTGTACCTGCAGACCATCGTTGGTATAACCTCGACGCTAACAAAAGCGATATCAACTTCTACCTGAAAGCACAGCAGGAAATAGGCAATAATCTTTCCTTGTTCGGTGACGTGCAATACAGAGCTGTTGCTTATGAGATGAACGGTTTCCGCAAAAACCCAACGATAACAAATAGCGTTGCCTACAATTTCTTTAATCCTAAAGCAGGTATCAACTACATGCTGAGCAATACAAGCCGCCAACGCCAGCGTGCATATGCCTCTGTTGCTATTGCTAACAAAGAACCTAACAGGGACGACTTTGAAGCATCACCCATAGACTTGCCAAGGCCTGAAAGATTAACGGATATAGAAGCAGGCTATGAAGTAAACGCGCAAAAATGGAGTGCCTCTGCCAACCTATATTACATGAGCTACAAAGACCAGCTGATACTCACCGGTAAGATAAATGATGTAGGAGCCTACACACGCACCAATGTAGCAAAAAGCTACCGCGCTGGTATAGAAGTGCAAGCCTCAGTAAAACCTGCATACTGGATGATAATAAATGCTAATGCCACTTATTCTCAAAACAAGATCCTGAACTTTACCGAGTACCAGGATGATTATGATAATGGTGGACAATTATCCATTGCACATGGCACTACCGACATCGCTTTCTCTCCCAACATGATAGCAGGCGGCGGCATCACTTTCAGCCCCTTCCGTAATATGCCGCATGAGCAAAAAGTAGAGCTGGACATAATGGGCAAATATGTAGGCAAACAATTCCTGGACAATACCGCCGACGATGCGCGCAGCATAGAACAATATGGTCTTTGCGACATCCGCATCCGCTACTCTGTAAAGGTGAAGCCATTCCGCGAACTGGGACTGAGCGTTGCGCTGAACAACGTACTGAACAAAGAGTACGTTAGTAACGGATATACCTATAGTTACCTGTATGGCGGGGCTACTACTACGCAAAATTTCTTCTTCCCGCAGGCAGGTTTTAACTTCCTGGCAGGTGTGAATATTAAGTGGTAGAATAAACTACGTTTTTAACAAACAAACGCCATCCCGCTTCGTGTGGGATGGCGTTTTGTCATATATCCACGGCACAATTGTTAAGTATTCTTAAAAAAGAACCTACAGCATCTGTAAAAGCCCTGCCATTTTAACATTGGCGGGTAATTTGATGATAAACACTAAAAATACTAAGGAAACTATGGGTGCTTATATGGGTTATTGGATACTTGCCGGAATACTCTTTCTATTGGGTACTGCAGTAAGTGGACAGTTAAAAAGGAAGTTTCACAAATATTCACAAATACCACTGAGCGAAGGACTAAGTGGTAAAGAAGTGGCGGAGAGAATGTTACATGAGAATGGCATATACGATGTACAGGTAGTTTCTGTGGGTGGCTTTCTGAGCGACCACTACAATCCTGCTAATAGGACAGTGAACCTCAGTCCGGATGTATATGCAGGGCGTAGTATCTCTGCTGCAGCTGTGGCAGCGCACGAATGTGGCCACGCTATACAGCATGCGCAGGCATATAGTATGCTGAAATTTCGTAGTGCCTTGGTGCCGATAGTAAACGTAACCACCTCTATCTCACAATGGGTGCTGCTGGCAGGGCTTGGTGTACTGGGCTTTGGGGGTGGTAACCAAACTGTATTATTAATAGGTATTGCTTTATTTGCCTTTTCTACCCTCTTCTCACTGGTAACGTTACCTGTGGAATACGACGCCAGCAACAGGGCGCTAAAATGGATGGAAACTACGGGATTGACCCATCGTGCCGAGCACGACCAGGCTGCCGATGCCCTGAAGTGGGCGGCACGCACTTACCTGGTAGCAGCCATTAGCGCTATTGCCACACTGGTGTACTATATACTGGTATTCACCAACCGCAGCAGAGACTAGATAATTCAAAAAGCTAAAACGTTTTTAGATGTCCCACACTTCAAAGTGTGGGACATCTTGTTTAGCCCTATACTGTCATTGGCTTTTTTTATATAAAATCAAAGAGTTTGCGATATATTGTACCTTTGCAAGGTTCATTTTAGCTCTTTCGACAAAGGAGCTTTTTTGAATTTTGACTTTTAACTTTTGAATTAAAAATGCACGTAGAACAATTATATACCAATTGCCTGAGCGAGGCAGCCTACTTCATAGCCAGCGACGGAGAAGCTGCGGTAATAGACCCGCTTCGCGATGTGGATGAGTACCTGAAAAAGGCGGAAGAAATGGGTGTGAAGATCAAATACATATTTGAAACGCACTTTCATGCTGACTTTGTGAGCGGCCACATAGAGCTGTCTAATAAAACAGGCGCACCTATAGTTTACGGTCCGCAGACTGTAGCTAAGTTTCCTATCCACATGGCAACAGACGGAGAGGTCTTCAACATAGGCAAGCTGAAACTTACAGCAATACATACACCGGGACACACATTGGAAAGCACTTGCTATCTCCTTAATGATGAGAATGGTGTTCCGTACTCACTGTTTACAGGAGATACTTTATTCGTAGGTGATGTTGGCCGCCCTGATCTGTTCAGCGGCAATATGACCAAAGTGGATCTTGCATCAATGATGTATGATTCCCTGCAAAAAATAAAAACCCTTCCGGGTAATGTAATTGTTTATCCTGCGCACGGCCCCGGCTCTTCCTGCGGAAAAAATCTCGGCCCTGATACGTCCAGCACCATTGCCGCACAACTGGCAAGCAACTATGCACTCCAGGATATGGAGCGTGATGAGTTTATCACAAAAGTAACTGATGGATTATCTACACCTCCTGTGTACTTCCCTATGAATGCGAAGATCAATAAGGAAGGATATGCCTCTATGGATGAGATAATGGATGTGGGGATGCAACCACTCAACATCCAACAGTTTAAAGACACTGTTGCCAACGGTGCTTGGATACTGGATACACGTCCTGCTACTACTTTTACCCTGGCATTTGTACCCGGCTCTATCAGCATAGGTTTGGATGGTCGGTTTGCAGAATGGGCAGGAAGCTTATTACCATTTCATCAACCGCTGGTATTGGTAACTGAAGAAGGTAAAGAAAAAGAGAGTATCATTCGCTTAGCACGTGTAGGTATAGATAATGTACAAGGATATCTCGAAGGCGGTGTAGAAGCATGGAGATCCGCCGGTGAGGATATCGACATGATCATAGATATTGATGCTGACGAACTGGCAATGGACATCCCTCACGACCCGAGACTGGAAGTGATAGATGTGCGCAAGGTTACTGAGTTTGACGCAGGTCATGTACAAGGCGCGGTGAACATTCCATTGGATACGCTTACTGATATAGCCAACATTGCCGCAGTAGATGATGACAACAACCTGTACATACATTGTGCTGGCGGTTACCGTTCTGTAATAGCAGCATCGCTCTTTAAGCGCCAGGGATATAACAACCTGAGAAACGTATTGGGCGGATTCGCCAAAATAAAGCAAGTGAAGGGAATGCCGGTGGTAGCTCCCAAGCTGGAAGACGGTGTTTAACTCAATCTCTAAAACATAAAAAAGCACGCCTTTACAAAATGTAAAGGCGTGCTTTTTTATTTCTTCTCAATAGAATCTAACTCTTGCAACTCTGTAGAATCTTCATCCATAAGGTCGTACAGGTGTGCGCCACCTGCACCGGGAATAACCTTAGGCGTAGAAGCATTGCCGCAACTGTAAAGGGCAATAGATACCAGTACTATAATTATTAGCTTTCTCATTAGTCAACACGTTGTATATCCGCGCCTAATGCATTCAGGCGTTCATCAATTTTTTCATAACCTCTGTCTATCTGGTCAATATTCTGAATAGTACTTTTTCCCTGTGCAGAAAGTGCCGCTATCAGCAAGGCTACCCCAGCACGGATATCGGGCGACACCATCGTTATACCCCGGAGCATTACTTGCCTGTCCAGCCCTATCACTACCGCACGGTGCGGATCGCAGAGCACTATCTGCGCGCCCATCTCTATCAGTTTATCTACAAAGAACAGACGGCTCTCAAACATCTTCTGATGCACCAGAACTGTACCTCGTGCTTGGGTGCAGACTACCAGCACTATACTCAGTAAGTCGGGCGTAAAGCCCGGCCACGGATGATCATATACTGTGAGCAAGCCACCGTCTATGAACTTGTGTATGCGGTAGCTATCATGTGCAGGTATGTGTATATCATCACCTTGAATGTCCATCTTGATACCTAATCTCTGAAAAGTTTCAGGAATGATGCCCAGGTGAGCTACATCAGCATTTTTAATAGTGATCTCACTTTGCGTCATTGCAGCCAAGCCGATGAATGACCCTACTTCGATCATATCAGCCAGCAAACGGTGCTTGCAACCACTCAGCTTTTCTACTCCTTCAATGGAAATATAGTTTGAGCCTATACCTGTAATATGCGCGCCCATGCTATTCAGCATTTTGCAAAGCTGTTGCACATACGGTTCACACGCGGCATTGTATATTGTTGTAACACCCGGAGTAAGCACAGCAGCCATTATGATATTGGCAGTACCCGTTACTGAAGGTTCTTCCAGCAGAATGTGCGCGCCTTTCATAGCACTGCCATCCAGCGTGAAGAGATTTTCTTCATTGTCGTAATCGAATTGAACACCCAGGCTTTCAAATCCGCGTATGTGCGTATCCAGTCTGCGGCGGCCTATCTTATCGCCACCGGGCTGTGGTATGTGTGCTTTTTGATAGCGAGCCAACAGAGGGCCGGCCAGCATTACAGCACCCCGCAGCTTACCCGATTTCTTCTTGAAATTTTTATCAATAAAAAAATCAGGGTTCACATTATCTGCTTGCAGTATTACAGTGTTCGGTTCCGGCCTTGTCACCTTCACACCCATATCTTCCAGCAGTTCTATCAGTGTATTCACATCCAGGATAGAAGGCACATTGGTATAAGTAACGGGCTCACCGGTGAGTAGTGCCGCACAGAGTACCTGTAGCGCTTCATTCTTAGCCCCCTGCGGGGTGATAGTGCCGCTGAGCGTGCGGCCACCGCGTATTTCAAACGAGCCCATAGTGTCGCTGATTATTTATTTTTCTTGTATTTATTATTGTTGTTGCGGTTCTTGAAGTTGCCGCCACCGCCTCTGTTATCTCCACCTCTGCCTTCACTGCCACGTCCTTCACCGCCTCTGCCTTCGCCACCGTAGCGGTTGCCACCACCGTTATTGCCTTTAAAATTACGGCCGCCTCCGCCGCCTCTGTTATCGCGTTGTTTGAAATTACTCCTGTTATCGAAGTGTACACGGTAACCACCTGTTTCGTATTGCAGCAAGCCATTGGAAAGAATAGCCAGCTCATTCTTTATCATATCGTCATGCACCGGTTCACGATGCCAGTTGGTATATGCGAGCTTCATGTAGTAACCTACGGCTTGTGTAAGTCCCTGTCTTTTTTCAGGGTCTTGCTCTTCCATTGCTTTTTTCAGTAAGCTATCCAGGTTGTGCCCCAGGTGACGGTTAGGTATCTTTTCCTGCGGGTAAGGCAGCACTTCAGGCTTTTGGAAAACCTCTTCCCTTGTCGGCATCGGGTAAGGCGAGTCAACGTCCAGCAGAAAATCTGTCATCTGGTAGAGGTGATCCCACAATTTATGTTTGTAGTCTTCTATTACTTTCAGATGCGGGTTCAGTGTACCCATCAGTTCTATTACTGCTTCTGCATTGCGCAGGCGCACGGCACGGTCTTCTATGGTGAGCAGGTACTCTACCATTCGTTGTACGTTTCTTCCGTATTCGGGCATCAGCAACCTGCTGCGCGTAGTATTATATTCCATGTTTATTAAAAAGCTTTGTTAGATAAAATGGTAAAAGGACACCAGGATATTTCCTGCCTTTTACTGTGTATGCGTAAAAAATGAAAAGTGCACGTACCACCGTGGAGATCTGGCGGATATTGCTGCGGTTACGCTAAAACAAATATAAGGATTGTTTCTGAGAATACTATCCACAAAAAAGAGCCGCCCCTCTGGGGGACGGCTCTGTAACATATATTACGTCAAGACTATTTAGCTATTACCAGCCTTTCTGTCTTTCTAATACCGTTGGCGTTCACTACTATGTAGTACATTCCGCTGTTCAGTGCCTCTACAGGTACTTCGGCGTTAAATTCACCACTCAGTTTTGAGTATGCTTTTTCTGCTACCACCTGTCCCATCGCGTTAACAATAGAGATGTTCACATCTGACTGCTCAGAAAGCGTACCTGTAACAAATACGTTATCAGTCGCCGGATTAGGATATACGGTCAGGTTACTCATGTTGTCATTCACCTCATCTATAGCTGACAGCGTACCGATAGTAACTTTGGCTTCTACAGCATTCATAATAAACCTGTGACTTAATGACGTTGTATCTTTTTGTACGAACGCCACTATTTTATAGCGCGTATAGTTAGCTGTTGTAGGAAGTTCGTACGTATATCCCTTAGAGAAAGAAGCATTTGCTGCAGGGTTCATTGTGATAACACCCGTAGAGCCCCATGGGCCACCAAGCATTTTACGTACTACCTGCATGTGCTGGAAGCCTACTATCGGGTTGCCCGCACCTTCGTAGTGGTGTCCAACGGTAGTGTTGTCATAATTGCTTTGATTGTAAGCAGAGCCGCCGCTTACACTGTCTTCAACTATATAAGCGTTCACATTGAATTTACCTGTTTGTGCTGTCAGGGCTTTAGCCTTTACAGTAATGGTGAGTGCTTTGGTTGTGTTGTTATATCCATGATGCAAAGTAACTTCGAAGTTAGGTGCTACTGCCAGCTGTGCTGTTGTCCTGCTTGACCAATAACCCCTGTTCATAAATACATCACCTGAGCTATGTGGCACCCTGTCGACAGCCCCATTAGGGTAGTTCGGGCTATATGCAGTCATCAATTGATCTCCTTCAGTTGTTGACATCGGATCGCCGTCATGAATAGAAACACCTATTGCATTAGGATTGTTGGCCAGGATCTGCTCCAGGCGCCAGGCGCCATCTGTGCAATAACCGCACCAGGCACCTGTACCTTCTTCTATCAGCACATGTTTTACAGATCCCGTGGTAACGGTGCTTTGGGCAAATACCCCCCCTGCCATCGTCATAGCAAGCATTGATACGTATAATTTTTTCATTATTAAATTTTTGGTGGTTTACATTAATTGAAATACAATATAGTTATTTGTATTAAAAAAAAATGGTTTGCCACCTCTTTTTTCAATAATTGAGCCCAAAATCCCCCTTTCCTTAGTTGAATATGTCACTAAATTTTAAGGCAATTTTAAAATATCACCCGTTTGAGGATGAGTTATGATTATTATTTTTGGTTCGGTATTAACAGCTTAAATTGCTATCGACTTTAGAAACAATATGGAACTAAGCACTTCTCCCGACATCAGGGAACTAAATGAACGGATTCATCAGCAAAGCGCTTTTATAGACTTGCTGATGATGGAACTGAACAAATCAGTGGTAGGCCAGAAACATATGATGGAGCGCCTGTTGATAGGAATGCTGGCCAATGGCCACGTATTGCTGGAAGGTGTACCGGGCCTGGCCAAAACTCTGGCTATCAAATCGCTGGCGGCTGCTATACATGCGCGTTTCGCACGGATACAGTTCACGCCCGATCTGCTACCCGCCGACGTATTGGGTACTATGGTGTACAATCCGCAGGCGCACGAATTTGCGGTACGTAAAGGACCGATATTCTCCAACTTCATCCTTGCCGATGAGATCAACCGCGCCCCCGCCAAAGTACAAAGCGCCCTGTTGGAAGCTATGCAGGAACGCCAGGTAACCATCGGCGACAGTACATATAAGCTGGAAGAACCTTTCCTGGTGCTGGCAACACAAAACCCCATAGAGCAGGAAGGTACTTATGAGCTACCGGAAGCACAGGTGGACCGCTTTATGTTGAAAGTAGTGATCACTTACCCTAAAAAGGAAGAAGAGCGTCTCATCATCAGGCAAAACCTGAACCCCGATGCCGCTACAAGGATCACTCCTGTAGTAAAACCCGAGGATATCATCAAAGCCCGCGCACTGGTGCGTGAGGTGTACATGGATGAAAAGATTGAACAATATATACTGGACATAGTATTCGCTACCCGCTTCCCTGAAGAATACAAGCTGAACAAGTTGAAACCACTCATCAGCTACGGAGCTTCTCCACGGGCGAGCATCAGCTTGGCGCTGGCAGCAAAGGCATACGCCTTCATCAAGCGTCGCGGCTATGTGATACCGGAAGATATCCGCGCTGTATGCCACGATGTAATGCGTCACCGTATTGGCATTACATACGAGGCTGAGGCGGAGAACATCACCAGCGAGAACATATTGAACGAAATACTGAACGTGGTAGAAGTACCATAGTAGTATTAAATAATTGGAAATTCTTAAGCCTGCCACTATATGGCAGGCTTTTTATTGCCCCGATGCCAAATTCGCAATTAGTATATTTGCCCAACAATTAACCAATATGTTACCGATACAATTATTCAGGCAGCAAAAGGAGCTGATACTGGAAGGACTGAAGAAGAAGAATTTTAAGGATATTGACCTCGTAGACAAGATCATATCACTGGATGAAGCACGCCGCCAGGCACAGGTAGATAATGACACCGTTGCTGCCTTCATCAATTCAGCTTCAAAGAATATCGGTCAGCTAATGGCTAAGGGTGAAAAAGATGCAGCAGAAACCCTGAAGAACGAAGTGGCACAGAATAAAGACAAGGCAAAAGAACTTTCTCAAAAGCTGGGCGAACTGGAAACAGAACTACACGACCTCATTATACAACTGCCTAACCTCCCACATAGCAGTGTACCCGCCGGCAAAACCCCTGAAGAAAATGAGATAGTCCTGACATACGGCACACGCCCCGACCTGAGCGCGCAAAAAAAGCCGCATTGGGAATTGATGGAGCAATACAATCTTGTAAATTTTGAGCTGGGTACTAAAATAACAGGTGCCGGTTTCCCTGTCTATATAGGACAAGGTGCAAAACTGCAACGCTCACTCATCAGCTATTTCCTGAATTATAATATTGATGCAGGATATACCGAATACTATCCGCCTTATATGGTAAACGAAGCCTCTGCCTACGGTACGGGTCAATTGCCAGATAAAGAAGGACAGATGTATCATGCAAAGGATGACAATTATTTCCTGATACCAACAGCAGAAGTACCTGTAACGAACATACACCGCGACACCATCATCCCTGAGCAGAACCTGCCCGTGATGATGACTGCCTACAGTCCTTGCTTCCGCAGAGAGGCAGGTTCCTATGGCAAAGACGTTCGCGGACTGAACCGTGTACACCAGTTTGACAAAGTAGAAATAGTGCAGCTGGCGCATCCTGATAAGAGTTACGAAACGCTGGAAGCAATGGTAAAGCATGTGGAAACACTTTTGCAAAACCTGGGTCTTGAATACCGCATACTTCGTCTCTGTGGTGGTGACATGAGCTTTACCTCTGCGCTTACTTACGATTTTGAAGTATATAGCGCAGCACAGGAACGCTGGCTGGAAGTGAGTTCTGTATCTAATTTTGAGAACTTTCAGGCCAACAGGATGAAGATCCGCTTTAAGGATAGCACCGGTAAGGCACAGCTGGTACATACGCTCAACGGTAGCTCGCTGGCACTGCCGCGTATTATGGCCTGCCTGCTGGAAAACAACCAAACTCCCGAAGGTATAAAGATACCGGAAGCTCTACAGCCGATCTTCGGCAAAACAATGATCAACTAGTCGTTTTTGAATTTTTACTTTTTACTTTTGACTTATTATGATACAACGCAAACAAACATTATGGTTACTGCTCGCTGCACTTTTTAGCGCAGGTGTATTTTACTTTCCGCTATACAGGGGGTATGTAAATGTGAACGGCACAGATACCTTGACTTACCTGGAAACCGGCAAAAAACTATTTCTTGTGTTAATGGCTGTAGTTATGGTAGCCCTTCCGATTCTTGCTATCGCGATGTTCAAAAACAGGAAAAGACAGATAAGGCTAGCTACTATGGCAGGTGTGGCTAACATAGCATTTATTGCAGCTGCCATGATGCAGGTAACACCTTTTTTAGAAGAAACTAAGGGCATTGCCAATGACTCCTATTGGATAGGAATGGTACTCCCCTTCATCAGTATCATATTTTTGATACTCTCGTTCATGGGCATACGCAGAGACGAAAAACTGGTGCGGTCTACAGACAGATTAAGATAGTAAAAGCGCCTCAGGGCGCTTTTTTTATAACTGGTAAGTGATCCCTATTGAGAATCCCTTTGTGCCAAACGGTATAGCGTAAGTGAGTTGTTGCCGAGGCATGCTGGAATCGAATGTATAGCCGGATAGATCATCTATATATTTTGTTGACTTCTCATAGTTAAGTTTAGCGGACGTAACATCGTTATCGTTCACAATCGATTTGAGCAAGTTAGACTCCTGTGCTTTCAGCGTCATCGTCAGGATATCAATACAGCCGGAAATACGCAGGTTGTTATTGATCTTATATTCCGCACCGCCTGAAAATGCAAAACCTATGCCGAACCTTGTTTTTAATTCAGAACGATCAAAATAGCGGTTACCGCCATCAATAGTTTCCGACTCCACATACATCTTCCTGCCGGCTGGCAACACCAGTCCCGCGCGCAACACAATATCTACTTTTTTTCCCGGCAGCTTCATTACCAGTGAGGGAACGATCATTATCGGGCTCTTGGCCTTTTGTGTAATGGTTGTAGTGCTGCCCGAAGGATATATGCTGCCAAGGCTCCCTGAATATTTATAAGATACTTCTCCCGGAACCGTGATAGCGGCCACTTCAAAGCCCAGCCTTGAAAATACCATCCCCGCAGCTACAGAGGCCCTGACACCGGAAAACATGGAGGCCTTTTTCACCTCATACATGCCCGCATCACTTGGTGAGGTATTACCGCCTGTATATGGAAAGCCTGTTAAATATACAGGGGTTGAATTGGACAAGGGCAAGCCGTAACCTCCTGAAACCCTGAAGAATGCCCGTTGAGAAAATCCAAAAACAGGCAGTGATAAGAGAATGAGTAGTGCGGAGATGTGCTTCATAGTTTCCAAATCTACAATAAAGACGTAAAAAAGCCTCCCATGCACGGGAGGCTTTCTGTAAAAATATTAAGGGATACTCTTAGAATTTCAATGTAACACCAACACCAATACCTAAGTTGCTGAAAGGAACTGACATAGGGTTGAGTTTAGCTGGAGTGCTTGCAGTAACGCTGCTGTAAGTTTCTGTATAGTTATTTGAATATTCAGTCTGCAGATCATTAATATCATACAGTCCGATAGTATTCACACCGTTATCTTCTACTAAGGTTACTTCGCTGCTCTTCATATCGCTTGTCATAGACAGGCCATTCAATTCTACGTAAATACCAAGCATATCACTTGCATGATATTTGATACCTAAGGCACCTTGAAGACCAATACCTATTTTCGGAGTGTATTCGGTGGTAGTTTTAAACACGTCATTTGGTGTTGCACTACGATCGGTCATTTCATTTTCTTCTATCAACTTCCCTGCTACACCAATAGCCAGGCCTACACGGGTATATAATTCTACGCCTGTATTACCTGAAGATAATACCAGTGACGGCATGATCATGATTGGCATTTTAGCATAGGTTGTAGAAGTCTGGGAATAGTCATTAGAAGGTGATGATGTCTCATCATACTCACGCGTGTATTTTTTAGGAGCGGGAACTGCACCAACAGCCAATTCCACACCAATGTTGCGATTAAACATATAACCACCTGCGATAGCTGCATTAAATCCAGAGCTGTAAGATCCTTTTTTAAGATCAGTAGTGTAGCTGGTGGGAGTACTCATTTCACTGCCGCTAATGTAAGCCCCGGCTTGCGGCATAGAGTAACCAACGCCTACGCGTAAATAAACCCCGCCATCATTTGTCTTCTTCTTGTCTTGTGCATGTACAGATGCTGAAGCAACAGCCATCATTAATGCCGATAAAATCATTTTTTTCATTGTCTTGCGTTTTAGCGCCGCAAAGATACAGGTGTTTCATACCATGTAAAAATGGTTTCGCTTTATTTTAACATAAGGATAAATGATACGCTTTATAGGTGAGTTTAAGATATAGCATTGGAGATATACTAAAAAAAAACAATGCCCCTATGCAGGGGCATTGTCTCAGATATGAGGAAATCTATTTTATTTTCATTGCAGCTTCTATTTCTTCTACCGTTATCGGGATGCCTTTAAACAAGTCAACATTTCCTGTCTTCGTTATCCAGATATTGTTCTCTATACGGATACCCATTTGTTCTTCTTCTATATAGATACCCGGCTCTACAGTAAAGAGCATGCCTTCTTTTACAGCCTCAGTACGTGTACCAAGATCATGAACGTCTATACCCAGGTGGTGGGTCACACCATGATAGAAATATTTGCGGTATGCCGGATCAGCAGGATCTTGATTCTTGATATCATTTTTAGTTATGAGACCCAGTTTCAATATTTGCTTTTCCATTTCCTGGTTCATTTTGCTCATATAGTCTGTGAAGACGATACCCGGCTTCAATAACTTTTTACCATAGTTGTGCGCATCAAGCACAGCGTTGTAAACATCCTTCTGGCGCTTGGTAAACTTACCATTCACAGGAATGGTACGCGTCATATCAGCACAGTAGTTGCCATATTCAGCACCAAAGTCCATCAGTATCAGTTCACCATCCTTGCACTCGCTGTTATTCTCTACATAGTGCAACACGCGAGCGCGGTCGCCGGAGGCCAGTATACAGCCATACGCATGGCCGGTAGCGCGGTTACGCAGGAATTCATGCGTTATCTCTGCTTCTATTTCATGCTCCATCACACCGGGCTTAATGAATTTCATCACCCTGCGGAATGCTTTATCTGTAATACTCACCGCTTCCTTGGTTACGTCAATTTCTTCTTTGGTCTTTATCGCACGTAACTCTTTCATGATGCGCGCACTTCGCTCATAATTATGCAGCGGGAAACGCTTCATAAAGTCGTGAACAAATATCAGGTCAGGGCGGAACAGTGCCGTATCCAGCCTGTCGTTTTCGTTGGTGTTCAGGTAAACATTGTCGGCATTGTGCATCATCACCTGTAGCATAGCGTCTATGCTATCCAGCCATTGTATATTCTTAATACCTGAAATGGCAGTTGCTTCCTCTTTACGCAACTTATGCCCTTCCCATTTTTCAAGATCAGCGTTCGGGCGCAGCAATACCAATACTTCTCTTGCAGACTGATCAGGATTATCCGGGAACAGTATTACCATAGATTTCTCCTGCACCACACCACTCAACCACACTACATCAGCATTGGCCTTATAAGTGTATATCGCATCACCATTGGTAGACAACACCTGGTTGCCAGGGAATATAGCGATGGACCTCGGTTTCATCTTCTTCGCAAAACGCTGACGGTTTTGCGTGAACAGTTTGTTTGGTATCGGTAAGTATTTCATAATTAAGCCTCCTCCGCCCCCTAAAGGGGGAACTGTATCGAGGAATATTTTTTTAAGATGTCAATATTAAAACAAAACGCTAATCCCGAAAAGGGGATTTATTGCAAATCAATATTAAAACAAAAATCCCTTCTTTGGAGAAGGGATCTGATATTTTATACGTTAAATCTGAAGTGGAGTACATCTCCGTCTTTCACAATGTATTCCTTACCTTCTATACGCAGGCGGCCATTCTCACGACAGGCAGCCTCGCTACCATACTTTACATAGTCTTCGTAAGAGATGGTCTCTGCTTTGATGAAGCCTTTTTCGAAATCGGTATGTATCACGCTGGCAGCTTGTGGCGCTTTCCAGCCCCGGTGTATCGTCCATGCACGCACCTCCTGCACACCGGCTGTGAAGTAGGTGATCAATTCCAGCAGGTTATAAGCTTCGCGTATCAACCTGTTAAGGCCCGGCTCTGTAAGCCCGTATTCTGAAAGGAACAGTTCTTTATCTTCCGCGGTCTCCAGTTCAGAGATTTGCGCTTCGATAGAATTATTCATTACTATCACACCCGCACCCTCTTCTGTAGCTACTTTCACTAATGCTTCAGAGTATTTGTTACCTGTGTGTATAGAGCCTTCGTCTATATTGGCTACATAGAGTACAGGCTTCTGGGTCAGCAGGAATATATCAGCGATTGCGTCAAGTTCTTCACCTTCCAATTGCAAACCACGGATGTTCTTCCCCTGGAACAGATGTTCTTTACACTTCATCAGCACTTCCAGCACACCTTTAGCCTTAGGGTCGGCCTTTACCATCTTCTCTACACGTGCTATTTTCTTCTCTACGCTCTCCAGGTCTTTGAACTGGAGCTCGGTATCTATTATTTCTTTATCACTTACAGGATTGATTTCTCCCTCTTCACGGAGAATATTTTCGTCTTCAAAACAACGGATAACGTGCACGATGGCATCTACCTCACGGATATTGGCCAGGAACTTGTTTCCCAATCCTTCACCCTTGCTGGCGCCTTTCACCAGGCCCGCTATATCCACGAACTCGATAGTAGTAGGCAGAATGCGTTGTGGCTGCACCAGTTCCGCCAGCTTTGCAAGGCGCTCGTCAGGTACATCTACCTGGCCCACATTGGGCTCAATGGTGCAGAAGCGATAGTTGGAAGCCTGCGCTTTGGCGCTATTGCTCACCGCATTAAATAAGGTTGATTTTCCTACGTTGGGTAATCCTACGATGCCTACTTGTAAAGCCATGTCTCTTCAAAAAATTTGCGCAAAATTACGGAAATAAACGGGTAGGAACGAGTTAATATTAAAGCAATTTGCTATTTCGCGTGATTATACCCCAGCTTCACCAGGTCCGCCTCCATTATTTTGAACACTTTCTCCTTAAATGCGGGCAGATCCTTCAATTCCAAGCCTTTTGCAGAAACAGGTTCTAAATAGACGGCGCGGTTCTTTCCCGGCCAGAGTTTCCACCAATGGCTGTAATGCCAGCGGTCGGGGGTATCGGGGAAAAGGATGGGCAGTATATCCGTTTGCGCATTAATGGCGAGGCGGAAAGCGCCATCGTAGAATTCCTTTAGTGGTGTATTTCCTTCATTAAATGTTCCTTCGGGGAAGATGATGATGCTGCTTTCTTTGTGCAGCACACGCCACATCAGGCGCATACTGCGGGCACGGTTGTGTGCACTATCACGCTTGACTAATATCACCACCTGCTTATAAATGAAGCCCAGCAGCGGTACACGAGACATCTCGTACTTACCCAATGCCCGGAAATAAAAAGATATCGCAGGGAATATAACTAATGTATCAAGATAGGAGATATGATTGGCGACGATCACATATTTATCGCCTGCTGGCTTTCTGCCCAGTATTTTCACCGGCATACCTATCAACCACAGCCAACCAATAGACCAATAACGGATGATCTTCCAGATAGTACGGCGTGCGGCTACACTGTTGAATAAAGCAACAATAAAGAATACAGGAAACGCAACCAATATGCAGATAAGAAATGTTACCAGCACATAAGTAGTGTAAAAAGGCTGCAGAATTTTTCTCAGCATATTACATTCCCGGGAATAAAGGGCGGGCTACTTCTTCCCTGAATGGCCATGGCACAGTAGCAACGATCACTATCACCGCTATCAGCGTGTACCAGAACATACGCTTGTAGCGCATAGCATCCGGCAACTTTACATTCTTGGCAGAGGCATAACCCAGGTGAATGAGAATGATACCTATCAGCATACCGGCAAGGTGCTCCACCGAAAAGAAGCGGTTGTATTTATTAGCCATTGCAGCTCCATTGGATAGTACATCCAGCCAGCCTTTAGCATAGTAGAGGTATAGGCCTAACACCAGTTGTATGTCCGCACAGATCATCAGGAACAGCGACCAACGCTTGTCAGCTTTGGTAAAAGCTTTATTGCCACTCATACCGCTGATACCTTTTATCAGGGTAAGCAGGGCGAATAAAACAATAAACCAGCGAAGTAAATTGTGGAGGTGGAGCATACCTGTCTGCATAGGAATATTTTTATTGCCTTAAAGGTAAGGTGTAAAATCGTAAACTTACATACCCCAGTTCTCCCTAACACGTAACTGGCGTATCTGCTCCATATGGTGGCGGCCATGCCATGCGTAGAGGTCAGTCATTTGCCAGAGCGGCACATATTGTTCATGCTCGGGGTGGTAATAGGTTCTTTCCCAATCTTCGGGTGTCATATTGCGTAGCGCCTGTCCCCAACGGCGGTGCAATGCATGCAACAACGTGATAGAGACGTTAACCGGAACAGTTTCCACATCAGGAAGTTCTGCCCAAAGCTTTTCTTCATATGGTTTTATTACGGGACTATCTTCAGTAAGTGCCAGCTTCAGCCTGATGTAGGCGTTCATGTGGCTGTCAGCTATGTGGTGTATCACCTGGTTCACTGTCCAGCCGCCGGGACGGTATGCAGTTTGTATCTGGTGTTCATCAAGGTTTTCGATGCAGAGGTCAAGCCATCCGGGGAGGGCTTCAATGGCGGAGATCCATTCGTTCTGTAATTCAGTGTCGTAACGTTCCGGCGCTTCGTAACGGCCTATAGGATATCGTAACTGTTCATGACTGTCGTCCATCTTACAAAAGTAAAAATTCAAAAGTCAAAAGTCAAAAATGCATATAAGTATTTATACACCTTATTAGCTGCAAGTAAATACTTGCTCTATATTAGGACGAAGCAAATGCTTCGACCAGAATAAAAAAGCGCCCTATTTTGCATAGGGCGCTCAGTGCATTAATTTTATATCAATTTATCTTCCGCTGATGTACTTATTCAGTTCGTCTTTGCTTGAAGAGAAAGTGAAAGCATTTACCACTTTGAAATAGTTGTTCTGGTCAACCGTCTTGCCATAAGCGCATTTAGCGACATCCAGCTTAGATTGCTCGAAAGAGAATAGCTGGCAAAGCTCCAGTACCTGGTCGGAAGTTAAGCAATTAGAGCTGATAATGCTTTTAGCTGTGTTCACCCTTGATTCATCGAAGCTTTCATTTTCTATCGTTTGCTTAGCCGCCTGGAAGTCACTCCTTTTCATAGCATAGCAATCACTCACCACAGGCTGCCTGCTGTTGGAAGTATAGTTATCAGAATAAGAAGTAGTAGTTGTGGTTTGTGTGACTGTACCGTTCATCACTGGGTCGTTCACGTTTACATTTACATTCACTCCACCTACACTCATATTGGCATTTACATTACTGCCAACTGTAGTAGTCGTCGTGGTTTGTGAAACAGTGCTGCCACCCATAGTGCCTGCAGGATTGCCGTAGTGCATTACATACACATTAGACGGAGCCACGTAGCCCTGCACAACAGGTACTGCAGAAAAATACCTGAGTTTTGCCTTACCCGAACCGTCTTTCTTGATCTTATACGTTACATCAGCAGGAATACCTGAACCCGGATCTGTAACCGGAATGTTCTTGGTGATGTCGGCGATCTTATTGTCTTCGAATATGATCTTGGCGTTGTAATACGGTTGCTGCAGATCTTCGATACGCAGGTTGGTTTGCGCTACGTTGTTCTGGCGTTCGCCATTGAGTACCAGGAAGAACTTATCACCGTCTTCAGAGAAAATGGTGAGGTTACCTCCTACGATCGGTTGTGCCATTGAGAACAGTGGAACGGCACAGAGAATAAAAAGTAAAATTCTTGACTTCATAAAATAATTTGAATTGCAAAGATGAATAAAATTTGGATAAATGGTCATAACCATAAAGTGTGCCAAAATTTTTTCTTTGGGGATTTTTATGCCTATGTCATAATGTGCCGGTGGATTGCCATAATGCGCCACCCCTGTGCCGTAATGCGTCGGAATTTTGCCATAATGTGCCGGTTTTTTGCCACGTTTTGCCATTTTGATTTTTGCTAATTGCGCTCTGGTGGCTGATTTCGGGTATTTTGCGTTGGTTAGGGGCTACTTTTTTAACCGCAAAGGCGCTAAGGTGCCAAGTTGGATATTCAGTTCAGTGTATATCGATATAAAGTTACGAAATGAGGGGGTGGAGGGCAAAAATTGATGTCCACATTGGCGGTGCCTTAAGCGAGTCACCCACCCCGGCCTGCGGCCACCCCTCCCTGAAAATAGGGAGGGGAGTCGATACTCGCGAGAGACCCTTCGACTCCGCTCAGGGTGACAGGTCTGTTTAATAAACAAAAGCCCGGATGGGCGAACCAACCGGGCATAACACACTTGTTTTATTGTTTACAAATCTTTAGCTACAACCTGTGGTAGTGCCGCAGTTGGGGCACATGTAGCAGGTGCCATTACGCATGGTAATGTTCCCACAGTTGCGGCAGGCAGGCGCATCAGCACTGGTGCCCATTAGTTTTTTTACATCAGCTGTATTTTGTTCCTGTCCGGCATTCACGCGGGTTGGTGCTACCGGCGCACTCTTCGGTTTTTGCGCGGGCTGAGGTGCTGTCACTCGAACCTGTGATAGTTCCTGTGCCTGTGTATCTTCCTCATGCAACATCTTGCCCGGGTCGGGTACGTGTACCAGGTCTGAACGATCGAGGTATTCGTATGCGAGGAGGCGGAACATGAAGTCGAGTACCGATGTTGCTGTTTTAATATTGGGATGTTCTACCACGCCCGATGGCTCAAAGCGGGTGAACGTGAATTTATCTACATACTCTTCCAACGGCACACCGTATTGCAGCCCTACAGAGATCGCTATTGCAAAGCTATTCATGAGGCTACGCATGGTAGCGCCTTCTTTGGCCATATCAAGGAACACCTCACCTATGGTACCATCGTCATATTCTCCTGTGCGGACGAACAGTGGCTGTCCGCCCACCTTAGCTTTGAAGGTATAACCATGACGCTTGGCCGGTAATTGCTTGCGCTCTACTATCCGGCTCAGTTGACGTTTCAACTGTGTATCGGGGCTGGCCTGTACACGCTTGTTCACTTCTTCGAATAGTTCATCTACTGTCAGCTGGCCGAGGTCTACTATCTGGCTTGGCGCCGCTTCTTCTTCGGCGACACCTTCTTTCTTTTTCTTATCGCTCTTGTTGCTGAGCGGCTGACTGAGCTTAGAACCATCGCGATATAAAGCACAGGCCTTTAATGCCAATTGCCAGCTCAACTGGTAGCAATCTTTTATCTCGTCAACAGTAGCCTCATTAGGCAGGTTAATCGTTTTAGAGATCGCACCACTAATGAACGGTTGTACTGCACCCATCATGCGGATGTGGCCATGTGCGTGAATGAAGCGCTGTCCTTTACGTCCGCATTTGTTGGCGCAATCGAAGACAGCCAGATGTTCTTCCTTCAGGAAAGGAGCACCTTCTATCATCATAGTTCCGCAGACGTAATCGTTGGCTACTTCTATCTCATCTTCGTTGAAACCAAGCGAGTCAAGCAGGTTGAAGTCAGGTGCGAAATATTGTTCCGGACTAAAACCTAAACGAGAAAGGCATTCTTCCCCAAGATTATATACGTTGAATACAAAGCCTATCTCAAATGCGCTTTCTACTGCGGCATCCAGCTTCTTCAGTTCATCTGCGATGAAACCTTTTTCACTTAAAGATTGGTGATTGATGTATGGTGCACCTGCGAATGTTGCGTGGCCTTTAGCATACTTTACGATTGCATTCATTTGATCAGGTGTGTAACCTAAGTTTTTGAGTGCCGCAGGTATTGACTGGTTGATGATCTTGAAATAACCACCACCTGAAAGTTTTTTGAATTTCACCAAAGCGAAGTCAGGCTCCACACCAGTAGTATCGCAATCCATCACCAGGCCAATTGTTCCTGTAGGTGCGATAACCGTAGCCTGCGCATTGCGGTAACCGTATTGTTCACCCATTTGCACTGCATCATCCCATGCTTTGGTAGCTGCTGTTAGCAGATAGTCCGGGCAATATTTTGCATTGATACCAACCGGTTTCAATTCAATTCCTTCGTAAGCGTCTGCCGCGTCGTAAGCAGCAGCGCGGTGATTGCGCATTACTCGCAACATATGCTTCTTGTTCTCTTCGTAGCGGGGGAACGCACCGAGACTTGCCGCCATCTCCGCAGAAGTTTTATATGCCACACCATTCATGATAGCTGTGATAGCACCGGCAATCGCACGCGCCTCTTCACTATCGTAAGGAATGCCGCTTACCATGAGCATAGAGCCGAGGTTAGCATAACCTAAACCCAGCGTGCGGTAGTCGTAACTCAATTGCGCTACCTCCGGTGAAGGGAACTGCGCCATAAGCACGGAAATCTCCAGCACCACTGTCCAGAGGCGGGTCATGTATTCGAAGCCCTTTACATCAAAGCTGTTATCTGCTTCATTGAAGAAGCGGCGGAGATTGAGTGAAGCGAGGTTACAAGCCGTATTATCTAAGAACATATATTCCGAGCAAGGATTGGATGCACGGATGCGTCCACCTTCGGGGCAGGTATGCCATTCATTAATAGTAGTATCATATTGCGTACCCGGATCAGCACAGCGCCATGCGGCGTAAGATATCTTATCCCATAGCGCGCGGGCAGGCATTTTCTTCATCACCTTTCCATCGCTGCGCGCTGTCATTTCCCAATCCTCGTTATTGGCAAGGCGGCGGAAAAATTCGTTAGGTATACGTACAGAGTTATTAGAGTTCTGACCCGAAACTGTTTTGTACGCTTCGCCTTCATAGTCGGATGAATATCCCGCAGCTATGAGTGCGGCCACTTTCTTTTCTTCTTCTACTTTCCAGTCGATGAAGCTTTCTATTTCAGGATGGTCTAAGTCGAGGCAAACCATCTTGGCTGCACGGCGTGTAGTACCACCGCTTTTGATAGCACCAGCAGCACGGTCGCCTATTTTCAGGAAACTCATGAGGCCACTGGAAGTACCACCACCACTCAGCTTCTCGCCATCAGCACGAAGGTTGGAATAGTTGGTACCGACACCCGACCCGTATTTGAAGATGCGGGCTTCACGCACCCAAAGGTCCATGATACCGCCATCGTTCACCAGGTCGTCTTCCACGCTTAATATGAAACAGGCATGTGGCTGAGGGCGTTCGTAAGCATTTTTAGAACGCTCCAGTTTGTTTGTCAACGGGTCTACATAATAGTGGCCTTGAGCCTTGCCATCAATGCCGTAGCTGTTGAACAGACCTGTGTTGAACCATTGCGGAGAGTTAGGCGCGCAACTTTGTTCGAGTATACTGTACACCAGCTCATCGTAGAAAACCTGTGCATCATCTGCTGAAGCGAAGTAACCATATTTTTCGCCCCATGTGTTCCAGCATTGCGCGAGGCGATGCGCTACTTCTTTTATAGATGTTTCCCTGCCCAGGCTGCCGTCCTTTTGGGGAACGCCTGCTTTGCGGAAATATTTTTGGGCCAATATATCTGTAGCTATCTGCGACCAGTGCTTGGGCACCTCTACATCTGTCATTTCAAAAACCTTCTCACCGTTGGGGTTCCTAATTACCGAAGTGCGATAGTCGTACTCAAACATATCATACGGACTAACGCCGTCACGAGTGTAGTGACGCTGAAAAGTCAAGCCTTTGCCTGGAATGTGTTGGGTACTCATAATAAAGATCCTTTGGGTTAAAAATGTTGAAGTACAGTCCTGTTGTGAGGTGCTTACTAAAGTATCTAAACTCCCTCTCTTTAACTACAAGAAGTAATCAACCTATTGTGGATAATCGCCAAGAGTTAATCCACACGTGATAAATGAAATAAATGACGAATTAGTTAATTTTTAATTATTAATAAATCGTTATCAGATTAGTAAAATCAGGGTATAAAGAAGTATAAGTTACGAAAAATATAGCTCACAGCCAAAACGCTTATCGCCCGAAAAGCCTGTGCAAAAGCCTGTTGAATTCCTGTTCTTAATGTGTGAATATGCGTGCAAAACGTTGCCTTAGGGGCTATTTTGGGTCAAAAACGGCAGTCATAGATTTTACCATTTATTTCTATTATTTTTACGCCACTAAAAACGAGAATATTATGCAATTTCCTGCTGAGCTGAAATACACAAAAGACCACGAATGGATAAAAATAGACGGTAATGTTGCCACAGTTGGTATCACTGAATTCGCGCAACGCGAGCTGGGCGATATCGTGTTTGTGGACATCAGCACTAAAGGACAAGCATTGGGTGCCAACGAGATATTTGGTAGTGTAGAAGCTGTAAAGACCGTATCTGACCTGTACTTACCTGTTGCGGGCACTATCACGGAAGTGAACGCCGGCCTGGAAGGTAATCCTGAAGCGGTAAACACCGACCCATACGGCGACGGATGGATGATAAAAATGACCATTGACAATATGGCTGATGTAGACGGCCTGCTGGATGCAGCTGCCTACGGAGAACTGGTAGCATAAGTAGCATGCTGAAACAGCTATTTAAACCAGAGTCACCTTATAAAAAACGAGCAAGGACCCTCACCATCGGGTGGACCTTGCTCATTTTTATTTTATGCTTTATCCCCGGGCAGGAGTTTCCGGAGGTGCATATCCCCATGGCGGACAAGTGGGTGCACTTTATACTCTTTGCTGTGTTTTCCTTTCTATGGTTGTGCGCCGGACCTACAAAGAAGATACTACCGATATTGGTAGCCTTTGCCGCTGGGGCTTTGCTGGGTTGGCTGGTAGAAGAGCTGCAAGGTGCACTTGTGAGCCTGGGGCGGAGCAAAAACGTGCAGGATATATATGCCGATATGCTGGGGAGTGCTATAGGAGTGCTGGTGTTCAGGATCGGGATGTCTTTAACTGCTAAGACTCAAAGCCGTTAAGGTTTTCCTTTATACTACTCAAATACCCCCTAGTTTCCTTATTTTTAAATCCTTTAAGAACCATTATACCTGATGATATACAGAAGTAAAGCGCCCTTGCGTATAGGTCTGGCGGGAGGAGGAACAGATGTGAGCCCCTACTGCGATATATATGGCGGCGCTATCCTTAATGCCACCATATCGCTATATGCTTATGCCTCAATTCAAACACTGGACAAACCAGTCGCTGTAATTGAAGCTATGGACCGCAATGAAAAAGTGGAACATGAACTGGCAGAGACATTACCAATAGACGGGAACCTCGACCTGGCAAAAGGAGTGTATAATCATATTGTAAAGGTGTATGGTAAAGTGCCTTCGGGTTTTAAGCTGACTACTTCGGTGGATGCACCGGCGGGCTCGGGACTGGGTTCTTCTTCTACGCTGATGGTAGCAATACTGGGTGCGTTCAGGGAATGGATGCAGTTGCCGCTGAGTGAATATGACATAGCGCATATGGCCTATCAGATAGAGCGTGTGGAACTGAAGATGGCCGGGGGCAAGCAAGACCAATATGCAGCAACCTTTGGCGGAGTGAACTTCATGGAATTCTACGGTGATGATACCGTAGTGGTGAACCCGCTGCGCATAAAAGATAAATATCTGTACGAACTCGAGAATAACCTCTTACTGTATTTTACCGCAACCAGCAGATTGTCTTCAACGATAATAGAAGCACAAAGCAAGAACGTAACAGATAAGAACGAGAAATCTATAGAGGCGATGCACCAGTTGAAAGAACAGGCGCGGATGATGAAAGACGCTTTGCTGAGAGGCAAGGTAGATGAGATAGGTTCGATACTGGACTATGGTTTCCGCTTCAAGAAACAAATGGCACAGGGCATCTCCAATACTGCGATGGACGAGCTATATGAAACTGCATTGAAAGCAGGCGCGACAGGCGGCAAGATAAGCGGCGCAGGTGGTGGTGGCTTTATGATGTTCTATTGCCCCGGTAATAACCATTACAAGGTAAGAGAAGCATTGAGCAGTTTTGGTGGCGACTTTAATCGTTTCCAGTTTACCGAGCACGGGCTCTCAACATGGACAATTTAGTTGATTAGTTGCCTCGTTGATCGGTTGATTTGGTCGATATGTAAATGTAAATAGGTTTTATGAACAATACTTCGCATCAAAGCTTTACAGAATTGGTAGTGTGGCAACTATCAAGAAAATTCAAGAATGATATTTTTGAATTAGTGAAAGTTTTTCCAGCAGAAGAAAAATTTCGTTTAACGGACCAACTAATCAGAGCGGCACGTTCTATAGGAGCAAATATTGCCGAAGGCCATGGAAGATTTACATATAAAGACCAATTGAGTTACTGCATTAATGCGAGAGGGTCACTAAGCGAAACTAATCACCACCTGATCGATGCCTTTGACTGTAAATACATAAGTATTGAGCAACTTAGAGAACATCAAAAAAGTATTGAAGAATTAGGAAAAGTTTTAAATGGATATATTTCGTTCTTGAGAAATAGCTAAACGTCAAAAAAAGAGAACTGATCAACAAATCAACCAAGCAACGAATCAACTAAATGGAATGTATAGTACTGGCAGGTGGATTAGGTACCAGGTTGAGGGGCGCAATCGGCGACTTCCCTAAGTGTATGGCTCCTGTGAATGGAAAGCCTTTCCTGCATTATATATTTACCTACCTGCAACAACAAGGATGTAACCGTGTGATACTCTCACTGGGCTATAAACACGAGATCATTTTACAATGGCTGAAGGAACACAGCTGGCCTTTCGATATAAGTCATGTGATAGAATATGAACCGCTAGGAACAGGTGGCGGCATACAACTGGCGATGCGGGAAGCCAAAGAAGATAATGTTGCGGTGCTGAATGGAGATACTATGTTCCGGGCAGACCTGGCTGATATGATCGCCTTTCAAAAACACATGGGTGCTGATGCCTCACTGGCGTTGAAAGAGATGAAAGACTTTGACAGGTATGGAGTGGTGAAGGTTGATAACAGGTATGTCATCATGCAGTTTGAAGAGAAACAACAAAGAGAATCGGGGCTGATAAATGGCGGTGTGTATATCATCAACAGGAAAGCATTCCTTGAGAAAGGATTGCCGGAAAAATTCTCTTTTGAAAAAGACTACCTGGAAGCCTTTGTGAATGAAGGCAAGTTTTACGGATACAAGAATGACGGTTACTTTATAGACATTGGTATACCACAGGATTACGAACAGGCACAGGAAGACTTTAAAAGAATATTTGAATGAATATAGCGATCATTGGCCCCGCGCATCCGTTACGTGGTGGAGGTATTTCTACCTTTAATGAGCGTCTTGCGGAAGTACTGCAAGAGCAAGGACATACTGTTGTTATTTATTCATTCTCGCTGCAATACCCGTCGTTCCTTTTCCCCGGTAAATCGCAGTTCACTACTGAGCCTGCACCGCAGGGACTGGTGATACACAGCATTATCAATTCCATAAACCCGCTCAACTGGTTGAAGGCCGGGAAAACCATACGTGATGCAAAACATGACTTAATTATCGTTCGTTACTGGTTGCCTTTTATGGGTCCGTCGCTGGGGACGATACTGCGTAAGGTGAAAAAGAATAAGCATACCCGTGTACTCTGCATAGCCGACAATGTGATCCCGCACGAGAAAAGGCCGGGTGACAGGGCATTCACCAAATACTTTTTGAAGCCGGTGGATGCGTTCATCACCATGAGCAAAGAAGTGCTGGAAGACCTGAAACAATTCACCAACAAGAAAGCGGTATTCAATCCGCACCCGGTGTATGATAACTATGGTGAGGCAATCAGCAAGGACGAAGCGTGTAAGATACTGGGGCTAAACCCTGCGAATAAATATGTGCTGTTCTTTGGGTTTATCCGTAAGTATAAGGGGCTGGACATCTTGCTGGAAGCGATGGGTGACCAGCGCGTAAAAGACGCAGGCATTAAACTGATAGTAGCCGGAGAATTCTATGGCGATAAAGACTTTTATCTCGAGCTGATAGACCAGTATTCATTACACCACGATATACACCTCTTCACGGAATTTATTCCTAACGATGAGGTCCGCCTTTATTTCGGAGCGGCAGACCTGATAGTGCAGCCATACCGCACTGCTACACAAAGCGGCATAACACAAGTGGCCTATCATTTTGAGAAGCCGATGGTGGTGACCAATGTAGGCGGGCTTGCCGAAGTAGTTCCTGACGGAAAGGTGGGCTATGTGACCGACCCTGATGCGGGATCTATAGCTAATGCTATACTCAAATTCTTTGAGCCGGGAGCGATACCCGACCTGCAGCAGAACCTGCTGGAAGAAAAGAAGAAGTATAGCTGGGAGACGTTTACGCGCAACCTATTTGACGCTATTTCTTAAGTTGTCGTAAAGGGTTTTATATTCTGTGGTCTTTGCAGCGTCATTGTTATTATTGTAGTAGACCCAGGCATAGTAATAGAAAGCCATTTTATCGTCTTTGGACAGGCCTTTCAAGTCCAGTTTCTTCTGCAATTTCTTTATCATTGGTTTTGCTTCCTTATACCGTCCGCTAATTGCGTACACACGGAATAGCATATTATCTGCTTTAAACGAAGTTAATTCCGGTTCGGAAGACTTCTTACTGATGTCGCGGGCCTTTGTAGCATAGCTTATCGCTGAATCGGGGACCCTTTGGCCCTCGTACATTGTGGCAATAGAGAGGTAAAGCGCGGATATAGATTTGTAGTCGTTCAGAGCAGAAAAGAATATGATAGCTGTATCCAGCTTTCTACCAATGGTCACCCCATCGTTGAATTTTATGTGCTGTGTGATGGCATATTTATATGCGTTGGCAATGGACTGTGTATCTGTTGTTTTTCTCCAGTTTACTAATGATTCCCTCATCAACTCCGCTGCCTTAAAATTATCTTTTCTGTAATCATCGTGTACAAATGCCGCGTTTTGCAGGGAAGCAGCAGCAGCTTTATAATTACCGGCATGAACATACAAGTCGGCAGCCTTACGGAAGTTGGTGATGGCGCTATCAGGTGTTTTCATGTATGTTTCCATCGCTATCTTTTCCATCTCTTTGGCCATTGCGGTCATTTTCTCGCTATCACCTTGTGCAAAGGATGTATCAGTAGCTACAATCGCAAAAAGACAAATAAGAGCACTCTTGATAAAATATTTCATGGCTATAAATATACTGTGAAAGCATTAAAGTTAGTGATTCTATGCAGTTATGTCGGCGGCAGTACCGATCCACATGATGATCTGTTCTTCTTCGTTCTTCAGGCAGATGATCTCCACCTGCATATCCCTCCACTGCCCGTCATGCCTTTTCCAGCGGAATTTGCCGCTACCTGTCATACCTGTCTCTTTTACTTCCAACCACTTTCTTTTCACCTCAGCTACGTCGTCAGGGTGAACAAATGCGGAGAGATCGTTACCATCTACAGAGCCTTTGAAGAATGCGTCCCAGGCTTTATTGTGGTAGTTCACTGCACCTTCGGGTGTGGTGGTCCAGGTAATGAGGTCTATAACGTCTAGTAATAAGCTGAAGTTCTTTGCATTGGATTCCAGGTCACGGGTGCGTTCGGTAACCCTGTCTTCCAGCAAGGCGGTCAATTCTTCCAGCGCTTCCTTTTTCTCTTCCAGCTCGCGTTGGGTATGGAGCAGGCTGCGCGTAATATTTTTCAATTGTAGCTTTTCCGTTGTCTGCACATAAGTCTCTTTTGATATCAGTGAAGCGATATAACCGATGGCCACTATGTACATACAACGTAAAGACAAGTCCACAACCTCAGAGGCAGAGTGTACCTGACTCAACAATAGCACCAGCGCTACATAGCAAACAACATAGAGCGTAGAAGTAGCCCATACAATACGCCAATTGAAACGGAAAGCCACCACTACAATAGCTACATACCACATTATGTAAAACGGTGAATGAAAACCACCCGTAGCGTATAGCCACAATGTAATGAACATCATATCGCTGATGTAGCTGAAATAGCTGGCCAGCATTACCGGGTAGCGCTCGTATGGCTTAAAGAGGTAGGTAAAACAACTATATACAAAGGAGATACCGAGTATCACATATGCGAGAATGGTGTGGGTCTCTGTCTTTTCAGGCTCGAAATAGCCCATCTCTGTGAGCAGGAAAAAGAAAATGGCATTAAGCAGAATGATCAAAGCCCTGATACCCCCGGACTCCCGTTCGGCAGCAATTATTTTCTCCCGATAAGCCTCCAGCTCCGGCTCAGACTCAATTGGCTTTTCTTCTCTGCCAAAAAAGCTGCTATAATCTTCCTGCTGGCTCATTTAATAAGGTGTGGATTTTTATCAAATATAATCACAGGAACTCCCATTTTCTAATACACGCCAAGGTTTTCTATTTTTGCAATTATTATGCGTGATTTTTCATCAGAAGTATTTTACAAAACAGCACGGAGCGGAGGCAAAGGCGGGCAGAATGTAAACAAAGTAGAAACAATGGCAGAAGCCAATTGGCTGGTGCCCACCTCTGCCTTTTTTACAGAGGAGGAAAAGGAGCTGATACTGGTGAAACTCCAGAACCGCATCAATAAGGAAGGTTACCTTATTGTGAAGTCAAGCGAGAGCCGCTCCCAACTGGACAACAAGCAAATAGCCCTGAAAAAGATGCTGGAACTGGTGAACAAAAGCATCATTGTACCCAAGAAACGAAAACCCAGCAAGATCCCTAAGGCGGTAAAAGAAAAACGCCTGGATAATAAACGCAGGGATTCTGAGAAAAAGAAAAACAGGAAGAAGGATTGGTAGGTTAGTTGAAAGGTTGATAGGGCGGTAGTCTCTATGGAACGTCAATACCACGAGTGGCTTTCCGCTAAAGGCGGAAATAAAAGGTTGCGGGTCAAGCCCGCAATGACACGATTAATTATGTGGTTGCTGAGGCTACCACGGGTTTAGCGGGCGTCGAAGTCTATTACTACTCTTTCGGTGGTGGGGTGCGACTGGCAGGTGAGGACGAAGCCTTTGGCTACTTCATCCGGCTCCAGGGCATAGTTCACTTCCATTTCCACGGCACCCTCAGTTACTTTAGCACGGCAAGTACAGCACACACCACCTTTGCAGGCATAGGGCAAGTCAGCACCATGGCGCAGCGCTGCGTCCAGTATGCTTTCCCCGTTATAGGCCAGGTCCATATCGAAAGTAGTACCATCGAGGGTGATGCTTACTTTACTGGTAGGGCCCTCGTCCTTTTTGTGGTCACTAGCCCATTTTTCGTGGGATGCTTTTGGTTGGTCGGGTGAAGTGAATAATTCAATATGCACACTTGCAGACGGCATATCCATATCAATGAGTTTCTGTCTTACAGAAAGTATCATATCCTCCGGACCGCAGATAAATGCCTCGTGCATTTTACTAAACGGTATCAATGATTTGAACTGCTCAATTTTCTCTGCACTGATGCGACCATTGAACATCGGCACGTCCATATACTCACGGCTGAGAATATGAAACAGGCGCAGGCGCTCCATGTATTGATTCTTTAAGCCTTCTATCTGCTCACGGAATATTACCGTATTACGGTTGCGGTTGCCATAAATGAGTGTGAAGTTGCTATTGGGCTCATCTTCCAGCACCGTCTTCATGATACTCATTACAGGAGTGATACCGCTACCGGCCACTATAGCCAGATATTCCTTATGTGTTACGTCTTTTACCTTAGGGGAGAATTTACCAACCGGCGGCATTACATCGAGGATCTCTCCTACTTTCATTTCCGCGTTGGCATAGCCGGAGAATTTACCACCGTCCACTTTCTTAATGGCTACACGCAATTCATTATCCTTAGGGCTCACACAGATGGAGTAAGAACGGCGGATCTCAGCATCTGCCACATGTTTACGGAAAGTAAGATACTGGCCGGGAGCAAACTGAAATATCTCCTTCAGTTCCTTAGGAACTTCCAAAGCTACAGATACACAATCGGCTGTTTCCGGCCTTACTTCCTTAACCTTTAATTGATAAAACTTGAGTGCAGACATTAAATTATAACGAATTACAGGATGGCGAAGTTACAGAAAATAGGGAAAAGCATGAGTGATATTCATCATCCCAGCATATCATCCAACTCTTCACGCTTGATAATGGTGAATACCCTTTTACCATCAGGCGTATATTCGGGCTGGCCACATGCAAAAAGTTCATCTATAAGTGCCTGTTGCGATTCGGGCTGGTGAATAGCTTGTTTGTTGCGGGATAGCCTGCGCGCCATATGTGTGAGTAGCAATTCGGCGCGCTTATTATCCACCGCATCAGAAGCTCCATGTTTCAATTGTTCTATTACCTCGTCAAGCAGATTTTTCTCCTCACCTGAAGGTAAAGCTGTAGGTGTGCCCCGTATCACAAATGAATTAGGGCCGAAGGGAGCTATATCAAAACCGATGCGTCCGAGGTCGTCCAGTGCTTCCGTCAGCAATAAGGCATCGGGGGCGGCAGTTTCGTAAGAAATGGGAAACAACAATTGCTGTGATGGCGTATTGCCTGAATTCCATTCTTCCAAAAGGCGTTCGTACCAGATACGCTCCTGGGCACGTCGAATGTGAATGAGCATCAATCCCGACTTTACCGTTGTAAGCAACATAGAGCCCTGTACCAGCAAAGCATTCTTACTGTTGGCCGGTTCATCATTATCTGAGTGTAAAGAAGGTTGTGACGGAAGAGAAATACTTGGAGTATCTGCATCAGGTTGTTTAGCAACGGCATATAACTCTTGCCAATGTTTCAACCCTTCATTCTTATCTATAAAATGTGCCTGTCCCCCCTGCGTGAAATTATTGAACAGGTATCCTTTCTCTACATTGTCTCTATCACGATGAGTAGATGGCAATTGCACTGAAGACAACTGCTGTATATCAGGACTCAACGTGAAATCTAATGAGGGAGCAATGTTATAGCGCGCCAGGGCGTGTTTTACCGCCGCATTCAGGTAGGTGTACATGAGGCGGTCGTCTTCAAACTTCACCTCCTGCTTAGTAGGGTGTACGTTCACATCCACCCTTGCAGGGTCTACTTCCAGGAACAATACATAGAAAGGGAACGATTCCTTTTCAATCAAACCCTCATACGCATTGACCACAGCGTGATTAAGGTAGGCGTTCTTAATAAAGCGGTTGTTTATAAAGAAGAACTGCATACCACGCGTGCGGGTAGCAGCTTCGGGTTTACCAATGAAACCCTTTATGTTCAGCAAGTCAGTTTGTTCTTCTACAGGCACGAGGTTCTTCTCGTAAGAGTTGCCTAAGAGGGCTACCACCCTTGTCTTCGGGTTTCCAGCTTCTAAATGGTATTGCTCTGCACCGTTATGAAACAAACGGAAAGCTATATACGGATGAGCCAATGCAATACGAGTAAACTCGTCTATAATATGCCTGAACTCTGTAGTATTACTTTTCAAGAAATGCCTGCGTGCGGGAACATTGTAAAAAAGGTTCTTCACCATCAGGTTAGTACCTACGGCTGTTGCCACAGGTTCTGCTACCTTTACTTCAGTTCCTTCTATCACCAGGCGTGTACCTGCATCCATGTCGCCAACGCGGGTGCGCATTTCTACCTGCGCTACGGCAGCTATTGATGCTAATGCCTCACCACGGAAACCCATGGTGCGGATAGTGAACAGGTCGTTGATACTGCGGATCTTGGAAGTAGCATGGCGCTCAAAGCTCATGCGCGCATCGGTAGGGCTCATACCCTTTCCGTTGTCTATTACTTGTATCAGCTCTTTACCTGCGTCTTTCAATACCAGTTGTATCTCGGTAGCCCCGGCATCTATTGCATTCTCCAATAGCTCCTTTACCGCCGATGCCGGGCGCTGTATTACCTCACCGGCTGCTATCTGGTTGGCTATGTGATCTGACAATAAATGAATGACGTCCGGCACAGTGAAAATTTGCTTCGCAAAAATAACGCAATTATGTGAGCTAATTGGCTTAGAGTAACGTATGTAGTGGATAATAATTTCTATGACACCTTTAAAAACAGCAGAGTGTAAAAAAGTGCCCCAATACTGCTGATACAAACCAATTAAAGCTATTTTTGTCGCATGTCGGTAACAAAAGCTTTTGTTGCAGTATTAGCTGCATTTATTTCATTTACCCCTTTTAGCACCCAGGCCCAGACCACCCGCCAGCAATGGGTAAACAGTACGTACAACAGCCTCTCTCTCGATGAAAAGATAGGACAACTGTTTATGGTGGCTGCCTACTCAGGCGGAAAGGATTACAATGAAGATAAAATAACCGCGTTGCTCAACAACCGGCAGATAGGTGGTGTCATTTTTATGCAAGGTACTCCTGAAGCGCAAGCCACACAAACCAACAAATACCAACGCATGGCCAATGTTCCCCTGCTGATAGGTATGGATGCGGAATGGGGACTAGGAATGCGCCTGACGGGTGTAAAGGATTTCCCGAGACAAATGATGTTTGGCGCCACCCGTGACACAGACCTTGTATATGAACTGGGCGCGGCTGTGGCCAGACAATGTAACCGGCTGGGTGTGCATATTAACTTTGCACCGGTAGTGGATGTGAACAACAACCCGAATAACCCTATCATCAACTTCCGCTCTTTCAGCGAAGACAAAACAAGGGTGGCGCAAATGGGTATTGCCTATATGCGTGGCCTGCAGGATAATGGTGTGATGGCCTGTGCCAAGCACTTTCCCGGACATGGTGACACCGAAACGGATTCGCACAGCGATATGCCGGTAATTAATAAGTCAATCGCCGACCTGGAGAAAATAGAATTTTATCCATTCAGGCAACTGATAGGCGCAGGCATACAGAGTGTAATGATCGCACACCTGAGTGTACCTGCTTTAGAAAAAGGCACCCACGTACCAACCACCCTTTCCCGCAACACCATTACCAATTACCTGCGTGGCAAGATGGGCTTTGAAGGACTGGTATTTACCGATGCTCTGAATATGAAAGGCATTACTAAATATTACGATGCGGGAGAAGTGGACTTATTGGCCTTCAAAGCAGGTAATGATGTGTTGTTGTTCTCACAAGATGTGCCCACTGCCATCGCTAAAATAAAAGCAGCCATTACCAGAGGTGAAATATCAGAAGAAGCACTGGAAAACAGTGTAAAGAAAATACTGGCAGCGAAGTATAAAGCAGGGCTCGCCAACTTTCAATCCATCTCCGCACAGAACGCAACGCAAGACCTGAATCGTGATGTGGCCTCACTCAGAAAGAAGGTTGCAGATGCCGCTATTACTGTAGTGAAAGACGACAATGCTATACTGGAGAAAGTAAAAGAGAACATGAGCGTTGGCTACATAGGTGTTAATGCAACCAGTAGCGACCTGCAAGAGGAGCTTGTTGCTGCAGTAGGACGCGTAGAAGCGAAGTGGCTACCGAAAGGCGCAGGAGAAGCAACATACGCTGCAGCGACCAAGCATTCAGATTATTATGATGCCATGATCGTGGCAGTGCATAATCTTACGTTCTATCCTTCCGGTGGGGATTATGGGCTGGACACAAAACAATTGGCCTTCCTGAAAGAAGTGAGCACGAAGAAGAACGTAATGATCGTGCTACTGGGCAACCCCTACCTGATGCGCAATATGTGTGATGTGCGCTCGGTGATGGTGGCTTTTGAAGATGATGAAATAACAGAGAACGCTGTAGCAAAAATATTACTACGCAAAAAACGTGCAACCGGCAACCTACCCGTTACCCCTTGCCCAGGCATGAAATCTACGGTGCGCGAAACGGTATTGGCGGCAGCTAATGAAAAACCAAAAACACCTGTCACAAAGCCTGCTACCAAACTGGAGAAAAAGGAGTTTGTGGAAGATGCGGGGGTAGTAGAGCCAACAGCGATAGACAAACTCGACCTCTTTATACAACGCAGCATTGTAGACAGGGCATTCCCGGGTTGCCGCATCATAGCGTCTAAAGATGGCAAGATATTCTATGATGAAGCGTTCGGTTACCTGGACTACAGCAAAACAAAAAAAGTAGATACGAATACTATTTATGATGTGGCGTCGGTGACAAAAGTGTTGTCCACCACGCTTGCAGTGATGCGCCTTTATGAAACAGGCAAGCTGGACCTGAACAAAAAAGTGGGTGATTACCTAAGCTGGACTAAAGGCAGCAATAAAGCTGACCTGCGTATAAAAGACATGCTGCTGCACCAGGCAGGCATGAAAGCATGGATACCCTTCTACAAAGAAACCCTTGGAGACAACAGCCTGTACAGCAAGAGCCGTGATGCAGAACATACTATTGAAGTTGCGAAGAACATGTACCTGCAAAAAGACTATCGCGATAAAATATGGCAAACCGTTCTTGCCAGTCCGCTGGAGAATAAGGGCAAATACGTTTACAGCGACCTGGACTTCTACTTCCTTGCAGCTATATGCGAACAAATAACCGGCAAGACCATTGATAAATATGTAGATGAGCAATTTTACAAACCGATGAAATTGGCGACTATGACCTACAAGCCGTTGAATAAGTTCAGTGCTTCTGAAATAGCACCAACCGAAGATGATAAAGAATTCCGCGGGCAGGTGTTGCAAGGGTATGTTCACGATCAGGGTGCGGCATTGTTTGGTGGCGTTGCAGGACATGCAGGTGTATTCTCTAACGCGCAGGATGTGGCAGCAGTTTTCCAGATGCTGCTGAACAAAGGCACCTACAACGGCAAACGATATTTTAAAGAATCCACCGTTACGTTGTTCACCTCTTACAAGTCTACTATTAGCCGCAGGGCATATGGCTTTGACAAAGCGGCTAACAACAAGGACGACGGCGGCCCATCGGGCAACAGATCGAGCGGATACACCTTCGGGCACCAGGGCTTTACAGGAACCTGTGCGTGGGCAGATCCGGCAACAGGTGTAGTGTTCGTATTCCTTTCCAACCGCGTGAACCCTTCCGGGGAGAACGGAGCGATCAACAGGTTGAGCGTACGGACGGTTGCGCAGGATTATATATACGAAGCACTGGGTATACCGCTTGATCATAACAGGCAGAAGCTGCATATGGTGCAAACAGGGAAGACCATTCCTGCCAGGAAACCTGCCACGAAGAAGAAGAGATAATATACTTCCAGTTGATATGATTCCTCCTGAAGCAAGCTTTGGGAGGAATCGTTTTTTATACTCACACTAAAAAATACCCCTCAATCGTTAACGAAATTTAACAGCTGAGCTCTTTGTTGTATTAAGCTTTATTTCCATTTTTGCTGCGTTTGTTGTAACTCCATAATTCTACTTGATGAACTTTCGCCTAATCGCCTCCCTATTACTGGCTATGATGCTCTTTGCATTCGTATCAGGAGCGCAAACCTTAACCGTAAGAGGTAAGGTAACAGATACGCTCAACAGCACTAATCTGCCTAATGCATCGGTAATGCTGATGCACTCAAAAGATTCCATAATGGAATGCTTTACCCGTGCAAAACCCGATGGCACCTTCGAACTGCACCCCAAGACAAAGGATAAGTATATCGTGATGATTACCTTCCCGTCTTTCGCGGACTACCTGGATGAGGTAAACCTGGAGGAAAAGGATGTGGCAGAACTGGGCTCCATCGTGATGCTTTCGAGAGAGAACCTGCTTTCTGAGTTTGTGCTGCATGCTAATAAAGGTGCGATCCGTATAAAAGGTGATACGATAGAATATGTTGCAGATAGCTTTAAAACAAAGGATGGCGCTAATGTAGAAGACCTGCTGAAAAAACTGCCCGGACTACAGGTGAACAAGAATGGTGAAATAACCGCTCAGGGCGAGAAGGTGGAAAAAATACTGGTGGACGGCGAAGAATTTTTCTCTGATGACCCTAAAGTAATAACGAAGAATTTGCAGGCGAATGCTATTGACAGGGTGCAGGTATTTGACAAGAAGTCAGAGCAAGCTGAGTTTACAGGCATAGATGATGGTGAAAAAATAAAGACCATTAACCTGGAGCTGAAAGAAGACAGGAAGACAGGCGTATTCGGAAAGCTGGAAGCTGGCGGCGGCCCCGGCAGTACAGGGCGTGGCGGTATGTTTGAGAACCAGGCGATGATCAACCAGTTCAAGGGTAAACGACAGCTATCAGCCTTTGGTATCATGTCAAATACCGGGACCATTGGTTTGGGCTGGGAAGACAGGAATAAATACTCCGGCTCAGGAAATAGCAACGTAGAAGTAAATGAAGACGGCGGCATTACACAATACTGGAATGGCGACGATGATGAATTTGGCGGATGGGATGGCAAATATAACGGCAGGGGCTTACCTAAAGTATGGACGGGCGGCTTCCACTATGCTGACAGGTGGCAGAAAGATACGAACCATATAAATACCAACTACAGGTATGCCAAACAGAATAACGAACAAAACGGCAGCACCATCACACAGCTGGTATTACCTGGCGGAGGGCTAAACAAATATGAGACCAATAACTCATTCAGTACGGCTCAAAGGCATGCGGTAGATGGTATGTATGAAAGGAAGTTGGATAGCCTTTCATCTATCAAATTGTATGTTGATGGTGGTTACTCAAGCACACAAACACGTTCTGACTATGAAGCGATGAATGTCTCTGCACAGAACCCACTTGACACCATCAGCAAGACTACCAGAGATAACTATTCAGATGTCAATAGCATCAAGCAGAATGCTGAGCTGACCTACCGCAAGAAATTCATGAAAAAGGGCAGAAGTTTGCTGGTGAATTTTACGGAAAATCTTCGTCAGTCTGAGAGCGAGGATAGCACTGTTTCTACCATTACTTCCTTTACTGATGTCATCCCGCAAAACCAGAGAAGACAAAACACATCTAACAGCTTTGTACTGGCGGGAAAGGTGAACTATACAGAACCTCTATCAAAAACATTATTCATTGAAGCAAACTACGCGCTGAATGTGAACAACAGTGAGATAATACGCACTACTTACAGCAATCTCACGAACACCAATATAGACTCGCTCAGCACTAACTATGCTTATGACATCCTGACCAATACAGGCGGTGCCAACCTACGATATGTGGGCAAAAAAATAACGGCTTCAGGTGGCGGTTCTGTTGCAAACGCAAACTTTAAACAGACCGACAGAAGAACGGACACTCTTCCTAAATATAATATGGAATACAGCCGTCTGAATTTTTTCCCGCGCGCGAGTTTTAATTATAAACTAGGCCAGCAAAGCAGCTTCCGCCTGAGCTACAACGGCGCAACCAGCCAACCTACCATAGACCAGGTACAGCCTGTGAGAAATAACGTAGACCCTTTGAATATCGCTAAAGGCAACCCTAACCTGAAACAGCAATTCAGCCACAATTTTAACGGTGGATTCAACGACTATAAGGTACTAACCGGCCGCTGGATATGGGCTAACGCAAACTTCAATACTATCCGGAACGACATCACCATGGTGGACAATATTGACGCTAACGGTGTGCGTACATATAGCTACGAGAACATTAATGGGAACTATGCAGGTTATGCCTACGTTGGTGTTGGAAAGCAAATACAAAAATGGGACCTACAGGTAGGTGCGTCACTGAATGGGAACATCGCCCATAACAACACTTTTGTGAATGGCATTAAGAATGTGAGCGACAACAGGGGATATACTTTCGGATTAACATTCAATTATGATAAGGATGAGAAGTTCTCGATCAGTTATCAACCGAGTGCAACTTTTAATGACAACAAGGCTACTATAAGTACCAACACTTCCAGCTACTGGTCTTCCAATCAAAACCTCGAAGCTGAGGTACAGCTTCCATTAAAGTTTGAGGTTGGTTTTGATGCTAACTGGATGATCCGTCAAAAGACGGAAATATTCACAGGTAACAACAACGTGTTCTTACTGAATGCATACATCAGCAAGAAATTCCTGAAGAATGGGCAACTGGAACTGAAAGCTTATGCTTATGACATCCTGAACCAAAACATAGGTTTCCAAAGAACTGCCTTCGGTAATACTATAACTCAGAGCAATTATAACACGATCACCCGTTATGGTATGCTGAGCCTGATCTGGAATTTCACCAAAATGGGCGCTACGGGTGACAAAAAAACCGTTACAAGTGAAGGCACAGAAGTAATTGAAATAAAATAGACCACAATGAAACAGATACTATATATCATATCTATACTCTTGGTGAGCCCTACGGCGAATGCACAATACATTACCAAGGGGAAAATAGAATTTGAGAAAAAATCGAATAACCACCGCCAGTTCCAGGATGAGAGCGGCGAGACCAATGAGTGGTTTGAAAAAATAAAATCACAAGTGCCGAAATTCAGCACCAGTTACTTCGAGATGGCCTTCGATGGCAATAAGGTGATCTATAAACCCGGCAGCAGGGAAGGTGTGGTATTCAAAATGTGGGGCGACGCTCCCGCATCAAAGAATATCGTTATGACCGACCTTGCGAATAACAAAGTCAATTCCCTGAAGCAGGTCTTTGAGCAGAAATTCAATGTGGAAGATACTTTAAGAGTATTGAAATGGGTGATAAAAGACGAAGTGCGCACGATTGCCAATTTCAAATGCCGCAAGGCTGTAAGTAAAATATGCGATAGCGTATATGTTGTTGCCTTCTACACAGATGACATTATGGTAAGCGGTGGCCCGGAAATGTTCAGTGGCTTGCCAGGGATGATACTGGAGTTAGCTATACCACGTCTCTATACCACATGGGTAGCGACAAAAGTAGAGACAGCAGCTCCTACAGAAGCAGATTTCGCCTTCGAGCCAAAAGGGAAGAAAGTAACAGAAAAAGAAATGGTGACAACCCTTGCTTCCAGCTTTAAAAGCTGGGGTAAGTATGCGGCCAAGAGTATATGGTGGTGTACGTTGTAATACGATAATCCGGCAACAAGACAAAGCGGCCCCCAATTACTTGGGGGCCGCTTTGCTTTGTATTTACGTTAGTAATTATCGTATTAACCAATCGCTTGTTTCAGGTCGTCTATCAGGTCATTTACATCTTCAATACCTACACTCAGCCTGATGAGCGAATCGCTTAGCCCGTTCTTTATTCTTTCTTCACGAGGGATAGAACCATGCGTCATACTTGCAGGATGGCCTATCAGTGATTCCACGCCACCTAGTGATTCCGCCAGTGAGAACAGTTCTGTTTTCTTCAACACTTCCAGCGCATCGTCCAGGTTATCACCTTTCAGGGTAAAGGAGATCATACCACCGAAGCCGCGCATCTGCTTCTTAGCGATAGCATGATTAGGATGGTTTTCAAAACCTACCCATAGTACCTTGTCCACTTTCGGATTTGATTTCAACCATTCAGCTATTGCCTTACCATTCTCGCAATGACGTTGCATACGCACATGCAGCGTCTTGATGCCACGCAGTACCAGCCAGCAATCATGCGGACCCGGAACCGCTCCACAGCTATTCTGTATAAAACGCAGGCGTTCTTCCAGTCCCGCATCATTTACTATCAGCGCACCGTGCACCACATCAGAGTGGCCACCCAGGTATTTAGTAGCAGAGTGCAACACAATATCAGCGCCCCAGTCAAGCGGGTTTTGCAAGTAAGGTGATGCGAATGTGTTATCCACTACCAACATCAGGTTGTGCTCTTTGGTGATCGTAGCACAAGCTTCTATATCTATTATATTCAGCAAAGGATTGGTAGGTGTTTCTACCCATACCATCTTTGTATTGTCATTTACATAATTGCGGATGTTCTGCGCATCGTCCATCGGGATGAAATGGAACTTGATACCATAGTTAGCAAACACCTTAGTGAAAATGCGGTAGGTACCACCATAGAGGTCGTTAGAAACGATCACTTCATCACCCGGCATCAGGAGCTTGGCAACTGCATCAGTTGCTGCCATACCACTGCCGAAAGAAAGTCCGTATTGACCATTTTCTATACTAGCCAGAGCATTTTGCAAAGCAGTACGTGTAGGGTTTTGCGTACGTGCATATTCATAACCTTTATGATCGCCCGGAGCAGCCTGCACATAAGTGGAGGTTTGATAGATCGGGGTCATGATAGCCCCTGTGCTTGGGTCCGGTTCTACGCCCGCATGTATCAGCCTTGTTTCCAGCTTGTGTTTATTATTATTTGCCATGATATATTATTTCAGGTGGCAAAGATATACCAATTGCTGAATGGCTCAATGACTCAAATTGCTCCATAAGGGAAACCAATGTGGATATGATGGTTTTAGCGGATAAATGCAAAATGCTACCTTTATTGCATGGAAAAATCAAATGTTCGGCCCACCGATGAGCTAAATCCACAGGAGCGGGAGTATGAGAACAGCATACGGCCGCAATCCATTGAAGAATTTTCCGGACAACCCCAATTAATAGAGAACCTCAAGATATTCATCAAGGCGGCCAACCTGCGTGGTGAGCCATTGGATCATATACTCTTTCACGGCCCTCCGGGATTGGGTAAAACCACTCTTTCCCGTATTGTTGCCAACGAACTGGGCGCCAGCATCAAAGAGACCAGTGGGCCAGTTATAGAAAAGCCCGCCGACCTCGCCGGGCTCCTTACCAGCCTGGAACCAAGAGATGTACTGTTTATTGACGAAATACACCGCCTGAGCACCGTAGTAGAAGAGTACCTCTATGCTGCAATGGAGGATTTCAAAATAGACATCATGATAGATAGCGGGCCATCCGCACGGTCTATACAATTGAACCTGAGCCCATTTACTTTGGTGGGTGCTACTACCCGTTCAGGACTACTGACAGCTCCGTTGCTTTCCCGCTTTGGTATCAAGTCGCGCTTACAATATTATACATCAGATATACTGCAACAGATCGTTACCCGTGCATCAGGTTTGCTGAATGTACGCATCACCTCAGATGCCGCGATGGTCATTGCGACCCGCAGCCGGGGCACTCCGCGTATCGCTAATGCTTTGCTTCGCCGTATGCGCGACTTCGCACAGGTATTAGGCAATGGCGTGATAGACATGGCCATAGTAGAGCACGGACTGAAAGCGCTGAACGTAGATGAAAGCGGGCTGGATGAAATGGACAATAAGATCCTTAGCACGCTGGTGGATAAATTCAAGGGCGGCCCAACGGGGCTGAATAACATAGCCACAGCCGTAGGTGAAGAAGCCGGAACGATAGAGGAAGTCTATGAGCCATTCCTGATACAGGAAGGTTATATCGTTCGTACGCCGCGCGGAAGGGAAGCTACCGACAAAACATATGTGCACCTTGGCCGCAAGCGGCAGGGGACTGACGGATACTTATTTTAAAATAGAAATGGCTGAGAAGAATCTCAGCCATTTTTTGTTTGCTATGTATTTCAATTAACCGCTTGTTTGTTATGGCTCTACATAATAGTTGGCCTGTGCATTACCACTGTATGTTACACCTGACATTGTTGGCGGAGTAGAACCGAAAGCAACAAATATTCCGTATGCCGCACTGTTGGTAATCGAACAATTCTGGATAGTGGCACTACCTGCAGAAAAACCGCCGATAACCACATTAGCCTTCTTTTGTGTTGCCCCTGTAAATGCTGCAGAGCCACCCATATTAATGTTCACATAAGATAGCAGGTTAGAAGCATTCGTGCTTTGAAAGCATACACCCTGCCATGCATCAGCCTCTCCTGTAGTGAGCGATACCGGCTCAGAAGCCGTACCAACCATTCTCAGGTAGCCCGCACTGTATTCTCCTATAGTGATACCAAAATCATTGATGAATTCCATTGCTACACCTGCATTGATGGTCAGGTTACCTATTTGAGTATAATACCCCGCCCTTATTTCGCCTGACACCAGGAATGGAATGGTATTCTTTACCCACGAGTGTGTACCATATACTCTACCACCGCGTATTTCTATATGCTGGCTGCCATTGGCAGTGTAATCAGAATTAATACCGTCCAGCATACTCACTGTAGAAGCAACGGTAGAGATAGGAAGGTTACTGTTATTAGAAAAAGTATTGTTAGAGAACGCCTTCAACGGATTATCGAATACATCATCAAAACCTTCTACATACAAGCCGTCTCTGCCGCTACCCGAAATAGTAGAGTTACTAATACTCAAACCACCGTTGAGAGCCAGACGTACATTGGCTCTTATATCATGGCCATTGAAGCTATTTTGTCCACCACCTGACAGCATACAATACTCTAACTTGTTCTTATCATCATTCGACTGGAACCATATTCCTTTCCATGAGCCTTGCGCCATGCCAGTACCATGGATGGCCACCATTTTTTCACCGGTACCTTTTACCCAGAGTGAACCGTCGTTGCCAACAATAACTCCTTTGCCATTAACGAACTCTATCTCAGTACCTTCTTCTATCACCATGTCGGCATTGATCGTAAAATCGCAAGTAACACGATAGTCCAGGCCCTCATTACGATTGGTCCAGGTAGTTGGTGCATTTACGTCACCGCAATAGTCTATGACTGTCGGAGTGACGGGATCCACCGGATCGGGCGTGCATGAAGAAAATGAAAAAAGGCCTGCTATTGCCAGCGCCCTGAAACTTGCCTTTAGTGTATTCCTGTTCATGATCTCAATTTTATTTAGTGAATGATGATCTATTACAACCCAAAGGTCTCTAATAGCGCAACCCTCAACAATAGCATAATCATGCGACAGGATGCGGATGTGATAAACGCCTGAGAATCAAACGATCTTGTTGTTTATGGCCTTGGCGACGGCCTCATTCATGGAATGAACATGCAGCTTGTCGTAGATACGGCGAATGTATTCCCGCACGGTATTGATGGAGATGGCGAGGTCGGCAGAGATCATTTTATAGCTATTCCCTTTCACGAGAGAGCCCAGGATATCTTTTTCCCGCTGGGTAAGCTGATAGTCATTGGTTTGCTTAGGGGCATTTGTTTGGGCAAATGCCTGGAGCACCTTACGCGCAATCGAGGCGGTCATCGGCGCACCACCATCGTATACTTCTTTTATTGCTTCTATGATACGGGCAGGCGGTGTCCGTTTCAGCATATAGCCATTCGCACCCGCGCAGATACTGTTGAACACGTTCTCATCGTCTTCAAAAACCGTGAGCATAATGACGCTCATATCAGGATACAGCTCCCGGATGATCTTCAGGCCTTCCATGCCATTAGTACCGGGCATATCTATATCCATCAGCACTACATCGGGCTGATGATGGGTCACGATCTTTTTTACCTGGTCGCAGTTCTCCCATGCACCGATGCACTCTACCTCGTCAGATGCCTCCAGAAAAGCTTGCAAACCTTCTCTCAGGTCTGCTATATCTTCAAATAAGGCAACTTTTATCATCTGCGGTATTTTTCTTCCTACAAAAATGCAACATCTTTAATAATCGTGCTATCGCATGATTATGCGATAGGTATAGAAAGGTTAATAGAAGTACCCATTCCTTCAGCCGACTCTATCTTAAATGACCCACCATGAGCTTCGGCTCTTTTCTTCATGGTTTTCATTCCGTTGCCGGAGCCATGCTTAGTCATATCAAAGCCTAAACCGTTATCCACTATATTCATATGGAGGCTACCATTGGTGCGACTGAGCGATATACCGGCAGTCGTGGCTTTCGAATACTTAGCGAGATTGTTCACTGCTTCCTTAAATGCCAGGTAAACATCTTTTCTTATTTCGGGAGATAATTTTACATCCATCAGTTCATCCTCCATCGTGAAGGTGTAATCAATATCCTTATTGTCCAGTATCTCGCTGGCAAATTCCTTCATGCGCACGCTGATGTTACCAAGTGAATCATTTTCCGGATTGATACTCCATACAATATCACTCATCGCGTCCATCATTCGCTGGGAGTTCTCATTGATCTTCTCTAAAAGGCTATCCGATTTTTCAATGTCGCTTTTCAGCTTCAATCTTGCCGAATGCGACAGGATATTAATTGTGCTGAGCGTGCTACCGACCTCATCATGCAGTTCGCCGGATATACGGCTCCGTTCCTTCAGCATAGCAGTCTTTTGCTCCAGCTTCTTTTTTAGTTGGTAACGATTGAAGAGTATATACGCTATGCCCAGAGCTAATACTATCGCGACGATCAGGACATTTCTGAACAGACCTTGCCGCTCCAGTTTTAGTTCTTGTATCAGTTTTTCGTTATTCAGCTGTTGTATCTTTTCCTCCTTCTTCTGGGTTTCATATTGGGTTTCCAGTTCAGCTATCTGGGCAACTGCTTCTTCATCCAGTATCTCATCTCGTATTTTATGAAACTTCTTCAAGTATTCGTAGGCATTGTAGTAATCTTTGTGGTCCTTATAAAAAATAGCAGTGTGGAGGTAGGCATCTCGGAGGTTCTCCTTATAGTTGTATTGCTCCGACATAGCAATGGACTTATTAAAATACTTTACAGCCGAAGCAGAATCCTTCTTCAAGCTGTACCCCATAGCCAGTGCGGTATATCTATGAGAAAGCATCTCTGTATTGCCCGATTGCTCCAATAGCTTTACCGCGTTGTACTCATACTGAAAAGCGAGATCGTACTTCTTCATTCTGCTGTAGATGAGCGACAAGCCAACATACGATTGCACTTTCAACTTATCGGAACCAATAGCTTCAGCTTTCTGTACGCTCATTTGCTGGTATCGGAGTGCTTGTTGCACAGAGTCCAGCATAATGTATATCTGTGCGATGTTGGCATAGGAGTACATGAGGCCATAGTTGTCCTTGTTCTTTTCCCTGAGCGCAATTGCTTTTTTAGCATACACCAATGCTTCCTTCTTCCTGTCAAGCGATACTAGATGTGCCGCGTAGTTGCCGTACGCTTGTCCCATGCCATGTTCATAGCCTAGTTTCTCATACAAGCGGATGCCCTTAAGGAATAATGCTGTAGCTGCCTCTTTATCGTTAGACTTCAACAGGCCAAGGTTAATATACATCCTGCCAGTAGCTTCGGACTGCTGCCTTTCATAAAGTATAGCAAGGGCATCTTTGAAATATTTTTCGGCTATTGCTTTGCTACCCTTATCCATTTGATAAAGACCTGCCAACTCGTAGGCCTCAGCAAGCATTGCTGTGTCACGTATCTCACGAGCGATCTTCATAGCCAGCGAGTCATGTAGTTTCATTATGGAGAAATTACCTTCCTGGTAAGCGATATCGGATAACTTATTGTGGCTATACCCTTCGCCTCTTTTGAATTTCCTGAGCTGTGAGTATTTGAGCGCCTGCCGGGAAAGGGCATTAGCAGCATCGTATTGCGACCTGTCTATGTGCGCTTGCACACTATCGAGTAGTTGGCCAACTTTTATAGAATCACCGGGAGAATAACCGGTTTGCGCAAACGTCCATAGGGGAAGGATCAGTAACAACGATATGTGTACAATACGCTTCATCCTCAGTAGTTCTGCCTATCTAATTTACACTTTTTTATGGGCTATTTAGCCTTTCATATGCAGGAGGTAGTAGTTCTTTAATACTGTATGTCTTGTCGCGAGACTTAAAAACGGGAATGTGAGCTTAGACACGTCAAACATCTTGTCCTGCTTCAGGATGGTGTAGGCATATCCTGCAGAATCTATCTTTCTTCTTCCTTCATCATTGGTAAGAATGTATCTGCAGGAGTCGGCGATGGAGAGACTGTCACTTATACGTAGTATTCTGTTGGCATAAAAGTGTAATGCATGCGCCCGCTTTTCCATATGGTACATAGCGGTGCTATCCTTAGGCAGATTATGTGCCTTTATATATTCCCCTGTTTTTGAGCTAGCCTGGTATTCTAATAAGCTGGGGTAGAAATGGCAAGACATGACCGCATTAACTATCAGCATACCACAAACACTTATCCAGAGTACCTTCCCCGACATTGACTTTCGCAATAGATACACCCAAATTATAATACCTGTAAGACAGAAGACAATGCCTGAAATATTTCCCGGAAATACGATGGTTAGTATCAGCATAGCGCCAAGCAATAATGTGCCCAATGAAAACACCTGGACGGGGTAAAGCACTTTATACAACTTCTTGTACTTACCCAACACCAGCATATCATGCAACAGATTTGCCACCATGATGGCTGCCAACGGAAATACTACAAATATGTAGTGTGGCAACTGGTAGCGTGATGACCCTAGCGCTATGTACACCAGTATAAATCCGCCGGTAGTGAGGAACTCCTGATTTTCGCTGAGTTTAAAACGGTTTTGAATGAGCTTCTTTACATTGATGATCAGTGCGGCAATGAAGAAAAACATCCACGGAAGGAATGCCCATAGCATACTGCTGAACAGGAATTCAAAACCGGCACCGTTGTTCCAAGGGCTTTCTCCTGTAATACGGCCAAAGCTCTGCGACCAGTAGAAGAAGCGCAAGCCGGAAACACCGGTCTCCCCGTTTACCACTTTTTCCGGATGAAGATCAAATTGCTGATAGAGGCCAATACTCATCGGGATCAGCATGATGCCGATGAGCACCATGTCTATCAAGTGATAAGGTGAGAATATCTGTTTCCACTTTCTTTTCAGCAGCCAGTCTGTACCGAAGCACAGGAGCGGAACGATCAAGGCGATAGGCCCCTTGGTCATCATGCCACAGGCTATACTGAGTGTACCGAGCAGTACGAATTGCCACCTGCGCTTTATCTCACATTCCTTTATCATCCAAAGTGCCGTTACAACCCAGCCCATAAGGATGGTATCCGTCCTGATATCATTCGTCATCAGGAAGATGCCCTGGCATACACCCAGTATCAATGCCGCCCATCGCGCGATGCTGTCATTGTACAGCAACCTTGCCAAACGGTAAGTGGCATAGATGGCCAGCAAGGCAAATAATATTGAAGGTAATTTGAATCCGAAATTGTTCGCACCGAAAACAGAAATGCTTAAAGAACTCACCCAAAACAGGAAGGGTGGCTTGTCCAGGTAATCCATACCATATTGATACACTTCAAGGTAACTACCCGTCTCTGCCATCTCCCTGCTGATCTCCGCATACTGCGTGGCATCAACTTCCATCATATCTATATTAATACCCATAAAGTAGAGTACAGCCAATAGTATGAATATCCATGAAGGTATCTTCGGCATTAATAGTATTTTGCAGTGGCAAAAATACTCCCAAAATCAGCAAATGTTACAGCTTGCCCATTATCCTTTTGATCTGGCCTTTGAATACCCTTTTACCATAGCCAAAGGTACGAAGACGCATCAGCCTACACTGGTGGTTTCACTGGCCTTGAGGCATATAAAAGGTTATGGAGAAGCACCCGCCATCAATTATTATGATGTAACGGTGCCGCACATGATCGAGGTGCTGCAATCCAAAAAGAAAGATATAGAGAAATATGCACTCACAGACCCACAGCGTTTCTGGCATTTTCTGCATCACCTGATACCGGGAGAGAACTTCCTGATTTGTGCTTTGGATATGGCTGCCTGGGACTTATTCTCGCAACTGAGAAGGCAACCACTATATCAATTATTACGCCTTCAGTTCAAAAAGCCTGCTTTTACAGATTACACCATCGGCATAGATACCGCGGAAGAAATGGTTGCCAAGATGCAGGCGCATCCCTGGCCATTGTACAAAGTGAAGCTTGCCCGTCCGGAGCATATTGACCTGCTTCGTGCATTGCGTGCGGAAACTGACGCTCCTTTCCGTATTGATATTAATGAAGGTTGGACATTCGAAGAAGCAAAGACCTTATTGCCCGACCTGGAAAAACTAGGAGTTACCTTAATAGAACAACCCTTGAAGAAAGATGCCTGGGATGAGATGAAGGAGCTGAAAGCTATTTCCTCCATCCCCTTGTTCGCAGACGAGAGCTGTATTGAAGAACATGATATAAAGAAATGTGCAGAAGGCTTTCATGGCATCAATATTAAATTGACCAAGTGCGGCGGCCTCACTCCGGCTATGCGTATGATACATGAGGCACGTCAGCTGGGCATGAAGGTAATGATAGGCTCTATGAATGAAAGCACGATAGGCTCTGCGGCCATTGCACACCTGTCGCCGCTATTGGATGAAATGGATGCTGATGGCCCGCTATTGTTGAAAGAAGATATCGCCACCGGGCTGCGCTATGATAAAGGGAATATCTTTCTCTCCCGCGACCCCGGCCTTGGTATAAGATTTCTCGGAAAGAAGGTAACTAAATAAAACATTCTATTTTTGCTGCCGATGCAATTGCTCCAAAACGTTTCTCTAAAGCCATACAATACATTCGGCATGGATGTAGTTGCTGAGTATTTTTTAACGCTCAACGATGAACAGCTATTGCCAACGATCACCGCCGATACATCATTACCACTAGAGCGGAAGATACTGGGCGGCGGCAGCAATGTGCTGATAACAAAACCTGTTACAGGGCTACTGATACACAATCAGCTGAAAGGTATAGAAGTGATCACTGAAGACGAAAACCATGTGTGGCTGAAAGTTGCATCGGGCGAAGTATGGCATGAACTGGTGATGTACGCCATCAGCAAGGGTTGGGCGGGAATTGAAAACCTCGCACTCATACCCGGAACAGTAGGCGCGTCTCCTATGCAGAACATAGGCGCATATGGCGTGGAAGCAAAAGAAACGATCGAATCTGTTACATTCTGGAATTGGGAGGAGGCTAAATTCACCACTCTCAGCAATAGCGAATGCAACTTCGGTTATCGTGACAGCATCTTTAAGCATGAGCTGAAAGACAAGGTGTTCATTACTTCCGTTGTTTACAAATTGAATAAGAAACCTAACCTCAATACCAGCTATGGCGCTATCTCGCAGGAGTTAGAGAAAATGGGCGTGAAGGACATCACTATCAAAGCTATCGCAGATGCTGTCATTGCTATCCGAAGCAGTAAGCTGCCCGATCCAAAGGAAATAGGAAATGCCGGTAGCTTCTTTAAAAATCCTACTCTTCCTGTAGCACAATACGCATCCCTTAAAGAGCAATATGCTGATATCCCTTCCTATCCTGTAAGTGATACGATGGTAAAAGTACCTGCAGGTTGGCTCATAGAGCAATGCGGCTGGAAAGGCAAGCGTGCAGGCGATACAGGCGTACATGCAAAGCAAGCCCTTGTGTTGGTAAATTACGGCAATGCCAAAGGTGCAGATGTCTGGCACCTCTCAGGCGAAGTAGTCGATTCTGTAAAAGATAAATTCGGGATAGAATTAGAACGCGAGGTCCAGGTCTGGTAAACCATCCATACCTCTTAACATCTTCACATAAGTTCCTGAAGGATCCTCTGTCATCAAATAAGGAGTAAGCTCCTCAAGCGAATAATTGTCTTCAAGAAATAGAATGCCTTTTTCTGTTATCACATAATTAAACTTTCTATCTCCTATTACTTTCTCAAGGTATCCATCTGCCGCTAGTTCTTCTAATAAAATAAGGTATTTATGATGAGCGGTTGAGCGATCAAATAATCGCTGAAACCAATAGTCATTATAAGCCTCTCTCTTATTAAAGCGCGGATCATCCTTTGTCAGTTTCAGCATGAATATTTTAAGCAAGGGGATATTCATTAGCTCATTTTGTTTTGTCCCGGCGTTTCCACGATCGGAAGCCTGATAAAGAAAGTAGTTCCTTCATCTTCGATCGTTTCAAACCATATCTGCCCCTGCCAGAACTCAATGATCTTCTTGGTCATGGCAAGTCCTAAGCCCGTACCTGAGCTCTTGGTGGTAAAGTATGGCTGGAAGATACGTTCCGCCACATCAGCCGCTATACCCTGTCCGTTATCGGTGATGCTGATGAGCGCGTTGTTTCCTTCCGTAGTCAGCACTACATATATCCTACCCTCTTTGCCTTCGGGTATCGCCTGCAAAGCATTTTCCAGCAGGTTGGTAAACACACGCAGCAGTTGACTCCTGTCAGAGAACACAATAAGCTGTTCATCTGTTTTACTAATACTCACTTTCGTAGTTTGCTCATTCAGGTAAAGCTCCAGTGCAACATCCAGCAACTCATTAAGGTTCAATTCTTCTGGCCGTGCTTCCGGCATCTTAGCGAAGTTGGAGAACTCAGAGGCGATATAAGAAAGGTTGTCTATCTGCTCTATGAGTGAAGTTGATACTTTCACCGCCATTTCCTTCGCATTCGGATGGTCGTTGCGCAAAGCCTGTTGCAGGTACTGGATATTGAGCTTCATCGGTGTGAGCGGGTTCTTGATCTCGTGCGCTACCTGTCGTGCCATTTCACGCCATGCGCTTTCACGTTCGCTCTGTGCCAATATCGCCGCATTCTCTTCCACTTTCTTCACCATTTTGTTATACTCCTTCACCAGCATACCTATCTCATCATCATAAGGCCATTCAATACGCTCGTTCTTTTGCAGGTTGATGCGGCTGAACTGTTGTATGATGAGGTTGAATGTCCTTGTCAGCCAGCGCGTGAGGAAGCCGGTGAGCATGCTTGATATCAGGAAGATGAACGCGTACAGATTAATGAGTGTTACCAATATATTCGATATCTGGTTTTCCAGGTATTTTTCTGAGGCAAAGTACGGTACATTCAGATAACCAACCGCTATGCCATACTCATCACGAAGTGGCACATAACACGAAAGATATTTCAGGTTCCCCAGCGACTCATCCTGTATATAAACAGACTTATGCTCTATGAACAATTGCCTGTAGGCATCCGGCCGTATGATACGCGCCAGCAATGCTTTGTCGTAAATATCATCCTGGGAAGTGAGCTCCAGTATACCCAGGTTATTGAACAGGTTAATATCTACCTTCTGTGTATTGGCGAGGTTGGCTATGAAGTATTTGAACTTCGGGTTTCTCAGTTCTATATTCTGAATACTATCCTCGTTCAGTGCGTTTTGCTGGCGCAGGTATTCATGCACACTTTGCGCGATCACCTGCATGGTGCTGTTCAACCTTGTTTTGTTCGATTCATTATATTGGTTGTTAAAGAAGGTAACTGTTACCAATCCGATCACCATGAATGAGATAAATACCAGCGACAACATCGAAAAATGTATCCTCCTGCTGAGGGTGATATTCCTGAACTTTCCTTTCGATCTGCTATCAATATACCTGGCCAAATAGAACTGGTACGCTGCAACAAAGAAGGTCATTAGCATCACCATCCCGAAAAGATAGGAGAATATCGTAATCGTCTCTATCCATGTGATGTGCTTGTGCACCACCTTTACTGTTCGGTTCTCAGTGGGTTTATACCACAACGCAGATGCATCTTCCTCTTCTGAAAAGGCAAATTCGGCCGTGCGTGGATATGGACGCAGGTATACAGGAAATGGATAGTCTGAGGTTTGCGATATCAGGCTCTTATTGATATACACAGCATAGGAGTATGCATCTTCAATAGGTGACACCGACAAATTACCCGGCTGCAACAATTCAGGATAAACAGTCTCACTGGCAGTCGGCTTCAATGCGAGGTCTATATACACAAAGCCCAACGAATCGCCGGTAATGTTATCACTGATAAGTATAGAGGCTAAATAATAATGACCGTCCTGCGCATATTCCTTATAATATAGTATGCCGGGAGTGATCGGGAAAGCATTCTGCTTCTGATTCTCAAATACGGAAATGGATACCGTGTCTTTATTATCGGGCAGCGCTTCACCCAGTTTATTATACAGGTATATCTTTGCGTCATACCTATTCAGTTGCCCACTCAGGTAGAGTGCGTCAAAATGCTCATTGAGCCTTGTTCTGCCATCAAGGCCCGGATTTCTGAAATAGTCAATGATCACCTCATCCTGCCCTATGTTGCCCGCTATACTGCTGAAGGTATATTCCGTAACATTATCACGTTGCGTAATGATCCTTTCCGCAAAGCTCTTTCGGGTTTGCCTTTCCTTTACATGATTGAAGAACTGTATGGTTGCCGTGCAAAAACCACAAATAAATATAGCCCAGAATACCATGTTGGGGGCAAGCAGGTCTTTGCGGATAGTTAGTTTCTTTACGTCCAGCAATACAACAAACAATACTAACCATACAGACAGTCCGATATAAAACTTCAGGTATTCTTCATCTTGCAGCAACAGGAATAGCAACGAAGTTATTGTAACGAGTAGATACTTGAACCACTTATTCCCTATCAGTTTATTGAGGTAAATATTAATGATGTACACACTTAATGATGCTAAGGCGACGATCGCCACTATGGTGCACAGGCCTATTATTGTATAAACGTCGGTAGAACCATAGTGGCTTAACTCAAAAGATATCTTGGAATCCAGCACAAGGCTTACAACCTGGTGCGTAAAGAAATATCGCAGCCCTACAATAGCAATAACGAGGATAACTATCAGACCCATACGTTGCGTCCCGTCCTTTACGTTATCACACAAAGTGCGGTAAGGTGTGTACGATAGAAAAACAAGAAACATCCAAAGCAGGCAGAATACATTCAGCACTACATCACCCAGCGAACTTAAGAAAGCATTTGCGGCATATAGCTGCGGAGAAAAGAAAGGGATATTCGGCAAACCGAATGGCATACCAAACAGGTACAGTAATCCACGCAGCCCGATAATAATAGCCAACATTACAAAAAGCAAAGCCCAATTACTCTTTCTGCGCATCAGGTGTCTTACTGCGGCTTGCACCCATAATACGCTAATAAGAGTAGCTATTCCCAGTAACCAAAGCATCAGATAGCCCGGAGACCATGTATTAACACCGCCATCCTCAGGGTAGGTGGCATAGTATGCTACTTTACCATCACTGCCTTTTATTTCGAAACTGCCCTTAGTTTTCGTTTCAGACAGCTGGGTGCTTACCGGGATTTTATCCCCGGCAGCTACAGAGGAATGTATGTATTTATTCTCAAAAGGGTAGTAATATGCAATCGGGAACAGGACCGTTATCGTATTCCCTTTTAGTGAGCCTTTCAGTTCCAGTGTCCTGCTGACATATGCGCCCCTGTCCAGTATCAGCAGTCCGTTATTCTGGCCATATTGTATGGCGCTATCTATTATTACGGTATTGTTGTTCCAGAAGTGTAGCTCCAGCCCATTATATGCATAGAAATAAAATGGTGCATTCTTCAGCTTCGCCACTTCTTTTTCATTGAGCTTTCCCGGCGTAACGATCTTGTTCAATAAAACAGTGTCCGTAATAAGCTTCTTAAATGCCTCTTCTCTTTTCTGCAGATCCCGGCTCATGGTCTTAGCCATCTGTTCAGGGTGCATGGCATTACTACCTGTATAGTAGAGCCATGTGGCAATGCTCCACAACAAAACGGCTGTTATCAGCCAAAACCAATATGGGTATCGTCTAAACAATATCGCTTATTCCTGTTCTTTTACTTTATTCCAGAGGGCATCCATTTCCTCCAGGTTCATATCATGCAGTAGCTTTCCCTGTGTTTCCGCTATCACTTCCATTTGCTGAAACCGGCGGATAAATTTCTTGTTCGTCCGCTCCAGCGCCATCTCGGGATCTACTTTTATAAACCGGGCATAGTTCACCAGGGCAAACAATACATCACCAAACTCATCTTCCATATGGTCCTGATTCCCCGAGGCAACAGCTTCGTACAGTTCTTCCATTTCTTCTGTCACTTTATCCTTCACCTGCTCCACATTGTCCCACTCGAAGCCCACCTGCCTGGTTTTCTCCTGCAATCTTAGTGCCTTAATTACGGCAGGCATGGTTGCAGGTACTCCACTCAGTATGGACTTCTTCCCCTCTTTCAGTTTTATCTTTTCCCAGTTCTGCCTTACCTCTTCTTCATCATTCACCACAGTACTGCTATATATATGCGGATGCCTTGATACCAGTTTGTTACACACACCCTCTATCACATCATCAAAAGTGAACTCACCTTTTTCTGCGCCTATCTTGCTATAGAACACAATATGCAACAACATATCGCCCAACTCTTCCTTCAGCCCTTGCCAATCTTCATTGGTAATGGCATCAGTCAGCTCATATACTTCTTCTATAGTTTGCGGTCGTAGAGTATGGATAGTTTGCTTTTTATCCCAAGGGCATTGCTCCCTTAATTCATTCATTATACTCCTCAACCGCTCTATCGACTTAGCGTATTCCATGCTTGTTCTCGTTTCTTGATACTCGGTTCTCGATACTGGATACTCGGTACCAGATGCTCGATAATTTACAAAACAACTTATTAACTAATCAACTCTTCAACTAATCAACTTACTCATTCCACCTGTACCCATCACTCTTCACACCTGCCAGATCCAGCACTCTATGTATTACCGTGTAGGCAGCTTCTTCTATGGTCTGAGGTTTGCTATAGAACGATGGTGTTGCCGGGCATATAATGCCACCGGCTTCTGTGATAGCCGTCATGTTCCTTAGCTGTATGAGGTTATATGGGGTTTCGCGGGCTACGCATATCAGTTTCCTTCTTTCTTTCAGCATCACATCAGCTGCTCTCGTCACCAGGTCGTTACTGATACCCCCGGCGATTCTACCCATTGTACCCATACTACAGGGACAGATGATCAGTGCTTCGTAGCTACTACTACCAGAGGCAAAAGGTGCCATAAAGTCCATCTTTCCCCATCTTTTAAACTGATAGTTATTATAGTCCTCATTGCCCAACTCATGTTGCCATACAGTAAACGCATTGTCACTCCACACGGTACTTACTTCTGTCACCTGGTCCTTTAATTGTGCCAGTTTATCCAGCAACACTTTTGCATATACCGAACCGCTCGCACCTGTAATAGCTACTGCTATCTTCATTTTTATAATTATTAAGAAAATATTTAAGATACCCTAACAAAGCTACATTGAAATAGTCGTAAATTCGTGTATCCAAATAGTTATGATGAAACGTGTAATGTTATTATTGCTGGCTGTTGCGTCCTTTGCTTTTACAGCCACTGCAGGTGATAAGGATAAGAAGTCAGCTACTGTCTCAAACAATAAAGAGATCAATTGGCTGACCCTTGATGAGGTGCAAGCAGCTATGAGAAAGGAGCCGCGTAAAGTGCTGATAGACTTCTATACCAGCTGGTGTGGCTGGTGCAAGGTGATGGACCGCAAGACATACAGCAACCCCGAGATCATTCAGTACATCAATGAGAAGTTTTATGCCGTGAAGTTTGATGCAGAACGCCGGGATACGGTTATGTTCCTGAATAAAGAATATCCGTTCAACGAAACGCGCAGGACCAATGAATTTGCAGTATTTGTGATGAATGGACAGCTGTCTTACCCTACTACCGTTTTTATGATGGAGAATTTTCAGACGCCTTCAGCTCTTCCGGGTTACCAGGATGTACCTAAGCTAGAGATGGTGTTGAAATACCTGGGAGAAGATACATATAAGACGGTCCAGTTTCCCGAATACCAGAAAGCTTTTACACCAACATTTAAGGTATTGCCTGAAGATGCTGCTCCACCCGCAGGAAAACTACCGGCCTCACCGGCACACTAATATTATTTCTTAGTCCTGCTCTTTGTAGCGGGACTTTTTTTTGCAGTCCTCTTTATCACTTTTTTATCGCCCTCCACTATGTACTTCATGTCTGTATGGTAGAACTTACAGGCAGGCACCAGTCCACACTGCTCACATTTAGGTCTTCGTGCCACGCATACATAGCGTCCATGTAGTATCAGCCAATGGTGCGCTGTGCTCACCAGTTCTGTAGGGATGTATTTCAGTAATTGTTTTTCGGTTTGTAGCGGATTCTTTGCATTGGTGGTTAATCCTATTCTTGCGGATACCCGGAATACATGGGTATCAACGGCCATATTCGGCGCGTCATAAATAACCGACATGATCACATTAGCTGTCTTGCGCCCTACACCCGGCAGCTCTTCCAGTTCTTCCATAGTACCGGGCACTACGCCATTATGCTTTTCCACCAGCAGCTCCGCCATACCCATCAGGTGGCGGGTCTTATTATTGGCAAAGCTCACACTTTTGATGAATTCATTAATATCATCAAAGCTTGCTTTGGAAAGGCTTTTCGCATCTGGGTATTTTTCAAATAGTGGTGGGGTCACAATATTCACCCGCTTATCAGTGCATTGTGCCGAAAGGATCACAGATACCAACAGTTCATAGGGATTGGTATAATGCAGTTCTGTTTCCGCATCGGGGTTATTTTTTTTAAACCAGTCTATTACAAAGTCGTAGCGTTCCTGTTTGGTCATCTTGTTGCACAAATATAATCAATAGCCGGCCACTCTAAACAAAAACCGCCGGACTGAGATCAATCCGACGGCTCTGAAATCACAACACTCTACACACTCTCAAAACACGCACTATCTTTAGTTATTTCTTTTCTTCAAAATCCAGCACTGCACTGTTCATACAGAAACGCTGTCCTGTTGGCTTTGGCCCGTCGTTAAAAACATGTCCTAAATGCGAGCCGCAACGGGCACATTCTACTTCGGTTCGCGACATTCCGGCACTTTGGTCGGTCTTTAATTTTACGCTACTTGCTTTTAACGACTGGTAGAAGCTCGGCCAGCCCGTGCCACTATCAAACTTAGTATCTGAGCTGAACAATGCGTTGCCACATACATAGCAGTAGTAGGTCCCCTTCTTATGGTTATCATGATACTCTCCCGTAAAAGCCCTTTCTGTTCCTTCTTCCCTGGCTATATGATAAACGCCCGGCTGTAATATTTTCTTCCATTCCGAATTAGTCACATTCAGCCTTTCAATGTCCGTTCTTGAATAATGCGGATTCTTAGCCGTTTGTGCAGTTGCACCTAAGGCAAGCATTATCACTAAGAACATAGAGCATATTACAATTACGTATTTCATCGTCACTCTTTACTTTATTAACGTACAATACGCACCAATGGTTTTTAAAGAACTGTTAAAGCCTTATGCTTATTTATCCGGTTCAAAATCCAGCACTATCGAGTTCATACAAAAGCGCTGACCAGTTGGTGGCGGTCCATCGTCGAATATATGCCCGAGATGAGAATCACACCTGTCGCAAAGCACTTCGGTGCGCTTCATGCCATGCGTATTATCATCTTCGTAGCGCACACTACCTTCACCCAAAGCCTCATAGAAGCTCGGCCATCCACAGCTGCTTGCAAACTTAGCATCCGAACGGAACAATGGATTACCACATACTGCACAGTAGTACATTCCCTTGTCGTTGGTTTTATTGTATTTGCCTGTATGTGCCCACTCTGTTCCTTTCTCACGCGCTACATCGTAGACCTCGCGAGGTAGTATTTTTTTCCATTCCTCATTGCTTACTTTCAGCTTCGTCTTGTCTGTACGGGAATAGTGAGGATTCCCTTTGTGTGTTGCATCCATCGGATTATTGCTTTGGCAGGCAGCACTAAGTGTGATGCTACCCGCTATTATTAATATGCTTAAGAATCTCATAATTGTATAAACGAGAATTAGTCTTCTTTAGTTTACTATATAAAGTTAATGCCTTCACAACCATCACTCCCGATAGCAGAATAACCAAAAGTTATTAAAGGATTTAAAGCACTGGATTTTTTATAATATTTCAATTGAAAACCTACATTTGCTGAAATACAATATGTATTTTCGGCTCAGTAAAACACTATAGATCATGAAACCTATAAAATTGATCCTCTCCCTGGTAATGGGAGTATTATTTCTCACGCAAACCGGTTATTCACAGAATGGTCTTTTATACACTATTGCGGGACAACAGATCGGCTTAGGCTATTCCGGCGACGGCGGGCCTGCGCTGAATGCGGAGTTACATTTCATAACAGATCTTGAAATAGACGGGGCAGGTAATATTTATATTGCTGACGCGATAAACGGCAGGGTCAGAAAGATAGACGGCAATACAGGGCTGATAAACACCATTGCCGGGAATGGCACAGACGGTTTTTCAGGCGACGGCGGACCGGCTGGTAATGCACAATTTAATTATGGCAATGGAATTGCCTTAGACCTTGCCGGCAACCTGTATATATGCGATCAGCTGAATTGGCGAATACGTAAAGTAGATGTCAATGGTATAATTACAACCATCGCGGGAATTCCCACCATTGGATATGCGGGTGACGGCGGACTTGCTGTTAACGCAAGTTTTCAGAATCCGCGAGACGTTGCAGTTGACATGAACGGCAATATATATATCGCTGATGACGCAAGACTGAGAAAGATAGATGCACAGACGGGAATCATCAATACTATAGCGGGGGACGGCAATTACGGATATTCCGGGGATGGTGGATTGGCTGTTAATGCTGTGATACAAACACCCAACAGCATTTCATTCGATCCGCAAAGTAACATCTACTTCATAAATGAATACAGGATAAGGAAGATTGATGCCGTTACCGGTATTATCTCTACAATATGTGGCTCAGGCATCCTGGGAACTGTAGGAGATGGCGGCCTGGCCATTAACGCTGAACTTAACTACCCCTCTGCAATTATGGTTGACGGAGCAGGCAACATATATATTGCCGAGCAAGAAAGGATAAGAAAAATAGACGCACAGACAAACATTATTAACACAATAGCAGGGGGTATAGGGAATTCCACTTATTATAACGGGGCTCCCGCATTACTTGCAGCTATTCAGACCGGCCCAATGGTAAAGGATATCTACGGCAATATCTTCTGTGCAAACGCTCCGCAAGGGGAAATATTCCAAATAACTACGGACACGCCGGTGATAAATATCTCTTCTACTTTATTTTCTGTGCAAACATTCGCACAGTGCAACGGTCCGCAATTTGTAGCTGCCACAGGTACATATAATGCTTCGCACTCTATCCATACCTATTATGGAGATGGACTTGATGATATTGCAAGCACCATATCCTCAAACGGTGGTGGTGGCCATGCAATGTTTGACCATGCATATCCGCTGTCCGGTACATACTCTATTAAGCATATTCTTCTCGACAACAACATGCCTGTAGATTCCATAGAATATACTTATCAGTATGCATTGTGTCGTTCTATTACCGCAGGTCTATATATAGACAGCAACAGCAATTGCACTTTCGAGCCAACTTCAGACTTTTTGATAGCACAGGTAAGCACCATTGCCGTTGATTCCAATGGCATTACTATCGACACTCTCTGGGCGACCAGCGGCTTTACATATAATATGCAGGGCGCTATGGGTGACGTTTATTCTTTTACTATTGTGGACTACCCAGCCGGGCTCCAGTTTTCCTGTCCATTGAACGGAGTGATCACCAACACCATTCAATCTCTTACTTATACCAACACTGAATACATAGGCTTCGAGTGCGGCAATATGGCCGGTTTTGACCTTGGTGTAGATCTTGGCTTTGTTCGTACTGCTGCAAATCGTGCTGACTTTGACATCATAGTCAACAACACTTCATGTAACCCGCAAGATGCAACTCTGACGATGACCTTTTCCCCTCAATACTCATTCTATTATTGCTGGCCTCCCCCGGTATCGCAAACAGCCAATACCGTAACGTGGGATTTTAATGATGTATCAATTGTTACTTCAGCGCCCGAATATATACATGTGACACTTTGGGCAACCAACAATCAATACTTGACAGTAGGTGATACTGTACAGACTACTTTCACCTTAACTCCAATAACCGGTGATATCAATCCTGTAAACAATGTTATCATTCGCGACGATACTGTTACAGGCCCTTACGATCCCAATGCTGTATATGTGAACCCGGCAGGCTGTGTTACTCCAGGCACAGAACTCGAGTACACTGTCACATTCGAGAACCTGGGCAACGATACTGCGCACAATGTCTATATCATGGACACCCTAAGCAACGGGTACGAAATGCAAAGTATGAAGCTGATAGCAGCATCTCATAATGTGTACATAACGAAGTCCACAAGCGGGGGCCATAGTATACTTAAATTCGACTTCCCCGGTATCGACCTCGCCGACAGTTCCAGCCCGGCGCGTCATGGCTTCGTTAAATACTCGATTGATGTGGATGATAACTACCCTATCGGTTCGGCTGTCACCAACAAAGCCGGTATCTTCTTCGATTACATGCCCGCCGTACTCACCAACGTAGCGGAAACTTACATGTGCTGGCCGGCAAGCGTAAACACAGTTACTAAACCGGACAACATACGCATATACCCCAACCCTATAATAGGTGATGAACTGACAATCCTCACTGAGCAGGCGTATGCTTCTTATATCATCACCAATAGCATAGGCCAGGAGCAGATGAACGGTTCCCTGCACAGCAAAGACACAAAGGTCAATATCAGGTCTCTGGCTACAGGCATGTACTACATCACCTTGAAAGGTGATAGCGGAACAGTAGTAAAGAAATTCGTAAAACTCTAATTCTAAAGCCAACTCAAACAAGAAAGCCTGCACGGTATGTGCAGGCTTTCTTGTTTGATCTCGTATCACCTTTCCTTTAGGAAGGACGGGAGAGTTATTTTTTTTATTTAAACTTCCTCATAAAGTATGTCATACCATCTTCTTCTATCACCAGCTGGTTGTCTTCGCACTTCAGTACGTTGAATACACGTTTATCTTTACCGTTCAGGTATAGTTTCTGGTTGTTGAAGCTTTCTACATACCACGATGGTACCGTTTCAGGATCGTAGCTACCGAACGCCATACCCAGTTTACCATCACCGGCTATATCACCTGTTATTTCCAGTATTTTTATTTTGCGCTTGTAATCTATTGCTGGTACTTTTTTATCCATTGTACCCTTAAATACCGACCAATGCCCTTTCATCTGGTTGAGGCTGGTAACAGGTGCCGCAGGTTTTTCTGCAGGCAATACAGCCTGTCCGTCAGCCGGGTTAAACGGAACCAACTCATAAGTGCCTGTTTCATCTTTTAGCTTCAGGCTGTTATCTGTGCGGCTTACGATGGTAAAGAAGCGCGACCCCATATCCAGCTCACTGCCTTTTATCTTGTAGGTACCTTTGTATATAAAACCGCCGCTTTTTTGCCATACATATTCGCCCCCCATCAGGAATTGAACTTTAATGGTATCTTTAAAACTCACCGCTTTCCCGTTACTTATGCGGCTTACTTCTTTCCAATTACCATTAAGCGTATTTTTATCATCGCAATAGGCAACGAGAGGTGTAATGGCTAATAAAAGTGATAATAGTTTTTTCATGTTCATTTTTAATTTGACACATCAAAAATATTCAAATTATTATAGCCCCTGCAATATTTTTTAAATAATTCATATGGCATCAGAACAACTGTATATCACATTGGTACAGCCCGACATAGCCTGGCAAAATAAGGGCGCCAACCTGGCCCAATATGAGAAGTACATCCAGGGCATCACGGGCAAGAAGGAGATCATTGTGCTGCCGGAGATGTTCAGCACCGGCTTCACCATGGATGCCGCAGGCATGGCAGAGACCATGGATGGCCCTACCGTACAGTGGATGGCAAGCATGGCGGTCACTCATCGCGCAGCCATTACCGGTAGCCTCATAATAGAAGAAGATGGCAATTACTACAATCGCCTGGTATGGGTATTGCCCAACGGGCAAATAGGCACTTACGACAAGCATCACCTCTTTGCCTATGCCGAAGAGGATCAATATTACACCCCCGGCGAGAACCGCCTGATAGTAAGTGTGAATGGTTGGCGCATCTCCCTGCTTGTGTGCTACGACCTCCGCTTTCCCGTCTGGTCAAGGAATACACCAGGTAACGAATACGACGTACTCATCTATGTGGCCAACTGGCCGGAACGCCGCAGCCTGGCATGGAAGACCCTGCTACAGGCACGCGCTATTGAGAACATGAGCTATGTGGTGGGCGTGAACAGGGTAGGCGTAGACGGCAAGGACATCGCCTATTCAGGCGACAGCAGCGTCTTCGGACCGCTCGGGGAGCCCCTCTGGCAGGGGCAGGAAGCGGGAACACACACCGTTATATTAGAAAAATCCCATTTAGAACAGTGCAGGCAGCAATTTCCTTTTATAAATGATGCCGATAAGTTTATGCTTTTAGATTAAGAGTTTTATATTTGTTGTGATGAAGGTAAATATAAAACCGGCAAAAGGGCTGTTAGCCATAGCAGTTGCTATAGTATTAGCAGGCTCTGTTGGCTGCACCCGTCCCGGGGATAACAATAACGAGTTGGATGTCTGCAAGCAGGTAACGCCATCTCCTTACGCTGATAAGCTGCATTTTCGTCTTATCAATGAAGTAACAGGCTCTGACCTCTTTGCGGCCAGTACGCCCAACAGGTTCACTTTTGATGACCTGACTTCTTTCCAGTATTGCAACGACAGCCACCCGCTGGAAGAAGCTGCTGATTTCTTCAAAGATTCTCAAGGCCAGGATTGCGTAGCTTTCTGGTTTGCCAATCTACGTGCCCCCGATGTATATTCTCCACAGGAATGCCGCAGGATATTAATGAAATGGTCTAATACCGATATTGATACCCTGGAATGGACAACCCACGTGGAAGATGCAGGCGTTCCTAACTGCGATTCTTTCGAAGTACTGGATAAGGTGTTCTACAACAATGAAGTGATACACCCGGTAACACTGGATGGACAATCATACTATCCGCTTTACAAGACGAACTAATTACAATATTGAAATAAAAGAAAAAGCCTTCTCAAAAAATGAGAAGGCTTTTTTAATGTCTTTATATGCCGTTGTTGGTCGCCTGACAACGACTACAGCTTTATGATATCATCCGTCTTAGTATCGTAGAAGTGATATATGGTAAGGCCGGCATTATTATCAGTCACCAGTTTCAGGCGGGTCTTATATTGTTTCTGCCATTTGGCCAGTATAGACTTCTTGAAGAAGCTGCCCTTGGTCAGGTAGGCTTCCAGCATCGGGTGAATGTGCAATGCCAGTTCGCGATGCCCTTGATCCACCAGGTACTTCAGGTCTTTTTCTATATCGTCAGTAACAAGTATAGACGGGCCTATTTTACCGGTTCCTTTACAGCTCGGGCAAACCTCCGCTGTAGTGATGTTGATCTCCGGCCTTAACCTCTGGCGGGTGATCTGCATCAGCCCGAATTTGGTCATTGGCAGAATAGTGTGCCTTGCCCTGTCAGCCTTCATGGCTTCTTCCATGGCGTCATGCACCTTCTTCTTGTTGTCCGGTAACTTCATATCTATGAAGTCAATGATCACGATACCACCCAGGTCACGCAGCCTCATCTGGCGGGTAATTTCCTGCACTGCTTCCAGGTTGGTAGCCAGCGCATTTTGTTCCTGCCCTGCTTCAGCTGCTCTTGTGCCGCTGTTCACATCTATTACGTGCAGTGCTTCGGTATGTTCTATTATCAGGTAGGCGCCGCTGTTCAGGTTCACTGTCTTCCCGAAAGAAGACTTCACCTGCTTGCTCACACCATAGGTATCAAATATCGGCTGACCGGCATTATGATAGGTTACTATCTCCTGTTGTTCAGGAGCTATGCGGCCTATATAGTCTTTGGTATCGCTGTGCAGTTTTTTATCGTTCACTACTATGCGCTGAAAGCTTTCGCTCAGCAGGTCGCGTAGAATGGAAGTAGTTTTATCCTGCTCACCCAGTATCAATTGTGGTGGCTTCGCTCCTTTAAGGTTACGCTGAATGGTTTGCCACATTTCAGCCAGCTCCAGCATATCTGTGTGCAGCTCGGCAGTGTTTTTGCCTTCAGCAGCAGTACGCACTATCACCCCAAAGTTCTTCGGCTTGATGCTCTCCATGATACGTTGCAGGCGCTTACGCTCATCTGCAGAATGTATCTTGCGCGATATTGCTACCACATCATTATAAGGAGTCAACACCACAAACCTTCCCGGTAAAGATATCTCGCAGCTCAGTCTCGGCCCTTTGGCTGAGATAGGCTCTTTCAATATCTGCACCAATACTTCAGGTTTGCCTTGCAGCACGTCGGTAATTTTTCCCGTTTTTACTATTTCCGCTTCGTTCTTAAACTTGCCAAAATCAGTACCCCAGGTAGTATCTCCCTGCAGCGATTGCTTAGTGAATTTTAAAACAGAACGGAAATAAGGGCTGAGATCAGTATAGTGCAGGAAGGCATCTTTTTCATAGCCTACATCCACGAACACTGCGTTGAGGCCGGGCATCAGCTTTTTTACTTTGCCCAGGTAGAGATCCCCTACAGCAAAATTATCTTGTCCGTGCTCATAATGGAGCTCAACAAGCTTTTTATCTTCCAGCAAGGCTATTTCTACGCCACCATCTCCGGAAGAATTAATAATAAGTTCTTTATTCATGCTACCGTCGTTTGTTCAAAACGGCTTCACATACAGCTGTTCATGACGTAAATCATGTAATAACAAAACCCTACACTTTCTGCCTGTACGCATTATAGCATGCGATACAACAGCAAAAAGTGTAAGGGATGCTGTTAAAGAAAAGCCGGTAATGGAAAACAGGTTTACCCTGGCCTCTCTTACTATTTCTTCTTCTTATGACGGTTCTTTCTCAAACGCTTCTTGCGTTTGTGAGTAGCTATTTTATGACGTTTCCTTTTCTTACCACAAGGCATAACACAATGTTTTAAAAGTTACTTAAATGAATTTATATAATTGTCAACGTCACTGGAAAACTCCGGCTTATTGACTAGTTGTTTACACTTTTCCAAAAGCTCTATCGCTTTTGCTTTATTCCCTGTTTCCTTATACGCTACAGCCAGCATATACATTGCCTCGGTATTGTCAGGTTCTGTTCTCAGTATAGTTTCAAAACGGCCTAGTGCCTTATCAAACTGTCCTGACTGAACAGACATTTTTCCCAAAACCATATTCGCTGCTACGTCATCCGGCCTTTTGGCAACAATCTCCTTCAACAGTCCCACTCCCTTCATCGGTTGCCCACTTATAATGTAACCTTGTGCAAGGCCCATTTTTGCAGTATCGCTATTGGGGTTCAGTGCAAGTACATGTTCAAAAACATCCATCGATTGCTCTGCATCCCACAACTGCATAGCGTTAGAAGTATCTTCCGCTATCTGGTCCAGAAAGAATTGGCCTGCAAAATTGAGCTTTTTTTCTGAATTCTCCAATTTTGCTGATCGGGAAGCATAATATGCTGCCAAACGTTTGTTTTTATTGTCTTTCCAGAAGTTGCTGAGTTTATAAAAACTTACAGCCATCTGCGACGAATCGCGGATGGCTGCAAGCTCATCTTCCAAAGTAGCTACTTTGGCCTTACTTTCTGCTGCCAGTTTTCCTTTGGCTTCAGTTAATATATCGGCTAAGGTAGCCGCTTTCATAGTGTGAGAGTCTCCGGGACTCCCCGATGCCGCCATAGGAGCTTGCTCCGTATGAGGCTTCGCCGGGGGCTTGGTATTGGCCCCGAAATATAATATCGCTATCAGCGCTACTGCTGCCGCAAGTGTGATGTAGTGTCCTTTTCGCAAAATGTAAATTTCGCTGCAAATGTAGGAAAATCAACCTTGCAGAGCGTCAATTGCACTTATTGTTGTTCTACCAGGTCTTCTTCTACTTTATGCTCGGAAAGTTCGTGCGTAGAGTCCTTTACTGCCTGTACAAACTCCTTAGCCGGCTTAAAGGCCGGGATGAAATGCTCAGGTATCTCTACAGCAATGTTTTTCTTGATGTTGCGCCCAACCTTAGCAGCACGCTTTTTCAGGATAAAACTGCCGAAGCCACGCACATATACAGGCTCGCCCTCTACCAGTGATGTTTTTACTTCTTTAAAGAAGGCTTCCAGTGCTACCAGAATGTCAACCTTTGGAATACCTGTTTTTTCAGATATGCTGCTTACAACATCAGCTTTCCTCATAACGTAAAAATTTTAAATGGTTGTAAAATGAATTTCCTTTAGTGTAGGGGTAATTTTTTTTGTTTTCAAGGTGATAGGACTGACAGTTCTATGTTTCTATAAAAATCATGCCGTCGCTCCTATATATAGCCGAAACATCGCTCAATCTCTCTGATAAAAAACTATCACATAATAGGCTGGCAGTCAATGTATCTAGTATTAATAGGGGTTTTATATACATATGCCGGTATCAATGACACTTAAATAAATTTAAAATTAAATTTTTGCTCTTGCTCATCTGTGGAATCAATTGTGTAGAATGTGGGTATATATTCTGATTTTTCAATGAGTATAATGTGGCATCATTTACACACTTTGATTAACAGTGATATACAAATATAATATTTTCAAATTAACAATCATCTATCTGTACAACTGTTGAGCTAAATTTTTCTGCTAATCTATAAATGTTGCTGCTGTACTTTTGCCTTCAAATTCCGGAATATGGATCAGGCGCACAAAAGAAAGGTAGTAGCTAAATGGTTGTTATTAGGCGTTTTCATGATCATGGTGCTTATCCTGTTGGGTGGCATCACAAGGCTCACCGGCTCCGGGCTTAGCATCACCGACTGGGAACCTATAAAGGGTATGCTCCCCCCGCTTACGGATGAGGCCTGGCAAAAAGCTTTTGATAGCTACAAACAGATAGGCCAGTACCAATATCTCAACTCAGATTTTACCCTCAGCGATTTCAAATCCATCTTCTTTTGGGAATGGTTCCACCGCTTTTGGGCGCGAATGATAGGTATCGTATTTCTGATAGGCTTCATTTACTTCGTCGTTAAGAAATATTTTGATAAGGGAATGACCGTTCCTTTCATTATCCTCTTTCTGCTGGGCGGGTTGCAGGGAACTATTGGCTGGATAATGGTAGCCAGTGGCCTCAACCCTGATGATCTTTATGTTGGTCATATAGAGCTAGCCGCACACTTTACTATGGCACTCATCCTGCTCACTTATACTTTATGTTTCGCCTTGAAGCTATGGATACCGCAGGAGCAACGATACACCAATAGTAAACTACATTACTTCACACTGGTTATTATTGCTGTGCTCTTTATACAACTACCATACGGTGCTTTCATGGCCGGACTAAAAGCCGCAGCTAATGCCCCTACCTGGCCTTCTATAAACGGTGATTACCTGCCTGCGACACTCGCTGATAAGAGCTGGGTAAGTGACCCGATAAATGTACACTTCATGCACAGGCAACTGGCATACTTACTTTGCACATTAATATTCTTCTGGTTTGGTAATGCGGTGTATAAAGCGAAGCATGCAACGGCAATGTTCCGCCATACCTACAAATGGCCATTCATACTGGTGATACTGCAATTGATACTCGGCATCACCACGGTCCTTACCGTAGAACACTCTATTCCTGATACCTTCGGTAAATTCCAACTGATAGCAGAACTGCACCAGATGGTAGCGATGTTATTATTGATTTCGCTGGTGGTGAATTTGTATGTGGTGAAGAGGAGGTAAGCGATCATCGCTTATGTTGTTGCAGGCTTGTGCAACGTCTGTGCGAGCTTGTGCAACGTCTGTGCGAGCTTGTGCTGTGTCTGTGCAGGTTTGCGCCGTGTCTGTGCGGGCTTGTGCTGTGTCTGTGCAGCGTAGTGCAATCTTTATTTTATCTATGTGATTGCTGGTAGTGGGTTTCGACGAGTTGAGAGCGAGTTGCATAGCATCTATTTATTCTCTTTTCAAGTCCTTTGCATTTACTATTCATCATATAGTAAAGGTACGAAAATGTCGCTTGGGATCAGATCATGTGGATATGTTCTACGCAAACCGGGCAACTGCAAGGGATTACACCTACAGTTTTCAACAATTAGTATCACTTCTTCCTCACTCGCTTCACATCTATCAGGTTCATCGGATTGCTTTCGAAGCCGGCCACATTCAGTTGGGTGAAGTGCATACGCTGGTCGTAGAAAAGAGGGACGAGCGGAGCCTGGCTCATCACGAGGCTGTCCATTCTTTGATACAGCTTTCTGCGTAGTGAATCAGGAGCATTCATGCTTTCATCATACCACTTATCGAAGGTGGCATTGTTGAATCGGGTATAATTAGGAGGTGCGGGAAAACGGCTGTTAAAGAATGCTAAGAATGTTTCTCCATCAGGATAGTCTGCTAACCACTGCGCACGGAATGCCACGGCTTGGGAGCGGCTCATTTGCTGGCGGAGGATGTTGGGCTGTATTATTTCCACTTTGGCTTTTATGCCTATGTCTTGCAGCTGTGTGGCGACAAAGTTCACGATGTCGGCCCAGTTATCGGGTGTGAGGATGGTAAACTCTCCGAGACCTTTCCCATTGGGAAATCCTGCTTGTTTCAACAGTTCCATTGCCTTTGCAGGATCATAGTGATAGCCGTAGCTACCTGTACTGTCGTAGCCCGGCATGCCCATTGGTATAAATCCTGAACTGGCGGGAATGCCCATTCCGTTCTTGAAATAAGTAGAGATACGTTTACGGTCTATAGCATAGCTGATAGCCTGTCGTACCAATACATGTCGGGTAGGCGAATTTTTAATCAGTGCGTTATTCGTATCTGTCAGGAAGCCGATGTACTCTGTATTGAGGTAGGTCTTTTTTTCAAAACGTATCTTATCGCGGTACTCCTTTTTCAGTTCGCCATTCTTGCTGAGTACCAAGTCTTTGAAGGAGCCATCAAGGCCATTCACAAAATCAACTTTACCCTGAAGGAAAAGGAAAAACTCTGTTGCCTTGCTATCGGCAAAACCCACCTGCACCGCATCTGTATAAGGAAGCCTTTCGCCATTTTCATCAATCTCCCAGTAGTTGGGGTTCTTATGCAGTATCAGCACATTGCCTTCATCCCAGTAGTGGAATTGGTACGGGCCTGTACCACATGGATGCCTACTGAAATCTTTACCGTAGTGCTCTACCACCTCTCTTGGCACTACGCTGCAATAAGGCATACTCAGTATTTCCGGTAGCGGCCTGAAGGGAGCAATGAGCTTTATTTGTAGCGTGGTATCATTAATTGCTTTAAAAGGTTCGTCTTTTGCTACACGGTCGTTGAATATCCATCCACCACTGGAAGCAACAGTTGGGTCTATCAAACGGTTGAAGCTATAGACCACATCAGCAGCCACCATCTTTCTGCCTTTGCCCCCGGGGAACAATGCATTATCCTGGAAATAGACATCGTCTCGGAGGTAGAAGAGATATGTAATGCCATCTTCGCTTACCTTCCAGCGCTTCGCTAGTGAGGGAACCAGCTCTAAGGCATCATTACTTTCCACCAGGGTATTGAACACCATGTGGTCGGTCCACATATTATAGAGATTCTTCGCGAAGGCAGGATCTATGGATTCCAGCGCGCCACTGGAGTAATTGAGATAGATCACATTTTTTTTGTTCTGCTTGTCATCATTATTACAAGCAGCCAGCAGCAGCACACAGATAGTGAGTAAGGTTAATTTATGTAAATAATTGAGCCGCAAGCGATACATCTTCCGCAAGTTAACAGGAATGGGCTTAATTTTACACAAACATAGAGCATGTCAACAAAGCTTTCCGTAAACATTAATAAGATTGCTACCCTCCGCAACAGCCGTGGTGGCGATAATCCTAATGTGGTGAAGGCTGCTATTGATTGTCAGAAGTTTGGCGCAGATGGGATCACAGTTCACCCCCGCCCTGATGAGCGGCATATTACTTACAAGGATGTAAGAGAAATAAAAAGCATCATCACTACGGAGTTTAATATTGAAGGGAACCCGCTGGAAGATAAATTTGTAGCTCTGGTATTAGAGATAATACCTACACAGGTTACCCTTGTACCTGATGAGCCGGGCCAACTCACTTCTAATCATGGTTGGGATACTATAGGTAAGAAAACCTACCTAAAGGAAATAATTGCAGTATTTAAAAAAGCAGGTATCCGTGTTTCGATATTTGTTGATCCTGTAGCGGAACTTGTTACTGCAGCAGCCGATACAGGCACTGACCGCATAGAGCTTTATACCGAGGCTTACGCGAAACATTACTTCAAAAATAAAGAGCAGGCGATAACGGCTTATATACAAGCCGCACGGGCAGCACAAGCTGTTAACCTCGGCATTAATGCCGGCCACGACCTGGACAGGGATAACCTCAAATACTTCGCCGAGCAGATTCCCTGCCTGCTGGAGGTATCTATAGGCCATGCGCTTATATCGGATGCCCTTTATTATGGCCTAGAAAACACAATTCAGCTATATAAAAGGCAGCTTCAGAAATAACATCTATTTTTTTAGAATTTAATGATTTATTAACTATCTTACATAGTTAGAATGAATGCATTTGAGTAACCGTTAAATACGCGCGCTATTTAGCAAACGGATCATACGATTATTTGTAATCACATTCTAAACTCAAGCTATTACCTGTTACTACTAAACGATAAAAAGTTTTTAGTTTTTTAAAACTGTTCCATGAAACCAATTCTATACAAACTCCTCATCGGGCTTATTTGCTGTTTACCTATATCAGCGTTAGCACAACCGGTCGCAAGCTTTACCGGCACACCTATTTCCGGTTGCGCACCACTCGTAGTACAGTTCACAAATACATCTACCGGCGCTACGTCTTACAGCTGGAACCTAGGTAACACTGTAACTACAACGCAGCAGAATCCTTCAACAACTTATACTACTCCCGGTACCTACACCGTAACGCTTACTGCCAGCAATGGTCCACAATCAAATACCTATACGGCTACCAATTATATCACGGTCTATCCCAAACCGATAGTCAATTTCATAGCAAGCGATTCAGGTTTCAGTTGTTCACCGAAGACAGTGCAGTTCACTAATTTATCCGTTCCCGGTGGCCCGGGGCCAAACACCTATTATTGGGATTTTGGTAACGGACAGACCAGCACACTACAAAATCCTTCAGCTACTTATAGTACATCGGGCAACTTCAATGTGTCGCTGATAGTGACCAATGTTCATGGTTGCTCGCAAACCTTTGTGAAGAATAACTACATACACACTTATCCAAAACCCGACGCAAATTTTACGTCTACGAACAATAATGTGTGTTCGGCTCCCGCAACAGTTACGTTCAACAATACAACTACCGGAGCTGTAAGCTACCAATGGTTCTTTGGTAATGGACAGAACAGTACGCAGACAAGCCCCTCGTATACATATACCACCTCCGGCAGTTATACAGTAACGCTTGTTGCCACGAATAGTAACGGGTGTAAGGACACGCTGATAATGCCCAACTTTGTGAATATCGGCAATGTAGATGCTCAGTTTACAAGCCCGAGTTCTGTCTGTGCGAATAATACTATTGCCTTCACTAATACTTCTATTCCCGGACCCGGCAACAGCACCTGGTATTTCGGGGATAACACATCAGCAGTGGGCGCCAATGTGACTCACGTTTATGCTAATGCAGGCGTCTATAATGTAAAATTGGTTGTATCCTCAACCGGTTGTTCCGATTCTGTAGTACATCCCGTAACGGTACTACCCGGCCCTAATGCATCATTCACTGCAACGCCAACCACAAGCTGTGCACCGATGACCGTGCAGTTCACCAATACTTCAACAGGTGCCACAGGTTACTCCTGGAACTTCGGTAACAATACTACGAGTACACAAACGAGTCCTACAGCTACCTATACTACGCCGAATCAGACATTTATGGTAACGATGGTGGCTACCAATAATTCAGGTTGTACAGATTCAGCGACGACATTTATCAATACTATTACACCGATAGTAACGATGGAACCAGTAGATCCCCAGGGATGTGCCCCACACACCACCTCCTACATTGTGCAAGGTGTCAACGTTACACTGGCGGGCTATAACTGGAGCTTTGGGGATGCAACGCCTAACAGTAACTTACCAAATCCATCACATACTTATGCTAATCCCGGCACCTATGTAACAACACTTTATTACACAACTTCCACGGGATGTACAGGTTCTGTCAGCTATCCTGTGCAGGTAGGTGCTTCTCCCAATGCCAATTTTAGTTTCACGCCATCCGTCGTCTGTCCTAATGACACGGTGACATTTACCAATCTATCAACCGGCCCTCCGGGCCTGAACTATCTTTGGCTGTTCGGAGATGGCTATACCAGCAACCTTGTTAATCCGAAGCATACATATTCAAATGCTACGGGTTGGCAAACGGTGACATTGATCGCCAGCAGCAACGGCTGTTTCGATACATTCATCGTTAACAACGCCATTAACGTGTTGTTGCCCCTGGCTCAATTTACTCATACCGTCAACTGTAACAATAAATTTTTGGTGCAGTTCACGAACAACTCGCAGGGTAATAGTACCAATCTTTGGACTTTTGGCGACGGGTCGCCTACTTCAACCGCAGTCAATCCATCACATACTTATGCTGCTCCGGGATTGTATAACGTAAAGCTGGTAGTTACCAACAGCACAACCGGCTGCACGGACAGTGTAAATTTCCAGGTACGCATTTTCCAGGATATTGCTAATTATAACATCTCTGACACAACGATATGTGATATGGAGAGTACAAACTTTTCGCCGATCGGTAACCCATTCGCTTTGTATGTTACATGGGCATGGAACTTTGGCGACGGTTCTCCCGTTTTAGTGCATGGCGTTGGTGATCCCCCCCCGACACATATGTACGTAAATGCGGGAAATTTCAATACCTCTCTGGTAATTACTGACATGTACAATTGTAAAGACACGATGTACAAAATGGTACACGTTGGGGGGCCTGTGCCTGCCTTCACCGGTACGCCGCTTACAGGTTGTGCACCATTGAATGTACAGTTCCAGGATCAGAGCGCTACAGTCGGGTCTACGATAGTTAGCAGGTACTGGACATTTGGCGATGGTGGTACGCTTGGAGGAAATGTAGCCAACCCAAGCCACTTGTATGTAAATACCGGCGTATATTCTGTAAAGATAGTAGTGACCGATGCGGTAGGCTGCTCTGACTCACTCTTGAAGCCGAATTACATTACAGCGATGAAACCCGATGCGAATTTCTATTCGCCCGATACTATTACCTGTCCCGGCCAGCCGGTGGACTTTGTAAATACCTCCACAGGTACCGGCCCTCTTACCTATGCATGGACATTTGGTGATGGTGGTACTTCAACACTGCAAAATCCATCACATACATATACAACTGCCGGTAATTTCACGGTTAGGCTGATAGTAACAGATGCAGGTGGTTGCAAGGATACATTGATCCTATCTAACTATATACATTCTGCATCTTTAGGTGTCAGTTTCACCATGAGTAATGACTTCGCTACCTGCCCGCCATTAGCTGTGAACTTCACCAATACTTCCAGTGGCTCTGTATCAGGATTTACCTGGAATTTTGGTAATGGCTCTACCTCTAACTTAAACAACCCAAGCACGCTCTATACCTATCCCGGAGTGTATATTGTCACAGTATCAGGGCAAAGCACCTCAGGTTGTACACTTACGGCTACCGATACGGTAACAGTACTAGGGCCGACAGCCAATATCACCTACAACACGCAAGCAGGTTGTGCACCACTTACCGTAACGCTTAACTCTAATGCACAGGGTGCCAGCTCTATTACATGGGATTTTAACGACGGTGTTACCCAGGTAACAACTGCTACAACGGTGACGCATACTTATACACAGGTAGGCACTTTCATACCATTGGTGATACTTTCCAACGGACAGGGTTGTAATGTCACCTTTACAGGAGACACCATTGTAACAGGCAATGTGGATGCCAGCTTTACTTATGCTCCTAACACTGTTTGTATTGGCGCACCTATCCAGTTTACAGATACAGTGGCCGGCAATACCACCGGGTTGACACACTATTGGATATTTGGAGATGGTGGTACCAGCACGTTGCATAACCCGACACATACTTATACAACGGCAGGCACTTATACCGTTAAGTTCGTAGCAGGCAACTTCACCGGTTGTCTCGACACTGCAACACAGACGATTGTGGTGAATCCGTTACCCAATACCAATGCAGGACCTAACGTGGCCATTTGTGCAGGGCAAAACAGTAACGTGCAATTGCTGGCAACAGGAGCGAGCACTTATACGTGGACACCGGCCACAGGTCTGTCCTGTACCAACTGCCCTAATCCGGTAGCATCACCAACAGTGAATACTTCTTATATAGTTACAGGTACTTCGGCACAAGGCTGTCAGAAAAAAGATACCGTGGTGGTGAATGTAAATGTGCCACCGATAGTAACTGCAAGTAATAATGTTTCGATCTGCCAGGGGGCATCTACGCCGCTGACAGCAACAGGCGGTACAACTTACCTGTGGTCACCTGCAACAGGTCTGTCATGCACTAATTGTGCTAACCCAACGGCATCGCCGGCTACCACTACTACTTATTTAGTAATAGGCACCAACACAGCAGGTTGTTCTGATACTGCATTCGTAACCGTAACTGCTACTCCTGCACCAACTGTTGTTGTGACACCAAGTCAAACTATTTGTACCGGAGCCTCTGTTAATCTACAGGCGAGCGGTGCCAGTTCCTATTCCTGGACACCTGCCACCGGATTGTCTTGCACCAACTGTGCGAACCCTGTTGCTACTCCTACTTCCACTACTACATATATCGTTACCGGCTCCAGCAATAATAACTGTACCGATACCGCACATGTTACACTTACCATCAGTGTGCCACCTGTGAGTGCCGGCCCTGATGTTGCTGTGTGTGATGGCTTCAGTGCACAACTGCAGGCAAGTGGTGCAGTAAGTTATGTGTGGTCTCCGGCAACGGGTTTGTCTTGCACTAACTGCGCCAATCCTACAGTGAATGTAAATACTACGACCACATATACAGTTACCGGTACTAATAGTTTTGGCTGTACTAATACCGACCAGGTAGTAGTAACGATAGGATCTATACCAAACGTAAGTGCAGGAACTAACCAGACCATTTGTGAAGGAGATGCACTGCCATTGCAGGCAACAGGTGCAACTACCTATGTATGGACACCTGCAACAAACCTGTCTTGTACCAACTGTGCAAACCCGACAGCGACACCAACAACTACTATTACCTACCAGGTATTAGGAACGAATACAGCCGGTTGCTCTGATTCGGCAAGCATTACTGTAACGGTTGATCCTGCCCCTGTAGTAAGTGCAGGTAATGACCATACACTTTGTGAGAATACTCCTGCGCAAATGCAGGCAACCGGCGCTGTAAGCTATGTGTGGTCTCCCAGTACAGGATTATCATGCACAACCTGCCCCGACCCTGTAGCTACACCCTCTACCACTACTACTTACACCGTTACAGGCACAGGTGCCAATGGATGCTCTGCTACAGATGAAGTAGTAGTGAATATTGCCCCGGCACCACCTGTAGATGCAGGGCCGGACGCTACTATATGTGATGGTGAGACAAAACAACTGATGGCGACAGGAGCCAGTACATATATATGGACACCTGCAACGAACCTTTCCTGCACAACCTGCCCGGACCCACTCAGCACGACTGCAATCAATATCACTTATGTCGTTACAGGTACCGATGGTAATGGTTGTACCGCCGTTGATAGCATGCACATTACTGTGTTGCAAAAAATGCCGACATCGGTGAGCAATAATGATAGTATCTGCATTGGCGAGTCTACTGTACTAACTGCGACGGGTGGTGATACCTATACATGGCTTCCGGCAGAAGGATTGAATGACAACAATTCTTCTTCGCCAACGGCTTCACCGCAAAGCACAACAACATACATGGCTATTATCAACCAGCAGGGTTGTTTTTCTGATACTGCTTATGTAACAGTTACGGTAAGTCAACCACCTACTGTAGCGCTGGGCCCTGACCGGACGATACTGGCGGGTAGCTCTATACAATTGCAAGCTGAGGGTTCAGATATCTATAGCTATGCATGGGACAATACCGCGACGCTCAGTTGCACAGACTGTAAAAATCCTATGGCTACGCCGACTAGTCCTACTACTTATATAGTGATGGTAAGTAACGAATTTGGTTGTAAGGCGAGCGACGATATTTACATCTCCCTGAAGTGTGATAATAGCCAGGCCTTTATCCCGAATACGTTCACGCCGAATGGTGACCTTAATAACGACTGGTTCTTTATGAGCTCAACAGGTATCCGCACTATTACCCGCATGATGGTATACAACAGGTGGGGTGAGATGGTATTCAGCACGCAAAATATATTACCTAATAGCCCCGGCCATGGCTGGGATGGTACTTTTAAAGGAAAAGTGCTGGAATCGGACGTATTCGTTTATTATATAGAAGCTGTGTGCGACCTCGGAGAGGTGTTACAATACAAGGGAGATATTTCTTTGATACGCTAACAAAAATTTAACTATTGTGAAGCAACAAATCGTTAACATTTAAATGTAGACTTTTAAGGCATATGGGACGGACATTTACAAAACTATATATAACGGTTCTTTGTATCTTGGGTGTAACAACCACCCATGCACAAGACATCCATTTCTCTCAGTTCTACGAGAATGCTATCATTCGGAATCCCGGACTGACAGGTATTTTCAGTGGTGATGTAAAAGGGGGTATCAACTACCGCACACAGTGGAATGAAATATCTGTACCTTTTACTACGGCACTTGTATCGGCAGAATATCGCAAACAGATAAATGATGAAACAGGCGACTGTGCGAGTTTTGGACTTACCGCTACTTATGATAAAGCAGGTACCATCAATTTCGCGAGTATGCAGGTATATGGGGCTGCTGCATATAACAAAGCGCTGGAGGATGCTCATGGCTCTTTCCTGACACTGGGCTTCGCAGGTGGATATATACAGCGTAGTATAGACCAGAGCAAGGCAACTTTTTCCAGCCAATACCAACAGGGCTCCTACAATAGCGGCAACGCCAGTGGCGAAACGATGGCTTTCAGGAACATCAGCAATTTTGACCTAGGTGCAGGTGTGAGCCTGAACAGCAGCATGGGTGCTGCACACAATGTGAATTATTACATCGGCGCATCTGCATACCACATACTGAAACCAAGACAATCATTCGATGATAATAATGCTTATGTAAGATTGCGCACAAAGTGGTCGGGTAACCTGGGTGTTAAAACACAATTCACTAACCAGATGGGTATGGTGATACATGCCAACTACAGCAACCAGAACCCTTACCAGGAATTGATATTTGGCGGCTTGTTCAGTTATAAAATGACAGATCAGTTTGCACAACAGTTTACTTTTTATGCAGGATCTTTTTTCAGGTGGAAAGATGCATTCATCCCAACAGTAAAAATTGACTACAGAACTTATTCTGTTACTTTCTCCTACGACGTAAATACTTCCGGCCTTAAAACAGCCTCTAATAGCATGGGCGGATTTGAGATATCGTTGTATGCCAGAGGCACCTTTAAAAAAGAGAATATGGCTGAGATCATCAAATGTCCCAGATTTGAGCAATTAAATACCCTGGATTAAAAAATAATAGAATTAATAACATAGTTTAAGGTATAACCTCTTCCGGTTTTCGGGGAGGTTTTTTTATGCTCGTAATTAACTATAACTGTGAATTAAAATTCATATTTAACTGAAAATTATTAACTAAATGGTTTTTTTGTTCTATTAGCAATATTTTGAATATTATTTTGTTGTTATTTTTTTTGTTTTTATCTTAATAATAGATCAACAAAATCCTTCATCTTTTATTAAAGTAAAAACACCATGAAAAAAATATGTGCAGCCTTATTACTGTTCATTAGCGCTCATTCATTTGCACAAAGTGTTGGGATAAATACAGATGGATTACCAGCGGATGCCAGTGCGATTCTTGATATCCGTAGCAATGCTAAAGGTCTGTTGATCCCCAGGATGACAGAAACGGAAAGATTGGCCATTCCTACTCCTGTAAAGGGACTGATGCTTTACCAAATAGATAATACAGAAGGTTTCTATTATTTTGATGGGACGGTATGGACGTATATTAATTCTGTAGGCCCTGTTGGTCCTCAAGGAATACAGGGTATTCAGGGAGATCCGGGCCCGCAGGGCATTCAAGGTATACAAGGTGATCCTGGTGTGCAAGGTATACAGGGTATTCAAGGCATACAAGGTGATCCGGGCCCGCAAGGGATACAGGGTGACCCCGGACCACAGGGTATTCAAGGTGTGCAAGGCGACCCAGGACCTATAGGACTGACAGGAGCTACCGGACCACAAGGGGCTACGGGCGCGACAGGAGCACAAGGCCCGGCGGGTGCTACCGGAGCCGCAGGACCTGCAGGACCAACAGGTCCTTCAGGAGTGATAGAGAAATATCATGTAAGAGGAACCGGGAGTCGCGCTCTTGTAACCAGTACAACCGCTACTCTCCAGCCAGGTTTGACACAGACATTCACATTAACGGCAAGCGCGACTGTATTAATAATAGCAACTATAGGTGGTTCAAATTCTTCCACTACTTCCGGGGCGTATTCTACAGTAGACGCTGTTGTATATGTAGATAACGCTTTTCTGCCGAACGGTGGCTGGAATAGGTTTTCTATTGTGAATGGTACATCTATGTCAGGGATAAACAGCGTTGCAATTAATACTACTGCAACACTGGCTGCAGGCACACACACTATTCAGTTAAGAACTTTGCGAGCAGCAGGTACATCTTCTGTAAATATTGGTGGTAATGGAACTACAGATGTAAATCCCGGGGAGATGACGATCTTAGTGCTTAATTAATATGCGTTAATAAAAGTTAGTAACAAAGGTTTCCCTGCAATGGGAGGCCTTTCTTGTTTATTTTTGAATATGCAATTCAATAATCATAGTATAAGGCTTATCACTCGAGAAGACACAGAAAAATTATTCAACCTGATAGACAGAAACAGGAGCAGGCTGGAAGATTTTTTTGCGGGTACAGTATCGAAGACTAAAACACTTGCAGATACTAAGGACTTTGTAGCTGATGTGCTGCAAAGAATAGCGGAGAAGAAGTATTACGCCTATCTGATAATAAATGACGAAAGCAATGATATCGTCGGCTATATAGATGTAAAGAACATAGATTGGAGTATACCCAAAGCGGAATTTGGCTGCTACTTTGATATTGAGCATTGTGGTAAAGGATTAGCCACAGTAGCGATGAACAAAGTAATAGCGCATCTTTTCAACGAAGAAGGATTTCTCAAATTATTTCTACGGACACATAAAAAGAATGTTGCCGCAAGAAAACTGGCGGAGAAATGCGGCTTTGAAGTAGAAGGTGTTATCCGTAAAGACTATAAGAAAACAAACGGTGAGGTGGTGGACTTGGTTTATTACGGGTTAGTGAAACCTTAGCCTTTTTCTCCATACTCCTCCAACAGCATTTGCAACTCTGATATCATCATAGCTGTAGCCCCCCAGATGATGGTCTCGTCTTCCAGCTTGTAGGCAGGTACTTTACGGATGAATGTTTTATCTGCGGGAGAAGTGACCACTACTTTGGTTATTCTTTCCGGATGGAAGAGTTCAACAACAGGTACTTCTACTACGCTTTCTACCTCAGCAGCGCTTAGAATATAGTCCGGTCTTCTTTGAGTGTAGCCAACAAAAGGATGCACATTGAAATTACTGACGGGAATATAGAGTGATGATAATGCGCCTATGATATCTACATCGCAGGAGAGTAAGCCCACCTCTTCCTGTGCCTCTCGAAGTGCAGTAGCTAAAAGATCAGCGTCTGTTTTTTCAGCCTTACCACCGGGGAAACCTATCTGGCCGCTGTGCGCACCGCCATCTGCTGTGCGGCGAATGAATAAAATGTTGAGGATATTATCTATAGGATATAACAGAGCGAGCACCCCGCCTTGTCTTGCATTCTCCGGTATCTCATCAGGCATGGGGAGTACGCGACCCGTCATGCGCTCTTGTGCTTGCTTTCCAGGTAGCTCTTTCTGTAATCTCTCTTTCAGCCAGTATATCAGTTGTTCCAAATCTTATTCGTCTTTAAAACCGATCTTCACATGTGTTCCGTCGCAATAAGGTTTATTAGCCGATGCGCCACAACGGCAGAGAGCCGTTACACGATTCTTCTTTGTTTCGTTGCCCTCTTTGTCTTTTACAGTGATATTACCATATACCAATAACGGGCCGTTCTTCATCACCTCCACTATCGTATCCACATCTACATCTTTGTGCTCTTTAGGTTTCTCGTTGAAGTAATAACTTAGTGCTCCAGAAGGGCATTTATCTACCTGCGCCATAATGGTGTTGCTGTCTGCACCGTCAATAGTTACCCAAGGACGCTTGCGCGGGTCGAAGACACTAGCCAGACTTGTCCAGCAAAGCTTGGAATGGATGCATTGGTCGGGCTTCCACACCACTGTTACTTCTCCGTTAGAATATTTCTTTGTTACTTCTGCCATAGCAAGCGTTTTTAATCAGTTTTGTTTTCGTCTTTCTTCGCCTGTGTCAGTGCATCTATACGTTGCTGCATCATCTGCATCATATCCAGGTTGAGATGGAAGAGCTCTGTCATATTCTCATGCTGGTGTGTCAGCAGGTGATCCAGTTTTTCGTGCAGGGTTCGTATCTCGGCTTCCGCTTTCAAGTTTACCCTGAAGTCGTATTCTGCATGAGCGCGGTCTTTATCCTCCTGCCGGTTCTGGCTCATCATAATGATGGGCGCCTGTAATGCTGCCAGGCATGAGAGCATCAGGTTTAGCAGGATGAACGGATATGGATCGACCGCTTCTCTTTTGAGAAAGATAGCATTGAGTGCGATCCATAGAACCATAAAGCCCACGAAGATACCGATGAACTTCCAGCTGCCACCAAACTCAGCGATATTGTCTGCCATTCGTTCACCAAAACTCGCAGGCTTTTCTTCGTTCTCAAAATCAAGTGCTTTGCGTGCGTCTTCTTCTGTATAGGCTTTATCCAGCTTGTGTAGTACCTTCTGGGCTTTCTTTTCTTCATTAGCCCTGTTCGTCATATAGATGCGCATCAGCTCATTGAGCGCGCTATATGAGACAAAGCTGTCGTCATTCCAGCCCGGCTTTATTGTTCGCAGGAAATCCTGAACAGAAGGGCGTATCTGTTGCCAGGTTACGCCCTCCGTTTCTTCTACACTATTTCCCGTAATACTACACTTCAGTTCCATATATAGATCGCTGTACTAAATATACTAAACTATCTGCGCACAAGAAACAACTTACATTGTCATTGGTACTTCTATCAATAGTACATCACTGTTTGCCTTAGCATTCAGGGTTATCTCCGCGGTTTCTGATATGCCGAGGGCATCCCGTCTGTTCAGTTCCTGCCCTTCTATTTCCAGACTGCCATCTATCACGAATGCATACACACCATTGCCGGCATTGTGTAGTGTATGGCTCAACGATTTGCCAGCTTCGAGGGAGGTGCGGTATATCCATGCGTCCTGGTGGATCTTCAGCCCTTCGTCATTATTGTCGATAGGTGAAACCAGCATTTGCAATTTGTTTATCCTGTCTTCAGGATTGAATGCTCTTTGGTCGTAACGAGGTTCTACATCTTTCCTTTTAGGAAATAACCATATCTGTAAGAGATTCAGCGGATGGTCTTTTAAGTGATTGTACTCACTATGCTCGATACCGGTACCTGCGCTCATTACCTGCACCTCGTTGGTCTTGATGCTTTCTTCGTGGCCCATGCTATCGCGGTGACCTATTTCGCCATCCAGTATCACGCTAATGATCTCCATATTATCGTGCGGGTGTTTGCCGAAGCCGGTGCCGCCACGAACGATGTCGTCATTCAATACCCTGAGTACCCCAAAGTGTACACGAGAGGGATCGTGATACCCCGCAAAGCTGAAAGAGTGATTGGCGTTCAACCAACCATGGTTGGCGTGTCCGCGTGTATCTGCTGCATGAAAAACTGTCTTACTCATAAATTGTCCTTTTGTTTAAATGTATGTACATACATCTATATCAAAATTAGTGCCTTTAATTGGAACTGCCAAAGTTGCAGCAAGTTTTTAATATATGGGTATAGGGGCAAGTGATATGTTGCAGTAACGGCTATTAAGTATAAATTTGTCCTGACCAAAAATCAAGCCCTGACAGGCATTTGTGATTTTGGCTTAATAGTTGCATTCTGCAATAAACACACAATAATAATATGGCACAGACGATATTAATAGTAGATGATGAAAAGGCGATACGCAAGGCGCTGACAGAGATACTGAACTTTGAAGGCTTTACTGTAGAAGAAGCAGCCGACGGGGAAGAGGCGATTAAAAAAATAAAGGAGAATAACTATGACTGCATCCTTTGTGATATAAAGATGCCGAAGAAAGACGGACTGGAAGTGCTGCAGGTTGCCAAAGAGGAAAAACCCGACACTCCTTTCATAGTAATATCCGGGCACGGGAATATAGAAACGGCGGTTGAGGCAGTGAAGAAGGGTGCTTTCGACTATATCTCTAAGCCGCCAGACCTGAACAGGTTGCTGATCACCATACGCAATGCGATGGATAAGAAATCTCTTGTGGCAGAGACAAAGCAACTGAAAAAACGCATCTCCCGTGGCTTTGAAATGATAGGCGCGAGCGAGGGCATGAATAAGATAAAAGAGACTATTGAAAAAGTAGCTCCTACGGATGCGCGTGTATTGGTGACAGGAGAGAATGGAGTGGGTAAGGAACTGGTAGCAAGGAAGATGCATGAGCTGAGCAACCGCTCGCATGCGCCACTGATAGAAGTGAACTGTGCGGCGATACCATCGGAACTGATAGAGAGTGAACTGTTCGGTCATGAGAAGGGATCTTTTACCTCTGCAATAAAACAGCGTATAGGTAAGTTTGAACAGGCTAGCGGCGGAACACTGTTCCTGGATGAGATAGGAGATATGAGCCTGGACGCTCAGGCGAAGATGCTGCGTGCATTACAGGAAGGAAAGATCACCCGCGTAGGTGGTGAGAAAGAAATAAAAGTAGATGTACGCGTGATAGCGGCGACCAACAAGGACCTGCTGAAAGAAGTGGAAGAGAAGAAATTCAGGCTGGATCTTTATCACAGACTAAGCGTGATACTGATACATGTACCATCACTGAATGACAGGAGAAGCGATATACCTGCACTCATCAATCACTTCCTGAAAGACATAGCTGAAGAATATAAGCAACCTGTAATGGAAATGGACAGTGCCGCAATGGACGCGCTACAAGCCTATAACTGGACAGGTAATATCCGTGAGCTGCGCAACGTAGTGGAAAGGTTGACGATACTCTCGGATAAGAAGATAACGAAGAAGGATGTGGAGAGCTATATCATAATGAAGTAGCCTTTATTCGTTTAACCGCAAAGGCGCGGAGACGCAAAGGATATTTATTCAATAAGAAAGCCGCTTAATCGAGCGGCTTTCTTATTAGTTGAAGTTGATGATTGTGATTATCTCTTCGAGGTATTTTTGATCTGTTTCGTCGTAGGTGTCATATTCAGCGCTATCTACATCTAGCACAGCTATTACTTCGCCGTTGCGGATCACCGGCACTACAATTTCTGATTTGGAGAGGCTGCTGCAAGCGATGTGGCCGGGGAATTGATCTACGTCGGGGACGATGATGGTCTTAGCTTCTGCCCAGCTGGTGCCGCAAACACCCTGGCCTTTTTTGATGCGGGTACAAGCTACGGGACCTTGGAATGGGCCAAGTACCAACTCATCATTTTTTACCAGGTAGAATCCCACCCAGAACCAGCCGAATTGTTCTTTTAATGCAGCAACAACATTGGCAAGGTTGGCAATGAGGTCAGTTTCATAAGAGATCAATCCCTGTATCTGTGGTAACAGGTTAATGTATTGTTCTTCTTTTGTTCCACTTGCTATTTGTAAGTCTTCTGCCATTTTGTAAAGTTATGCCGATAACAGATACGATAACATACAGTAATTCCTGAAAGTGTACATCTATAATTTATAGATAATTATTAATTTGGGCGGCACAATGGCACTCAACAAAACAGAGAAGGTTGACATACTGAATATAGGGCTTATGTTGCTGGCTGCGGTTATTGCGATGGTGATGCCTTTTGAGACCTTCCTGTTCGTATATGCTGTATTAGGCCCGCTCCATTATCTTACTGAAATATCGTGGCTTCACGACAAGCAATATTTTGTAAAGGGTAAATATGATAGTGTCATTCTGGTAATCGCTGCTGCTTTGCTTGCTTTGTTCGAGATACGGGAGCAGTTGAGTATTACTTTCCCGATAGGGTTTAATGCTAATATTGTATTTGTGGCTTTGTTGGGTTCTGTCATCTTCTTTTTTGTGCAGAACAACTTCCTGAAGTGGGCAGGGATCGCATTGGTAATACTTACGAGTCAGGTATCCAGCAACTTCAACTTGTTCTTAACGCTGTTCATCCCCACTATTATACATGTATATGTATTCACCATGCTCTTTATGCTTTATGGCGCATTGAAGAGTAAAAGTAGATTTGGGTTGCTGTCTGTATTTATACTCCTGCTGTGCCCTATCTTGTTATTCACGATCTTTCCAAATACAGCGTTCTATCCCATCAGTGAGTATGGAATAAAGAACTACCAGAACTTTAAATACCTGAACATCTTATCGCTCACCACCTTCTTTGATCAACCGTTGCCTGATAGCATGGATGGCTGGAGCAATATCATCTTCCATACCAAAACGGGGATACTGGTGATGCGGGTAATAGCCTTTGCCTATACTTACCATTATTTCAACTGGTTCTCTAAAACCAGCCTGATACAATGGCATAAAGTTCCCAAATGGCGGTTTGTAGCCGTCATCCTTATCTGGATAGCAGGGGCTGCGCTGTATATGATAGATTATACAGCGGGCTACAAATGGCTGTACTTCCTGGCCTTCCTGCATGTGATACTGGAGTTCCCGCTGAACATCATGAGTATAAGCGGCATAGTGGGTCACCTGAAAGGAAAGGTTATGAAAACTGCTACTGTAAGAACCGGCGGCAAATAGGCATAGGTTTACTACTTTTGCGACACAGTATATGCATTCACTTATCATATTCGCATCCGGAAAGGGTTCTAACGCGCAGGCTATCATAGACTACTTTAAGCAGAACGGGAAGGCTAAGGTTTCCCTTATTGTGAGCAATAAGGCAGAGGCGGGAGTACTGGACATAGCACGAAATGAGCATATCCCCTTCCTGGTAGTGGATAAGGCGAGCTTTAAAGAGACGATGCTGATAGAGCAACTGAACGAGCATAAGCCGTCACTTATAGTACTGGCAGGTTTCCTGTGGAAAATACCTGATACGCTCGTTGCTGCCTTCCCGGATAAGATCATTAATATTCACCCGGCACTATTACCCAACTATGGTGGTAAGGGCATGTACGGCCATCATGTACACAATGCAGTGGTAGCGGCAAAGGATGCAGAAAGTGGCATTACCATTCACTATGTGAACGAGGTATATGACAGCGGTAACATAATAGTACAAGCCAGATGCAAAGTATATAAAGGTGATACGGCAGACTCATTGGCCGAACGCATCCATTACCTGGAGCATTTTTACTTTCCCCGTGCTATAGAGTTTTTACTGAGCGGGAAGCATTAATCGTAACCCTGATATTCCTTCTTCAGTGCCTTTTGCAGGCGTTCGACCAACGTAAGAGTTGCCGGACAATGAATGAGGTTGTTGGTAAATGTATCGTTGTAATCGTCGAAAGGTTTTTTATTGTGGTGCGGGAATTCTGCACAGTCCGCCGGCCGTACTTCGTAGATAGAGCATTTATCGTTTACGAGAAACTGGCAGGGTTGGCTTACGTTCACCCAGTCGCCTGTATCTTCTTCCTTCTCCAGCCATTTTTCTTTAAAGGCTTTAGGTTTCATGCCGAGGTGGGCAGAGATACGCGTTATGTCTTTGGGCGTAAAAGTAGGCGTCATGGTCTTGCAGCAATTAGCGCAAGTGGTGCAGTCAATATCGCGCCAGACGGTAGCATCCGTAACCGCCACTATTTCGTGTAAGTCATCGGGAACGATCTTATCAAACTTTTTGAGAAAACGGGTTAGTTCTTTCTTCTTCCCGGCGGCCTTAGCCCGGAATTTCTTTAAGTCCATACGGCTGTAAATATAGTGCTAAAAATCCTGCTTAATAAGTTTTCATAAAATAGTAGAAAACCAGTTCCATGAGTGCCCCCAATATGAGCATACCTATAGCGCCCCTGAGGCTATTACGAAAGAATAACACCAGGCTGGAAACAATGATAATAGTAATAGACAAAGCAGAGACGAGATAGGGAAGATTGGCGATGTTGACAGGCGCCTCATTGTGCGCAACTGCGAAGCTCCTGAAAGCGGTGAAATAACCCCAGCGAAGTAAGGCCTTGATAATGAAGTACCCTACGAACACATAATAAAGCAGGCCGTGAACATTAGCTACCAGGGAACTGTGTTTCTGCTCCCTGACCTCATCGAATACTGAATATTCCTTCTGCTCTTCCATCGCACAGGCATTTACTTAACCATAATACCACAACATTCATGCCCTAATGAACGTTCCCTTACGAAAGCTTTAACTAAATAAGCTAATATGAGCACGGTTTTTATTCAAATTAATCGGAACTTTGCGCCACTAAAAATTGATACCCCCAATTCGTCTTTAGATTGAAAGGCAGAACTGAAAATATATACTCTAAAAGCCTCAGCATTCTATTGCTCAGCTTAGTGTGTTTTGTACTGCCGGGAGTAGCTGCTGCGCAAATAGCAGATAGTACGGGCAGCAAGACCGACACCGCCCGATCAATTCCTATAGATACCGTTGATAAAAAGAAAGATGCAGAGAGCCTTGCCCAAAAACAACCTGTTAAAAAAACCAGGTACCAGATAAAGGGCGTAGTGCTGGAAAAAGGGGATGAAGAACCTATTGCTTACGCATTAGTGTTCATACAAGGCTCTTCTATAGGAACGAATGCAGATGATGATGGCAACTTCGTCCTGAACTTTGACAAGTGGGCCGGCGATACCCTGAAAATAACTTCCCTTGGCTACAAGCCGATGTCGGTAATACTGAACAAGGATGTGACCAGCCCTTTCCTGATGTTATCACTAGAGCCTTCCACCAACGCCCTTGACGAAGTGACGATAAATGCAGGAGAAGACCCCGCTGTGATACTCTTCCGGAAAATAGTACGTGCGAAACCAAATAATGACCCTAACCGTATAGAGAACTACCGCTGTGAAGTGTACAATAAGCTGGAGATAGACATCCTGGACTTTACGAAGAAGACCTTTGAACAGCTGCCGGTGCCCGGGCTGAAGAAATTCAGCTTTATCTATAACATTGTTGACAGCTCTTCAGAAGACCGTCCATTCCTGCCCTTCTTCCTTACCGAAAGCCTTTCTGACCTATACTACAGGAAAACCCCGCGTAAGCAAAGGGAGTTCATAAAAGCGAGCATGGTGCGTGGCGTTAACAACGAAAGTATTACAAAGTATCTCGGATCTATATACCAGAAATTCGATCCATATGATGATTTCCTGCCGGTGCTGCAAAAGCGATTTATCAGTCCGCTGAATAATAGTGGTTTGCTCTATTACCATTACCGCATCATAGACACCATACAGGTGGCGGGTAAGAACGTGATTCATATGACCTATCGCCCAAGACGTACTGAGGAACTGTGCTTTACGGGAGATATATGGGTGGTTGACAGCATCTATGCACTACACCGTATAGATATGGGCATTCCTAAGAAGATCAATCTGAACTGGGTAAAGCGTATTGAGATATCACAGACTTATATGCCTGTGGCTGATTCGGTATGGTTCCTGGACAAAGAGAAATTCCTGGCAGAGTTCCAGACGAAGGTGGATGTAAAGCTGCCAGCTACTATTGGCCGTAAGACGACCTCTTACAAGAATATTGTGGTGAACAATAGTAAGAATGAAGAAGTGCTGAACGACAAACGCTATAAGTTGGATGTAATAGTTTTGGACTCAGCAAGGGGACAGAGCGATGAATTCTGGGCAGAAGCCAGGCACGAGGAGCTAAATAAAAATGAGAAAGGCATCTACAACATGATAGATACGCTGTATTCACTGCCTTCGTTTAACCGGTTCAAGAGTTTCATCCGGACAATGGCGGGCGGCATGATACGGATAGGCTATGTAGAATTGGGGCCTTATTGGAAGACTTATAGTTATAACCAATTTGAAGGACATCGTTTTTCCTTTGGTATCGCTAATACACAGAAACTATTCAAGAACGCATACATCACAGGTAACGTAGCCTACGGTACTGATGATAAAAAATTCAAGTATAATACTAATGCCCTGTGGCTGCTGGACAGGCTACCACGCACATATATATGGGCCTCGTATGTAAGCGACCTTGACTTCACTGATAATTACTACGACCAGAACCAGGTACTTGGAGCCAACAACCTTTTCAGCTTTGCGGTGCGCAAGCCGAATATCCCCATCAAGCTCGCATTCACCAAAAGGGCGGAATTGGAATTTTACAAAGAGTACCATAGTGGGTTCAGCCACAAGTTCTTTATGTACTATAAAGACTTCACCCCTTATGCACCTCTGCCTGATGCAGGCTTATTTACAGATGCTAACGGCGGTGCAAGCCTTAATGCAATAAGTACAGAGGCAGGCGTGAAACTCCGCTATGCATACAAAGAAAGTTTTGTGGAAGGAAGGTATTACCGAACCAGCTTTGGCAGTAAGTACCCTATTGTCGATCTTAGCTATAGCCGTGGCATTAAGAATGTATTTAACAGCGCTTATGAATATGACAAGCTCAAAATGAGTATATCAGGAACTGTGAAGACCCCACCATTTGGCAAGATATACATCAGCGTGTTTGGCGGTAAATACTTCGGGACACTCCCTTATCCGTTACTGGAAGTGCATCCGGGCAATGAATATTTTTACTACAACCAGTTTGTCTTCAACATGATGAACCGATATGAGTTCATCAGCGACCAGTATGTTGGTTTCAATGTAGAGCATTCACTGGGCGGCGGTTTCCTTACCTATATACCGCTGATAAAGAAATTGAAGTTCCGCCAGTTCTGGACGGCCAAGGGTATAGTTGGTTCGCTGAGCGATGCGAACAAAACGCTGAACATGGATAAGGGCTACACCTTTAAGACGCTGGAAAACAATCCTTACATAGAATTGGGTACGGGCCTAGAAAATATCCTGAAAGTCTTCCGTGTAGATTTTGTGTGGCGTGTAACGCCTAAGCCATTACCTACGGAAGCAAGGCAAAGCTACTTTGGGATATTCGGCAGCTTGAGGCTGACGTTCTAATTACAATCCCCAGGCTTCCAATATCTGCTCTGTGTGATCTTTCGCCTTTACCTTTTCAATGATGTGAGCGATCTTCCCGTCTTCATTAATGAGGAATGTAGTGCGGAGAATACCCAGGTATTCCACACCAAATAATTTCTTCTGTCCCCATACGCCATAAGCTTCGACCATCGTCTTGTCTTCGTCAGCCAATAGAGGAAAAGGCAGAGAGAATTTCCTTTCGAAGTTCTTGTGTCTCCGCACGCTGTCAATGCTCACGCCCACTACCGCTATGCCTTTCTTCTTCAGCAGGGAGATATTATCGCGCAGGTTGCAGGCCTCTTCGGTGCAAGTAGGTGTATTGTCTTTAGGGTAAAAGAATATAACAAGCTTCTTACCTGCAAAATCTTTCAGAGACACGATGTTGCCATCCTGGTCGCTTACGCTAAATGCGGGAGCCTTGCTGCCTTTCTTCAGTTTCATATCTTATCGTGTAAAGGTGTAACGTAAAGTATTGGTGTTATTATTTTCATCAGTAGCTACTATGACCATTGTGTTCTTCCCTTTAGGGCAATGCTCATCAAACTCGTAGAAGAAACTATTTCCATGTTGCTCTAAGAGCAACCATTGTCCGTTCATCTCAGCCCTGCAGCGCTTTATGGAAGTAATAGCATCCTTCACAGTAAATGTAACACGCTTTGCTTTGGAGAGGTTACTGCCATTCTTTACGGCAGGTACTATGGTTGGGAGTTCGTTATCCGCTACTAAGGAATACGCGCCAAAATTCCTGACAGATGCAGTATACCAGCCCTTATCAGTTGGTGTGGCCGCACGACCATTTGTTGTTTTGCCATCACTGTACCTCATGGCTACTTTATCGCGAAGGCCAAAGGGAATAGTTTTTTCGGGTTTTATGTTCAGGTCAAAATAATTGTGTACAGGCACATACGACTTACCTATCTCGTAGGTAGAGGAATAACCTGTGGGCGCATCACTCCTGGAGAATATAAAACAAACATCATCATACAATGCTGTTTCAGGCAAGGAGAAGTTTACATTAAGGTCATCAAAGCTGTTTTTAGCGTTGGCTTTAAATCGGGCATCACATTTTGGAGCCCCATCTGCAGCTACATTTTCTACTCTAAGTGTAAATGCTACCATTGAAGTATTGCCGTTATTGTCTGTCAGCTCAATCCTAACCTTAGCTTCCTGGTCTTGTTCAATATTCACATTGCCGTCACCGGAAGGGAAATTGTATATATGATCCAGTCCATTCCCTTTCAGCTGAAAAAGACATTGTATCCATTTATCCTTTTGCTCTTTCGCTTTGTAATCAGCATAGGCGTGGAGATATCGTGTAACATCATAGCCAATATCGTCCAGGCTAATGTCGGTAACCAGCTCGTCATTTACATACAGCTTTACATTATAGAAATTGAGTGTATTCTCGCTGCCATCCATATAGTCGTTTACATGTATGCCTATTCCGTTGATAGTGCTGCTACTGATAATAATGCCATCAGCAGGCTGATATACGTCTTTGCTTTTCTTTACTGCTACTAAACGCGGAGCCTGATCGTAGATGCTTTTGCGCATATCGTAAATAGCAACTTCTAATGGCACAGGGGCTTTGTTGTCTTTGATATTGAAGCCAAATAATTGAGGATTGAGCGGATGTTCCGTCCTGGTGTCGCGTATCTCAAAGTGAAGATGCGGCGCGCTGGAAGAACCTGTGTTACCCGAGAATGCTATCTGCTCACCTTTCTTTACAGGAAACTGAGATGCATCCAGTTGCAGGTCGAGGTCCCATTTCTCCGCTTTATATTGTTCTGCACGCAGGTACTTTTGGATCTTAGGCGCAAACTTGTTCAGGTGCGCGTATAGCGTAGTATACCCATTAGGATGGGTGATATAGAGCGCATGGCCAAAGCCTCCCTTATCCATTTTAATGCGTGAAACATAACCTTCTGCTGCGGCTAGCACAGGTTGGTTTTCTTTGCCGTTGGTTTTTATGTCGAGTCCGCTATGGAAGTGGCCACCCCGGCATTCGCCAAAGTTACCTGCAAGTAGTATGGGAATGTTGAGGGGGTTACGGAAATAGTCTGTAGGATATTTCTGTGCAGTAGCAATAAGCGGAAGCAAACAAACGAATAACAAAATCCTTTTCATCATAGATAATTACTGTGCAAATATAGCACAGGCAATTTGCTATCGCTAATGAAGTATTGCCTGCAATACCGGCAGAGAGCGTATGTTGCCCAGGTGTTGCGTATGTTGTTGCAGAAAGGCAATGAACCAGTCAAGCAATCTGAACCGCATTTGCGCACTCATAGCTAAAGCAGGCAAGCTTTGGAATCCCTCTGCTCTGAGTAACCTGTCGAGCATTTGTGCATCCTCATCACTCACATAGGGTGTAATAGCTGGTGCGTGAGCGGTGAAAGCCCCGTCCTGCAAATTAAGGTGTGGTGTTGTCGCTGAATAGCCACCGCTTATATCATAGCCCAGGAACCGGCTGCACTGAATAATAAAGTGTAGGGGGAAATTGGCGACCTCTTCTACAGGCATGGTATCCAGGCGCACAAAATACTCGTGGACAAACTCAAACAGTTCTGATTGTTGCGCGTGTTCGGGTAGCAAGCGCAACAACAGCTCTACAGAAAACAAAGCGATGCTATTCTTAACTACTTCCTCCTGCAGGGATATATATATGTGAGAAGGATGAAACTCACGGATGTGTTGCAGATTTTTTTGTGCCTGGTAATACACAGTCAGGTTCAGCAATGTAGCCGGCTGCAAAAGGCCTGCACGCTTCCCTTGCGCCTTGGCAGTGCGGATGCCTTTTACCAGGTAGGATTGTATTCCGTACTGCTCCGTGAAAATGCTGCAGATAAGGCTGGTTTCACCATACTTTACGGAGCGTAAAACGATACCTTTTGTAGTCTGCAACATAACTATTGCATAAACACTATTTTTCCTGTTGTCTTTTCTGTACCGTCCTTATTGGTAGCAAAGACAAGATAGACACCACTTTGGGGACGACGGCCTTTGTAATCCAATCCATTCCAAACTGCTTGTCCACCAAAAGCTGTTGTGCGATAAACCAGTTGTCCTGAAATATCAGTAATGCGCACGTCAGCATTTTCTACGAAGCCTTTGATGGCTATGGTACCACTATAGCCCGTAGGAACGGGGTTGGGGAAAGTCAATAATTGTTCTTCGTTCGTCTCACCGCCATCAGTTGCGGTGCCGCGATAGCACACTAAGCCTTTTTCCGTACCTATATATACATCCCCTGATATAGGATCGATAGTAATCTTTTTGATGACATTAGATGGGAGAGGGCTGTTCTCTGCTGTAAAACGAGAGACAATTTCCTCCCCCGAGGGTGAAAGCAACCATACGCCATTAGCCGTACCTACCCATTTACGATTAGCACCGTCAACCGCGATAGCATAGACGATCTCAGTACCAAATAAAACTCCGGCAAACTGGTCGAATTGTACGATAGGCTGCTCTGCGTCACATTGGTTGGTAGTTACAACTTCAGTGCAATTAACAATACCAATACCTGCACGGGTACCGATCCAGATAGCATTATTTTTATCCTTTGCTATTGCGTAAACGTCATTGTCGGGAAGATTTCCTGCGCCTGCACCAGCCAGTAGTTGCCTGGAGGCATCATCTGTCTTGTCCTCAAGTGTACCATTATCGTTATATACAATTACGCCACTACCACGAGGGCTTACATACCATTTCTGCCCGATGTCGTCTATAATAATATGTGCTCCGCCACCGGGATAGACTGTGTTGTATGGCAGATTGAATTTATGCCATGTATTATCCAGTGTCTTTGCTGCAAGCTCATTGGTCGTACCAAAGTTATTTACCCACAGTGTATTGTTATCATCCAGCACTAGTCCGCCTACAGCCCATGTACCAGGGTTCATCAATGTACTTTCCAATATGGGGCTGCCTTCCTTCAGTTGCTGGTGTGTGCCATCAGCCTTTAATATCAACAGCCCGCTTATAAACGAACCTGCATATATAGTTCCGTCATTACGATCTTTTGTGATAGTAATAAAATCAGTGAATGCATTCAGGTAAGGGTAATTCCGTGAATTGTAATTTACCCACTGTCCGTCTTTGTATTCAGAAAAGCCATCGGTATTGAATCTGTAAACCCAGTTGTCACTAACTGCACCATGCGCCACCAATACATTTCTATCGTAGGCATAAATATCGTAAGAGCTGAGACCTGAAGGGCCATTGGGCTTTACATAAGAGATATTGTCCTGTCCTTTTGCAATTCCCTTAGTGTAGTCTGCTACCCATAGGCTACCATCAGTTAGCAATACAGACTGGCGTGTATCTGTGAACTTATAATTGTAAACATCCTTACTCCAGGTTGTAGCATTATATCCTTCCACGGTACCATAAGAGCTGACCAATAAATAGCCGTTACCTGCATCAATGTGATCTCCGCCTCCACCAAGGCTCATTAAACCTACCAGGCTGTCTCCCTGTGCTTTGAATAAAGAATCCTGGTTTGCCGCGAAAAAGATGTTTTGTTCAACCACCGCATCCGGCAGTACCTTGTCTGATATCTTCTGCCATAGGCTGAACACCTGCGGACTTGGGCTGTTCCTGTTTATACGATAGATACCGCTACCTGTATTGGCGAAAAAATACTGATTATTCGCAGCGAACGCAAAAACCGGTATCGTTATCTCGTTTTGAATAAATTCATAGGTTTCTTTTATTTCTTTCTTTTCCAGGTTCACCACAATGATACCTACGCTGGTACTGATATATGCCAGGCCATTTTCGGTATAAACTCCATTTACATCTTTAGTGCCATTGATGACCCTCAGCTTGAAGTCGGGGATGTTATAAAAATTCCGGTCCTTAAACAAGTCTATATTACCGTTCTTATACGTAAGGATAGTATAACCTGTGGTCCTATCGTGCGCCACCCAAGCCATGTCTACGTCCGACATACCTTGTGTTTTGCTGTATGCATCCAACGCACCTGATGCCGGATCGTATGTAAAAAAGGATATCTCTGATGCCGCATATAGCATTCGCCCGTCTGTAGCTATACTGATGACATCATTATACGGCAGATGGGAGGTCCAGGTACCCACAGGGGCATTCTGGGCATCGGCAGAACAGGTAATAAAGAATAAGGCGGTGAATAGTCTTAAAAGTCTCATAAATACAAGTCAAATATACTGAAAATAACGCCTGCACGGCCTTTATATTGCCCTATATATATTATAATATCGTTGTGAGAAAAGGTCGTGTAGTTATTTCTTAACTTAGCCCCGTATGTCTGAAAAGAAACTTTTTTTACTGGATGCCTACGCGCTGATATTTCGTGCGTATTATGCACTGATCCGTAGTCCGCGTATTACCACCACGGGTAGGAATACTAATGCGCAATTTGGCTTTACCAATACTTTATTTGATCTCATCAATAAAGAGAAGCCTACGCACCTTGCAGTGGTGTTTGATACGTCAGCACCCACAGAGCGGCATACTGACTTCGCAGACTATAAAGCCAACAGGCAGGAAACTCCCGAAGACCTTAAAGCGGCGATACCAGATATAAAACGCATTATTAAAGGTTTTAACCTACCCTGTATGGAAGCAGACGGATATGAAGCTGATGACGTAATAGCCACACTGGCGCTGGAAGCCGCGGGAATGGGTTATACTGTTTACATGGTAACACCGGACAAAGACTTCGGGCAAGTGGTGCGCGATAATATCTTTATGTATAAGCCACCCTACCAGGGCAATACTGCCGAAATATATGGGCCTGCAGAAGTATGCGCCAAATGGGGCATCAAGCGCGTGGACCAAGTAATAGATATATTGGGACTGATGGGCGATGCGGTGGATAATATACCCGGCATAGCAGGTGTTGGTGAAAAAACCGCTGCGAAATTATTGGCGGAATATGATACAGTGGAAGGCGTACTGGAAAATGCAGATAAGATAAAAGGCGCACTGGGCGAAAAGGTACGCAATGGCAAGGAAGCAGCCATCATGTCTAAAAAGCTGGCGACAATATATACAGATGCGCCTGTAGCTTTCCATGAGGAAGATTTCCGGGTAAAGGAAATGAATAAAGACTTGCTGACGGAAGTATTTACAGAACTGGAATTCAGGGCACTGGGTAAGCGCCTGCTTGGGGAAGGATTTAACGCGCTGGAAAAATCAGGACCTGTATCTACCGACCTGTTTGGTAATGCAATCAGTCAACCTGTATCCAGAACAGGTATTGCTGCGAGCAATACAGAAGCAGCTGCAGATGATAGCGAAGAACTGATGCCGAGCAACCTGAAAACTATTAAAGATGTACCACACGATTACAAACTGGTACAGACGACAGCTGAAATAGACGAACTGGTCAGCAAGCTATTACAGCAGACTGAAATTGCCTTTGATACAGAGACCACGGGGCTGGACGCAAACATAGCGGAGCTGATAGGCATGAGCTTCAGCTGGAAGCAAGGAGAGGGCTACTATGTATATGTGCCCGAAGAAAGAAAAGCAGCGGTGCAGATATTGGATCAATTTAAGCCACTATTTGATAAACAAGACATACAATGGGTAGGCCAGAATATTAAGTATGATATGACCATCCTGAAATGGTATGGTTATCAGCTGAAGGGCAAGATATATGATACCATGCTGGCGCACTATGTGATAGAACCGGAAGGCAAGCACGGGATGGATACAATGAGCATCAAATACCTGGGCTACGAACCGGTATCTATAGAAACTCTGATAGGCAAGAAAGGCAAAGGCCAGCAGAGTATGCGCAGTGTGCCGCTGGAAGAGATAAAGGAATACGCGGCGGAAGATGCCGACATCACTCTACAGCTAAAGAACATCTTCGATCCACTCGTGCAACAACAGGATGTATCAGCTGTGCTGAACGAGATAGAGAATCCTTTGCTACCTGTATTGGTAGATATGGAAACTGAAGGTGTGCGAATAGATACAGCCTTCCTGAGTGAATACTCATTGGAACTGGACAAGGACATAAAGCAAGCCGAGGAAAATGTTTATAAACATGCCGGAGTAACATTCAATCTCGGCTCGCCAAAGCAACTGGGTGAAGTGCTGTTTGAGATCATGAAAATTGATGCCGGCGCTAAAAAAACAAAGACAGGACAATATGCTACCGGTGAAGATGTGCTGCAAAAGCTGCGCAACAAGCACCAGATAGTGGAAGACATTTTGATATACCGTGAGCTGAGCAAACTAAAGAGTACTTATGTCGATTCTCTGCCGTTGCTGATAAATGATCGCACCGGCCGTGTACATACATCATATAACCAGGCGGTAGCAGTAACAGGCCGACTGAGCAGTACGAACCCCAACCTGCAGAACATACCTATCCGCACCGACCGGGGCCGTGAGATACGCCGGGCATTTATTTCACGCGATAGTGACCACGTACTGATATCTGCCGATTACTCTCAAATAGAGCTGCGCATCATTGCCGCTATGAGTGGCGATGCCAGCATGATACAGGCATTTAAAGACCATAAAGATATACACACAGCTACAGCCGCAAAAGTGTATGGTGTAGCTGAGGCAGATGTATCGTCGCAAATGAGACGCGCTGCAAAGGCTGTGAACTTCGGTATCATATACGGGCAGTCAGCATTTGGGTTGGCAGAGAGTTTAGGTGTAAGCCGTACCGAAGCCAAAGAGATCATAGAAAACTACTTCCGCGAATATCCGGACATTAAAAAGTACATGGATGGCAATATCAATTTTGCCAAAGAGCATACCTACGTGCAAACATTAAAAGGACGTAAACGTTGGTTGAAAGACATACATTCAGCCAACTTCACCGTGCGTGGATATGCAGAGCGAAATGCCATTAATATGCCGATACAAGGCACCGCGGCTGATATGATAAAGCTGGCAATGATACGTGTGCATGATATGCTAGGAAAAGAAAATATGCAGACGCGCATGATATTGCAAGTGCATGATGAATTGATATTTGACACACCAAGAAACGAAATAGAGCAGGTAAAGCAACTGATAAAAGTAGGAATGGAAGGTGCGATGATATTACCGCATGAGGTTCCGGTAATGGCTGAAGCAGGGCATGGCGACAACTGGCTGGAAGCGCATTAATCTTTCGACGGCTTAAACGGATGTTTTTCTTCCCAATTCCCTTCTTGTAAGGATACATTCTGCTGCTTTCTTAATACAAAGGGGCGGATGAGTGGGTTATTGATGTAGAGAAACGTATGCATGTATTGAGGTTCGCAACCGATGCGTGCCTTGGCATCGAGCGCTGTGCGACCGAGTACCAGTTTGCTTTTCCCCAATGCTATCGCCTGTTCTACACTAAAGAAGAGAATATTGAAGTATGATTGCAACTCCGCATTCTGAGTATAATCAAACCCGATATAGAACATATCAAACACGTCATGCTTGGCCCATCCGCTGAAGAAGGCAACCATTTCATCGCCTTTATAAGCCGCCCAAACTCTCAACTTATCTCCATAATGTGCTTTGAGATTTGGTAGGAATTCGGGACTTAACAGTCCGAGTCTTATTTGCTGGTGCTTTACCACCTGCTCGTAAAGGTTGAATAATTTTTCTTTATTATTGGCAACATCTGTAGCTGACAATTCCTTTATCTCCAGGTCCTTCCATTGTTGCCTTACTTTCCTGAAACGTTGTGCGTATTTGTGCTTCAATGACTTCTCGTAGTCTGCTATTGTTTTCCATTCTTGGCGTATATTCATCTCCATAGAGATGTCATTGCGAAGCAATAAATATTCCGGTGCATGGTTCTGAAAATGATCGACCAGGTCTTTAGGCATGTCCTTTACCAATATAGCAGCAGCACGACTGTATTTCAAGGTTGCCTTCAATGCATTATAAAAACATTGAAAAGCCTGGTAGGCGCTGATATGAGGTACGTGATAAAAAAATGTGGCATCGTGCCGGAAAAGGTGACCTGACACCAACATCTTAGGTCGTGCAGTTCTGGCAAATGATGCCCATGCTCTGTGTTGCCAGGGCTTTACCATAGCCTTATTAATATGCTCCGGCCTGAGGTTAAGTAACTGAAAATATGCTGCTGCAACTGGCGTTCCATCTATCGAAATGAGTGCGTATAAATGCGATATCTCAGGCAAGCCCGCGCCTTCCGTAACGGCGAGCTGGTCTGTATGCAGGGCATGTCCTTCAGGCAGCAACGTATTCCATTCTATAGGCAACTTCTTGCTGCTGTCGAATAAAACACAACCGAGATCTTTGTTCCTGTTGCAATAATTCATTAAATATCCTTTTCCATTACATAATGCGGAATGCCGACTTCGGTAAATAGCGGCGATGTAATGTTGTACCCAAGTTTCGAGTAAAATCGCGCGGCAGTTTCCCGAGCATGAAGCACAACTTTGGTATACCCTTTGTCTTTGCTTAATGCCTCGGCTGCTGTCATTATTTCGTTACCTACTCCTTTTCCTTGTAACTCCTCAGCTACGGCCATCTGGCGGAATTTTATGGTGCTTGCATCTTTATGTTGTAGCATAATACACCCAACTACTTTTTCACCTATTTGGGCCGCAAGTATAATGTCGTTCTTGTCTGCACTCAAGTCCTCATCAGCTAATGATAAACCGATAGGTTTGCGTAAAATTGCTTCCCGCAAATCATAGACCTGGTTATATTCGGCACTGCCTGTCTGTACCTCTTCTATGGCGATAGATTCCATCTTATGAAGTTAGGTTATTTCAACTCCAGTTCAGTAACCTCATTGCTCTTTACTATAAAAGGAATCGTTACTTCCTGGCCGTTTTTGGGATTGGGTACAAACCGTACTTCATACTTTCCGGGTTTCAGATCTAGCTTCTGATCAGCGACCTGCCCTAGTATATCAAATCCCATAAAACGAATAAACCTATCGCCTTGTGGCGCATATAAGCTTACAGTGTTCAGCCTGTTTGTATTAGTGAACTGTACAAATCCCGGTTCCGGTAATGCAAGTACAGTAACAGCATTCATCTCCAGGTCTACATAGAAATGCGATAATGGTTTTGTGTTAACGGTAATGTGGTAACTACCCGGATCGTAAGGGCGGTCTATATCACAAGATTGAGTTACATCTGTATTTCCGGAGCGTTGCGCAACCCTTGCCTGGTATTCAGACACGGGCCTGTCGCGATTACCCTCATATTCAAAATGCAACGAACCATTATTGATCGTTATGATTACTTTGTTCTTTTTATTGGGTATGATCGTGACGTTCTTCGCCATACCCGCCGATCTGCCAGCAATCATTACATTGTATTTCCCCGGTGGTACTTTTTGCGGATCAGGCTTATCGTAGATGTTCACCATTCTATAGAATTTGTGAACAACATCATTAGTCTTTACATCCTTGAATAGTATCTGTGGTGTGGTGCTGTAGAACCTTCCTTTACCATTAGTAAAGTAAACTTCTACTGTTGTTTCTTCAGCATCTTCCGTTTCTACCTTTGCTACTACGTCCACTATTCTAGGAGGATCATTCTTTGGTGCCGGTTTCGGCACAGGTTTAGGTGCGGGCTTAGGAGTAGGAGCCGGAACAAGTTTTGGCTTTGGTATTTCTTTAGCTACCGGCTTGGGTGCTTCAACAGGTTTAGGAGTTTCTACAGGCTTTTCCACCGGCTTAGGAGCAGGTACCGGTTCTTCCTTTATTTCCTTCCATGCTATTCTCTTTATATCTAATTCCTTATAGGTAGGAACGGTAAACAACAATGGAAGTCTACGTGGTTTGCCCACAGTAGCAATACGTTGCATATCAGTTTTCACGATCGCATTGGGCCACTTTATCTTCCGTATCTCCACTTTAGGGTAAGCCAGCAGCTTATAAGAAGAATGCTTTACCTGTGTAAGGCTTGTAGCATACACGGGCGATAGTAGTTCTTTTGCACGCGGCGGTTTTACAACAGGTTTTTCTACAGGCTTGGGTACTTCTACAGGTTTCGGTTTTGCAATCTCAACAGGTTTGGGTACTTCTACAGGTTTCGGTTTTTCTACAGGCTTAGGAATCTCTATGGGTTTTGGTACTTCCATTGGCACTTCTCTTCTACCGGCCAATGGCTGCATATCACCAATGGTCATTTTAAGCATCGGCTTGTAGGCTTCGACAATGGCATGAACGGTTTTAGGTATATCGCCCTGACTGGTTACCTGCAGATATTGCCCCATACAAGCGTATGTCATGGCAAGCTCAGCAGAGTTGAATAAACTAATGATATAAGGCTTGAAATATATTTTCCTTTCCAGCAATTCTCTTACAACCTCACATATATCACCACCACAGCTTTCACCACCATCAGTTATCAGTATCAGGCTGTAAGCATAGTGAACATCATCTACCATATCCTCTAATACCGCCTTACTGATAGAATAGGCAATGGGTGTGATGCCGTAAGGTTTTATACTCGCCAGGCGCAAGGACATCTGCACTTCGTTGTTCTTGTTGAAGTTGACCTCTTTCCTGGTATCAAAGCAATTTTTCTCTGTTACAGAGTGCTCATGCCCAAAAACACGAAGCCCGAACTCTACATTCGGATTTACCCGATGGACGCTATCCATCAGCGCCATGATCACATTCTCAGCTGCATTAAAGCGCGTCTTATTGCCCTGCCATTTGTCCACCATACTGGCAGAACCATCCAATAGGATAAGTATCCGTGCCTTACGCTCGGGAACGGTACTTTGCGCTACTGCACAAACGCTAAAAAGAAAGTATATAAACGGGAAAACAATAAAGCCCCTGGCAAAACGCATATCAATTATCACTCTTGCGGCAAACCTACATAAATGTGTGTGCTTAACCATAAAAAATTACCCACTAAACATATTGTCACCTATAAATTATATAGATAAAATCTACTGATATATTGTTTTTCTATTCCCGCAGATATAAAGGTCATGAGGTGCAAAATATGTACCTTTGCGCCCATAACTAAGAGCAGATGCCCCCAGGTTTTTGACTCTTCAATTTTGACTTTTTTGATATCTTAATATGTCTATACCTACTAAGGTTATTGATGATGTAGTAATAAAGTTTGCCGGGGATAGTGGTGATGGTATGCAGTTGACCGGCAGCCAGTTCACCAATAATACCGCTTTAATAGGCAACGATCTGTCCACATTCCCTGATTTCCCTGCGGAGATCCGCGCCCCTTTAGGTACGGTTCCCGGTGTGAGTGGTTACCAGCTCCACTTTTCCAGCAAGAGAATATTTACTCCCGGTGATAATTGTGATGTGCTGGTAGCAATGAATGCAGCCGCATTGAAAGTGAACCTGAAAGAGCTGAAACCAGGTGGTATCATTATAGTAAATACTGATGGGTTCGACAGCAAAAATCTTCGCCTGGCGAATTATCCTGAGGGAGTAAATCCAATTGAAGATGGTTCGCTGGAAGGCTTTGAGCTATACAAGATAGATGTGACCAAGCTTACGCGTGAGGCACTGAAGGATATACAAATGGGTGTGAAGGAAAAAGACCGTGCAAAAAACATGTTCGTTCTCGGTTTCCTGTATTGGTTGTATAACCGCGATATGCAAAGCACCTTCTCCTTCCTGCACGATAAGTTTGGCAAGAAACCCGAGATACTGGAAAGCAATATCAAAGCTATACAGGCGGGTTATAATTTTGGAGATACCATTGAAGCATTCACCAGTCGTTACAAAGTAGAAAAAGCAAAGCTCCCTCCCGGCAACTACAGGGGGATTACCGGCAATACCGCACTTTCTTACGGGCTGATAGCTGCATCGCAGACTTCAAGCCTGCCGATATTTTTAGGTACATATCCCATCACTCCCGCTTCAGACATTCTTCATGAACTGGCGAGGCATAAGAATTTTGGCATACGCACCTTCCAGGCGGAAGATGAGATAGCCGGAATTAGTGCTGCTATTGGTGCTGCCTATGGTGGTAGCCTCGGCATCACTACTACTTCGGGTCCCGGCATGGCACTGAAAACCGAAGCTATGGGGCTTGCGGTAATGCTGGAAATACCTCTCCTGATCATAAATATTCAACGTGGCGGGCCGTCAACGGGCTTGCCTACCAAGACTGAACAAAGCGATCTGCTGCAAGCATATTATGGACGTAATGGTGAATGCCCTATGCCAATAGTGTCTGCATCTACACCAAGTGATTGCTTTGAGGCAGCTTACGAGGCCGTACGTATTGCCGTACAACATATGACACCGGTAATTCTGCTCAGCGATGGGTATATAGCTAATGGTTCAGAGCCATGGCGCTTTCCGCAAACCAAAGACCTGAAACCTATTGAGGTCTTCTTTAAGAAAGGCCTGGCTGAAGGGGAAGATAAATATCTCCCTTACCAACGTGATGAAAAACTGGTTCGCCCATGGGCTGTACCAGGTACACCGGGACTGGAGCACCGCATAGGCGGATTGGAAAAAGAACTGGTGACGGGTAACGTTTCTTACGACGCTGATAACCACGAAGCAATGGTGAAGATTCGCCAGGCTAAAGTGGATATGATAGCGCAATATATACCTGAACAAACGCTGGATAGCGGCCCTGAAGAAGGAGACCTGCTGGTATTAGGCTGGGGTTCTACCTATGGCGCTATTAAAAGTGCTTGCGCTGAATTACAGTTACAAGGCAAATCGGTAGCTCATGCGCACCTGCGCCACATGCGTCCGTTCCCACGCAACCTGGGAGAGATGCTGAAGAAGTACAAGCAAGTATTGATACCTGAAATAAACAATGGACAATTAATAAAGATCATCCGCGACCAGTTCCTTATTGATGCCAAAGGATACAACAAGATAAAGGGTGTGCCCATTACCCGTACAGAGTTAGCTAAGGTGATCGGTGATCTACTGAACGAAGTATAATTAAAGAACACTATATAGAAAACGCCCTCCTGCTAAGCCGGGAGGAAGTTTTTGTTTTAATGAATATCGTTTGCTCTTATTCCATGCTATTCTGCTCAGGAATATCGGTTTGGTCCACCACATAGAGTGGCCTGTCGCGCACATTATTGTTGATGCGGCTGATATATTCACCTATCACGCCTATTGATAAAAGCTGCACACCACCTAAGAAAGTAATGCTGATGATAAGTGATGCCCATCCCGGCACGTATTGACCACCAAAGAAATAACTGCACAAGGCATATACAATCAGGATGAAGGAAATAATACACACTACGAAACCGATGCGGGTCACCATTTTTAACGGCCAGTCAGAAAAGCCTGTAATGCCATTAGTAGCAAGCCTTAATAGTTTTTTAAACGGGTATTTACTCTCACCCGCCATGCGCTCATCGCGGTCGTACATCACATAAGTGCTTTTGTATCCCATCCACGCTATTTGCCCCCGCAGGTATTTATCCTGCTCTTTCATTTTCTTCAGATGTTCGAGTACGTCCCTGCTAATGAGCCTGAAGTCACCGACATTCTGGGGCATTTCAAAGGATGTGATTTTCGCCAGCAAGCGATAAAAGGTAGTAATGGCTTTCAGCCTCAACCAAGGTTCGCCTTTGCGTGTTTTGCGTTTGGCATAGACCACTTTATTGCCATTCAGAAATTCCCGGTACATGGCATTAATGAGTTCCGGGGGATCCTGGAGGTCGCCATCTATAGTTACTATTGCATCGCCAACCGCATAATTCATTCCTGCAGTAATAGCCATCTGGTGGCCGAAATTCCGGGAGAAGCTGATATAGTGCAGTTTAGAATTCCCAGCACAGGCATCCTTTAATTTCAACAAAGTGGTATCCTTACTGCCATCGTTTACAAGTATGATCTCATGGCTATCAGTTATTCCACTACAGGCTTGTACCAACCGCCTTATCAGCTCAGGAACTATCGCTTCTTCGTTAAAGACAGGCACTACTATCGAAAGCGCAACTTTGCTGTTTCTTTCCATGTATTTGATAAATCGTTGCAGCATTATTTTCGCTCACAACATGTACTTTATAATGTTCTTCAATGCCTTTCTTCAACCCGTCCTCAAAAACAAGCACTAACTGATCATCGTCAAGACTTCTGAGATCTGCTCTTGTTACCGGGATATTACGCAAATTAGATATTTTTAAGTACCAATCCAATCCGCTTTGATAACCATCAAACACCACCGACATCCTGGTGGGATAAATATATCCTTCTTTCAGTAATTTTTTTAAAACTATTCCTGCATCATCGGCTTTGTTGTCACTACTGGGCGCTCTCAGTACATACTGAAGCATCTCTATGTATGGGTTCACACAAATCAGAGCCAGGAACACATATGGCAATACATTCCTGGTGATATGCAGTTTCCACAATTCATTCTTAATCAATATAAGAGTAATGCAATGGATGAAAATTCCTCCTGAAATAGCCATTAAAGGATACATTGGCAATACATACCAGAATAACTTTGTTGCTCCCATACTGATCACTATTAGGAAAGACAAACAGGTTATTAATACAAATACACTAATGTCACGAACCAGCCTTATCTTAGATACCGAACCGAATATTATGCCCAGCACACACAATAAATACCAAGGCGTCAATCCTTGCTCGTCCAAATATCTCACATAATACATTGCATCACCCTTATGTCCTTCAATAGTATCCAAAAATCTACCCCCCACTTCATTTTGCATTACCGCTTTGATAAAGCCGGGGTTATACTGCTCTCTAAGTAAATAATATCCTACAACAAAAAAAAGGAAAGTAAAAAGGCCTAAATACAGCTGCGGCATTTTTACTAAACTGACTACCTTCTTTTTATAAATAGCATACAATATCAATCCCGGGAAAAAAAGTAGTCCTGCAATACCCTTTGTTAAAACTGCACATATAATGAACGTGATAGACAGCCAAAAATATTTCTTCCGGCCCTCCTCAAGAAAAAGAAAAAAGAACAAAGTATACAAAGTAGTGAATAAGGTTAATGTGCCATCATAATCTGCTGTGCGAATGCCATGTATCGTTACATAGCCGGGAGTTGTTATTAAAATTATGACAGCAAATATTCCTAACAACGGAGCATTAAATTTCTTAGTAAGAAACCAGTATAAGAACAGGCAAGTGAATATAGCCGATAGCGCAGTAGGCAGCCTCAAAGCAAGGTCATTAAGTCCAAACACTTTTAACGATAATACTTGCAACCATATAAGCAAGGGGGGCTTTGTGCTCCACATATCCGGCTCATACTCATAGGTTACGACCAAAGGGTCACCTGTCAGATACATTTCTATTGCACTGTTCGCAAGTCTTCCTTCATCCCACAATTGGATCGCACCATCATCCAAATGAGCAAATACAGGTAAGATAATAATGAGCATCACGATGAGATGCCCTATCCAAGGTTTTATAGACATAATAAAATAGGTTAGGTAGAACGGATATACAAATAACTCAATTTTTGTTGATATTATTGCACGATGAAAGCTCAAGGGCTAACTATTTTTTGGTTTCGCCGGGACCTCAGGCTTGCAGACAATGCAGGGCTGTATTATGCATTATGCTCGGGAAAGCCTGTTCTACCTATCTTCATTTTCGATACAGATATACTGGCTGATCTGCAGAATAAATCAGACAAAAGAGTCGCTTTCATCAGGGATGCACTCATTATTATCCAAAAAAAGCTGAAAGAGCTAAATAGTAGCTTATACGTGCTACACGGCAAGCCGTTGGATTGCTTTAAGGAGCTGTCTGAAATTTTTACAATTGAGAGCGTATATACCAACCACGACTATGAACCCTATGCTACGGCGCGTGACAAAAACATAGCGGAATATTTAAAAGAGCGGCACATTGCGTTCCAGAGCTTTAAAGACCAGGTAATATTTGAGAAAAACGAAGTAGTAAAAGACAACAAAGAGCCTTATACTGTTTACACACCCTATAGTAAAAAGTGGAAGGAAAAGCTCAACAGCTTCTATTTAGAGTCATATCCTACGGAGAAGTATTTCACCAATTTCCTTCGTCTCAAACCACGCCGGATACCATCACTGGAAGCGCTTGGATTTGAAAAAACTGCTTATTGGACCGTAGCGCCCAGGCTGAACAAGAATGTACTGGCGGACTACAAAGCCCAACGGGATTATCCAGCACTGGACAGCACCACTCACTTAAGTGTTCACTTGCGTTTCGGCACTATTAGTATCCGCAAGCTGGTAAGAGAGGCCAAAGATGAAAGCCCGGACTTTATCAACGAACTGATATGGCGGGAGTTCTTCCAAATGATACTTTGGCACTTCCCCCGTGTGGTCAACTCATCATTTAAAGAAGAATACGATAATATCGCCTGGCGTAATAACGAAAATGAGTTCGCACTATGGTGTAGTGGTCAGACAGGTTTCCCGATAGTAGACGCGGGAATGAGAGAGCTGAACGAAACAGGCTATATGCACAATAGGGTTCGGATGATAGTAGCTAGCTTTCTTACTAAAGACCTGCTTATAGACTGGCGGTGGGGAGAAGCATATTTCGCGGAAAAATTACTTGACTACGAACTCGCCGCCAACAATGGTAACTGGCAATGGGCAGCAGGATGCGGTTGCGATGCAGCACCTTACTTCCGTGTATTCAATCCGCAGTTGCAAACAGAGAAATTTGACAAGGAATTAAAGTACATCAGGAAGTGGGTACCTGAGTATGATACGTTGCAATATGCACAACCAATAGTAGATCACGCAGCAGCAAAAGAACGCTGTATGAAAGCATATAAAGTTGCGTTGGGAAAAGAACAAAAGCCATGAATGAGCTTCTAAAAGAAACCTCAGAAAGACTATTAATGGTAATTGGTGAAGCAAAAGACCGATTTAACACTATTTCTGAAAGTGAGTGGTCGGCGAAAACGGCTCCTGAAAAATGGAGCAGGAAAGAAGTGCTGGGCCACTTGATAGACAGTGCTGCCAATAATCATCTCCGTTTTGTTCAGGCGCAATTTGCTGAAGATATCTATACAGGCATAGGTTATGAGCAGAATTTTTTTGTCTCTTCACAGAAATATACTGAAGGAAATACGGCAGAGTTAATATCGCTTTGGTATTCCTACAACCGGCATCTAACTAATGTCATACGCCACATTAACCCCGATAAATTAAATATCTCTTGCCATATCGGCTCTTCCGAACCTGTGCTATTTTCATTTGTCATTACTGACTATGTTAGCCACCTGGAACATCACCTGGCGCAGATACTGAAGTAAATAAATCACCCCTAACGGGTTAACTACCATCCTTTTCTTCTCTTTACTTTAGAAGGATGAAGAATATTATAGCCATCTTTTTTTGTCTTAGTTATCTTTCCTGCGTACAGGCGCAAGAGCTTCCTCGCCGTAGTTTTCTCGGCATACAAATGGAGAATATCACCGCTGATACAAGGCGGATGATGGAAGTGAAGGAAGACTACGGTGTCCTGGTACAGGGCACTGTTCCCGGCTCTACAGCTGAAGCGGCAGGAATCAAAAGAGGTGATATTTTATTGTCCCTGAATGGAACTAAGATCAACGATGTTGTGCAGGCAGTAGGATATGTTGCCGGACAGAATAGTGGCTCTTCGTTTACCTACGAGCTTTTGAGAGACAAAAAGAAAGTTACAGGTAGTTCTTCTTTTAAAGAATATCCCCGGGAAAAATACCCTGACCTTGACGTAAGTTATGAAACAGTAAAAACTGCCACAGGCCTGCAACGCCTGATAATAACGAAATCGAAAGGCGCGGGTAAAAAACCTGTGCTTGTTTTCTTAGGAGGCATCGGCTGTTATTCCCTGGAAAGCCCGATGGACAGTAATCGTAATGAAGTGCGCCTGATAAACGCACTCGCCCGCAATGGCTTCATGATAGCACGAGTAGAAAAACCGGGTATAGGAGATGGTGCAGGGCATAGTAAGAAATGTGAAGTGGTCAGCTTCACTGAAGAGAAGGACGTGTATGTACAGGCAGTGAAGGACCTGAAGAAAAGAGCTGATGTACAGGCAGACAATATTTACGTGCTCGGGCACAGTATGGGTGGCGTGATGGCACCAATGGTTGCGACTGAAACATCACTGAAGGGCATCATAGCATACGGCACTATAGGCACACAATTCATGGAATACCTCGCTAAGACAAGGAAAACCATTGGTGAAGCTAATGGCTGGAGTGAAGCAGAAACAGAAGCTTATACAAAGGAAGTATGTGAGTGCTCCAAGTACTTCTTTGTAGATAAAATGACCGCAGAGCAGGCTGGGCAAAAGAAAAGTGGTTGCAAAGAACATTTAGACGGCTTAGAAGCCAGATCCAGGAAGTATAATGATGAACTCTATGCTGTAGATTATACAGCACTATGGAAACCCTTTACAGGAAAGGCCCTAATGATATGGGGCAAAGGAGATTTTATCTCTTCGCAAGATGATCATCAAATACTCACAAACACTATTAACAAATATCATCCGGGTAATGCTACAATGGTGGTGGTATCTGCCGACCATGGTATGAGTACAGCCAATTCATTCCGTGAAGCCGCTACTAATCCCGGACAGTATAATCCTGAAATTTACAAGAAGATATTAGACTGGCTAAAGAGCATATAGAACATGAAACGCCATTTCTACGTACTCATCTCACTATTCATCAGCAATTGTTGCACTGCGCAACAAAATCTTCAATCTATAGCCGAAGATTTTATAAAAGATTACACCCGGCTTAACATCCCTGAGCTGCAATACGACTACAGGCAATATCTCTCGAAGATCCCGGCTGCTGATATGTTGGACGAGCAGGAAGTATTCTTCGACAGCATTCAGAAGAAAATCAGTGGCCATAAACACACCTTCATGAGCGATGATGATAGAATTATTTATGACCACCTGGGATATGAGATAACTAATAACAAACAACGTATCAGGCTCCAGAAAGAATGGCTGAACAAAGGTCGAAAAACACCGGAAGGAGGTTTATATCAATTAGGTAAAAATTACTATACCTGGACCATAAAGCAATACACCTCTGTAGACATTACACCCGAAGAAGTGTATGCCCTTGGTGAATTGGAAGTAAGAAAGGTAAAGAAAGAAATAGCAGCAATACAAAAGCAGATGGGTTACACGGATAGTGCATCCTTCTATCAGCACCTGAATAGCAGTGAATACTACATTACAGACAAGCAGGCACTTCTGAAAGAATTTGAGCGGGTAGATAGTATGGTGAGAATACACTTGCCGCAATTTATCGGTATAAAATACATACCTGCTATTCATGCAATGGAATGGCCGGGAGCTACAGCCCAAACGCCACCCGGCATGTATCTCAATCGTAGCAATAACGCTTATGGTAAAGATGTATTCCAATTCAACTTTTTCACGAAGCGGTATAACAAGCGCGCGATAGAGTGGTTGTATATGCACGAAGCCATTCCCGGACATCATTTACAATTCTCAACAGCTAAGCAGAGTACTCCTTTTGAAGACTTATTTTATTATCCCGGAAACTTTGAAGGCTGGGGTTGTTATGTAGAATATTTCGGTAAGTACGTAGGGCTTTTTCAGGAACCATACAGCTACCTGGGTAAATGGGAGTGGGACCTGGTGCGTTCAGCAAGACTGGTGATAGATGTTGGTATACACTATTATGGATGGAGCAGGGAGAAGGCCTTAACATATTGGAAGCAAACGATACCCAACCAAAATGACATAGCCGAACGGGAAGTAACTCGTGTTACTAACTGGCCGGGGCAGGCACTAAGCTATAAGGTAGGTGCGGCACAAATATTTAAAATGCAGGACGCATGGGAAAAGAAATATCCCGGCAGGCCTTTACAAGAATTTTATCAGCGCTTTCTCATTATGGGTAGACTGCCATTATCTGTAATTCAGAAAAACATTATTGTATGAAAATGATCCAACACCTATTGCTATATGGTATGTTGCTTTCATCTTGTGCCAGCGCACAGATGAATGAAAAGCCCGAAGTCTTGCTCAGCGAGCAAAATATTGAGAATGCCTATCCCCGCCTTTCAAATGACGGTAAATCAGTATTGTATCAATCCAACAAGGATGGCAGATGGCAGCTATATATACTGGATGTAAACACCAAAAAATCAGAACAGCTTACCAAAGGCGAGCACAACAATAATTTCCCCGATTGGGATGCGACCAACGATTGGATCGCTTTTGTGAGTGATAAGGACGGCAATGAAGAAATATACATCATGAAGAAAGATGGTTCAGGACTGAAACGCCTCACCAACGATCCTGAGCGGGACATTCATCCTTATTTCAGTCCAGATGGGAAATACCTCCTATTTAATTCCACCCGTGGCAATGGCTCTCTGGATATATACCGGATATCGTTGACCGACAATAAAACAGAACGCATTACTGATACTAAGGAAAATGAAACCTGCGCCCGCTATTCCCCTGACATGATGCAGATCGTTTTCCTTCGCAATGATGACATGAGTGATGATATTTTTATCATGGACATGGCTAAAGGCCTGAATAAAAACATCACTAATGACCCATCAGTGCGGGATGGATGGCCTATGTTCAGCAATGATGGCAACTGGGTATATTATTCTTCCATGCAGGATGGCCCCTATAATATTTTTAAAGTACGATCCGATGGCACAGGTAAGCAGCGACTTACAAAAGCAGCCGCAGGAGAGGAAGATGCACGTGCATATGTAGCTAATGATGGCAAGTCTATCATTTACAATAAAAAATACGGCAGAACCATAGATATCCTGCGGGTAACTATATAGTGCAAAATAAAAACGTCCTCAAAATGAGGACGTTTCCGGAGTACTACTATTTGTAAAAACTATTATTAAGCAGCGGCATTGCTATATATGAACTTGAAACCGATCCCATGTATCGTTTGAAGCTCAACGCCTTCCTGCGCTTTTATATATTTACGCACCTTGGTAATGAACACGTCCATACTACGACCGAGGAAGTAATCATCTTTACCCCATACGTTCATCAGTATCTCGTCGCGTTTCAGTACACGGTTAGCATTCAGGCACAGGTAGCGGATCAGGTCAGCTTCACGTTGTGTCAGCTGGAACTCTGCATTATCGCTACGCATTACCAAGTTGGTATAATCAAATGCCAGGTCGCCTAAGATGAATTCAGTAGGAGTATTGTCCTCTTTCTTCTTCGTGCGCCTTAAGAACACCTCAAGTCTCAGCAGTAATTCCTGCATATTGAAAGGCTTGGTGATATAGTCATCAGCTCCGCTTTTGAAGCCGGCAACCTTATCATCATCCATATTCTTAGAGGTCAGCAATAAGATTGGAATAGATTCATTTTTCTGGCGTATTTGAGTAGCCAGGTGCATACCATCTTTTTTCGGCAGCACAACATCCAGTAAACAGATGTCAAAATTCAGTTTCATGAATTGTTGCCATGCAGTTTCGCTATCTGAACAGTGTACTACATCGTAACCGTTTTTAGCGAGACTTTCTTTTACTACATAGCTTAGAGTAGGATCGTCCTCTACCAGTAATACTTTTGCTTTGTACTCAGGCATAATGTTTTGTTTTGTTTTTTAATAATACAGCCCCGTTTGTTATAAGACTGCTTACCCGTTTGTTGTTGTTGTTTTGTTTCTGACCACACAGCGTTGTTATCTCTTTGTAATCAGAATGTAAAAGTAGATGTCAAATTGTTAAGTAGGTAATATATCATCTTAAAAAACCGTTAAAAGGCTCCTCAATAACTATCATTTAACAATTCTACCCGGGTTCTGGGCAATAAAGCTGGCCCAATTGCCTGCTTTCTTCGCTTTAGACACCCTTTTGGTCGTGCTACCGTCTCCTAAAGCGGCTATTTTGGTTTGGTAATGGTAGCAAAGAGCCACTGCTACCGCGTCCGTTGCATCCATAAAGCGGGGGTCTTCTTCAATATTCAGGGTATGTTGGAGCATTTTAAAGACTTGCTCCTTAGTCGCATTTCCTTTGCCGGTGATGGCTTGTTTCACTTTTCGGGGGGCATATTCTACAGCTTTCAGCCCATGCATCATGGAGGCTGCAATAGCCACTCCCTGCGCCCTGCCCAGCTTTAGCATACTCTGCACATTTTTACCGAAAAAGGGTGCTTCAATAGCTACAGCCTCAGGTTTATGTGCTTTTATCAGGCCTTCCATCTTCCGGAAGATGAGTTCCAGGCGCTCAGCATGATCTTTATGCTTGGAAAGTTGCAATACCCCCATTTCCACCAGCGTTATACTACTTTTGTGCACGGCAATAAGCCCATACCCCATTACCAGGGTTCCGGGGTCTATTCCTAGTATTATTCGCGGGGTGTCTTGCAAAAGGAAAATCTATTTGAACAAAAGTACCAAAATATGGCTCAATTACCTGACAGGCTTTGTCCTTTCAGCTCTGCTATTGTGGGGTATTTATGCACAAGTAAAGAATCAACTCACCAATGTGGATAAACATACATGGTGGCAAACAGGCCCGCCTGTCTATTTGTATCTATGTCTTGCGCTAATGTTTGTGAACATAACGCTGGAGACACGCAAGTGGCAAATACTAGCGGGCTCAGCCGAGGCACTTACATTCAGGCAATCGCTCACCAGTTATCTTGCAGGTATCGCTATATCTATTGTTACACCCAATCGTTTAGGTGAGTATCCAGGTCGCATCCTTTACCTGAAACGAAAAAATACTTTCCGGCTTATCAGTGTTTCAATACTCGGTTCTGTTGCACAATTGCTGACGATCTTCATTTACGGTGCTGCTGCACTCATCTATTATAACATCGTTCATCCCGGCATTTGGGAAAAAGTGCTATTGGTGGGCAGCACAGTAATGATGGTGATACTTGCCTGGTGCTATTGGCGGTTTGAAAGCTGGTTGCCTTTATTGAGCAAAATAAAGTGGTTGCAGAAGTATAAGATATACGGCCAGCTGCTAATGCGCTTCACAGCAAAAGAACAATTAACAATTCTTTTCATATCGATGCTGCGCTTTGCTGTCTTTACGGTACAGTATTTGGTTTTACTGAGGTGGATGAATGTAATTGTCCCACCAGTAGATGGATTTTTTCTTTCAGCATTATTCTTCTGGACAATAGCGGTAGTGCCTTCCATAGCCCTTGCAGAGCTTGGCATCAGGGGGCAGGTAGGATTATACTTATTCGCTACTTTCAGTGCTAATGCTATCGGGATATTGTCTGCCACAGTTGGCCTATGGTTCATCAACCTTATAATACCGGCTATATTCGGCAGCATACTGTTACTTAGAATGAGACTATTTAAGTAACAGAATTATAAAAGTAAATTAGTTAAAAAAGACAGATATTTGAGTATGTACCCCTTGAGCAAACGAATTTTTAAGATGAGATCTCAGCCCTTTTTTAAGATAGTAACTTCAATAGCTTTTCTTCTTTCAGCTAATATTGTTTCAGCACAAAGTGATTTCTGCGGCATTAAGAATACCAGCTTTAAGGAAGGTGAAAAACTAACCTTCAGGGTGTATTATAACATGAGCCCCCTTTGGGTACCAGCAGGTGAAGCTACCTTTACTACTACTGCAGAAATGCTGAACAACAAAAAGGTATATCACGTAATAGGCGATGGTAAAACGCTGAAGTCTTACGAATGGTTCTACAAGGTTCGCGACAGGTATGAAACATTTATCGACATGGAAACCATGTTGCCGGTAAAGTTTGTGCGTAATGTAAATGAGAACGGATTCAAGATATACAACAACGTTACGTTCAACCATAAGGCAGGTAAGGCAGTATCTACAAAAGGTGTGTACACCGTACCTAAATGTGTACAAGATGTACTCTCAGCCGTGTTCTATGCCCGGAATATAGATTACAGTAAACATAAGCCGGGTGATAAAATACCTTTCAGCATGTTCCTGGATGATGAAGTTTTCGAGCTATATATCCGTTATGTAGGTAAAGAAAAGATCACCACCCGCTATGGTACCTTTAATGCCATCAAGATAACACCACTCCTTATAGAGGGCACCTTGTTCAAAGGCGGGGAGAAAATGGCCATATGGGTGAGCGATGACGCCAACCATATTCCGTTGCGGGTAGACAGCCCCATACTGGTAGGTAGCGTGAAGGTGGATCTGATGGGCTACGAGAAGCTCAGAAACCCGTTTACCAGCCTGATAAAGAAGAAATAGTCCGTCCTGAAAATCATATAGTATTTCTGTGCTATAAATATTGCCTCAACCATTGAGGCTACCTATCTTTTTTGCTATCTTTGCACACCTTATTGGAATTGATTTTTAATATTTTTATTTAATATGATCGCACTTGGAGGTAAAACTCTGGATCTCGCTGCATTTGAGCAAATCATCCTGCAGGAGAAAGACGTGAATATATCTTCGGCAGCGGCTAAGGATGTATCGCGCAGTTTCGAGTTTCTCACCAAATTCTCAAAAGATAAACTGATCTACGGTATCAATACCGGTTTCGGGCCAATGGCTCAATACCGCATTGAAGATTCTGATCGTGAGAAGTTACAATACAACCTCATTCGCAGCCATAGTTCGGGCATGGGAGCTTTGCTTTCCCCGCAGCACTCACGCGCTATGTTGCTGGCTCGTATGCATACGTTGCTGCTTGGCTATTCGGGTATACATCCGGATACCGTGGAGCTGATGAAGAACCTGCTGAACAACAAAGCATATCCATGTGTGTATGCGCACGGTGGCGTTGGTGCAAGTGGTGACTTAGTACAGCTTGCTCATCTTGCATTAGGATTGATAGGTGAAGGTAACTTCTGGTTTGAAGGCAAAGTAGTTCCTGCTAAGGAGGTATTCAAGAAGCTGAAACTTCAGCCAATGAAGATCCACATCCGTGAAGGCCTTGCTATACTGAATGGCACTTCTGCCATGACGGGTATAGGAGGGGTGAACGTGATAATGGCACACAGGCTGGTAGTATGGAGCATGCTTCTTTCACTTGGCGTGAACGAGATGATGGAAGCCTACGATGACCACTTCTCTGCCGAGCTGAACCAGGTGAAAAGGCACAAAGGCCAAAACCTTGTAGCAGAGTGGATGCGCATATTAGGCGATGACAGCAAACTGCTGCGCAAGCGTCATGAACATTTGTACGACAGGAAAATAACTGAAACAGTAATAGAAGATAAAGTTCAGGAATACTATTCTATCCGTTGTGTGCCACAGATACTGGGACCTATAATGGATACAGTGTATAATACCGAGAGTGTAATTGTTGATGAACTGAACTCTGTGAACGACAACCCTGTTGTTGACACCAAAGCAAAGAACATATTCCACGGCGGTAACTTCCATGGCGACTATATCGCACTGGAAATGGACAAGCTGAAAATTGCGATCACTAAGCTCTCCATGCTTTCCGAGCGCCAGTTGAATTTCATACTGAACTCTAACCTGAACCAAAAACTGCCCCCGTTCGCTAACGCAGGTAAGCTGGGGTTGAACTTCGGTATACAGGGCATGCAATATCCTGCTACATCCACAGTGGCAGAGAACCAAACACTCAGCAACCCGATGTATGTGCACAGCATTCCTAACAACAACGACAACCAGGACATCGTAAGTATGGGTTGCAACGCTGCAATGATGTGCAACCGTGTGATAGAGAATACTTACGAGGTATTAGCAGTAGAAGCGGTAGCGCTGATGCAGGCGATAGATATCCGTGGCATCTCTTCTAAAATGGCCCCCGCAACTAAGTGGATGTACAAAGGGATACGCGAGTTGTTCCCTTTCTTCAAGGAAGATTTTGCTGCATCATCTAATCTGCAAGCGGTGAAGGCATGGTTGATGGAAACGGATATAGTGGACCACTTCAAGAAAAAGATATAACAACATGGCAACTAAATATGCTTTAGTAACAGGTGGTTCACGCGGCATAGGCCGTGCGGTATGCCTGAAGCTGGCAGATATGGGCTACAACATGCTCATCAACTACAAAGGCAATACAGAAGCTGCTGAAGAAACTGCTAAGCTCGTTCGTGAGAAAGGTGTCGAAGCAGAGATACTGATGTTTGATGTAGGCAATAAAGAAGATATTCAAAAAGTATTAGGTGGTTGGATAGAAAGTAATAACGATAAGCTCGTAGAAGTACTGGTGAACAATGCGGGCATTCGCCAGGATACACTGATGATGTCTATGACAGACGATCAGTGGGACAGCGTGATTGACACCAGCCTGCAAGGTATGTACCACGTTACAAAGCTCGTACTGAACCCCATGTTGATGAACCGCTACGGACGCATCATCAATATGGTATCGCTCAGCGGCATCAAAGGAATGCCCGGGCAGGTAAACTATTCTGCTGCTAAGGCCGGAATGATAGGCGCTACAAAAGCACTGGCTCAGGAAATAGCAAAGCGGAACGTAACAGTGAACGCCATCGCTCCGGGTTTTATCAAAACTGATATGACGGGCGACCTCAACGAAAAAGAACTGGTGAATATGATACCGATGAAGCGTTTCGGCTTGCCGGAAGAAGTAGCTGATATTGTAGGCTTCTTCGCTTCTAAAAATGCTTCTTACATCACAGGACAAGTGCTCTCCATCAACGGAGGTTTGTATACTTAATAATAATTCGTTTAAATGAGTCGTGTAGTAATAACAGGTATGGGTATTTACTCTTCTCTTGGTAAGAGTAAAGAAGAAGTAGCCAAGTCCCTCTTTGAAGGGAAGTCCGGTATTATACTCGACCCTAAGCGTAAGGAAATGGGCTACCGCTCAGGCCTCACCGGCTTTGTAGAACGCCCCCAACTAAAAGGCCTGCTCGACCGCCGCTCCCGCATTATGATGCCGGAACATGCAGAGTTTGCATACATGGCCACCATAGAAGCTATGGAGCAGGCGGGCATGACAATAGAATACTTTGAGCAACACGAAACAGGTATCATCTACGGCAACGACAGTTGCGCGCAACCTGTTATTGAAGCAATTGACCTGATACGCGAAAAGAAAGATACTGTGATGGTAGGTTCAGGTTCTGTATTCCAGGTGCTCAATTCTACTGTTACTATGAACCTCGCAACTATATTCAAACTGCGTGGTATCAATTTTTCTATCTCTGCGGCTTGTGCGAGTGGTTCGCACTCTATAGGCTTAGGATATATGTTCATCAAGCAGGGTCTGCAAGACCGTGTTATTTGCGGTGGCGCACAGGAAGTGAATATTTACTCTATGCCTAACTTCGATGCACTGGGTACATTCTCCCTTCGTGAAGATGAACCTGCAAAAGCATCCCGCCCATTCGATGCAGGTCGTGATGGACTCGTTCCCGGTGGCGGCGCGGCAACAGTAATACTGGAAAGCCTTGAATCTGCACAAGCTCGTGGTGCAACGATACTGGCAGAAGTAATCGGTTACGGATTCTCTTCTAACGGACAACACATTTCTAATCCAAGCGTTGAAGGGCAGGTTCGTTCAATTGGTCGTTCGTTAAAAGAAGCTGGCGTAAGTGCGGCAGACATACAATACATTAACGCGCATGCTACATCTACTCCCGCAGGCGATGGCAGTGAAGCGGAAGCAATATTCGAGGTGTTTGGCGGAAGGGTTCCTGTAAGCTCTACCAAGAGCATGACGGGCCATGAATGCTGGATGGCGGGTGCCAGTGAGATAGTATATTCTATGCTCATGATGCAAAATGGCTTCATCGCCCCGAACATCAATTTCGAGACACCCGATGAGCACTCTGCCAAGATCAACATCATTCCTGAAACATTGAAGAAAGATTTCAATTTGTTCCTTTCCAATTCATTCGGCTTCGGCGGAACGAACTCTTCACTGGTAGTGAAGAAGTGGGAAGGATAACATCGAAAACATGTACAATAAAAAAAGGCGACCAATATGGTCGCCTTTCTCTTTTCTATAAGTTACTATTTATTGCCTTCCAGGTCAGCTGCCTTGCGCGGATTGCGTTCCAGCACCTCATCTACCATTCCATACTCTTTCGCTTCCAGTGCTGTCATCCAGTAATCACGATCACTGTCTTTCTCCACCTTGCTTAGTTTCTGTCCGGAGTGTGCTGCGATGATCTCATAGAGTTCTTTCTTCAGCTTGCCTATCTCACGCGCAGTGATCTCGATATCACTAGCCTGTCCTTCAGCACCACCCAATGGTTGGTGTATCATCACACGGCTGTGTTTCAGCGCTGTACGTTTTCCTTTAGTACCTGCGCACATCAGTACGGCAGCCATAGATGCGGCAATACCTGTGCAGATAGTAGATACATCAGGATTAATGATCTGCATAGTATCATACATGCCAAGACCTGCATAAACACTACCACCCGGACTGTTGATGTACATCTGTACGTCACGGTTACGGTCAGTGCTTTCCAGGAACAAAAGCTGTGCGGTTACTATATTAGCCACATAGTCATTGATGGCTTCACCCAGGAAGATGATGCGGTCCATCATCAGGCGGCTGAATACGTCCATTGATGCTACGTTCATCGGGCGTTCCTCGATAATATATGGGGTCAGTGCAAATGGCCCCTTATTCATAGACGAAGTGTAATTGTGCAGTGTCGCGCTGCTGATACCGTGGTGTTTTACGGCGTATTTCTGAAATTCTTTTGGATCCATTTTTCTTATGTTTTTCTAAAGATTCTTATTTGAGAACTGTAAGACAATTTTCAAACCACATTAAATATAATGCCATAAAGTCACATAATTAATGTCAGTCTGATACTCTAATATCGGATTTTTACGGAAAATGGCGCAGTATTAATGTTGATAGCGATATAATTAGATATTTTTGGGTGATAATATCATGCAATTATACCTCAATCCGGATATTCCAAAGCTGCCGAGGCCGCTTACTTACACAGATAAAATTCTGCTGATAGGTTCCTGCTTTACAGAGCATATGTCTGAAAGGCTGGGGCAGCATAAGTTTGATGTACTGTCTAATCCCAATGGCATCCTGTTCAATCCGCTGAGTGTGGCCGATAGCCTCAATAGCTACATTGATAATAAGCAATACACTGCCGAGGAGCTCTTTGCCCTCAACGAACTCTGGAACAGCTGGGACCACCATACACGTTTTTCTCATATCGACCAGTCAGCGGCATTGGAAGGCATTAATGCTTCACAGCGTTCTGCATCTGCTTTCATTAAAGAAGCTGATTGGATAATGATCACCCTGGGCTCTGCCTTCCAATATTACTTACAGGAAACAGGTAAGCCCGTAGCAAATAATCATCGCGCACCGGGCCAATGGTTTGAAAAGCGATTGCTCTCTATTGATGTTGTCATTAATGCTTTGAGCGAAACGCTGGAAAAGATATTCGCAGTAAATCCAAAGGCAAATATTCTTTTTACAATAAGCCCTGTGCGCCATATTCGTGATGGTGTGGTGGATAATAACCGCAGCAAGGCGAGGCTGATAGAAGCGGTTCACACATTATGCGATAAATACACACAGGCGTATTATTTCTCAGCATACGAGCTGGTAATTGACATCCTGCGCGACTACCGCTATTATGATATAGACTTTGTTCACCCTAACTACCTGGCAACATCTTTCGTTTGGGAACAATTCGTGAACGCGTGTATAGATGCGCCCACAAAGGAACTCATGCAGCAAGTACAGGAAATAGTAACAGCACGCAGACACAAGCCCCGCTTCCCAGAGACAGAAGCACATAAGAGGTTCAAAGAAGCGTATGCGGAAAAAATAAAAGGGCTGCAACAAAGCACCCCTTTCCTGAAACTCGATGATGAGTTGAATTATTTTTTACAATAATGTAGACTGTACTGGTTCTTCTTCGCCTATCACCAGCACCGGTTTTTTAGGTTCTTCCTTGGGTAGCTCAATTGGAATATCCTTATGTACAGGTTGTTCGTAATGATTGTTTTGCTTCGGAATATGCTGTGCCTGGCTGAGAGTTGTCATTGTACACTTACCATTGAAGGTGGCATTGGCTTCTATATCCAAACGGCCAACAGAGATATTTCCGTTGATGACACATTTCGATTTCAGGCAAAGTAATTCTGTAGTAGTGACATTGCCATTTACCATACCAAACACATCAGCATTAGCAGCATCTACATCTCCGTCTATCACGGCAGACTCTCCAAGTACCACTTTGGCTTTACAATGAATATTGCCGGAAACATACCCGTCTATGCGCAGGTCGTTATCAGATTGTATATCTCCTGTGAGGGTAGTACCATGAGAAATAGTGCTCATCACTCCCGATGAACCGGTGCTTTTCACCTTTTCTTTACCAAACATATTCCGTGTGTTTTTTACTATGGCATCTAAATTATAAATTCAGATAATACAATGCAATAGGGCAACAAATGAATAATCTCTTCATATTAAATAATTATGATAAATATAGGGTGTTTACCGATAAACCCTAAGCCCTTAAATCTAAATACCTACCTTTGCAGCCTTATTTTACGCACACATGATGGATCGTAATTCGGTAATAGGTTTTGGCCTGTTAGTGTTACTGGTAATTGGCTATGTATTCTATAATAACCACCAGCAGGATGAATACCTGAAGTTCAAAAAAGAACAACAAGCGGCGGAAGCAAAGGCGAAGCCTAAAGCGGCAATCGACTCTGCGAAGAAAGCAGCTATCATGGCTGTGGACACTACGGCAGGCGATAGCGCTGTTGCAGATAGCCGCCCGCCCGCTTACCACGGCACAGCGCAAACTGTAAAGCTGCAAAACAAGAAACTGGTAATGGAGTTCTCTACCAAAGGAGCACAGCCGGTTAGCGCTAATATTCTTGGCTACAAGACTTACGGAGAAAAACCACTCTACCTGTTCAACGGTAAAGAAAATGAACTGAGCGCTATACTACCAATTAACAACGGTGCTCTTTCTACTAAAGACCTGTACTTTACCCCTACCAATCGCACAGAAGCTGATGGCAGCCAGGTATTAGACTTTTCTGCCGATCTGGGTGGTGGCAAAAGCGTTACAATCTCTTACAAGCTTCCTGCCGATGACTACATGATGAAGGGTAGCATTAAGCTGGGTGGTATGACAGCCAACTCGCTTCCTGTTACATGGCAACTACAATCGAAGCACACAGAGCACGACATTACCGCTGAGCGTAATAACAGCCAGATCTATTACCGCTTCACTAACAAAGATGATGACTACTTTACCATTCGTGACGACCAGACGGAAACGCTTAACGAAACTGTTGAGTGGGTCGGCTATCGTGCGCAATATTTTAGCACTGCATTCATCGCTACAGAAGGATTAACAAGGGCTGCTATAAAGGTGACGAACAAGCTGGACTCTAATCACGTTTCCCGCCAGACTACTACTTTTGATATGCCACTGAAATCAAATGCAGCAGCATTCAGCTGGTATGTGGGGCCTAACCACTACAAGACACTTCGTCAATATGATATAGACCTGGACAACATGGTGCCGTTGGGCTATGGTGTAATGGCATTTGTGAAGTATATCAACAAGTGGCTCATCATCCCGATCTTCAATACACTGAGCAGCTTTATCGGCAACTTCGGATTGATCATCATCCTGATGACAATATTCATCCGCCTGATACTTTCGTTCTTTACTTATAAGAGTTACCTCTCGGCCGCCAAGATGCGCGTGCTGAAACCGGAGATAGACGAGCTAAGGGCGAAGTATAAAGACGACCAGCAGAAGTTTGGTATGGAGCAAATGAAGCTCTTTAAGACAGCAGGGGTGAACCCACTTGGCGGATGCTTACCAACGCTCTTCCAGATGCCGATACTCTTCGCGATGTATTACTTCTTCCCGTCCTCTATTGAGCTCAGGCAGGAGTCATTCTTATGGGCGAATGATCTTTCTACTTACGACTCTATCGCTTCATTAGGATTCAGCATACCGGGCTATGGTAGCCACGTCAGCTTGTTTACTTTGCTGATGACAGCATCGAGTTTATTCCTGGCATTGTACAACCGCAACATGACCAGCCAGGACCCGAACAACCCGCTGATGAAATGGATGCCTTATGTATTCCCTTTCATCCTGATAGGTGTGTTCAACCAAATGGCAGCCGCCCTAACGTTCTACTACTTCTTCTCCAACATGATCAGCATACTTCAGCAGTTCATTATCCAGAAGTACATCATTGATGAAAAGAAGATCCATGCGCAAATACAGGAGAACAAGAACAAACCTGTTACCCCATCCAAGTGGGCGCAAAAGGTAGAAGAAATGCAGAAAGCGCAGGCACAACGCGGGAAGAAAAAATAAGACAACTAACTTCTAATATCAAGGGCAGCTAAATTAGCTGCCCTTTTGTTTTGCCCATTTTATTTTTACCGCTGATAACTCCTCCGTTTCCAATCGCACATCTTCCAACACTTCAAAATCATTCTTCAGGTAAAAACCCATCGGTGATCTGTAAGGTTGTCCGTTACGTCTTATATCTCTGTCGTGGTCTGTTACCCAGCCGTTGAGCACGGGTTCGCTTTCTTTCAATGCATTCAATAGTCGCGTCCCATAACCCTTTCCGTGTTCGCTACCATTAAGTATGATAGCGAACCACCGTTCTCCTTCCCTGTCAAAAGTAACAGCCCAACCAAAGTGTGCATCTGCTTCATCAAACATCAGGAAATGCTGCGCGTCCCCAAGCTTGCTGAGATATGTTTCAAATTCTTCCATTGTCTTCACCAACTTCTCCGCATACTCCTCGTTCCATATGTGGAGTACAGCTTCCTTCTGCTCTAAAGACAACGATTTAGTTTGGTGTATTTTCATCACTATGAATATACATTAAGCTACTCTTTTTTCAATGCTTCTATCTCCTCAAGGTTCCTCAATATTATTTTGATGTTCTTAGAATAAAGCGTTTGGTATAGCCAGTATGTCAAGACTACAAATAAACCGTAACCCACTACAAACCTCGGCACATAAGCCATGTAATGGTCTAAGAAATAACTATCCCACAGCCAGTAATGCAAGATGGGCGCCAGGCTACACATAAGGAAGGGCATCAGTATCATGCTCCATACTTTCTCTCTTGCAAACAATAGCCGCAGCTTTTCCACCCGCTCCCTTGTACTTACTATTGTATCACTGTAAGTGTCTACATTGTTCAACAGGCGCAGCTTATATATACTCCATCCCACAGCGAATGTGAAGTATGTAAGACTCACTATATACGGAATCAATACCTGCATCTCGCTGTTCACTTTATATCCCATGGATACAAATATTGCCAGGAGTATTCCTGCCAGTGTTAGCGAAGCATATTCCATCTTTGTAAAGCTGCTCAACCGCTCATTCGATTTCTCCGCCAGCATATTCTTCACCATCCGCTCATTAAGTATCGTATTTGCCTGCAGGTTCTTATCATACTCCTGCCACAAGGTTTTCATATTTTCCAATTCCATAGTAATTCTTTTAAACTGTTAATGGTTGCACTATCTTTCTCATCTTCTCCTTTATTCTTGTCAGCTTCGTCCCTACATTGCTCACGCTGATACCCATTATCTCTGCTATCTCTGCATGGCTTTTATCTTCCAGGTAGAGCAATACCAATGCGCGTTCCAGTTCAGGCAGCTGACTTATTGCCGCATGCAATAACTTATACTGCTCCTCATCTCCACCCAGCGGGTCAGGAAAATTCAATAGAATACTTTCTTCGTAGTGGTATTTTATGTTCTGTTTTCGCGTAGTACTGATAGCGGTATTCAACGCCACCCGGTACAACCAAGTACTCACTTTAGCCTGTGCTTTGAATTGCGGGTACGCTTTCCATGCCTGGAGTATGATCTCCTGGTACAGGTCGCTTTTATCTTCCGTATTGCTCGTATAGAGGCTACATACCTTATATATCAACCGCTCATGTTCGCGGATGATATTGATAAAAGTTTCTGTTAATTGTTTATCGGGCGGCATCTAACTCTTTATACAATCATTAGTCGCAACAAGTTCTGATAAATCACACACAGCAGGGAAATATTTCTGTTAAAAAGAAAATCCCGTCAAGCTAATGCTAAACGGGATCTAAATATTTGGGCTTGTTGACTTAAGAGTGTCCTTGCTCCATATGTTCTTCTTCATCATCCTTTTCCATCAGCAGGGTAGCCCTGCGCTTCTCTGCCTTATCCATCCATAGCAGTAGTGCCGGTTGCAACGTAAGATTGGTCACCATGGCCAATAATAAGGTGAGCGAAGTAAGATACCCCAGCGACTTAGTGCCATCAAAGTCTGACAAAGCAAATACACCAAAACCAACTATCAGAATCAGTGATGTATAGATGATACTCAATCCTGTATCTTGAATCGTGCGTTGTACGTTATTGGCAATGCCATCATCGTGGCGTTGCAGCTCCTGTTTAAAGTTGACAAGGAAGCGTATAGTTACGTCTATGGTAATACCCAACGCCACACTGAACACCAATACCGTTGATGGCTTTATCGGGATACCTACCCAGCCCATGATACCCGCAGTTATGAGTAGCGGAACAATATTCACCACCATTGAGATCAGCAGTATCCTCCACGAACGGAACAAGACTATCATACAACCGAATATCATCAGGAAAGCCAATATCAGGCTATCCCTCAGGCTATTGATAATGAATTTGCTACCCTCCAGGAATACGACACTTGTTCCGGTAAAAGTCACTTCGTACCTGCTGGTATCAAACAACTCATATACTTTCGGGCGGATGCTATCCAATAATACAGGCAGGCGTTTAGAACCTACGTCGGCCATATTCACACTGATACGTGTTTTCTGCTTCGTGCTATCCATAAAGGCAGAGAGCAGTTGCGTGAATTGTGTTTTCTTATCGCCTTTGCCGCCGCTGAGGTATGGCGCCAACTCTATCGCATCTATGGTCGGCATACTGTAATAGATGCTGTCGCCGCCATTGTATGCTTGCCTGATGAACTTGATACCTTCCGATATAGCCAGCGAGTGGCCGATCTCCGGGAATGTATTCAGGTAGCTGATGAGCTCATCCATGTTGCTCATCACCTTCAGGGTTACGCCACCTTTCTTTTTGGTATCTATCACTATTTCCAGCGGCATCACACCACGGAAGTTCTTCTCAAAGAATTTAAGATCAGTATATACTTTAGCATCTTTGGGTAAGTCATCTACTATGTGCCCAACAGTCTGCAACCGCATTACACCTGCCGCCGACACGCCGCAGATAATTGCCGTGGCCACATATACCCACATACGGTGATCGAATACCCAGCGGGTAAGTGTCAGCAATAGTTTATTGATCCACTTGTTCTCCAGGTAGCTGGTGTGCTTCACCTTAGGCGGTGCCAGGAAGCTAAACAGGGCCGGGATAAATATCAGCGAGATCACGAATATCGCCATGATGTTCAGCCCTGCAACAAGACCGAATTCTTTCAATATCGTACTCTTGGTGAAGAAGAACACACCAAAGCCAATGGCAGCAGTAAGGTTGGTGAACAGCGTTACTATACCCATGCGCTCCGTCATGCGGAGCAATGCTTTTACTTTATTGGGATACTTATGGTACTCCGCATGATACTTGTTGAGGAAATACACGCAGTTGGGTATCCCTATGACGACTATCAGCGAAGGTATCAACGCAGTGAGCAAGGTTATCTTATATCCCAGCAGGCTTATTGTGCCCAGCGACCATACCACACCTACCGCCACAACGATGAGCGATGTAATGACCGCCACACCTGAGCGGAAAAATAGGAACAGTATCAATGCTGTAAGCAAGAAAGACATTATCAGGAACAGCTTCATTTCCGACTGTACCTGTGCCGCCATCATGGTACGTATCAGCGGCAGGCCGGAATAGTGCAGTTCTATATTATGCTTCTTGCCAAAGGCATCCGCAGGCTTTAGTATATTATTTACAACCTCGGTACGGTTGGCCGAGTTCAGAACCTTCTTGTCAATGCGCAGCGCCATCAGGTAAGCATCTGCTTCAGCATTGTAAAGGAACCCTTTGTAGAAGGGAAGGCTGGCGAACTTTTCTTTAAAGCTATCCACATTTACCGTGGCAGGGTTATCACCCATCAGCTTCACCACGTTCATTTTGTGTGTTGCCGTATCAGGCACAAGGGTGATAGCGCCGGGTACGCTCAATACATTTTCAACGCCTTGTACTTTTTCTATTTCCTTTACGAGCAGGGCATAGTCTTTAAAGAAGCCATCCTCAAAAAAATCTTTGGATTGAACGCCTATCACCATCAGATTACCGTCTTCGCCAAACAGCTTACGGAAAGATTGATATGCCTGGTATTTGGGATTATCGGTGGGGATAGCATTGGTAAACTCATAGCTGAGCTCCACCTTCGATGCCTGGTAACCCATAAACGCCGTAGCTGCCAGTAATATTACCATCAACGCTACGCGGAACTTAATGACAAAAGCTGCTATCCTGTACCACATGTGGGCGCGAAAATACTAAAGAATAGCCCAAAAGCCTAAAATACATTAGGCTTTTATCTGTTATAAGTATTTGTTGTTATTAACGTAACGTATCCGTCGGGTCGAAGGTCGTCAGCAGGATGTGTAACCTGTTATCCCCGCCGGTGATACCGGTACCGGGATTCAAGGTCTGTCCATCTACAATTATACGCGGATAATAGTTCATGCAACAGTTGTTGCCGCATCTTTCCTTGTCCACATAGAACTGTATGGTGGTAACGGGTTGATTGTTCTTCCAGTGTATTTCCAGTTTCTTACAATCCTGCCAGTTATTGAAGGAGGTAAGGCTATCGAAGCTCAGGGACGTTACGGTGATATTGCTATCTGTAACAGTGGCTGTACCCTTGATTATTTTTATTGGCGTGCTCGGAGAGCAGGTCTGGATTACCTTTATGTTCGCAGGGTCGTAAAAGCCCGGAACCATGTAGTCTTTGTAGTTGAATGTATTGATCATCGAGATGCTCACCTGTGTGAACTCGGGCTCTGCCGGGAAGGTACAGGTAGGAGATTCAGCATCATTTTTACAGCCTGCAACAACTATCGCCAGGGCTAAGAGGGTATATATCTTACGTATCATCAGGATACAAATGTAATTATTTATTTGTTTACGGGGAAATGCTGACCATGTATAAAAAAGCTGCCTCAAAATGATATTTGAGGCAGCCCAAAAGTTTAAGATGAAAAAGTTGCTATTTAGACAGCACCATCTTCTTTGTATCAATCTTAACTCCGTCAATAACCAAAGAGTACATATATATCCCTGCAGGTAGTTCACCACCATTAATAGTGACGTTGCCTTTTCCTGAGCTACTGATGTTGAATCGGCTTAGTAGTTCACCCTTAATAGAATATATACCAATATACGCCTCTGATTTCAGGGAAGATACGTTGTACCTTATCACAGTTTCAGAAGTGAAGGGGTTGGGCGTATTCTGTTCCAGTGTGCTTCCAGTAGCAGGAGTAATGATGTCTGTAGCCGAAGAAGTATTTTCCCCTTTCAAGCGCGCCACTTCATCTTTCAATTCGTTGATCATTTTTTGCTGCTCCTGGATGGCTTGCGTTAATGTTGGTATGATAGCATTGTAATCAACAGCATATTCTCCGTTTTCGTCTTTGATTACTGTATTTGGGAGTACTTCCTTAAGTTCCTGTGCTATAAACCCTTGGTGTTTCAAGCGGTCGAATTCTCGCTCTTTATACTCTTCAGCCCTCCAGCTATACTCTACGGGGCGCAGTTTCATAACCTTTCCAAGAGAGTTTTCTAAAATGTTAATGTCCTTTTTGAACTTGGCATCGGATGTTGCCACAAAATATGTGCTTCGAGTAAGCCCCCTGACCTCCAGGCGAACAGTTTGTGTAGGCGGCGCTCCGGCTGTAAATACACCTGTTCCTGCCGTATATCCAAACCCTCCAGTAGTATTGATACCTACGGTAGTGCCATTGTCATATATCTGACTACAGGTCAGGTCGCCATTAGCATTAGTTACTTTAGGAACAAATAATGGTGTCGTACAGTTTGTGCAAGGGGTTTTACATCCACTACCACTAACAGCGGCACATTTTACATCTGGAAAATTATCTCTGTCCATGATAGAAGCTGTTCCAGTTTGGGAAATGATATCAGCATCGATGCTTAACCCAATTGGATTATTCGGGCCAGCCACGCCAATATTTTCAATTGTGATCCTAATAATGTGTTCACCTGGAGCGAACATTGCAGAATAGTTTATGGCAGTATTGAATCCTAATGTCAAACCCGGAACTGCTATACCGTCCACCGTCATCGATACAAATTGATTATCTGCGCGGCCCGAGCCAGTGATTCTAAGCGAATCGGCAATACAATTTTCAAATTTCCGTATGAATGTAATAGTCGCACCAACAGCATCCACTTCTGCATCAACAGTTACCATTCTACCGTTGGCAGCACCGGCAGCGGGTTCGTATGTTAACCAACGGGTACTTCCAAGCGGTGCTGTCCAGCCATCTGATATCCAGGCATCATATGGCGTTCCTCCTGATGTTAGTGGGAGAGATACATTAACTACATCCCAGTTAGGATCCTGGCTATTGAATGGAAGTAATGCAGTAGTAACGTTGGAGTAGCCGGTATTGATAGAGATCGAGCTGACCAATTGGGCTGATGTTGAAAGAGAGGCAAAAAGAGTAAGTGATGTAAATAAAAGTTTGGCCTTTCCGCGTAGGCGCGCGGTCGCAGTTTTTAGGTTTTTCATAGAAGTTGTTTAATTAGTGAATAATGATAAGGGGCGATACGGCCGTATGCTACCTTAAATCGAATATAGATCCATAAATATCGAAGCGTTTATCTCATTTGATGAGGAGACCTTTTGATCTGACGAATATATGTCCTCATCAGACGAATAGACGTTGGTCGGACGAAGCAATAGATACAAAAAAGAATAGCTGCCTATATTAACAGGCAGCTATTCTTTTCTAGTTTTAAAATACTTATTGCAGTGTTATCCTTGAAGTATATGTTTTCTCCGTGGTTACCACCTTCACCATATAAATGCCTCTTGCGGCCTTGCTGAGGTCGAATGGTATTTTGGCCTGGTCTTTCACCACGCTTCTGTGTATCACCTTACCTGCTATGTCCGTTATCAGGATTTCTGTTTTATCGGATGTTGATGGCAGTTCCAGCCAGCATATACCCGTTGTAGGGTTGGGATAGAACCTTGGTTCTGATACGACTGTATTGCCAACACTTACAGGTATGTCTGTAACCATTATCGGCATAGTAGTAAATGAACAACCGTTTATATCAGATGCCATTACAGTATAGCTACCATTTTGTGTAGCCGTATATACCTGGCTGGTAGCGCCTATTATCAGCACACCGTCAAGGTACCATTGGTAGAAAGGAAATGCTCCATCAGCAGTAAATGTATTACCCACCTGCGTTACGTTCACCACCGGCAGCGGGTTCACCGTCACCAATATTATCGAGCGTTGACTTTCGCAGATACCATCGTTCTGGCTTACATAGAATGGTGTAGTGCCAAGAGTATTTGTAGTAGGCGTTGGCGCTACAGTAGACGCCGTTCCGCCTGTTGGCACATCATACCATTGCAGGTTGGTACCTGTTGCTGTCAGCTGAGCCGGTGGCTCGTTCAGGCAATATACTATAGAGCCTATCACGCCCGGCGTATTCGGGGTAACGTTTACGCTTACAGGCTTTGTTTGCGGCAATCCACTTCCGCAGCTGTTATTGGCAGTCACCGTTATGTTGCCGGAGAATGTACCTGTAGTTACAGTTATGCTGTTGGTAGTGCTTGTTCCTATCCAGCCACCCGGGAATGTCCAGGTATATGAAGAGGCACCCGCAACTGCCGGAGCAGTGTATGTTTCCGATACGCCCGAGCATACAGGATCTGCTCCTGAGATACTAGCAGGTTGTGCGGGTGGTGTACCGTTTTGTGTAGTCACTACTACGGTATCCATTCCTACGCAGCCGGTTGTACTGTTCGTAATTGTCAGATAATAGCTGCCGCCATTAATTGCCTGCACATTATTTATTTGCGGGTTTTGTATGGCGGAGTTAAAGCCGTTCGGCCCTGTCCATGCATAAGTAACACCTGCTACAGATGTTGCTGTCAGGTTCAGTGAGCTTCCGGTACATACCGGCGTGTTCGCGTTTGCAATCGCTACAGGATTAGCATTGACTATCACATGTGTTTGCAGAGAAGTATCAGGACATCCCAGTGCCGTGATCACTACATCGTAGAATCCGGAGCCTGTTGCGGTGAACGAACTAGTAGTTGCACCGGGTAAGATGCTGTTATTATTACGCCATTGGTAAGAGTAGCCGGTACCTGTTGCCGCGCTCAACTGCACATTGTCTCCTGCACATATATTTACCGTTCCCGATGGGCTTATTACCACATTCGGCAGCGGATTATGAGTAATGGTTACTATCGCAGATGTATCGCTCACAGCAACAGAGTTGGTCATGATGAATTGATAGTCTCCCGCCAAAGTAGCGTTATAACTACTGCTGGTAGCACCCGGTATCAATATACCATTACGAAGCCAGCTATAGCTCACGCCTGTGGCGGTATTACCATTCAACTGCACAATCGTATTCGGACAAACGGTCGTAGGCCCTACAGGTGTTATTACCGGCACAGGCGGAGGCAATGGCCCATCCGTAAGGTAGTAGCGGGAGAAGCCGGTAAAGGTTCCGCTAAAAGCTGTAAAGCTCGGCAGGCTCGTAACAGTAGGTGTCAGCAATACGGAGTTGCCCATATTGATGGTAGCATCTGTTGGTTCGTTCGTTTTTACAAGGAACAATGTATTGGCAGCTACACCATTTAATTCTGCAGGTGTCATATACACTGTTGCAGTATAGTTAGTAGTGCTTCCGTTTATCGTAGGCGTAATGGTGAATTCTTTCAAAGATCTTGAGGTACCACCATACACCGAAGGAGCAAATCCATTGCCTGCACCACTAAGGTTAGCCGTTACGCAACCGAGGTCATTACTAATGGTATTAAGCCCTGCTATCAATTGGCTATCCGCTGCAGAGTAGAAATATACCTCTGTTCCTGAGCGCACATTCCATATGCGGCTGCTACCGTTGGTGGATTCTATAGCAGTGCCGGGTGTTATCTGCCCGAATCGTGTTACAGGGCGCACAGTAGAACTTCCGCTGGTAGTCGTAGTGGCACAAAGGGATGTAGCGCCGTTGTTCTTGTTGTATATATTATACGTAGTACCTGTCTGGAACCCCTGGCAGACATCATTGTTGGCAATATTGGTGGTGTTGTTGAAGCATACATTCACTATTAAGCTTCCGCCTGTCCACACATAGTTGGTTTGGAATGGCAATGTATTCCATCCGGTTGTAGTGGTTACATCACCGGTATAAACCTGAGTAAGACCCGTAGTTACAATTGCCGGAATCGTAGTAGCCGCAGTATTCGCAAGACTTACCGTAAAGCCGGTAAACGGAACAACGCCCGAGTTCTTAGTTATTACATTGAATGCGATAGAGTTGAGCGGATTCCCCACTACAAGTCCTGAAGCAGCAAGGTCAGCTGCGGTAAGCAGGTATTGCAACCTCATACGCCTGTTACTGCTCTGGAAGGGAGAACCACCATTGCTGGTAGTGGTATTGGTCAGCACCGTGTGTGTATTTACGCTACCTGCATTCGGTGCATTGTCCTGGTTATCTATGTCAATATGTATTGTATCGGCCGCAGTGTTGAGAACAGCATCACTACCATTAACCGACAATACTAATTGCAGCTTCAGATAAGTATCATCATTCACAGCGCCATCATCAAATATTTGCAGCGTTACATTCTGCGTAGTAGTGCTACCTGCGTTAAACGTTAATGTACCGCTGGTCATTACGTAATCTACACCTGCTACAGCATTACCTGCTACCACGTTTACGGCAACAGTAGGATTACCGCCTGTTGGGCCTGCATTAATGGTTACCGGTATGTTCACTATTTTGCTGGAAGGACAAACAGTAGTATTATTCCACTCAGATATTGTTGTACTGGTCGTTCCAAATTGTATGGTGGGTATACACACCACAAACTGAGTACCAACACCCACCGCATACCATGCATTGGTTACAGCCTGGGCCTGTGGAGAGCATGGCCCCCATACAGTATTCGCATAGTTTATCGCAGCTACGCGTGCATCCGCAAACGTGGAGTTGTTCACCAGCGCCTGCTCCGTATTATAAGCTATCAATGCCGCGGTGCTGAAACCGAGCCCTGTTACATTATACGCATCACCATTATCATTGGTGCCTGCTTCTCCTACTGTTAGTATATAGAACCATTTGTTCAGTACGCCACTGTTGGAGTGTACGCCACAATAGTCGTTACCACTATTACATGGGCCGCCTACCGGTACCCAGTTGGTGCCTCCGTAAGTATCAGGGTCGCCATGTGCGTTGGGATTGCTCATACTACGCAGCGCGCTGTTGCTTATCTCCTCGCCTATGCGCCATATGTCCTTGGGTTCGGCATCTACTTCAAATGGGTTCGACCAGTTCTCTATCACCGCTCCCCATATATCACTGAAGCCTTCGTTCATACCACCGGACTCCGCCACGTAATCCAGGTCGGAGGTGTAGGTACATACTGCGTGTCCTATTTCATGCGCCACTACGTCTATACTGGTGAGCGGGTCAAAGCCACCGTTACCGGTACCAGTTCCATCACCGTAAGTCATTCTTATACCGTCCCAGAAGGCATTGTTGTAGTTCACATCATAGTGTACATAGCTCCTGATAGCAGCGCCTGCATCATCAAAGCTATTGCGCCCATGCTCCGTTATCCAGTAGTCATATACCATCTCAGCACCCCAGTGTGCATCTATGCCGGCATCAGGAGTTGCCCAGTTGAGCACACTGTTTACAAAGTTGGTATTAGTATAACTGGTTGTATTATTAGCATCATAAGTAAAGATACCGTTACCGCGCGTAGAGTCGTGAAGGAAGTAGTTTACACCTACATGGCCTGTTACTATCGGCCTGATAGCGCTGTATAGCGTGGCTCCTGTAGCGTTAGTATGCTTTATCTGCGGGTTCTTATGTAGTATTTCACCGTTCTGTGCATTCACATAGACTATATCACGGCTCAATGGTGCTTTAGCGTAGATGTCAAAGCTATATGCCAGGTATAGTTTACCATCACCACCTGCTGCACTCATCTTTTCTATGTACACGAGTTTTGCCTTAGGCAGGTAGCTGGTATCGGCACCGAATGTTTGCTTAAATGTAGCTTCCTCACCCGCATCTTGCCACATATACGTTTGCGCACCTATGTATTGCAATGCCTTATCAAAGGCTTGCGCTTCGGTAAGCATTGGAGTGGTTGACATGGAGGGGTCCGTCTTATAGAAATTCCCGGTAAGGAAACTTACTTTCCCATCTTTGGAAAGAACGGTATAAGCCGACCTGTCTATTTTGATCCCTTTAAAATATTGGTGGTAGCGATCTACGCTCACACCCATTTTACCACTGCTGGTGTTCACAAACCTCAGTTCATCAGTAGCCTTGTTGATATCAAGATATTGGCTGAAGATGGCTTGTGCATCCCCCGGCGTATAATTACTACCAGGTGGCAGAGTTATCGACTTCGGGGTGTTGTCCCTGTCATTTCTTATCACACCCGCATTCTGCGCAAAGGCACAGGTCGTTGATAGAGAAAGGATCACCGCAGTAAAGAATACTTTACTGCTGAATTTTCTTTTAGTAAAAATCCTCATATAAAAACAATATAAAAATTACCTAATAATACGTCTTCGGGTGATGGGAATATCATGCTAGATATACACTAAAGATATAAGTTTTGCCCTAATTTGTAAAGGTTTATAGGAAAAAAGGATACGAAAAACCTATTTTAACAGTTCTTATATAGTACCCTACTTAAACCTGCTATGCCCGACCTAAAAAACCCAAGGTTAATCTTTGTTCTTATAATTGTCCTGTTCTTTTCATTCTGGAAGATCAGCGTGTACAATATTATGGAATGGGATGAAGCCCGAAATGCAGTCAACGCTTATGAAATGTATCATAATGGGGACTATTTCAATCTTCATTATGGTGGAGAGCCGGATACATGGAATGCCAAACCGCCGCTTTTTATATGGCTTGTGGTTTTTTGCTATAACCTATTCGGTTTTAACGAATTGGCTTTAAGGTTACCCTCCGTACTCGGCATTTTTGTGTTTTTTATCTTTTTCTACCGTCTTGTTCGGCTAAAAACGAATGATACCACAGCATTAATCAGCTGCCTGATATTACTGGGCTGCAACGCCATTAATGAGCGACATGTGGGTATCAGTGGTGACTTTGATGCTTTATTGCTCTGTTTTCTTACGATCTCCACTTATCATTTTATTCGTTTTGTTGATCTGGGGCATAAACCGTCTATGTATTACGCCGCCCTTTTCCTGGGATTGGCATTTTACACAAAGGGGACTGCTGCACTGTTGTATATTCCGGGGTGGCTATTATATATTGTTATTACCGGAAAAGCTCAACCCTTATTTAGAAACCGGCATACCTGGCTCAGCGTCTTACTGTTTCTCAGCATCGCAATGTCCTGGGTGACACTGGTAATGCTGTATGGCAAAACCACAGAGCACTCTTTCTATGGCACCAAAAATTCTATTGAAACAATGCTGGTACATGACACCTTCCGCAGGCTAACCAGTGATGACTTCGGACAAAAACGCGATTACAGCTTTGTCCTCACTACCCTGGACTCAAAAATGAGCATGTGGGTGTACTTGTTTTATACAACTACCGCAATGGGGCTAATAATGCTCTTCAGAAAAAAGGGTGCGTCGTCATTTATGAAAGAGAAAAAGAATGAATTGACTATCCTATCATGGTCCATCATCCTACCTCTTGCCGTTATCCTGACCTTGGCTACCAATAAGCTTTGGTGGTACTTTGTACCTGCATTTCCTTATGTAGCTGCGGTTACAGCATCGGGTATAGTATATATTTCGCAGCGATGGAAGCCTGCATACTATGTGTTCGGGGCATTTATAGTATTCACGCTTGGCTGGCATCTAAACGATCTTAATAATATTCCTACCGATAATCATTATCTGCTTGGAAAAAACAGCAACTATTGGAAGGGCTCCGAAAAAATTCTTGTCACGCACCGCCCGAAACAAGACGTTTTCCTTTACCTCACCTGGAGCGGGAAGCAATTGGTATATGTAGATGAACCCGCAAAAGTAACTTCTTACGCGGGACAGATGGCCATACTAGATATTGAGGATGTCACTCCGGCGATCTTAGAACACTTTACTGATATTTCCTACTTCAACACACATTTGATTGCGCGCATAAAGTAAGGTGGTTAGCGAACAGGCTGCTTTGACCTATCCAATACCCGCTGTAACACCAGCAACAAATCTCCCGCTGAAAGGAATTGGTTGTAACTAAACACTATCTCATATTTCGGGTTGAGGATACAGATACCTGGATAAGATACTTGTCCATCTATCGTTCCCAGCTCCACTGCCAGTTCGTGTATGCCGGTGCCTGCGCCGGAAGGTTTGTATTTGAATGTCTTTCCGTTGAATGAGATGTCCTGTTTCTGTTCAGCATCCAGCGATACAAAATAGAATTGCCTGTTCAGGGCATTTACGACATCCTTGTTTTTGAACGTAGTGTATTCCATTGTCCGGCAGAACTTGCACCAGTCGGTATGGATGAACACCATTATGTTTCTCTTCTCCACTCTTTGCAGGCTATCTATCTGCTCAAACTTGTACACGGCTGGTTGGGCGGTGGCGGCTACAGGCTTTGTGCAACCTACAGCAAGAATGACAAATAGTATGTAAGCCTTCTGCATCATTTATTCAATCTCCATCTTATGCCCAGGAAACCTCTTATGCCCTGGTTGGGGCCATATACATAGGTAGGGTCAAAGGTGAGCGCGTAGGGATTGCCCGGTGTGACCATTGCCTGCCCGGTGTTGTCAAACTGTACGTCCTTATCAAAGGGGTCGTTGGCGCGGGCTATGATGAAGGGGTTGCCTTTATTAGGTGTCCAGTTCAGCAGGTTCTTTACGCCACCGTATATTTCTATGTTGCTCCTGATCTTCTTGGTCAGCTGTATATTCTGAATGCTCCACCATGGCGAGTATTCTTTCCTCGGGTCGGCAGCGCTCAACAGGGGCAGCCGCATCGGGCTATATACATTCCCTGTATAGTCTATTGTAAGGCCAATACGGTTTAAGGCATATCCTATGTTCCATACACCCGTGAATTTTTCCGTGAACAGTTGCGGTACTCTTATGTCATTTTCCACGCTGTACACATCCATGTAAGTACCACCAAGCAGGAACTTCAAGCCATTGCTAAGTGCAATATCAAGGTTCAGTGAAACACCTTGCGATACAGCGTAACCATCAAGGTTGTCGTAGATGATCTTGTTAGGGTCGGTGACGTAGTCTGCAATGATCTTATTAGTAAAGTACGTATGAAAAACCGTGGCGTCTATGCCTATGGACGTACCATCTTTGGCGTACATCTTCTTTACAAAATTGATATTGCCGTTCCACGAAGTTTCCGGCTTCAGATCCGATAAAAATTCGACTTCCCTCGAGCCCGTCAACGCGGCGTGGTCTTCGGTAAATATGTTGGCAACACGGTAGCCATTACCAAAGCTCACGCGCAGCACATTGTTCTTGTTGGGCGAGTCCCATTTATAATTCACGCGTGGGGTAAGTATGCTTCCGTGCAGGGAATTGTGGTCGTAGCGCATGCCCACCAGCACTTTGTTGTTGCGGTTAATGGTTATTTCATCCTGCACGAAGAGACCCGGCAGGTAAGTATGTGACGACATATTCTGTCCCGCACCAAGCGTATCAAAAGTGGCAGTGGCGGGCGTATTATCATCGTAGTAGGTATAGCGGAATGCCGCACCCATCAGTACGCTATTACGTTTTAGTTCTTTGCTCCACGTCATTTGCCCGAAGCCAATGTATTGCTGTGCGAGGTAAGACATATTTCCATACACACTGTTCTGGTCGTGTCCGTTGGCGCTGAACATGAAGGTTACATTTTCCTTCACGGGCAATTGGTATACACCAAACAGTTCCCAGCGTTTGGTATAGATGCTTTCACCGTACACGCTATCGCCACCACGGAATTCTTTCGTCCAATCTATATCACCACCCCAGCGGTCTTCATACACCAGTCGCCCGGCTATGGAAAATACACGGTTGTCCTTGCGGTCGAAGGTCCATTTATTAAAGACCGATACCCTGTTCTGCAAGGTCACATCGGTAAAGCCATCCTTATTGTTATCAGTAATATTTTGATAGTTGAAATAGTTGACGCCCAGCAGCGACTGTGCCTTTTTTCCCGCCCTGAATTTTGCAGCTATATCGGCGTTTACTTCGCCCCAGCTGGTACCGAAGATGTCGCCCGATAATATGGGGGCATTGCCCGGCTTTTTGGTAATGATGTTGATCAGTCCGCCAACTGCCTCACTGCCGTACAGGGTAGATGCCGGCCCTTTTACTATCTCCACTCTTTCTATCAACGACTGAGGTATACCGCTCAGTCCATATACAGTGGAGAGGCCGCTCACTATCGGCATACCATCTATCAGTATCATAGTATAGGGGCCTTCCAGTCCGTTGATGTGTATATCGCCGGTGCTGCATATGTTGCAGTTCAGCTGGGGGCGAACACCATTCACATTTTGCAGTGCGTCAAAAATGGAAGGGGTGGGGTTGGCTTTGAAGAACTTACTGGTATAGACCTCTACCGGCACAGGGCTGTCTGTTTTTGATACTTCTTTCATAGTGCCGGATACTACTACTTCACGGAGCGATTGCCCGCTGCCCGTCAGGTTGAAATTATAGACCGAGCGGTCTGCACTTAATGATATAGTATCCGGGCAATAGCCGGGAGCAGATGCAATTAGTTTCCCGTTCTCGTGCTCTTTAGGGATCTGTAATTTAAAGTAACCGTTCTCTCCCGTTGTAGTCCCTATAGAGGTACCCATTACCACCACATTGCTGTAGGCCACGCTTTCTGTGCCTTGCTTCTCCCTTACAAGTCCGCTTATCCCATGATCCTGCGCCCGCGCATTCAGGCTCAGGGCCACAAGGGCCACTATAGCCGGGTATTTTGCATTGATGTATCCTTTTATCCGCACAGCAAATTCACATTTTGATACAACAAAGGTAAATATTTAGACTAATCTAACAAATTTGTTTTAGAGGTGTCTAAACGGGTGTCAAAAGGACGGGTATTGTCTGGAATGTGGATATGATAAATAGTATGAAAAAGGGGGATATCGTACCTTTACCGGGCGCTTACACCTTAGCAGCACAGCCAAGTCGAGTTAGGATAAAAATGTGCTTCCTCCGGGCCTAAAACCGATGTAACCCGCCACAGTAAGGGACTTCGCCAAGATCAAAATGGCAAACCGTGGCAAAACACTGGCACATTACGGCAATAAAGTGACACATTGCGGCAACATTATGGCAATCTACCGTCACATTATGACACAGGTGTTTATTGCTTCCGCTTGAACTTGTTGTAGTTCTTCTTTTTTGCAGGGCGGTCGAAGCTTTGGCCTATTTCGGGCACAGGTCCCAACTCTGCAGGAACAGTTCCCTTAGGAACCGGTGCACCTAATAGCTTTTCGATCTTGGAGAATTTGAACTGCTCTTTATCACCTACAAAGGTAAAGGCGCTGCCCTTGCTGGCGGCCCTGGCAGTACGGCCTATGCGGTGAATGTAGTCCTCACCATCATGTGGGATATCGAAGTTGATGACCAGGTCCACATCTTCTATATGTATGCCCCGGCTCAGGATATCGGTGGCTACCAGGATCTTTATTTTCTTGCTCTTAAAATCAATGAGTACTTGCTCGCGGTCGTCCTGCTCCAGGTCTGAGTGAATCTCGCCTATAGAGAATTTCGCTCTCTTCAGCGTTTCTGTCAGCTTCTTCACACTCAGCTTGCTGCTACAGAAAACGATCACGCTTTCAAAGCTACCATTCTGCAGTATATGTTTTACCAGGGGTATCTTCTGCGCATCATACACATAATATACCTCCTGCTTTATTTGGGCAGGCGGCTTTGAGATGGCTATATTTATTTCAGCAGGATTTTTCAGGATGGTATTGGCCAGCTTACGCATGGCATGGGGCATAGTGGCGGAGAACAACAGGTTCTGGCGCTCTTTGGGCATCTCCTGTATGATCTTGATGATGTCTTCGTAGAAGCCCATATCCAGCATACGATCAGCCTCATCCAGCACCAGGTATTTCAGGCCACCCAGCTTCACATAGCCCATGTTCAGGTGGGCGATCATTCGGCCGGGCGTGCATATTACTATATCCGCACCGGTGGCGAGGGCTTTCTTTTCTTTGGCAAAAACCTCACCGCCGCTACCGCCATATATGGCTATAGAGCTGATGTCTGTATAGTAAGATAAGCCTTCCAGCACCTGCGATATCTGCACCGCCAGCTCACGCGTGGGTACTATGATCATCGCATTGATGGTATGCTTGTCGTGCGGATTGCTGAGGAGTTTCTCTATAAGGGGCAGCAGGAATGCGGCTGTCTTTCCGGTACCTGTCTGGGCGGCGGCAATTATGTCCCTGCCCTCCAGTATCATTGGTATTACCTGTTCCTGTACGGGGGTGGCATATTCATAACCCATGGCGTCTATACCATCCAGTAGCAGGTCATGAAAATCGAAATCGTAAAAATGCTTTGTTTCCATTAATTACGGTAAAGATAGGATTAACTCTTTAATACATAAGAATGGCGGACAATCGCCCGCCATTCTCAGTTCGCTCTTTGAAAAGCTTCTAGTTATTCTCTGTATGATTCTTAAAGCTATCCAGGATTGCCTGCCAGCCACCACGTTGCATTTCTTCCGGATTTTGGGTTTCCATTTCAAAGATTTCTATCACTTTTGTAGTGTTGCCTTCGGGCTGGAAGTGAACGTCCCAAGTCCTGCCATCGCCTAATGTTGAGGATATTAGCTTATGCTTCTCCACCTCATTATGCGTACCGTCGAAGTCGAAGCTGAAGCTGCCGTCTTTCGCAGCCATTGTAGAGCTGAACTTACCGCCGGGACGCACGTCATTCTCTGAGCGAGGGCAATGCCAGCTGGGATCGGCCTGGTTCCACTGCATGATGTGTTGCGGTTCTGTCCAGTATTGCCATACTTTTTCAACCGGTGCATTTACTGTTGCTTCTACCGTAATCTTTTTGTTGTTTCCCATGATATTTATGTTTTTAAGTGTTACCGTCATTTGATACTGCAAACATAATAAGCATTATGCAACCAAACGGTGTGCTTTAACGACAAAAAAAGAGGTGAATTGCGACAGCGGGATCTTAACCAGATATAAGGTATTGATTATTACGCCGGAAGATAAATATCAAATCTTGCGCCCTTGTTTAATACGCCGGTGGCGATAATGTGGCCCTTATGATTATCTATTATTTTCTTAACAATGGCGAGGCCTATGCCGGTCCCTTTATACAGTTCATTGCTGTGCAGTTTCTGGAACAACTCGAAAATGCGTTCCCTGAACTGAGGTTCAAAGCCAATACCATTGTCTTTGACGGTGATATGGCAGTAGTTTTTTTCAGGAGATAATTTTTCATGGTCCAATTCACTACCCTTTACTACCCGGCTGGTGATCAGTATATGGGGAGGGATTCCGGGTTGCGTAAATTTCAGTGCATTACTTACCAGGTTGTACATAAGCTGCCTGAACTGGAAGGGGATAATTTCGGCATGGCAAAGTTCAAAACTCTCTATTATTGCGTTTTTTTCAAGGATGGTGTCATTTAGGTCAGTTATTACTTCCGCTACAATTTCGTTGAGATCAGTAGTTTCAAATGAATGGTCCATGGTACTGATACGGGAAAAGGCCAGGAGATCCTCAATAAGCTGTTGCATTCTTGCCGCTGAGAATTGGATACGGTCGAGGTAATGTTTGCCTTTGTCCGATAGATTTTGAGCTTCGTTCTCCAACATCACTGTTGTAAACATTTGTATTTTTCGCAGTGGCTCCTGCAGGTCGTGACTGGAAATATAATTAAATGCCAGTAGCTCTTTATTGGCAACTCTCAATTCTTCTGCGCGGCTTTCTTTTTCTTCGTTCTGAAAGACAAGTTCTTCATTGGCTATTGCTAATTCCGCAGCGCGTTTTTCTTTTTCTTCGTTTTGAAATGCCAGTTCTTTGTTGGCAATGATCAACTCAGCTGCACGGCTTTCCTTTTCTTCGTTTTGAAAGACAAGTTCCTCATTAGCAATGACCAATTCCGCTGCGCGACTTTCTTTTTCTTTGTTCTGGAAAGCTAGTTCTTTATTGGCAATGGCTAATTCTCCCGCACGGTTTTCTTTCTCTTCATTCTGAAAGACAAGCTCCTCATTAGCAATGACTAATTCGGCTGCACGCTTTTCTTTTTCTTCGTTTTGAAAAGCCAACTCTTTATTGGCTACCGCTAACTCAGCTGATCTTTTCTCTTTCTCTTGGTTTTGGAGCAAAAGTGCCTGGTTAGCAAAAATTAATTCAGCAGATTCTTCTATAGATGCCATATTTCACCAAATTGAGTTGTTGGACGCTTTAAATATGGCCGTGTGTTTTAAAGCAGTACAGATGTTTACTAAAATTAAGCTTTTTTAGGTGATTTCCAGCAATAACATTCTGAGTTGGGGGACGTCTTTCTACGTCATTGTCTCTAAAGGAATAATTATGAAATTTTACTTTCCGATACAGAACTTGGAAAAAATGTAATCCAGTTTGTCTTCGGTGGTTACTTCTCCGGTTATTTCGCCGAGGAAGTGCAGGCAGCGGCGGATATCGAGGGCGATAAGATCGCCGGGAATGTTGTTGTCCATGCCGTTGCGGATGTCGGTGAGTGAGCTGAGCACTTGTTGTAGTGCATGGTGGTGTCGGGCATTGGTGATGACCGTGCCTTCTTGTTTTATCTCTCCTTCAACCACTATGTTGTATAAGGCTTGTAATAGTTGTTGTACATTATCTTTCTGCTTTGCAGAGATGAAGAGTATATCAGTATCAGCGAATTTCTCTTTGGCTACAGCTACACCGAGGGCATCAACTTTATTGCCGACGAGCAAGTATTTTATTCCTTCTTTTTCCAGTTCTTCTTTTTGTGCTATTACATCAGCGGGAATACCATTTATTGTATCAAAGAGATAAACGATGATATCGGCTTTCTTCATCGCATCCTTGCTCCGCTGCATACCGATGTTCTCTATCACATCGGTGGAGTGTTCGCGAATACCGGCTGTATCTACCAGGCGGAACAATACACCGTTGATGTTTAGTGTTTCTTCTATGGTATCGCGGGTAGTACCGGCTATTTCACTGACGATAGCGCGCTCTTCATTCAGCAAAGCATTAAGTAATGTGCTCTTTCCTGCGTTGGGTTTGCCTACTATTGCTACGCTTACACCGTTGCGTATCACATTGCCTAACTTGAATGAATGCACCAGCCCTGTGGTAGCGAGGGTCATTTCGTTGATGAGTGTATATAAGAGAGTACGGTCGGCGAACTCTACATCTTCCTGGGAGAAGTCGAGCTCCAGCTCTATGAGTGCGCTGAACTTGATGAGTTGCTCCCGCATGTCTTTTAATTGTTCGCTGAAGCCACCGCGCAGGTTGTGCATAGCTGCCTGTTGGGACGCAGACGACTGGCTGGCGATGAGGTCGGCAACCGCCTCTGCCTGGGTGAGGTCCATACGGCCGTTGAGGAAGGCGCGTTGGGTGAATTCTCCTGCTTTTGCCATTTGTGCGCCAGCTTGCAGGCACATATCTATCACCTTTTGCAGGATGTAGTTGGAACCGTGACAGCTGATCTCCACCACGTCTTCTCCCGTATAGCTCTTGGGGCCTTTGTACAGGCTGACCACTACTTCGTCTATCGTTTTATCCGCATCCACTATTCTACCAAAGTGGATGGTATGGGACGGTTGTTCCGAAAGCTTTTTCCCTTTGAATATTTTATCGGCTATAGATATAGCATCCGCACCACTCAGGCGTATAATGCCGATGGCACCCTCTCCGGGTGGTGTTGCTAATGCTACTATGGTGTCGTTGAATGAGTTCAAAATTCGCCCCTCCTAACCTCCCCTAAAGGGGAGGGATCATTATTTTAGATGGCAAAGGTAAGCTAAAGTATATTTGTACTATGAGAGCAGTCATACAACGGGTATCTACAGCGAGTGTCACTATTGGTGGTGAAATGAAGTCGGCTATAGGCATAGGCTTTATGGTGCTGCTGGGCATAGAAGCTGCTGATACCAAAGAGGATGCTGACTGGCTCTGCAAGAAAATAGCGCAACTCCGTGTTTTCAGCGATGAAGGCGGCCTGATGAATAAGGATATACAAGAGATAGGTGGCGAAGTGCTGGTGGTGAGCCAGTTTACGCTTCATGCCTCTTATAAAAAAGGGAATCGCCCATCGTTCATCCGTGCAGCACGTCCTGAACAAGCAATACGGCTGTACGAATATTTTACTGCTCAAATGACGGACGTGCTCGGTAAGCCAACCCTGACAGGAACTTTCGGCGCTGATATGAAGGTGGCATTAGTGAATGACGGGCCGGTAACTATAATAATGGATTCCCTGAACCGGGATTTTTAGGGGGGTTAAGGCCCACCTGACCGGACGGGCAGGGATTAGCCGGGTTATTAGTAAACCGATAATTTATCTGAGTATACGATTTGATTGTTGCGATCAAGAAGTTGGATAAAGTACAATCCTGCTGATGTTCCGTTTAGTGAAATATTGTTATTACCTTTTTTCAATTCAGCACTCAACACTTTTTTGCCGCTGATGTCTGTCAGTTCCATTGCCAGACGTTCATCTGTCGAAATGTTAACCTCGTTATGTGCGGGATTAGGATATACTGTGATATCAGCATTGGTATTTTTCTCTGTAACGCTTAATGGACCTAATGTTTGCAAGTGCAAGGCCGCCACTACACGGGTGAGTAATATGTTGTTGCTAACACTATCCTGATTGGTGAGGACGGAGATGCAAGTACCTGTTACATCGTCGTAGATGTTTTCGTTGATCCAGCATACATTAGTGCCGCCGTGGTTGTACACCAAATGTCCATTAAAGGACGCACGGCGGAATACTCCCAATCCATATCCTACACCGCCACCGAGATTTAATGTTTGTTTCATCTCATCAAGTGAAGTGTTGCTGATGATAGCTCCTGACATAAGCTTGTCCCAGAATTTTACGTTGTCTTCCGCAGTAGACATGATGGCTCCCGCTGTTCCTGCCATGCTGAAATTAGCTGTGTGCTCCCAACCAACGTCGATACCGTCTACGAGATACGGAGCACCAAAGTATTTACTCCATGCATGTGGGATAGTACCTGAAGGAGTTTCAAAAGGGAAGAACGATGTGTTGCTTAATGCTTGCGGATCTAATATGGAGTCGCGCAATGCCTGGTGAAATGAGGTCCCTAATACATCCTTTATTATCAGTCCCGCAAGGAGGTAGTTGGTATTGGAATAGCTCCAATCAGTTCCCGGTGCGAACAATGGTGCATTGATAAACTGCAAGATGCTTTCGGGCTGCCATATAGCTGTAACATCAGCATTAACTGACGGGCCAAAATTAGGGTGGTTTGTAAAGCTGTATAATCCGCTGGTATGGTTAAGCATCTGGCGGATAGTTATCTGGCCATTCACATTGGCTACGCCCTGTATCCATGTACCTATGGTATCATCCAGATCAAGCAATCCGTTTTCCTGAAGCTTTAGCATCAGCGTTGACACGAAAGTCTTGGTATTGCTACCTATACCGAAATGCATATCATCCGTAATGGGCACACCTGCATGCGATTCTCCGTATGTACCTGTCCAAGTTCCCTGTTGCGGTATCAACACAGCGGCTGATGCGCCTTTGATGTTATACTCTGCACAAACACTATCTAATACAAATTGCAGCCGAGCCTGGAGGTCGGGAGATATTTGTGCGAAGGCGTTTGTCAGAGCACAAGTAAGTAGTAAAGAGAGTATGAGTTTGCGCATGTTACAATGATTTTACTAACGGTAGACGTAAAGATGCGGCTATAACCTAATTCCAAAAGGGGGATTTTTTTGAATGTAAATTCCATCGTCAACCTATAGCTATTTCTTACCTTTGCTCTATGTCAAAGAAAAATAAAGACAGAAATGACGGGCTGGTATACTCCACTAACCAGGAGTATTTTAATGACTATGATGAACCGCAAGAAGATGCGGAAACCTTGCCGAAAGAAAAGCAGAAACTCAGAGTAAAGCTGGACAGCAAGCAACGGGCGGGCAAACTGGTGACACTGGTAGAGGGTTTTACGGGTGTACCTGAGGATATGGAGGCACTGGGCAAACAGCTGAAAACCAAGTGTGGCGCAGGCGGCAGCGTCAAAGATGGATTAATCATAATACAAGGCGACTATAAAGAAAAAATCATTGCATGGCTGAAGGATTGGGGCTATGTTTTAACCAAATGATAAACGTACTTTTGCCGCGTCATTTTTCTACTACATGTTACAGGACATACAGATATTAAACGAAAAAGATACCCGTTCAGGCTTTGGCGAGGGTATATTGGAACTGGGACGTACCAACCCGAATGTGGTTGCCCTTACCGCCGACCTTGCAGGTTCTCTGAAGCTGAATGATTTCATTAAAGAATTCCCCGACCGCTTTATACAGTGTGGTATTGCGGAAGCGAATATGATAGGCGTAGCGGCAGGCCTTACCATAGGTGGTAAGATACCGTTCACTACTACTTTCGCCAACTTCTCTACTTCGCGCGTGTACGATCAGGTTCGCCAGTCGGTAGCTTATAGCGGAAAGAACGTGAAGATATGTGCATCGCACGCCGGCTTAACGCTGGGCGAAGATGGCGCTACTCACCAGGTACTGGAAGACATAGGCATGATGCGTATGCTGCCGGGTATGGCGGTGATCGTTCCTTGTGACTTCAACCAAACGAAAGCGGCAACCATAGCAATAGCTGAGCATCAAGGCCCTGTGTACTTGCGTTTCGGCCGCCCGAAATGGCCAAACTTTACAGCACCTGACCAGAAGTTTGAAATAGGTAAGGCACAAGTGCTGGCAGAAGGCGCTGATGTATCTATCATAGCCTGTGGCCACCTGGTATGGATAGCGGTAGAAGCTGCTAAGATACTGGCGGAGAAAGGCATCTCGGTTGAGTTGATAAATATGCATACCATCAAGCCGCTGGATGAAGCTGCAATACTGAAGTCTGTTGGCAAAACAGGTTGTGTAGTAACAGCAGAAGAGCACCAGATAAATGGCGGACTCGGTGATGCAGTAGCGAATGTACTGTCGCGCAACAACCCTGTACCTCATGAGTATGTAGCTGTAATGGACACCTTTGGTGAAAGCGGTACGCCTAACCAACTGCTGGAGAAGTACGGACTGAATAAAGAAAATATAGTCGCTGCTGCTGAAAAGGCAATGGCGAGGAAGAAATAGTCTTGGCTACCCGCCCGGATGATATTACTTAAGATGGCTTGATAATTGTAAAAGATTATCAAGCCATTTACAATTAAGAAAAGATGAACAGAATAGTAGCCATAGCCTTTGCTTTTATCGTGATACTTACGGGTTGTGCGAAGCCAAAGGATCTTCAATATAAAGGGATACAGAACATAAGGATCAACTCGGTTTCTTTTTCCAAAACGCAACTGGGTGCTGATATAAAATTCTACAACCCGAACAGTTACCCGATGGTGCTGAAGGATGCCGTTGCCGATGTGTATGTAGAGAACAAACTGATAGGAAATGTGCGGCTCGACAACACCTTTAATGTGCCCAGGCGGGATACATTCCTATTACCCGTGCTGCTGGATGCTAACCTGGGTGGTGTGCTGGGAAATCTTGTACAGGCACTTGCCAATAAAGAAGTAACTGTAAAATTCACGGGAATGGTAAAGGCGGGGCGTAACGGGATATTTGTGAATATACCCATCAGCTATGAGGGTAAGCAAAAGTTGAACCTGGATTTCTAATTATTCTTTTCCTGCAATAACTAAAACGATCTCTCCCTTTGGCGGATGCGCTTCGTAATGGGCGGCGAGTTCGGGGAGGGTGCCTTTGCGGGTTTCTTCGAACATTTTTGTAAGCTCACGGCATACAGCAGCTTGTCTGTCGGTACCGAAATGTTCTGATAACTCCGTGAGTGTTTTTATTAATCGGTGTGGTGATTCATACAGCACTACCGTGCGGTCTTCTTCTGCCAGTTTTTTCATCATAGTTTGCCTGCCTTTTTTCAAGGGAAGGAAACCTTCAAAGCAAAAACTATTGGATGGGATGCCCGATTGCACCAATGCCGGGACAAATGCTGTAGCGCCGGGAAGGCAGGTGACTGGGATATTATTCTTCAGGCACTCACGTACCAACAAAAAGCCTGGGTCGGAAATGCCGGGTGTTCCTGCGTCTGTGATGAGCGCGTAGGTTTTGCCGGACTGTAACTGCTCCACTAAGTAAGTGAGCATTTTGTGCTCATTATGCTGATGATGCGGTGTGAGTGGCTTATGTATATCGTAATGCCGGAGCAATACTGAGCTGGTACGGGTATCTTCACATAGTATTCCATCTGCCTGTTTCAGCACTTCAACAGCACGGTAAGTGATGTCGCCAAGATTGCCAATAGGCGATGGTACTAAGTAGAGATGCATACCGCGTGGAGTTAAAAAGTTAAAAAGGTAACAGGTTAATAAGTCAGCGCAAAATGCCCTTTTAACTTATTAACCTATTAACGTTTTACCCCTCTGCGACAGTAACCTCAAAGGCCTCCATTACGGGGTTAGCCAGGAGTTTCTTGCAGGCTTCTGTTGCCATTTGTGTAGCGTCTTCTTTGCTGTTAGCTTCTATGCTCAGGGCGATATGCTTGCCGATACGAACGTCGTTAACACCTGTAAGTCCCAGGTTGTGCAGGCTGCTATTGACAGCTTTACCTTGAGGGTCTAACAATTCTTTCAGTGGCATTACCTTGATATGAGCGGTATATTTCATTACGGTTGATTTATTCTATGATATTATTGTTGTGTAGCAGCTTCCTGGGGTGCTTTATATACCAATGACAACAGTATATACAAAGCAAATAGTACAGGAATGGCAGCAGCGTTCAGCAAAGGTAATGCAGCCAATGCAACTAAGAGTAATAGTATTTGCGGCCACATATATTTTACCTGCCATTTAGCCGGCATCAGCTTGAAGAACTGGATTTTGGAAACCATGAGCCAGCAAAGGACTGCTATCAGGCAGTAGATCGTCCACTTACCCTGCAGGGCATTACCCAGATTATACGGATTGTAAAAATTAATGAGTGGGAAAGAAGCTACTAATATACCCACAGCCGGAACCGGCATGCCCGTGAACGACCATTTTTGCTGATCGGAGGTAATATTGAAGCGAGCGAGCCTTAATGCAGCGAAAGCAGCTACCAGGAAAGCAGGAGCCATTGCCAGCATATTAATATCCATTGCTTTGGGTTCGGCCATAAGGGAAGCCCAGAGCATTTTAAACAATATCATGGCCGGAGCTACGCCAAAAGAGATGACATCGGCAAGGGAGTCCAGGTCTTTGCCTATAGGCGAAAATACCCTTAAGGCCCTTGCTGCAAAGCCATCCAGCAAGTCGAAAAGAGCTGCTGCAGCAATAAAGACACCTGCCCAGTAGGCCTGCTCAGTGCCATAAACCCAATAATAGCCATTATTAGCGGCATCCAGGACCCTAAAAGGCTGTGAATCAAGAGCGAAAACAATAGCGATACAACCACAAACGAGGTTGCAAAGCGTTAAAATGTTGGGTAAATGCTTCATGAGGGCTCAAAAGTAGCAATTTATGGCAATAGCAGTATCAGTGGCGGCATTTCAGTACATTAATGCGTTTTATTAATTCTTTTTTGAAAGAAGTGTTGTATCCCGTATTTGCATAAAAGCCTTGTGGGATGGCAGTTTCAGCGATATGAGTGCCGATTTATGGGAAGAAAAGGCAAAAAATTTATTGAAAAAGGCTTTGATTAATACTTTTTTGTCCTTTTATTTGTGCTTGCAGTATCTGTTATCAGTACGGCTGTTCTTAGAAGAAGTGAGGTTTTATTGGTGTTTTGGCCGATATGTGAACATGACGAGAATAGTTTTCTAGTATAGGCTATTGCAAAAGTCGTTAACATTAATTATCATTGTTGTCTTTAAAACTTTGTTTACAAACAAACACACATTTTATATGAAAAAATTGCTCCTTGCTTTATTGGCTGTCGGCGGTTTTGCTTCTGCTAATGCACAAAAGAATACTGTTCTTCTTTATGGTAACGCTGGTTATGCATCAAGCACAGTTGATTATGGATTCGCTAGCTACAGGTCACAATCCTGGGGCGTTAATCCCGGAATCGGTTACCAATTCTCTAACCACATGACTATCGGTCTTCAAGGTGGTTACAACAACATGAGAACTCCAGCCGGAGATGCTACAAACTCAACTACGCTTAATAAAGACTGGTCAGTTGGCGGATTTTGGCGCTATACTCACTATGTAGGTAATATATTCTTCATCTACAACCAAATGCAATTAAGTTATGTTGCTGGTTCTGTAGAAACAGAAGGTATCAACAACCGTACTAACTACAGTGGTGTTACAGGTTCTTGGTTCCCAGCTATCGGAGCTTTCGTTCATAAAGGCTTAGCTCTTAACTTCAACATGGGCGGTGTAGGATTTGCATCAGTAAATGGTGATGCTTCTTCAATCAACAATCCAGCTGTATCTCGTAATGATTTCGCTATCACTATGGGTCGTCAAATCAACATGGGCGTTTCTTTGAACATCGGTTGCAAATCTAAGCGTGGCCATGGTCACCACAGTGAGCCAGGTGCTGAAGTTCGTCGCATGAAAATCGTTGAAGACGACGAAGAAACAGAAGATGATGACTACTCTGCAAAGAAAGCTCGTCTGAAAGCTAAAAGAGAAAAACAAAAAGTTCGCATTAAGAGCGGTGATGACGACGAATAGTCAAAACTCCTTAATAACCGTATAAGAAAGGCGCTACACATGTAGCGCCTTTCGTCTTTTTAATGTGTTCCACATTATACCCGTTCGGTAAATACAGCCAGGTTGTTGAGTGATGACATCATTCCTTCCTGATGGTCCTCCGGCGTTATGCCTTCCGGTACGTCTTCAGCAGTAAAGGTAACTTTAGTCCCACCCGGCACAGGATCCAGTTTCGTGGTAATGGTCATCGCGCCGGCAAATTCAGGCTTATCCGATTCAAAATTTACTTTTTCTACAACCTTTTTATCCGGAATCAGTTCCAGGAATTGCCCGGTGAAAATATCCGCATTTGCTGATGTTTTACCACTGATGGTGGTATCGTCATATTCAAATGCCATCCTGTAATGGCCGCCTTCTTCTCCATTAAATTCGTAGATATGGCAACGCATTCCTTGTGGAGGCTTCCATTCTGTTATTGCCTCGGGCTCAACCAAAGCTTTATAGATGCTTTCAGGCGACGCATTGATGATCTTTGAGGCCCTGTCTATCCTTTTGTCCGAATTGTTCATTACCTGGTTCTTTATCCGTGAAATAATATTTTCATAACAACAATAATATGCCACGGGGAGCTATCTCCCCTAGTTAAATACTATCACTTTCATACAGCATTTCGTAACTTTGCAGCCCGGCTATCCGGCAACTGATCATATTATGAGTTCAATAGAAACAAGTCCCTCTCCTGCGCTGAAAAATAAAGTAAGAATAGTAACGGCTGCTTCGCTTTTTGACGGGCACGATGCCTCGATAAATATCATGAGGCGTGTGATGCAGGCAAGCGGAGCCGAGGTGATACACCTGGGTCATGACCGTAGTGTACAGGAAGTGGTGGATTGCGCCATACAGGAAGATGCGAATGCTATTGCTATTACTTCTTACCAGGGCGGCCATACAGAATACTTCAAGTATATGTATGACCTGCTGAAAGAACGTGGTTGCGGACATATAAAAATATTTGGCGGCGGCGGCGGCGTGATACTTCCTTCTGAGATAGAAGAGCTGCATCAATATGGCATCAGCCGTATATACTCTCCTGATGATGGGCGTGCCATGGGTTTGCAGGGAATGATAGACGACCTGCTACAGCAAAGTGATTATCCTGTAGGCAATACACTGAACGGAGAAATAGGGCACATCACCGAAAAAGACGCAAAATCAATAGCTCGGTTGATATCTGCAGCAGAGAATTACCACGATCTGCCTGAAACGCAGGCCATGTTGAAAAACATAGGTGAGCAAGCCCAGGCCTCTACTACACCCGTACTAGGGATAACCGGTACAGGTGGTGCCGGCAAGAGCTCGCTGGTGGATGAGATAGTTCGCCGTTTCCTTTTAGACTTTAAGGACAAACATATAGGCATCATCTCCGTTGACCCGTCAAAGAAGAAGACAGGCGGCGCATTGCTGGGCGATCGCATCCGTATGAATGCGATACGCAACGACAGGGTGTATATGCGCTCTATGGCGACCAGGCAGAGCAATCTTGCCGTGTCTAAATATATCATTGATGCGGTAAACATTTTGAAAGCCGCTAAGTATGACCTCATAATACTAGAGACATCGGGTATAGGACAGAGTGATACCCAGATAACCGACTACGGCGACCTGAACATGTATGTGATGACGCCGGAATATGGCGCCGCCACGCAGCTGGAGAAGATAGATATGCTGGACTTCGCCGATATAGTTGTCATCAACAAATTTGACAAGCGTGGTGCGCTGGACGCACTGCGTGATGTAAAGAAAACGTTCCAACGCAACCATAAGCTGTTTGACAAGAATGTAGATGATATGCCGGTGTTTGGTACGATTGCATCGCAGTTCAATGACCCGGGGACGAATACCATGTACCGTTCACTAATGGACGTAGTGGTGAAAAAAACGGGGCTTACTGAGTTGCATTCCGAGTTTGCTATCAGTGAAGAGATGAGTGAAAAGATATACATCATCCCTCCTGCAAGAACCCGCTACCTGAGTGAGATATCGGAGAACAACCGCAAATATGATAAGTGGGCGAAAGACCAGTCCGGCGTAGCGCAGAAACTGTTCGGCATCAAGAAAACGATAGAGACGATACAAGGACAGGATATAGAGGACAAGGACCGGCTGATAAAGACCTTGCAAGAGGTGTATGCCAAAACCGAGCTTGACCTTGACCCGAAGAACAAGATACTACTGGAGGGCTGGGAAGCCAAGAAAGCGCAATACCTGGGTGAATACTACACCTACAAAGTGCGCAATAAAGAACTGAAGATACAGACCTATACAGAATCGCTTTCTCACTCTAAGATACCCAAAGTGGCCGTGCCTAAGTTTGAAGCTTGGGGAGAGATACTGTTCTGGGCGCTGTCGGAGAACTTCCCGGGAGAGTTTCCTTATGCTGCGGGTATCTATCCGTTCAAGCGTGAGGGAGAAGACCCAACGAGGATGTTTGCCGGTGAAGGTGGACCTGAACGCACCAACAAGCGCTTCCACTATGTATCGAAAGGATTGCCGGCGAAGAGGCTGAGTACTGCTTTTGATAGTGTGACCCTTTACGGACAAGACCCTGATCACCGCCCGGACATTTATGGAAAGGTGGGTAATTCAGGAGTGAACGTTTGTTGCCTGGATGATGCGAAGAAGCTCTATAGCGGATTTGACCTTGCTGCTGCCATGACATCGGTATCGATGACCATTAACGGGCCTGCGCCTACTATTACCGCCTTCTTTATGAATGCGGCGATAGACCAGCAATGCGAGAAGTATATTAAGGCTAACGGGCTGGAAGCCGAAGTAAATAAAAAGATAGACGCGATATATAAAGACAAGGGACTGAAGCGCCCTACCTACAATGCATCAACATTTGGTGGCGGCGCGGAAGGTGAGCTACCGGAAGGCAATGACGGGCTGGGCCTGATGCTGATAGGCGTAACGGGAGACCAGGTGCTACCGGCAGATGTGTATCAAAAGATAAAAACAGAAACACTGCAATCCGTTCGCGGTACCGTGCAGGCAGACATACTGAAAGAAGACCAGGCGCAAAACACCTGTATCTTCTCTACGGAGTTCTCCCTGCGGGTGATGGGTGATGTGCAACAGTACTTCATTGACAAAGGTGTACGGAATTTCTACTCTGTATCTATCAGTGGTTACCACATAGCGGAGGCGGGTGCTAACCCGATCTCGCAACTGGCTTTCACTATTTCCAACGGGTTTACATTCGTAGAATACTACCTGAGCCGAGGAATGAACATTGATGATTTTGCCCCTAACCTTTCGTTCTTCTTCAGCAATGGCGTTGACCCTGAATATAGCGTGATAGGCCGTGTGGCCCGCCGTATATGGGCCAAGGCGATGAAGATAAAGTACGGAGGCAATGAGCGTTCGCAAATGCTGAAATACCACATCCAGACATCCGGCCGCTCCCTGCACGCGCAGGAAATAGATTTCAACGATATCCGCACTACACTGCAAGCGCTGTATGCGATATATGACAACTGTAACTCACTGCATACAAATGCTTATGACGAGGCCATCACCACGCCTACGGAAGAAAGCGTTCGCCGTGCGATGGCCATACAGCTGATCATCAATAAGGAACTTGGACTAGCGAAGAACGAGAACCCGCTGCAAGGATCATTTATTATAGAAGAACTGACCGACCTGGTGGAAGAAGCTGTATTGTCTGAATTTGACAAGATAACAGAACGTGGTGGTGTACTCGGCGCCATGGAGACCATGTACCAGCGCAGCAAGATACAGGAAGAAAGCCTGTACTATGAAACATTGAAGCATACGGGCGAATACCCGATAGTTGGTGTGAACACGTTCCTTAGCTCTAAGGGTTCACCGACTGTGATACCACAAGAGGTGATCCGCTCTACTACAGAAGAAAAGGAATTCCAGATACAGACCGTTCAGAATCTTTGGGCGCGCAGTGGAGATAAGGGCCAGGAGATGCTGAAAAAACTACAGCTAAAGGCCATTCATAATGAGAATGTGTTTGAGGAACTGATGGACACCGTTAAATATTGCTCCCTGGGACAAATTACCAGAGCCCTCTTTGAAGTTGGCGGACAGTATAGGAGAAATATGTAATTAATCCCTTTTAGAAGAAATCTCTACAATGGCACACTTTTACAGTGTGCCATTGTAGTACAATAGCTCATCTATGGAATGGAAAGATTTATTGGTAGGTGACGAGCAGTTTTCTTTTCTGTTGGAGGTCGTCTTACGGACGGCCATCATGTTTGTGGCCGTTATAGTCGCCATCAGCATACTGGGTAAACGGGGCGTAAAACAACTTTCTGTTTTTGAATTGGTGATTATCATTTCTATGGGCTCGGCTGCCGGTGATCCAATGTTCTATAAAGATGTGGGACTACTCACAGCCTTTGTGGTATTTGCTACCATTATCATTAGCTATAAGTTGGTGATGCGCCTGCTGAACAAAAGCCAGAAATTTGAGAAGGCTATAGAGGGGGAACCTGTTTACCTGATAAGGGAAGGTAGATTTTGCTACCTGGCATTTGAAAACGAATCGTTAGCAGTAGATGAATTCTTTGCCGAATTACGAAATTATAATATTTCTCAGCTTGGCCAGATACGTGCCGCTATTATGGAAACGAACGGGAACATTAGCGTTTTTTACTATGAAGACAAAGATGTTTTATATGGTTTGCCAATTCTTCCTGATGCATATAACAAGTGCATTCGAACAATCGAAAAGGGAGGATATCACTCTTGCAGATATTGTGGCTATACGGAATATATTGAGCCAATCGTGAGTTTTACCTGCCCTACCTGTAAGCATGATGAATGGGTACCTTCAACGCAGGAGCGCAGAATTACTTAATACCTGAAATATAGGTCTATCTTTATGTAATATAAGCTCTGCCTTTTCGGTACAGTTTTTATAACGTCCTAATCAACTAATGAAAAAAGTCTTAAAAATAGCCCTTAAAGTGCTAGGTGCTGTCCTGCTGCTGGTCATTCTTGTGGTAGTATGGCTCAATACTCAATGGGGCCAGAACTTTGTGAAAAACAAGGCCCAGGATTTTCTGCGCGATAAACTGAAGACCGAAGTATATATAGGCAGACTGGGCTACGGTTTGCCCAAGTTCATTGTGCTTGAAGACGTACTTTTCAAAGACCAGGCCAAAGACACCTTGCTTGCCGTTAAGAAGTTGAAAGTAAATATCAACATGCTGGCGCTTATTAGTAGCAAGATAGAGGTGAGCAAACTGGAGCTGGTGGGTGTGAATGCGCATATCTACAGAAACGCTCCTGATACTACATTCAACTTCAGTTATATCATAGATGCCTTTGCCGGAAAGAAAACCGATGAACCAGAAGACGTAAAGGCTGCCAATGATTCTTCAACACTCACTTTCGATATAGAAAAAGTAGAGCTTGCGGATATCCGTTTCCGCTTTGACGACTATACCGGTGGTAGCAGGTTTGGATTGGTGTTGGGTAAGCTGGATCTGAAGCTGAAGGAGTTTGACCCGATGAAGATGAAATTCCATGTTGGTGAACTGGAAATAGCGGGCCTACACGCCAACATGATCACCGACAAATCTTACCTACCCAAAAAACCAGAAGACACTACCAAATCAAAACCTATACAACTGGCTGTTGATGATCTGAAACTAAAAGATGTTTCATTTACCTCTGACGATGTGATAGGCAAAATGAAGATGAACTACGTGGTAGGTAATCTTCATGCAAAGCCTAAGACGTTTGACCTTGAGAAGCAGATCATCGAGGTAGAAAAGCTGTTGCTAGAAAATACTACCGCCATCCTTTGGATGGGAAAGAACTCAAATGCTCCCGGGAAAGTAGAAGAAACTGCCAGGGAAGTAGCTGACACATTAGACAAAGGAAACTGGCATATACGTGTAGCTGATATAAATCTGGCGAATATCAATTTCGCTATGGACAATGATAATCAGCCCCGCCAAAAACAAGGCATTGATTACGCCCATCTGAATGTAAAGAACCTGGTGTTGGATGCCGGCGCGATTGTATTTACGGGTGATACTATTTCCGGAGATATAAAACATATAGCCCTGACCGAACAAAGCGGACTTGACCTGAAAGAACTGAGAACGAATTTTGCTTATCATCCACAAGGCGCAACTCTGAAAGGATTGTACCTGCAAACATCAGAAACTCTTCTGCAAGATTATGCAGAAGTGGGTTGGCCATCAATGGCTGAGATGCAGAAAGACCCGAACGTGATGAAGGTGAAGCTGAACCTTGTGAAGAGTGTTATTGGCGTTAGTGATCTCCTGATATTTGTGCCTACGCTCAATGAGCAGGAAATGATACGCAACAACCGAAACGGCAAGCTGAAGTTGGACGCTGTGATGGAAGGCTTCCTTAGTTCACTGACCATACAGAAATTCTACCTGGCAGGCTTAGGCAGTACAGAGGTGAACCTGAACGGACGGCTGAACAATGTGGCCGACCCTAAAAGACTGTCATACGACCTCAATATTATTAAACTGGCATCCTCCAGTAATGATATTGGAGGCTTTGTACCTAAAGCGTCAAGAGAGAGCATACGCATACCGGATAGATTTGGTGTAACCGGAAAGGTATCAGGTGGTATATTAGATTACCGAACTCCCGGATTGACAATAACTACTTCAGACGGCAACGCATACCTGAATGGTAGCGTGCTGATGTCTCCGGGCAAAGGAAGAGAGGAGTATGATATGCAGGTGCGTACCGACAAACTGAATATAGGCCGCATACTGAGGAAAGATACACTGATGGGCGTAGTGACCGCCGTGCTGAAAGCCTCGGGAACCAGCTTCGATATCAATAACATGAATGCTGTGGTGGATGCAAGTGTATCGCAGGCGCAGTTCAAAGGATATGATTATCACAGCATCAACATATCAGGTGATGTGGCGAGTAAGATCGCAAATGTAAAATTGAATTCAGAAGACCCGAATGCGCGACTGAACCTGGACGCCAAAGCCGACATGACAGGCGAGTATATATCCGCAGTTGCTGACCTGAATATTGACAGCCTGGACCTGCAGGCATTGAAACTATATAGTTCAGAACTGAGGACAAGAGGTAATATCCATATTGACGCTCCCGAGCTGAACCCTGATTATCCTAATGCATCGCTTACATGGCTCAACCCATTGATAGTTGCAAACGGACAACGATTTACCACGGACAGCTTATCAGTAGTATCGAAACCAAGTGCGGATTCAGGACAGAACATTGTGATTGACTTCGACGCGTTGCAGGCTAAGATAACAGGACGAACACCACTTACCCGTGTAGGCGATGTGATACAAGAGCACATCAACAGGCACTATAACCTGGTAACCATGGCTGACAGCAGTGCCCGTGCATTGGATGCTAAAGCAAACCCGGTAAGACCAGACACGGGATTAAATAGTTATAACCTGAATCTTGTTGCGGACGTTAAAGACCGCCCGATACTGCGCGGCCTCTTACCGGATCTAAAATACTTTGACACGATACATATTGATGCGGGGCTTGACAAGCGGAACCTTTTCCTAAATGCTACTATGCCACGCATAGAGTATGGTGGAATGATAGTAGAAAACGGACTAGCTAAAATAAACGAGACCGATTCATCCCTGAACTATGATGTAACCGTAGATAAGTTTGAACAAGGCAGCTTGCGTTTCTGGTTTGCGAAGCTAAATGGCAATATCCGCAATAGAGTTATTACTGCAAACGCCAGCATAGCAGACTCTTCAAAAACTGAACGTTTTGCTTTGGCGGCTACCTTGAAACAAGAAAACAACGAGCAGGTAATACAAATGCTGCCGGGCCTGAAATTGAACTATGACACATGGACAGTTGCCCAGCCTAATAAAATAGTATTTGGAAAGGGAGGCTACTATGTACAGAATTTTGAGATCAGCAATGCCGGACAATCGTTGAAAGCCAATAGCGCAACAGCCCAGGTGAAGTCTCCGCTTACCGTAGATATAAACAACTTCGTGATCGGCAATATAACACAGATCATTAGTAAGGACACTACATTGGCCAACGGTATATTAGGGGCGAAAATCGTAATTGAAGACAGGGCGCCCACACCACAAGTAACAGGCGACGTGAATATCGAGAACTTATCTGTTCTTGGTGATACCGTAGGTAACCTGACATTGAAGGCTAATAACAAGACGGACAATGCCATTGCTATTGATATGGGCATCAGTGGCCAGGGAAATGACGTAAGCCTGAAAGGTGACTACTACATACAACCGGTAGGCGGCAATGCCTTTGACTTTATGCTTAGCCTCCGTACGCTTAGCCTGAAGAGTATAGAAGGTATCGCGCAACACCAAATAAAGAATAGTTCCGGAAACCTGAAAGGAGAGCTCAACATTAAAGGAACTCCGGCAGCTCCGAAAGTGACTGGTAGTCTGCAAACAGATAATTTGTCTACTAACATCAGTATGCTGAATGCCCAATTCCTAATGCCGAGTGAAAAAATAACATTCTCTGAAACCGGCATTAACTTTAATAAATTCAAAATACTGGATAGTGCCAAAAACCAGGCGATGATAGATGGCAGCATTGCAACAAAGGATTTTCGGAACATGGACCTGAACCTGCAAATAAATGCCAGGAATTGGCAGGCGTTGAATTCGGGACCAAAGGACAATGAGCTTTTCTACGGAAAACTATTCCTTACTACCAAGCTGAATATCAGGGGAACGCCAAGCAGCCCGAATGTGGAAGGCAACCTTAATATCCTGAAAGGAACAGAACTTACAGTGATCAATCCTGACAAAAACCCTGCGATCATGAGCAATGAGGGCATCGTGGAATTTGTGAACATGCGCGATTCTGCCAAGGTAATGCCGGTTGCAACAGTGGACAAAGACACGCTGAAATTAGGCTTTGCACCAGGCTCCAATATCAATATAAACCTGAGTGTAGATAAAGAGGCTGCCTTTAGCTTTATTGTTGACAAAGCAACGGGTGACTTTGTGAATGTGAAAGGTGAGGCCTCACTCAATGCCAATGTAGGCAATGACGGTGCTATAACACTTGCCGGTGTATATAACATAAACGATGGCGCGTACCTACTGAACTATAACCTGATAAAGAGAAAATTCCAGATACAGAATGGAAGCACGATAACCTTTGCCGGTGACCCGCTTGCTGCCGAAGTAAACATTACTGCTACTTATGTGGCAAACGTACCATCCTACGACCTCGTGGAGAGGCAAGTACCAGACCCTGCACAACTGAACTATTACAAACAGCGGTTGCCTTTTAATATACAATTACTCCTTAATGGAGAGATAATGGCACCGATCATCACCTTTAATATTGACCTCCCTGAAAACAAAGTCTATCGCATGGCACCTGACCAGATAGAGCTGGTGCGAAGTAAACTTAACCAGGTGCGGTTAGACACTTCAGAATTAACCAAACAAGTATTTGCAGTTTTGTTGTTGAACAGGTTTATATCTGATGACCCCTTGTCTTCAGGGGCAAGTACGGGTTTAGCCTTTACTGCGAAGCAAAGTGTTAGCCGCTTCCTGGGTGAGCAACTGAATAAATTTGCCAATGACCTGGTGAAAGGTGTTGACCTTTCTGTTGATCTGGCACAATCAGAAGACTATACTACCGGAGCAAGGAGAGAGCGAACAGATCTGAGCATTAATGCATCAAAAAGCTTGCTGAATGACCGGCTGAAAGTAACGATAGGAAACGACTTTGAACTACAAGGACAACAATCGAGCAGTGGCAACCAGAACACAAGTTATATTCCCGGCAACCTTGCCGCCGACTATAATCTTACAACAGATGGCCGCTATGTATTGCGCGCATACAGGAGGGCATATGATGAAGGCGTGCTCCAGGGATTTGTGACAGAGACCGGTTTGAACTTTATATTCTCTATGGACTATAATCGATTCAGTCAATTGTTCAGGAAACGCCGCCCATATAACAGAGAAGGACAACAAACAACGGATACGACAGCTAAAGGGAAAGTAGGCAGGAAATAAGAAATACAGAATGGCAAAAAGAATCTCCACATATCTACTTCTAATATGCGCACTCTTCGTGTCGGCTTGCAGCAATACAAAAAAACTGGCCGATGGAGAGTCATTATTTCTGGGTGGTGATGTAGCAATAACAGATAAAGAAACACCCAAAAAAGAACGGAAGGTTTTAGCTAACGACCTGGAAGATGCTGTGCGGCCAAAGCCTAACAGGAAGTTCCTAGGTATGCGATTCAGGTTGACCATCCATAACTATGTAGGGAAGAACAGGAAGAAAGGGCCAATATATAAATTCAGGGAAAAGAACGGCGAAGAGCCGGTACTCACCAGTACGGTAGATATGGAATTGAACCGGTTGATACTGGAGAATATACTACAGAACAAAGGGTTCTTCTATCCACAGATAGAAAGCAAACTCTCTACAAAAAGAAAAAAGACCATTGCTAAATTCGAAGTACAAACCGGGAAGCAGTATTTTATTAAAGAGACCTTTTTTGAGCATGACACCACTTCTACCCTTGGAGAGGATATCTATGCGCTACGGGAAGAAACCCTGCTAAAGCCCGGACAACCTTATAATCTCGACCTGATAAAGGGTGAAAGAGAAAGAATAGACAAGGAACTGAAGGAGATCGGTTTTTACTACTTTAAGGCTGACTATCTGTTGGTAAAAGCGGATACTTCTATAGGTGACAACAAGGTAAACCTGTATGTTACTATCAAGAAGGATAACGATATACCTAGTAACATGTACAACATCTATAACATACGCGATGTGTACATTTTTCCAAGCTTCAGCCTGAGGGGCAGTGCAGCAGATACTAATAAAGCGCTTGCGATGGAGTATGGAGGTTATAAAGTGATTGATCCTAAGAAGCGGTTCAGGCTATCAGTGTTTACATACACCATGCACTTTGAGCCCGGAGATGAGTATAACCGTACTGATCAGAACACGACACTAAATCGTTTACTGAACCTGAATGTATTCAAGTTTGTAAAGAACAGGTTTGAGCCGCTGAATGATTCCTTAATGGATGTCTATTACTACCTGACACCCTATCCTAAAAAAGCTATCCGATTTGAGCTGGGTGCAATGACGCAGAATGATAGCAGAGTTGGTACACAAGGAAGCATCAGCTGGAAGAATAGAAACACCTTTAGGGGAGCAGAGGAGTTTACCCTGAAAGTAAATGGAGGCTATGAGGTACAATATGGCGGCGCAGGGAATACTGCTAATGCGACTACTGTGGGCTCCGGGAATAACAGGAGACCTGATATATATGAAGGTGGTATAGAAGCGAGCTTGTCTATTCCACGATTAGTTGTTCCATTATTTCAGCCCAAAGTGAACGGTCACTTCATTCCCAGAACATTTATCCGTGCAGGTGCTAAACTGGAAGCACAGTCGGAGTTGCTGCGTATATTTTCTTACAAATTGTCTTACGGTTATAATTGGAAAGAAGACATTCGTAAAGAGCATCAGTTGTATCCTATCAATATTACATTGGTAAAGACAGATACGCTAAGTAATCAGAACCTTAATCTGTTCTATGGCAATCTGATATTCAACGGGCTTATTTTCGGGCCTACCTATCAATATAATTACAGCACACAGACGGGAGTGCCAAGGCTGAATGATTTTTACTTCAGTGGGTTGATAGATTTTTCGGGCAACCTCTTTGGCCTGGCACAAAAGGCCGACTATGAAACGAACCCCAAGGAAATATTTGGCTCCAGCTATGCGCAATACATGAAGTATATGGTTGACTTCCGGTATTACCGCCGTGTATCGGAACACCCGAAAGAGCCATCTAAAAATACGACATGGGCTAACAGGCTGATACTGGGCTTTGGATATCCTTATGGAAACTCATACCAGATGCCGAATGTGAAGCAGTTTTTTGCCGGTGGTAATAGTAGCTTGCGTGGATTCCGTTCGCGCTTATTAGGCCCGGGAACATTCTATGACTCAACAGGCTCGCTGATACAGACACTGGGTGATATAAAACTGGAGGCCAATACCGAACTGAGAGTGAATGTGTGGAACTTTATTAATGCCGCAGCCTTTGCCGACATAGGTAATGTATGGCTCTACAGAGATAATCCGGTATTACCAGGCGGCAAGTTCACTTCAACGTTCCATAAAGAACTGGCGGTTGATGCGGGGGTAGGATTACGTTTGGATTTTAAAATACTGGTCCTTCGTTTAGATCTTGCTATACCTCTGCGTAAACCATGGCTGCCGGAAAATGACAGGTGGGTTATTGATAAAATTGCCTTCGGAAACAATAGATGGCGTGGGGATAATATGATATTCAACCTTGCTATTGGTTATCCTTTCTAAGGCAATTCATTTATAAAAAGCAATAAAGGCGGGACAAACCCGCCTTTAGCATTAACCTATGAAAAAAACAACAACGATTTTTTATAGTATATATAAGTAATGTAGATTATTGTTGAGTTGCAGTGTACACTACTTGCGTAGTATAAGTACCTGCAGGGTATGTAAAACCAGGAGTAGCTTGATACTGTACAGAG
>DLHG01000007.1 GCA_002483105.1 Bacteroidetes bacterium UBA7674
GTATAGGTTCCCTGGTCTTGATAAGTATGTATCGGGTCTTGTGCTACGCTTGAGCTATCGTCGCCAAACAACCATACATACTCGAACGGATAGGCAGAGCCTGTAGACAAGTTGGTAAACTCAACTATATCTTCCGTACAACCCGGTATCAGCAAATGGCTGAAGTCAGCGGTCACTGCAGGGTTCACTATCGTTATCGGGCCATATGGATCCGACGTACAGGTAAGTAGCGTTGCTGTTACCGTGTACGCTCCTGCCAGTAAGCCGGTTATGGTCACTTCACCGCCGGCATCCGCTACCAGCACTATTGCGCCGTTAGATCCGTTGGTGGCGTTATATGTTATTGTATAAGTTTCCCCCGGTATCAGTCCTTGCAGTGTCATGCTCGCATCCGATGCACGACAAAGACTTGGTATCGTTACTGTATGACCTGATATCACCGGCGTAGGGTCTTCTATCTCTACCGGACCTACTATGTTCGACATACAACCCAATGGCAGCGGGGTCGTAACATATATATTACTGTAAACGCCCGCACCCAATCCTGTTACGCATACTATACTGTCCACATCGGCTATCCCCATCACTATTACCTCCGGGGTGCCGTCTTTAGAATAATGAACGTAGAATGTGTCATTAGGTATCAACCCACCTTGCAGGCAAAAGGTACCGTCAAACAGACCACAACCCGATACATCAGTAGGAGTTACAGTATGTATCTCCGGCAGTGGTTGCACTGTTACTGTTACATCATCTGTTATGGTATCCTGGCATTGCGTTACCATCGCAGTAAGGGTCTGAGTTGTGGTATAGTTGAATAAGAAATCATGTCCTGTGCCTACCACTACGCCACCTGAATACCACGTGATCGTGGCCAACGAATCCGGGACCGGAGCGTGAGGTATCAATGCTTGTGTGTAGTCTGCAGGGCCGTTTGGGGTAAACCTGCGGCTTTCATTGTAGGCAGTCCATACACCATCCCAGTTTCTGCCGGGCACCATTGTTGCCAGCGTACCGTTGGCATTATGCACTCCTTGCGCCGCATGCCCGGAATTCCACTGGGTACACAATCCTGCCGGCTGGCTGATCAGGTGAATGTCTATGAGATTACTGGTCTCATGAAGAACTATCTGGAAGGAAGCCTTAAGATCATTACAGGAGTACAGTCCGGAATTGCAAAAAGAAACTATGAACCTCCGGTTAGGGGCTACACCTACCAGCGCATAGTCAATTGATCCACCTGCCACACTGGGGTCAATGTCTGAAAAAGCCGCAAGTATCGCATCGCGGGCATCAATATTACCAGGGAAAAAATCTTCCGGTCCGTTCAATACGTAGCTGGAGTACGTACCAACTTTCGACAGGTCAAAAGTGATAAAACCATTTGCAGATACTACGCACTGGGTATGAGTTACACCATAAAAAGTAAATGGGAAACCAATAGGTACTATTATATCGGCGTGTACGTCATCCTGATTGAGTGGAATAGGAATAGGGATACGACCATTTGTATTCGCATGGAGCATCACTGTTCCCCCTTCGCATATTGTAGTGTCATTATTCACTATGTCTACCTGTGCTTTTGAGGTTACAACTGTCAGGCAGCAAAATATAGCGAGTAATGTTCTGTAAAAATTTGAATGCATAAAATAGCCTTATTTCCCTGGTATAAAAACCAAGTAAATTAACTAAAATGTAATGCTATTCCAAATAAAACGTTAATGAGTAGTCTGCAAAATGTCATATTGCCATGATCATCATAAAAAAGATCGCCACCTATCAGGTGGCGATCTTTTTATATTAAAATTCATTACCGGTATATAACTATCTCAGCAGCGTCACATTTCCTTGCTTCTTCTCCCTGGTTCCATCATTAAATTGCGCCTCTATCAGGTACACATATACAGCTTGTGGCTGATCCTCGCCATTGAACTTACCATCCCAGCCTCTGCCATTAATATTCGTGGTCGTAAATACCTCATTACCCCAACGGTTGTACACCGACATTTTGAAGCTCCTCACACCTCTGCTCAGCCATTGGCGTGGCAGGAAATAATCTGCTATCCCATCACCGTCCGGAGAGAATGCATTAGGTACTTCTATATAGCAGTCTTCTTTTATCCATATGCTGTCTGCCGCAGAACATTCACCTACTGTTACCACCGAGGTGTAGATAGCTGGTCTCGTTGCAGTAAGCATAAAACTGGTTTCACCATCTATTACCATATCTCCTTCCAGCCACTGCCATCTTGCTCCGGGAATACTGGCGTTTCTCAGGTCATTCAGTATCAGCGGTGCTGACGTAGGACACATAGACGTATCAGGGCCAAGCGTAATGATTGGCTGTGGTTGAACGTTCACAGTTGTTGACTTCTCTACATCAGGACATACTCTGCCGGTTGCAGTTACCTTTATTGGGTAAACACCCGCATTCTCATACGAGTGGAATATGTTATGACCAAAGGTTGTCGTAATGATACCATCTCCAAAATCCCACAGCATACCTGTACTTCCGGAGTCTGCATAGGTAGCCATCACCTGTACTTCCTGCCCTGCACATATCAGGTCATCTGCAAGGCTCAGGTTTATTTCTGTAAGGGAGTCAACTCTTATATATTTATACGCTGTGTCCTTACAGTTAATAAAGTCATTGATAATTAGTGTAGCTACATAGCTGCCTGCATATGGATATACAGACGATACAGAAGGGCCGCCTATTGAATTTATCTCACCATTACCAAAATCCCAGAAGTAACTCATAGGCGCGGTACCGGTAGAACCATCTGTAAAATTGATCGCTGTGCCCTGGCAAACAGTGTCTTCATCTACCGTAAAGCTGGCCGACAACGGATGGTCAATTATTACATCATGTGTCACAACATCATTGCACACACTATCTGTTATCGTCAGTGTCACGGCATAGGTACCTTGATCCTGGTATGTGTGTACAGGGTTTTGATCAGTGCTGGTATTGCCATCACCGAATGCCCATGTATATTCAAACGGGAATGCGGAACCGGTAGAAATATCCGTAAACCTTACTACATCTTCTGTACAACCCGGTTCTACTATATGACTAAAGTCTGCCGTAACAGCCGGATTAACGATCGTTACAGGGCCTACCATATCAGATACACAGTCGAAAAGTTGCACCGAGATATCATAATACGTTCCCGCAAGCAAATTCGGGATGATCACTTCTCCCGCAGCGTTGGATACTAATGGAATTTGAAAAGGAACAGTATTTACAAAATAACGCACCAGGAAATTAGCATCAGGTGCCAGTCCTGTCAAGGTAATAGTAGCGTCTGCCGCACGGCATAGACTCGGCGGTGTAGAAGACGTTCCCGCTATCACGGGCAATATATTCACCAGCGTCACAGGTCCCACTACATTCGAGTTACAACCGGCAGTAGCAGCCGTTATGTTACCATAAGTACCTGCATATAGGTTTGGTATCACTACGTTACCCGCGCCGTCTGCTACCAACACTACTGTAGTAGTAACAGTACCCGAATCATAACTCACCGTATAGGTCACTCCGGGCACAAGCCCTTCCAGCCTTATACCACCGTCGTTCTCGTTACAAGCAGGCTCTTCTGCTACTGCAGCGCCTATTACCACAGAAATATCATTCAACTCAATTGACTGGACAACATTGCTCCGGCATGTACCCGGCTCCTGAGCCTCAACATAAATATTTGTGTAGATACCCTCTGCTAACCCCGGTACTACTATGAATCCGTTTGCATCAGCCACTATCACTAAAGTGACCGGGTTACCCGCAGGGTCTGTATAGAAAACATCATACGGCTCACCGGGGAAAAAGCCTGGTAAGGTCATATTACCATCAGAAGCTTCACATTGCGAAGGATTGTTTGCAATAGAATCCTGGATAAGATATATCTGGCTCACAATAACATCTATCGTATCTGCCGATGTATCAGGGCAATTACTCACCCTCGCTATTATCTCTTGGTTCGACACAAAACTATACACGTAATTAGGACCGGTTCCTAACAGGAAGTTGCCACCCCACCATTCTACCGTAGCGGTTGCGTCCGGTATATGTGTATGAGGTATGTTCACAACATTATACGCATTCGGGCCCGCAGGGATGAACTTATGACTGTCATGTTCTATACCCCATACTGACGGCCAGTTTCTTCCGATTAAAGTAGTGGCTAAAGTACCGGCAGCATTTTGTAAGCCTTGTATTGACCGTCCGAAATTATAAGTGCAAAATTGTGTGGGATTGTCAATGATATGAATGTCTATTTCATTACTTGTCTCATACAATACCACTTGCATCGAGGCAATTTCGTTATTGCAATTTATCAGCGGTACTGAGCAGAATGTCACCACAAAGCGCCTGTTAGGTGCAGTACCCATCAATGCATAGTCCACACTACCACCGGCTTCAATATCCAGGGCAGTGTAAGGGGCCATGATAGAATTTAGTGTACTCGACTCCCCGGGTATCGCCTCATCTACTACATTATCCGCCGGCTGATTTGCATTCGCAAGATTAAAAGTGATTACACCATTCGGAGAAACAACACATTGATTATATACAGCACCGTAAAAAGTGAATGGGAAACCGATATTGATAACACCCGAGTGAATATTATTTTGTTGAAAATTAATAGGAACAGGGGTACGCCCCGTTACATCAGCGTGAAGAGTGAAACTCACGCCTTCGCATATAGCGGTATCGTTTTGTACGATATTTACCTGACCTGTCGCCAACAGCGGCGCAGAGCAGATAAGGACAGTAAAAAGAAGTTTAGTGTATATGTTTAGTTTCATGGCTCGTAACATCGCGGGGAAGTCCCCGTTTAACGTAGAAAGTTATAAAAAATATATGATTTTACAAAGCACAGGACCCAAATACGCCTAAATCATTAACTATTTGTTACTTTTCCCTTATTTCATCGCTGTTTTTTCTTTCTGCAAAAGGAACAATTTATCCCTCAATCGGGCCGCTTCCATAAAGTCAAGTTCTTTGGCAGCTTTTTCCATAGCCTTTTTCGTTTGTGCCAGCAAAGCATCTAATTGCTTTATATTCTCATATGTCACATTATCCTCAGCCGCAGCAGAAATGGTCTCTTCCGGCAGGGCATATTTATTATCCGAATCAAAACCTTTTATATCCAGCACCGACCCTTGCCGCATTATCTGCTCCCTCGATTTTTTGATGGTCTGTGGCACTATTCCATGTTGTGTATTATACAACACCTGGCGTTCCCGCCTACGGTTGGTCTCATCTATGGTGCGCTGCATACTATCCGTCATCTTATCCGCATAGAATATCACCAACCCATCCACATTCCTGGCCGCACGGCCCGCCATCTGCGTCAGCGAGCGTTCATCTCTCAGGAAGCCTTCCTTATCGGCGTCTAGTATTGCCATAAGTGACACTTCAGGCAGATCAAGCCCTTCTCTCAGCAGGTTTACGCCCACCAGCACATCTATCACACCCAACCTCAGGTCACGAAGTATCTCTACACGCTCCAGCGTATCCACTTCAGAGTGTATGTACCGCGACTTTACGTTTATTCGCGCCAGGTACTTATCCATTTCCTCTGCCATACGCTTGGTAAGTGTGGTCACCAGTACACGGTCACCTTTCTTTATACGCAGGTCTATCTCATCCAGCAGATCATCTATCTGGTTGGTACTCGGCCTTATCTCTATCGGCGGGTCCAGCAGCCCTGTTGGCCTCACTATCTGCTCTACTACTACACCTCCACTTTGTTCCAACTCATATTTACCCGGTGTCGCACTCACAAATACCACCTGGTTCAGTGTCTGCTCAAACTCACTAAAGTTCAACGGCCTGTTATCCAGTGCCGAAGGCAACCTGAAACCAAAATCCACAAGGTTCAACTTGCGCGAACGGTCTCCGCCATACATTCCACTTATCTGTGGAATGGTCACGTGGCTTTCATCCACCACCAGCAAAAAGTCATCAGGGAAATAATCTATCAGGCAAAACGGCCTTGTACCCGGCTTCCGCCTATCAAGAAATCTTGAGTAGTTTTCTATTCCCGGGCAGAAGCCAAGCTCCTGTATCATTTCCAGGTCATAGTTCACCCGTTCTTTTATTCTCTGTGCTTCTATATGCTTGCCTACGCTTTTAAAATATTCTACCTGTGCATTCAGCTCATCCTGTATCTCATGCAGCACCTGTACCATCTGGTCTTTCGGTGCCATATAGAGGTTGGCAGGAAATATCGCTGCATTCTCCATCACGCCAATGCGCTTACCCGAGTCTGTTTCAAAACTCTCTATCTCTTCTACTTCATCACCAAAGAAAGTGATGCGGTAGCCATAATCAACATACGGAAGATTTATATCAACAGTATCACCCTTTACCCGGAAGCTCCCCCTGTTGAACTCACCCTGACTGCGCATATACAAGGCATTCACGAGGTTGTGCAGAAAACCTTGCCTGCCTATGTTATCTCCTTTCTTGAACCTGATGATACCATTGGCATATTCCGTGGGGTTACCCATACCGTATATGCACGATACCGATGCCACTACTATTATATCCCTCCTACCACTTAGCAAACTGGAGGTAGCCCTTAACCTTAGTTTTTCCAGCTCTTCATTTATGGAAAGGTCTTTTTCTATGTAGGTGTTGCTGGTAGGTATATACGCTTCAGGCTGGTAATAATCGTAGTACGACACGAAATACTCCACTGCATTCTCCGGGAAGAACTGGCGCAGTTCTCCGTACAGCTGGGCTACCAGTGTTTTATTATGCGTGAGCACGAGGGTAGGCATTTGTGTTTGCTGTATCACATTGGCCATCGTAAATGTCTTACCCGAACCCGTGACACCCAGTAACGTCTGGAACCTATCGCCTTCATTTATCCCTTTCACCAGGTCCCTTATCGCATCCGGTTGGTCGCCCGCAGGCTTATACTGACTCTCTAACTGAAAACTCATAGCCTTGCAAATTTCCTCATTTTATTCTTAGCAGAATGATAAATGTGTATAAAAATAAAGCCATCTGACGAAGCAGATGGCTTTATCTCAAGAATATACTTCTATCTACTGTTTCACAATTCTCACACTTTTTTCATCCACTTTCAAAATATAAATACCTTTCGCTAATTGGCTAATATCTACCTGATGCCTGAAAGAGGTGATATTCCCCAATAATACCTCCTTACCTGTCATATCTACAATGGAATATTTCTTCGACAGGTTATTGTCCTTGCTTTGGATATATATTTCATTCTCTGCAGGAACAGGCGCTATTGTGAAAGCACCATCTATGCGCAACTCTTCTATCGTGGCATTCTCCGATACCTCTTCTTCCTTTACTGACTTAAACATACCCGCAACTGGTACCGCATAGAATTTAAACTTTATCTGCTGCGCAGTAGGATCGTACCAGCATATGTAGTTCCTCAAGGGATCATATGCTGTTCCATTAAAATTCCAACAATTAGCTATCGCTGATGGAACTACAGCTGTATTTGTAGTATTTATCTGGTAATAGTCCGGAGTTGCAGAGAAGAACATTCCGGCTGTCCATTCCAGGTCCTGGAAGAATATATTGTTGGTAATGTTATTCCAAAAAACAACTCCATATCTCCTGCCTATGCCACAGGCTACGGTTGGCCAAAGACTAAAACCGGGAGTGATGGAAGCATTGAAAGCGGTCGTTGTGATTGTGTTTATGACAGATCCGTCTGCAAAACCTCTTATTTCTGTAACGCCGCTCGCGCCACCTGTGAACTCATAAACTATTTCAAAATTACTACCCGTACCGATTAAGCTTTGAGGATCTTTAGCATCCACTCTCGGAAAATGGATTGCACCCGCATCTACAACCACTGGCGCCTGGAGGGTAAGAGTACTCTGATCAAATATTCTGAAATAAAGTTGCCCCGTATTAGCATCGTAATAGGTAAATACAGCGTGGTCATCCGCAGGCCTTTCATATCCGGCCACATCTACGAACTGAGCGCCATTACCGGTACCGCTGATACCATTAGCATTGGTAACAGACACACGATCTGCTACAGGTGGAGCTGCCATACTACTTAATGTGCCCCAACAAGCGTCAGCGCCAATAACTCCACCAACCGAAAGATCCCTATCTTCCCACGCTACATAATATCTATCTGCCCACATCAAACCGCTGGCTTGTTCATAAATAAGATCAATGTGCGGTACGCCAACTCCATTTGTTGACGCAGTAATAGGAAATGTTGCCGTAGCATTTATATTTACCATATTGAAAACATCTACCCATATTTCATAAGTAGTCATAAATATCTGGGTGGCACCACTACTTGTAGTTGCCCTATATACCACACCAACATAGGCAAAGGCGGAATTTGTCGCAGGACTACCAACTGCCACATCCGGCACATCTATAGTTGCATAACCTGTTGGTACAGCTATGGCCTGGATAACATTACTAGAGTTGTTGTAGATGCTAACTGAACATCCGGTACCATCGTGCCATGCTGTGGCAACATATCGCTGGGTACCATTTCCACCACCTCCAGAGTGGGTAGAATTGTTCAACCACTTGACGGCACCAACACCATTTACCATGATCTGGTCTGCTTGAACGGGTGCAATAATAGCTTGTGAAAACGTGCTGAAAGGAAGAAGGAAAAGTGCAGTAAAGATTACCAACATCCTGTTGGTAACCTGAGAACATAGGTTACATTTCATAAATAGGTTTATTTTAATAAATATACTATAATTTTTTATTAAAATATCTCCATTAACAAAGAGCCACCCCAATTGTGGCGGGATGGCTCTTTACTCTTTCTTTTCTTTACTTAAAAAGCTTACTTCATATCTTTCTCAAAACCCCTCAGTTGTTTCGCAAATGAGTTCGCTGGATCTATCTTCTCTATTTCTATCAGGTACTTCTGCATGGTAGCCTTATCATTTTTATTATAAGCTACAAGCGCCAGGTATTGATAGGCCTGCATCAGGTCATTTTTCTTTTCATAGTTCGGGCCTACTTTTTCCAGCCACTTATTGTAGTGCTCTACTGCACCGCCCGCTTTTCCTTCTTCATCAGTAGCTGCAGCAGTACGACCTCTCCAGTACGTTGCTGATGGTTGGTCAGGATATTTATTTTCATACGCCATGAACGCTTTCTCAGCAGCAGCATAATTCTTAGAGTAGTAGTACATAGTACCTCTCCAGAAGTAATCAATAGCAGGAGACTCAGGGTAAGTGCTCACAAGTTTCTCATACCATTCAGCCGACTTTGCATAGTCTTTACTTGTCTTGAATGCTTCTGCGATGGTCCTGTACATTTCTGTCTTATCAGCCGACGTATCTGCTTCTATACCTTTATTGAAATTGGCATTTGCTTCATCCGGCATATTATTACTCATGTACATACGGCCATACACGATGTAGTCACGCGGCTTGATCTTAGCCCTGTCGTATTTATTGATGTAGATACCAAATTCATCCAGCGCTTCTTTGTTCTTCAACGTATCGCCAAGTTCATACAAGCTTGAACCATACAAACCATGCAAGCGCGGATCGTTCGGATTGGCCTTGATCAACTCGTTAGCTTTATCAGCCGCATTCTTGTAGTCCTTAGACAGGTAAAGAATATCCAGGTATTGTAATTCTACTTCTGTGCTTTTATCTGAAAGCTCACGGTATTTTTCAATATTCTGCTTTGCTTTCTCATAGTTGCCTGAGCGGTGATATGCATTGGCAAGGTCCCTGTACGGCAACGGATTGGTAGGATCAGCATTCTTAGCTTTCTCATAGTTCTCCAATGCCAGCGGATAGTTCTTAGCAGCATACCACAGCGCACCTATTCGCGAATAGGCCAGTGAATTCTGCGCATTAGCGCTCGATGCTTTTTCATAGCTGGTCATTGCTTCACCCGCACTGCTCATCTTACCGGCTCTCGACTGCTGGCGATAAGCATCACCCAGGCCTATCAACAACCACTCATTATTAGGCGATATTTCCAATGCCTTTTTATACCAGCTTATAGCAGAGATATAGTCACCGCCATCACTATAGGTAACAGCATCTGCAGCATACCTCAATGGTTCCCATACTTTCTTTTTAGCCATGGCCGCTACCGAGCCGGCTATATTATTACCCTCAGCAACGTTTTTCTGCTCAAAGGCGATCCTTGCCATACCTGCTTTATTTGCAGCATCTTCGGGATATTTACCGAAAGTCGCTTTAGCCTCATTCACTTTACCTTCAGCCAACTGGGCAAGACCCAGGTAGTAGTTGGCGGTCGCATCTTCTCCTGCCTTAGCTTCCAGCATTTTATGAGCCGTTGCATAGCGCTCATAATTATACATTTTGATCCCTTCTTCCAGTGACTGTGCCTTCACTCCCAGTGAGAGTGCCATAGCCGCAATTACTACGATTGTTTTCTTCATCTTTATATTATTCAATTTCAATGTTTTCATTTTAAAAAATCCTCAACTAATCAACCAATCAACCTCTCAACTAACTACTGCGTATTTATCGCCGCATCCCTTATCACTATATTCATCCTTAGCGGGAACAGGTGAGCGTGCGCAAAGATAAGCTGTCCTCTGTCCCTTGCTAGGAAATTTGCAAAACCCGTGCCGAGCCCGGGGTAAGTTTCCCTGTTTATATAATAAAGGTTGCGGCTGAATGGGTACACTTTCTGCGCTATATATGCCTGGTAGGGCTTATAAGAGCGTTTTGTCGCATCATTCCAGATGCTCGCAATTTTAACATTAGTGATAAATTCATTGTCGCCGGTGCCACCATCAGGGTTACCTACATAGCTAAGGCCTACAAACCCTATTGCCTTGGGATTTTTCGCCACATAGGCAATCACACTATCATTCCCTTTTGCGGCAAATACATTCGCTCCCAGTTTCCCGCCTTTCAGCAGCGAGTCAGTGATGTATCTGACCGTACTTGACGACTGGTTGTCAAACACCACAGTATATCCTTTAGCATTTGCCCCTGTCAGTATGCCTATTATACCCTCAACGCTGAAAACCGTATCTGTAGCATCCGGATGCAATACCACCGCTACCGCATCTCTCACCAGTTCCAGTGAACTCGTCACTATTTTCTGCTGCTCACAATAGTCTTTTTCCTGCTGGGTTAATTGCCTGGTTACCAGTATTATTCTTGACTTCCCCTCAAACAAGTCTTTGAAACAATCATTTTCAGCCTTGTATTTCGCAGTAATCTTTGCATCGGGGAAGCTGCTGTCAAATACCTTCAGTTGTTGCTCTATTACGGGCTGGTAAGTCTCGTCTACCGATATTTCTATTTTACCGACAGTTAGTGTATCCGTAGGGCCATCTTTTTTATCTTCTCCACAGGCAGCAAACATTATTGCTACAGCGGCCGGTAATATCATCTTGTGTAAGCCTCGCATTTGCGCAATTTTAGGCAATTATTTAAAAACGTATCAAGTATTCATTTTGTTGTAACAGTAATTTAACGTGGGAGGCGCCCTACTGTCACGATCATGCCATTTCTAGAGCCTGTTCTTCCTCTCGCGGCGCATTTCGCGCATATCCGCTAGTCCGCGGTACAGCCTGAAGCCACCATATAAGATCATCAGCCCGCCTACGGAATACGCCATTGCATCCGACAGATCTATTGATCCGAAATTGCGGTACATAATGATGATCGTACCAAACAGCAGGTAGATGCCGCCCATGCCTATGTGCAGCACCGCTCTTACGTTCCTGTAACCCTTATTCCCGCCACGCTCTTCGTTGTTCATTGCTTCTTTTTCTTTAGAATGTGCAAACATAGTAGATATTCTGTAAATGTGATATGATATTTATCACATTATATAGACGATTGACCACGATAAATCCATAATCCCCACTCCCGTCTTTGCGACGAAGGAAGCAATCCCACGAAAGGGCTATCAAAACGTATGTCATTGCGGGCACCGACCCGCAACCTTCATTTTCCGCCTTTAGCGGAAACCTACTCGCGCACTACATTCACTGAATTGCGACGTAGGAATCAACCTCACGAAATGACCATCATCAACGTAGGGGCAATCCCTTGCGGTTGCCTGGCCCGACCCTAGCCGACCTCGTATGTCTCAACGCAAAACCTAATTTCCCTAGATTTACACCCCATGAAGCATGTCTCAAAGCTTTTATTGTTCGTCTTGTTATCCATCCCTTTGTTTTCAATGGGACAACTAACCGAGCCACCCAAAGCAGAATATGATGCATATGCTTATTTCCGAAAGAACTTCACCTACCCACCCGATCCGCAAAATATCGTCGGCGCAGTATGGGTAGAATTTTTTGTGGAACTCAATGGTTCGCTCACCGAAATTGCGATTACAAAACCACTTCATAAATTATTGGATGAGGAAGCAGTAAGAGTAGTTAAGACTATGCCACCCTGGAAACCATCTAAAGTACTTTCGCAACCTACCAGGGAGAAATACACAATGCCATTTTATCTCCAGTGGACGGATAGCGCACATAACTTGTCTAAACTGGAGAAAATGCCCCGACCAACATTCAATTTAGGCGACCATCTGAAGAAATCACTTTTTATGGGACCAAAAGGCAAAAGCCAGATCCAGTTCATTGTAAATGAAGACGGTTCCATTAGTGATGTGTTCGCTATAAAAAGTGCTAATCCTGAATTGGACAAAGAAGTTGTAAGGGTGGTAAGTGAAATGCCTAAATGGGAACCAGGCACACTTAACGGTAAACCAGTGAAAGCGTTTTACACCTTACCGATAAATTATACAGGCATTGTCAAATAATAGTACAACTGAACTCCCATCCTTTTTTCAGGGAGGGGTGGCCTCAGGCCGGGGTGGGTGACTCGCGCAAAACATATCCACAAATCATCATCCTACAACTACGCTTCGTACCTTTACAGAGTATTGCTCTTTGAAACCTTGAACTCTATCCGCTTAGCAGTCGCGCAAGATAAACGACCTCATCGCAAGCCTACCTAAAAGCGCAAGACTCGCTACAGCATTGCATTTAGCTAAAATACCAGCCCAATTCATCTTGCAGTTCATTGCAGTTTCGCAGCAGTTGGTTGCAGTTTCATTGCGGTAACTTGCAGTTTCGCAGCAGTTCATTGCAGTTTCATTGCAGTTGACTGCAGTCCTTCTCCCGTCATTGCGAGGAACGAAGCAACCTCACGAATTGCTTTTCGTATTTTACAGCGTTCATATATGTTACAAAACTTCAGACCGCTAACAATAAAACGGAAGTAACATCAAGCAAGATTGAAGTAACATGAAACAAACCGGAAGTAACATGAAACAAAAGTGAACTAAAAGCGCAGCAAAAAGCAGCAAAACGGAAACAAAAATAAACGACCCCTTGCCCCGCTTTACTTTCAGACACGCCACTCCACCCAAACATGAAATAAAACCTCGGGCGTATCCACACGTCTCTCGTCATTGCGAGGAACGAAGCAATCTAATCAGGACGACCATCAGAACAACTCAACAAAGATCGATATTGATGTCATGGTGAGCGGAGTCGAACCATGACAAAGCTGAGAAGTAGTGATGAAGTCGAATAGCAAGGGTTTACTCAAACAAATATGCCGCCTTCTCCAAACTCTCAGGCTTGCCTACATCAATAAAGATATTACCCGAATGATCAAAGCCTTTGATAACTTCCGTACGCGCGAAGTGCAGATAGACATCTATCATAGAGAACTTGCCCTCGAAGGGCATGTCTAATATCTTAGGAGAAAGTACCTGTACGCCACTGAATGCAAACGGGAATAACGATAATACTTCCCTGCTTATTTTTTGCTCACCTGTTGCAGTGTTTGTCCAGCCGCAGAGGAGCATGTGTTCATCGAATAATAGTTGGCGGGAAGAATCGCGTTTCATTACTGCAAGTGTTGCGAGTGCCTCACTTTGATTATGCTGTTCTATCATCTTACCGAGGTCGAGATTGGTAAGGACGTCAACGTTCATCACCACAAATGGTTCATCACCAATAAAGTGATCACCCGCCTTTTTTAGCCCGCCGCCTGTTTCCAGAACCTCATCGCGCTCATCAGATATAGTCACCCAGCTACCGAAGCCGCTGTTTTCATTGATTACATCTACTATCTGGTCGGCAAAGTGGTGGACATTGACAATGACATCTTCGATACCGAATTTCTGTAGATAACGGATGGAATGCTCCAGGAGGGTCTTCCCGTTTACCTCAGCTAAAGCCTTCGGATGGTGATCGGTAAAAGGCTTCAGTCTTGTCCCCAGACCAGCCGCGAATAACATTGCGCGCATTGAAAAATAGTGCTTTGGCCAAATTTCCACATTTTCACCTTGAAAAACTACCTTTGCGCCAAATTAAAATTCAGATATGTCTTTAGTAGTAATAGGCTCTATGGCCTTTGATGCACTGGAAACCCCGTTTGGTAAGGTGGACAGGATAATAGGCGGCTCTGCAACTTATGTGGCATGGTCGGCTTCGTATTTCACTAATAATATTAAGCAGGTCTCTATCGTAGGTGGTGATTTCCCGCAGGAAGAAATGGATGCGCTGACTAACCGTGGCGTGAGCATGGAAGGTGTGGAAGTGGTGAAAGATGGCAAGAGCTTCTTCTGGAGCGGCCGTTATCATATGGACATGAATACCCGCGATACACTGGTAACAGAACTGAACGTACTCGAGCAATTTGACCCCAAGCTGCCTGAAAGCTTCCAGGATTGCGAATTCCTGATGCTGGGTAACCTGGTTCCTGCTATACAGGCCAACGTGATCAACCAGCTGAAGAACCGCCCTAAGCTGATAGTAATGGATACCATGAACTTCTGGATGGAAGTGGCATTGGAAGACCTGAAGAAAACCATCGGCATGGTAGATGTACTTATGGTGAACGATAGCGAAGCCCGCCAGCTGAGTGGTGAATACTCATTGGTAAAGGCCGCTGCTAAAATTCAGGCTATGGGTCCTAAATACCTGATCATTAAGAAAGGGGAACATGGCGCATTATTATTCCATGGTAAGCAAGTGTTCTTCGCTCCGGCATTACCGCTGGAAGATGTGTTTGACCCAACCGGTGCAGGCGATACTTTCGCTGGTGGCTTTATGGGGCATATTGCTAAGACCAAAGACGTTTCTTTCGAGAACATGAAGCGCGCTATCATTGTTGGTTCTGCAATGGCTTCTTTCTGCGTAGAGAAGTTCGGCCCTAACAGGTTGAAGGAACTGACCAAAGAAGAGATCAGCGGCCGTATCAATGAGTTTGTTGACCTGGTGCAGTTTGATATTTCTTTGTAGTAAATGGTTATTATAAAAGGAAATGGCTGCCAGTACTGGCAGCCATTTCCTTTTATTTTCTCACGTCATTGCGAGGAGGTACGACGAAGCAACCTCACGTATTGCCGTTCAGAACCTGATGGCCATTGCGTGAGGTTGCTTCGTTCCTCGCAATGACGCGAGTAGTATTATGTGTCTGCCTTTAATCCCATTTCTACCAATCTATCCTTTACAAAAGTGCCTAGCTCTTGTACATAGGCTGGTGAGAAATCGAACTTGATCCCGGCTGTGGCGTAGAGTTCTTTCAATGTTTTTGTGTATCCTAGGCTGAGGGCTGACATGTAGTTGTCCAGAGCCTGCTCTTTATTGCCGCGGTATTGACGCCACATAGCTATTGCTCCCAGTTGTGCGATGCCGTATTCTATATAATAGAATGGTACTTCAAACAGGTGCAGTTGCTTTTGCCAGAAGTTCTGGCGGTATTCTTCAAAGCCACTCCAGTCAGTGAGGCCTGTAGAGTATTCATTGAGGATAGCCATCCATTGTTCTTCACGTTGCGCGATGGTATGTCCCGGGTTGGTATATAACCAGTGCTGGAATTTATCTATCGTAGCTATCCATGGCAGAACTGTAATCACGCGTTCCAGTTCTTCCAGTTTTGCGCGGTGCAATTCGCTCTGGTCTTTGAAGAAGACATCCCAATGCTCCATAGTGAACAGCTCCATACTCATGCTGGCAAGTTCAGCTATTTCCATAGGGTATTCCTTAAACGCGCTCAGCTTCAATGGGTGCGACAGGAATGAATGGACAGCATGTCCGCCTTCATGCATCATAGTGATGAGGTCGCCAATGGTACCTGCGGCATTCATGAAAATAAATGGTACACCTGTTTCCGCCAGCGGGCAATTGTAACCGCCCGGAGCTTTGCCTATGCGGCTCTCCAGGTCCATGCGGTTCATGTCTATCATGGTCTCCAGGCAGTCTTTGAAGAATGGGCGCAAGCGACCGAATACTTCAATAGCGCCATCTGAAAGTTCTTTACCCGTAGTGAAGGGCTGGAGCGGTTGTGTTCCTTCCGGTTCTGCATCACCGTCCCATGGCTTCATTACATCGAGGCCAAGACGTGCTTTGCGGGCTTCTACCAGCATCTTCTGTAATGGCAGTATATGTTGCTTTACCGCAGCATGGAATTCAAAGCAGTCTTCAGGCGTATAATCGAAGCGGCCGAGCTCTTTGAATTTGTAGTCGCGGTAATTATCGAATCCTGCGTTCTTAGCTACCTCATGTCTTTTAGCGAGTAGCTTATCAAACAGTTCGTTCAGTTTGTCTTTATCCTGCAAGCGGCGTGCTGCTATCTTCCTGAAAACTGTTTCGCGCAGATTGCGGTCCGGGTTTTGTAGAAAGCGTGCTGCTTGTTGCAGGGTATATTCTTTGCCATCTATCTCTATGGTCATCTGCCCGGAGATAGTACCATACTGCTGAGCGAGTACACTGAGGTCGGCTTGTATGGCCACGTTCTCTTCCCTGTATAAGTTTACCGAAGTGCCTACATTGCGCAGGTAAGGGAAAAACTCATTTGTATCCAATTCGCCTTTGTAAGGGCTATCGAGTAATTTTTTATTCAGCTCAAAGAAATAAGGTTTCATCTTCGGCTCAATTTCTAAGCAGAAGTTGGTGAATGCGTCTTCATATTCTTTGTTAGTTGTATCTATCGTCATTTTTATCTGGCGCCACGATGCATCTTCACTTATCACTGCTTCCAGCTCGCTGATATCTTTCAACCACTTGTCCAGATCTGCTTTACTTTTTATTTCCCGTGATTTCAGATCTTCAAAGTATGGTTGCAGTAGATCCCATGTAGTGACTGTAAAATCTTCTGTTAGGAATTTGCGAGGTGCTTTTTCAATTTTAGCCGTTGCGTTCATCTTTTCTTCTATTTATTGCAATAATACGTGGTAAGGGTTGAATAAAAATCATGCTCGCTTATCCGTCTTTCGACGCAATCAAAGTGTATATATTTTACATATTATGTCGCATAATACAAATGACAATATAACAGGTATCCACAATTTGAAATTAATATAAACGTAATGCGTTGGCGTAATCCTTAGTAGTCAACACCTATTTATTTTATTGTAATAAGGCAAATTTTAATATCTGAAAAATCGATACGAGTATGACCGTTTTCATTTTTTTCCTAGCCTAATCCGAGCTACATTTGTATCAAGTTGTGAATTTAATGGGTTAGTAAGTGAGCACCGCCGGATTCTTCCAGCGGTGCTTTTTTTATGCGTCCCGCAAAGGTTTCAGAGGATTACCATTCTTCATTCAATTTCTCTATCCACATCTTATACACTTTCTTCTGTATCAATTTCATGATGTTCTACCTTTAGCAAATGGCTAAAAGTAAATCGGCATTTTTCTGTCAGCAATGTGGTTATGAAAGTCCGAAGTGGGCAGGAAAATGTCCATCGTGTTCATCGTGGAATTCATTCGTCGAAGAAATAAAACATCGTGAAGATAAAAATAGTCCTGAAGCAATTTGGGAAGATGATGATGTAAAAGGAATGCGTAAGGCGCATAAACTTGATGAGATCATCAGCAAAGAAGAAACGCGCATGATGATGCCCGACCCTGAATTGAATCGCGTGCTTGGTGGAGGAATGGTTCCCGGTTCGGTTGTGTTGATAGCAGGTGATCCCGGCATAGGAAAGTCAACACTCTTTTTACAAGCAGCATTGCAATGGAAAAATGTAACAACCTTATATGTATCGGGTGAAGAAAGTGCGCAACAAATAAAACTACGCGCGGAAAGGCTCGGTATAAAAAATCCTAACCTGTATTTACTTACGGCAACAGATACTGCCACTATCTTCCAGGAAATAAAAAAAGTAAGACCACAGTTTGTCATAATTGATTCGATACAAACATTAGAATCACCATATGTGGAATCGGCAGCAGGAAGTGTATCGCAAGTAAGGGAATGTGCGGCCGAGCTACAACGTTTTGCGAAGGTGAGTAACATACCTGTATGTATGATAGGACATATCACCAAGGAAGGTTCGATAGCAGGACCGAAGGTGCTGGAGCATATGGTAGATACAGTACTACAATTTGAGGGAGACAGGCACTATGCCTACCGGATACTGAGGACATTGAAGAACAGGTTTGGCTCTACATCGGAGCTGGGGATATATGAAATGGTGAATGCGGGTATGCGCCCGGTGAGCAACCCATCAGAGATACTACTGACCCAACACGACGAGCCGCTTAGTGGCATAGCCATAGCCGCTACAATGGAAGGTATGCGCCCGATGATGATAGAGGTGCAGGCATTGGCCACAACCGCTGTGTACGGCACCCCACAGCGCACAGTGAGTGGATTTGACCTGAGGAGGCTACAACTACTCCTGGCGGTACTGGAAAAACGGGGCGGTTTTCACTTTGGGACAAAGGATGTGTTCGTGAATATAGCGGGTGGGTTTAAGATAGAAGACCCTTCAATAGAACTTTCTATGGTGTGCGCCTTGTTGTCTTCTTATGAGGACAAAGCGATACCGTCTAATATATGTCTTGTGGGGGAGATAGGACTCTCAGGAGAGATACGCGCAGTGAACAGGATAGACCAGCGGATAGCGGAAGCTGAGAAGCTGGGCATGGATGCAATATTTATTCCACGGGCGAATGCAAAGGGTTTGGATAAGAAAGGTTTTAAGATAGAGATAAAGACGGTGAACAAGGTGGAGGATGTGTATAGGATGCTGTTTTAGATCAATGCCATGTTGAGCGCAGCGAAACATCTGGCGTGTTGGGGACATAACTCATTATTACCTGCTTGGGTGGATAGATCCTTCGCTATGCTCAGTATGACAAGTTGTGGTGAAAAGGTACTAATACTGCCTGTCATGTTGAGCGCAGCGAAACATCTGGCGCGCAGGGGTCGTAACTCATTATTACCTGCTCATGTGGATAGATCCTTCGCTATGCTCAGGATGACAAGTCGTGTGAAAAGGCACTAATACTGCCTGTCATGTTGAGCGCAGCGAAACATCTGGCGCGCAGGGGACGCAACTCATTATTACCTGTTCGTGTGGATAAATCCTTCGCTATGCTCAGGATGACAAGTAATAAAAATGATACGGAGTAAATATGCACTTGCCCGGCACACATAACTATTACGTCTACATTCTCACAACCTTCGAGAAGAAGGTGCTGTATATCGGAGTTACAAATGACCTCGAAAGACGAATACTGGAGCATCAACAAGATGCATCAGGTGCCAAAACGACCTTTTGTGGTAAATACAATTGTTATTATCTTGTCTATTGGGAGTATCACAGGGATATCAGGGCTGCTATAGAACGTGAGAAATACATTAAGGGTTGGAAAAGAGATAAGAAAATAGAGCTTATTAATAGTTTCAACCCTGATTGGAAGTTTCTGAACGAGTCTTACCATCCGGGATAGATGTTTCGCTGCGCTCAACATGACAAGCATTAACAAAATAAAATCGTGGGGTAACTCATTTCTCCAGCTCTTCTATCCCCGCCTATGTGAGGGATGTAGCCAGGCGTTGCTGGTGCAGGAACAAATACTATGTGTGGGTTGTACTGCGGAGTTGCCGCTGACGAATTATCATCATATTCCGGAGAATGAAACGGCGAACCGGTTTGCGGGGAGGTTGAAATTTGAATATGCTTCTTCCCTCGCCTACTTTACCGCAGAGGGCTTATTGCAACATTTACTACATCAGCTGAAATACCACGACAAACAGGAAGTAGGTGTTTATCTCGGACAACAATTAGGGCTTGGATTGCGGGAAACTGATTGGATAAAGACCATAGATGTCATTATACCCGTGCCGCTGCACCCAAAGAAGGAAGCAATGAGGGGGTATAATCAAAGCAACTCCATAGCAGAGGGGCTGAGTGATATATTGAATAAACCTGTAAACAAGACAGGCCTGTACAGGCTGAGGCACACAGAAAGCCAAACCAAGAAGAGCCGTACCGAACGTATAGACAATATGCAGGAAGTCTTTGGCGTTCGGAATGCTACAACACTGGAGCATAAACATGTATTAATAGTTGACGATGTGCTGACTACAGGTGCCACTTTAGAGGCATGTGCACTCGTGCTACAGACCATACCCGGTATTAAGGTGAGCTTCGGCACCATAGGTATTGCGATGGATTAGAATAATGTCGTAAATTGATACAAGGCTAATCTTTTCAACTTATGAAGAAGGGCATATTGACAGCCTGCTTAGGATTACTGTGCTTCAGTAATGCCTATGCGGGTGGGTTTCAACTTAATCTGCAAGGGATAAGGCAACTGGCAATGGGCGGCACGGGAACGGCGCTTACCTGGAATGCAGATGTCATCTTCTACAATCCCGCGGGCATGGCGCACCTGGACGTATGGCAGGCCAGCGTGAGCGCATTGGCGATAATGCCCAACGTACAATATGTAAAGAACAACTACTCCGCTTATTCTCAAGAGCAGATATTCACACCCTTTAATGTATATGTGGGCGGGCCGATAGGCGGCAAGAAAGCCCAAGGCAAAATTGCTGTGGGCGTAGGCATCTACACACCTTTCGGGAGCGGATTGAAATGGGACGACAACTGGCAGGGACGATACATCACCCGTGAGATAGCTTTGCAAACAATATTTGCGCAACCGACAGTGAGTTATAAATTCTCAGACAAGTTCTCCTTTGGTATAGGCTATGTAGTAGGTTATGGCAATGTAAAACTCAGGCAAGCCGTACCGATACAGGATGCCAACGGCAATGACGGCAGCGGTGAACTGACAGGCACCGCCTGGGGACGTGGTTTCAATGCAGGCATAAAATATACTGTAAACAGAACGATACAGATAGGCCTTAATTACCGCTCGCAGGTGAATATGTATACGGATCAAGGCGATGCAAAATTCAAAGTAGCCCCTTCACTGGCAGATTCCTTCCCTAATACAAAGTTCAAGACGGAACTACCTTTACCACAGGTAGCAACTATTGGAATTGGCTTTCGTCCGTTTGCACGGCTGACCCTGCAAGCTGATGTGAACTTTGTGGGATGGAGCAGCTACGACTCGCTGCAATTTGACTTTGCACATAACACCAAACAACTGGAAGACATCAGCGCACCACGCAAATACAAAAATACATTTACCTACCGCTTTGGATTGAACTATGCCTTTAACCCGAAGATAGCCGTAATGCTTGGTGCTGTCTGGGATCCATCTCCAGTGCAGGATGACTTTGTAACACCGGACCTGCCTGATGCAGATAGAATGGTGGGCACGGGAGGTATTGCCTACCGTCCGTTTCATGGAATCACCATTACGGCCGCAGTAGAATACGTTACGACCAAACCGAGAAACGGAAACTATGCATACGAAAATTTTTCGGGCACATACCAGACTAAGGCGATAACACCGGGTATAGGTGTATCTGTTGATTTTTAAATTCTCAGAGGAATGAAAAAGCTTGTTTATACTATTTGCTGCCTGCTAGCTTTTGCCGGTTGCAAACCGGAACTGGAGATGGAAGCGCCCTCAGCAGGAGGCGCGGACTTCTCCCGCTATGTAGCTGTCGGCAATTCCCTGACCGCAGGATATGCAGACAACAGCTTGTACAGAAGCGGACAGGAAAGCTCTTACCCCAATATATTGGCTACACAATTCAGGTTGGTAGGTGGCGGCGACTTTAAGCAACCACTGTTACCGGGAAATTATGGTTACCCCGATGCGAAGCTGGTGCTGGGGATAAAAACAAATTGCGCCGGCATTACTTCATTGTCTCCTATAGACTATGCAGGAGCAGCAGATACTAATGGCAGCAGTAACAGTATAGCAGCATTGGGCCCATATAATAATCTTGGCGTTCCAGGTATCAGAGCAACAGACTTCCTGGTGAATAATTATGCTAATATCGCGAGCTTTTATGGCAATGCGGACTATGCCAAACGATTTTATAAAGACCCTTCAAAACGGCCACTGGATGAGGTTGTGCATGCAGTGAATAGGATCAAGCCCACCTTCTTTAGCTTATGGATAGGAGCGAATGATGTGTTGGGCTATGCTACGAGCGGAGGCGAAGGAAACGCCCCCGGAACTGCATTGCTGGGGCTTGTATTGCCCGGAGACATCAGCCCGATAGAACTGTTCAAAAAAAGTTACGACTCTGTACTCAACAATATGGTAAGTGGTGGGGCTAAAGGTGTGCTCATCAATATCCCTGATATTACGGCCATCCCACTCTTTACTACCATTCCACCAAGAGGATTAAAGCTGACAGAAACAGAAGCAAATTTCTTAAATCAAAATCTGCCACTACCGGGAATGCAATTTGTATCTGGTGATAATCTTTTCGTGATAGAAGATGAATCAGCACCCGGAGGAATGAGACAAATAAAGACGAATGAATTTATCATACTCAGCAGTGAGATACTTGATTCTATAAAATGCGGTGGTTGGGGTAAAACAACACCAATACCCAAAGAGCACACTTTAACTCTGGATGAAGTGACTAACGTGAACAATGCGACAACAGCATTTAACCAGGTAATACTGGACGCTGCACAGAAGCATAAGCTAGCCCATGTAGATATTAACAGCTATCTGAAAACTGTTATCAGCGGGCTAAAATATAATGGAGTGGACTACAATACTGAATTTGTGGGTGGTGGTGCTTTTTCATTAGACGGAGTACATCTTACACCAAGGGGATATGCGCTGGTAGCTAACGAGATCATCCGTGCTACGAATGCAACTTATGGTTCTACTATACCACCTGCGGATGTAAATGCTTATTCGGGACTGAAGTTTCCGTAACTATTGAATTACCCTGTAAGGTTCTTGTCCGGGTTTTATAACAAGGATGTTCTGGCGAAACCGGTTGCGCGGATTTGGATAGAAACTAATAGTTCGCTCATCCATGTACACATACTCCAGGGTGCGGATAGATGCAAGGCTTGGCGGCAAAGCCATAGCGCCGCAACGAACCACATCCAGTTCCATCAATTTCTGACAATCACCGATAGAGGAAGGGATATCGGTAAGCAGGTTGCGCGCAACAAAGAACATCTTCAAATTGGTGAGGTTGCCGATATTTTCAGGTAATGCTATCAGCCTGTTATCGCATAGATCGAGAAAAGTAAGGTTCGTTAGATCTGACAACTGCCCAGGTACAGTTTCGATCCAATTATTAGAAAGGCGCAGTGTTTCCAAGGCCTTTAAATTGCCGATAGATGCCGGGACGCCTTTTAGTTTATTGTTTCTGGCGTTCAGCGTTTCAAGGTCTGGCAGATAACCTATTGAATCAGGCAGGGCAACTATCTTATTAAAACTGAGGTGCAGTTCCTGCAACGTTTTTATCCGGGAAATGGCATTGGGTATTGATTCCAGCGCATTTCTTTCCATCTTAATTACCAGTAGCTTTTTACACCGGAAAATAGATGGCGGTAATTCTTTGATACTATTGTTGTTGAAATTGATCTCCTCCAGATTGGGGAACTTGTCGAAAATATCCGGGAGTTCATCAAGGCCACGTTCAGTGAGGTGCAATACCTGCACATCATTTTTATTGCTTAGCGCCTCCTCAAAATTCCGATATACACCTTTTGCATTGGCAATGGTAGCCGAGAGAAAAAGAAGAAAAAATGATATGGTTTTCAAACAGGTCACATAGTAAAATTACGAAATTTATCTGGATGACCTCATGCTTTTATATTCCTCGTTGGAAATAATTTTATAACCTGCAGGAACTTTGAATTTGGCGTTTTCTACAACATTCTCATCAATGTTTGTGGCCTCAAAATTAATAACTACACCCTGATCATTCTTATAGTCGAAAGCAAGAGGCAAACCATCGAGGATGTCGAAACGCTCAAAGAGATATGGTACGTCGGTGGTCCAGTCGGTAGTATAGAAAACCTTTGCTGAGTTACCATCTTTATAAGATACGGTTGCGCATTGCGCTTTCAGGCCGGCGATCGTCCTGGTATCGTTAGTTTGTTTTACTGTGGCCCCCTGATATTTTTCATTTTTCCTACGATCATCTTCCGGGTTCATTTCTATGGCGAAATTCTTTTCCTTCACAGACTTTAGCGTGTATAGCTTTTCGGTGTTGTCGAATATCACAACATTTTCAAAGTCGGAACCCAACTTCAATTCTTTCCGAACCTGCTTACCTTTTATGGAAATGATATAGAAGCCTTCTTTGGTAGAGCCATCAGGATTGTTGACGACTGCTTTATACGTAATACTACCCTCCACCAGCTTTTTCTGTGCGGTGGAAAGAAAAGGGCTTAACAGGCAAATGCCTGTTAATAAGGTTTTGATCAGTGTATTCATTATTATAAAAGAGGTAAACTCAATCTTACCCTCGCAATATATACAAAAGCAAATCCCCTGCCAAAAAGCAAGGGATAAGACATTATCAATAGTTTTACTAAATAAATATTATTGCTTAGTGATCCTCTTGGTAGCTACAACGTTACCTTTGGCATCAGACATGCGCAGGAAATAGATGCCGCCTGGGAACTTGCTGATATCCAGCTTAGCGCTTGAACCTGCAGTACGGTAAACGATCATGTTTTTGCCGATTGCATTATACACAGCGATGTTTTTCACATCCAGATCATTGAAGACAACATTTACTTCGTCGCGTACCGGATTAGGGTATAAAACAATGCTTTCATTGTTCTTAGTAACAGTAGTAGTACCAGTAGCCCATTTGTTCACTATGAACGTCATTGTATCGCTGTCATTAGGATTAGACGTGCTCCAAACCCTGATAGACACAAAGTGAGTACCCGGATTAGCACCAGATAAGTTGAAAGATGCTTTAAACACTTCCGTTGAATCAGCTAAATAAGTAGTAGTGTAAACAGTACCGTCAAGCAAATCATTATTGTTGTTAGTGTAACATTGATAGTTATCACAAACATTAATTGTATTCTGATCTGCTACCCATGTAGGATCTGATGAAAAGTTTTCATTAACTACCTTCCATGAAATTGGCACGTTTGCCATACCAGGTATTGTAATGTCGTTATGAACATCTACGAAGCCTGAAAAATACGTTGTATTGATGGTATCGTGCGGAATGTCAAATGACTGTGCCTTTGCAGTATTTGCTCCGAGGTTTAAAGCAGTAAGAGTAAATAATCCTAGTAATATTCTTTTCATTTCCGTTTCACTTTAATAATCTAATGCAATGTAATAAATAATCCCCAATTAAACCAAATATGAAAACGTTTCAAACTTGTTAAAATTCCGTTATATAGTCATGGCTTTTTTTAATTTCGTACATTGCCATATATAACGTTAAAACAAGGATTGTGCCATGAAATTTTCAGGGATCGGAAAGAGGTTTAAAAAGATAAAAGGCTTTGGGGCAGGAGTGATCGTAACGGGTGCTGCGGTGCTATTTATACAGGCTACAGGGGCGGATTCGTATTTTGAAATATCGAAAAATCTGGATATATACGCCACCATATTCAGGGAGTTAAATACCTATTATGTGGACCCGATAGAACCCGGGAAGATGGTGAAAACCAGTATTGACGGAATGCTGCAAGAACTAGACCCCTATACCAATTACATTACTGAGTCGGATATGGAAGAATACCAGTTCCAGACGACGGGTAAATATGGTGGCATCGGTGCCAATATGCGTAATAAAGAAGGAGATATATATATAGGGGATGTATATGAAAACAGTCCTGCGCAAAAAGCCGGCCTCCACCCCGGAGACGTTGTTATATCAATTGATAATCATATAGTTAAGGGTAAAACCATTGATGATCTGAGTGTTTTGCTAAAAGGCTCACCGGGCAGCAAAGTGACACTTAAGATAAAAGACGTATATAACGGCGTTATCGCCGACAAAATAGTGATCCGTGGAGAAATAGAAGTATCAAGCGTACCGTATGCGGGCCTGATAGGCGATAATAACAATATTGCCTTTGTGAAACTGACCCAATTTACTCCTGCTTGTAGCAGGTTGGTAAGAAAAGCGCTTGATAGCCTCAGAGGCGTACAACCTAATCTGAAAGGAGTGATGCTTGACCTTCGCAACAATCCCGGCGGTCTGTTGGATGAAGCGGTGAACATTTGCAACCTCTTTATAGACAAGGGCGAACTGGTAGTGAGCACAAAAGGCAAAATGAAAGACTGGGACAAAGACTTTAAAACAACTGCGACTCCTTGGGACCTGAAAATACCTGTGACCGTATTGGTGAACAGTTCTTCAGCATCGGCATCGGAGATAGTGGCGGGGACGTTGCAAGATCTTGACAGGGGCATCATACTTGGCGAACGCTCTTATGGCAAAGGCCTGGTGCAAACCACCCGCAACCTGGGATATAATGCCAAACTAAAACTGACCACTGCAAAATACTATACACCCAGTGGCCGTTGCATACAAGCAATAGACTATAGCAGCCGTAATGCTGACGGAAGTGTGGGTTCGATACCTGATTCGCTGAAGAAACTATTTAAGACAAAAGGCGGACGTGACGTGCTGAGTGGTGGTGGTGTAGAACCCGACGTTGCGATAAAAGAAGAACCCATCAGCCGACTGGCTATTACATTGTACTCTAAAAATTTCCTGTTCGACTACGCGACAGAATATGCACGTAAGCATCCGCAAAGTCCGAACATGGCTACGTTTGCGCTAAGTGACGGAGAGTTTGGAGAGTTTACCAAATGGCTGGACAACAAGGATTACTCGTACAAAACAGAAACAGAAGAAGCATTGGATTCACTGATAGCTATTTCTAAAAGAGAGAAGTATCATGATGGCGCTAAGAATGAGCTTTCGTCGGTACAATCAAAACTATCACATGATAAAAAGCAGGACCTGATAAAGAATCAGAAAGAAGTGAAAGACCTGCTGGAAAATGAGATCATCTCACGATACTACTTCCTACGCGGGCGCATAGCTCAGAGCCTGAAGAGTGATGAAGATGTGAAGATGGCGCTTGGGGTGATAAATGATACTAAGAAATATGAAGGCTTGCTAAAGTCTAAAAAATAAAACGAAAGCCTTCCAATCGGAAGGCTTTTTTGTTCAATATCAAAGTCTTCCAAACAATAAAAGGCGTGGGTGAGCGTTTTGAGGAAAAACAAACACCATGAAATATTTAGTAACAGGGCTATTGCTGCTTGGCACCTCGCAAATACAGGCGCAGACATGGAAGCTAAACATAGAGACCGGCACCACACTGAGCAGGTTAAATCCATCTGCAGGGTCTTCACAACGGGGAGGATCGCTGAGTTATGGATACTCCAGAATGGGAGCGTATATAGCGCCGGAAGTGCAACTGAAAATAACTGACAATCTGGATGCGGGATTTAACTACCAATATGCGCAAGCTATAGTAGGTGTGCAGCAAAAATATCCCAGCACAAGCATCAGGAACTATGATGGCATTGACATGCATAGTTTCAACCTGGGACTGACGGCACACAGGGCTATTTTTAAAGGGCGCGCAAAGGCCGGTGCATTTGTGAAGGGAGGTTTTTCTTATAACAAACTCACTATGCTGGGTTCCGGCGGAAGTTCCGGTGGTGATTATGGTGCAGGTGTTTCAAATGCGCCAACCTACAGCGGCATAAACAGGCCCTCAGGATTTGAAGCTATGAGTGGGGCATGGACACCCACTACCACTGTTGGCCTGAGCATTGGCACTAATTCTAAAAGATGGATAGCAGACAGGCTATCATTCAGATGGTCGGCTACGATGAACTGGGTGAATACTTACGATAGCTACTCTTACTACGACTATTCGGTTTCCTCGAACAATATCTCTGAATCGGGCAGGGTAAGATACCAGGGTATTCCTTTCGTGATGCAGTTTGGAGTGAATTATAGGATAGCCGGCTTTGGCGGGCGAGGTTAGTTAGTGAATTTGCACTCAATATGTACAGACAGGTGCTAACTGCTATATGCGAGCCGGGCGACCGCAAGGGATCGCCCCTACATCATATTTTGGCGTGCGAGATCAGTAAACCATGCTATATTTTCACCTCCTGAATTACAATAAGCGCCACAATGGCGCAAATAACAATACGGTATGCAAGTTGCTCTTGTCCATTACACCCATCAAGTGTAATGGACAAAGCATTAACCGACGGATATAGCCTAACGCTGACTTTGAAGAGCATAAACCCGCAGGAGTTTATGCCGTTGGCTGTACAGGCTTGTCGACAGATGGGATGGACGATGCACCTGGCAGCAGAAGATGGTGTAGTGCTCTATACACAAGGTTCACCCACCTCCTACCAGGAAGAGATAAGGATACACATAACAGAGGATAAGGCCACCATTACCAGCCGTAGTGTAAGTGAGTATCAATACGACCAGCAACAGAATGTAAATAACATTCTAGCGTTCAGAAGTGCCTTTGATATATTGCACAACAACTTCCTGGTGCGGACTAACAGGTTCCAGGCTTTGAGTAAAGGTGGGCCGTCGCCTTATCATATTAATCTGCAAACAGGATGGGGAGCGTTGATACCTTCAAAAAGCCATCTTATAACTCCGATACTTATTTACCTGAATGTACTTGTACTGCTACTCATGACACTGGCAGGGATATCACCGATAGATCCGAAAGCATCATCCTTACTTTCATGGGGTGGTAACTTCAAGCCATTAGTGATGGAAGGAGAATACTGGCGGCTGTTCACCTATATGTTCCTGCATGGTGGTATTGCGCACTTGCTGGGTAATTTATTTGCGCTACTATTCGTTGGCTTGCATTTAGAGCCACTGCTTGGCCGGGCACGTTATCTTTCCGCATATATCCTGACAGGTATTGTTGCAGGACTAGCCAGTATGATGATGCACGGGCACTCTGTAGGTGTTGGCGCATCAGGGGCGATATTCGGACTGTATGGAGTGTTCCTGGCTTTACTTACTGCAAGGTTGATACAAGGCGCTCAAAGGCAGACATTGCTGCGCAGTCTTTTGTTCTTTATAATATATGCATTGCTGATGGGCTTGCAAGGGAACACCGATAATGCTGCACATATAGGCGGGCTGGTGAGTGGCGTGTTGATAGGCCTGCTCTACCTGGGAGGACTAAAGAAACCTAAGAAGCAACAAGGTGGTGTAGGGCCGATAGCTGTATCTATTGTATTGACAATAGCAGCCTCTGTAGGAATAATATATTACCTGAAACTCATTCCTTAGTCTACCTGTGACGCTAAAGAAACCAGTGCTTCTGCTACATTTTTAACTGCTTCAATAGTTGCGTCATCTTTTACATTTCCATTCTCATCCATCTTTGAACGAATGAATTGAATGAGTAGTGTCGTATCCTGATTTACCTTTGCGCCAAGCGCTTCCAGCACCCACAGCAATGCCTGGTGACCCTTAGTGCCTGAAGTAGATGCAGTGATAAGGGCAGTGGGCTTGGCATTAAATGCCGATACGCTAACAGTCCACTCCAATGCATTCTTGAGTACGGCAGGAATGCCAAAGGCATACTCCGGGGTAGAAATGATAATACCATCGGCTTCCAAAAGCGACTCTTTCAGCCGGGTAAACGCAGGTGGCTCCTCAATATTAGCAGGATCAAAATGCAGGATATCTTCAAGGCCTTCGAATATTGTAAATTCCGTTCCTGTAGGAAGAAATCCCGAGAAAAGATCCAGGATCTTTCCATTGCTCGAGTCTTTTCTTATGCTCCCGGATATACCTAATATCTTCATGGCTTACAACTCTTCGTCGAAGTATATTTTGTAAAAATTCTTGCCGACTGTATTGTCGTAGCCTTTCTCTATCAGGTCTGTATTACCATGAATATAGACGTGGAAGTTCTTATCGAGTTTCAAGACACTTTTGTACACCTTTGCCTGCTTCTTCAATGCCTGCGATGATATAGAGAAATTATCTGCGAAATCTATCGCGTTCTCTTCAGAATAACTCTGTTCGTAATTGCGATAAGACTTGATGACACCACTATCACCAAACACTTCTTTCTCGAAATGTTTTTTATCAAACTCGTTGTTGGATTTAAAATACTCGAGTGAGCGATTGAGATAGTCTATCTGGTCCGTCTTAGAGACATCATACTCCTGTGGTATCTGCTTCTCTATGAACTTGCGGGCTACAGTCATTACCTGGTTGGTATTATAGTATTCTGTAGCCTGAGGTACAATATTCAGGAAGCTTTCTGTCCAGAACACCGCTTCCTCGCCCCTATTTGTATCAAAGATCAACACATCAAACCCTTCTTCCGCGTTACTGGAAAGTACCAATGCACCCTTGTCCATCTTACCTAGCTCTACCCCTTCGCGCATGTTCAGCTTAAAGTCGTCTTCTATATCAAGGTCCAGGAAATGGCTTTTGCTTTCTGTTTTGTAGATACCAATGGCATCATGAGGTTTATTGTCTATGATGCAATTACTGAAATAACAAACGTATAGCTCTCCCGCTTTTATTTTAGGATGCGTACTATTCTCATAAAGGTGTTCAGCCATTTGCTTTGTTCCTTTATGAAAAGGTAATTCATCAGTCATCATCTCCAGACAATAGTTGAACACCTCATTATACTGCAGGGAGGATGGGTGATGAAAAGCAAATTTATCCTGCTCTGTATTGAAGCGGCCGAGAAAAGCCACTGCTATGTTTTTCTTCTCCTGCTCAGTAAGTGACAAAGGCTTCTTAGAAGCCTTTATTTCCTGTCCCAATCCTTTATTTCCTACTGCATGTACGGAGATATGCTCCAGTACGGCATTGCTTAGATCCATTATAACCTTTGTTATCGCGATGATTAAAACTTAGTACCTGCTTCTTTCCTTGCCTTTTGCTCCCTGTCATTGTCCCTGTCGGTTAGTAGTTCTTCATAGTCCTTGATATAGACATTGTAAACGGCCACGTACATATTGCCTACCCTGCGCGCCCCGATACTTACATGTTTCTTACCCAGGTCCCAATAAGTGATGACTGCTTTTCCTTCATAGGGAATAGTATTGGGGTCGCTGATGAGTGATAGCGTATTTGCCCTGCCATACTTAGTAGATATTACCTCATAAAGAGCGAGCATCTTTTTCTCAATGAGGCTGTAGTCGGCAAGTGGTTCGCTTTCCATGTTCAGCTCTGTGAGCTCCTGCCCCTTATGAAATACGGGTAGCAATGCATATTCATCATTTATGATGCGCACCCTTGTCTCACTGATATTACGCTCATACTCACTTTTGAGCATACCGGCCTTAATGTTGCCGTAGAAAGTAGAATCCGTCAGTTGCGCAATAGCAGGCGTTGCAGCCAGGAGGCAAAAAAGTAAGATGATTTTTTTCATGTGGAGCAAATGTAACATTAAGGGTTGCAAAATTCAATTGCCGGCCAGCTGAGGGGGATATTGTGTTGATTATGCAAACGAAAGCTATATATGCCGGAAATAATATTTGTACCTTTTCACCGTTAAAAGGATATATGCGACCTCTACTGTTGTTATTAGCTGCAATAACGTGTCTTGCCCTACCTGTGCAGGCACAGGATGAGGAAGAAGAAGAGGACAAACCCACCTATCTGAACCTGAACGCAGATGACAATCCATTCCTGGCCGGATTGATATTGGGGGCTAATACCGGAACCATCAGCAGTGACCGTTTTACAGGTTTTCACAATCTTGGTTATACTGTGGGTGCGACTGTATATGTGCGGCTTGCACCGTTGGCCTGGATAAACATGGAGCTACTGTATCATAAGAAAGGCGCGGTTGGGGTCCGCACATCTGAGTCAACCTACTGGGGTACCTACTTCGAGAAATACTACCTGAGGATGAATTATGCAGAACTGCCGGTTCTTTTTCACTTTTTCAATCCTAAAAAACCCCGGTATCATATAAGTGCCGGTGTGTCTTACTCACGCTTAATTAATTCAACAGAAAGGCTGGAGACTTCTCCGGTACCAATCAATATAGACCAGGATATGTTCTACTTTAACAAGAACAGCTTTGACTATGTGGTAGGCGTGGGACTACATGTGAACAGGAAGCTCTACCTGAATGTGCGCTACCAGAGGAACATCAACAAAATACGGGATGCATACCGGATGCATCCCCAAGTAGGGGCAGGCGACCAATACCTGACGACCTGCAGCCTGCAACTAATGTATTTGTTCAGAGCTCAACAATAAGCTATGCTGGAAATAAAACCTGCGGCAAAAAACTGCCTTATGATAGTACTGAAGCCATGATTTGCTCTTTTGAATGCAGTTTCTGCCGGGACTGCGTGGAAGATGTGTTGGAGAACGTTTGCCCCAATTGTGGCGGCGGTTTTGAAAAGAGACCTGTACGGCCGAAAGCTAAGCTGGACAGCTATCCGCCATCAGCTCAGGAATATAAAAGGGCGGTGGATATGGATAAATTCAGGGAACTACAGGAACGCTACAAAGGCATAGACCCAGCAAAACGTTGAATGCCGCAGATATTACCAGAAAAATCCCGCTGGCACACATTTTGTTTCTATCGTTGTAGAATAGGATAAACGATTGACTATGAAAATTTTATGGATTGATGACGAACCGGATATACTTTACCTATGCAGCGCTATCTTAAGCAAACACGGACATGAAGTATATACCCTGCAAAGCAGCACAAATGTGCTGCCTACCATCTCAGCTACACACCCTGATGTAATACTGCTGGATCACTGGATGCCCGAAATGACAGGTATAGAGGTAATGAAACAACTGAAACAAAGCCCTTACGCTAACATTCCGGTGATCATGTGTACTTCGAATCCCGAAGTGAGAACTGAGGCAGAACTCGCCGGAGTAGACCGTTTTATGACCAAGCCCTTCAATATGGAGCAAATGGAACAAATGATCATTGAAGCATCACAGCTAAGAGTTAACAGAGCTTAACGGATAATATCCTCCATATCTTCTGTTACCTCTTCGATCTTTTCTATTACTTTCTTCTCGAATTTCCTGTTGAGCTTAAACCTTTTCGCAATCGTTACGCGAAAACTACCTGTTTCAAATTGTTGCCATGCGGCAGGCTCAGGAATACCATTTTTATTGGTGAGCCGCATATATTGTACCCCCACGAAATATTTTGGTGAATTATACCCTGCTGCTACACGCAAAGTACCGTTGAGCTGATAATCCAGTCCGCCATATTCATCATCTATTACCTCATTTCTGCGTGAAGTATAGTTAAGCCCCGGCCCTACTGAAAATGAAGCTGTAGCAAAGAAATTTTTCTTCACCACTAATGTATAGGCATACCCCGCATTCACAAAAAGTGCAGTTACTGCAGTCTTATTATACCTGTCATCCCAGAAGGTTGCAGGGAAAGCGATGTTAGAAGGTATGATGGCTGAATCTCCTTTGGCCCGGAAGTGATAAAGCCCGCCGCCAAAAATAAAAGAGCCGGCACTTTTTTTCTGAAATTCATTCTGTACGAATGCCGCGCGGTAGGAGAAGCGGCGATTGTTAAATATATACTGGGCATTGATACCAAAGTGGCGTGTTTTCATATCCGGGCGATAGGGATAAGTATCATCTCTTTCATCCCTTTCGGTAGATTTACGGCGGGAGACATAGAGCCCGGCATACGATTGCGCGTATAAGTCTATCTGTAGTTTCCGGAAGTACAAAAAGGACTGCAAGTCAAAACCCTTTGTTTTACCAAACTTAGCGTTGTCACTGTTAACAAAGGGCATTTTCACACCGAAATTTAAACCGATAAAGCGCCAGTTAAAACCCGCACCAATATTCAGATTATCGTTGGTGGCATAAGGCAGGCGTTCGCTATAGCCGTTATGTCCTACTACAAAACGGGAGAACTTGCTGTTGCTGAAAATGCGAACGGTGAGATCTTTAGTATGATCTGCTATGTAGCGCTTATCATTTTTTACATTCAGCCAGGAAAGACCATTTTTCTTAGGCTCCGCTGCTTTCACTACTTCCACTTGTGCATTCGCGATGGAAACAGACGCAAACAATACTGCAATGGAGGCTTTCAGGTGTCTCAATACTATCATATACGTATCTATAATAAAAAGCGTACCAAAGATGCTAATGGCACAGTTTTTAATTCTTGAAAGTAACTGATAATCAAGTACTTTCAAGGAAGAGCTTGTAAATTTATAGAATATATGCCGCGTTGGTTAAAAATTTCGTTACGCATTGTTATTGGAGCCATTTTGCTAATCGTATTATTATGGTTGGGATTAGCGGCATATGTGAACATGAACAAGAAGTCGGTATTGAAAGCAATAACCGAACAATTGAATGATAAGATCAATGGTAAGTTGACCATTGGCAGCATGGAACCTTCTTTTATAAAGGGCTTCCCTGGTATCTCCTTCGCTCTAAAGGATGTTACGCTACGCGATAGCTTGTGGCATACACACAAACACGACCTACTGAACGCCGAGTACATTTATGTATCGGTAAATATCCTTTCTATCATAAAAGGGCAACCGCATATTAATGATGTAACGATCGATAAAGCGAAAGGTTACCTCTATACAGACAGCACGGGATATAGCAACAAGAGCATCTTCGGGCAAAAGAAAAATGTAGATACCACTAAGAAGAAAAATCAACCTGAGATAGCTAAGTTCTATTTTAAGGATGTCAATTTCGTGTTTGAGAACAATACTAAGTTCAAGCTGTTTGAATTGAACATTAAATATGCCGCCGGGCTTCTTGACTACAGGCCTGATGGTTGGGACGCTAAGGTGAATGTGAACACGCTGATCAAAGAATTCAACTTCAATATAAAAGCAGGTAGTTTCCTGAAAAACAAACGACTGGTAGCGAAGCTGAACGTAAATTACGATAAGCCCAGTAACACCATGGTGATACCCAAGCAGGATATAATGCTGGATGACGATGAGATACTACTCGGCATCAAATTCTTCCTGGATACCACACCTACGAAATTTGCTGTCACCATAAAATCGGATGGCATCATGTATAAGAATGCCCTTTCGCTGGTATCGCCTAATATACAGAAGAATCTCAAGTACCTAGATCTGAAAGAACCGTTGAAGCTGGAAGGAGATATACAAGGTCTGATGAAATATCGTGATACTCCACTGGTGAGAATAAGATGGGAAGTAACAGACAACACCCTCATCGTTCCCGGTGCACAAATCACGGATATCAGCTTTACGGGAGATTATACTAACGAAGTGAATCCGCAGAATGGACATAACGACAAGAACTCGCGCATACATGCCTATGGCATGCAAGGCAAGTATATGGCCATACCTTTCAGCGCTGATACCGTACAGGTGACCAATCTGATCAATCCAACGCTGGAAGGCAGATTCAAATCGAAGTTTGAAATAGCGAAGCTGGGACCAGTGCTGGGTGACAGATCTTTTAGCTTTAAGGAAGGGATGGCAGATATGAACCTTGTCTACCGTGCTTCACTTAATCCTAATGATGATACTACTTACCCTTATATAAACGGCTATGTGCAGGTAAAAAATGCGGCTATGACATATCTGCCGAGAAACCTCGGATTTACCAACAGTAGCCTTACCCTACTTTTTAAGGGACAAGACCTGCTGATAAATGATGTGGTATTACATAGCAAAAGCACTACGCTGAAGATGAATGGCACCTTGCTCAACTTCCTGAACTTTTACTACACTGACCCGACAAAAATTATATTAGACTGGAATGTCAGCAGCCCTAAGATAGATTTGAATGAATTCAGAAGCCTGCTGAGTAACAGGGCATCGGTTAAGAGCACGCCGGCGCAGTCTAATGCGCAGGTAAGTAAACTCTCCCGCCAACTGGATAATGTATTGGAGCAAAGCAGTGTGCATATGAACGTGAATGTTGGTAGCGTGATATACCGGAAATTCTCTGCCAATAGTATCAAGGCTGATATAACCATGGCGCAGAGCGGCATCACGTTAAAAAATGTAGCTGTCAACCATGCAGACGGACGAATAACGCTGAACGGAAGTATGAAACAAGGCGGGCCGATAAATGACCTGAATATTGATGCTAATATTGATAACGTGCATATAGACCAGTTCCTCGATGCCTTTGAAAACTTCGGGCAGACGACCATCAGTGCGAAAAATATTGATGGCCGCTTTTATGCACATGCGAAAATGGTAGGTAAGATAAAAGACAATGGTGACCTGGTGCAACGCTCTCTATTTGGTACGCTTGACTTCAATCTGAAAGACGGTGCACTGGTGAATTTTGAGCCACTGGTGAATATCGGCAAGTACATCTTCCGTAAGCGGAAACTGGAGAACATCACTTTTAAAGACATCAAGAACAAACTGGACATTAAGGGTGATAAGATATACATCTATCCTATGACCATAGAAAGCAGTGCACTGAATGCAAAGGTGGAAGGCATCTACGCCTTAGGAAAAGGAACGGACATATCTATAGATGTGCCGCTGCGCAATCCTAAAAAAGATGAACTGGTAATGGACGATAGCCTGAAGGCAGAACGGCAGATGAAAGGGATAGTGATACACCTGCGCGCGGTGGACGGGCCTGACGGAAAAGTGAAACTGAAACTCAACGACAGAGAAGAACGCGCGCTGGAAGCACAGGAACGAGTAGATAACGGAGAACCGGCAAAAGAGGAAAAGAAAAAAAGACGCGGACTGTTTAACAGAAAGAAAAAAGAGAGTAATTAGCGTTGAGGCACTACCTCTACCTTAGTGGCTTGTGCTAATTCCTTTATCAGCATGGGGTCGCGCTCAATGGCGTTACCTACCACTACTATCTGTGCTCCGGCCTGGCAATTTGCATATACTTTTTCGGGAGTCTGTATACCACCACCTACAAACATAGGGATATCGATATGGCTGCTCACCTTATGTATCATTTCTGTAGAGATAGGATTACGGGCACCACTGCCGGCATCCATATAAATGACATGCTTGCCTTGCAACTCCCCTGCCCATGCAGTACATAGGGCGATATCGGGCTTGTTAGCCGGTATCGGAGCAGCATTGCTGATGTATGAAACGGTAGTAGGACTTCCACCATCAATCACCATGTAACCTGTAGAGATCACTTCCAGTCCACTGGCCTTGACCATAGGGGCAGAAACTACATGCTGGCCTATCAGGTGTTCGGGATTACGGCCCGAGATAAGTGATAAATATAATAGCGCGTCAGCATAAGGCGTAACCTGTGCCGGACTACCCGGAAACAGTATAACCGGGATATCGCTGTCGGCCTTAAAGCGTTGGATACAGTTATCTATCTGGTGGGCAACAACGAGGCTACCACCCATCAACAGGTAATCTACCCCTGCATCATTACAGAGCTCAGCCAGGTATTGCATATCAGATGGGGCCACCTTATCGGGGTCCACCAGTACAGCAAAGCCGCTTTTGCCATTCTGCTTGAGGTTAACTAATTGTTGATATATCTGCCCGGTTGCCATCTAAAAAATAAATTCCGCAATTTGCTCTTACAAAAATGCGGAATTTATCGGGGAATAGTGTTAATACTAGTTCTTTTTTAACTCGTCGCGTATTTCCATTAACAATTTATCGGTGGAAGACGGTCCTGCAGGGGCTGCAGCTTCCTCTTTTTTCTTCATACCATTCATCACTTTGATCACCATAAATATGCAGAAAGCTATTATGAGGAAGTCAACCACAGTTTGGATAAAATCTCCATATGCCAATACATTGACACCGGCTTTTCTCACTTCTTCCAGCGATTTCCCGGCTACTGCGCTATATTTCTCTTCGCTTCCCGGCAGTACCAGGTACTTATCCGTGAATTTTGCACCGTCGCCCATCAGGCCGATCAATGGCATCAACAGGTCATCAACCAAAGCGGTGACGATTTTGCCAAAAGCAGCACCTATGATCACACCGACCGCAAGGTCCATCACGTTGCCCTTCATGGCGAAGGCCTTAAACTCTTTTAAAATGCCCATATCTGACGTTTTTTATAATTACAGATTAAAAATACAGTTCTCATCCCAGTAATCCAATAAGAATCAAACCCTTACCTGTGGCTTCCGTTAACATCATTATCAATTTTATAGATGGAGGCTATAGAAGAATAATATACTCTGGAAACGTTTTGCGTACGGAATGTTTCCTTAGTTTCGCACCGCAAATATGGAAGCATTAACTAAAATACTCAGTGTAGCATTGGAGCTCTTTAGCCAATATGGCTTTAAGACCATCACGATGGACGATATAGCGAGAAGAGCGGGTATTTCTAAGAAAACCCTGTACCAGCATTTCGCCAACAAGGACGAGGTAGTAAAAGAAACGGTAATGTGGTATAAGACCCACATCGACGGACAATGCAGGGCCTTGATGAGCGGGACGGAAAATGCGATAGAAGCAATGGTGCGCATCAAAACGATGATGGACCACTCTTACAAGCAGACCAACCCAATGGCCATCATGGAGCTGCAACGTTACTACCCGGAAGGATACAAGGCATTCCGCGACAGTCTCATTACGCAGGACCTGGTGTCGGTAAAAGAAAACCTGGACCAGGGAATAGCAGAAGGCCTTTACAGGGAAAACCTGAATGTGGATGTGGTAGCGAAATTCCACCTGGAATCTGCACTACTGCTGATGCAGCCTAACCTGATGGTGAATGACCGCGAAGACCTGAAGGCAGTAAACCACGAAATAACGGAATTGTTCCTCTACGGGATAATGACCCCGAAAGGAGAAAAATTATATCACAAGTACAAAGAAAAATATCTAAAGGAAGCAACAAAATCATGAGACGAATAATAGTTAGCTTGTCCATACTCGCCGCCTGCGCAAGCAGTGCATACGCACAGGAGCCGATGGCCCTGAGCCTTCAGGCCGCAATGGACTATGCTGTAAAGAACAATGCTGCGGCGAAGAATTCAAGACTGGATGTACTGATACAGGACGCCCAGAACAAACAAACAACTGCCATCGCCTTACCACAAGTAAATGGTAAAGGGGATTTCAGCCAGTTCTTCAATATACAAAAGGCTTTCCTACCCGGCTCTTTTATACCTGGTGGTGACCCTACAGAGTATGTACCCGTAGCATTTACTCCAAGGTATTCTACTACCGCAAGTGCTACAGCCTCGCAAATATTATTCGATGGCAGCGTAATGGTAGCCCTCCAGGCACGAAATGCTGTAATGGAATTGGCAAGGACCAACAGTTCCCTTACAGAAGAGCAAATACGTTATAACGTGCAAAGAGCCTACTATGCTTTGGTAATAGCCAAGCGGCAATTAGGCATTTTAAACAGCTCTCTTGCGTTTGCCAGGGATATATTAAAAGACATAACTGTTCTAAGGGACAATGGTTATGCTGAAAAAATTGACGTTGACAGGACCAATGTGCAAGTAAACAACCTGGCAACTGACAGCCTGAGGATCAGCAGCATACTGGAAGTGAGTGAACAGGCTTTGAAATACCAGATGGGTATGAACATCAACGCACCTATCGTACTTATAGATACTTCGGTAGAGCAGAACATTTCAAAGACCCTTGCACTGAGCGACGAGAACATTGATTATACCAGGCGAACTGAGTATCAACTGTTACAATTACAGCAGGAGTTGAATGGTTACAATCTGAAAAGATACAGGTTAGCAGGTTTGCCAAGCCTGGGACTTGCAGGTAGCCTCGGGTATAATTATGGTTCGAACTACTTGTCGGATATGTTCAAATTCCGTGAGAAATACCAATTCTTCTCATTTGGTGCCCTGCAATTAAATGTTCCGATATTCAGCGGGTTTAAAAGGAAGAACCAGGTAACAGAAGCAAAGATCAATATTGACAAGACTCAAAATAACATTGAGAATTTAAAACTAACGATCGATTTTCAAACACAACAGGCAAGGACCACTCTCAAAAACTCATTGTTGCAGTTGGAGAGCCAGGAGCGAAACCTCAAACTTGCTAATTCTGTAACTGACCTTGCAAGAAAGAAATATAAGGCCGGTGTAGGAAGCAATATGGAAGTAAGTCAGGCGCAAACAGAATTACTCAATGCACAGAACAATTATTTTAACTCCCTGATGGATGTTATGAATTCACAGTCTGACCTACAGAGGGCACTAGGAAACTTTAAATAGACACACAATCACAAAAAACGGATAAATCAATATAAATGAAACGCTCGATATACTTATTAGCTGCCGCAACATTATTACTCGCTTCATGCGGTGGTGGAGAGGCCGAAAAGAAAAAAGACGCAAAAGCAGATTCTGCTGCTTCTGTAAGAAAAGCAATTCCTGTAACTGTAATGGAAGTGCAACCCGCACCTTTTACGGCATACATAGAGATACAATCGCAGATAGTAAGTGATGAGAATGTAAATGCCCTCCCGCAGGCGCAAGGTCCCATCAGGAGCATTAATGTCCAGATAGGGCAGAAAGTAAGCAAAGGCCAAACCCTTGCCAGGCTGGATGCCTCGTCGGTAGAAACGCAGATAAAGACGCAGGATGTGCAGGTAGCTCTTTACAAAGAGCTATACCAAAAACAACAAAGCCTTTGGGAACAACAGATAGGTACGCAAGTTCAGCTGCTCCAGGTAAAAGCACAATACGATGCCGCAGTAGCACAAAGATCGACATTGCTTGCTATGCGCGACATGTACAGGATCGTATCGCCTATCAGCGGTACAGTTGACCAGATCAACCTGAAAATTGGTGATATGGCAGGTGGCATGAACCCTATGGGAATTCGCGTAGTGGACCTGGACAAAATGAAAGCTGAAGCTAAGCTGGGTGAGAATTACCTGGGCAAAGTACAGAAAGGAAATGATGTGATCCTGGTATTTGCTGACATTAACGACTCTATACTTACGAAAGTAGGCTATGTAGGACAGTCGGTAGATCCTGTATCACGCACATTTACGGTAGAAGTAAAACTGGGTAACAACAAGAAGCTTCGCCCAAATATGTCTTGCAAAATGAAGATCGCCAACTACAAGAACAACAGTGTTATAACTGTACCGGTATCTGTGATACAGAAAACAAGTGAAGGTGATGTAGTATATGTAGCCAACGGCAACAAGGCGAAAGCGGTGATGGTGAGCATAGGCCAGAACTCAAACGGAATGGTAGAGGTGCTTTCAGGACTGGAAGCAGGAGAAAAGATCATCATTGAAGGGTTTGAAGAGCTGGACAACGGCGCACCCATCAGCGTAAAGTAAGCTTACCATTTCGAACTCACAGACTAATAAAAGAGCAATGAAAGACAAATTCAAAGAGTTTAAATTATCGAGCTGGTCGATTGACAATCCTACAGCTATATATATACTTACCATTATCGTCTCCCTCCTGGGGCTGGCGGCATATAACAGTCTGCCTAAGGAGAACTTCCCCGAGATAAAGCTGACACAGATATATGTGCAGACAGTTTTCCCGGGCACTTCTCCTGATAATATCGAAAATCTCGTAACCAAACCCATAGAAAAGGAAGTAAAGAACCTGACAGGTGTAAAGAAGGTGACGAGTAACTCCTTCCAGGATTTCTCGGTAGTGATCGTAGAGTTCAATACTGATGTAGAAGTAAAACAAGCAAAGCAGGATGTAAAGGACGCGGTGGATAAAGCACGTACTGAGCTTCCGCAGAATTTACCAAACGAACCGGAAGTAAAGGACATTGACCTTTCCGAGATGCCTATTCTTTACGTGAACATATCCGGTAACTATGACCTGAACAGGCTGAAGAATTATTCGGACCGTATAAAGGACAAGATAGAAGAGCTGAAGGAAATTAAGCGTGTGGAAATGGTTGGTGCGCTGGAGCGTGAGATACAGATAAACCTGGACATGTTCAAAATGCAGGCATCAGGTATCACCTTCGATGATGTGGAACGTACTGTTGCATCTGAGAATATTTCCGCCACACCGGGACAGGTGGCCATGAATAACCAGAAGCGCATAATAAGTGTGCGCAATGAATTCAAAAGCGCCGCTGAGATCAGCAATATCATTGTGAAGAATGCACAGGGTAGCTCTGTTTATCTTAGAGATATAGCTGATGTAGTTGATAATTTTGAAGAACAGGAAAGTTATGCCCGTCTTGATGGCAAGAACGTTATCACGCTGAACATTATTAAAGCACAAGGCGAGAACCTGATAGATGCCTCTGATAAGATAACCAAGCTGGTAGAGGAGATGAAGGCGCAGGAACTTCCAAAGGACCTGGATATTGTATTGACAGGTGACCAGTCTGACCAAACGAAGACAACCCTGCATGACCTTATCAATACTATCATCATTGGCTTTATACTGGTGACCATCATCCTGATGTTCTTCATGGGTGTGACCAATGCCTTGTTCGTTGCGATGTCCGTACCGTTATCATGCGCCATCGCATTCCTTGTAATGCCTGCATTCGGCTTTACACTGAACATGATCGTATTGTTCTCATTCCTTCTAGCATTGGGGATAGTAGTGGATGACGCCATTGTCGTCATAGAGAATACACACCGGATATTCGGCAATGGCAAGATGCCTATTAAGCAGGCGGCCAAGTATGCCACGGGTGAGGTATTCCTACCTGTACTTACCGGTACTATGACCACGTTGATACCGTTCATTCCGTTGGCATTCTGGAAAGGCATTATTGGTGAATTCATGTTCTTCCTGCCGATAACACTGATCATTACGCTGATAGCCTCATTATTGGTGGCATATATCATCAACCCGGTCTTCGCCGTGAGTTTTATGAAGGTGGAGAATTATGAGGAGCGCAGGAAAAACAGCCGCTTCGGTAAGCGTGACAAAGTACTACTGGTCATCTTTATAGCCATCGCACTGATATGCTACCTGGCAGGCAGCATAGGCACAGGTAACTTTGTGCTGTTCATTTACGGGTTCATAATGCTGGAACGATATGTATTCTCTAAATGGATACACTCTTTCCAAACTAAAGCATGGCCTGCATTCCAGGATTGGTACACCAGGTGGTTGAAAAAAGCACTGGCTAATCCCATAAAGGTACTGGTAGGTACTGTAGTATTATTCATCTTAACCATTGTACTCTTTGCTGTAAGGAAACCGGAAGTATTATTCTTCCCTAACCAGCAACCGAACTTCGCTTACGTTTACCTGAACATGCCGGTAGGTACTGACCAGGCATATACCAACAAAGTATTGGGCGACCTGGAACAAAAAGTATATAAAGCACTGGACATTGATGTGAAGAAAGGCAAGAAGAATCCGATGGTGAAGTCTATCATATCGAACGTAACAGTTGGCGCTGTTGACCCGAGTAGTGGTGAGGTGGGTAACTTCCCGAATAAGGGTAAGATCACGGTAGCCTTTGTGGGATTTGCAGACAGGAACGGAGAATCATCAGCTGAATACCTGGAGAAGGTAAGGGCTGCAATAAAAGGCGTACCGGGTGCGGAAGTAACCGTGGATAAAGAAAGTGGTGGTCCGCCATTACCTAAGCCGATCGTAATAGAAATAACAGGTGATAATCTTGACTCATTGGTGGTGACTTCTGAAAGGCTGAAGAAATTCCTGGTAAGCAAGAATGTGAAAGGTGTAGAAGAATTGCGTTCCGACTTCCAATCGAAGAATCCTGAGATCGTCTTTGACCTTGACAGGGAGCGTATGAATAATGAAGGTATCACTACGGGACAAGTAGTAGGTGGACTCCGTACAGCGGTATTTGGTAAAGAAATATCCCGTTTCCGTGATGCCAATGACGACTACCCTATTACGCTGCGCCTGAAAAAAGAACAACGTGAAGATATAGATGCGGTACGTAATATGCCGGTGATATTCCGCGACATGGGTATGGGCGGCGTAGTACGCCAGGTGCCTGTGAGCGCATTCGCAGATGTACGCTATGCAACTACATATGGTGGTATCAAACGTAAAGACCAGAAACGTATCATTACCCTGAGCTCTAACGTAGTAGGCGATGCTAACCCCAATGAGGTAGTGGCAGCAGTACAGGCAGAGATCAATAAGTTCAATGCTCCTGCAGGCATCAACATCAGGATGGGTGGCCAGCAGGAAGAGCAGGCAGAAACTGCGAGCTTCCTTGGCGGTGCGATGGGTATCTCAGTAATATTGATATTCTTATTGCTGATCATGCAGTTCAACTCGTTGAGCAGATCAATGATCATCCTGAGTGAGGTGATCTTCAGTATTTTCGGTGTGCTGCTGGGTGTGGCTATATTCAAAACACCATTCTCAATTGCCATAAGTGGTATAGGTATAGTAGCCCTTGCAGGTATTGTCGTCCGGAATGGTATCCTTTTGGTGGAGTTCCTCGACCTTATGCTCAAAGATGGCATGGAACCTTATGATGCGATACTGGAAGCAGGCCGCACGCGTATGACACCGGTATTACTTACTGCAACGGCAGCCATATTAGGACTGGTACCACTGGCACTAGGTATGAACATCGACTTTTCGACACTGTTCAGTGAATTCAGGCCAAACATATTCTTTGGTGGTGATAGTGCAGACTTCTGGGCACCACTGGCATGGACAATGATATACGGACTGGCATTCGCAACGTTCCTTACCCTGATACTGGTACCGGTACTGATGCTGGAAAGTTTCAAGTTCAAAGCATGGCTGAAGAGGAGAAAAGACAAGTTCAATATTGCAATGCAGGAAGATAAAGTAATAGAAAAGAAAGACGACTAAAAGGCTAACAGGCAGGAGTTAATAAGGGGCGCTTAGGCGCCCCTTTTCTTTGACCCCGATTCGGTGATGGAGGACTTTTTGTCTTGAAAGTAAACGCGTGCTGACGGCGAAAAGCCGTACAGACGCTACCAATAAAAACGGCGGGCTTTGAAGCCCGCCGTTTATTTATGTTGCTTTATCTCTTAGTAGTTATTGATAGCTGTAATCACCCTGCTTACTTCTTCGTCAGTCAGTTCAGCATACATCGGTAATGAAAGGCAATGTGATGCGAGGTATTCTGAATTAGGGAAGTCACCTTCTTTGTAGTTAAGGCTGGCATATGCCTTTTGCAAGTGGCAAGGTACCGGGTAGTGAAGAGCCGGGAATATGTTATTCTCGTTGAGGTACTTCATCAGGCCATCCCTGTCTTCCGTAGTTACCACGAACAGGTGATAAATAGAATCAGCCCATTCAGGTTGTGCTTGTAACTTCACCTTAGGGTTGTTCATTTCTGCATGGTAGCGTTTAGCTATTTCACGACGGCGGTTGTTCCAACCTTCGAGGTATCTCAGCTTAACTGTGAGAGACGCGCCCTCCAGTCCCCCCATCCGCATATTGTAACCTACTTCATCGTGGTAGTAACGCACTACACAACCATGGTTGCGCAGGCTTTGCAGATGCTTGTAGTACGCTTCATTGTTGGTAGTGATACCACCGGCCTCACCGCAAGCTCCCAGGTTCTTACCCGGGTAGAAGCTGAATGTAGCCATCTCGCCCACACCACCTACTTCTGTCCCTTTGTAGCGGGCACCTTGTGCCTGTGCAGCATCTTCAACTAAAAACAGGTTATGCTTCTTGCAGATAGCATTCACTGCATCCATATCAAAAGGCTGTCCGTATAAGTGAACGCCTATGATGGCTTTTGTCTTAGGAGTTATTCTCGCTTCTATCTTAGTGGCATCAATTTCCCATGTATCAGGATCGCAGTCTACAAATACCGGTGTAGCACCAACGTGAGAAACGCCCCATGCTGTAGCTATAAACGTATTTGCAGGAACGATCACCTCATCACCCTCACCTATGCCTAATGCGAGCATAGCCAACTGGAGTGCTGTAGTGCCATTATTCAGACCTACTGCGTATTTAGTGCCGCAATAAGCTGCAAAACCTTTTTCAAATTCTTCTACGAAGGGGCCGCCTGAGAAAGCGGTATTCTCATACACCTTTTCAAAAGCTTCGAATATCTCCGATTTTATTTGTGCATGTTGGCCTTTAAGGTCAAGGCAAGGTATTTTAGTCATTGTTATTGTATCTGACATGATTTAGTATTTAGTCGAAAGTAGATAGTAGTTAGGTTAGTCCACGTACTTAATGATCTTAGCAGGGTTACCTGCTACGATTGCTCTTTCAGGAACATCTTTGGTAACTACGGAGCCTGCACCAACAATTGCGCGCTTTCCTACACGTACACCGCAAAGCACTGTTACACTGGAACCCAGTGAAGCGCCCTCTTCTATAAAGGTTTCTTCAACGTGCCAATCGGCGTCTGTTTGCTGAGTGCCGTCTTCGTTGGTCGCACGCGGAAAACGATCATTGATGAAAGTAACGTTGTGGCCAATGAACACATTGTCTGCAATGTGTACTCCTTCGCAAATAAACGTGTGGCTGGATATCTTACAGTTTTTTCCGATAGTCGCACCTTTCTGTATCTCTACGAAAGCACCTACTTTGCTGCCATCGTCTATACTGCAACCGTAAGCATTCACGAAGTTGAATATCCTTACATCCTTACCAACCTTAACGTTCTTCAGGCTTTGTTTATCGGTATCTATATTAAGTACTTCCATCTTATTTTATTGCAACTTCTTTTCCTTTGTTCTTAATAGACTCATTAGAGGCTTCCAGTATTTTCACCACATCCAGACCTATCCTGTTGTTAGATACAGGTTCTTTCTTCTCGATGATGCAAGTGATGAAATCCTTTGCCATATCTGCCAGTGCTTCTACGGTGTTCAGTTTAGGCACATATACATCGCCGGCACGGTAGTCAACCAGTATCTTCTTCTTGTCTTCGTCTGTTTTATGCGCGTAGCCTGTATCGTAGATCTTCACCTTTTCAGTTGGCTCTATATCGTTGTACACTACCATCTTCTTATCACCACCTATCATCATCATCCTGATCTTAACGGGAGATGTCCATGAGCAGTTGAAGTGGGCGATAAAACCGTCAGCATAATTCAGCGTCAGGTAAGCAATGTTCTCAATGTTGTTATTGGTATGTGTAACACCGGTAGCGTTCACGCTTATCGGCCTTTCATCCACGAGGAAGTTCAGGATGGAGATATCATGTGGTGCCAGATCCCAAAGCACATTTATATCCGGCTGGAACAGGCCCAGGTTGATACGGGTTGAATCTATATACTGCACGCGGCCAATTGTGCCGTCTGTTATCAGGTCTTTAATTTTTCTTACTGCCCCTGTGTACAGGAAGGTATGATCGACCATCAGCAGTAAGCCTTTGCTTTCAGCTAATGCAATCAGCTCTTCCGCTTCTGCTACCGATGCAGTCATTGGTTTTTCTACCAATACATGTTTACCGTTTTCTAACGCTTTTTTAGCAAGGGTATAGTGAGCGAACACGGGAGTCACTATTACTACTGCATCTATATCGGGGTTATTGAGTATATCATCAGCATTTGTGCTGCACTGAACTGACGGATAATTCCTTGTGACTAGGTCCAGGCGTTCCTGGCGGGCATCTACCACCATTTTCACATTACAATTGTTCACCGCGTGGAAATTCCTTACCAGGTTCGGGCCCCAGTAACCATAGCCTATTAATCCTAAATTGACTGTTGACATTAAGTATATATAGACGGGAAATTATTGGTATCCGTCAGTTTTTTTATGTGTCCGCAAATTTAGGGGTTTAATATTAGCAATACACATCTGATGGCCTTAAAAATCACTGCTTTACACTGCATTTATATGAAAAATACATATGCCACCCTGTGAGGTGGCATATGCTGTGAATATATTTTATTTTATTCTTGTTTGTTTACAGTCGGGCGTGAACTTTCTCCTTATCCAGGCAGCCTTTTACATCATAAACGATACCACCCTTCTTCAGGCATTTGTTCCAGTCTTCTTTCACAAATTCATCGTGAGCCACTGCCAGTACTACCGCATCGTATGCGCAATTTTCAGGAAGTTCTTTTATTGTAGTGATACCATACTCATGAGCTACCTCTTCCGGACTTGCCCATGGGTCATAAACCGTGATGTTGATATCGTAAGATTGCAGGTCCCTGATAATATCAACTACCCTGGTATTGCGCACATCCGGACAGTTCTCTTTAAAGGTGACACCAAGTAATAACATATCAGCATTCTTGATAGTTCTGTCGTTCCTGATCATCAGCTTCACTATTTCACTGGCTATATATGCACCCATGCCATCATTCAGACGACGACCCGCAAGAATTATTTCCGGATGGTAGCCTGCTTCCTGGGCTTTTTGAGCGAGGTAGTATGGATCAACACCAATACAGTGGCCGCCTACAAGGCCGGGCTTGAAGGGAAGGAAGTTCCATTTGGTAGCAGAAGCTGCTAAAACCTCATGCGTATCTATACCTAGGCGATTGAAGATTTTCGCCAACTCATTCACAAAGGCGATATTAATATCACGTTGTGCATTCTCTATTACCTTTGCCGCTTCGGCTACTTTTATGCTACTGGCTTTGTGTGTACCGGCAACAATTACAGTGCGATACAGCGCATCCACTTTTTCAGCTACTTCCGGTGTAGAGCCCGAAGTCACCTTCTTGATCTTTGTAACAGTATGGTTCTTATCACCGGGGTTAATACGCTCCGGAGAATAACCACAGAAAAAGTCAACATTAAATTTTAAGCCTGAAACCTTTTCCAGTACAGGCACACACTCATCTTCCGTTACACCGGGATACACGGTAGATTCATATACTACTGTATCACCTTTCTTCAGCACCTTGCCCACTGTTTCACTCGCCCTGTATAATGGCGTCAGGTCAGGCCTGTTGTTCTTATCCACCGGTGTAGGTACTGTAACTATGAAGTAATTACAGCCCTTAATATCTTCCAGTTTATTGGAGCAATACAAGCCTTTGTCAGTAGGTACTTGTTGTTGTATTACTTCTTTTAGTTGCTCATCACTTACTTCAAGCGTATGGTCAACGCAGCTTTGCAACTCCCCGATACGCTGCGCATTGATATCAAAACCTACGGTCTTAAAATGTTTTGCAAATTCTACCGCCAATGGTAGCCCTACGTATCCTAATCCCAGTACTGCAATGCATGTTTGGTTATTACTCATTATGATGGTTGTTTTATATAACAGGTATAGCACACAGCTAAACTATGTGCTCTAGATTTTTCCAATTTAATGTATATTGAATTTGTATCTCGCTCACTTCTAAGGGTGGCAAAATAATGCAATTAGACTTATTACAATAGGTATTATCGTGTTTTTTGAAAAAAACTTAAACCAGGATTCTACAAGGAGAAGAATTTGATGTCTTCCTGGGCTTTGCGGTAGTCTTCATGTTTACCAATATCCAGCCAGTAACCAAGTATAGGATATGAGACCAGTTTTTTATTATACTCGATCAGCTTGTCCATAAGATCAGTGACATTGTAGAACTGATTCTCGGGCACCAATGCTAGTAACTCTTTCTTAATCAAGTAGATACCGGCATTTGAGTAATAAGTATAACGAGGTTTCTCTTTCAGGGAATTTACACGATTATTGTCATCCACTTCCAGCACACCATAGGGTACATCCACATGATAGCTTGTGGTTGCCACCGCCATATCTGCCCCGGAATTGATGAAAGTCTTAAAGAAACCATTGAGGTCTATATTAGTGAGAATATCTGAATTCATGAGCAAAATATAATCGTGCTCTATTTCGCCTGCCAGCTTCAAGGCGCCCAGCGTTCCCAATGGCTTGTCTTCCACTACATATTTAATAGACATTTTCCTGTCGCTGCCATCCTGGAAATAATCCTGTATCACATGCTTCAGGTAGTTGACGCAGAGATAGACGTTCTTAATGCCGTATTTCTTCAAATGGTTCATGGTATGCTCCAGCATGGGCTTATCGCCAACATGGAGCATCGGTTTCGGTGTATCCTTTGTTAGCGGCATCAATCTTTCTCCCTTACCTCCGGCCATAATGAACACATCGGCAGGTATCATGGAGTAGGACGTACGCAGGTTGATTATGCGCACTATACGATTGTTCCTGTCAACAACAGGAATAATGAGCAGGAATTTTCTGCGCAGATCCTCTGTATCTGCCAGGTGCAGTTCGTCGAGGAAAATTTTTAGTGGATTCGGGAGGATATAATCTTCCAGGGGAGTATCAAAAGTAAAGCCTTTAATAAAACCACGCCTCAGGTCACCATCTGTAAGTGAGCCGAGGAGCACGTTGTTCTCATCTATCACAAATAATATGGAGTCTGCTTTCAGCTCATTGAGCTTAATTAAAGCATCCAGCACTTTTTGCCCGCGATAGATAAGATGTGGTTGTATTTCAGTAGTGCCCATAGTTGATACTAGTTTATCAGGTGATTGGTTTTAGGTCGGTAGCTGCTCGGGATGTTTACGACCCTGTCCTCCAGCCACACCGAATTACTGAGGTCGCCGCACATACAGTCTTCATACATGGCCAGCTTATTCATCAGGAGCCAGATGGGGCGTGTCATTACTTTTGAATCATTCGATGCTTTCAGAAATTCATCCCTGGCATCACGATCTTCTAATACAATTGTGTTCAACCAGTAATTCGCAACTGCATTATCAATCTCTCTTACAAAATCTATTTTATCACTGCTGCTGAAATGAGCAGTATATATATCTGCCAGTTCACGCTTATTGCTGAGTATCTCTTGTAGTTGTTCCAGCTGAGCGCATGCTAATGCGGCATTGAGGTTAGGCATACGGTAATTGTAGCCAATCTCATCGTGTACAAACTCGTAAGGATGTGGCACTTTCGCCGTCGTTGATAAATGTTTTGCTTTATCGGCCAGTTCCTTATTATTAGTTACCAAAGCACCACCGCCACCACAGGTAACCGTCTTGTTACCATTGAAGCTGAATGTACCCATTACACCAAATGTACCTGTGTGTTGGCCTTTATAAGAACTGCCCAGAGATTCTGCAGCATCTTCCACCAGTGCGATGTTCCATTCTTTACAGATAGCAGCGATCTCATCTATCCGGCAAGGAAAACCAAAGGTATGCATCGGAACACAGGCGGCAATGCGCTTACCCGTATGCTTGTTGAAAGCTAACCCGCTCTTCATTTCCGCATGCTCTTTCAGAAAGGCCTGTAGAGCTTTCGGTGACATACCCATGGTGTCTTTGTCCACATCTACAAACACAGGTGTAGCATTCGCATGAGCAATAGCATTGGCTGTTGCTACGAAGGTTAAGGGCTGTGTTATTACTTCATCCCCTTGCTTTACTCCTGCTACGATAAGGGCCAATTGCAATGCAATTGTGCCGTTGGTGGTCGCTATCGCGTATTTTGCACCTGTTATTTCGCACATCATTTCCTCGAAGCGGTTCACATATGCGCCCACTGAAGAAACGAAGGTAGAGTCGATAGTATCTGCGAGATACTTCTTTTCATTACCACCAAAATATGGGGCATGCAAAGGAATAAAACCTTCTTTATCGCCAAATACCTCGCGAATAAAACTGAGTACGTTGTTATACATTTTTATACTTACTATCGTCCGGGTTTAAGATAAATCCTTCTGTTACTGTTTTAATGATCTGGGCTATACCATCCGGCACTTTGAACATTACTTCAAAACCCAGTTTAGTTTTTATCTTTTCAAAAGTTACCCTGTAGTCACGAGGGTCTTCATTTTTTGAAACGTACTTTATTTTAGCATCCGGCAGGAATTTCATGATCTCATCTACAATCATTTTCTTCTGATAGTTCTCCGAGGTATCGCCTACGTTAAATACATCAAAAGCTACTACTTCATCTGCAGCTTCTATTACTGCAACTACCGAGCGGGCCAGGTCATAGACATGGCAATACGGGCGCCAGAATTGTTCACCGAATATCACTAACTCACGGCCTAATGCCAATTCCTTTGCAAATTCATTCACCGTAAGGTCGAAACGCGGGCGAAGAGACAGGCCATATACTGTTGAGAACCTCAGGCAGGTAGGTTTTGTGGTGTTAGTCTTAGGTTGAGATAAGAGGAATTGCTCCACAGCCACCTTAGTTTCCGCATATAGCGATACCGGAGCCAGGGTAGATTCCTCATGTACGAAAGAGTTCTCGTCTTCCATCTTGCCATAATTGCTGCAAGTAGAGGCGAACACCATTTTCTGTACGCCCATTTCGTTGGCTATATTGTATAGCATTTTACTGCCATCGACATTTGTTGTTCTCGCAACATCAGGATGCTGTGCACAGGCAGGATCGCCTACAATAGCAGCAAGGTGTGCTATGCAATCAACACCTTCCAGTGCTTTTCTTACATCAGCTTCGTTGCGGACATCACCTTTTACAAAATCAAAATTCGGATGATTGAGCAGGTCTATAATTGGCTCACCGCCATACATAAGGCTATCAAGAACCCTTACTTTATATCCTTTCTCTATTAGCTGGCGGGTTAATACTGAACCAATATAACCGGCGCCTCCTGTTACAAGTACTTTTTTAGACATGCTACAAAAGTATTGAAGAGCTGAGGGAAAACAAACTGAATAGCAGTAGTTAACCCTTCGTTAGGGTTCTGAAAACAATCAGTTAACAAAAAACATCAGGAGTTAATGTTCAAGCGGATCTTTCTTTTTCTTCTTTTTGCTCTTGCTCAGATGATAAACATAGGTCACGTCGAAAGCGTCCAGGTCTTCCGGGTTATTGCTGTTGAACTCATCGTTCACAAAGAATTCGAGGCCAAAGGCGTGGCGCTTCTTGTATAAATACTGAGCACCAACACCATAACGCACCCTGTAGGGTGACAGTTGTTTGTTCTTCAGTTCTGAAAAGTGATCGGCGTAAACGTAGAAATCTGTCTTCTTATTATAGCCATACTTTACCATTAGCCTGTTGCGAAAAACCCTTTCTGTAGGGTTCGCCTTTAGATATTCGGCATTAAAATAATCCTGGTCTTGCTGATAGCGGATACGATAACTCAGGTCAAAGTCCCCGATACCATATTTATAACGGCCGTATACGAAGTAACGGTGATAATCTTGATAGTGGTCGGTATTGTACCTGTACTCAGCACCTACATCCAGTCCTTTGATGACGGTGTAACTTCCATTAAGAGAAAACATACTCCGCATGAATTCCCCCATGTTCTGGTAAGTAGTGAGCCGATAGCGTGCAGTAAACTCCAGCTTCTTGGTAGGCTCATAAGAGAGGCCAACATTTGCCCTGAGGCGCATATCGGTAAGGCCACCCTGGGCAACAGACTCAACAGGCAACATAGCCAGGGCTATGCAGCAACAAATAACAACTGCTATTATCCTGCTTTTGATCATTAATCGTCGTCTATTACGCCCGCCATTTTGGTTTCATTCTCCTTAGCGAAATAATAGCAATGTATCAATGCTACATCTTTCATAAAGTCAATACGAATGATGTCAATCCTGTGTACAGGAAGCCCCGTACGGGTATTGATATCTTCCAGCATTTCCTTTCGCCGGTCGGGATGAATAAGATCGATACGCTCATAGACCATTTCCTTCACGTTCTCGTGCGAGAGGTTGATGAACCTGTCCAGTACAATAGTCAGGCCTAAGATAAATACGTTACAGCCAATGAGTATGATGAAATTATCATCTACAGCTGCCAGGGCATTAATGATACCTATAGACACGCAGACGAAGAAATAACCCATTTCCTTTACCGGTACCACCACCGTGCGGTAACGCATGATGGAGAAGATGGCAAACAAACCAAAAGCGAAACCTATTTTGATCTTAGTAGCGCTCAACAGGAAGCAGATCAGGAAGTTCAGGCAGTTGAAGAGGAAGAAAGTAAAAAGGAAATCTTTGTTCTTGTGCCTGGGATAATAAATCACCCTCACCAGTATAAATACGGCAACTATATTAATAAGAAAGCGAAACAATAATTCCATTACGCTGAAACCCATGTCTTTGCCATCAAGCAGACTGTCCGTTAGGATTGTATCCATATAAGTTTTGAATTTTATTGATCTTATTTAAGATCATCTTAAACGCATTGTGTTTTATACCTTTTTTTATCAGGGTTACACCCAGTATATATTTACTGACACTACCCGGGGCTATTCTTTGCTTCTTTAGCTCCTTGATAATAGCGCTGTGTATATTTGCTTTGTCCTGTTTTACTTCTACTATCACTACTTTATCTACCTCTACCGAATCTCCCTTGTAGGCAAATGCCAGTGAAAGATCAATGGTAAACCGCTCAGTAAGCCCTCTGTTCACAAAAGTGATACGCTTAAATGAATTAAGCAAGCTTAAATCTAATTGTTCTACAGGATATTTTGCGTATTTCTCACGAACAACATCATATTCTGAACCTGAGAGCGTATCGATAGGATTCTCAATACGCTTTCTATATTTATCGGTACGATTACCTCTATATTTTTTCTTTATTTCAAAAAAGGAAAGGTTGTTGTCAATATACTGCCTGCAACGCACCTTTACTCTGTTACTAAGCCCATTGTGATGGTCTTTATAGAATTGGTGCCCGGGAGTATCAAAGTAGATCGTGTTGTAGGAGAACATACGTGTCCCGGCTATATCCAGGATACGATACTCACTGAGAATATTCTCTATAATAGACGGCAGGCGGTCTATGTGTAGTACATATTTCCGGTCTATCCTGTTCAGCAACTTCACACTATCCATCTCTTCAAGGCTGATCGGGTCAGCACGTTGAAGGACAGCCGATATCTCAGGCATGTAATCCGTCATTCTTAGATAATTATGGTAAAGTCAGGAACAGTAACCTCTTCTTTTTTCTCTTTCACTTCTATCTCCTGCAGGTAATATATCTGCTCGTCAAGTGGGGGTTCACTAATAGTGAACGTATCTGATTTTGCAAATAGCCACACTTTATACTTTCCCTTTCTCAGAAATTTAAATTCATAAGACCCATCATAAGAAGTGCGGGTATCTTCAAAGGAAACAGTTCCATCAGTGGACCCTATATATACACGCAAATCTCCAAGATAACCTTCACTTACCGTATCAAGTCCGGCAGTAAGGTCATATCCATAGACCTTGCCTTTTATAGAAGCCAGGCCCCCAGGGCCCGGCTCTTTTTTGCATGATATTATCAGAACACTAAGAAGTAAGGGTAATGCAATTTTTAATTTCACCATAATACTTGTTCATTACCTGACTAAGGTCAGATCGCCTTTATACAATTTCGATTTGGTCGTTCCTTTCGCATTATCGAACTCAACCTTTATCTGGTAGAAGAATGTTCCTACTTCCGCAGGTTGTCCTTTCCAGTAACCATCCCATCCCTTGGTAAAGTCTTTGGTTTGGAATACAACTTCACCAAATCTGTTTAGGACCATGATGTCTATACCTTTCACATCTTTACCCGGAATTACCCTAAAGACATCATTGGTACCATCACTGTTCGGAGAGAAAGCCGAAGGTATCATTATAGTTTCATCAACAGGTGGCGGCAGCTGTGTAAAGTTTGCTACTACACTATCCATTTCAGCATACCTGTAGTTAACAATAGCATCGGTTCTGTTGTTCATGAACGTACTGCTTATCTGGTCGTTGGTCCAATCTGTGAACTTCCAATCATATATCGGTTTAGCTATCAAGTCATAAGCATACTGTCTGTATAGCTTCACTTTGTAAGGATATGTTGTTATCAGGTCTCCGTTCAAGTCAATAGTACCTGAGCCACGAGGATAAACATCGAATACTACGTAGATAGAATCCGGATCAGGGAATTTCACAAAGTGTGCAACAACGTAGTCAGTATTCTGGAAAGTATAAGTAGTAGATGCTAACGTATCTATCGGAGCGAAGTTACTTTGTGCGTCAGTCTTCGTCCAGTTCACGAACCTGTGGAACTGTGCAGTTGGCTGGGCCAGCAGAGAGTACGCTTGTGTCCTGTCTAGTTTTATCGTCGTTGGATAAGACGTAATAGTGTTACCATTCAGGATGATCTCACCTTTACCGGATGGGTCAACATCGAATGTCACATCTATAGAATCCGGACTAGGGATATAATGGAAGTGTGCTATCACAGTGTCGACCTCGCTGAATGTATAGGCAACAGTGGTGCTTATGTTATCAGGAGCGAATGCACTGGTAGTACGTTTCTTTTCCCAGTTCAGCAGGAACCAGTTGGTGTGCGGCGTTGACGCTGTAAGATTGTATGTAATGTTCTTATTCAGTTTTATTGTGGTTGGGTATGTCGGTATGACGTTGCCATCAAGCGCGATAGTACCACCAAGAACGGGGTCAACATCGAATGTAACATCAATACTATCCGGGTTATAATAAACAAACACCGCAGTTATAGAGTCATCTACATTAAAATCATAAGTAACCGGATTATCAGTATTGTTCACGATATAGGTATTGCCACCCGCAGTTTTCTCCCAGTGGTCAAATACATAATTGGGCGCTGTGGCAAATGCCTCCAGGATATGGGTGGTATCAGCCATCACCAATCTTTGTCCCGGGATAGGATCTAATGGATCACTGTCCATATCAATTTCACCCACACCTACAGGAGATACTGCCCATTTAAGATTGGCCATCTGTAAATCAAGACAGGTATCTATTTTTCCTGCTATCAAAGCGCAACGGTCAACAATAAACTGGCGTGCGAATTGCACATTGTTTTGCCATGTAGCCAATGGAGCCCCCCACCGTGTACACTGGCGTGGCATTTCAGGAGTAATGATCGAGTGAATCGAGTCAAAGTGATGAAGTATATTTTCACACTTAAACACTCCATTCAGCATGTCTATCCAGGTCTGTTTATATAAATGTTCAAAGTCCGGATTCTGAAGTAAGCGCACAAGCATATCTGTGTGCTTGATGTTAGAGTTGTTTTGGAACAAACTCATAGGGTCACAAGGATTATTATTTGCGGTGGTGTTACCAACACCTGTGTAGTTCTGACCCAGGTTCAGGATGTTATCTTCATCCCAAAGGATATAGCGCCATTTTACACCTGCATTTTTACGACCTCTCCACCACATTGTATTCCAGTTCAGCCAATCGGTATTTACCAGGTACTGGTTGAAAATAAAATATTGTATGAAGCTGTTCATATTCAGGAACGCATCAGCATGTGCATAGTTGGCAGGAATAGCCATATTATTAGCCATAATAAAGTTATACAGGTTATTCCAGCCGGTATCACTGCCATACTCTACATTCAATCCGCCCCAGTAACGAAGCATGTCAATTTTCTTTTCAGGTTGGTTGTAGTTGTACTCTGTATAGGCATCGTCAACACGCTCCCTGATCTCATATAATCCCCAGTATTGACCGTTGATATAAACGATCGTTGGTTCATAACGGCGGAAATCCATTTCCAGGTCATATCGCTCAGCCAGTGTTTGGGCGAAGGCATCACGCATGTGTGCAGCGCGTGCAGGACCACCATCGAAGTTATCAGAACCGGCTGCTTTTATGATGATAACACCAAAAGTATCTTTAGGAGTAGTAGTAAACAAAGGCCAGTTGATATCACCTGTAACACCCGATTCATCTTTTACGTGAAAACGGAAACCCTTCTGAGGATAAGCCCATGAGTCATTACCATGCCTGCGCATTTGCCCTTCAGCTTCGTAGCGGAAAGTGTGTGTTTTATCAAAGTACTCTACTGTAGTATACTGCTGCTGGCCGCTGGTAAATAAGTTTGCCATTGTTCCTGTTATAGACAGAACATTTACCGTAGTAGTTTCATTTATGAGATAAGTATTTGTTTCAATAAAGCTTGGAACGATACCGGGAGTTGAGCTGAACGCGCGAGCTTTTATAACTGTAGTCGCAGCCACGTTAATTGGAGCTACATACGCTGTAGAAGCAACAGTAGGCACAGTACCATCGGTAGTGTAGCGGATAGTTACGTTAGGGTCAGGAGATGACAGCACTATAGACTGTGGTGTAGTGTAGTTGCCCGGAGCAACACTAAAACTAGGCTTTGTAGCATATCCTGTATTGGCACCTGCATTCACAGCATTGGGTGTTGGAGCCGTAAAAAGAGACCATGTAGCTGCACCATCCGTAGTACGGCCACGAGAGTGGCCTACATATGTAAGGTATAGAGATGTGGAATCTAATATGGTACCTGCAGGGTCAGCGAAAATGAATTTTTCACCATAGGTCTGCTTCAGTTTGAAGGAAGTATGTATTTGCGTACCCTGGAGTACATCCCTGTCACTACAGAATACCATTCTCCTAGCACCGGGATTGATCGTAACACCGGCAGGTATTGCATATTTCTGTATATCGTTAGGATCATCACTCAGCCAGTAGCCCGACAGATTCACTGCCGTACCACCTGCATTATACAACTCTATCCAATCTTCATATTGATTAAAGGCATCTAAATACGAATTAAGGTTAGAGCAAGAATACTCATTGATCACAACTTGCGCTTTGGCAAATGTGCAGGAAAGAGATATGAATAAAAGCGTAAAAAGTTTTTTCATACAGTTCGTTATATTCGTATTAATAATTCGTTACTAAAGTATTAAAAAATCATCGACTTAAAAACATGATTAATAGCAGCTTAGGTTGTAAGCTGGTCATCTGGTGGTGGGATCGATTTCAAATATAGACAAAAAAGCATTTAAAAAGGTTGGAAAATTTTACAAAAATTTAATTTTGAGAAAAGTCCTACTTTTATACTTAATAACAAAATAACGACATGCGTTCATTTTTTACTTATCTAACGTTTTCCCTGTTTGTGGGAAGCCCTGTCCTGGCACAGCTTACCAGCACTAATCTGCCTATTGTAATTGTTAATACCAACGTAGCAATAGCCAATACAGAAATAAGCGGCAATATTAAAATAATAGATAATATATCTGGTACTAATCAGCCTGCTGATGCCCCTGTACACACCGGTTTTATTGGTATTAAGGTCCGTGGTAGCAATAGCACGCCTAAAAAGTCCTATAGTATAGAGACGTGGGCGAATGTTAATGGAACAGTAAACCAAAATGTGTCATTACTGGGTATGCCTCAGGAAAATGACTGGGTACTGATGTCTATATATCCTGACAGGTCTTTACTTCGTGACCTTACAGGGTGTTATATATATAACCAGATGGGTTATTACGCTACCAGGATGCGTCCGGTAGAAGTAATAATCAACCAGGGTGCGGGTGATGTTTACGCAGGGGTGTACCTCTTTGGTGAAAAAATAAAAAGGGATAGCGCTCGTGTTGACCTGGCTACGTTGCTACCTATAGACAACAATGGCGATGAAGTAACGGGTGGATACATTCTGAAAATAGACGAGTCTAACGACTTGTCATTCCCCAGCACATACCCTGCGCCATATGGTACTACTGCACAAACCATTGATTTCCACTATGAAGAGCCTGCTGACGGGGATATCTCCAATCCACAAAAAACGTATATCCAAAACTGGATGCACGACTTTGAGGATGCACTCTCAGCAACTAACTACCAGGATACCAACCTTGGCTGGAGATTATATGCCGCTAAGACATGGTTTCGCGACTACCTGATATTCAACGAGGTAATAAAGGATAACGAGGCGTATCGTAAAAACACCTATCTCTACAAAGACAAGCTGAAGAAGCTACGCATAGGCCCACCATGGGCAATGGAAAAATCACTGTACAATACCGCTGATTGTAACGCCTCTGACCCTACAGGTTTTGCTTACATGTATGGCCAGGCTTGCAATACCAGCACATACCTCCCTCCATTCTGGTGGGAAAGGATGATGACGGATACACTGTTTGTTACAGAGCTTAAATGCCGCTATACCCAGCTGCGCTCCAGCACCCTGGATACGTCCACCATATTCCAGTACATCGATTCTATCGCTAACTTATTGAATGTAACACAAGCCGGCAATACCCCTCAAGGCAGGAACTTTACCCAATGGCAGATATTTGGCGTAAACCTGATAAATGAGCCAGGTGGCGGCCCCGTCAATTATGCTGATGAGATCAGCCGTATCAAGACTTTTATCAATAACCGCCTGACATGGCTGGATGCACAGTGGTATACACAAACCTGTGCTGTAAGCGTAAAAGAGCTGCTGGGTGAAGAAGAAAACAGTTACATAACTCCGAACCCTACTGCGGGCAACTTCTCTACCCACCTGATACTGAACGAACCTACCCAAGTAGGTGTAAGCGTTCGTAACATGCAGGGAGCAGTAGTCTATAGCAATAATTACAAGCTGGGCTCAGGTGAACACCAATTGAACCATAATGTAGAAAACCTCGCTTCCGGCCTGTATATCATTACCATACAGCAAAACGACAGAAGCAGGAACTTCAAGCTGGTGAAGAACTAAAACTCAAAAAAACATCATACAAAAAGGGCTGCTATAAAGCAGCCCTTTTATTTTGCAAGTATTCGTCTTTATTATCTTTTTCAATGACTGATAAATCGTTTGCCAAAGTGTAAATTTGCACACTATGCAATATTTGAATGGGCTGAATGAGCCTCAAAGAGAGGCTGTAGAGCATATTAATGGCCCACTGATGATAATAGCCGGAGCCGGCAGCGGAAAAACAAAAGTACTCACCACCCGTATCGCGCACTTGATGCACAACGGGGTGGATTCCTTTAATATACTCGCCCTCACCTTTACCAACAAGGCTGCTGCCGAGATGAAAGAACGTGTGGAGCATACACTTGGAAACTCTGAAGCAAGAAATTTATACATAGGTACTTTCCACTCGGTCTTCGCACGTATACTTCGTGCTGAGGCGACCAAGCTGGGCTACCCAAGCAACTTCACCATTTACGATACCGATGATGCTAAAGGCATTATCAAAGACATAGTGAAGGAAATGCAACTGGACGACAAGACCTATAAACCATCATTTGTTTACAACCGCATCTCTGCTGCCAAGAACAGCCTGGTAGATCCGATCATGTACATGCAGGATAGCAGTATACAAACAGAGGACGCCCGCAGTAACAGGCCGCTACTGGGTGAAATATATAAGCGGTATGCGAAGCGTTGTTTCCGCAATGGAGCAATGGACTTTGATGATCTGCTTTTCCAGATGAATGTATTGCTAAGAAATTTCCCGGAAGCATTAGCCAAATACCAGCACCGCTTTCAGTACATACTGATAGATGAGTACCAGGATACCAACCTGGCACAGTACGCCATCATTAAAATGCTGGGCGCAGTGCATGAAAATATTTGTGTTGTGGGAGATGATGCACAAAGCATCTATTCGTTCCGCGGGGCAACAGTGCAAAATATCCTCCAGTTTCAGGACGACTACGAAGATGTACATGTGGTGAAGCTGGAACAGAACTACCGCAGTACACAATCCATACTGGAAGTAGCCAACAATGTAATAGGCAACAACAAAAACCAGATACCTAAAGAACTGTGGACGAGCAACGATGCCGGCGAAAAAATAATGCTGGTGCGCACCATGACCGATAATGATGAAGGCCGCTTTGTAGCCGATGCCATTACCGAGCAGAAACTCCGCAACCACTATCGCAATAAAGACTTCGTGGTACTATACCGCACCAATGCGCAAAGCCGTTCGTTTGAAGAAAGCCTGCGCCGCATGAACATCCCCTACAAGCTGGTAGGTGGTGTATCATTCTACCAACGTAAAGAAATAAAAGACTTTCTCGCTTACCTGCGCATTATCGTTAATCCGCAGGACGAAGAAAACCTGAAACGTATTATCAACTATCCTGCACGCGGCATTGGCAAAACCAGCATTGATAAAATAATGGTGCGCGCCAATGAGCTGGATAAAACCTTTTGGGAAACGATACAAGAGCCGGGACTAACCGGGATCAAAGGATCCGGTGGTTCCTCCATTGAGAACTTTGTAATGATGATCCGTCATTTCCAGACCTTACTGGAAAAACAGAACGCTTACGATCTCGCATTTGCCGTAGGCAAACATACAGGCCTGGTAAAAGAACTGTATGATGATAAAAGCGTAGAAGGCCTGGCGCGTTATGAGAACGTACAGGAACTACTCAACTCTATAAAAGAATTCACAGAAACGCCTGATGAAGAAGGGGAACTGTATGAGAAAAATCTTGGCAATTACCTGCAACAGATAACATTGCTCACCGATGCCGACCAGGATAAGGATGAGAATGCAGATGCGGTAAAACTAATGACCATACATGCCGCAAAAGGACTGGAATTCCCTTGCGTATTCTCTGTAGGGCTGGAAGAGAATCTTTTCCCTAGCTCCATGAGTATGTACGACCGTGCCGACCTGGAAGAAGAACGCCGTTTGTTTTATGTTGCCATCACGCGGGCAAAAACAAGACTTTGGGTAACCTATGCCAATAGCCGCTACCGTTTTGGTAACCTCGTTCAGAATGAGCCCAGCCGTTTTGTTGATGAAATTCCAGAAAAATACCTTGACCGTACCTTTACGGGTTCTGCACACAGGCCGGTTGGCTCCAGCGGTGTAGGATTTGGCAATATGCTGAATAAAACAGCCGCCGAAAGAACTCCTTCGCTGAAAAAACTGGCAGAGAAGCTCAACCAAAAGGCTCCTCCTGCTCACCAGCCATCATCCGATTTCACAGCCGACGACCCCATGACAATGGAAATAGGCATGCAGGTAGAACACCAGAAGTTTGGCTTCGGAACAATAAATACCCTTGAAGGTGGTGCTAATAACCGCATTGCTGCTATTGAGTTTGGTAACGGCCACGGTGTGAAGAAGATCATGCTGAACTATGCCAAGTTGCGTATAGTAAAATAAGCGGCTATGTATTGATATGACCGGCAGAATGGCGTAGAAATTCTATGCCCGTAGCGAACATGACGAGCCCTAGTCCGCCATATACCCCTATGGTCTCTATACCCATGGCGTTATGCGTGCCATATACTACAATAGTGGCCACACACATAATGATGCCCACAAACCCTGCTACCAATAACATCCATCCCAACATCCGCTTCCGCATGATCTAATATTTTAGTGCAGACAATAATATGAAAATACTGTGCCGTCAACCACTTAAAAAAAGACGAATTGTGCCGTATTTAACATTCCCGCAATACAGAAAATACCTATATTACAAGGCGATCCGGCGTTGCACATAATGTGGTACGCAATTTGGATACATACCCCTGAATAAAACTAATTGAGATGAACAATTTCTTTAAAGGCCTGCTGTTTTCTGCAGCACTCTTAGGCACAATGAATACGCAAGCGCAAAGCTTGAATGATTGGGCTAAGAAAGCCAATCAAGTAGTAAATGGAGGAACTAAGGGAGGAACTAAGGGGGCCAGCGGCACTAACCTGAGCAATAATGAGATTATTGCCGGACTTAAAGAAGCCCTGAACGTGGGTACTAGGAATGCCTCAAGCAAACTCTCTTTACCTAATGGCTACCTGGGCAATCAGATCATCAAAATACTGATGCCACCTGAGGCCAGGAAGATCGAAACAGCACTACGCTCGGTAGGTATGGGTAATGTAGTAGATAAGGCAATCACGTCTATGAACCGTGCTGCCGAAGATGCCGCGACTCAGTCGGTACCGATATTTGTGAATGCAATCACCAGCATGTCTATCCAGGATGGACTTTCTATACTAAGAGGTGGCAATGGTGCTGCTACCAACTTCCTGAAAGCTAAAACTACCGGCGCACTGACTACGGCATTCCGCCCGGTAATCAATAACTCACTCCAAAAGGTAGGTGCCACCAAATACTGGGCCGATATGGTGAACATTTACAACCGCCTGCCTACGGTAAACCAAAAAATGAACCCGGATCTGGCAGGATATGTAACAGAACGCGCCCTGAACGGACTTTTTGTAACTATTTCCGATGAAGAGAACAAGATACGCAACAACCCGGGCGCAAGGATCTCAGACATTTTGAAAAAAGTGTTCGGCGGTACTAAATAATCATTAAGACAACTCCCTTATAAGACATTAACATTATCTTGCAATAGATAATTTGAACAACGCTACTACCTGATAACAATTATGGACCAGAACATGACTCCCGACACGAACCAGCCTACTTTACAATCCTGGTGGGCAGAACTTTCCTTCCCCGGTAAAGATCAATACGAACTTACAGACACAGGCACACTCGTCAGCAAGCAGAACGGCAACGAACGCACGCTTGCGACCCTTACTATGGGTAACAGTGAAGCCACCTACAAGCAACTCACCGAAAAATATACCGAGCTGCAAACACGCGTGAATGAACTGAGTGAGGATTGGGCAAAAAATGAAGACAAAGGAAAATTGGCAGGCAAAGTAGAACGCCTGCGTGAAAATATATCTCATGCTAATGCACTGGGCGACCTGGCTGCACTGGCTACACAAGTCGCTGAGTGGGACAAAGTGATACAGGAAATAGGCAATGCTAACCTGGAAGAGAAAAAGAAAATAGTAGCCAAAGCTGAAGAGCTGGCCAACATAGAAAACTTTAAGGAAGGTGCTGCTGCATACAAAGAGCTGACAGAAGAATGGAAAAAAATAGGCTATGCTGATAAGCACAAAAGCGATGAGCTTTGGGCTAAAATAGAAGAAGCTAAAAATAAATTCCACGAGCGTAAACGCAAGCACCAGGAAGAGCATGAAAAAGACATGCTGCAGAATCTTGACCTGAAACTGGAACTGGTAGATAAAGCAGAACAACTTGCCGCATCTGAAGAATGGAAAAAAACTACGGAAGCATATAAGGAACTGCTGGAAGAATGGAAGAAGGTGGGGCACACCATGCACGAAAAAAATGAAGAACTCTGGGCACGCTTTAATGCCGCCAAGAACAACTTCTTCGACCGCAAGCGGGCTCATGGCGACAGGATAGGACATGAACAGGAAGCGAACTATACTTTGAAACTTGCCCTGGTAGAAAGAGCAGAAGCGCTGAAAGACAGCACAGAATGGAACAAGACAGTCCAGGCATATGCTGAGCTGATGGAAGAATGGAAGAAAATAGGACGGGTACCACAGGAAAAATCGGATGAAATATGGAACAGGCTGAATGCTGCCAAAGACCATTTCTTCAATACCAAGCGCAGTCACTTCGAAGCCCGCAATGTAGAGCAGGACAATAACCTGATACTAAAGCAAGGATTGGTGCAACGCGCCAATGCCCTAAAGAACTCTACCAACTGGCGCGACGCTACGGAGGAGATGAATGAGCTGATGGAAGAGTGGAAGGCTATAGGCCCCGTGCCCATTAAAGTGAAAGACGCGATCTGGGAAGAGTTCAACGGAGCAAGAAGACAATTCTTTAAGCGCAAAGACGAGAACCGCGAACGTCACAAGCAACAGGTAGAAAGAAAGCAGGGCCAAAGGGTAACAGATGCGCAGAACTTCTTGCAGAAACTCGAATGGGAACTGCAGGATGATGAAGCACGCGTAACAGAGTTCAGGGAAGACATAAAGAATATTACGCCCGGCCCTAAAGAAAAACAACTGAGAGAACATCTCACCAACCTGATAGCTGAAATAGAAGGCAGCCTGCAAACCAAGCGTGAAAAAATAGAAAAAGTTCGTGCAGAGCTGGCCGAGATAGAAAGCAAAGCCAACGAAAAGAAAGAACACCACACAGAGCCTGCAAGTACCGGCACTGATAACAACGATACACCAAAAGAAAAACCTGCCGAATAAGGCAGGTTTTTCTTTTATAGCTTCTCCGTAATTCCTATTTCAGTTCAGCCAATATCTGGTCCATCGTTACATTATCGGGCCATAGTTTCACAAACTTCTTGTTCTTGTCATACAGCACTATATCCGGTACGTTACTTACGCCGTAGAAAGGGGGAAAGAACATTTTATAGTCCTGACCCACCATTTTTATGTTGGGGTACTTCTCCAGGTGGTAACCATTATTGAATATTTCCAGGGCTATTAATGGCATAAAGGTCATCATATAGACATCTACATTTTTCAGCTTATCCATTTCAGGCAGTAAAGCATCCAGCATCTTCTTGCAATGGTCACACTCGGGTGCGAAGTAAATGATCAGTATCGGCCTCCCCTTAGGTATATTAAACGTACTGAACGTATCCCTCGTGCGCATATCCACCACATCAAAGGCGGGCAGGTCTTTATATTTCAGGTAAGGAGCATCCGGATTGTCTTTCAATGGTACTACCTTCTGGGCTACGGCATTGAAGCCACCCAGTACCAGCAGCAATAATAACAGCTTCTTCATATACACAAATGTAAGTCATCAGGATATAACAATAAACAAGCCAATTACGCCTTTATAGAACCCAGGTAAATGAATGTTAATTATCGTTAAAGTCTTATGCCTTATAATGGTAAAAAAGTAATATTGTACTGCATTTATGAACAACCGGACAACATCCAAACTTCCCCGCATCAAGGCCTTAATGCTGCTCAGCTTTACTTTATTGATCGCATTTTCAGCGCATTGGCTGGTAGCCCAGTATAATAATGAGAAGAACCAGTTGCAAAAAGACCTCTCCAGGTTGTTCATTAACGTACAGGAAGATATCAGCGACTCACTACTCTGGGTGAATGTAGTGAACCCTGCCCTCACCACAGCCGACACTACGAAAATCTCATACAGCAGTCTTGCTGCAAATACAAAAGACCCGATAGCGACACAAGGCACAAGATTGCTGCTCAATAAAGTGAAGAAACTTTCAAAGTCACAGGAAAAGGATCTGTTCCGCACAGATACGATGGTATTCAACGACATCTTCAACCTGAGCATGAAGGAACAGGGGTACGACTTCACAACGGAGTGGGTACACACCAACGACAGGAACAATACCCTGGCAAAGAGCGACATATTCATAATGAGTAACTTCTTTACCGATGAGCATGGTATTGTGGTAAATAATTATCAATCTTACCTCACAAGAAAAATGCTCTATCCCTGCATTTTTATCTTGTTCCTGCTCACCATTACTGCCATCGCCTTCCGCACCACCTACCTCAGCCTGGCAAAACAAATGAAACTGGCGATACTGAAAAACGACTTCATCAGCAATATGTCGCACGAGCTGAAAACACCGGTAGCCACCGTGAAAGTAGCATTGGAAGCACTGAAGAACTTCAACGTAATGCAACAACCGGAACGCAGCAGGGAATACCTGGAGATGGCAGTACTGGAAATGAACAGGCTGGAACTACTGGTGAACCGCTCCCTCAGCACTTCACTATTGGAATCGGGCAAACTCGCCATGCAGAAGGAAGAATGCAACCTGAGAACACTTACAGAAGAAGTAATGCTGGCGATGCAGCCCAAGCTGCTGCTGCATGAAGCGAAAGTAGTATTAGAAACAACAGGCAACAACTTCTCTTCCCACCTTGATAAGATGCACACCCAAGGCGTGCTCATCAACCTGATAGACAATAGTATTAAATATGGCGTGAAGCCTGTTGAAATAAAGATCACCCTTACCGAAACTGCCGATACCATACAGCTCTGCGTGAGCGACAATGGCCCCGGCATACCAGAGGAGTATCGCGAGAAGGTATTCGAAAAATTCTTCCGGGTGCCTACAGGTAATAAACACAACGCCAAAGGCTACGGCCTTGGCCTCAGCTATGCCGCCCAGGTAATGCAACAACACATGGGTTCTATACGGGTAGCAAATATCCCCGAGGGTGGTTGCAGGTTTATACTAACATTCTGATAATTACTGATGAAGAAGAAAGTTTTTTATGTAGAGGATGAACCATTCCTTGCCCGTATTGTGAAAGAAACGCTGGAGCTGAAAGGCTATGAAGTAATGCACAACACCAATGGCAGCAAAGTATTTGAATCCATTACTGCTTTCAACCCCGACATTTGCCTGCTGGATGTGATGTTGCCTCATGCAGACGGCTTTACCATCGGCAACCATGTCCGCAATATTTATCCTAACCTACCCATCATCTTCCTTACCGCTAAAGCACAACCCGATGATATCATCAAAGGGTTTTCTTCCGGCGGAACAGATTACCTGAAAAAGCCTTTCAGCATGGAAGAACTGATAGTGCGTATGGAGAACCAGATCAGGCTGATGAAGGCTAATACGCCAGACACGGATAACCTCCCCGACGAAATAGCATTGAAACAATACAAGTTCCTGCCCGGCAAGTATGAGTTGCATACAGACACTGGCGTCATCAAATTATCCAATCGCGAATCGCAGATACTAAAGATGCTGTGCAGCCACCAGAACAAACCAATCGACAGAAAGGTACTACTGCAAATGGTATGGGGCGACGATTCATTCTTCAACTCCCGCAACCTTGATGTATATATCCGTAAGCTGCGTAGTTACTTTTCAGAAGACTCGGGTATCGAGATCATTACCCTGAAGGGTATAGGCTATCACTTCTCAGTTAGCTAAAAACAAAACAGAGCCCTTAGAAAAGGGCCCTGAGCTAAGTCTATATTTCAAAAATTACTGCCTTACTATTTTGCCGGTGGCAAACACTTCACCTGTCTTATCGGCCAGCTTATAGATGTAGTTACCTGTAGCTAATGTGCTCATCGGCACTTCTATCTCACTTGTTCCTTGTGCATAGTTGGCAAGAGCTTTCTCAAATACAACCCTTCCCGTCATATCATACATAGCTACAGAGCAAGATACAGATGAAGGGGTAGTGATACGGATATGAGCCATTTCAGTAGCAGGTACAGGATAGCTTACTACACTCACCTCTTTGTAATGCTCACCTACTGATACTGCCGCATCATACAGCACAAACAGTTCATAGCCCGAAGTAGCGTTAGCGGCATTCATGTACAGTTTGTCACCCATTCTGTTGAGTAATAGTGGTGTTGCATTTCCTGCTCCGGGGTTAAGGTCTTGTACCATCGAAGGTGGGTTAGTTCCATCATAGACCCAGAGCTCATTACCACCGGCTGAGGAGCCTGCATTAAAGTATAGCTTATAACCATAGACAGTAAAACCCATAGGATATGAGCTGCCCGCGCCGGGTTCTATCTCATACACCAGTTGCACCGTATTAGTTGCCAGGTCCATAGAATACAACTCCATGCCATTGGTACCATTCGATGCACACAGGATCAGCTTGTTGTTGAACAATACGTCTGCCATAGCGAACAAGCCATCGCCTGCATTAGGAGCCACATCTGTGATCCTTGTAGGGTTGCCTGTACCCGTATAGTTATATACTTCATGTCCGTAGGCAATTGTATATGCTACAAAGTATAGTTTATTGTTCGCTACCATAAGATAGTCAGGATCTGAACCATTGGCACCGGCCTCGATCTCAGCTACCATCGTTGTAGTATTCGTAGCAGGATCATAAACATATAATTCAGCACCGGATGCGGCAGTATATGCCCTGAAGTATAGTTTATTATTAAATACCGCTTTATTCCGTGGGTCAGAATTGTCAGTTCCCGAAGCAATATCTGATATCACTTGTGCAACATTTGTTACGGGATCATATACCCAAAGCTCATTGCCACTCATTGCTGACACGGCTGTAAAGTATAGTTTATTGTTCATGACAATAAAGCCGTTTGGCGCTGAGCCTGTAGAACCGGGATTGAGGTCGGATACCATGGTAGGGGCATTAGTGCCATCATAGACCCAAAGCTCACTGCCATTGGTCTGATCGTCTGCGGAGAAGTACAATTTTCCGTTCAGCACTATTGAAGTACCATTGTTACTGCTAAAGTCAGCATACAAAGCGCTGGAAGCACCGGGAGCGATATTATATACCATTTGCGCGGTGTTAGTTCCGGGATCGTAGCTCCATAGCTCACGGCCGTTCACACCGTCATTAGCATTGAAGTATAATTTACCGTTCAATTCATGGAAGCTACATGGATCAGAACTACCTGCCGGATCGATATCTTGTATCAATGTGATTTGTGCCTGACCTATGGAGGCTAAAGCTACTATTGCGATACTGAGTAATATTTTTTTCATGTCCTATAGATTTAGAACACAAAGGAATGGATGTCCCGGGCCACTACCTTAAATGATGGGTGAACGGCTGGTTGAAATGGGTAAACAGCTTTAAGACCATAATAAACACCCGTCTCCATAGCTCAGGAAGCGGTATTGATGAGCCAGCGCATGGTCGTATATAGTACGCCACTCCTTCCCTATCAGGGCCGATACGAGTAAAAGCAATGTTGATTGTGGCTGATGGAAATTGGTTACCAGTCCTTTGACGATCCTCATTTTATAGCCGGGCGCTATCAGTATTTGTGTGCGGGTTACCAGCCTGTTGGTTTGCGCCTCATCCATATAGGAAAGTATAGACCGCAAAGCACTTTCTGCACTAATATCCTTGTCGTCCTCGTAAGGCTCCCACTGCGTGATGGCAATGCCTGAAAGATCTATCGGCTGATTCATAGCCAGTTTAGCGCCTATCCAGTATAAACTTTCCAATGTGCGCATGGAAGTTGTGCCTACTGCTACTATTCCCGTTGGTAAATGCGAGAGAAGTGTTTCAATAGTTTTCCTTTCTACTTCCAGCCACTCGGCGTGCATATCATGCTCTTGCATGGTTTCACTCTTCACCGGCTTGAAGGTACCTGCTCCAACATGTAGCGTTACAAAGGCTGTATCAATTTTTTTCTGTTGAAGGCTTTCCATCACCCGCTCCGTAAAATGGAGGCCGGCTGTTGGTGCGGCTACGCTACCTTCTTCTTTTGCATAGATTGTTTGGTACCGCTCTTCATCACTTACTTCTGCTTCACGATGCAGGTAGGGCGGTAATGGCACTTTACCTGCATAGTGCAATACTTCCGCAAAGCTCAGGCTATCGTTATCCCAAATAAGTTCTAAGATAAATGTTCCCTGTCCCCGCTCTACAATGGAGGCTCTTAGGATAAAGTCTGGCTGTTCGTTGTGTAGCTCCAGCACCATCCCATCCTTCCACTTACCGGCTCCACCCACCATGCACTTCCACCACACTTTTTCTTTTTGCAACATGGCCGTTTGTATATCTGCATACTGCTCATGGGGCTCGAGGCAAAAGGCTTCTATGATGCCACCGGTAGGCTTTTTAAACAACAGGCGGGCATACACCACTTTGGTCTGGTTGAAAACCAACAATGTGTTTTCGGGTATATGCTCTGCAAGGCGTTGGTATGTATCTTCTTTAATAATACCCTCTTTATAGACCAGCAGCTTAGATGCATCCCTTACTTCAAGGGGATACTTGGCTACCTGTTCATCAGGCAACTCGTAAGTATAGTCTTCTATTCTCAGCTCCTTGGGATGCATCAATTCTAATTTACAACATAGCCCCCTTTAGGGGGTTGGGGGCTTAACTAATCAACTTTTCAACCAATCAACTAACGAATTTCCGGTATCGTTATCCCCGTTATCTTCCGGTACAAGTCAATAGCATAGAGGTCGGTCATTCCGGAAATGAAATCCACTATAGATTGTACATTTTCATAAACAGGGCCACCGTCTTTGTTTATCGGGAATTGTTTAGATACCAGTTTTAATAACTTGCCCGATCTGCTCTGATCAGGGTCTAGAACCGCATGTACAAACTCTTTCAGCAACCCTCCTATTACATTATAACCGGCGATCTCTATTTCCACTACCGAGCGATAGTTGTATATATTTTTGTAAGAATAGTCGTTGATAGCATCTATCAGTTTCTGTTCCCTTTCAGGTAAGCATTTCAGCAGGTCGCACTCCAGAGTGCCATTTAACAGTTCTTCTTCTTTACTAATGAACACTTCCGATAGTTTCCGCACCATCAGGCCTATCCACTTGGCACGGATGAATTCTACTTTTTTATTGTCGTCGTTTATCTTGCCCAGTACCCTTTGTACCGTTTCTATGCTATCGTAATCTTTTTCCCCTTCAAAGAAAGGCAGAAAGAGCTCCTTTATCTTTTCCAAAGACACTATCTGCAGGCGGTGCGCATCTTCCATATCTATGATACGGTAGCAGATATCATCTGCTGCTTCTGTCAGATAAACAAAAGGATGACGTGCATACACATGCTCTGCACCGTCTTTCTTAGGTATGCCCAACGTCTTCGCCAATTCCTCGTAAGTATTTATCTCAGCATCAAAGAAGCCCGATTTTTTTGTGGTAATGCTTTTCTTGTTAAACCCTTCAGAAGAGCTGCAAGGATATTTCACTATTGATGCCAATGTAGCATAGGTAAGCCTGTAGCCGCCCTCGCCTTCATTAAAGCTATGGGTGAGCACCCGCAATGCATTGGAGTTGCCCTCAAAGTATTCAAAATCCCTGATCTGGTTTGGCGAGAGATTATCTTCCAGTATCTTTCTTGTACCACCATCAAGCTCCCTGAAAAATGTACGTATCGCATCTTCACCCGAATGGCCAAAAGGTGGATTACCTATATCATGCGCCAGGCAAGCTGCCGCTATTACAGAGGGTAATTCGTATTTATAAAATTCCTTGAAAGACTCATCGTCAGCGCCATATTTTTTTGCCAGCTCATCTCCTACCGACTTGCCCAAAGAGCGTCCTACAGAAGCTACCTCCAGGCTATGCGTCAGCCTGTTGTGTACAAACACCGCACCCGGTAGGGGGAACACCTGCGTCTTGTTCTGCAACCTGCGGAAAGCCGACGAGAAAATAATACGGTCATAGTCCCTGAGGAACGACGTACGTATCTGGTCGGGATTAGCGCTTTTCTGTTCGGGGTCGCCTGTACGCCTGGTGCTATATAGCGTTTGCCATTTCATACCGTAAAAATGCAACAATACGGCCAATAGACAATAAAAATATTTCTTTCGCCTATCGCAGCAGGTGTATCATCCCTTTCTTTTTGATCTCCTCTCCGCGGGGGCTTACAAATTGATAGTAGTAGCCATAAGTACCCATATCACATGGCTCTCCCTTGTACTTACCATCCCATTTTCCTGTAGGATCACTGGTCTGAAATACCATATTGCCCCATCGGTTATAAATAGCAAACCCAAATTCAGTCGCCGTACAGTCTATTCCTACTCCTATCTTATCGTTTTTGCCATCATTATTGGGAGTGAAGCTGTTGGGCATGAAGTCAATACAATCGCACTGGGTGTAAACTATATAAATAGAGTCGTTGTACGTTTCGCAACTATTACTGATAGTAACCACATACAAACCTTCTTTATTCACTGTTAGTACAGGCCCTACTGTGCTGTCTTGCCATTGATAGGTATAGTTGGGCATTTCCTGCGCCCTCAGCATTACGTTCTCATTCAGGCAGTAAGACCATTGCTCCGTAATGATACTTGCTTTGGGAAATAAATAATGCTCGAGGTAGAAATTATCAGTACCACTGCAACCGTTTATTGTAACTGTTGCCTGGTAATTGCCCCTTTGCGTAGCAATATACGTACTGCTGGTGTTGCCATCCTGCCAAAGGTAAGACGCACCGGGATGAGTAATATCCAGTATCAAAGAATCTCCGGGACATATCGTTCTATCTTCCAGCACCACCGAGACTGATTGAACTTCAATATTAATGGTATCTGCGGCAGTACACCCTTGTTTGTTGACTATTACAGAATAGGTTCCTGCACTATTTGTTGTGTAAGTCTGTGCGGTACTGCCATCTTGCCACTGATAGCTAACACCATTCACGTTGGACGATAACGTGATCGACTCACCATTGCAAAGTATGGTATCGTTCCCTAAGTCAACATCCATATTTACAGCGCTTATATTGAATGTATCAATGTACACATCACAGTCAAAAACAGACCTGACCCAATACTCCCCGGTAACCCCTGTCGTTTATTGCTGCAAAGTGCTGCCATTATTCCACAGATAGGAATCCGCTGTGTTTCTTCCGGAAAGAGCCGCTATTGCACCATTACACAAAACGGAATCTTCCTTACCTGTAATTGTATCTAACCGATGTACTACATAAAAAGTATCAATAAAGACTTCACAGTCCAGAACAGATCGCACCCAATATTGACCCGTTGTGCCGGTTGTTTGGTTTTGCACGGTACTTCCATTATTCCATTGGTATGAAGTCGCACCATTTCTTCCGGTAAGTGTAACAGTGCCACCGGTACAGATATTGGAATCAGATGCATTTGTAATTGTATCCATCTGGTGCGTTACATGAAAAGTGTCTACTATCAGGTTGCACGGAAATTGCGAAGCAACCCAGTAAGTACCTGCACCTATGGTTGTTATAGATTGCGTAACAGTGCCATTGTTCCATAAATAGCTGAGGGCATTATCCCTTCCGCTTAATAGCATGCTGGTGCTGCAGCCCGCCGTGTCTTTGCTATTGTACTGCGTGCCCCCGTGGGTGTATACTACATAGTTGTGGCCTGTGCTGATGATCATCCCCATGCCTGCAAAATCGAAGCTATTGGGATTGAAGTTGCAACCCGGTCCTGCAACATTGGGGTTATTCATCACTCCGCACCCGTCATTACCAGTGCCAAGCCTTACTGCATATACTTTGTCTTCCACTATTTGCATGTCACCCCAAACGGCAGTATCTATCAAAGTTTTAGATGCCAGCATCGCAGCGGGGTTACCACTGGAAATATCAAACTGGTATAAATCACCGCCGAGGCTCTGATCTTGTTCTGAGACGTATAAAATATTGCTCCCGGGAGAAAAACAGGCGTATGTCGCATAGGTGCCCTGGATATTATCGGTACTGTCAAGTGTTACCGGGTTAGACACTATCCCTGTTACTTTATTAAAATCATTCAGTATCGCATATCCTTGCGTCGCCATGCACAAAAAATTTGCATCAGGCGAACTTTTCAGCACAGTAAAATTATACGGCACTGAGGGCCATACGTATCCTGTGGGATTGTAAATGATATCCGGTACGACAGATACAACAGGCGTCGTATTTACCCCTAGTGATGTTACCTCGAAGGCTTTATAGACATTATTTACGCGCTCATGCGTCAATACCCACACACTGCAGCCATCACCTTTCACGGCTACCATTCCCTCGCATAGGCTATCATGTACGAAAATATTTTTTTGTGCTGCTACCACATCTCCCAGACCACCATTAAGTGTCATATCCACGACCGAATAGTGCAATTGCCCGGGTGTGGTAAACGGAGAATCCTGCCCCTGTAGTGTGAACAGGTAGAATTTTGTAGTATCATCTATAAAGGGAACGATTAGCGCCCCTTGTGTAGTAGAGTTTGTGTTGAACGATGTTCCGCCAATCAAGCCGGTTCCGTTGGGCATCAGCACCCCGTTCTTATCCCACGCTTTTATTCCATTAGAGGAGAACATCAGCTCGCCTGTATGCCGGTTACTCACCGCACAACTGCCTTCCATCATCGCCTGCCCTATAGAGGCCGTAGGTATCGGTGTGTTGAAATTAACTTTTACATTGATCCCTGCAACCCAATGATTATTTTCCTTCTGCGCATGAAGACGATGAAAGAAAAAAGATATGCAGATTAGTGTGAAAAGAATTCTTTTCATGCTCGGGAATATGGTGGTGATAGTTATAAATTTACTCCTTTTTATTTTAATATAAACACAGGTGAATACAACGCCCACAAGCGTTTCATAAGAAACTAAAAAGCACATACCTATGTATGTGCTTTAATAATTTATAGCTACCGGTTAATACCTTTCGCCATTGGTCTTATATCGTCTCAGCCTGTCCTTAGCGCGGTCTTGCTTATCGGCGATAACATTCTTTTCGTGGGAATCGAGGTAGCCATCGGCCTCATATTTTTCTATCGTGTGCTTTATAGTTTCCTGTTCATCCATCAGCTTATTGTATTCATTTTCCGTCACCTTCTTTGTTTTGTAAGCTGCCTTCACAGCTTTTATCTGTTCCTTTTGCCTGCTCTTAAAATTCTGCGCCTGCACATCAGTTGCAAAACAGATCAGCAATGGTAACATCAGCAAAAAGAGTATTCTTTTCATAACAGAAATATTTATCATTAAAAATACTACATTTCTACAAAGCTCATCTGCCATCTGAGCGTTTTTCTTCGCTAACTTTATAGCATTGATATAATAGAATGGAAAAGGTAAGACTAGATAAGTATTTGTGGGCGATTCGCATCTTTAAAACGAGGAGCATGGCAACCGCAGCCTGCGATGAGAACAAAGTAAAGCTGAACGGCTCCAACGTAAAACCCGCTAAGAACGTGAACATAGGCGACAAGTATGATATACGCACCGAAGGCCGGAAATGGACCATTGAAGTAACCGGCTTAATAGAAAAGCGGGTATCATACGAAGAAGCAATAAAGCACTATACAGATCTCACCAGCGATGAAGATAAAGAACATAACAAACGCCTCGGTACCAGTTTCTACACCGGCAAGCGACTGAGCAAAACAGGCCGCCCCGACAAAAAACAACGCCGCGACCTCGGCGATATACTTGGTGGTGAAGACATCTTTAGCGAAGTGGATTAACACTAGAGTACTGTACAAAAAAAGAGTGTGCAGCAGATGCTACACACTCAAGTTTTATGATTAATGTTCTACTGACTAGTAAACATTGATATAATTACCTTCCCTGATCTTCACCCAGTTACGACCTACATCGTATGAGCGATAGATACCGTTATTGGTTGTAAGATAGACAACACGTCTTTCAGAATCATTCTTATAACGCTCCAGTTTACCTTTTATACCACGTACAATGGTATTCTGGTCAAGTCCTTCCATACTTGGGATCAATACGCCACCTTGTGTGCGATACAGGCCATTGTAATAAGTACCTACAAAAAGCTCTTCGTTGAACGGAGCACCGGCGCAAGCTATTCTTGTATTAGCAGGCAAGCCCGAGAACTGCGCCCAGTTGCCGCCATTGTTGTTGCTATACCATACACCCATCGTTACTGATGAATCTATTGCTACTACTATATTCTTGTAACTGGCGAGGCTGATAGAACCAAGATGATGCTTGAACACGTTTGTGTCGATTACAGTTTCGCTCCAGGGGTCGCCCTTATTCTCTTTTACAAAGAACCTGTTGTTGATATCATCATATGAGCAGATAACACCATTGTTCAGTTGAGCAAAGGAGGTGATCAATATCGAACCTGAGATGGTTTGGTCCCAATTGTTATCATCATCCCATTCGTTTAGTTCACCATTCTTTTCGTTATATGAAACACCACGGAATTGTGTAGTTGCTAGATAAACACGCTCCTGATCCTTGGCATACAGCAATGCAGACTGGTTATAAGCCGCAGGGTTCACGAACAAGGATGTAGGGTTGAAATTCTTACCGTTATTATTGCTGTAATGTGCATTTGCCTTCACCCAAACCATATGATTAGGCCCTGTGATAGCAAAAGCACGGGAAGGATAACCATCGGCAGGGAATACCAACTTTTTGATCACTTCACCGTCATTGGTATTGTACAGTACCCCGGCTGAGTCAGAAAAATAAACACTATATGGCGTTTGTATCTCATCTTCATTATCTATACCATTCACCTTTTTACAAGCGCTGAAGGATATGGCAATTGCCAGTAATGCCAATGAGGAAAACAGGAAAGGCTTACGCATCCGTATATTTTTTTCCAAGATTATAAAAAAAGTTAAGATTCCAAAGATAATCAACAATACAGACAGTTGTATGCTTTGGATGGCTTGTTTTTCAGCCAAATAGCACAAAAAGAATGCCGTATTAATAGCTAATACGGCAAAATATAAATCAAATATTAATATTCTATGCTTCCGGGGAAATTATTTTGCCCCGAATTCTATGGGCAGGGTCAGTTCCTCATTACCACGGCGCAGTACGACGGTCGTCTTGTCACCCGGGGCAAACTTGCCCAAGGCTTCCATATAGCCCTGCATGCCTGCTATTTTGTGCTCACCCAGCTGAATGATGATATCTCCTGCCTTTATACCTGCATTGGCAGCAGCTTTACCTTCGGTAACGCCATCTGCTTTTACGCCGCCTTCCTGGTAGGTATAGTCGGGCATAATGCCGAGTGTTACCTTAAAGCGGGCTTTGCCCATAGTGGTTTGCTTCGTCTGGGTAAAAGCGGGTTTGTCCTTTTCTTCCATCATTGCTACCAATGAATAGACATAATTGATCACCTGCAGTTCGCCGGGATAATTGATCTTATCGGCATCATCACCAGGCTTGTGGTAGTCTTTGTGCGTACCTGTGAAGAAGAACAACACGGGAATATTAGCATGATAGAATGAAGTGTGATCGGAAGGGCCTACACCCGAACTATCTATTACTATCTTAAAGTTCTTGTTCTCCTTAGCCAGGAACTCGCCCCATGCAGGTGAAGTACCTACGCCGCCCACTGTAAGTGCATGGGTACTGTCGTTCAGCCTGCCCACCATATCCAGGTTCACCATGTAGGCGATCTTGCTGCTGTCCATGTTCAGGTCTTTCACAAAAGCCTTGGAACCATATAGACCCAACTCTTCACCGGAGAAATTGATAAAGAGGTAGTTGTATTTCTTCAGATCGCTCTTCTTTATCATTTCAGCCAGGGCAAAAATGGCCGCTGTACCGCTGGCGTTATCATCAGCGCCATTGTGTATCTCTCTATCAGAACCTGAATGAGCATGGAGGCTATTTCCGTCTTCACCATAGCCGAGGTGATCGTAGTGCGCACCAAGTACAACTGTATAAGGGGCTTTGTTATCTATATAAGCCGCTATGTTGTTGCCAAAGCGCTCAATGCGTTTTACAGCAAGGTTTAGCTCCAGCGGCAGGGTAACAGAAGTACTGTCGGATATACCGCCTTTTATGTACTGCTGATATGACTTGTAACTGATAAATGCTGCAGGTATCTCCGCGACTTCCAGTTCCGATTTACCGTTGAAGGTGGGCGCATATTTGCTATCATAGCTGTCGTAAAAGAGCACACCTGTGGCAGATTGTTTGGCAGCGGCACCTGTCTTTTCGAAGGCTGCTTTCTCCCAATCAAAGTGTGGATTGTCTGCTTCCTCCTTGTCCTTATACAGCGGCATCAGGGAGATGCTGTTCTGCTCTATGATGTCGGGGATTATTTCGCTGTACACTCTCTTCTCGGCTGTAAAGGCCATAGGGAAAGCGTCTTTGTTTATCTTCAGTGCATTATCGCCAATACGTATCAGGCTGCTGTTAGCAGGTTCTTTATCACCAAAGAATTTAAAGTTGTAACGGTACATATCACCGTAAGGGAAAATGCCAATTTCTTTATACCGCTTTACTATGTATTCACTTGCCAGCTTTTCACCTTTTGTGCCCGTGCGGCGGCCCTCCAATGAATCGGAAGCCAGGTATTCTATATCCGTCTTCAGCTGCTCCAATATCTTACGCTCCGCTTTGCTTTGGGCATAGCTTACCTGCGCAAAAATGCTTGTGAACAAAACAGAAGTGAAAAAAATACGGCAATTCATCTGGAACAATTATCCTACGAATTTACATGTATAAAGCATACAGCAAAAGAAAAACCCGCTTCTTAACAGAAACGGGTCTATATAAAGCTTTATCTCTCTGCTATTCTCCCTGGTGAAGGTCCCCCTCGGCGTTAACCAAGAGCACTCCCGCATCCTCCGGCATAGCTTCCATAGCATCAGTAGGTATTACTATTTCGGTATTTACAATGTCTTTCAGTTCCGGCAGGCCTTCCTTGTCGTTGATGCCCAGGTAATCCATGAAATTCTTGGATGTGGCATAGATCAATGGCTTACCTACTGCATTCTCGTTACGCCCCGTGATAACGATTAGTTCCTTTTCCAACAGCTTCTGGATGGAATAATCGGCACTTACACCGCGGATATACTCTATTTCAGACTTGCTGATGGGCTGTTTGTACGCGATAATGGCCAAAGTCTCCATAGCGGCAGTTGACAGCTTTTTGATGTATTTATCACCGTTGAGCTGTAATACTGTTTTATGGTAGGCCTTTTTGGTCAGGAACTGGTAGCCGCCACCTGCTTCCCTGAGTTGGAAAGGATAGTATTCAGCTTCATATTTATCACGGATCGCCTCTATACATGTAGATATGCGGTCCATTTCTATTGGTAGCTCAAACGTCTGCCCAAGCATTTCAGTCAGTTCTATCTGGGTGATAGGACGTTCGCTGGCAAAGATCAGCGCTTCAACGTGTGGCATTAATTGTTCGATATCCATTCTTTCTTCATTTTCGGGTACACATCGAAAGTAGTGCAGATGCCCAACTTATCGGGGAAAAGTAATCAACAGTTGTGAGTAAGTTTTAAGCCCGTCCCACAAGGCTTTCAGCCGATACAAAGATACGAAATATTAAGTTTTGAGGGGTAGTGCTGCCGTGTGCTGTGAAAGTGCTCAGGTGTGCTGTAGAAGTGCCGGAATGTGCTGTTGGAGTGCCGGTTGAGTGCCGGACTAGTGCTGCTTTGTGCAGGTACCTTTGGGGTGAAATGTAAGCTGGTGGCTGTTTTCCCGCGAGCCCCCCCCCCGCCTAAGCTTCGCAAAGACACCCATCCCTGCCAGGAGGGGAGTCGGGGTAATTATTTTTACTACCATTTTAGTTGCTGGACACCGGCTAAAACGCAGTACTGGCAAGGGGTCTCTTTGTTTTACTACCATTTTACGACTATCATACTACCATCTTGTTACCATTATACTTCATGATAGGTTAATCTTATTACCATTCAGGTTAACCTTACTACATGACAGGTAAATTTTGTTTCCACTGCCTGATAAGAACTTCCGTTGCAGGGGTGCTGCACTGTATTATAAAGATACGAAGAAGCTCGCTGGAAGCGGGGTTGTGTGGATATGTTTTGGCGTGCTCAACGCGAGTCAACCCACCCCGCCCTGCGGGCACCCCTCCCTGAAAATAGGGAGGGGAGTCTTGAAAACAAGAAAGGGCTGCATGTGCAGCCCTTTGTGTTATAGTAAGTGTTTATGTTCTAAATGAAGTTCAGTATCAGCTGAGGTGCTACACCGAGGAGGATAACTATGACTGCGGTAACAACCAGCATCATCTTATCGCTTGGTGTTACCGGGCTGCTGAGTTCTGGGCTGCCTTGTTTGAAGTACATGGCTGTTATCACTCTGAAATAGTAGTACACACTTATAGCTGCCATCAGCAATGCGAATATTACCAGCCATAATACCTGGCCTTGCTCTACAGCGGCTACCAGCACATAATACTTCGCCATAAAGCCACCTGTGAGCGGTATACCTGCCAGTGATAATAAGAATATGGTTGTGACGAACGCTAACAACGGTTCTCTTTTACCGAGCCCATTGAAACCATCGTAGGTGTAATCTTTCATCTTCATCAGCACGGCGAAGACACCCATTGTAGCCACGGTATATGTTACTGTATACAACATAAGCCCCTGCCATGCAGTGGCATTTAATGCTACAATAGCAAACAACATAAAGCCTGCCTGTGCGATAGACGAATAAGCCATCATACGCTTTACGCTCTGCTGGAAAACGGCTGTTACGTTACCGACCAATAATGTTGCCGCCGTAATAATAGCGATCAACATCATCCAACTGTTACCGAGGTTGCCGAAAGAAATATGGAACAATTTGATGAATGCTATAAATGCAGCCGACTTAACGATAGTGGACATGTAAGCCGTGAAAGGCGTAGGTGCACCGTCGTACACATCTGGTGTCCACATGTGCATAGGAGCCGCTGATATCTTGAATGAGAATGCAATGATGAGGAATACGATACCGCAGAGTGCCATCGGGTTAAGAGCATCTGCTTGCAGGAAAGTGAACTGGCTGATATCGAACGAACCGGTAGCACCATAGATCAACGTGATACCCATGAGCAAGATACCTGTAGAGAATGCTCCCATCAGGAAGTACTTTAAAGATGCTTCGCTGCTTTTCAGGTTTTTCTTGTCGCTACCTGCCAATATGTATTGCGGAATGGAAATGATCTCAATACCTAAGAAGAGTATCAGCATATTATTATATCCTGCCAGCATATACAAGCCGACCAGCATGAAACTGATGAGCGCAAAATAATCGGAAGTGTGTGCGCCTACCTTTTGAATTTCCCTGCCGGAAAGCAGGACATAGAGCAAGGTGCAGCCTGTCATCAGTGTGTTGAACCAGACAGCATACCTGTCTATGCGGATCATGTTGTTGAAGAACGTCTGCGGTTGGTTGGAGTCGATAGTAGAGAGCTCCCAGATATTGACACCGAGGAGTAAAAAGAACAGTATAGCGGCAAATGTGGCCATGCCCTTCTTCTCCTTTACCAGTATCCCGGTAAACATCAAGATGACACCTATTATTGTTGCAGCAATGATTGCTTTCATATTAAATTCTTTGAACCCGGATTCTCAGGATTAGACCGATTATCCAGGGCTACTATATTTATTTATACGGCTGACGTGTCAGCCTATTAACTTATCAACTTACGGTAATACTACTCCTGATATTGCGGCGGTCATATCCAGCAATGGCTTAGGATATACACCCAGGAATATTATCAACACTATTACTATTGCCAGTCCGACATATTCATTTGTCGTAATGTCCTTGTTCGATATCATCTCGGTGGTTTCGCCGTAGGCTACTTTCTGCACCATATTCAGTGTATAGATAGCACCCAGGATGACACCAAGACCTGCTACTACCATAAATATCATGTGGTAAGGTGATGCGCTCTGGAACAATCCGTTGAACAACATGAACTCACCTATAAAACCATTTGTAAGAGGTAACGCGATATTTGCCAGAGATATAATGACTAAAGCGATCGCCATTTTAGGAGCAGCTGTTGCCATACCACCCATCTTTGTCATGTCACGTGTACCCCAGCGATTCTCGATCATGCTTACGATGATCCACATACCGGTGATATTGATACCGTGATTGAACATCTGCACCATGATACCGTGTGTACCAACCGTAGTATCTGAGAATGCCACGGCGCTCATCAGGCCCATGTGAGCAATAGATGAATAAGCCACCAGGCGTTTGATATCAGTTTGAACGATGGCGAGTAATGAAGCGTAAACGATACCAATGATAGAAAGTATCACAACGGTGTCTGACCAGAAAGCAACACCTTCAGGCAATACAGGTATCAACCAGCGAAGCACTGCGAACAAACCCATCTTCACCATCAACGCACTAAGAATGATGGTAACAGGTGTAGGTGATTGCTCATAGGTATCGGGCTGCCACGTGTGGAAAGGGAATATCGGCATCTTGATAGCAAAGGCTATGAAGATGAGCCAGAATACCCATTGCTGTGTAGCAGGGTCTAATGCAGCGCCGGCAGCTTTAATGCTTTCGAATGAATAGCTGCTGAGACCCGGATTCTGCAGTGATAATATGATAAGACCCGCCAGCATCATTAAGCTACCGACGAACGTATAAATGAAGAACTTGAAGGTAACAGGCACTCTTTTCTCCCCGCCCCATTTAGAGCAAAGGAAGTAAACTGGTATCAATGCCAGCTCCCAGAAAATATAGAATACGAACGCATCGTAAGCCAGGAACACACCCATCAGCCCAGCCTGTGACAGCATCATGAGGCCGTAGAATGAATTAGCTTTTTCTACTTCTTTATTCCAGTTGGCGATGATCACCACCGGTAATACTATTGCTGTCAGCAGGCAAAGCATATTGCTCATGCCATCTGTAGCGAGACTGAAATTAGTACCTATGCGTGGAATCCATGGAGTGCTCCAACTGGTATCGCCGCCCATGCTTATTACTATCGCCACCACCAGCGTAGCCAGCGAGCCAACTAATGCAAGGGTTTTCGCGGAGGTGCCACTCATCGCAAATCCGATGATACCCGCCAGTAAAGGAATTAATATGAGTAATGTCAATATCATAATGCTCTGCAATATTTGCTATTGCTAACTGTTATTATTTTATCCAAAAGAAACTCAGCGCAAACAACGCCACCATACCCAATACCATCACGAAGATGTAGAAACCCACTTGTCCTGTTTGTAACAGGCGCATGCGGTCGCCCCCCCAACGAACTGTTTTACCTACACCGTTCACCAAACCGTCAATACCTGCTTTCTCTATAAACCTGTCGGCTATACGGGAGAAGGCAGCTATAGGGCGAACGATGACAGCATCATACAGTTCATCTACGTACCATTTATTTTCCAGCACCTTAGCAAGGCCGGTGTTAGGGACGAAGTTTGGCTTCTTAGTAGCGTTGTATGCTATTACGATCATCACCAGCACCAATCCAACTGAAGTTCCCATCAATGCCCATTCAGTTGCATGAGAAAGATGATGCACACCGAAGTTGCTCACCACAGGGCCAAGGAATGTTGCCAGTGTGTGATGCTCACTGATAACAGCAGGCAAACCAACATAACCACCGACGATAGAAAGTATCGCCAGCACTATCAACGGGATAGTGATAGCAGCAGGGCTCTCGTGCAGGTGATGTTCCTGCTCGTGCGTGCCACGGAATTTACCGCGGAACGTAAGGAAGTATAAACGGAACATATAGAATGCCGTCATTAACGCGCCTAACAGACCTAAACCGAATAATACAGGTGAATGTCCGTAAGCGGCCGCCAGTATTTCATCCTTAGAGAAGAAACCTGCAAAACCGGGAATACCCGCGATAGCTAAACAACCGATCAGGAATGTTGCCTGCGTGATCTTCATGTGCTTGCCAAGGCCACCCATCTTGCGAATGTCCTGTTCGCCGCCCATAGCGTGTATCACACTACCAGAACCAAGGAATAATAAGGCTTTGAAGAAAGCGTGCGTCATCACGTGGAAGACAGCAGTAGTATATGCACCTACGCCCAAAGCGAGGAACATAAATCCTAACTGGCTCACCGTAGAGTATGCCAGCACCTTTTTAATATCATATTGACGGATAGCTATAGTGGCAGCAAAAAGTGCAGTTGCTAAACCGATAATGGCTACAAAATGTAAAGTCTCAGGCGCGAGGTTGTACAAAGCACTGGAGCGGGCGATCATATAGATACCTGCTGTTACCATCGTTGCCGCGTGGATGAGGGCTGATACCGGGGTAGGACCCGCCATCGCATCAGGCAGCCATGTGTACAAAGGTATCTGGGCACTCTTACCCATAGCACCGATGAAGAAGCAAACAGCTATCCAGTTGTAAGTGCTGGAAGGAACCTGTGTAGTAGAAAGCGAACCAAAGAACTCCTGGTAGCTAAGCGTCCCGAAGTTCAGCAATACCAGCAGCATACCTACCAGGAAGCCGAGGTCACCGATACGGTTCATCACGAATGCCTTTTTAGCGGCATTGGTATATTCCCTGTTCTTGAACCAGAAACCTATCAGTAAATAAGAGCAAAGCCCCACGCCTTCCCAACCAATGAACATCACCAGGTAGTTGGACCCTAAGACCAGCAATAACATAGAGAACACAAACAGGTTCAGGTAGGCGAAGTATTTCACCATACCCTCATCCTCGTGCATGTAGGAAGTAGAATAAACGTGTATCAGGAAACCGACACCGGTTATAATTAACAGGAACAAAGAAGACAATGCATCTACCTGGAAACTGAACGGTATCTGCAAAGTACCAGATTGGATAAAGTCGAACAGGTTGACCACTACCGGGCCCTGGAATCCTTCGGCTCTTACCTCGAAGAAGATACCGAGTGACACGCAAAAGGAAGCCAGCACCGCCAGGCTACCGATGATGCCGCCGGTTGATTTTGGCATTTTTCTCCAGAAGATACCGTTGATAAGAAAACCTATCAATGGGAAAAGTGGAATTAAGTAAACTAAATTGGTCATACCCTATTAAGTCAAAAGCCATAAGTCGCAGGTCATAAGAAACCTCAACCGCTGTCTTAGTGTTTTAATCTATTTAAAATATTAATATCGACAGAATGTACTTTACGGTACATCATTACGATAATTGCCAGACCTACGGCCACCTCAGCTGCTGCCACCACCATTATAAAGAAAACAAAGATTTGTGCAGAAGGATCTGCATACATCTTTGAGAATGCAACCAGTAATAAATTCACCGCATTGAGCATCAGCTCTATGCACATGAAGATGATAATGGCATTACGACGCATCAAGGTACCCATGATACCGATGCAGAATAAAGCCATGCTTAAGAATAAATAATATTGTATTGGCATCTTTTAAAATTCAAAAGTCAAAATTCAAAACCTAAAACTGACTTGTTAACCTATCAACCAGTTAACCTATCAACTAACCACCTACTCCTTCTTACCTATTACTATCGCACCTATCATCGCGCTGAGGAATAGCACACTGCTTATCTCGAACGGCAATACATATTGCGTGAACAGCACCTTTCCTAAGTTCTTCATCAGTCCTATATCAGTAGAGGTAAAGTCGGCTGCATTAGATGTTGTGGTCCTTAATGCTGCCAGTATCACCAGGAACAGGATACCCCCGGAAAGAACACCGGCAAACTGTATCAGCCTGTTCTTTTGTGGCTCGGTATCGGCATTCAGGTTCATCAACATGATTACGAACAGGAACAGTACCATGATGGCCCCTGCATAAACGATAATGTTCACGATAGCCAGGAACTGTGCATTCATTAGTATATAATGGCCTGAAATAGCAAAGAAGGTAGCAATAAGAAACAATACACTACTAATAGGATTGCGGCTGAGTATAACACCTAAGCCACAGCCTAAAGCCATTACAGTAAGGAACCAGAATAATATTTCGTGGATCTCCATAATTTATTACTTGGTTTCAGTTTTTTTAGGATGAGGGATCAGCAGGTCTTCTTTCTTGTAAATGAATTCCTTGCGTTGGTAGCTGGCCGGCATTAATGTTTCTGTAAGATAAACAGCGTCTTTAGGACAAGCCTCTTCACAGTAACCGCAGAAAATGCAGCGCAGCATATTTATTTCATACTTGGCAGCATACTTCTCTTCACGGTACAGGTGCTCTTCACCCGGCTTACGCTCAGCAGCTTCCATTGTAATTGCTTCCGCAGGGCAAGCCAGTGCGCACAAGCCACAGGCAGTACACTTTTCACGGCCTTCTTCATCACGGTTAAGTATATGAAGTCCGCGGAATACCGGGCTGAACGGACGCTTCTCCTCAGGATAGTTGACCGTGGCCTTCTTTTTAAATATATGGCTGAGCGTGATGCCCAGGCCTTTGGCTATAGCAGGCAGATACATTTTCTCCCCCATTGTCATGGGGCTTCTATCTACCTGTACAGACCTATTTGTCAGTTTTTGCATTTTATAATTTTTTAAGCCTTACTCACTGCTTGTATTACTTCTTCATTGTCCAAAGTATCACAAGCCCTGTTACTACCATATTTATTAATGCTATCGGTATCAATGATTTCCATCCCAGTTTCATCAGTTGATCGTAACGGAAGCGTGGTAGCGTCCAACGAACGAACATGAAGAACAGGATGAAACAAATTGCTTTAGTTAATAGTACCAGTACACAAACTGCTACGAATACAAACTGCGGTACTGCACCCTGCACCTGGTCCATGAACGGAAAGTTGTATCCACCGAAGAACAGGGTTGATAATATTACAGAGCTGACGAACAGGTTGATATACTCAGCGAAGAGATAGAACCCGAGCTTCATAGAAGAATACTCCTGGTGGAAACCCATGTTCAGTTCTGATTCTGCTTCTGCAAGGTCGAATGGCGCGCGGTTCAGCTCAGCGAATGTGCAAATAAGGAAAACCATGAAGCCTACCGGTTGCTTGAAGAAGTTCCAGGTAAAGTAACCGTCGCTCCAGAAGCCATGCTGCTGGTCAACAATTTCACGAAGGCTGAGTGTGCCTGTCATCATGATAACCGCTATCAGGCTGAGGCCCATTGCCAGCTCGTAAGAGATAGCCTGTGCCGCAGCGCGGATACTACTCAGCAGGGAGAACTTATTATTAGAGGCCCATCCACCCAGCATGATACCATATACACCTATACTAAGCACACCAAATATGAAGAGGATACCGATATTGATATCAGCTACTTGTAAGGAGATGATACGTCCTGCTTCAGTAACATAGTCCGGCCCCCAGGGGATAACCGCACTGGTTAACAAAGCCGTCAGCATCGCAAGGCACGGACCTAAAATAAAGAGGCCGCGAGTGGAACTGTCAGGAATGATCTCTTCCTTCATGAAGAGCTTAAGACCATCTGCAAGTGGTTGCAGCAAACCGAAAGGACCCGCACGGCTCGGACCTCTGCGATCCTGCATTACAGCAGCCACTTTACGTTCGCCCCATGTAGCATACATAGCAATACCCAATGAACCCATTAGGATCACCGTGATGAGAATAAGTTTCTCTATAATAAATGCTACATCAAGTTGTAGTAACATCATAGCCGCGCAAAAGTAATTAGTTCGTTAAAAAAATGGTACTCTTTTCAATAAATCTCTGTCAGTCAATTATCTAGTCCCGGGTCGTCTTAAAATCATCCGAATGTGCAGGGCCGGGTATCCTCGACAATTCTACTTCCGGTTTGTTCACATCACTCACATCGTGAATGTCCATGAGCAACCTCGGTTCTTTTCCTATCACATTATTGATCAGTATCTGCGTAGTCTTGGTATCTACATAATGTCCTTGTGATATTACGCTCCTGCGATCGATCTTAGACGGACCTTCTATTACCCAATCCGTTGTTTCTTTCTTATGGAAGCGGCAATCGTTGCATATCCACTCTTCCACTTCGCCCCACTGGTCTTTACGAGCAGTAACACGATATACCTCATCGCCACGCATCCATGCACGGGCCTTACCGCTACAGGTAGGGCAATCGCGATGTACATCTACCGGCTTAGTGAACCATACCCTGTTCTTAAAGCGGAACGTTTTATCCGTTAATGCACCCACGGGGCAAACGTCAATGATATTGCCGATGAACTCGTTATCTAAAGACTTATTTAATAAAGTGCTGATAGAAGAATGATCACCACGCTCCAGTACACCATGTTCGCGTTTGTTGGTCAGCTCATCCGCAGTGAACACGCAACGATAGCAAAGGATGCAACGCGTCATGTGCAGGGATATGTACGGACCGATGTCTTCTTTCTCAAAAGTGCGGCGTTCGAAATCGTAGCGTGTACCTTCCGTACCGTGCTCGTAGCTAAGGTCCTGCAGGTGACACTCACCGGCCTGGTCGCATACCGGGCAATCCAGCGGGTGATTGATGAGCAGCATTTCCACGATGCCTTTACGGGCATCCACTACTTTCTCGGAAGTAATGTTCTTTACTTCCATCCCATCCATCACGTTGGTACGGCAGCTCGCTACCAGCTTAGGCATCGGGCGCGGGTCTTTTTCAGAACCCTTGCTCACCTCTACCAGGCAGGTACGGCACTTACCACCACTTTCTTTCAGCTTGCTGTAATAACACATAGCAGGAGGAGTTACCTCACCGCCTATCATACGCGCAGCATTCAGTATCGAAGTTCCTGCAGGCACTTCAATAGTGATATTATCGATCGTTACTTTAAAATTTTGAACCTCAGACATATTCTAATCCTGGTTTCGTTTTAATTTTTTCTAATTCCTTACACAGTAGCAACATGAATAGGATCTGCATAGTGCGCAAGACCGTAATTCCTTGTTTGCGACTCTTCAGGATTCAATATGTGCCATTCAAATTCATCGCGGAAGTGGCGGATGGCTGCGGCTACAGGCCATGCTGCGGCATCACCCAGCGGACAGATGGTATTACCTTCTATCCTGCGCTGGATATCCCATAACAGATCTATATCGCTCATCTTGCCTTTTCCGTATTCTATATTCTTCAGTATCTTATACATCCAGCCGGTTCCTTCACGGCAAGGGCTGCATTGACCGCAACTTTCATGATTGTAGAAGTGTGCTAAGCTCATAGTATGACGAACAACACACTGGTCTTCATCCATTACGATAAAACCACCCGAACCCATCATAGTACCTGTGGCAAATCCGCCATCGGCCAGGCTCTCGTAGTTCATATAGCGTGTTTCACCTTTTGCTGTTTTCAACAAGAGGTTAGCAGGCACTATAGGCACTGAAGAACCACCAGGGATACAAGCCTTCAGGCGTTTGCCTTTAGGGATACCACCACAATATTCATCACTATATATAAACTCCTCTACAGAGCAGGTCATATCAATTTCATAAATACCCGGCTTGTTGATGTTACCACAAACAGACAGCAACTTAGTTCCTGTCGATTTGCCCACACCTATCTTGGCATACTCATCACCACCATTGTTGATAATAGGTACTACTGCTGCAATAGTTTCAACATTGTTCACCACGGTAGGGCGCATCCATACACCCTGTATCGCGGGGAATGGAGGTTTGATACGCGGGTTACCACGCTTACCTTCCAGTGATTCTATCAACGCTGTTTCTTCACCACATATATAAGCACCACCACCACGCTGCACATATATTTCGCAATCGAAGCCGGAACCTAAGATATTTTTACCGAGCCAGCCATTGTTCTTTGCTTCAGTAATAGCTTGTTCCAGTATGTCCACTATCCATGCGTACTCACCACGGATGTATATATAAGTAACATTGCTACCCAGTGCAAAGCTGCTCACTATCAGGCCTTCCACGAAAAGGTGTGGGAGAAACTCCATCAGGTAGCGGTCTTTGAACGTACCCGGCTCTGACTCATCCGCATTGCACACCAGGTGACGAGGCACACCTTCAGGCTTGGCCAGGAAGCTCCACTTCATACCCGTAGGGAAGCCGGCACCACCACGGCCGCGCAGTCCACTCTTCTTCACCTCTTCTACTATCTCTTCAGGAGTCATCTTGAAGGCCTTCTCTACAGCACGATAGCCACCATGCTTACGATAGGTATCGTAGTAACGAATACCTTCAACGTGTGCGTGTTCTAGCAGGAGTTTCATCTATATTAATATAATATTATTCTTACAAAATTCATAACGTGTCATGATCAAAGGGCGTAAAGTTCCAAACTGCCGGGCTGTTGTATTTTTGCATATTTTCTTCTGTTGAGTAGAAGATAATAGGCTGTGATAAACGTTCCGGCCACTTTTTAAAAGGACTTGAGATAAAGCCGTTAGCGGCTAGTATCGCAAATAAATAACTGTTCCTGCTGCACAATACCTGTATGCCTTTCAGCTGCTTTTCTTTCAGCTCTTTTTTCACTTTACCAAGTAGCTGCTTTTCAGCGGCCTTATGTGTAAAGTAGAAATCGAAGAGGTATATCTTCCCCCTGTTTATGTAGTAGCAGATATATCCCGCCACTCTCCCGTTATCGTCTGTAGCAGCATAAAGCTGATACTCATTCAGCGGGTTCCCGATACGCCATCCAAATGTTGTTGCATTTTTCAGGGAGTGTATCAAAGTATGGCTGTTGCTTTTCTTCAGTAATTCTTCCAGTAGCGATACATCGTTCACTTGTTCGATCCTGTATCGGTTATCATTCCCTGCAAAATGCACGGAGGCAAATGCACGGGGATAGAATACCTGCTGAACATGAGTGACTTCCTTCCAACCAAACTTAATAAAGCCCGGCGTGGACATAGCACCGCCAAAACCAATGATGAAGAGCTTACCCTGTTGCCTGAGATAATCGTAACAATGATTGGCCAGCAACTGGAACAATCCCCTCCTACGATGCGCAGAATGTGTCATGGTATCGCAGGACTGGTATATCACCATTTCTTTACCTTCCACCACATATAGCTCAGGTATCACCCCGTAGTAGGCACCTATTTCGCCCTGCTCAGTTACAGCGATGAAACCAATGAACTCACCTGAAGGGTTTTGCTGGTACTTCCACCTGAAAAAATCCGTGTTGATGTCCAGGCCAAAACAATCCTTCATCAGTGGTATCAGGACATCAAATTCCTGAACTCCTATCTGCTGTATCTTGTATGTTGGCTTGTTGCTCAAATAGCGTTTTTTAAAAAGCTGTACACATTTTTCACTTGCTGCTTTACAGAGAAATAGCTGTTGCGTTTTAGTTTGCTTTTAAAAGTTTCGATGTCGTCGTCCCCTGTTACATCTATCCTGTTCAAAGCCCAAATATTGCTCCTGCTATTGTCTATGCTGAAGTTGGTAGAGAACGCTGCCTTATACCCGGCCTCATAAGCTGCCACTTTCACTTTGCTATTTACATTTAGATGAAGTTGTCCGTAAGGATAGGCGAGAAAGTCAATAGGTTTTCCTATTAGCTTTTCCAGCTTTTCCTTTGGGTTCGTCATTTCATCCTTCAAATCCTTTTCGCCCAATAATGTCAAAGACCTGTGTGACTCGGTATGCGCTCCTATAGTTATCAAACTATTCTCAGAGAGCAACTTTATCGTTTCTTCATTTATTATGGAAAATCTTTTGTCCGGGCTATCCCATTCATTAGACTTTCCTATTACCCCTGTGCAGATAAACAGTACAGAGCGTAAATTCATTTTTGTCAGTACCGGCAGTGCCCTTTCCACATACGATGTATATGCATCATCAAACGAGACGAGCACAGCACCTTGCTTTGCCTTACCAAATTTAAAAATGTGGTTGACATATTCTTCCACACTCAGCACATGGTAGTGGCTGCGTACATACTGTAATTGTTCTTCTAAAGAGCTTTCTGCAACTGTATTAAAACCTGGTTCAGAACCTATATGATGATACGTTAAAACCATAGTTTTTATACTGCCTTTAAACTTTCGTGCTTTGCCTTCCCAGCAACCGCCAACCTTCTTTATCTTTCCACGCCCACACCTGCAATACCAATAGCTTTATCGTAAACTCCTTTCCTTCATATAAGCCTGTTATATCCGAGATATTCGTCACTATCGCTGTTTCCCTCACTATCTCAAATTTCTCATTACTCCGTTCTATTGTAGTAAATGTCAGCTTACCATTATACAGGTCAGCTATCACTTCTTTCCTATTCTGCAGCCATCCGTTAGAATGGCCATAGCTCAGTTTTTTGTGTAGCAGCTTACCAAGTGCTATCGAATCCTTTTTTATCAAGGCCTCAGCCAATGCTTCCCTCGCCTTTGCCAGACTGGCCGAGTCGGGCTTTGCCTTGCCAAACGCTACCGTTTGTACAAAGAGCAATGATATGAGGAGTAATAGTCTCATTCTTTATTTTAGTTAGTCACCATTACACCCCTGCGGCATTCATCAATTATCTGGTCCACCTTTTCTTTCGTCAGGTGTTCCTTATAGAATTTCCCCAGCTGCATCATAGGGGCATAGCCGCAAGCACCAAGGCACTCAGCAGGCTTCAGGGTAAACATACCATCTTCAGTCGTTTCGCCTTCCCTTATGTTCAGCTTCTCTTTTATATAGTCTATTATGCCATCACTGCCATTGAGCATACAAGGCCCTGTGCGGCATACTTCAAATACATATTTACCAACCGGCTTCATGTTGAACATGGTATAGAAGGTTGCTACCTCATATACCTCTATCGGCTGTATGCTCAGTAGTTCAGCTACATAGTCCATCACCGGAGCGTCCAGCCATCCGCCAAACTCATCCTGCGCCATATGCAGCAAAGGTATCAACGCACCCTTCTGCTTTCCCTCGGGATAGTGCGTGATGAGTTCCCTTACCTGGTTTAATTTTTCTTCTGAAAACTTTATCATTTTCAATCAGCTATTCAAATATTAAGCGTCTAATTCTCCTGCAATTACATTCAAGCTACTCAGTGCAATGATACCATCGCTCAGCAGTCCGTCTTTTATTATCTCAGGATATGCCTGGTAATAAATAAAGCAAGGCCTGCGGAAGTGCAAGCGGTACGGTGTACGTCCGCCATCACTTATGAGGTAAAACCCTAATTCACCATTCGCGCCTTCCACTGCATGATATACTTCCCCCGGAGGTGCATCTATTTCACCCATGATGATCTTGAAGTGATAGATCAGCGCTTCCATCTTTGTATATACATCTTCCTTTGCAGGCAGGTGGAAATGGTCGGCCTCCGGAGCGTAGAACACATTCCTTTCGGAAGGGAATTCATTCTCCAGCTTTTGTATTTTCTCCATCGCCTGTTTCACGATGCTCAGGCTTTCCCATATCTCATCATTGCGCACCATATAGCGATCATAAACATCGCCGGTAGTGCCAATTGGTATCTTAAAATCGAAATCTTCGTAAGAGCAATAGGGATCGGATACACGAATATCAAAATCAACTCCCGCAGCACGCAGATTAGGACCAGTGAAACTATAGTTCAATGCTCTTTCCGCAGATATAGGACCTGCACCAATGCACCTGTCCATAAATATGCGGTTACGATTCAACAGGTTCTCAAATTCCTTCATCACCTTCGGAAACTCGTCGATGAACTTTTTAATTTTTGCAAAAGCAGTTTCAGAGAAGTTGCGTTCAAATCCACCCACACGACCCATATTAGTCGTTAAGCGGGAACCGCAAACCTCTTCGTATATTTCATAAATCAGCTCACGCCATTGGAATACATACGTAAAGCCTGTTAAGGCACCGGTATCCACTGCCACAACCGAGTTACAAACAAGGTGGTCAGCAATACGGGCAAGCTCCATTACAATTACACGCAGGTAGTCAACACGCTTAGGCGTTTTAATACCCAGCAGTTTTTCTACCGTCATATGCCAGCCCATATTGTTGATAGGGGACGAGCAATAGTTCAGCCTGTCTGTAAGAGTAGTAATCTGGTAATACGGCCTGCGTTCCGCAATCTTTTCAAATGCGCGGTGTATATAGCCGATAGTTGGTTTGGCGTCAAGTACGCGCTCACCATCTATTTCCAGTATATTCTGAAACACACCATGCGTAGCCGGGTGCGTTGGCCCCAGGTTCAGCGTGGTGGTCTGCTTTTGTAAACTTTCGTCAGTCAGCTTTATGTGCTGCTGTTTTTGCTCTAATTCTGTCATTGATCAAGTCAAAATTCAAAATTACTTTCGCTTTGCTCAGTGAGCTTCGCTAAGTTCAAAAAAGTGCAATGCTCCGCACTTACCTACCAAACATCTCATCATCCTTATCTACGCGTGTCGGGTCTTCCAACTTATATTCTTTGCGCATTGGGAAGTAATCCATTTCATCTACGTTCAATATCCTTCTCAGGTCAGGGTGGCCAGTGAAGTTCACACCGTAGAAATCATAGGTCTCTCTTTCCATCCAGTTAGCTCCTGAGAACAACGTTGTCGCCGTCCTGATGTCAGGTTGTGCAACAGGTATATATGCCTTCATGCGTACACGCACATTGGCCACAAGGCTATGCAGGTGATATACCACGCAAAGCTCCTCGTTTTTCCTGTCGGGGTAATGCACAGCTGTGAGATCGGTGAGGAACGCAAAGCCTTCATTATATAGGTATTGCATCACCTCGATATTCTGCGAAGCAGCCACCGTGAATGTGAGCATACCGTATGGCTCGTCAAAGCTGATGTTTGCTTCGCCAAATGTGCTTACCAGTTTTTCTTTTACTATTTCTTTGGTCAATGACATATTAATTCAAAATTCAAAATTCAAAAAGTAAAACACTTAGGGTTTTGACTTTTGAATTTTGACTTTTATTGTATTCCGTATTCTTCAAGCAATGCTTTGTACTGGTCGCTATTGCGCCTGCGCATGCTTTCATTTTTCACCAGGTGTTGTATGCTCATTACACCATCCAAGATAGCTTCCGGGCGCGGAGGGCAACCTGATACATATACATCTACCGGTATCACCTGGTCTATACCCTGTAGCACAGAGTATGAGTCGAAAATACCACCTGTACAAGCACATGCGCCTATGGCCACTACCCAGCGGGGTTCTGCCATCTGCAAATAAACCTGCCTTAAGATAGGCGCCATCTTTTTAGCTATAGTACCGGCCACCAGCAACACATCGCACTGGCGTGGGGTAAAGCCCATACGCTCTGAACCGAAACGGGCCAGGTCGTAGTTAGAACCCATCGTAGCCATAAACTCGATACCACAACATGAAGTAGCGAATGGTAATGGCCATAAAGAGTTAGCACGGCCTACTCCTACTATCTTATCTAATGTACTAAGTGCAAAACCTTCCCCAGAATAACCATCCGGCGTTTCCTTTAGGTTAGTTTTGTCACTTGGTATTTTTTCATTCGTATTATACTGAACCGGACGAGCCATAATATCAGTCTCCTTTATTCCCTTTTTATCAGGGATATTTTTTTAAAAATCTGTCAAAAATCTATTCTCTTATATACCCGAAAAGCGCATGTGGGATTAATCTTCCCACTCCAGTGCTCCTTTCTTGATGATATATATAAACCCACACAAAAAGAACGCCACGAACATTAAAACTGCGTAGAATCCTTCAGCACCTAATTCACGGAAATTAATAGCGTATGGATAGAAGAAGATCACCTCCACATCAAACAACACAAATAGGATCGCTACCAGGAAGTATTTGATAGCCATTGGCTGGCGGGCATTACCCACCGAGGGGATACCACTCTCAAAGTTGATGAGCTTGTCTGAAGTTTTTCTTTTAGGGCCTAACAGGTGGGTTACCACCATCATCACTACCACAAATCCTACTGCTACACATATCTGTAGCGCTATAGGGAAATAATTGAACGGCGTGTTTTGAGTTGCAGCAGCCTGGAGCAATAAGTTCATACTAGTATAATATCCCTTAGAAACCTGCTTTTTCGGGACTTACAAAGGTAAGTTTATGAACCGAAATAACAAGCCCGCTTTAAGTTTATACGTTTAGTGATATTCAGATAAAATTGTATCTTCGCATATCCTACAGATAACAAAAACGTATAACCTAAACCCGGATCGTCAATTATCTCCATTTTATATCTTCTTATCTAACCAATAGGAATAAAGACGCTATAAAACCCCAACAAATATGATTAAAAAAATATTCATTTTAGCCCTACTATTACCTTCTGTACATGCCTTTTCACAAGGCAGCAATGGCTTGGTAGCCCATTGGAACTTTAATGGCAGCATAAATGATGTAGGCCCTAATACGTTGCAAACAACGGACCTGGGCACTACGGCAACCGCCGGCTTTAATAATATAGCCAATACAGGCAGATTATTCAATGGCTCCACCTATATCGATGTTCCTTTCGACCCGGTAATGAATATGGATTCCATCTCTATATGCGCACTGGTAAAACCTACAGGATATTATCCTGGAACCTGCCAGGTAAATTCAATTTTATGCAGGGGAACTCAGGCCCAGAGTGGCTTCTACAGGTTAGATTATAATGATAATTCATATGACAACGATTGCGCTACCACTTCTGATGCTCATCAGCACATTCACTCAACTGTTGGTGACTACAATGAAATAACTCCCGCTGAATTCCTTACAACGTCAAATGTTGTGTTAAATACATGGTATTGTATCGTCACTACATTTGATACGGATTCCATGAAAATATATCTTGATGGAAATCTTATACTAAGTGCCGACTACTCTAACATTCCAATTGGCACGAGCAATCAGGGAATCAATATAGGTGCCGCATTAGTTACTAACCCCAATTTCCCATACTACTTTACCGGTATTATTGATGACATCAAGATATACAAAAGGGCTCTGAGCGCTTCAGAAGCTGATATGTATTGCGATAGCACTAAAATGCCAACATCGGTCACGCAAAGTTCTATGCGTACCAACAGGATCTCTGTATCACCTAACCCTGCAACGAACACTATTAATATTTCCATGGACAATATCTCAGCACATGGAACTATAGCTGTAGTTAATATGCTGGGACAGACTATACTCAGCGTACCTGCTGAAAAACAAAAGACAGAGATAGATGTGCGTTCTTTACCGGCAGGCACCTATTTCATTAAGATACAGGCAAATGACGAGCTATATTCAGAACGATTTGTAAAACAATAATGCACCTTGTTCATTATTTTTTGAATACTTATTACTTTTACAAAGGCGGCTTAAGCCGCCTTTGTTGTTTATATATATGCACACCCTTCAGAAAATAAAGCTATTCAGGGCGCTACTGTACGTCACGTATCCCTTGGCTCTTATATTTCTGTACCCCGTGGCGCTTCTGAAGAGGAAAAGCAAGGGCAAATACATCTTTTTCTGGGACAGGTATGCCATAGGCGGGGCACAAAGGGTGTACCTGGATATATTAGAAAGTATAAAAGATGAGGAAAAGCACCAGTTTTTCACACGTGCCGCCCTGAACCATAAGCTGAAAGACGAGTTTTTCTCACAACCCCATTCTGAGGCCGAGGATATCCATATCTACTGCGACAATCTCCTGCTCAGGCTATTTTCGGTGCATTTTTATGCTTTTTACGTCAACAGGCATGCAGGAGCACACGTTTTTAGCTCTAATAGCACGTTTTTTTATGATGTATTGCCGTTTTTTAGCAAAAAAGTGACCAAAACCGAGCTGTTCCACAATTTCACCTATGGAAGCAACGGAATGGAGTTCTTCGGGCTGGGCAATCACAAATGGCTGGATAACCGCATGGTGGTTGATGCCGCTACCCGACAAAACATCATCAACCAGTACAAAGAGTATCACGTACCGGAGCAATACGCTCAAAAAGTACACATAATAGAACCCGGCGTTCTTATACCCGGGAAGCTGGATAAAGAATATTCGCTCCCTCTGAAAGTATTGTATGCCGGCAGGGGTGGTCCGCAAAAACGCATTTATCTGCTGAATAAGATCGCTGAGCATTGCATCAATAATAAACTACCGGTTGAGTTTCATTTTGCAGGCACCATGATGGATGAATTATCGGAGCTTGTAAAGAGTAATTCCGTGATACATGGAGAGATCAGCACACAGGGAGAAATGTATGCACTGTACAAGCAATGCCATGCTATTATGATGACCTCTGCTTATGAAGGTTTCCCTATGCTGATAAAAGAAGGAATGGCCTGCGGTTGTATCCCAGTAGTTACAGCACTGGAAGGAAACAAGACGCATATGCGCCACATGGAAAACTCACTACTCATTTTCAGCCCTGAGGATGAGGACGGCGTTGTGAAACAAGGCATTGAGCACATTGAATATCTACGGGCTGATATGCAACGGACTGAAGCGCTTTGCGGTAAAGCATATCATTATGCGCAAGAGCACTTCAATAAGGACGTGTTCATTGCTAAGTATCGGGCCTTTCTTTCCGGAGAATAATTAAACCTTTCTTACCACGATCACATTGTTCAGGTAAAAGTCTGAACGCTTGATCTTCATCGGCAGTATTTTAGATAGCGCAAGATTGAATATCAAAAAGGGGCTGATGAAGATGAGAAAGAAAAGTGTCTCCAGCACCTTAGGTTTGTGCGGGATGAAATAGAAAATATACAGCACTATACTCTGGATCACACATTCAAAATAGGTACCTGTCTTTTCATAATTCACCACTTCAAAACCATGCTTTTCCATCAAGGCTTTCAACCCAAAGGAACTGTATCGCGCGTAGTCGTATGGCTGCTCATGTTCCGGCCAGAAGAACGGGCAGGACAGTAACATCTTCGCGCCCGGTTTCATTACACGGTATAGTTCAGTTAGTATCTGGTCGGGATTAAAGACGTGCTCCAGCACTTCACTGGAAAAAACTGAATCAAAGTGGTTGTCAGCAAACGGGATAGTCTTGCCATCATAGAAAAAATCTGCTTTAAGGTTGGGGTTTCGGCTACTCACTTCTGTCTCGTAGTCCAGCCCAATATATTTATCGCAGGTGAACATTTCTTCGTAGGGCTTAGTGCCGCAACCGAAATCCAGTACAGTACCGCTTATATGATGCGCATTGTTCCGCAGCGAAGTAAACAACCGCTTCCTGATGATATAGAAAGGATTGTGAAAAACGCTGTGCCACCTGGGCATGAATGCTTCAGATATATTTAACGGCATACCGGGTAATTATTTCTTATCATAAACAACGAGGATAGAGCCTGCATCAATATTATTACGGTTCAATACAAAGTAACCTGTAATGAAGAACTTGAAGAATTTCATCAACGCCTTCTTAGAGGGGTTGTTTTTACCTGTATATTCTATATAGTGCTTTGCATAATTGCGGAAACGGTTCAGCTTCTCGGTTTTTACATCCTTCAACTGTAGTGGATATACTTTTTGCAATGCCGTAAACGACTCTTTATTCCACAATCCCATGTGGTGCGGTGGCATATTGAGCGAATGATACTCATAGTAGCCAATGAAATGCGGATTATTGTTTGGTACGCAGATGATTAGCTTGCCACCAGGCTTCAGGCATTCTATCGCCGCCTTCATGAAAGAATCTATCTCTGAAATATGCTCTAGCACCTGGAAGAAGCAGACAAAGTCGTACTCGTTCTTATGATTCGCAGCATAGTCCTGGATGAACTCTTTATGCATAGTGAGACCCTTACTTCTGCCCGCAGCTATGGCTTTGTCATTGAACTCCAACCCTGTGCAATCACAATTCTTATCGTTCTTTAGTCGCACGAGGAAATTACCGGCGCCGCAACCAATGTCCAGCACTTTACTGCCGTTAGTGATAAAAGGCAGGGCTGCATCATAGTCCCACTTCCAGTCGGCATAATACCAATCATACTTTTGCAGCTGCTCGTAGAAGACATCATTTCCTGCCAGGGTCAATGGATAGAAGAACCTATAGCCTGTTTGTTTACACTGATATACATCTATATGCTGCATACCTGTAAAATATTCAGACACATCAATGGCCGTATCTTCCTTATAGAGGTCGATGATCATTGAGGTAGGAATAGAATTTATCTTCTCTGCCGGCTGATGCGTAATAGGCGATAATACAGGCTCCATTTATTTCTTGAATATATTATTAACGGTAGTTAAGCTATCGTGCTACTACATTGTTTTTACTGCGATCCTGCCGGTGATGTCTATCCTGTTCAACAGCATTTTTATTTTATGTTGCTCCAGGTATTCATCTATTGCTTTTCTTGCCCCTTCCCAGTAGCCATAGTCGTCTATTATCAACACACCTGCTACTACCAGCTTTGGATACAGGTAATTCATCTCCACTTTTGTAGATTCATACCAATCTGTATCCAGTCTCAGCACGGCTATGTCGTTCTTCACTTCAAAGGAAGGAAGAGTATCTTCTACCTTACCCTTTATATAAAATATACGCTCAGCAGGATAACCTGTCAGTTTCATATTGTTCTGCACGTCTTCTATACTGGCATCACACCAGGCAAAATCGGCATCCTTTTTCCGGAAGTTATCCAGGTATTCCTTCGCGGTCGTTCCACTGGCATCCTTATCTACTTCTGTTGGTTCGGTCATTCCTTCGAACGTATCAAAGAGGTAGAGGTTCCTGTCGGTGCAATTGAATTTCTGCAATGTCTTTGCTATCATCATCGAGCTTCCGCCACGCCATACGCCACATTCATATAAGTCGCCAGGGATATTATTTTTCACTACATACTCCACAGCCTTATAGAGCGAGAACATCCGCTCAATAGTGGTCATGGTATAGGGCTGACATTCATTATAGATGTCTATGAACTCGTCATATTCCTTCAAACTCTCTGACTTTGACACTATATCAAAGCCTAATTTACCGGCGATCTTCCTGACAACCTTCTTCATTCCAATGATGATTTGTTTATGATCCCTGCGGGATGCTTCTTTGCCAAAAGCATGTAAAAGTAAACAACCGCACCTCAAATGCAAAAATCAGTATGTATCAGGGCTTATACCCTACTTATGAGCATAAAACTGCTATTAATCTTACATTTACATTTTAAGAGATTGAAATTAACACATACAATTGACAATTAAGTAAATGGGCATTGTATTCCGCCAGTCTGTGAAAAGCTCCATAATTATTGCCGTAGGGGCAGTATTGGGCGCTTTGATCAACTTCATATATCCCAATATCATCAGTAAACCCGAATTTGGTTATAGCCGGACCTTTATTAACTGTGGTGTAATCTTTCACACATTCATCATGATGGGTATTGGTTCTACCCTCATCAACTTTTCACCTAGATATGAGACCGGCTCTGAAAAGAGAAAATTCCTCATTACGCTCAGCGCTGTTATACCTGCTGCACTTATCATCCTGCTGAGCATACCCTACTTTCTGCTAAAAGACCAGATATTATTATTTTTCAACGATGCCGACAGGCCACTGGCAGCTGAATATTTCGGGCTGGTACCCGTACTTGTATTCCTGTGGAGTTATGTGGTGGCATTGGAGTGTTTTCTTATCAGCCAGTCGAAGACCGCTATATATACTTTCATTCGCGAGGTAGTGTTGCGGGTTATCAATATAGGCCTGATAGGACTGCTAGTTCTGGATGTGATCTCGTTCAGCGGATTAATATATGGGCTGACAGCCTCCTATCTTTTGGCCATTGTTATCTTATATTTCTTTTCCAAAAAAACAGACGACTTCGGATTCTCTACCAACCCGAATGTTTTCAGTAAAACGGAATATAAAGAGATCTTCAGCTACTCATGGTATCATATGTTCGTATTGATCACCATGAACCTGCTGGGCTTTGTGGATACCCTGCTGCTTACCAACCTGTCGCCGGACGGCTTAAGCGCGGTGGCGATATATGCCACAGCCGTATATATAGCCACCATCACGTATATGCCCTACAGGGCCATGAACGTTGCTTCTGTCCCTACGCTGAACAGGGTCTATCTCTCCGGCGACAAGAAAGAACTCGACAATATCTTTCACCGATCTGCTATAAATATCCTTATTGCTGCCATTGCTATGTTCGCATTGATAGCCTGTAACCTGGACAATGCAGTAACCCTTCTACCGGATGACTATGAGGCCGTAAAACCACTTACCCTGATATTGATGATAGGACGAATGGCAGAGATGGCTACTGGGTTAAATACCGAGCTTACCAGTGTGAGCAAATATTTTAAATTCAATTTCCGCTCATCTGCATTGCTATTGGTGATGCTCATCGGCCTCTGTTTCTGGCTGATACCCGAATACGGCATGTATGGCGCTGCCTGGGGAAGCACCATCGCACTCACCATTATTAATATAGCTAAGCTGATCTTCGTGTGGGTGAAGCTACGTGTGCAGCCATTCAATAAGCAAAGCCTGCTGGTACTCATCTGCGGCGGCGTAGCATTCCTGGCGGGTTATTTCTTCCCTGGCCTGTTCAGCTCATTCGACAATAAGCTGATCGGGGTGATCTGTGATGTCATACTTAGGTCGGTAATAATTGCCGTGTTATATGTTTCATTACTTATATGGCTGAAGCCGTCCGCCGATCTGAGTGAGTACCTGAAAAGTATAAGGGCCAATAAACGCCTGTTCTAAAGGGCTTTCACTCTTACAAATAAAGATTTATATGAACAAGTGACGATTATTCGTTAAAACCCTTATTTTTGCCTCCCTTTAAAGATTAGTATGGAATACAGAGAAATCGTAGCAGTAACAGGAATAGGCGGACTATTCCAATTGATGGCCACTAAAGCAGATGGTGCGATCGTTCGCAACCTGGCTGATAAGTCAACCAAATTTATATCTGCGCGTTTGCATAATGTTACACCGCTGGAAAGCATTGAAATATACACAACAGGTGATAACGTGCGCTTGCATGAAGTTTTCCAGATGATGATGGACAGCAAGACGCCGGTTGCAGACCCGAAGAAGACTGATGATAAGGGTGTAAAAGCCTACTTCAAAGGTATCTTCCCTGAGTTTGACGACGAGCGTGTATATGTAAGCGACATGAAGAAAATGCTGAAGTGGTATGAACTGCTGAAAGCAAATGACCTTTTGAACTTCGAAATGTACAAGCAATCAGAAGAAAGTGAAGAAGCTGCTGCTGACGAAGCAACGGAAGAAGCGCCTAAGAAAGCTACTAAAGCAGCTAAGAAAGCTGAAGATGCTGCTGAAGGTGAAGAAAAGCCTGCTAAAAAAGCTGCTCCTAAAAAGAAGAAAGCTGAAGACGCTGCTGAAGGTGAAGAAAAGCCTGCTAAAAAAGCACCTGCTAAGAAAAAGAAAACTGAAGAGTAATAGAACTCACTATAAGAAAGAAGCCACCCGGTTAAACCGGGTGGCTTCTTTTATTTTTTGAAAAACCTGGTTGTCTTAAGTGTACTTGCAGAACGAAGTCTTATAGAACCTATTGATGAGGGAGTGTTCCCTAAGTCTATTTTTTCTTTTACTATACCATCTACCACATCTACTTCCTTCTCAAACAACATACGGCCGGTGGCGTCTGTGATCATGATGGTCGCCTTAGTGTCTCCCGGGGCTATCTTCGCGGAAAGAACGAATGAGCCGGTTACGGGATTAGGGCTAACGGTCAGTTGCTCACCGGGTTCTGGTGTCGTAGCACCGGGAGGCATTGGTGGCTCAGGAGGTGGTGGTGGCATAAAATCGGAGTCGAATGAAACCGAGCTTTCTACACAGCCATTCGAAAACACACCTTCAACAGAATAGAACCCGTCAACTGTGAGTATCAACTTTTGATTGGTTTCTCCCGGCAGTAGTGCGCCGCTTTCAAACCATTGATAAGTATCGTAGCCGGGGGTAGCGAAGAGGGTGTCGTCTGTTTGGGTGACGATGAGGGGTTGTGGCATGGTTACCAATGGTCCCGGATATGTCATCCTGCATTCCCCGGTAAGGGAATTAAAGTTATATGCACCAACGTTATAATATCCGCTTGTATCAGGTATAATAGAATAAGCATTGCCGAAACCGGTTTGGCTCCAACCCCAACTAATCGGACCATCTACACCTGTCATGTCAAAAGTTACCTGCAATGGCTGCACATTATTCTGGCAAAAGCTAAGTGGGCCATTTGGTGTAATGGTTGCACTGGTTGGTACTCTTTGATGAAGCACTTTAGGTACAGTAAACGTACCACAATGTTCAGTAATTATTTTAACTGACAAATTACCCCCATGATTGGTAGTCATATACTGGCCGGTTTGGCCTGCTATAGCCACGCTTCCCCGATACCATTGAAATGTCATAGGCGCAGTATACCCCCCGGGATTGCCATGTGTTGTCGGGTGAAGCGTAATAGGACCATAGGCAGGGCAATATGCCCCTGTAGTGTTTGGAAGAATGTCAGGATTTGAATCAAACCCTCCAATCTGAGGTGGTGCGTGTACATATACGGTCTTTGTAGACGGCGCAGACGGTCCGCAAATATTATACGCAAAAACAGAAACGATAAGCTGACCTTGAGATCCTTGTGATGAACCTGCAACAACAGTTGCTACATTGGAAGAATCATCCTGAAACTCCCCGCTCCATCCAGACAGAGTATTCTCATGCCAATTATAAAATGTTGCGCCTGGCACGGGGTCAACTGAAAAAGTTTGCGTCGTACCCATACAAAAGACATCATTGCTGGCTGTAATAACTCCGGGCTGCCCAAGAAATGTATCTTCTACAACCGTAAACACAGCAGACGTGGCAACGCACCCTGAGAGATCTCTTTCTACAGTATAGTCACCGGGTATGCTTGCATCATAAAAATCGTCGTTTGCACCCGGAATGATATTGCCGTTGTGATACCATTGATAGGTATCACCTATGCCTGCCCATAAAGACATCGGAATACCACTACATATAGCAGGATAACCTTGCGGTGTGATAACAGGCGTACATTGCGCTGATGCATATCCACCTGACAAACACAATAGTAAAGTGTAAAGTATCGTGCGCATATTTATTCTTTTATTTTTTGAAGAACCTGGTTGTCTTAAGTGTGCTCGCAGACCTGAGTTTTATAATCCCGACCTGGGACGAAGCATCACCTAATTCAATCTTCTCTTCTACTATACCATCTACCACATCTACTTCCTTCTCAAACATCATACGGCCGGTAGCATCTGTAATGATGATCGTTGCCTTTGTGTCTCCCGGAGCTATCTTGGCTGAAAGAACAAATGAACCTGTTACAGGATTCGGACTAACTGTCATTTGCTCACCGGGCTCTTGTGTAGTAGTACCCGGAGGCGTTGGTGGCTCAGGAGGTGGTGGTGGCATAAAATCAGAGTCGAATGAGATCGAACTTTCTACACAGCCGTTCGAAAACACACCTTCAACAGAATAAAATCCGTCAACTGTAAGTACCAACTTTTGATTCGTTTCCCCCGGCAGCAGTGTGCCGCTTTCATACCATTGATAGGTATCATAGCCGGGTGAAGCGAAGAGGGTGTCGTCTGTTTGGGTTACTTCGAGTGGTTGTGGGATGGTGACTTGTACAACGTTGGAGTAAATGATGCAATTTGTTGAGTAACCCCATTTAGACAAAACACCATAGTAAGAACTTGTGTCGGGTAATATAGAGTACGAGTTAACTATCCCAGTAGCATACCCCCCGTTTCTAACCCAATGCCAGCTGATCGGATCACTTACACCAGTCATATCAAACGAAACTGTCAAAGGAGTTGCATTGCCTACGCAATAAGACAACGGACCAGATGGCGACACTGTGATAGAATTGGGAACATCCTGATATACCTTTTTCGGAACAGTGAATGTTTCGTTACAGTAATGAGTAGAAATTTTTACCGAGTAGTTACCACCACGGTTAACTACATACTCCCAACCTGTAGCTCCTGCTATAGCAGTATTGTTCAGGTACCACTGAAATGTATAGGGGTCAGTATGAACAATACCCGGCGCTGCATGCATTACAGGAAAAAGAGTATAATTATTCCCAGGACATATTCTTGCATTCATATCCGCAACATCCACATTGCCGATTGTCCAACTGCCACCAATTTGTGGTGAGGCAACATCAATAACCTGCCTGGTGGCGGGCTGACTGGCACCGCATTCATTTAATGCACGAACATATATATTGGTTATCGGCATCGACTGGCTTGGTGAAACATTACCTGTTATAGTTGGCAAGATGGTTGTGTCAACGTTTACGAACATGCCTTGAGTGGAAATACCGACCCATGCATAACTTGTTGCTCCCGGCACTGCGCCTGTAAAATATGTTTGAACACCACCATTACAAGTTGTATCTGCCCCTGTTATCGGTCCCGGCTGTGCCGGAATTGTATTCACGGTAACGGTGACAGGAGGCGACATTGCAACGCACCCAACAGAGTCTATTTCCACAGTGTAATCGCCCGCTGTTGTAGCTACATAAGTACTGCTGTTGGCTCCACTAATCATACTACCATTCAAATACCACTGGTAAGTATCGCCGAGGCTACCCGTAAGTGTTACAGAATTTCCATCGCAGAAAGTTGTGGGGCCTGAGGATGTGATGATGGCATTGCATTGTGCTGATGCAGATTGCACAAAACAACACAGGAGTATTGAGTATAGGATGCTGCGCATAAGCAGGAATTGATGGTGAAGGAAAATGCTTAATATAAAGTTAGAAATAATAATTTAGTATAATCTATAAATGGGAGGGAATTTTTAGGGCGGGGCGCGAATAAACATCCCCCTGGACCCCTTCAAAGGCGGGAATTACTCCCGTAAACAAAAAGGGAAGCCTCACGGCTTCCCTTTTTTATAAAATCAATCTTTATTATTTATTACTCCTTAGGCGCGGATTCACCTTTTTCGCCCTTCTTGGAAGGGGCGCTTTCAATTTTGAATACTACCTTCTGGTCAGCTTCGTTGAAGTCAGCGATCACTTTGTCGCCTTCTTTTATATTCTGACTCAGGATCTCTTCCGCCAGCGGATCTTCCAGGTATTTCTGGATAGCCCTGTGCAACGGACGGGCACCGAACTGAGGATCGTAGCCTTTCGCAGCAATATACTTTTTGGTTGCCTCTGTAATTTCCAGTGTGAAACCTAAAGCACTCAGGCGCTTGAACACATCCTTCATAATGATGTCTATGATCACTGCAATATGTCCTTCGTCCAGCGAATTGAATATTACCACATCATCAATACGGTTCAGGAACTCGGGAGAGAACGTCCGTTTCAATGCTGTTTCTATCACACCCCGGTTGCTTTCTTCAGCGCTGGCTGCTTTGGCTCCTGTAGAGAAACCTACACCCGCACCGAAGTCTTTCAACTGGCGAACCCCGATGTTAGAGGTCATGATGATCAGTGTATTTTTGAAGTCAACCTTGCGGCCAAGTCCATCAGTCAGCTGTCCATCGTCCAGTACCTGCAACATGATATTGAAGATATCCGGGTGTGCTTTCTCAATCTCATCCAGCAGCACTACAGAGTATGGTTTACGGCGAACTTTTTCAGTAAGCTGTCCACCTTCTTCATATCCCACATATCCCGGAGGCGCACCTATCAGGCGGCTCAGAGAGAATTTTTCCATGTACTCACTCATGTCTATACGTATCAACGCATCATCGCTGTCGAACATATAGCGCGCAAGCGAACGGGCAAGCTCTGTTTTACCAACCCCCGTAGGTCCCAGGAAGATGAAGGAACCAATCGGCTTCTTCGGGTCTTTCAGTCCTACACGGTTACGTTGTATGGCCTTTACTACTTTAGCTATCGCTTCATCCTGGCCTACCACCGCTCCGGCAAGGTCTTCACCCATGCGGCGAAGTTTGTTGCTTTCCGCTTCCACCATACGCATAACAGGGATACCTGTCATCATACTCACCACTTCGGCTATATGGTCTTCGGTAATAGGATAGCGTTTTGTCTTCGCTTCTTCTTCCCACTCGCCCTTTGCCTTATCCAGTTCTTCACCCAGTCTTTTTTCCTTATCGCGCAGAGCGGCTGCTTCTTCAAAGCGTTGGCTCTTTACTACCTTATTCTTTTCTTGTTTTATTTCTTCTATCTGCTTTTCCAGCTCCAGTACATTTTCAGGAACGTTGATGTTCTTGATGTGTACACGCGCACCTACTTCATCCAGCACGTCAATAGCTTTGTCGGGTAGCAGGCGATCGGTCATATAGCGGTCGCTGAGCTTCACGCAGGCATTGATCGCATCCTGGTCGTAAATAACATTGTGGAAGTCTTCGTAACGAGCCTTAATGTTGTTCAGTATGATAATGGTCTCTTCCACGCTTGGTGGTTCTATCATTACCTTCTGGAAACGACGGTCGAGTGCGCCATCTTTTTCGATGTACATACGATACTCATCCAGCGTAGAAGCACCTATGCATTGCAGGTCTCCGCGCGCCAAAGCCGGCTTAAAGATATTGCTGGCATCCAGTGAACCGGAAGCACCACCCGCACCTACTATGGTATGTATCTCGTCTATAAAGAGGATAACGTCTTTGTTCTTTTCCAGCTCGTTCATGATCGCCTTCATGCGCTCTTCAAACTGGCCACGGTATTTGGTACCGGCAACCAATGCTGCAAGATCAAGACTGATAACACGCTTGTCGAATAACACACGCGATACCTTACGCTGAACGATACGGAGGGCAAGGCCTTCAACAATGGCGGTCTTACCAACACCCGGTTCACCTATCAGTATCGGGTTATTCTTTTTACGACGGGAAAGTATCTGTGAAACACGCTCTATCTCTTCCTCACGGCCTACTATGGGGTCTAAAGTACCCAACTCTGCCATTTTGGTGATATCGCGTCCAAAGTTGTCCAGTACGGGCGTCTTTGACTTAGATGCAGCCCCGCCCTGGCGGCGTTGCTGGAACTGGCGACGTTCGTCTTCGTCGTCAAATTCCTCTCCCGGGTCGTTGTATTCCGATTTGGGGCCTTCACCTGTCTGTACGCCCAGTTCTACCTTAAAGCGCTCATAATCAACTTCATATTGGTGAAGTATCTGTGTAGCCACATTTTCTTTGTTCTTCAGGATAGAAAGAAGCAAGTGCTCCGTTTCTACCGTGGGGCTTTTTAAAGCCTTAGCCTCCAGCACGGTGATACGGATCACCTTTTCTGCCTGCTTCGTAAGCGGGAGACTGTTTATGTTAGCCAAAGGTTTAGTGCCCTTGTCTTTAATAGCTATTTCCAGTTCTTTGCGCAGATCGAACAGATCTACCTGGAGATTCTGTAATACCCGGATAGCCAGCCCTTCGCCCTCGCGAATAAGCCCGAGTAGTAAGTGTTCGGTACCGATAAAGTCATTGCCCAGCCTTAAAGCTTCCTCACGGCTGTAAGAAATGATCTCTTTAACCTTCGGTGAGAAATTTGAATCCATATAACCTGTCCTTGTTTTAGTAAAAATATGATTAATGCAGTGCTGCCGGTATTGTGTTTTGCTATGGTTGTATCGCCAATCGTTAATATTCCTGCCGAAGCTCCTACAACTAATATACGAAAGAAAGTGTAGGAGAGAAATGTTAATTTTAGGCTTTATTTAGTAGCCAATACAAACGCTCTGCCAAATGGAATTCAAAATTGATACCAAGTCCTCATATATACTTATTACGCCTGTATCTAACCATTTAGATGCTAAATTGACAGCCGAACTTCGCCAAAAGTGTAGGGAACTTACCGAAAACGGCAGAAACAACTTTATTGTTGACCTTCACAATTGCCTGGATGGCGACAAAAGCTCCTTCGTGGGTTTGGTAGAAATGCATGAGGATTGTTATAGCAATGAGCAATCACTCGTTTTCACTAATGTTCAGACCGAGGTGATGCAGGCATTAAAAGCGGAGGAAATGGACAATTCCATTAATATAGCACCTACTCTTATAGAAGCAGTTGACATAGTGAACATGGAAATACTGGAGCGCGACCTCTTTGGAGAAGAAGAATAGGGATGGCATACAATTAATACGACTGATTCACGAAGCATATAGAATGAAAGTAACGATACTAGGGAACAATTCAGCATTACCGGCATTCGGCCGCCACCCTACCTCACAGGCGGTGACCGTCTATGGCGAGCACCTCTTGCTCGACTGCGGCGAGGGCACACAGATACAAATGCAACGCTATGGCATTAAATGGCGCAGTGTAGAGCACATCTTCATCAGCCATATGCACGGCGACCATTATTTTGGCTTACCGGGTTTGATCAACAGCATGAGCCTGCTGGGCCGCACCTCACCGTTGCATGTTTACGCTCCGGCAGCTATGATGGATCTCATCAGGATCATGCAGGATGTAGCGGAGTCGGATTTCTGTTATCCTTTTCATTTTCATCCTTTGCCAGACGGTGATGCTGTGCTGGTGGACAATGACACCTTCAGCGTGAAGTGTTTTCCTACTAATCACAGGATAGCCTGCCACGGCTTCCTGATAGAAAGAAAAACAAAAGGCAGGAAATTAAATCCGGACAAGGCGAAAGAATATGAAATCCCGGCTTTCTTCTACGACAGGTTGAAACAAAGTGAGGACTATACCCGCAAAGATGGCTTGCTGGTAAAAAACGAATGGGTAACTGAAGAAGGTCCATCCCCTAAAAAATATGCTTATTGCGCAGATACCCTTTTTACAGACTCCTTCCTGCATCATGTAAAGGATGTAGATGCTATGTATCACGAAGCGACCTACCTGCACGCCGATGCGGCCAAAGCAGAGATGAGGTTTCACAGCACAGCAAAACAGGCAGCAGAAATGGCTAAGATGGCCAATGCTAAACAGTTATTGCTCGGCCACTACTCCAGCAAATACAAAGACATCGAACCTTTCAGGGAAGAAGCTGCAGAGATATTCCCGAATGTGGTCGCTACGATAGAGGGTGCGGCCTATGAAATATAGTTAAGACGAACTATTCCCCGTCTCTGTCTGGTGCTTGTAGAGTGCGGTGTACCGCCCATTGGCAGCCATCAGTTGCTCATGCGTACCCTGCTCTACTATCTTCCCTTCATCAAGAACTATTATCTGGTCAAACACCCAGCTCGTGAAAATGCGGTGCGTAATGACTATCGTGGTCTTGTCAACGAGGTAGGTCTGCAGGTTGGCGAGGATGGTTTTCTCTGTCTGTGTATCGACCGCAGAAAGCACTTCATCCAGTATCAATATCTTACTGTTCTTCAGGAGCGCACGAGCCAATACCATGCGCTGTTTTTGTCCGCCCGAGAGCATTACGCCACGCTCACCTATCACGGTCTCATAGCCTTTCTCAAAAGTGGCTATGTCCTTTTCCATATCGGCAAGGCGTGCTGCTTCTTTCACCTCTGCCTCTGTAGCATCGTTGTTGCCAAAACGGATATTATTGTAGATAGTGTCAGAGAACAATAACGACTCCTGCGGCGCAAATGCTATCTGCCTGCGCAGGCTTTGGATATTATATTGCTTAACAGGAATATCGTCGAATGCCACCCCACCTTGTTGTACATCATACATACGTAGCAGCATTTGTATCAGCGTAGATTTTCCCGAACCTGTAGTGCCCAGCACCGCCACCTTCTGGCCGGGAAGAATGTTGAGAGAAAAGTCTTTCAGCGCAGTGATACCTGTATGCGGATAGGTAAAGGAAACATTTTTGAAATCGATCTTGCCTTGTAGTGTGTGCTCTATAGCATCAGGCGGAGAAACGATATCGGGCTCAGTATGGAGAAATTCATTGATACGCATCTGAGATGCAGAAGCGCGCTGTATCATAGAGGCTACCCAGCCGATACTCATGATAGGGAACATGAGCAGGTTGATGAACATAATGAACTGGGCAATATCACCTACTGATATTTCCCCCTGTATAGCATAGTAGCCACCTATACCCACAGTGCTCAGCATACTCAGCCCGATGAACAGGTTCATAGCGGGGAAGTAAATAGCTTCCGTGCGGGAAAGATTGATCGCACTCTTTTTATATTCTTCGGAAGTATTGTTGAAGAAACGGAGGATATTGTCTTCCTGTACGAATGATTTGATCACGCGTATGCCGGAGTATGATTCCTGTGCAGTAGTAGTGAGTGAGGAAAGTTGTGCCTGTATCTTTTCGCTCTTCTTATAGACAACGCTATTGATCAGGTAAATAGACAAGGCCAGTATAGGCAGCGGGATAAAGACGTATATAGTCAGCATCACGTTCACGCTGAGCATGCTGGCCAACGAGAGTAGTGTGAGCACAATAAGCGAGGTGCTATACATGATAGCAGGTCCCGTGAACATACGCACACGGGCCACATCCTCAGACAACCTGTTCATCAGGTCTCCCGTAAAATTCTTTTTGAAGAAGCCGGTAGAAAGCTCCTGGTAATGCGTGTAGATATCGTTCTTCTGGTCGAACTCTATGTGGCGCGACATCACAATGATCGTCTGCCGCATCAGGAACATGAACAGGCCACGCAGTAATGCCAGTCCCAAGACAATAAGAGACGGCCACAATACCATACCGACGATATGCTGCCACATGCTACCTTCCACCTGTAACGCACCTGCCCTGTAGGCGCTGATAGCCTTCGCCACGTCGTCTATTACTTTACCTACCAGGCTTGGCGCCAGCACGGTGAAAACATTCGAGAGGGCAACAAATGCCATACCCGCGAACAAACGCCATTTATAACGGACAAAATACTTCTTTAGCGCAACAAGGTTCTTCATTGGAAGGGCAAAGGTCGGGAAAAATGATGTGCACTCGCTTACATCCGTAAAAAAGTATGATAGATAGTAAATATCGCACCATTGGCTATCCACACTATTGCATTCACTTTCAATATGATGGGACCATGCTTCCGGTGTTTTTCGATATAGATGGGCAGACTCGTGCCATTAGGTAGTGTCTTTTTAGAATATACCAGTATGAAGCCTATAATCAGTCCGCCAATACCGGGGAACAGCCAGGCGAGGTTGTTGCTGATGTAGGTTTCGTAATTGGCAATAACATAAACCAAGTTGAAAATAGGGATGGCATAGGCGACAATAATCCAGAACATGCCGAATGATTTCTGCTTGCCGAGTTCCGCCAACCGATCTTTTGCAAACCCTTCCTTTTGTTCTGTAGAAACTGTAACACCTTTCTTTTTCAAAAGCGCGGTGGCGATGTTGTAATTATAGACACCCCATTCGTCCGGCTTGGCTATCACATCCATCAGCTCTTCATCGCTAAAGGTCAACAGCAGGTAGTCTTTATCTATCTCATCAAGGTTCACTTCCGCTTTCTCCAGTAATACCTCGCGGGCATTTTCAAAGTCAGCCCCATCAATCATCAGGTTGTATGAGGGTACATAGTTAGTGCCTATAAAGTTGCTGTCTAGTATCGCAGCGGGCTTTTCTACCATGACGCTTATCCCCGCCTCTTCCAGTATGGCCGCCACTCTTTCTGCATCTATGATATTTTCAAACTGTTGGAATACTGATGGCTCGGACATGGTGCGGATATTTGCCACAAGATAATGAATTGCATTTCCCTGCAATGTTTTGCCTTCAACGTGCCTGACGGCTGGAAGCCGTACTGACACTATCAATATAATCTTTACTTTTGCACCAATATGAAAGTAGCTGTAGTAGGCGCAACGGGACTGGTGGGTAGCACCATGTTGCGTATTCTAGAAGAAAGACAATTTCCAATAACCGAACTGATACCTGTGGCATCCGCACGCTCTGTAGGCACTAAGGTGACCTATATGAATAAGGAATACACCGTTGTATCAGTAGATGATGCACTGGCTATGAAGCCGGTACTGGCATTGTTCTCAGCAGGTGGCAGTACTTCACTGGAGCTGGCGCCACGCTTCGCGGAAATAGGTTGCTATGTGATAGACAATTCCTCCGCCTGGAGAATGGACCCTTCCAAGAAACTCATAGTACCCGAAGTAAACGCCCACGAGCTCACCAAAGACGACCTCATCATAGCCAACCCCAATTGCTCTACGATACAGATGGTAGTGGTTCTGAAACCACTGCATGATAAGTATAAAATAAAGCGTGTAGTTGTCAGCACCTATCAGTCCGTAACAGGTACAGGTATCAAAGCCATACACGAACTGCTGGACGAGCGTGGTGGTGGTAAAGGCCATGGCGTATATCCTCACCAGATAGACATGAATGTCATCCCGCACATAGATACCTTCCAGGACAATGGCTATACCAAGGAAGAAATGAAGATGGTGTTGGAGACCTGCAAAATAATGAGCGACGACAGTATTAAGGTTACTGCTACCACTGTGCGTGTTCCTGTAATGGGCGGGCATAGCGAAAGCGTGAACATAGAATTTGAAAATGATTTTGACGAAGGCGCAGTAAAGGAACTCCTGTCCAACTCCGCGGGAATAGTAGTGCAGGACAACCCAAAAGAAAATGTGTATCCTATGCCGATATATGCCTCTGGTAAGGATGAGGTTTTTGTAGGGCGTATCCGTAGGGACTATTCACAGGCCAACACTATGAACTGCTGGATAGTTTCTGACAACCTTCGCAAGGGCGCTGCTACCAATGCCGTACAGATAGCACGCTACTTGCTGGGCCAGGGATGGCTGGGATAATGGTACTTATGTGTGCATAAAATATTCAACAGCCGGACAATGTTCCGGCTGTTTTTCTATTACTTTGCTTTGTGCTGAAATTATACTTTCAAAAGGACTTGCTGGAAGCGGGTTGCGATGAAGCCGGCAGGGGTTGCCTGGCGGGTCCGGTCTTTGCTGCGGCGGTAATTCTACCTAAGAAATTTAAGCACCCGCTGCTCAATGACAGTAAGCAGATGACTGAAGAAGAGAGAGAAGAGCTTCGCCCATACATAGAACGTAAAGCCCTGGCATGGGCAGTAGCTATGGTGGATCACGAAGAAATAGACCGCATCAACATCCTGAAAGCATCTTTTAAAGCCATGCACCTGGCGGTAGACCAACTACACACCAGGCCTGAACTTTTATTAATAGACGGCAACAGGTTCTCCCCATACTTTGGCATCCTGCATAATTGCATTATCGGTGGTGACGCCAAATTCGCATCCATTGCCGCAGCCAGTGTGCTTGCCAAGACACACAGGGACGAGTACATGAACAAGCTACACAATGAGTATCCTCATTACGGATGGAACGAGAACAAAGCCTATGCTACTCCTCAGCACCGCACTAAAATAAAGGAACACGGGCTTTCCCCTTACCACAGAAAAACATTCGGCATCTGCAAAGAAATGATCACTGAAACGATATAAATGAAAAACGTCCTCCTGATTAACAAGAGGACGTTTTTTTATGTTGTTAGAGCAACTATTCAGGTACTACCAGCCTGAAACCGTTACCATGTATGTTCACTATCTCTACAGTACTGTCTTCTTTCAGGTACTTACGCAGTTTAGCGATGTACACATCCATACTACGTCCGTTAAAGTAAGTATCACTGCCCCAGATGCGCTTTAAAGCTGCATCACGTGGAAGAAGGTCGTTCTTGTATTCACAAAGCATCAGCAATAGCTCATTCTCTTTAGGAGAAAGTGTTTGCGAATTGCCCTCTATCTGCAGGGTACGCAGCTTACTGTTGAAATGGTAATTACCAATAACAAACTCTATCTGGGAGTGTTGCTTTTCCTGCAATTCCTGGTTGCGCTTCAGTACCGCACGTATCTTCAGCAATAACACTTCGCTGTCGAATGGCTTGGTGATATAATCATCAGCACCTAGTTTGTAACCTGTAAGGATATCTTCCTTCATGCTCTTTGCTGAAAGGAAAAACAGCGGAATGTCCGGATCAACATTTCTTATTTCTTCTGCCAGGGTAAATCCGTCCATATTAGGCATCATCACGTCGAGCAGGCAGATATCAAATTTTTCACGGCGGAAGGCTGCAAGGCCAAGGATACCATCGCGCGCCAGTTCCACTACAAAGTCATTAAGTTCCAGGTAATTTTTCAATACTTGCCCGAAGTTGGTATCATCTTCTACGAGCAACACTTTATTTTTTTCTTTTTCCATACTAAGTGTGGTGTATATATATTATGCCAAATATAACAACCTTAGCCCGTATTTAAAGAATAATTTAGAAACGCGGGCAACCAAGCAGGTTTTTGCTGTTAGCACTGGAGGGATAAAGGCCCTGGTATATTATGGAAAACTCCATGGCGCCCTTACCGTTATTATACGGAGCGAGCTTCGACATAGTGTGATCATAGTTCGCCATTACCTGGAAACTATTCCATTTGATACCCAATACGCCTACTACTGCATCTCCTAATCTGTGGTATCCCCCGAATATCAATTGTGTAGGATTTTCCGCACCCGGCTCAATATTGAAACGGAACAAAGAACCATATATCAGCTCAAAGGCATCTTTCTGCTGCGCATAATATAAGGCAGGATTAATGATGAGATTTTTAGAAGCAAGGAATGTTACATCTACATTAGCTGTAGGACGCATACCTACCGTATTGGTACCCGTGCCCAGCAAGGATTCCTTAGGCTGGTTCACATTGGCTACACCACCACCGATCTTAACAAATATCAGATCTGTAAAGTAAGAATAGTTAATGCCTGCTGATACATTGGCATAGTTGGTTTTTAAGATACCTGTCTTCTCACCATTAGGATTGGAGGGACTGAATGTTTCGCCATCCCATTGAAAATCATAGGTCAATTTATCAAAGTTCAGGCTACGCTGAACAAATCCTGCAGCCGCACCTAAAGACAATATACTATTAGTACCCATCTGTAAGTGATAAGCAAGATTAAGGTCTCCACGGGTAAGGCTGAGCATACCATCGCCCGCCTTATCAGTGAACAAAGCAAATCCTACACCAAAGCAGTTATACTTTTCCTCGCTTTTAAGTGCCTGCATATCAGTATAAAGCGAGAATGTATTATATGGCACAGGCACACTGGCCCATTGATTCCTGTAGTTAGTTCCTATACGATAGTCATGCTCGGGGAGCAAGGCCGTATTAGCAGGATTAACCAGCATGGGTGAATTGTAGAATTGCGAAAAGTGAATACTCTGCGCAAACGTTCCTGCCGACACCAGCATAGCTGCAAAGGCTGCGTATAAAAATTTTGTTCTCATGGGCTTAGCGTATTAGTGTTACGTTACCTTGTTCTTCGTGCGTATTACCATCTATAAATGTCGCCTGGAGCACATAACCGTAGGCATCCATTTCCTGGTCTTGCCCTCTCAGCTTACCATCCCAACCCTGGCTGCGCATAGAGCCATCGTTGGCATCAAGTTCGATAGTGCTTGTTTCAAACACTAACTCACCCCAGCGATTAAATATTTTCAAGTTCAGGTCTACTATTGCTGCGCCACGTACATACAGCATATCGTTGACGCCATCACCATTTGGCGTAAAGGCTGTCGGGATGTCAATGATCGGCTTAATGTCAACTGCAATTCTTTTACATACCATATCCGGGCAACTTCCTCCGGGGCCGGTCTGGCCTGGTATAGGATTATTTACAGTAAGGCATATTTCGTAAGTACCTTTCTTCAGGTACATGCGTGGAGGCGGATCTTTTAAGGTAGAACTGCTACCATCACCAAATGTCCAGGCATAAGTACTGGATTCTATCGTACCTGTTGAGGTGTTGATATATGCCAAAGGCATATTGCGGACGTGCGGATTAGGATTTAGTTCAAACGCCGCGTCAGGCAACGGATACACAGTGATGCTCACTATTTCCGATGTATCCAGCTTGTTACAGGTCGCCGGATTGGCTGCAATAACAAATGCCGTAAATGTACCGGCAGAATCGAATGATATAGATGGAGTAGCTTGATTAGACGTACTTCCGTCGCTGAAGTACCACTCATAAGCAGTAGCGTTATCCGACAGGTTTGGCATGATCACCTGACCGCCACCCAGGCAAAGTGTGTCACCTCGTGTCCCGGCTGTAACAAGGGAGGTTCGGAACTGTATCGTCTTCGTGACCGAATCAAACGGATTACATGCCGTTGAGTCAAACATCGTCAGCGTGATGGTATACATGCCTGTATCCGGGAAGCTGTGTAGTGGCGGCGTATTGCCTGTAAAGTCCGGTGAACCATCACCAAAGCTCCAGTTAAAGACAGTGTATAGCTCTGCACCGGGGTTCCCGCTAAAGGTTGAAGTATTCGTGAATGTCGCAGTGAACGGCCCGCAGGTATCGACTTTGGTAAATTGGAAATCAGCATTAATGCCACCGCTATCTACCGTGATGGTAATGTAGTCCGTATCAATCGTAGTATTACAAGCGTCAGCGTTTTCAGCTATCAACATTACCACATAAGTGCCTGCGGCAAGAAATGTATGTGTAGGTGCTACAGCATTACTGTTCGGTGTTCCATCATCAAATATCCATGTATAGGTAGCACCATTAATGGAATTGTTTATAAACTCAACGGTAAAGGGTGCACATCCGAATGTGTCACCGGCTATCTCTGCATTGGCATCTACCGGTATAAAGTCGAAACTGATCTTCAGTGCGACCAGGTTACAGTTACCGCTGCCGTTTACAGGCCCCCATACACCTGGGGTTGTCGGGAAGCTGGTCATACCGCAGCCACCACATATCGCCTGGTACACCACACCGTTCTTATCAAAACGGCTGGTTCCTCCATCTACGTGCTCACCATTCACGTTATTCTGACCCATGTAGGTGCCATACTTAAGCCCCGTTATATTTTTAGCCAATACTATAAAATAAAAATCGCTCCCATCGGTAGTTGATTGTGCAGCATCAGTAGTGATTGGCATACCCGTTACAAAACCAATATTGGGATCAAAAGCAGGATTGAGCCTGCCACCCCAGCCCGACACATATACATTCTCGCAGGTATCAACAAGGAACGCAACGGGAGACATATTTGTTACAGTAGGGTCGCCGTTACCGAAGACTGTTGAATAAATATTATTGGTTAAGTTATCGTCGAGCTTTATCACGAACTGTGAAGAATTGGGTACAGAATAGACCACATTATTGACAGGAAAGCTACCTCCCAAAGATTGCCCCATTGCATATACCGAGCCGGAAGCGTCCGTCTGGATACCATAGCACTGATCGTAGTTGGAAGTACCAATAGAAGTAAGCCTCAACAGATTGTAGTTACCACTGTTCTGAAATTTAGCGATGAATCCATCAGCTACACCACCCTGGTAAGCACCCTGGTAGGTGCCTCCGGTATAGGGCATTCCACCCTGCGTACCACCGGCCACATACAGGTTCGTCTGCGCAGGGTCTAGTGCCAGCACATAAGCGGCATCTTCCAGGAAACCACCTAAGTAGGTACTCCATATCAGGCCGGTAAGATCGGGGTTGAGTTTGAACACCACAGCATCCTGTCCGCCCAGTAATGAACTCTGCACGGCATTCGGAGTGGTAGGAAAACCATTGGTGCGGGTAGAAGCCGCAACATATACATCACCCAGATCATCAATGATCACTTCACTACGTGCATCATCACCGTAGTTATATTTTAACTCACCAACTGTAAAAGCCGGCGCAGTAAAATTCACACCATCATCGCCGGGGCCTCCCATAAAAGTAGAACCCAATAGACCGGTACCGCCACCATTCAGCTTGGTAACAACTATATCCGCAGCACCGTTGTAAGACACATCATATGCCGATGCAGTAGTAGGAAAGTTAGCCGAGTAGCTGCGTCCTGCTATTATCAGGTTGTTATTTGCATCCACTATCATACTGTGGGGGGTCTCATTATCATTCCCGCCTATGTAGGTGCCATATATACGGTTAGCGCCATTCGGGGACAATTTTATAATACCCATATCGCAGGGATAAAGCGTACCTGTCACACCACTACCACCACCAAAAGTCAACTGGAATGCACCTGTAGAAACCGGAAAACCTGCGGCAGCCACCAGGCCACCCGCATAGAAATTACCCGCGGCATCGTAAGTTGCAGTGAAACCAAAGTTATCAGCAGCAGAGCCTGTGAAGGATGCAAATACTACAGTAGGATCAATGATAAGTGGTAATGCAGTATTGTAGCCATCAGGGAAATCGTAAGTAAGCACTTTGCCTTTTACTTTGTACCTGCTGGTTACTTCCTTACGCTCACCATTTATCACTTGATATACGTAAGGTTTTTTCTCAATGGCGTCACCCAGCGATGTACCTATCACCAGGTTGCCATCCTTTATAGAAAGTTTATCAACACCGTCAAAAGACATTCTTATCTCATAAGGGTCTGCACCGGGAGCTACTGTAAATTCGTATTTCATTGTACCATCTTCAGAGCCTACATGCATATCAATGCCGTTGTACAAGCCTTGATAGTCAACAGAAGTTGTAGGATGTATGCCTGTCTTCCAACGCTTAGGGTCGTTGCCCAGGTAATAGTTGTTGTATGTTTCCAGTTCTTCACCACCTTTCACCACAGCCGTATTAGATCCATCAAAATTCACCCTGTATGCATGAAAGTAAAGTGTAGCTGCTTCTTTTAACCTGCCGTGAGTAATGGCTTCTATCTTCGCGCCGTTATCTGCCTTACCCAGCAGATAAGTAAAACCATTGGGCTGAAGAAATATATCGCCCGTGCTTGTATTAGACCTGTATATAAAATTCCCGTCCCACTGCCCCAGGTTTTTAAGGAACTCAAGCCCCGAAGAACGCGTAGGGTGTGCTACTACCAGTAGTGGAAATAGCAATACACTAAAAAGTAAAGAGTATTTTTTCATCATAATACGTAGATGTTTTCAGCGGCCTCAAATGGTGATAAGTGCCCAGTATAAATTTAGTCAATTATGTATTCTTAACAAAATTTTTGAATTTAACGCAATGCATTGAAAATCAAATTATTATCACGCCCCATTCATTTAATAACTATTAGTTAAATGAGCAGTTACATATCTATTACACTAAATATAGACAGCGAAAAAAGGGAAATGGCTAGGAATAAAGGCGACAATGTCACCGGAGCCTAAGAACAGGCTCCTGAAAAGGGAAAGAAAAGAGATGAAGCCTAGCTGATCACCTTATCAGCACAGCAGCTGCTGGCAAATGCTTCCGGTTTTGCCTTGAAAGCGAAACCCATACCCAATATGTAGCCCATTGCTTCTTTCAGCGCTTCATTGCTTTTGAAGTGTGGGTTGGTATTAATATCCGCATGCACTTCCATATCTACATCATATTTGTTGAAGAGGTCGCAGAGCTCATAGGCTATCTCTATGCTGCGGGCCACTTCCAGGAGCATGCGCTCCTTAATGCTGTAGGGTATGGTACTTTTCTCGTTGCAGATATACATGAAGCCGCCGTGTTTTTCGCGCAGAAAGACAATGACCGTAGCAAATTCCGTTTCGTTGCCCCTTACCTGAGAGTCTGTGCCTATGCACACCTTCAGCTTGAAGCCTTGTTGCCTTTGCTTTACTATCGCCTCTTCTACCGCTGCTTTTACGGGTTTAGCCAGTGGTTGCCCGCTGAATGTCCTCCATAGCATACGCTTGAATTTTAGTTATACTAAATATACCAATATTAATATGAAGCAAAGATTAAGCCGAGATTAAGCCTTTAAGAAATGCACAGGTTATTGACAATAGAGATCGTCATTTCGATCGTAGTGCAGTGCTACGCAGTAGCGCAAATGGAGAGAGAAATCCCTTGAGGGGTAGCGGAGGTGGTGATTAGATCCAGAATGTTGGTGCAAGTTTGCAGCATGTCGTTACTATCCTGTAGTCACTTTGAACTTGTGGTGTTATAAACCTTCTATGTAACAATCAAAAAATGGCTTAGAATGAAATACCATGTCTTTAGAAAACATTTCATAGACATCGGGGGTGTGATAGCTCTTTATCTCACCATTCTTACCGATGTAGGAATGGTTAATCACATCAACAATGTCTTCCGCAGAATAGCCTGTCGGGATCTCGAAAAATGCAACATGCCAGTCTGTTCCAAAAGAGTAGAGTTTTTCATCTTTCATTTTCCCCACGAAGCCTGTCCACCCCATTTTTGATTCACCTCTTAGCTTTTTAATTGTATCAATCGGAAATGCGTATTTACTTAATTCTATTTTTTCAATGTCATAATGATTAATTCGGTTTCCACTACTTACGAACGTTTTTACAATTTCGTAATACCCCAAATCGGGCGACCTTGAGAATATGCTCTTCCCGGTAGTTTCATCCTTGAATCTCTTAATGGCTAAATTGGTAATTGCAGCTGAATTACGAAAAATAACGCAAGGTAAATATGTACCATCTTTTAAGTACGCCGAAACTCTGTAGCCATTACCATACAAGCTGTCTTCTAGGGGTTCTACTCGTGACTTTAAGTAATCAACAATTTCTCTTAATTCCATTTTTGTATAGTTATTGAACCGAATTTACAAAAAATGCCAACCCTCACGGGCTGGCATTCCATATCGTTATCAAATAGTCTTATTGTTTATGATCGTCCTTCCACCCCAATCGCTGCTCTACCAAATAGTGATTGCGATCAGCTGCAGAGCGCGAAACTAATTCTGAAATAAAGCCGGTAAGGAAGAACTGTGTACCTATTATCATACAAGCGATAGCTAAGTAAAAGCCCGGCCTGTTGGTCAGCCCGTACATTTGTCCGTAATACAGCTTCGCTATTATCAGGTACATGGTAATGATGAACCCGAACATAAATGTGATCGTTCCCAGCAAACCAAAGAAGTGCATCGGCTTCTTGCTGAAACGGCTAACGAACTGTATAGATAACAGATCAAGGAAGCCATTGATAAAACGTTCCCAGCCAAACTTAGACACACCATACTTACGAGGCTGGTGCACCACTACCTTCTCCCCTATTTTGCGGAACCCCGCCCACTTGGCCAGCACGGGTATGTAGCGATGCATTTCGCCATATACTTCTATACTCTTTACTACTTTCCTTTTGTAGGCTTTCAGTCCGCAGTTCATATCATGCAACTTTATGCCTGATATGCGGCGGTTAACCGAGTTGTATAATTTAGAAGGGATATTTTTTGTTACAGCATTATCGTAGCGCTTCTTTTTCCAGCCACTCACCAGGTCGAAACCATCTGCGGTGATCATGCGGTACAGTTCCGGTATTTCGTCAGGGCTATCTTGCAGGTCGGCATCCATAGTGATAACTACATTACCGTTAGCTGCCTTAAAGCCTTCGTTCAGTGCCGCCGACTTACCATAGTTGCGCTGAAAGCGGATACCACGGATGTGCGGATTTGTTTCCGCCAGTTTTTCTATCACATGCCAGCTATCATCTGTGCTGCCATCGTCCACCATTATCACCTCATAAGCATATCCATGTTCAGCACATACGCGCTCTATCCACTCCGCCAGTTCAGGCAGGGATTCTTCTTCATTGAACAAGGGTACTACTATGGAAATATCTTTGTGCATTGTGTACTGTATATAGGATTATGCTGCTCCGAATTCCGGTTTTTTCTTTTTCACTATCGCAGCACAAATGAAACCAAATATGCTACTGATTATTATGCCTTTGCAAAGATTAAGGAACATGGAGCCAATACTGGCATTACCGTTCTTATCAAAATTTTCAGCAGCTTCATCTATCGAATCAGCGGGAGCACCCCACTTTTCCATTGATGCCAAAGTCTGTTCCTTTATTGTCACCATTACATCGGGGTCTATCCATTTAAAATAGATAAAGGTGTATAGAGATCCTATTACGGATGAGATAACAATAACCACAAATATTGCCTGGAAGGCATCTTTGAAGTTAATGTAACCACCCATAGCCTTGCGCTGCTGTATACCGGCAATGCAATAGAACACGAGGGCTAATAAAAACTGTACAAAAAATAACGAAAAGTAAAGTGAATATGGTTCCAGGAGAAACATATGTTGTACCGTGGTAAAAATGCAGGACCCTATACCCCAGATAATACCCCAACGAACAGGTATCGCAAAACGATTGAACGGCTTGGACGACGTTTGTATATTTTCCATTAATATTCTTTTATGTTTCTTATGCCTGGGGCATTCCCTGTGGCTTCTTTTTAGCAATAGCTGCACCTAACAATGAAAATACCGCACCCCAGAACATTGTACCAAATAAGATACCGAGCACCATAAATACTGTAAAGAACTTTTTTGTCATTCCCATTGCTGTATCTATCTGCTCATCCGTCATATTCTGGTCCATCAATGCCTGCTCCGATATTTCCATCGCCTTCTCCTTCATTTCAGGAAATATCAACATTGCTAAGACTGTCCAGACAAGGGAGATAACAGTAACGATAACAGATGCTTTGATACCACTGGAGAACACATTTCCAAAGGTCACATACTGATCATTAGCTTTTGAATATGCCATCGCATTCATAAGGATACCTACCAGAAAGGGTATCTGTGCCACCGCGCTCATACCTGTTTTAAAAGACAGATCAGTAACGTATAAAATAAGGCCAAGGATCACCATGGCTGCTCCTGTAATTCCGCCGTACTTAACATGTGTTTGTACTTTTTTCATGACAGTTTTATTTTAGTGTGGTTTTATGATTACTTACTATTCCTATCACTTTACTGTTGAATGTATTATCGGCAAATGGATTATTCGCCGATAACGATACCATTCCCCCTGCCTTGTATTCAGTATCTACAGCAAACAATGTAATATCGGCAGTATTATCTTTTGAGAATACCCCCTGTACCAATCCAAATATCTCACGCGGCTTCACCGCTATCGCGTCTATCAGTCTTGCCAGTGGCACTTTATCACCTACAGCCTGGTATGCTATGCTGAAAGCTACTTCCTGTATGTTCATACCGTCAGAGGCATATTCAAATTCTTTCGCTTTGGCATCCCATTCCTGCGGGCGGTGATGAGAGGCGATACAGTCTATAGTACCGTCTTTCAATCCCGCTATCAGCGCCTGCCTGTCGGCTTCGCTGCGCAGCGGTGGATTTACTTTATACAGGCTGTTATAAGTATTTAGTGATTCATCATTCAGTGCCAGGTGATACGGTGTAACTGAGCAAGTGATATTCAGACCTTCTTTTTTTGCGGCACGTATCATTTCCACACCTTCGGCAGAAGAAATTCCAGTCACATGCAGGCGAGAACCTGTATACCGCAACAACTCTATATCTCTGTGCAGTAATATTGTTTCCGCCAGTGAAGGAATACCCGACATACCCAGTTTGGTAGAGACAGGCCCTTCGTGCATCAGCCCGCCTTCAGAGAGTGCGGCATCAGCGGGTATTTGTACTACAGTACCGTCAAAGGCTCTTACATATTCCAATGCTTTCAGCATCAGGTTGGCATTCTGCACGGGCTTCCAGCCATCAGTGAAGGCTATCGCACCGTTGCTGTGCATGTCCATCATTTCGGCCAGCACTTTCCCTGCTATGTCTTGTGTAAGTGCACCCAGCGGATGCAGGTTTACCGCATGCCCTTGTGCTCTTTTTATTAAGTATTGTACGTTGCTTTTTGTGCTGACTGTTGGGTTGGTATTCGGCACTACCATTACATGGGTATAGCCACCCGCAGCAGCGGCATCAAGTCCGGAAGCGATGGTTTCTTTGTGTTCGTAACCGGGCTCGCGGTAATCGGCAAAGATGTCGGCAAAGCCGGGAGCTATGTGTAAGCCCTTGCCTTGTATTACCTGCGCGTCTTTGGCTGTAATATCCTTCCCGATATTTTTTATAATACCATCCTGTATCAGTACATCTACTACCTGATCATGAAATTCGGAGCTGGGGGCTACCACCCTTGCCTGGCGTATAAGCAGGTGCATAAGCGGCTATTAAGATGCGACAGTTTGTTTACGAGACCTGCCTGCCAATAAATATGTTTCGACAGCCAGCATTATCAGGGCTAAAATAGCACAAACTTTCCAAAGCGGGAAACTACCCAGCCCCGCAGTAGTAGGCTTGGCAGTTATTTCCTCCAGGCTGAGCCATTTTATGTCATCCCCTTTCCAGCTGCTTTTCAGGTTGTTGATGTTCCACAGTTGCAGCGCAGACTCGCCCCGCGACTGGTTCATAGCCACCACGGCGCTGTCCCCACCAGCCGAAGCCAGTGTATAGAAATCTGAAGCTTGCGCTACCTGGTCAACAAATACGTCCAGTCCGGCACCATTAGGGCGCTGCGGAGGTATGGCATCTATATTCTTCCCATACAGGTGTACCATATTGCGCTCATCAGCATTATTCATAGGCAAGTAGGCGGGTTGTTGCATACCTGAGGTAATCGCATATATATCCCCGCCTTTCGACTGGATAGCCATTTGGTACAGGAAAGGAACAAAGAAATAGCTACCCGGGAAATTGCCCGATTCCAAATCTGCACCTGTTGAGGAAATATACAATTGCCCTTTAGACGGGGTATATCTCGCCAGCATGGGGTCGCCATTACGGAAACTCAGCACAGATTGCTGGTTAGCACTCAATCCTGCCTTTACCACATAGTGCCAGTTGGCTTGTGGTAGTTGTACATTTTCGGGTACGCGGTCAAATATATCTTTTACCAAATCGCTGCCTTGTTGTAAAGTAGAGGCCGTTTGTGCGGCTGTGTCAACACCTGTTACTTGTATATCCGCGATTTGTCTCAATCCTTCATTCAAAGCTGAAAAATTACCCGTACGTGAAGGGAATATGCAAATGCTCTTGCCCTGCTGCAACGCACCACTCAATGATTTGGCCAGTCCGCCATCTATGCGGGTGACACCGTTTAATATCACCAGGTTGTATTCTTTCAGGTCAGCGGGAGCGGTATTGATATCCACCTGGCTCACCTGGAAACCATTACCCGAGCGGAATGCAGCCTGTATATAGGGATTGCTCTGTCCCTCGTTCAGCACCAGTACAGAAAGATTAGAAGATGACCGCGCAGATATCCTGAATGTATCATCAAACCTCAATGCCGCATCATTCAGCGACAAGGCTATCCGTTGCCAGCTAGCATCATTCACCTGGAAGCTCAGCGTATCTACACTTTCATCCTTATCATTAAAGTTGGGTGTAGCAGCACTTTTCACCTGTCCGTTCACTATCAGTTGCAGCACCGGCATATCCTTCGGCAGCTTACCTATTTTTTTGCTGCGCACCACAAGCCGGTTATTTTGGCCTGTTTGTAATACAGGTGCGTCTATGTAGGCTGTGTCTATATATATGTTCTGTACAGCACTCTCCTGTACAGGTATTCCATGAAAGGTGATGTTCTTCGATAGTCCTTTATCAATATTTGCCGAAAATGAGTTTTGCTGGAAATCAGAATAATAGAATAGGTCGGCACCTGTATTCACTTCACTCTGCATAATGCTTTGTAGTGTAGCAAATACCTGGTTGGAGTTTTTATTGGCTGCGGTAATGTCAACAGCACCCAATGCCGCTAAAGCCTTATCGGCAGGGAGTGGCTGATAGCTCACAGGCTTATCATTGGTCAGCACAAGAAATCTTGTTCCTCCACCCGATTGCTGTATTTGCCTGCGGGCGGCATCTTTGGCTATATCCAGCATGGTGCGTGCGCCCTTTTTCACACTCATACTGTAAGAGTTGTCAATATATATGGCCTGCAGCCTGTTACCTGTGTCTTTATTATTCCCGCTGAAGAATGGTTGGGCAAACGCCAGTACCAACAATAACAAGAACAATAACCTGGCCGCCAGCAGCCACTTATACCTCAGCTGGCTTTGCTTCTGGCTTTGCAACTGTATATTCTTCAAAAAGCGGGTATGCGGAAAGAAGACCGTTTTGTACCGCCTCAGGTTGAACAAGTGTATAAGAATGGGAATAGCCAACGCGGCTCCCGCAATAAGGAATAACGGATATAAGAAACTCACCTAACAAATATATGCGTAATTGCGCAATGGCTGAATGTTGATTCTGTTGTGGAATATTTATTAAGAACATTTAACAAAACAACAGCCACCCATACTATGGAGTGGCTGTGCATTTTGGCTATTGTGATACTTAATTTACAATATTTACTTTCTCATTCATCGTCCCTTCTTCCATTTGTACCTGTAGATTATAAATACCTGATGCCATCTCCTTCACAGGCACTGTAAATCCTTGTTTACCGGCAGCTATCGCGTTATATGATGCCTGGTATACAGTGCGCCCTGTCATATCCATGAGCCTTATCACCACCTCGCCTGCTTTGCGAGGTGATACAGCCAAATACAATACATCATTGGCGGGATTAGGATACACCACCATATTTACCGGGGCAGGTTTCACCTTCCCGGTGCCCAGGGCTACGGGTATCTCCCTGTTTGTGCTATTGAGTATGGCATCGTTGTCGTTGGCATCTACTATAAAGGCCACGGCTTTGAGGTGATCTATGTTCCATGAAGGGTTCAGTGTTACGTTGTAGGTGTGCGTGTACAACACATCATGCGTCATAGAGGCAGGAAGGCTGCCCGCCGTTCCCCCGGGGCCATCAAGTACTACTCTTGCTACCTGATTGTAATACATATCTGCCGCGGGTATGAACATCGGTAACGACTGATACCCGAAGAATGGAATGTTTTGAAGCTGGTAGGAATAGGAATTTGTTTGCTGGTAACCCAGGGTATCTTTATGCACACTGTCTTCAGTTATTACCAGCACCAGTTTATAGTTGCCCGACATATCTATCGCGGGTTTGAAGCTCACGGGCAAAGTGAGTTCGTTGCCTGACAGTGAAGCTGAAACTATTTTTATATCTCCATATCCAAAACGTGTTCTTTGTTCCCTGAAGAGATAAAAAATATTTACGGGATCTGCGGTCTCACGTCTGTCTCCTACTATTGCGGGAAAACCAAAGTAATTGACATCAACCCCGTTCGAAGGCAAATTGCCTATATAGCTGTCATAAGCCGGAATCGCCATCGGGTCGCCATTGTGCACGCTTATAATGCTGGCGCTATCGCCATATATTTCAGCCAGTGAATCATTGTAATAGCTACCGCGTACGCACCAGCCGCACCAGGTGCCGCCGCGCTCTTCTATCACCGGCTTTTTCATTGGCAGGTAGCTGGCGCCTATCAGTCCTCGCGTAAGGGTGTCGTCGCTGTTATCTCCGTCCCCGGTAGCCTCTATCCATGCTTTCAGCGTATAGTTACCCATACCCGGCACTGTGCATGGTATATTATGGGTGATGGTAGTACTGGCCCATGAGCCAACATTAATACCATTATGCACACTCGTTTGTACCGGTCCGTTATCTACCTGGTATTTAAAAACCACATCATTTAGTGTTGTCCACGCTCTGTTCAGTACCGTACCCTTCACTGCCACACCCTGGCCGGGGCTTGCGTAGTTGTGCACTTCATCTTCGTGTGGCTGTAGGTCATAAAGTTCCGCATCCACAGTATATGGCGAATAGAACCGTAAATTATCCATGAAGAAACCTGTAAAGGACGAGCCGGCCCCGGTCACCACTTTGAAACGGAACTTTATGGAAGCGGCATTTACTGCATAAGGTATCCAGAGGAACTTGGTATCCCACGCAGATATATTCAGATACTGCGCATTAGACCAGGTTGCACCGTTATTCACTGAATACTCGAACGTGCTGACATTGCTGGTGAGGCTGAAGAGGTCCACTTGTAATGTGAGGAACTGGAAAACCGTGGACGGCAAAGCAATAGAGGGTGAAGTGATGATATCAGTACGCTGTGTGCTATACCAATTGGTATCCAGTTCCAGTCCTGCTGCGCGGGTATGCTCCCATCCATACACCAATCCCGGGGTTTGTATGTCCGCAGCTTCACCTGTCTTCCATACACCGCCGGCATCATTGGTCATTTGCCAGCCGGCGGGCAGCGCATTGCCCGTGGTGTTCTCGAAATCCTCTTCATAGAAAGTTTGCCCGATACCATTTTGCGCAAACAACAACAGTGCTATCGCAGTAAATATTTTCTTCATAACAAGTTCCTTACAACGTTACAAAAGACCACATTAAATCTTAATGGGTTTGGTATCAGGAAAAAAATATGTAGAAAAGCTGTGTACAACACCCTATTCATTTCGTGCTGTAGCCAATTAGGCTTAATTTCGCAGCCTTATTAATAATAATATATGCTTACGGCTAACGAGATCAGGCAGCAGTTTTTAGATTTTTTCAAGGAAAAGGGACACCATATCGTGCCCTCTGCGCCTATTGTGGTGAAAAATGACCCTACCCTGCTATTCACCAATGCGGGTATGAACCAATTCAAAGACTACTTCCTCGGTAACAGGGAAGCCCAATATAAAAGAATAGCCGATACCCAAAAATGCCTGCGCGTAAGCGGTAAGCACAATGACCTGGAAGAAGTAGGTGTTGACACTTATCACCACACCATGTTCGAGATGCTGGGCAACTGGAGCTTTGGTGACTACTTCAAGAAAGAAGCCATCGAATGGAGCTGGGAACTACTGACCGAAGTTTATAAAATTCCAAAAGACCAACTCTACGTTACCGTCTTTGAAGGTGATGCAAAAGAGAACCTTGAAAAGGATAATGAGTCTTACAACTTCTGGAAAGCGCTGATAGCGGAAGACCGTATCCTGATGGGTAACAAGAAGGACAACTTCTGGGAGATGGGTGATACAGGCCCATGTGGTCCGTGCAGTGAGATACACGTTGACTGCCGTAGCCTGGAAGAACGCAATAGCATTGATGGCAAGTCATTGGTAAATGCCGACCATCCGCAGGTGATAGAGATATGGAACAACGTATTCATGCAGTTCAATCGCCAGAAGGACGGTTCATTACAAACATTGCCTGCACAACATGTTGATACCGGTATGGGCTTCGAACGACTGGTACGGGTGTTGCAAGGAAAACAAAGCAATTACGATAGTGACATCTTCACAGGCACTATCGCAGCAATAGAAAAGATAACAGGAAAGAAATACGGCTACACCGACAGCAAAGCAGACATCGCCTTCCGCGTGATATCCGATCACATTCGTGCGATAGGTTTCACCATAGCTGACGGGCAACTACCTTCTAACACTGGTGCCGGGTATGTTATCCGCCGCATCCTGCGCAGGGCTGTGCGGTATTATTATTCTTACCTCGACTACAAGCATACATTGCTGCACCAACTGATACCTGTATTAGCTACACAGTTCGAGAACGTGTTCCCGGAGCTGCACAAGCAAGTGGACCTGGTGAGCCGTGTAGTAAAAGAGGAAGAGGAAGCTTTCCTGAGAACACTTGATAAGGGGCTAAAGAAAATAGACGAGATCGTAAACGATACAAAAGCAAACAATACTACCGTAATAAACGGCAGGGCTGCTTTTGAACTCTATGATACATTCGGTTTCCCTATCGACCTCACAAGATTGATCGGCAGCGAACAAGGACTCACTGTTGACGAACCTGCCTTCGAAGCAGAAATGAAACAACAGAAAGACCGCAGCCGCGCAGCGACTGCACTGGATACCGGCGACTGGATAACAGTGCAGGAAGGTGGCGCAACAAAATTTGTAGGCTACGATAGCCTGGAGGCACAAGCTGCTGTACTGCGTTATCGAAAGGCAACGGCTAAGGGAAAAGAAAGTTACCAGATTGTTTTAGACACCACTCCGTTCTATGCCGAAAGCGGTGGACAGGTAGGTGATACTGGTGAACTGATATTCGGCAACGAAACGGTTCAGATAATAGATACCAAGAAAGAGAACGACCTCATCATTCACTTTGCGGAAGTGATCCCTGCTGATCTCAGCGGTGGAGTATTGGCAAAGGTAGATGGGCAACGCCGTATGGCAACAGAAATGCACCACAGCGCTACGCACTTATTGCATGCTGCACTCAGGCAAGTACTGGGTACGCACGTGGCACAGAAAGGCTCTTTGGTAAATGAAGAACACCTGCGTTTCGACTTTTCTCACTTCGCGAAGGTGAGCGATGAAGAAATAGCACAGATAGAAGATATAGTCAACAATAAGATACGCGAAAACGTAGACGTAGTTATTCGCGAAATGTCGAAAGACGAAGCGATAGACCTTGGCGCGATGGCACTGTTTGGTGAAAAGTACGGCGACCGTGTTCGTGTCGTAATCATGGACCCTGCATACTCTATCGAGCTTTGCGGTGGTACGCACGTAGGCACTACAGGTCAGCTCGGCTTGTTCAAGCTATTGCACGAAGGCGCGGTAGCAGCAGGTGTTCGCCGTATAGAAGCGGTGAGTGGCAAAGCAGCATTCGACTACCTGAATGAAAAGCTGTCCGTCCTCCACCAGATTCAAGCACAACTGAAGAACCCGAAAGACCCGGTAAAGGCTATAGAAAAACTCCAGGAAGAAAAAGCACAACTGGAGAAGAGTCTAGAATCAATGGAAGCACGCCAGTTAGTTGTTATCCGCAACGAAGTGTTGATGAAGGATGAAGTAATCGGTGATGTGAACTTCATCGGCGATATAGTAAATGTCAGCTCCCTGGACGCACTCAAGAAATTGTGCCTGGATATCAAGCATCATGTGAATGACCACGTTGTGGTATTGGGCACCAACATCGGCGGTAAACCATTCGTTGCTGTAGGCATAGACGACAAGGTGAATGCGGCTAAAGGTTTAGATGCAGGCAAGATCATTAAAGAGATCGTTGCGCCGCTCATCAAAGGCGGCGGCGGTGGACAAAAAAACCTGGCCACAGCGGGAGGACAGGATGTAGCAGGGCTACAAGCAGTAATAGAAAAAGTGAAGGCTTTGCTGAATTAAGCATACTCAATACATAAAACAGGAAAGCCCTCGGTTGAACCGAGGGCCTTTCTGTTTTATAAACTTATTAGATCATTGCATCGAATAATAAATGATCCGCGCGTCATCAGTAACATGATAGAGTATCAGGCTGTCCTCCACATAATAATACTCTAACGCAGCACCATGCGATCCTACAATACCGCCATAAAGCAAGTACCGGGCAGTATCAGCGGGAAAGAGGGTATTGCCTATCTGCAAACCACCGGGACAATAAAAAAACAGGCTATTCCAAACATGCACTGCCGTATCATTCATCACATGTATATTAAAGGACGTATCGTTCAGTGAGTAGGAGGTATCCTCATTGGTGTATTTTACCTTCCATGTACGTGTGCCATCCATATGCTGTGCATACTCCTCTGCCAACGGAGAATAAGGGCCTGTATACGGTATCGGATCATCTTCCCTGTTACAGGAGAAGATAGCCATAACCGAGACCGCAAGTATTGCATTTAATATAGGTTTGTTTGGAAACATAGTTCTATAAACGTTCGTAAGCCGTTTTTAGTATCGGAAGTCAGACGGGCTATTTGGTGTTGAACTCATGCTCTTGATAACCTCCGTTACCCCCTGATCTTTTAACGAAGTAGATGCTGTCCTTCATGTAATAGTATATCAACTCTGCATACGAATGCCTAAGGTCAAAATAACTGTAATGCAACTCTTGAGTAGTATCATAACGCTTAAGCCCCGAAAAGTCATAATAACTAAAGTGCAGTGGCGTCTCGAGTATGTCAACTTTAATACTATTGGGCGTAACGGCTGTAATACCAAATGCGGTATCATTCACCCTGACAGTATTGCTTGTTGAGGATGTATATCGGTGTTCCCATGTTTTTGTGCCGGAAACTTTAGATCCATATAATTCCAAAATGGACGGACCTTCGTATTGATGCTTACAACTCATAGCTATCAATACTATAAAAACCAAAGGGTATTTTATGGCGTGCCTCATAAGTATTGTAAAAGGCACAACAAATATGCCAAAGAAAAATTAGCTATGCCTCTTTTAGTATAGGCAGGCAGTTATAGTCTTTCATCAGTAGGTTATCATAATAATCCGCTTTCTGGAACAGCTCCCTGAATAACGATTCACCACTTGCCGCAGAAAGATCCAGGTCATAAATAAGTGAGCTTATCACAATATTTTCCCCTTGCAGGCTGAACAGCTTTCCACGAAGATTAAAATTCTCTTTCAGCAGGTAAGTATACAGCTGTTTAATGCCTGTCTTCGGCAGCTTGCACAGGTACGCATCACTCACTATAAAGTAGTTCTCAGGATTATAACTGATCTTAATTTTCGCTGAGCCCTCTTCCACCTCCCAGCGGTTCTGTCCGTCACGAGCCAGTTCCCTGTCGTGTCCCAGTTTCTCCAGTATGTCTTCTACCGTTTTGGCTATTCCCGATACGGGGGCTTCATCAGCTTCAGTCTTTTTAGGAAATTCTATTTTAGTACCGCAGTTAGGGCAATACTTTCCCGCGTCAAGTGTAGCCATAGTTACCAGCGTAGCGCACGACGGGCAGCGCAAAGCAAACTCCCCTCTATGCGGCACATATTGATCCAATGCCTCCTTCAGATAAGACGACGGCAAAGCAAAACCCAGGTTATCGCCACCCTTAATGATAAATGTATTTACACCCACTACATCACCATCTTCATTCACCAAAGGGCCTCCACTATTACCGGGATTGATAGCAGCATCTACTTGTATATAGTTGATACCATTCTGCACCCTGTTTACCCTCGATATCACACCCTGTGTAGCCGTATAGTTCAGCCCGTAAGGATGCCCTATAGCCACAACCATATCACCATCTTTTAATTTTTCGTACAGCCCCAGTTTCAGCTCCGGAACATCTTTCATACTAACTGGTGGCAGTAAGAAAGCGAGGTCATAACGCTCATCAAAGAATATCACTTCCGCCAGCTTCTTTGAAAAACTCTTACCCTTCACCGTTACACGATTATGCCCTTTTATAACGTGATAGTTGGTTATTATGATATCATACTCATGCAGGTAGAAACCCGTACCCGTGCTGGTCTTGGTTGCTATCTGCACTACCGAGTTCTGGTTCTTTTCTATCGTCTCCTGTATAGTCATCCGTTCCGCTTTTTTAAATACTAGTTTCTCTTTGTATCCATATTCAGGTGTGCCATCTGGTCGCTGAAAGAGACTAGGAAATCATACAGCGAACTGTAATTGACCGCAGCTGCGTTCCAATTCATATTCTTGTATTTATCCTTATACCTGCTCAGCGCGTCTTTGGTAGCACGCTCTATCGCAGATTTATTCAGTTGTTTATTCTTGTCGCAGAATAAACTCTTCATCCCCATCTCTTCAAAATAATCAGGATGAAGCACCGCCATATATATCAGTGTAAGGTCTGTCATCACCCTGGGCATACTATGTATGAACTGGTTATACGTCATACCATACTCAGTAATAATAAGGGCAAGGTCGGGGTACTTATTATCTACGTACCAAATGCTGTCTTTATTGGCATTCACTATATACTCCCGCATCTTCTCCCAGGTCGGAGGTGAAGTAATGGCGAAGCTTCCTTTCGTTTGATAGACACTGGCTGCAAACTCCTCTTTACCGATGTCCAGGAGTTTACGAAGCGCGTCTTTCATTAGCTGATTGCGTTCCACCAGGGGTACTTCTTCCTTCCTGGTCCAGTATAGGCTGCTGATCTTCTCCATGGTATTCATCAGCTTGCCATGTGGCGTAATGAGAAACTCTATGCGGTATATAAGTGTAAGGAACAAGTATGCTATGGAGCCTGAAAAGGAATCTGTATTTAATTCCGATGCGCGGCTAAGGGTATCTTCTATCCATTTCCGGAAATACTTATATTTCACTTCCAGTTCATGGTCGGCTGTTCTTATTATATGCTCGGTACCTGTTTCTACCAGGGTATTAAAGTCTTCCAGCAGCTGATCATCCATCCTGTCCGCTTTGGTTACCATCTCCCTTAGGGCATAATACATTTTGTTGGGGCTGGCAGCCGGCACTTCAGAATCGAAAACAAAATACAGTGTATCCTGTTCATCCATCGCTGTCCGGCAATAAAACAGGTTGAAATTTATATCCAGCAGGCGGCGCATTACGGCAGTGGTGGGGCTTACCATCTTAGCCAGGGGTACTCGCGCTACTATAGTACTACCATCACACTCCCCTCTCAGCGTTTTAGACCCTTGCACCACCTCAAAAGTAAAAGCCTTCCCATCAGGATGGAAGCGAACATTATCTTCCACATCATCGCGCAGATAGTCAAATATCGCCGCAAACGATTCTGTGTAATTTTTTTCTTTGTACCTGTCCTCTGCCCTGTACCAGCTTTCCGTTTTCTTTTGGGTCTTATTATTATCGCTGTACCGGCCAAACCTCATTGATTCCAGGCCGGGCAATGTGAAATTTTGTGTATTCTTTGCCGCAGGTGTATTATCCGATTGTGGCAATATGTCGCTCCTCCCATTTTCCTTCTCCGCTTTGCCAAAAAGTTTATCTAACCAACCCATGTTCCTGTTTTAGTAACAGTTAAAAATAATGAAATTGTGTAGGATAGCCGAATATTAGCTGCAATTCGCAAACGCCTGGGTTTGGCACAAATAAAAAACAGGCAGAGTCTATCTGCCTGTTCCGGATCAATACTATAAAGTAATTTACTCTACAATATTAAACATGTTGTTTTGCTGCTTTCGTAGCCTTCGTGCCAATTTCTTGAAGGTCAGAAGCTGTTTCACGGGAAAGCTTGTTCAGCTTTTTCAACAGATCGCCTGAGCGGTCTGCTATATCGCCTCTCAGCGCTTTTCCTTTCTTGGTAGTGAATAACAGTGCTACACCTGTGCCTATCGCGGCTAATGCCAGTAATCTCGTCAATTTCATAATGTGCTTGTTTTAGACTAGAGATTATTTAATTATCGTGCCACGACCTTTAAGCTTAACATAAAACAAAACTTCCTCTCCCAGCTGGGCCGGGAGAGGAAGCACACTATAATATTATTAAAACTATTGTTTGTTGAACCTAACCGGTGCTACATTCAATGGCTTTACATGCAGCGTATAAGTGCCTGAAGCCAGTTGATGCAGATCAAGGCTAACCCTGTTCTCACCCGCTTTCAGGTTTGCTGTGTTATGATATACCACCTTACCTGTAATGTCCACCACACGAAGCTCTGCTTTTATTGATGAGTTAGTTACGATCAATGCAGTAGTAGTATTCGTTACATTATTAGGTAGCAATACTACCGATGCTTTATTTGCATCCACCTTCACCACAGACAGAGGATCATACACCACAATGTTGAACACCTGTGTTGCGGTGCAGCCGTTCGCATCAGTTACTGTAACGGTTACCGTAAATGTACCGCCATTAGTACTGGTGCCGGAAAGCACGCCATCTGTTCCCAGTGTAATGCCGGTCGGCAGTGTACCGTTGGTTACAGCATAAGTGTAGGGGGCTGTTCCACCCGTTTGCGTAAGCGTTGTAGTGTATGGTACTGTCGCGAAAATAGTATCAACTATCGTCTGATTGATCACTATCACCGGACAAACAACATCTATCGTATAGCTAACTGTTACAGAGCAACCCTGGTTATCGGTCATTGTCACATCAAATGTATAAGTACCTGTTGCAGTACCTGTACCTGTAAGGTCACCGTTTGTGGCCAGTGTAATACCCGGAGGTAAACTACCGGAGCTGACAGTATATGTAAACGTACTACCAAGACTGCCTGTTTGTGTGATCGTTTCATTGTATGCCGTACCTACAGTATCCACAGGTAATGTACCCGGAGAAAGTGTGATAGTAGGGCATGTAATGATTATCGTGTACGTTTGGCTGCCTATGCAACCACCTACTGAGGTAGACTGTACTGTAAACGTATAAGTACCGGGAGTAGTAGGAGTACCTGTAAGCCCACCACCGGTTGCCAGTGTAAGACCCGGAGGCAATGCTCCCGATATTACAGCATAGGTAGTAGGATTGGTACCGCCCGTTTGTGTGATCGTTTGGCTATAAGCAGTACCGGGGGCTCCATTAGGTAGTGTGTTCGGATTCAACGTAATAACAGGACAAGGACTGATCACCCAGTTGTAAACAGTCGATGTGGTACATCCGTAAATGTCCGTTGCCGTTATCGTAAAGGTAAACGTACCTGATGCCGTAGGCGTGCCTGATAAAGTACCATTAGTATTCAATGTTACACCCGCTGGTAAGGAACCTGAGGTAACAGTATATGTGAAAGTATTACTACTACCTGTTACTGTAATAACCTGGCTGAACGGCACGTTGACATTTCCTGTTGGTAATACTCCCGGGCTCAATGAAAGCGTAGGGCAAGCTACTATTACTGTGTAAGTACGTGTACCCGTACAACCATTCGTACTGGTACCTGTGATAGTAAATGTATAGCTACCCGGAGCACCTACTGTACCTGTGAGCGCGCCACCGGTGACAGACAAGCCCGGAGGTAATGTGCCACTGGTATGTGTGTAGGTAAATGTACCCGTGCCACCTACTTGTGAGAATGGAACATTTACTGTGGAGCCCGGTGTAGTATTAGCTATCGTTGCAGGGTTGATTGTAATGGTAGGGCAACTTATAGTTACCGTATAAGTGCGCGTACCTGTGCAACCATATTGGCTGGTTACTGTAATAGTAAAGGTATATGTACCTGCCGCAGTTGGTGTGCCCGACAATATACCACCTGTAGTAAGGTTAAGCCCCGGAGGGAAACCTGTACCTACTGTATAGGTCATTGTTCCATTGCCACCTGTTTGTGTAATATTTTGGATGCCATAAGAGCTACCCACCGTACCATTAGGCAGCGTTGCAGGATTCACCGTAATTGTAGGGCAAGCAATTATTAAAGTATAACTTCTTGTACCACTGCAATTGGATTGTGTACCCGTAGCAGTAACTGTAAAGTTGTAAGTGCCCGATGTCGTTGGCGTACCGCCAAGCGTTCCGGCAAGGCTTAAAGTCATACCCGGTGGTAAAGCACCTGCGGTAACGGTATAATTGTACGGACCGGCACCACCACCCGTTTGCGTTATTGCCTGGTTGTATGCTACACCCGGTGTACCATTAGCTAACGTAGCAGGATTCACGGTAATGGTAGGGCAGCCTATCACCAGTGTATAAGCAGTAGTGCCGCTACAGCTGCCGTTAGTACCCGTTATAGTAAAATTGTAAGTACCCGCCGTAAGTGGTGTACCCGATAATGTACCATTAGTATTTAAGGTAACGCCCGCAGGTAATGTGCCTGCTGTTACTGTGTAAGTAAATGTACCTGTGCCTCCCGTTTGCGAGATCACCTGGCTATACGCCGCAGCTACAGTACCCGAAGGTAATGGTGAACCCGGCGTAAGCGTGATTACCGGGCACACAACGATTGTAAATGACTGAGCACTGCTACATCCATTACTACCTGTTGCAGTTATAGTAAAGTTATAAGTGCCTGCCACAGTTGGTGTACCGGATATCAGCCCGGTACCATTGATCGTGATGCCTGTCGGCATAGTACCACTCGTTAGCGCATAAGTTACTGTACCTACTCCACCTGTTTGAGATAATTGCTGGCTGTAACCAACATTTATTGTTGCACCGGGCAATGGACTTGGCGTCATCACGATTGGAGCACAGGCCGCTATAGATAAGGATCCTGAAACTACTTGGTCCCCTGAAGTACTGCCGGTATTGTTCACCCTGTTTATCGCAGTATAAAAAACAACAGTCGTAGTGCTGGCAGGTGCTGTCCATGGAATATTTACTACACTAAGATTAAGCGGAGTTGAATGTTCTACATAGTTACGTCCGCCTAGCACAATATTCTGTACATTGACAGGCATAGCACCCCAGCCATTAATATTAGCATTTGTACCCTGAAAGGCTGCTGTTGTCTGAAATCCTAAGCGAGGACTTGTTCCTCCTGCTGTAATACGCAGTGTATAAGCGGTACCCGGCACATAAGTGGTAACGGGATTGAGACTACCATCAAGCAATTGCATGGTGAGCGTCGTAGAAAATGATCCTCCGCTGTGGCAACTATTACAATTTTGTCCATCAAATGACGATCCGGTTGCTGCAGTGAAGCTCTGTGCCGGCCCCGAAGAATAATACATTGACAGCCCCCCCATCAATACCACGCACAGCAATAAAATAAATCTTTTGTAGTGTTTAATCATAAGTTATATACTTTATTAAAAAAGAGATTTCATGGTTAACGTCAAAATATGAATAAATCTACTACATAATGACGATATTATGACAGAACGGGAAATACATTTGATAGGCAGGAAGAAACGCATGATAAAAAGCTATCGCAAGAATTTTAGTTTAGACTAACCAAAAGTTAATATCAGCGACTTTTATACTATAACGACTGGATTCGTTTGAAATAAATTCATGAAATTGTGTTGGAAAATCTAACACATGAAACACACAATCATCCCCGAAGGCTACAACACCGTAATGCCTTATTTAATTGTAAAAGATGGTCTCGGCCTTATCCAATTCCTGAAAGATGTTTTTGGGGCTACAGAGAAAGAAATTCATTATACCGAAGATGGCAACCAACTGATGCACGGCGAAGTCATCATCAACAACGATAGCTGCATCATGATATCTGAGGCTTCTGATAAATTCCCGGTCCAGAATGCGGGCATGTATATCAATGTTGCCGATGCAGATGAGACTTACAATAAAGCATTGGAAATGGGCGCCACTTCCATAATGAAACCTGCCAACCAACCCTACGGGCGCAGCGGCGGTATTACCGACCCTCATGGTAATGTGTGGTGGGTGACTTCTGCGCTGTAATATTTATTTTTTCTACATCGCTGAAGAACTTACTGATCTCATCTTCATCCATGCGGGTGCCGGTAGTGCGATCTCTATACCTGTGGTGTCAATTCGGAGGATGGGATTATTGTAGCTCCGGTGGGGGAAGCGCCAGACCCTTCGTTTCTGAAAAGTTCTTTCACCAAGAGAAAGAACCGAAGCTATCGGATAGATAGGCTATCCTTTTTTTAAATCAAGCAAGTTCTTCGCAAACAAAGCCTTTGTCTCTAAATAACTTAATTACATATTGTAAAATGTCGGTTTGGCTGTCAATTCGTAAAACTTTATCACAATCATCAAGATCGAAAGTCCATCTTGCCTGTTTAAATATTTCATTTGAACTGAGCTTCAATCCTTCAATGTCCTCTTCCGTCCTAACAGAAGTTTTAAGTATTAAGAGCATCGCGTCTTATTTAGTTATTATAATCCTTTTTTCCCTTCAAGCCAATAGCCTTGAGATAATATTTTACCTGTTGTACTACTTTTCAAAACTCTTCTTAGTGTCTGCATTGATTTTACATTCCCGGTTAAAATAAAGTTAGCCGCTCGCCAGTGTGACGTTCTTAAATCATCTATATTTTTTTCGTTAGTGAACACGTCATTCTTAGGAAATACCGTACAGTTTTCCAATCCTAGTAACTGCGGTGTATGCTTGTTTTCTTCGGCCAACTCAAAATAGAAATGAAATTGTTGTTGATTCTGTTTCAGAATAGGAAGAAGTGAACATGCTGTGCCTAAAGAAGTTTCATCTCCAAATATGATTTGTTGTTTTGAACCCGCATCATAGAGCTTCTTGCCTCTTGGGTCACTGATAAATAGCTCATCTCCTGTTTTTAAAGCATCGATATATCGGCTACCAACTCCATTACCATGTATATGAAAAACGATGTCCAAAGTGCCTGCGATAGTGTCATGAGAGGCGACTGTATAATTTCTGTATTCCGTTTCACTTACACGAATAACATTCGCATAACCGATCTGTAAATTCATTTTTGATATGTTCCCCTGGAAGCGTATTCTCTTTATTTGAGAGCTGATATATGATGTCTTTAGAATCTTAACGTTCGGGCGAAGTGAGCCCGCGAATAAATCTCCTATCCACTTCGGCATGCTTGAAATCATACTAATAGCTTTTGAGTTCAAAATGTATCACCGGTAACTCTAAGTGACGTACAAAATCTGCGTTTGGTGTTTCTTCCTCTAGTTCACCTGCTATAATTGCGCCCGGAACAGGTATTTTCATATTTTTTGATGATTCCATTGTATCGATTTTGATAGTACAAAGGAACGTTGTATAGCAGACTCAAAAAATGTCAATGCATGGTAAGTATTGGACTATTCGAAGTTTTTATTACGGAAGGTTAATGGGGTCATTCCTGCAACCTTGTTAAACAGACGTGAGAAATAAGGATAATCGTCATACCCTAACTCAGATGCTATTTCTTTTACCGACTTATCAGAATGATAAAGCAATCTTTTCGCTTCTAAAATGATACGCTGTTGTATATGATATGAAACAGGATATCCTGTGGTTTTTTTAACGCATTCATTCAAATAAGGGGCAGACACATTAAGGCTTTGCGCATATTCTGCAGGCTTTTTCGCCGTAATATAATTATGCTCTAATATAGATTTAAAGGCCTTAGTAATAACTTCGAACCTGGAAAGTGTATCAGTGGGTTTCGATTGCACTAAATACTGTGAGGTAATTAATGCGACTAATGTATTGCAACTATCCTTTAGTAAAGCATGATGCAATTTTTCTTGTTTTCTTTCCGATATCTTTATGCAGAGGGTCACCGCGTCATAAATAATTGAAAATACCTCTTTATTTAATGACAAAGGTTTCGCAGGTGCGATATCATTTAGTAGTTTTAGATATTCGGAATTCAGATTTTCATTATTGATAGCCCAACCACTAACTGTTACGTTCTGCACAGTCCCAACCATTCGATGTACTTGGTTTGGATGAATATAAATAACGGATTCGGGCGGAACTTTATATTTTCTGAAATCGATCTCAATGGATGTCGTCCCTGCTTCTTGCAAAAAAAAGAAATGATAGTCGTGCCGGTGCGATTGTTCTAATTTTTCAAAGGTGCCAAAGTCTGCTTGCTCAAAAGTGCTTAGATCTTTAACTGATGCCCTTCCGATAGTAATACCTAAGCCGGACTCATCTGGCATAGAAGTGACAGGAATATATTTGGTCTTTTTACGCATGGTGTCTGAAAAACAAAGTTAGGCTTTCGAATTAGCCGCATGTACTGCCATTGCGGTCTTTAATTAATGGCGAGAAATTATCTTTATAAATATCATATTCGATCAAAGTAATAATATCTAATAATTATAATATTAATTAAATCCTGATAAACATTCAAGAGTACGGCCTCTAAACCGTGAATTATCAGGGTATTAATTGTGTATAAACTCCACTTCCTAAAATCACCCAAAAAACTATCTTTGTCTCTAAACCAAACTAACGATGCGTTTTATCGTCACCTCAACCGCGTTGCTGAAAAACCTGCAACAGATAAGCGGTGTTATCAGTTCTAATACTGTGCTTTCAGTGCTGGAAGATTTCCTTTTTGAATTAAAGGGAAACACCCTCACGCTTACGGCCACGGACCTGGAAACTATGATGCGTGTGCAACTTGATGTAAATGACGCACAAGGTGACGGACGTATCTGCATCCCTTCAAAGATCCTCACAGATTACCTGAAGAATTTGCCGGAGCAACCGATCACCTTCAATATCAACGAACAAGACCTTTCTATAGAAATGTCCAGCGACGTAGGTAAGTACCGCATAGGTGGTGAGAAAGCTGACGACTTCCCTAAAGAACCGGCACCGGGCGATACTACCAGCTTCACGCTGCCGTCTATCGCACTGCTGGAAAGCATCAACAAAACATTATTTGCGGTAAGCACAGATACACTTCGTCCGCAAATGACGGGTGTGTACTTTGAAATGGCTAAGGATAGCATCACTTTCGTATCTACAGATGCACACAGGCTGGTACAGTTCCGTCGCACCGATGTAAGCTGCCCTAACGTGGAAGGCGTGGTAGTACCAAAGAAACCTCTGCAACAATTACGCGCTACACTTCCTGCTGACGAAACTCCCCTGGAGCTTTCTTACAACAACAGCCACTTGTTCGTGAATAGTGGCCGCCTGAGCATGAGCTGCCGCCTGATAGACGCAAAGTTCCCCGACTACAAAGCAGTAATACCGGTTGACAATCCTTACAAGCTCACCATTAATCGTGGCGACTTTGTAAGCGCACTCCGCCGTGTAAGCATCTTTGCTAATAAAACAACCAACCAGGTAGTGCTGGACATTAACGGTAACGCGCTGCAACTGAGCGCACAGGATATCGACTTCTCTTATGAGGGTAAGGAAATGCTGAGCTGCCAGTACAATGGTGAGGACATGAAGATCGCTTTCAACGCCAAACTGATGGTGGAGATGATCAACAACATGGACGGTGATGAAATACAGGTAGAGCTAAGCACGCCAACACGCGCAGGTATCTTCCGCCCAATGGAAAAAGGCGACAACGAAGATGTACTGATGCTGTTAATGCCACTTATGGTAGGAGTGTAAGACTCAGAAACTATAAAAAACAAAGGCCTCGAAAATTTCGAGGCCTTTGTTTTTTATATGGAAACCTTTTTTGACCGTAGTGAAATTCTAAGCGCGTTTACTGGTTGTTGTAGTGATAGCTTATTCTTACCGAACCAATCCCATTTCTTGCAATCTTTAATTTCTCTCCTTTTAAAACTGTAATGGCGGTACGTTGGTTTTCAATATTATATATCGTAGCATCAGGTTCATAACTCAAGGCTGCATTGCCTAATACATAGTCGAGAACAACATTACATTCTTTGGCTTCGATAAAGCCTACCAGTGTCTGGCCATCAAGTACAAAAACATCACAGATGCCATCCTTGGGACCAACGTTTGAAATTGATGTCGCGGAGCTATCAGGCTGATCCACCATTATAACATTGGTGGGATCATCTTTTGTATTATTTGTTTTTACCTCTTTACAGCAGGTGAAAAGCATAAGCAATGGCAGCAGGTATAACAGTGTATTTTTCATATGCATGATCTTAACATGCAAGTTAAATAGTATTTTCTGTAATACAAACAGGCTCACAGACAATATCTTCTGAATACTAAAAACCAATTCCTATCCTAGTTTCGCTAAAGCCGCTTCCAACTGCGCGAACATCTGCGGGATCTCTTCCAGCCGGGCAGTACCAACACTCAGGCGGTACCATGGAGATTTCTTATCTGCGCCAAATGCATAAAAGGGCACTATCGCCAGTTTAGCTTCTGTCAGTAAATAGTTGGTTACATCCGATTGTGTCGCCAATACAAAATCACCATCTTTCTTCCCGGCTACATCTATCTTGATAGTCAGGTAAATAGCGGCCTGTGGCGCCACGGCATCTACATTATAGCCCTTCTCTTTCAGCGAGAGAAAACCTTTGTAGATGGTTTGCAGGCGTTCTTCCAGTCCGGCTTTGAATGAGGTAAGGTATGTTTTAAATGCTTCCTTATCCTGTAAATAAGCTGCTACAGCTTTTTGTTCCGCCATCGGTGCCCATGCGCCTATATGGCTCAGCAGCGCTTTCATCTTAGCGATAACATGCGCAGGCCCCAGCGACCAACCTACTCTTACACCCGTGGCAGCGAACGACTTGGAAAGGCCGTCTATGAAAATAGTATATGCTTTCATTTCCGGGCGAAGCGCAACGGGGTTGTGATGTACCGTATCTCCATAGGTGAGCGTAAAATACATCTGGTCGAACATCAGATAAAGTTTCTTCCCATCACCACGTTTCTTATTCTCTTCTATTACCAGGTCGCATATTTTTTCAAGTGTATCTTTCTTTAAAGTAGTACCCGTCGGGTTCTGTGGCGTGCAAAGACAAAGCAAAGCCGCTCCCGCTATATGCGGCGCAATATCTTCAGCCGTAGGCATAAAGTGGTTCTCAGGTGTAGCCTCTACCACACAGTGCTCTCCCTCATTCATATGCACATAATGGTTGTTGTTCCACGATGGAACAGCATATATCACCTTGTCTCCCTTGTTCACTATACTGCGGAACATGGAGTATATCAACGGGCGGCCACCGCTCGCTATCAGCACCTCGTTGGTCTCATAGCTGACACCCAGGTGGTCTTTATAAAAATCTGCCACTGCCATACGCAGTTCCAGCACACCATCACCGGGAGGGTAATTGGTGTATTTATTACGGTAAGCGTCTATAATACCGTCCTCCAGCTCCTGTGGTATCGGGAATATCTTAGGGTCAAAATCACCTATCGTGTAGTTATATATCTTCTCCCCCTTACTGATGCGGGTATTGATCTCGTTACCAAGGCGTACTATTTCAGAACCGATAAGTGTTTCGGCTAACTGGCTGAGTTGGCTCATAATTTCAAATATTGCGGAGGGTAAAGATAAGGGGCGAATGGCAGAAAAACAGGTGTATTAATCGCAAATGTCCCACACCTGTGGGGTGTGGGACATTTAAACCCTTTTTAGATATTACAACTTTAAGGTAAATAACCAGTTATGGTGTCACCTTACAGGTCACGTCGCTCCACCCGTTCCTGTTTACGAAGGTGTCATAGTCGTTATCACACACATCCTGCATGTCAGATTTGCTCATGTCGCCATCACTTGTGCGGCTACCTACAACTTCACCTGTGCCTCTTTTGCATTCGCAGGTATAATTCTCATACTTTTTACCGCAGGAAGAAAAGATCAGCACAATGGCCAGGGATAAAAGGGAAATAGTTTTAGTCATTTTTTTGAATTTTTAGAACGACTAATATAAAACAGAAGTGCCACACCTCAAAGATGCGGCACTTCTATACAGCCCCGGTTAATCTGTTAAACTCTCCTCTCCGTCCGCCCGGATTGTTCATCCGGGCGGGCCTTTTTCAAGGAGGAGTACCCGAACTTTCTCTTGAGCGAAGCGAAAAAACGGGAGGTGGTCTAAATCGCGGTTCAACCTACTTCACCCTCACCCTGATCCCTTCACTATGGCTACTGAATTCAGGAGCATACATACATTGTATTGTGGCAATACCATTCGAAAAGTCCCCTTTGTTCGTTACGAACAGCGGATACTCAAATACATACTTGCCTCTCGGCAGGCTACCGAAGAAGAAATTGGTAGACACATCTTTTGTCGACTCGTAATAACCCAATCCACCCTGGTACTTATAAGTGCTCAATACATTCACCGGTTCAAAGCACGCAGCACGCATATCCTTCAGATGCACATACTCCATATCACGATCTACTATTATTTCTATCCTCACTTTTACTTTATCACCTATGCTCAGTGCATTACCATCAGTTATTGGTTGCAGCTCAGGACCACGGTTGGTATTGCGCTCTATGAATAATTGCTTCTTTACAACTAACGGCGTAGCTGCAGAAGTGATCTTATCCATGTTCTCAAAATACTGCCAGTAAACGGCACCCCACGAAGTACTGTGCGCATTATCCTGAACGGTTACTTTAATATCACCCATGTTCGGCTGTATCTTTTCGCCGGCGAATTTTGTCTTAAAGTACCCTGTGCCTTCCTGCGTTTTTTGCTCTGTGCTTTTTATGGTCTCGTTACCCAGTTGCACAGTCACCTTCGGTTCATTGTTCAACCATTCAGACCCGTTCAGTAACAATGCATAGCAAGCATCTGCTGTAGCCTTGGTAGTATGCCAGTTCTGTGTTTGCTTTTGCTTCAGCAACCATATCTTCATCTGGTCTATATCACCCGTGTCTTTAGACACTTCCGTGAAGCACTCTATCAGCAATGCCTGTGCTTCTATCGGCGCATCATACCACCAGTAGCTATAGCCGGGTTGCATCCAGCTCATACCAAGCTCGTCTTTCTTCATAGCCGTCTCTTTCAGGGAAGCAACTATATCCTTCGGCTCTTTCGTCTCCTTATACCTGTTCAATGAAAGCGCTATCATACCTTTCATATAGGCATTGAACGATGTCCAGTATTTAGCCGCTTGTTTCTTGTAATAGCTGAAGGCTGTCTGGCAACTCGCCTCTATCGGTTGCTTATAGAAGCTACGCATATACAGGTATTGCACTTCGTAGTAGCTTATATGTTGTTTCTCCAGGTTAGCTTTACTCTTCACGAGATAATCATAGTCTTCCTTCATCTTCCTGTCAAGATATGGCAGGGCCTTCTCAGCTATCTCCGCCATATTATTTTTCTTATCGGTTACACCAAGGTGTTGCAGTCTGCCCATACCTGTAAGGATATATTGCGTAATATACCTGTCAGGGTGCATACCCTTGAACCACGAGAAACCGCCTTCGGGCAATTGCATTTCTTTCAGCTTACGCGCTGTAGCCGCCAGTCCGCGTGCCAGCTTATGTGTTTCAAACAGCATAGCTATACGCTTCTTCTGCTCTGTTTCATTTTGTGCTTCCATCACCCACGGTGTTTCTTCCAGCAAAGCCGACTTCAATTCCTGGTTCTTTTCAAGGTTAGACAACAACGCTTCCGGCGACTCAGTTTCCCACTTCCTGAATATCGCTTCTATCTTAGGCGACTTCTCCACTATATACCCAGCCAATGCATTTGCATAAAAGCGGTTGAACGTTTGCTCTGCACATTCGTAAGGATAATCCATCAGGTAAGGCAATGCCTGCACTGCATACCATGCAGGGTTACCAGTGTATTCCAATGTCAATTTGTATTGAGAAAGCGTCTTGCTGGTATCAGAGTATTTCAGCTTATCGAAGCTGAATGTCTTGGTATCGTTACCATGCACCCACAACGGCAGTGTCTCTGTTACCATCATTCGGTTGCTCACTACAGGCAATGTATTTTCTTCACCATCCGAGAAATCTCCTGCCTTCGCTACTATACGCACTATCACAGGTTCGTACAAACTCTCAGGTACATTTACTTTCCATGTGGCTGTAGTGCTTTCGCCTTTCGGCGCTTTAAAGTCTACGTTCGCCTGTGTCAACCTGAATTGCAGGTCAACCGGTTGCATCGTAAGGGCATTCAGGAAGCGCAGGGTAGCTACACCATTCAGTTCCTTATCGCTCAGGTTGCTGATCTTCGTAGTGATCACCATTTCATCTCCCTGGCGGAAGAAGCGGGGTAGCCCCGGCATCACCATCAGGTCTTTCTGTGTTTTTACTTTTCCGCTCATCATACCCGTACTCATATCGGTAGTATGAGCAATAGTCATGAATTTCCATTCTGTCAATGCTTCCGGCATCGTGAACTCTATACGTACATTACCATTCGCATCAGTACGCAGCTGCGGGAAGAAGAATGCTGTTTCCTGCAGGTTCTTCCTGACTTGTACATTATCATCACCTGCAAGTTGTGTACTTGAAAGTTCATCCTTATCCCCAACAAGTTGCTTTACCTGGTTAGCTACACCTTCAGTCACGCTCGACTCACTTTCTTCTCGCGCCGGAACGGCTCCACCAACTGCTTTAAAAGCTGCAGTTGGCGCAGCCATTACCCTATCCTCCATCACATCACCTTGAGATCTGCTCGCACTTTTCCTGTACTCATACCTTCCGCCATACATATCATACCCCTCCGGGAAGAACAGTGCATCGTAGCTCTTCTCATAGTATGGCAATGACTCATAGCTATAGTAAGATATCTGCCTGCCGCTCTCCGTACCAAAGCCTATATTATTATACCAATACACCCTGTTATTCACCGAAGGGAACAAATTGCCTATGCTCCATTGGTGTGGCTTGAATGCATCCAGCGATGCATCATACATACCAGCCAGCATCTCTGCTGCTACTTTTTCTTTCTTCGCCCCGCTCACTACCATCGTCCAGGTTTCTTTCTGTCCCGGCAATAGTTTATCGCGATGGGTTTCCCATGTTATGTTCAGGTCTTTATTGCTCCACGGTACATACACTTGTGCAGCCTGTTGATATACCCTGTTTTCCTTCACGGTAATATAGCTCACTGCGGCACCGCCTCTGTCAGCCTCTGTTAGTTGTTTCGTCCATTGGAAAGGCTTACTATAGTCTATCTGTTTGGTAACCGACTTATCATCCATAAATTGTTCCTGCTGTATCAGGAACAGGTTCTTATAGCCACTCACTACATTCACTATCGCCTTATCTCCCGGCTCCTTTGTTTGTGATGTTGGTGTCACCATCAGCGCTTCCGCTATAGTACCTTCATTTTGCTCATCCCATACCTGCACATACTTCTTTTCTATTACCTGCAGGCCGCTCTTATCTTTCGTTTCCACTTCTATCACATACCAGCCATTCTTTTTCCACAGTCCGCTACCTACAGCAACCCGGCCATCTTCAGTGGTAGTGATACTTTTTTCAAATATGGTATTGCCTTTCTCCCAGTTCAGGTGATTGGCTTCTTCTTTGTATTCGTCAATAGGAAAGTGTTGGCGGAATGCCGCTTCATCCATCACAAACTGGTCAGGTACAGGCCACAGGCGTTTGCGCAATACATTCGCCGGGGCTTTCAGCAGCGATATACGCACCTGTACATCTGCTTTCACAAATTGCCCGTTCAGGTTCAGAGAACGTATATTCAGCGTATCCAGGTCTTTAGGTGTCGCCTTTTCTGCCACCACCGCTTGTAGCTGTATAGAAGTATATCCCGCGCTGATGCTTTCACTGGTGCTTCTTGTTTCGCCATTTATATCTGTTACATCTGCATGTACAGTATAGGTAAAGGTTGGCAACGTACTCTTGTCAACAGAAAGATCAGGCTTCGCAGTAAAGGGAACAGTGAACTTGCCGTCTTTATCTGTAACGGTAGTTCCGTTTGCTATTTCTGTTTCGGTAAAGCTGCGGCCACCATACCAACTCCAGTACATCCAGTAGTAGGGGAAGATCACATTGCGCGTCACCCTATACTTCACCGCAGCACCGTCCACATTATTACCCGCATAGGCCACGGCAGTTCCCGTCATTTTTATTTCGTCATTCAGTGCATAGGTTCCTTTCAGATCGTCAAAGGACACAGAGAATTTCGGACGCTTATATTCTTCTACAGAAAAATAGACATTACCGTCATTATTGCCCAATCGCATATTACCCGTCAGCCCGCTCTCCGGCGCTGTAAATGTTCCCGTAAACGATCCGAACTCATTACTTTTGAGCGTCACACTGGCAACCTTTTGCCCATTGGCATCGTAGAAGGTTACTTCCGTTTCTTCATTGGCTACTATCACATTCTTCTTGCCTTTATCGGAGGTACTCACCATGATACCTTTAAAGTATATGGTCTGTCCCGGGCGATAGATCGAACGGTCTGTAAAAAAGAAAGTACGTCTTGTTGTCCTGTCTGCTTGTTCAGGAGAGCCCGACAGGTTAAATGAATTGAAATGATAGAACGCGTCATTAGCTGTGTGAACGGTTATCCCGCTGAAATATTCATAAGAGCTTGACTTATTGTCGAAAGAGCCATCGGCATTACTGGTCAGCGTTTGCGATTTCACTATATCATAGTCGTGTGTTTTATTATTGTACTTCTCCTTATACAGTTCCACCTTTGCACCGGGCATCGGCACACCGCTTTTCCTGTTCAGCACATAGCCTTTTCCTGAGCCAATATTGTTTATAGATGTTATCAGGCTGATCGCTGAAGATTGGAATGGCAGGTACGAAAGTATATTCTGTCCTTTTTCAAAATTGCTTTCAGAGCTGGCTATCAATGCATACATACCGGGAGGCAAAGGATCTATTTTCACTTCCGTATTGTGCACATCATAGTCTTCAGTAGCAGGCAGTTGAACGCTCCAGTTCTGAATTGCTTTTAGGGTCAATAGTTTATCCTGCCACTTATCATCATACCGGCGGATACTTTTCCTGTAATCTTCAGGGTCTAATTTCACAATCCTGAAATAGGCCTGTTGTACATTCCTATAAGAAAGCAGGAACTTAGATGCTTCTGTCGGTAGCACCACGTCTTCTCCCTGCACACTCAGTTGCTTCGACTCTATTTCTCTTATATGCTGACGAGCCAGCATGCCACCTTCGCTATCCGGAAATTTCTTTACAATGCTCTCGAATTTTTTCTTCTGTGCTACATAGTCAATTCTCACAGTGCTTTGTGGTTGCCTTACGCCACGCTTACCTTGTGTACCCTTATTAGCATCGGCCTCCTGCATTTGCATGGCCAGCTTATAAGATGCCATTGCAGAAAGCGGGTTACTTCCATACTTGCTTTCAATATTTTCCAGTGCTTTTACATACAGATCTTTCTTATCCGCATGTACAGAATGTGTGAACACGAAATCCAACCTTTGCAGATCGGCATCTATCAGTGCGTCTGCACTCGCGTCATTCTGGTGCAGGGATAATATCTGTTGATACAATTTCAGCGCTCTCCATTGCATAGAGCTCGTATCCTCTGTTTTAAAATTATGCTTTGCAAAATCAGCCGCATTGCTAAACGCCGCTGCATCATCCATCACAAACTGGAAAGTAGGTTTCGTTACATCCTTCTCATCATTGCTGTAAAAGCCAATAGCCCTGAATGCCAGCAGATCGAATAGTGTCGGGCGCAGGTTACGGCTGTTCACTCCTTTGGTAAGTATCGGATCGTAGTCTGCTATGTTCAGCTGTTTCAGCTCATTGGCTTTCGACAAGGATGCATTGTATAGCGAAGCTATTTTATCAAAGAACCTGGCAGCATCCCATTGCTCCAGGTCGTTGATAGTCGTATTGTCGCTGGTGCGGGTACGTCCCAGTATCTTCCAGCGGTTGGCTGTGTAGTAGTTCCAATAGAGTTGCGCTGTTATACTTTGCCAAACGGCGTTTACAGGAAAGGAAGTATTCGCCATTTCCTTCTCTGCTTTCAGTATAGCGTCATTTGCGGCATTCTCATTTTGCTGAAAGTTGCCTTTCATCATATATACCTGCGCTTTCAGCATTTGTAGCTGCTGGTTCTTTGCTTTGGCTTGTGTGTACACCCCGTCAAGCACTTTCTGCGCCGACTCGGGGAATCCCCTGTCCAGCAGCGAATCTGCCTTGCGCCATTCTTTAGCGTAAGGTTCATTATTGTTTTGTCCCGTCGCCAGGAATGGCAGCAATATGCAAAAGAGTACTACGTAGTTTTTCATGTATCCTGTATTGGTGGCAAAGATAGAACGCAAAAAGGGGGCAATTCCACACTATTACCCCCTTATGGGGTGAAGTTTAACATTTAAATGTTAGATACTTTTAGCTTAATGTTTGAGATGGTTTCATAGGGGTCGGTATTTACCACCCCTCTTTTTTTTCAGGTAGACGCATAAAAAAGCCCTACAAGAATGTAAGGCCTTCTTCATTTCGTGGTCGCTTACGCGATAGCAAGCATACCTTTACCCCTATTGAAACGAAAGATTTTTATTCCCGGTGATGAAAAGAGTACCGAATATAGGGCGTTTGTACTTTATTTCCAATTCAGCTTACTTCTCAATATAACCCTGCCTATAAATTCCTTCCTTGGCATATTGTTTGCTGCAATGATATAATATATCTCTCAAATCATGAAAAAAGCATTCACTCCATATTTATTATGTATGTCTCTGGCATTGTTCACGTTATCAGCTTGCAGCAAAGTAAGCTCCGATGACCTGGAAGATGATGTTCCTTACTACCAGCATTATTCGGTGTACTATGATGGCAGCAACAACAGCACCAGGGCTACGGGATCATTCACTGTAAGGACCAAAGGGGGTACAGGTATCACCCTGGGGAATGAAAGTAACCTGAAGGTGAACGGTAACGCCACCTCAAAGGAGCCCATCATCAGCGAGTTCGTACCTGTATACGCCTGGGCCGGTAGCAGCATCACTAACGTGAGTTTTACGCTGAACAAAAAAGGTGGAACTACTTTCGTCAATAATGTGAACACTTCAGATATCGACCCGGTAGCATTTCCGGGCGGCTTACCTACCACGTTTAGTAAGGCGAGCGGCATATCATTCAACTATGTAGGTAACACCGGAGCCATTGATGTAGAAATAAATGGCAAGAACCTGTCTGGCCTGGATACCAGTGTAGAAAAAACTTTTACATCCAATGCGGTGAATTTTAGCTCCGGCGAATTGCAGGTATTCAATACCGGCACAATAGAGATACAAATGAACAGGCACAAGGAACTCCCCTTACAATCCTCAGACAACAATGCGGGGGGTAACATCTATCTTACTTACAGGGTCTATAATTCCTTTACACTCAATAATTAGGCGTTAATAGTCTAAGTGCCTGATATGCTGTATAGTATACACTACAAAACCAATGTAGGCCACTACTGCAAAACCGATGATCGTTAATAATATCACAGAGGGATGATTTAGAAAATAATGAATGCACCAAAACAGTGCCATCCCAAAATAAAAAAGCCCCCCTCGGCATAACCGAGGGGGACTTTTTGTAGTTAACTATTATTACTTAGCAGCTGTAGCCGGCTGTTCTTTTTGTTTTTCTATCTCCGACATCTTGTTGGCCATCTGCATTAATTGCATCAGGCTGTTTTCTTCTTTGTTAATGAAGTTGATAGCCATATCATACTGGAAGGCATCGCCTTTAAACTCACCGCCTGATATTATTATGTTGTCCATCAGTTTCTTCACTTCAGCAAACTGTGCTCTTTCCTTATCGCTGTCCATTGTTTCAGGAGTTACGTTTTTCAGCATTTCCTTCACATCAAAGAACATACACATAGGGTGATCATTCACTTGCCTGGCAGCTACTTCATGTAGTTTCTGTCCTTTGTTAGCACCTGAGATAAAGTCTGTACTAACCTTCTCGCTACTAGACACTACCAGGTATTTATTCTTTACAGTTATCTGCATCCCTTCATTGCCACTTGCTACCTTATAGTTACCATTACCACCATCTACCATCATACCCGTACCCAGTGCCAGCTTCAGTAATTTATCAAACTTATCCTGCTTGTTTATTTTCATTACATACAGCCAATCCATTGCAGGGTCGTATGTAGTCATACTGTCGGTTACTTCTACCATGTCTTCGTTGAAATGTGAATAACCATGTTTCTGTTGTACCAGCTTGAAGTTATTCATCGTCAATGCCATGTCGCCAGTGAAAGACTCAAACACGTCATCAGCAGTAAGGTTCTGTTCTGTAAGGCCTACGTTTATCATACCCAGCAAGCCCATTTTGTCCAGCATAGATTTCAATCCCATAGGAGAAAAATTCATAGTGGTTAGCAGGTTCAGATTATTTGCAGGAAGCCTTTCTACTATTTCTTTGTCTATCTTACCATTCATCAGGTCTCTTGTAGCAGCTTTCATTTCATCTGAAACGTAATACTTCATTGCACCTTTTATCGCACCTTTCTCAAAGTTAAACCCCATAGTGAATGCGGCCTCTTTCATCATAGCCGAAGACATAGTGAAACCGCCCATCATTCCTGCACCATAGTTGTTCATGATGTTCTCGTAGTTGATCCACAAGCTCAGGTCATGTCCTGCCTTTACCAATTCATTGTATTGCTTGCGTGAAGTGATCGCATTGTCTTTGTTCATTTTGAAGATATTGTCTATCTCCGCAGCTGTTTGCAACAGGTCCGGCGCAGGTGGCACATAGGTACCATCTTCCATGGCCATATCTTCTTTGCCATTGGCGGTATTGGTAAGTACCAGCAGGTCTTCATTCCATGCGGCATACATACCATCTGCCAGCAATGCTTCTTTGCGTTTGTCAGCAGTTTTTATTTTCGCTTCCGGAAAAGTCTTCTTTACATACGCTTCCCAGTCTGCACCATCACTCAATGGTATCAATGCCACAAAGCGTTGTCCGTTGCTATAGCGCTGGTCGGCTACTACATAGGTATAAAAGGTGTTGAGCAGATCAATACCGGCATTTTGCAGATCGGTCATCTTAGAAGAATCTTTCCCGGCTCCCTCGGTCATCTTCTTAAACATGTCACTGCCAAAAAGGAACTCCCAGGCCATCTTCTTACCAATAGAAGCCATATCCACACTGAACACAGCGGTGGCATCTTTAGGTATGTATTTGGAGTTGTCATCAGCCTTGTTGCAGGCAGTGAATAAGGTCACGGTAATGCACAACAGGAGTGCTATACTTACTATACGTTTCATAAGGATTTTTTATTACGGGTGTAAAAGTAGTATATAAACCACGAATCCCGTACAATTATGTACGGGATTCGCTATTCTTAATAGTGTTATTTAACAATTAGAACGGTAAGTCATCAGCACTTTCCGGGGACGGATTGTAAAAAGGAGCACCACCATTGCTGTTGCTATCAGCAGTATTGTATGCCGGGGCACCGCCACTGTTCTGTTGTTGGTTATATCCACCACCTTCATTACCGGATGCGCCTGCAGATGCTGCCTCTATACGCCATGCATCCAGGTTGGTGATGTAGTTTACCTTGCCATCACGCTCCCAACGATTGCCTTTGATGTTGAAGCTCACTTTCACCTGGTCGCCTTCATTAAAGCGGTCTATTATATCGCATTTAGCTTGTACCAGCTGCATTTTAGCGAAGTTGGTATAAGTGTTCCCGTTGATGTCGTCTGCCAGTTCTAATACAAATTCCCTCTTCTTGAATTTTTCGCTCACTTGCTGTGTCTCATACTTTGCGATCAGTTTTCCGGTTACTTCTAAGTTCATTTTAAAATATTTATATAATTACACAATACGGTTACGGAGTTATCCTGCTAAATTACGAACAGGAGCTTAATATAATAAAAAAAGGTATCCACATTGGATACCTTCTCGTTTGAGGGGAGGCCAAGGGGTCTCGAACCCCCGACCCTCAGAACCACAATCTGATGCTCTAACCAACTGAGCTATGGCCTCCGTAATACCTGCTTTGAAACAGGGAGGCAAAGATAGGTATTTTTAGCAGAAACCGAAAAAGCTACTACAAGAGATTTTTTGCAAATTTCAATCCATTCTTACAGCACATTTTTCTGAAATATCGTATTTTTATATAGCAAATCATCTCCTATGAAAAGTCTTTTGGAAAAATACTTAGTGGTCAAAAGCCTTAAAGACGTTCTGCTTTTCGGTATATCTTCCTTAGCCGCAGGAATTATTATCTACCTGGTAAGAGGGACGGCAAGTGCACCTTACATCTGTTTTGTAGCCGGCATTGCACTTGGCCTGTTGTTGCTGAAAAAAACAAAGACTCAAAAAGGCTGATAGCCTCATAACTTCCTAATTATTAGAAACATTTAACTAATAAGCCCCTTCAGCATTTGAGGGCTTTGACCAATTATACTCTATATTTGCGCTCTAATACAGAATTATGACCAAACGCCTCGCCTTTGCGGTATTATTAACCGTTCTTCCAATGTTTGCTTTTGCACAGGATGAAGAAACAGGCAAAGACACCAAAACACTGGTTCAAAAACCTTCCCGTGACTTTGTAATGCTGCAGATCACCCATAACAGCTGGACTAATAAGCCCGACAGCATCAACCTTGCCGGATTTAACAGGGGTATCAACGGTTACATATGTTACGACTTCCCTATCGGCAAATCTAAATTCAGCTTTGCAGCAGGTATCGGTATCAGTGCTACCAACTACTACTTTAAAAATCAGACTATAATATCTACAGATACCGGCAGTGCTGCTCCCGTTCGCTTTTATGATACTACAGGCTTTAAGCGCTCGAAAATGACCGTTGCTTATTTACAGGCACCATTCGAGCTCCGCTTCTTTGGTAATAAAACGAACCGCAACATGGGCTTTAAAGCGGCTATCGGTATGCAGGTGGGTACGCTTGTTGGCGCACACGTTAAAAACAGTTTCACCATCGCCGGCACTAACGTAAAGGCAAACGAAAAGACAAGCACCAAGAGATTCTTATCTCCATGGAATTTTGCGGCAACAGCTCGTATAGGCTGGGGCAACTATTCACTCTTCGGCTCATACAACCTGACCAATCTTTATAAAGAATTTCAAGGCCCTACACTTACTCCATTCTCAGTGGGTATCTGCTTAACAGGTCTTTAAAAGAACTTAACCATACACAAATAGGAAAGGGGGCTCAACGCCCCCTTTCCTATTGATACTATTTATTCTGCCTGATCTTATTCTTTGCTGCTTATTGTTTCACCACTGCCTGCTGATGTAGCTTGTTGCCTGCCTTATCAGTAACAGTCAACCAGTACATACCTGCTGTAAGGTCGCCAATGCTTAGCTTGCCTTGTGCAGAACTGCTACGTGCTGTCTTTACAGTTTGTCCCAGGGCATTTACGAGTTGCAGGTTCATTGCTTCATTGCCGCTGCCGGCTATGGTCAGTACATCCGATACAGGGTTTGGATAAACTGAGATCTGCGATTTCGCAGTTTTGCCATCTACAGCCAGGTCCCAGTATTCTTCATAGTAATAATGGATCAGGTAAACAGGGTCATCATCTATTGATCCGTTAGTAAACAGGAATATGCTATCATGGATCGGATTACCGTTAGTATTATAAACATAGTGCTCTTCAAAATTCTGAAGATAGCTAGTGCCATCCCACTGATATCCTGAAGCCATTTCAGGAACCATCTGCGTGTTCAGCGTTCTTTCCATATACCCATCAAGCTCCCATGAAGTATTTACATCATCCCAAATATAGTAGGTGTCCTTTGTAAAGAAGTCAAAACCTGTGGTGTACTCGAAAGAATCCTTATATTCCAGGTCCATAACAGTGGTTAACTCATTGTAGTAAGAGTATGTTGCAGTTTCTATCTGGTCGTTACTATTGTAGGTATAATGAACTTCCTCATAAGGTTGATAGATGTTACTCATATTGTCCTTATCGCTCGTTTTCAGGCTGGTAATATTTCCGTTCACGTCATAAGTGTACTCAAACTTCTGGTAGATGGTCCATACATTGGTCATGTTCAGGTTTTCCATCACGCTGTCCTCCACCAGCATATTGTTCACATCATAATTAAAGTAGCGCCTGTAAAGTGTATCCCAGTTCGGGCCATTTGCCTCCAGGTGCTCAACAAACACAACTTTTGAATTATTGTAAGTGATCAATGTACGCTGATCAGCAGCACCATCTTCTACGAAGTACATTTCAGTTACATTATCATCCACATCGTAAGTAAAAGTATAATCAACTACCGGGTTAGGAACGTACACCTGAAAATTATCCGGCTTGAAGCTGAGATTATACTCAGGGGTCATAGGCCCTGTAAGCGGATCATAATATCCGATAGACATCGAGTTAAAGTCAAATTGAGAACCACGCATTCCGCTGTAGTTAAACTGTAGCGAGTCAAAAAACTGTATAGGCCCTCCCTGCTGTTGAGCGCCGTACTCACTCATAGCCCTCATTCGTTCATAAGAGGCTGTGGATTTGTTCGCTGGGTTAGCCTTGCTCATCAGCCTCAACGTTTGCTGACGGCTTTTTTCACGCTTGCTTATTGGCTGTTTGCCTATAAGGTTTTTGCCCTGGGGCACTTGTTGCGCCATCGCGCCGGTGGTCAGCAGTAAGCCAACCATGATGATAGAGATTCTCTTCATTTTTGGTGATTTTTAGTTTGTCTATGTTGTTAATCGTAAAACCCTGTAAATTGTTACATCCTAAAACAAAAAAAATGCCACTTTATTGTAGCCGTTTAGATTTTTTAAGAATTATGACAATGTAAACCTTAACCATTTAATCAATAGCTATCAAGACGTATAAAATAAGTGGGAACACCAATATAGACGAGATGGGTACAAATAAAAAGTGCCGGAATTATCCGGCACTTTCTTAATATTATTAACTGACAATTACTATCCTACAGCGATACGCTTGAAAGCAGTAACAGTAAGGTCAGCCTCTACCGATTTCAGGTAATCAGCAACAGTCTTACCATTGTCTTTTACGAATGCTTGTGGTAACAGTGTGTTTTCCTTGAAGAATTTGTTCAGTTTACCTTGAGCAATTTTCTCCACCATATCACCTGTTTTACCTTCTGCCATTACTTGCTCAATAGCTATCGCCCTTTCGCGCTCCAGTGTTTCAGCAGGGATATTGTCAGAATCAACAGCCAGCGGGTTCATTGCAGCTATTTGCATAGCAACATCTTTACCTGCGGTTGTGTTAGCTTCAGTAGCTGGTTTGTTCAGGCTTACCAGTACACCTATGCGGTATCCTGCGTGTATGTAAGGAACAACAGCTTCACCTTCTACCAGTTCATAACGGATGATGTCTATCTTCTCACCTATCTTAGCAACGTTCTCCAGTACTTTATCAGCAACTGTAGCGCCACCCATTGGCTTAGATTTCAGATCTTCAGCTGAAGTAGCTTTAGTAGCTATTGCGATATCAGCCACTTCATTAGCGAAAGCGATGAACTCAGCGTTCTTAGAAACGAAATCCGTTTCAGCGCTCAGGTTTACGATAACACCATATTTGTTGTCAGCACTAGCCTTAGCTACTACTACGCCTTCTTTCGCTTCACGGTCGCTACGGTTAGCAGCCACTTTTTGTCCTTTCTTACGCAGGTAGTCAATTGCTTTTTCAAAATCGCCATCACTTTCCATTAAGGCTTTACGGCAATCCATCATACCTGCACCGGTCTGCTGGCGAAGCTTATTCACATCAGCAGCTGAAATAGTTACTTCACTCATTGTATATGTCTTTATTAAGGTTATTAATTAAGGCTGCGAAGTTCGCATTTTTATCATTAAAGCCCTCCCGGCTGAGCCGGGAGAGCTTTAAATGTATATTAAGATTGTAAAAGGCTAATTACTAGCGTTTTGCAGGAGGCCTGCTTCCACCGCCACCAGGGCGATTTCCACCACCACCGGCACCACCACGGCCTGCACCACCACCGGCACCGCCACGACCTGCGCCGCCACCGGCACCACGACCTGCACCTGCTCCTGCACCACGACCTGCGCCAGCGCCACCGGCACCACGACGGGCACGTCCGCCATCTTTGTTGTCTTCTTCGTCAACTTCCAGTCCACGAGTCCTTTCAACACCTTCTTCTACATTCTCGTCTTCTGTTTCTTTATCAGTAGCACGCTCTTGCAAGCCTTCAATGATAGCAGCAGTAAGATATTGAGTAATGATAGCGATAGATTTTGTAGCATCGTCATTTGAAGGGATAGCGAAGTCAACCTTTGTAGGGTCACTATTCGTATCTACCATCGCCAGGGTGATGATACCAAGACGTTTAGCTTCAGCAAGAGCAATGTGCTCGTGGCTGATATCTACCATGAACAAAGCAGCAGGAGTACGGCCCATTTGAGAGATACCGCCCAATACTTTTTCCATTTTGTCTTTGCTACGTGTCAGGGTCAAACGCTCTTTCTTAGTAACGCTGTCCATTGTTCCGTCTTCCAGCATTTTCTGGATGCTTTGCATTTTCTTCACGCTCTTACGGATCGTTTGGAAGTTGGTAAGCATACCACCCAACCAACGTTCTGTAACGAAAGGCATGTTTACTCTTGCCGCAGCTTCAGAAACTATTTCTTTCGCTTGCTTCTTAGTAGCAACGAACATGATCTTTTTACCGCTCTTAGCGATAGATTTCAATGCAGCAGCAGCTTCATCCAGGCCATCTATTGTCTTGTTCAAGTCAATGATGTGGATACCGTTCTTTTCTGCAAAGATGTATGGAAGCATTTTAGGATTCCATTTCTTCTTAAGGTGGCCAAAATGCACTCCAGCTTCAAGTAATTGCTGGTGAAGGCTTTTATTATCTTCCATTTTAATTTTTTCTTGTCGGTTAAATAAATAAAGAATACAAACCAGCGATTAACGTTTAGAGAACTGGAAGCTACGACGTGCTTTCGCTTTACCGAACTTCTTACGCTCTACCATACGGCCATCACGTGTCATCAGTCCCTTAGCTTTCAGTGCAGGACGATACTCAGGGTTCACTTCGCATAATACGCGTGCAATACCCAGTTTTATCGCTTCTGCCTGGCCTTTAGGACCACCACCTTGTACATTCACTACCACATCGAATGACGTTTCAGACTCGATAGTCTTGAACGGTAATTCAACCTGGTTCTGCAGGTACATTATCGGGAAGTAATTCTTGTACTCTTTTCCATTAACCGTAATAGTACCGGTTCCTTTGCTCAGGTAAACACGAGCAACGGCTTCTTTACGGCGACCAACGGCGTTTTTTTGCTTTTCCATTATTATATTAATGTCGTTTTATAAAAAATAAGCCTTTGGGCCTTAGAACTTCAATTCTTTTGGTGTTTGTGCTTTGTGCGGATGCTCAGCGCCTTCGTATACGAAAAGCTTCTTCACCATTGCACGGCCTAAGCGGTTCTTAGGAAGCATACCTTTTACGGCGCGCTCGATCATCAGGTTAGGACGACGAACGATCATTTCCTTAGCAACTTCTGCTTTCTGGCCTCCCGGATAACCCGAGTATGTCAGGTATTCCTTGTCCTGCAGCTTAGTACCAGTCAGTACCACTTTGCCTGAATTAACGATAATTACATAATCACCGCAATCAAAGTGTGGTGTGTAATATGCTTTGTTCTTACCGCGCAGGATAGCTGCGACACGAGAACTCATGCGGCCCAGTGTTTGGTTAGTAGCATCTACTAAGTGCCATTCACGCTTTACGATCTTTTCGTTAGCCGACTGTGTTTTAAAACTAAGATGTCTCATTTCTGGTTTTTTCTCTTGATTTTCAACTGTTTACGCCCGGGTTATCCACCAAAAACAGAAACAGCCCCATTATTTTGGGACTGCAAAGGTAACCTCACTATATTTCTGCACCAAAAAATTCATTAAGTTTTTTTAGCCTTGCTTCATAACTTATTGATTATCAATAAAAATAAAGGAAAGATTTTTTGATAGCTTAACATTTATAACAAAAAAGCAGGCCAATATGACCCGCCCTTTGCAAAATATCTTAATGTATCCCTATTGTATCAGCACCTTTCTCGCCGACACCTTATCACCGGAGGTTACATTGACGAAGTACATCCCCGGCTGCAATATCTCCACTGAAACTTTTTTGCTCACCGGAGTAGCCACATACACTACCTTGCCTGCTATATCAGTGATAGTGATGTTATCTATAACCTGTCCCGCAGAAACGTTGATCGTTTTAGCTGAAGGATTAGGATAGACCACGAAGTTGTGCTCCTCATTTGCTATCGAACCAACCGAAACTATCACCGTAGTATCCGACCACTTAGTGATGAAGTTATTTGCATTGATCAGAACTGAAGGTGTGCCCGGATTAACGTCAGCACCATTTGCCTCGCCAATAATAATGATAGCACCTGCTGTATCTATTGCCATGCCAAAGCTTTCATTTATCCAGTTAGTAGCTATAGGCACAGCCCACACATAGTTACCTGCTGCATCCAGCTTCTGAACGAATATGTCTGTAGTATCTGGGGTCATACTGACAAGGTTTTCCACTCCGGTATTTGGATCCATATCTACTGTACCTGAGAAAACACCACAGGTGTAAATATTACCCTCGCCATCCAACTCTAAACCCATTCCCTGGTCTTTAGACAAACTTCCCATTTGCTTTGCCCATATAAAGTTGCCTGCTGAGTCCATCTTCAACAGGAACTGGTCTTTACCACCTGCCGTCAACAGTTCAGTAACACCCGGACCGGGATCCGCATCTACTGTATCTACAAAATATCCTGTGACATATATATTCCCGGGCTCAGTAATATTCATTCTTACGTATGTGAGGCTGTCCAGTGGGTGACTCCACAACTGGGTACCACTGCCGTTACGCTTCATAATATTCAGAGGCCAGGTAACCATAAATCCGATAGGTTCGACTGTATAGATAGAATTGCCATCCCTGGAAACTTCTATCAGTTGGCCTCCACCTAAAATATGTGAAACGTAATCTCCCGCCCCTGTATATTTTACAATAAATGGCCCTGATAAATTGACGGTATTCGGACCGGGATCAACATCTATTGAAGGGCCTGACCTTCCTGATACATATACATTGCCCACCGAATCTACCGCAATATCACGACAGAAGGTATGTTGAAAGGTAGAGCCGGTGCCTAATGTGATCTCCCACCCTGTAGATCCGTTGCTATTTATTTTTTCGATGCGCCCTATCGTACCCGGATCAAACATACTTACGTTTATCGAGCTGGCTACGTATACATTTTGAGCTTCGTCAACAGTTATCTCCCAGTCCTCCTGGTAAGCCTGTGCATTTACTACATGCATCCACACAATATCGCCCTGCTTATTATATTTCAACACATACGGGCAATTGAACCCAACCATACTCGTTGGTACATTGGCAACACCCGGACCGGGATCTACGTCAACAGGGCTACCACCACCGATCACAAAACCAAGCGTGTAAATATTACCGGCCCTGTCAGTTGCTATATCTAAATTAGAAACAGCTTGCTTGCCCCAGTGGAATTGTTGTGCGGTAGCGGCAAATGAAAATGGAAACGCTATCAGCGCAGAAAGTAGGAATTTCCTCATTACAATTAAGATTTATAGTTATTGGTACAGCAAATATAATACATTATTTATTTTTTAGGAACACTCTCGCACCACTCCCGTCATTGCCCAACAGCGCCGTCATTTAGAACGAAGCAAGGTGGCACGAAGTGACACTTTGCGGAGAGAGAAATCCCCTGAGAAGTAGTGGCGAAGATGAACAACTGCCCATTCGCACTGAGCCCACCCAACATATCCACAATTCCATTGTCTTTTTCTCCCGCCCACGGAAATTTGTACCATGAGAAAGCTGGAACCCGGAGACAAAATAGACAAATGCCATAGAGGCGAAATAATATACACCATGGTAGTGCTACAGGTAACCGACGACCGTGCCTTTGCCGACATACCCGGCGGTAGCGAACCCTACGTTTTCCTACGCGAGTACGACGGCCCCGCTGTGCGTAATGTGTACCCCGGGAGTGAGGGGTATGTGGTGCATGGGAATGCAGTTAGATAACACTGTCAGACTGATTGTAGTTACTGTCAGCCGGAGTTTGTCGACGGCTTGTTGAGAATTAGCGATAAAGTGAAATAGAACAGATGCACAATAGTCTTGTCAGCCTGAGTTTGTCGAAGGCTTGTTGAGAAGTGGCAGAGAGGCAGAATAGCCAGACTCCGTCAGCAATGTGTATATCCTTTTTTGCCCACACTCTGCACATATCCTAACTTTATACCAATATGAAACACCAAAACCCTACTACCTTTTTCACTAGTGCCTCAAAACATCAAAACCCTTTACAGTAAAGGGTTTTACAAGAAATAAGTTGGCACTACGCGGCACTTACATAGCACAAGGTGGCACTCACACGGCACAAGTCGGCAGATACATGGCAGTATTTGGCACATACGTGGCACCCCGCGGCACAAAACAAAAAGCACAAAATATTCTCTATTCGTTCTTCACTATTCACTAAAACTGAAGTAACATGAAGCAAGACTGAAATAACCGGAAGCAAACCGGAAATAACATGAAACAAAAGTGAAGCAAAAAGCAGCAAAACTGAAACAAAACCAAATGCCACCATTGATAGTCAATTACTTATAGCACCTTCTTAACACCAAACCGGAAACAAAAACTACACTGGTTCAAAATATCCATATTGTCAACTTTACATTATCTTTATTCCAACTTAGAAACCTATGGAACTCATATTCGAACACATCTGGATCGTATTTATCGTTATTGTGATTGTGAATGCCTTTATGCTGAGGTGGGAATCAAAACGATATATTTCTGATAACCCTGAACTGAAAGAAGGGTACAGGAAATTTTTCAAAGCACTGCTGATCTATCCAACTATTCCCTGGCTCATTATGGGTATCGGTGATATCAGCGGCATCCCGGGCTTCGACTTTTTTGGCTTCAGTACTACCCAGCCTCTTGTATTACTTTTCCATGCTTCATGGATCGCGATCATAGCTTTGGCTATCAGATGGATCTATTTTAAGAACGGTGCTGATTTCCTGGCGCGCCATCCGGGCATGTTGCTCAGGCTCGGCCCCGGCTTTTCCGTAAGCCATGAAGTGTCGGCGAAGGAAATAAAACTAATGCTCCCGAGAGTGGCATTTAGCCTGATTGGGTTGATAGTAATCCTGAGGGTGATATAGTTAGTCGCGAGGCGACCACCTCCCCCTTCGGGTACTCCAAAGGCCCGCCCGGATGAACAATCCGTTCGGACGGGGAGGAGAGCTTTGAAACTACTTAAATATCTGAAACACCACCCATGCCCCCAGGTAAGCCAGGGCACCCATATAGAGGAACTGTATGATAGGGACTTTCCAGCTGTTGGTTTCGCGCTTTACGATGGCGAGGGTGCTCATGCACTGCATGGCAAAGACATAGAATATCATCAGTGACAACCCTGAAGCGAGTGTATAGACAGGTCGGCCATCTTCAAACTTAGCTACGCGCATTTTGTCTCGTATATATACTTCATCGCCGGAGTCGCCTACACTGTAGAGGGTAGCCATCGTACCGACGAATACTTCCCTTGCAGCAAATGAAGTAATAAGTGCGATGCCGATTTTCCAGTCGTAACCCAGCGGGCGTATAGCAGGCTCTATAGCATGACCTAAGATACCGGCGAAAGAGTTGCTTAGTTTATCAGTTGATTCGAGGTTGTTGAGCGAATCTGTTTGTGTGGGGTATTGTGCGCGGAGCGCGGCATATTTTGTTTCCACCGCTTCCATGCGTGCAGGTGGCCCGAAGGTCGCCGCCGCCCAGAGGATGATAGAAATAACCATGATCACCTTACCCGCATCGGTCACAAAGACCTTTGCTTTTTCTATCATGGTGATGCCTACATTCTTCCAGCGTGGTGCGCGATATACAGGAAGTTCCATCAGGAAGTAAGTACGCTCTGTGGCTTTCACCAGCCAGTCCAGCACCTTGGCTACTACCAGTGCCATAAAGAAGCCAAGCAGGTAAAGCCCCATCAGCACAAGCCCCTGCATATTAAATATGCCAACGCTATTATTGGGTATCACCAGCCCTATGAGTATGGTATATACCGGCAGGCGCGCGGAGCAACTCATCAGCGGCGTTACCATGATGGTGATGTAACGTTCCTTGCGGTTCTGTATGGTTCGTGCCGACATGATGGCGGGTACCGCGCAAGCCATACCACTGATGAGCGGCATCACAGAGCGGCCGTTGAGTCCCACGCTGCGCATGAGCCTGTCGGTGAGGAAGCTGATACGCGCCATGTATCCGCTGTCTTCCAGTATAGTGATGAAGCCAAACAGTATCATGATCTGCGGGATGAATATGGCGATACCACCCAGGCCCGCAAGGATACCATTCACTAAAAGGTCCTTGATAAAATTATCCGGCATCACAGAGCCGAGCCAATCGCCTGCTATTGCGAAGCCCTGCTCTACCCAGTCCATAGGATATGCCGCCAGCCAGAAGATGCTCTGGAACAACAGGAACAGCACACAAAGCAATATTACATTCCCCCACAGAGGGTGAAGTAATACTTTATCTATCCGGTCGCTGACGATCATTTTCTTCAGCGGGTTCTCTGTTACCACGCATTGCTGCATAATGGTATCTATGCGCTTGTAGCGCTGCATTATTTCCGCAGCCTGCACAGCGGCTTTGTGAAACTTTACTTCTCCCAGCAATGCTGCTATGCGTATTCTTTGCGAGGCATGCAGGTAGGGTAGCTCCTTATGGTTGCAGGCTACCTGTAGCGCAGCATAGTTGCTCTCACTCTGGCATATCTCTTTTATTTCTTTTATCCAGTCGCCGGTAAGAGCTTCTGTATCTATGAAGTCGGCATGCACTGTTGGCTTTACCTCGTGTATACCGGCAATGACTTTCTTTAATTGAGTGATGCCTTTATCCTTTCGCGGGTTGATAGGAACTACGGGTACGCCCATCATGCGTTGCAGTCCATCCACATCTATCGAGATGCTGTGCTTGCGGGCAATGTCCATCATACTCAGCGCTATGATCACCGGTATCTTCAGGTCCATTATCTGTGAGCAGAAAAGGAGGTTGCGCTTCAGGTTAGATGCATCTGCTATTACGATCAGCAGGTCGGGCTTGTTCTCGTTATTGTTGTTCAGCAGTACCTCGTAGGTCACGTATTCGTCCGCACTCTTGGGGTAGATGCTGTAAGTGCCGGGGAGGTCTATGACGTTGGCTGTAAGTTGGTCGCTTATCTTGGCAACGCCCGTTTTTTTATCAACGGTGACGCCGGGGAAATTGCCCACCTTCTGATTCAATCCCGTGAGGGAATTGAACAGGGAGCTTTTCCCGCTGTTTGGGTTACCAACTAATGCAATCGTATATGGGCGCTTCGTCAAATCGGCTGCAATTTAAGCAATTAGCAACCGTTAGCGCTTAAACTATCCCGAATACGTTTTGTTTTTCCCGAATATGAAAACGGCTACCCCTAAGGATAGCCGTTCTATAATAGTATCGGAAAAGTCTTTATTTAACTACTGAGAGTACGCTTTCGCCGATCACTTCGTTATTGCTGCTCAGGCGGAGGAAGTACATTCCTGCCGGAGTATTAGCGAGTGATACCCGTGCTTCACCATTGGCAAGGTTAACATTACCACTGGCAACCACCTGTGCGGCGATGTTCATTATTTCGTATTTGCAGGTGGAGACCTTTTTGTCTTTCACCGCAATATTTACGAACGAAGCAGCAGGGTTAGGATATACCGATATGTTGTTGTCATTTTTCACATCATTAACGCCCATATCCATTGGCACACGTTGCCCGTGGATAATCAGATCGCTAATGGTAGCAAATGTGGGAGAATCATAAGATACAGTCACCATAGGGGTTACTTCTCCCGCACGGTAGAACAAGTATTGATTCACACTGTTTGTTTGTCCTTGCGTAAGGTTGAAATCCATCAGCACACTCGCAGGCATTGGTACATTAGTATTCTCGAAGAAACTGTCCTGTGTTATCATAGTGCTCTTTACCTGTATCACCGGTATCAGCAGGCTCGGCATCTGGGTACCGGGGATCTTTATTTTCATTGTGCCATATCCTACCGCTTCATCATTTCTTACTACATGTGACCTGCGAAAGATAGCTTCGTTGAAATAGCCCTCAAAAGCATACGTCAGCGTCATATTAGTCGTGTACGTCATGAGTGGATTCCACGTAGTAGTACCTGCAACACAAGGGTAAGGCATATTAGTAACAGGTGCGCTGTACAATATATCCTGGGTATTCATCACCAGTATATCGTTCGGATTACCTGTAAACAGGTTTATCGGGTAGGTTTGCTGGTCTATATGCTCACCATAGCTGATAGTACCTGCGGGAGTAATAGCAAATTTCAGATTGCTCACATAATTCAGCTGAGGGGTCAGCTTGTAAGTGATCTTGTTACTGTATTCTGCCGGTGCAAATAATGCTACGGTAGATGTATCGTATTTACGATAGCTCATGTCCACCTGGTATTGCGCACCCGCCAGGTTCCATGCTGCATTCATTGCGGGAGTGAAGCTGGGTATGCCGCCACCATTGATTTGTACACTATTGATAGTATCCGTCTTTATAACCACGGAGCCTGAGGATTGTCCTGCGGCATGGGCATAGTTGTAGGTACTGAGTTGTGCGGAAGCAGAAAGGGCGAAACATGCTGATAAGAGCGTAAAGGTCAATTTTTTCATTAGAGTTTGATTTAGAGTTTTAGAATAATATAAATATAAGGCATTTTTTATGATGCCGGATGAAAAGGAGCAGATATGGTGATATAAACTACCCCAAGGTTAACGTCACATCTGGAATAATTATTGTAGCTTTCTATGTAGAATGACGAGGGAAGCACTCAGGCTTAAGGCCAGGAACATTTACTATTTTCTGCCGGTGCAGCTGGCCATTCTACACTTCCGCCGTTACCAACTCCTGTTAATATTCTGGCTGGTACTGGTGCTTACCATCACAGGAAATTTTGCCGCTCATTTCGGTGCTGCCTCTCTTTTTCTTGCGCCCGAGTACCTGGGCGAGATCAGCTTTATGAGTATGTTGTTACTGGGTGGCGGCATAGGATTGTTCATTATGGCCTGGCATATCACCACCTTTATTATTCATGCACACCGCATACCCTACATGGGTGCCGCCAAGCAGACCTTCCTGATATATTGTATCAACAATTCAGTGATACCGTTACTGTTTCTTATTTTTTACTCCATCATCAGTATTCACTTCCAGGTATATAAAGAGCATACGCCTGTCGGCAGAGTGATCCTATTGCAATTGGGTTTTTACATCGGTTACTTTCTCATTCTCATTCTGTCTTTTGCCTATTTCTTCCGCGTGAGCCGTGATTTGCTGAAGGCAGTACTTTCCCGAATCACCGACCCCTCCCGTATCAAACATATCATCCCTTATGATGCGCTGGACTATGAAGTAGATATCATTCGTGTGGATACTTATCTATCTGAAACACTTCGCTTGTCGCATTGTCATGAACTGGACCTCTTTCATCCGCGCTTATTGAAAACGATCCTGCGCAAGCACCACCGCAATGCAATAACGGCTACCATTTTCTCCTTTATATTACTTATACTACTAGGCATATTTATGGAGCAGCCATTACTGCGTATACCCGCGGGTAGCAGCTTCCTGATTCTGTTCGGGCTGATGATGGGTATAGTGGGTGCGGTAAAGCATTTTCTACGCAGCTGGGAGGTATTGGGATGGGTACTGATCGGGTTGGTGTTGTCCTCATTGATATCCAGTCGCATTATTGATCTGAGAAGTATAGCCTATGGTATGGACTATCAAACAGCAGAAAATATTGAACCTACTTACGACTACAAATCACTCCGTACCATATTTAACACCGAACGCTACAACTCTGATAAACTTTCTGAGCTACAGCACCTGGAAAACTGGAAAGCAAAAGGAACAGGTGATAGCACAGGTAAGAAACCACTGATAGTAATAATGGTGAGTGGTGGTGGCAGCCGCTCTGCCTACTGGACATTCCATACACTGCAACACCTTGACAGTGCCACAAATGGTAAGCTGTTCGACAATACAGTACTGATAACCGGGGCATCGGGCGGCATGCTGGGGGCGGCTTACTGGCGCAGCATACATGATGCACACAGGGACGGCATCATTAAAGACCCTTACGACCCTAAGTACCGTGACAACATAGGTAAAGACCTGCTTAATGCGATCATCTTTTCTTTCGCAAGTGTGGATATGATCAACCCGTTCAATAAAATATCCATCGCCGGCTACTCTTATACCAAGGACAGGGGTTACGCTATGGAGCAGGAACTGATCAGGAATACAGAAGGACTGCTGGATAAAAAAATAGGTGATTTTAAAACGAAGGAATTCAGCGCTGCTATTCCCGAACTCATTATCAATGGCACTATCATCAATGATGGGCGCAAGCTGATGATGTCAGCACAACCCGTTGCCTACCTCACGCGCCCTGAGTATAGCCTCCCCGATGCCGAGCCCCCTATTGATGCGGTAGATTATGCTACTTTCTTTGCCAAACAAAACCCTTACAACCTGCGCATTACTTCTGCCTTGAGAATGAATGCCACATTCCCATTCATATTGCCCGTGGTGAAATTGCCTTCCAACCCCAGGATGAATATTATGGATGCGGGCATGAGAGATAATTTTGGTACCGAGCTTGCATCGAGATACCTGTATGTTTTCCGCGACTGGATAAAGAACAATACCGAAAATGTGATCTTCCTGGAGATAAGGGATACGCGCGAGAGCGCCGGGAAACTACCCCAGAAACGCACCAACCTTAGCAATACGATCGCTGACCCGGTGTTTGTGATACAAGAGAAATGGCAGACTTTCCAATCGTATAATCACGGGCACGTAAAGGATCTTATTCATGAAGTGTTTGAAGATCAGATACACTTCATCAGTATGGAGTACCAGCCGAAGGTGGAAGAAGAAAGTGCGGCACTTAATTTCCATCTTACTAATAAAGAACGCAAAGACCTGCGCTTGTCTATCAACTACCGCGAGAACCAGGCGGCGATAGATAGTGTAGTGAAGTTGTTGAAGTGATCGCGAGAAGCCCCCTATCCCCCTAAAGGGGGAAGAAGTTATCTAACCTACATTATTGAATATGCAGGCGTACCAAACCTAACTAGATAATTCCGTCGGCGGGATATTGGCTCAATACGCGTTCAGCTGCTATGAGGTCATTGTGCAATACCCTGTCTTTTTCCATAAAGGATGCTTCTTTGCGGAGCATGGCATATACCTTTTCCAAAGCCGGAGATGTTTTGTGCGGACGACGGAACTCCAATGCCTGTGCGGCAGTGAGGAGCTCTATAGCCAATACACGTTGTACGTTCATTATTACACGGCGCAGTTTGGTAGCTGCGTTAGCGCCCATACTTACATGGTCTTCCTGCCCGTTACTGCTTACGATGCTATCTACTGAAGCAGGTGTGCAGTATTGCTTGTTCTGGCTAACGATAGCTGCGGCAGTGTATTGTGCTATCATAAAGCCGCTGTTCAGTCCGGCCTGTGGTGCAAGGAACGGAGGTAAATTGCGTTGACCGCTTACGAGTAAATAAGTACGACGTTCAGATATGTTCGCCAATTCTGCCATCGCGATGGCTAAGAAATCGAGGTGTAATGCTAATGGTTGACCGTGGAAATTACCACCGCTCATGATTGCGTCTTCGTCGTGAAACACAATCGGGTTGTCAGTTACAGAGTTGATCTCTATTTCTACCACGTTGGTTACAGTATCTACCACATCTTTGGTAGCGCCATGTACTTGTGGTACGCAACGGAAAGAGTATGGATCCTGTACCTGCTCTTTATGTAGTTTTTGTATCTCGCTGCCTTGTAGCAATTGCAACATTCTTGCAGCAGTCTCTATTTGTCCTTTGTGCGGGCGAACACGGTGTATGGGGTACTGGTAAGGTTCATCTTTCGCCATAAAAGCATCAGCACTGAGGGCAGCAATTACATCTGCCCATAGCTGCAATCTCTTCGCTTCTATTAAAGACCATGTAGCATAACTGCTCATGAACTGCGTTCCGTTCAGCAGCGCCAGTCCTTCCTTTGCAGCCAGTGGCATTGGTTCCAGTCTTGCATCTTTCAGTGCTTTCGCAGCATCCATCTTTTCGCCCTTGTACCATACTTGTCCTTTCCCTAAAATAGCCAAAGACAAATGTGCCAACGGTGCCAGGTCGCCCGAAGCGCCGAGAGAACCTAATTCAAAAACCACAGGGGTGATGCCCAGGTTATAAAAATCAATGAGCCTGTGTACTATTTCTTTGCGTACGCCACTGTACCCCTGGCTGAGGCCATGCACTTTCAGCAACAACATCCAGCGAACAATTTCCTGCGGCACTTCATCACCCATACCACATGCGTGGGAGCATACCAGGTTCTCCTGTAGCTGCGACAACTCATCCGTTTCTATCCTCACATTACACAAAGAACCGAAACCGGTATTGATACCATAATAGGTATTGCCACCTTTCAGGATATTGTCGAGATAATCCCTGTTGACTTGTATGCGGCCTTCTGCTTCTTTACTGATTTCAAGAGAGCTATTCCAGTCCTTCAGGATATCTATTGATATATGTTCGGGTAATTGCATGGCGCAAATGTAAATAAGGATTTACAATTTGCGGTATTTCTTCTTTGGCCTGCGGGATGTGTGGAAGATGGAATATATAACTACTCTCCTAGCTTCCTTCTCAATACCGTAAATAATAAGGTAAGGGAATTTTGTAACATTTGCTTGTCTAAATCTTTTTCCAACAAGTGAATACGCCTCGGGCGATGCCGATATCTTAAGCAGGCATTCATCCACTTTTTCTTCAAAGTCTGAACCTAACCCTTCACCGTGGTCTTCATACCAATTAAAAGCCTCCCGGTAATCTTCTTCGGCAGACGATTCAAAGACAAGTTGATAACTCATTTTTTTCTAGCAGCATTTTTCTTCCTTGCACTTTTCTTTACCTCGTCCCATGTTTTAGCTGCATCCGGATTGGCTTTATAATTTTCATAGCGCCTGTCCATTTCAGCCAAGAAAGCCGGATCATCCAATGGACTATCGTAAGTGTCTTCTATCTCATCCTCAACGATGACATAAAAAGCCTTTACCTTTTTATCACTGGCAGAGTCGATGTAATCGTGGAGCTTTTTCCTGATATCCTTCGTAGTCATACTTAATAAAGTTACGAAAAACGGAATTATTTCTTAATGATATTGACTAAGTCTTCTTCCACACTTTTCGTTGCTACTTCCACTATCCGGCCTATTTCTTTGGCGTCTTTGTAGACAATTATGGTGGGTACTTTTTCTATGTTGTATTGAGCCTTTTCGCCATTGAGCGCATCTTTTGTACGGTCAACGCCGAAGACAGTGAGCTGGTCAATGGGAAACAAAGCTTGTGTTAAAGTAGCGTAGAGTTTAGGCACGAGAATCTGAGAGTCTTCGCACCAGGTACCCATCACAACTACCAGTGTATAGTTTTCAAGATTGTCTTTCAGGTATTGAGTAGCGACCGGTTCAGGGCTATATCCGCCATTGTCTTTCAGCCAGGTAAACGTTGGTTCATTTTTCAGGTCGCCCATGGTTATCCGGCCTTTCAATACAACAGAACCGTTTTCTGCATCTTTAGATGTTTCGTATGGCTGGGCAAAACTGTTCAGGCTTATCATCATCGCTATTAAGAACGCTATCCTCTTCATTTTTCTATTTTAACTCTTTCCTTATCTGCAGCAATCTTCCTCTTAGCTGCACCAATGACTCCTTCAGGGTAACGCCGTCTATTATTCCTTTCTTTTTTTCTTTGAGTTTTCCTTTGGCACCTGCAATGGTATAGCCACGCTCTTTCACAAGATGGTAGATCGCTTTCAGCTCCTTTATCTGCTCTGTAGTGTAGAGCCTGTCGCCCTTTCGGGTGGTGCGCACTTTGAGCTTGAACTCATTTGTCCAGAAGCGGATATGAGATGTATTTACTTTGAACAACTTAGATACTTCACCAATAGAATAGTACTGCTTGTCGCCTTCAAAATTCTGAAGTAGTTCTTCCGAGTCTAATTTTTCAGGATTGGTCGGAGCCTTCCTTTCACGAGGTTCTTTTTTCTCCTTTACTGTTTTCGCAACCTTCTCAGCTTTTACTTTTGGTTCTGCTTCAGAAGATGTTTCTTCTTTCGTTTTTGTTTTTTTCTCAGCACGGGGTTTGGGTTCAGGTTTTACCTGTTGCGGAATTATTTCCTCTCCAAAAAGCGTTAATACTACTTGCTGCGCCATCTGGTACAAAATAACGAAAAAGCATTGAAAGAGAGCAAGGTATAAGTGCTACCTAATGTGTAAAAAACAGATAACAGAAACCTATATTTGGCATGAATTGTGTGATTTACAGAAAAACGTTATCCAATGCGAACCCTATTTGTCCTATTATTATCATTTGTAACTGTTCTTTATGCGTCTTGCGGCTGCACCAAAAAACTATGCAGCAGTAGTGGCATTGAGCTGAGGTTAAACGGCTTTTCACAACAAGACGCAGATACGATATACCAGATAGTAGATGGAGACACCACCGTGGAGCATGGTGACATTTCCAGTGATTCGGTCTACACTTATCATGTAAGGGAAAGCGGAGACCTGTACATAGGGACGATAACCGTATGGATACCCGGTGCCGACAAAACCTATTCGTTCTCTGATTTCAGGTATGAGAAAGAAAACTGCAACCAATGCTTTCCGGTGGGGCACGACAAATATGACGCTTATAAAGGATGTGTGATGAATGGGGTGTCGTATGATACAGCACCTATTGACGTATATAGATAAGGAATAGCTTATTGACGTGGCTTTTACGTAATTTTATGCCCAATTAATTTGACTTTTCATGGAATTATCGGGGCTGTATGAACGCGCACTGAAATTTGAGTTTCTGAGTATTGAAGAAGGGATGTTCCTGTTTGAAAATGCTCCGCTTACGGAATTGATGTATGTGGCTAATGAACTGCGCAAAAAGCAGGTACCTCATGGCAAAGTAACCTGGATCATTGACCGTAACATGAACACGACCAATGTGTGTACGGCCAACTGTAAGTTCTGCAATTTCTACCGTATACCCGGACATGCCGAGAGCTATGTAACAGAGCTACCTGTTTATAAAGAAAAAATAGAAGAAACTTTCCGCTATGGCGGCGAGCAACTGCTGCTGCAAGGCGGTCATAATCCTGAGTTGGGATTAGACTACTACACAGGACTGTTCAGGGAACTGAAGCAGATGTTCCCTAACCTGAAGCTACACACGCTCGGTCCGCCGGAAGTAGCACATATCTGCAAGATATCAGGAGTGACGCACCGTGAAGCTCTGATTGCACTGAAAGAAGCGGGGATGGACAGTATGCCCGGCCCTGGTGCAGAGATACTGAATGATAGAGTACGCAGGCTGATATCGAAAGGGAAATGTGGCGCGCAGGAATGGCTGGACATAATGCACGAAGCACATAAACTCGACCTGACCACTTCTGCAACAATGATGTTCGGCCATGTGGAAACACTGGAAGAACGTTTTGAGCACCTGGTGAAGCTGCGTGAAGTGCAGGCTAAGAAACCGGAGCATGCCAAAGGCTTCCTTGCATTCATCCCATGGACATTCCAGGATGTAGATACACTATTATTACGCATCCGCGGAACAAAAAATCTCACCACTGCTGAAGAATATATCCGCATGATAGCTATGAGCCGCATTATGCTGCCGAATGTTAAGAACATACAGGCTTCCTGGCTGACAGTGGGTAAACAAGTTGCGCAAATGTGCCTGCAGGCAGGCGCTAATGATTTCGGGTCTATCATGATAGAAGAGAACGTAGTGAGCGCAGCAGGTGCGCCTCACCGCTTTACCGCTAATGGCATACAAGAAGCTATACGTGAAGCCGGTTTTGAACCACAGCTTCGTAATCAGCAATATGAATTCCGGAAAATGCCGGAAATGATGGAAGAGCAGGTGATCAATTATTAACCCCCTCCGTCCCAACCGAAGGTCGGGAGAACTATATTTGAAATGTCCTCTTTATAGAGGACATTTTTTTATTTTACACCATGCTGATATTATTAGCGCTTTGTTTCTTTGCTTTTCTTGCGGGCTTTGTAGATGCCATGGTGGGTGGGGGTGGGCTTATACAGTTGCCTGCGATGTTCATACTACAGCCGCACCTTAGCCTTATGCAAACACTTGCTACGAACAAGACCGCCAACTTCATGGGGACGTTGGTGGCTGCCGTACAATACATAAAACGAGTGAAGATAAACTGGCGACAACTGGGACCGGCACTCTTTAGCGCAGCTATCGGCGCACTTGGTGGCGCGCTACTGGTGAGCTACGTGCATAAAGAGCAGTTCATGCCATTTATCGTTTGCATATTAGCATTGGTACTTTTATACACCATCTTTAAAAGAGAGCTAGGGCTGCACAGGCAGGAAAAACATTTGAACAGATCGCAGCAATATATCTACGCATTGTTAACAGGCCTTATCATAGGAATATATGATGGTGTAATAGGACCGGGAACGGGTAGTTTCCTGATATTCGTGTTCATCGTGATATTCGGTTATGATTTTCTGCACGCTTCAGCAAATGCCAAAGTGATCAATTGTGTGACCAATATTGCTTCACTGGTATTTTTCATTTCGCAAGGCGCGGTAGTATGGGCTACAGCTATCCCTATGGCCGCTGCTAATATGCTGGGAAGCTATGCGGGTTCGCACGTTGCGCTGAAGAAAGGCAGTAAGTTCATCAGGATATTCTTTATTGTGGTAGTAAGCGCGTTGATAATAAAACTATCAGCGGACTATCTATTTTAAGCTTGCCGCGACAGCTTCCAATTTCGACAAACGTTCAATAGCACTTTGCAGGGTCTCTTCTTTCTTGGCAAAGCAAAAGCGGAGAAGCTTGTTGTCTTGTTTGTTGCTGTAGAACGCACTCATGGGTATGGTGGCTACGCCGTGTTCTTTTGTCAGCCATTGCGCAAACTCCATATCGGGCATGTCACTGATATGCTCATAGCTTGCAAGCTGGAAGTAGCTACCGGAAGTAGGCTTGTGAATGGTGAAAGGTGTTTGCTTTATCAGGTCGAGGAAATTGTCCCGCTTTTCTTGTAACATTATATTTACAGGCGGCACATCTTCCAGCTTCAGGTATTGTGCCAATGCATATTGTGCAGGGGTATTTACCGAGAAAGCCAGGAACTGGTGTATATGCCTGAAGGCGTCAGTGAGTTGAGGAGGCGCTATGCAATATCCGATCTTCCAGCCGGTATTGTGAAACACCTTACCGAAAGAGTATAACGCGAAACTGCGTTCGCGAAGCTCGGCGTGTTCCAGAACGGAGTAGTGCTTTTGTCCATCGTACACTAGTTGCTCGTACACTTCGTCTGAGAGGATAAATATCTCTGTATCTCTAACTATGTCCGCAAGTTTATCCCAATCTTCTTTGGCCCAGATAGCACCGGTGGGATTATGCGGTGTATTAACGATGATAGCTTTTGTTTTTGCGGTAACGGCATCCTTCACCTTGTTCCAGTCGACTGAAAAATCGGGGGTTGATAATGATACGGGAACGGCCTTAGCTCCGTTCATTTCAATATTAGGGATGTAGCTATCGTATGCCGGCTCCAGGATGATGACCTCATCGCCCGGTTGCAGTATTGCTGTGAACGCTGCATAGATGGCATAAGTAGCGCCCGGTGTTACAGTGATCTCTGTATCGTGGTTGATATCGAGGTTATATCTTCTTTTAAAATTTTCCGCGATGGTTTCCCGTAACAGTGGCAGACCCATCATGGGTGCATACTGGTTGAAGCCAACCGTAGTAGCTATGTGTAATAGTGTGCCCAGCCTGTCGTCTATAGGAAAATCAGGAAAGCCCTGCGAAAGGTTGATAGCATTGTGCTGAGCAGCCAATGTGCTCATCACCGTAAATATCGTAGTGCCTGTGGCGGAGTGCTTATGGGGCAGGTTCATTACTTAAAGAAATTTTTCGCCTTTATTACGTTTCACTTCCGCCACATATTCTTTTATCTGTTGTTCCCTGTTGCGCTCACACACCAGTAATACATCGGGTGTATCTATTACTATAAAGTTCTCAAGGCCCTGGATCACCAACAGTTTATTGTTAGGTGCCTTTATCATACACTCTGAAGCATCTATTACCATTACATTGTCGCCGTATACGGCATTGCCGAGGTAATCTTTTTCTGAATTCTCATAAGCAGATTCCCAAGTGCCCAGGTCGCACCAACCGAAGTAAGAAGGAATGGTATAGACGTTCTTTGCTTTCTCCATGATACCGTAGTCTATGGAGATATTGGTACACTGAGAATATAGCTCGCTGATAACTGCGGCTTCCTGAGGTGTATTGTACACATCTTTGGCCTGCGAAAATACTTCGTTCATTTCAGGAAGATATTTTTCCAGCGCTTCCATTATCGTTTTCACATTCCAGATAAATATGCCTGAGTTCCAAAGGAAGTCACCGCTCTTCAGGAAAGTACGTGCCAGTTCCAACGAAGGCTTTTCTGTAAATGTCCTTACACGATATACCTTTTCGATGTCATCGCCCATGTCGTGCTGGATATAACCGTAGCCTGTATCAGGACGTGTAGGCTTGATACCCATGGTGAGTAGCGCCTCATGATGCGCCACATAGTCCAGTGCATCGAAGGTGGTACGCTCGAAAGCGCGTTCATCCATAATCAGGTGATCGGCGGGCGACATGATGATATTTGCATTGGGATTCAGCGCCATCATTTTGTGGGCGAAATATGCAGCACAGGGTGCGGTATTTTTCCTCGACGGCTCGCTGATGATGTTGTCATCGCTTAACTCCGGTATCTGCTCTTTAAGAGTGGATATATAATTCTGGTTGGTAATGAAGTAAATATTCTCTTTGGGGCAAATGTGCTTAAAGCGATTATACGTCCATTGTATGAGTGAGCGGCCTGTGCCCAGCAAGTCTAAAAACTGCTTGGGTAATGCAGTGCGGCTTACCGGCCAAAACCTGCTTCCTATACCGCCGGCCATAATAGCCACATAATTATTCTGGATACTCATTTTATATTTATCAAGTAGGCTTTAAAAGTAACCATTATTCAGAATATTACGCAAAACAAAACAGCCCCTTACCAGGGGCTGCATGTTAATTATAGTTAGTTGGTTAATATTACTCTGCTTCTGCCACTACTTCCTGCACTTCAGGTATCATGCGCTTCATCATGCCTTCTATACCCGCCTTCAGCGTGATCATAGAGGAAGGGCAACCGCTGCAAGAGCCTTGCATCATCAGTGTTACAGTACCATTATCGTAGCCTTTGAAGCTGATAGCACCACCATCCATTTCTACGGCCGGTTTCACATAGTTTTCAAGTAGCTCCTTTATGCGTTTTACCACATCGGTATCATCTTCACTCACTATATTACTATCCGATTTCGGCTTTACATCAGCTTCATTTATTACTGCTTTACCTTCTTCGAGGTATTGCTTCAGGAACTCACGGATAGATGGTATCACCTCATCCCACAGTGTATCGGGGGTTTTGGTTAACGTGACAAAGTTGCTGGCTATAAATACTGCCTTGATGAAAGGGAATGCAAATAATTCCTTTGCCAGCGGCGATGGTGCAGCACTGGATTCATCAGGGAAATCAATACTCTTACCGGGATACAGAAGCTTGTTAGCCACAAACTTCATGGTTTCCGGGTTCGGAGTCATCTCTGTATATATACTCACTATAGTATTTCCTGTCTTTAGCATAAGACGATAATTTTCACAAAAATACTCAATTCTAAAGGGTTTGCCAATCAATATGGCTAATACAAGTATTTAAAATTCCTTATTGCCTCACATCCTGCCCCGCGGCTTCATTTTTGTATCTGATATATAAACCTGACACTATGAGAACGCTGAGAATGACAATACTGTTCCTGACACTTGGCTCTGCGGTGCTATTCATGAATGCAAGCGCTCAGACAGATAAGACAAAGAAAAAAGATACAACATCGAAGCAAAACAAGACAAGGATAGTGGGACAGGATAGTATGAGCAAAAAGAACTCTGACAGGGATCAAAACCGCAAGAGGCCCCATAAAAAGAGCACAAACGACGAGAAAACGGAAAAGAAATAACAAGAAAAACAACAGATATGAAAACGATATACTTATTACTACTTACTATCGGGACGATAGGGGTAGTGAACACAGCCAAGGCACAGGCAGTAATAAACACCAACAGCAATACAACGCCAGCCAACCCAACAGACCGCTATTCTACCATGAATGGCACCTACTTTTTCCAGGCTAATCCCAACCAGAATATGGGTACAAGCCCTAATAATGCTACGTTCAAAAACGAGCCCGGCTTTTACAATAAGGATAACCACTCTAATAGCAACATATTCCCGACTTCCAATGGGCAGCACTATGTACCGGGCAGCCTGGGCTATAATTACAACCTGAACAATTCTAACAACATTAATACTCCCGGAAGTGATATTTCCAACACCCGCGAAAGGACACCGGCATATATTAATAACAACGAGCCGGTAAGACCTGCGCCTGTGCCCAGATAGTTACCATCATGATAACAAGAGCTGGTACAAATTTTATACCCTATATATGGGAATATGATACCCATACTTGATAAAATTAATGTTATGAAAAAGATATTTTTTGCAATAGCAGCCTTCATTGCACTCAGTAATACTGCCAATGCACAGGATAGTGAGTATGCCAAGGACTATAAAGTCTGCCGTACAGAGACGGGCTACCAGGTATGCCCCGACCAAAGTACGACCAACCTGAATGACCCTGCGCCTAAGTATGTAAGGCGTAACAATCCTGCGCCATGGCAGCAAAACAGCTTTGTGGCGCCCGTAAAAACAGGGAAAACGGTGGAAAGTGAGCCACTTCCAACCAAAAGGGGTTTAGAAAACAGTTATCCGCAAAAGGAGTTGCTGGAAGACCAGAACAACAGGCGCAACCTGAATACAGGTGGAGTGAAGTATTTAAGCCCTTCAACAGGTGAGGTACGTTAACGATTTATAATAAATAATATATTATAGCTCTATTTTAAGTTTCGGCGAGAATATTGTATTTTTATAGCTATTCAACAATCGAAACAAAACACTTAATAATATAATTATGAAAGGTATTTGTCTTACAATAGCTGCTGTGTTCATGATATCAGTAGCAGTTTCTGCTAAAGGTGAAGCTTCCAACCAACCAGGTGCACCAACCGGATACCCGGATTCAAAGCGCATTACACCTATCAAGGTAACCTATGACGACATTGAAGCTCAGAACAAAGCTGAAGAAGATCCTCTTTATATTAAGGAGCGCAAAGTAGATACATGGTATATGGCACAGGTGAATGATCGTAAGATCTACATTGACTATTACACCAAGATGGGTGATGATGGTATGCAACGTAACCTGAACTTTGGTAACAACGCTATACTTTCTCCAATACAAGGTTCTATCAGATAGTAGCAACTAGCTAAAACATATTAAAGCCCTTCCGGTAAACGGGGAGGGCTTTTTTTATTATATATTTATCACGAAATAGTACCTACTTCAAAACTACGAAGGCTAGTCCCTCTCGAAGAGGGGACTAGCGGCGGGCTTTTCGCGAGCAGGTTTCCGCTAAAGGCGGAAATAGTATGTTGCGGGTCAGGCCCGCAACGACAGCTTTTTTAGAGAGATCATGCAGGGGAAGAAATATTAAAGGGCTGTCCCGGTTAACCCGTGACAGCCCTTTTTCAGTATAGTTCTTTCTCTATTTTCTATCGTGCAATCCAGCCTTCGGGGTCCATTTTGCTGGCGCCTTTCCATATCTGGAAGTTGATGACGGTATCTCCTTCGTCGTCTTTACCTACCACACCTACGGCTTGCTTGGTCTTTACATTGTCGCCCTTCTTCACCTTGGTGCTGGAGAGGCCTGAGTACACTGTAAAGTAGTTACCGTGGGTGACCAATATATTCCAGCCGGCACCGGGTATATAGAATACGTTGGCTACTGTGCCTTCAAACACTGCCCTTGCGGTAGCGCCATCGGAGGTGCGTATGCTCACGCCGTTGTTCTCTACATTCACTTTGCGCTCTATAGCGTGAGGGTGTACGCCAAATCTATCAGAGATAAAACCTTTTTCTACCGGCCATGGCAGTCTGCCCCTGTTCGCTTCAAAATTGCTGGCAAGCGCTGCTGCTTCCGGTGTAAGCGAAAGGTTGGCGACCGGCTTGTTTGCCACAGGCCTTGGTGCGCGCTCGGTAGGTGTAGCTGTTGTGGTGGTGGCAGGTTTGGTAGTGGTTGCTGTAGTAGAGGGGGTGCTTGCAGCGGCATTGGACGTACTTGCAGGCGGATTATCTCCTACCCTCATAGTAGGCTGTGACGCTGCTGCGGCAGCCAGTTGTTTCTTTCTTTCTTCTTCCGCTTTTTTCCTCGCCTCTTCTTCTGCTTTCTTTCTTGCTATTTCTATTTCACGACGGATCATTTCGTTGATCGTCGCGTTGAGCTGCTTAGTAGCCTTCCTGTTCCTTTCTATCTGGGCCGAAAGGTTTTTCTCCTTGCCTTTGAGTTCGTTAACTATAGAATTGGTTTGATTCGTTTCCGACTGTATTACTTTCTTTTGCTCTTCCTGTTCCCTGAAGAGTACGTCTTTTTGCGCCTTTTCGGAGCTAAGGAGTGTTATCTTATTTTCTATCTGTCCGCGTGCAACGTGTATCTGTGCTACCTGGTCGGTGCGGTAGTCGCGGTATTTTTTCAGGTATTTGGCCCTGCGCACAGCATCGTTAAAGTCCTTTGCCGAAAAAAGGAAGGCGAGCATATTGTAAGAGCTCCTGTTGGAATAGGCATAACGAACAGACTGGGCATACCTTATTTTCAATACCTCGAGGTTCTTCTTCAGTGTGGCTATTTCCTGTGCAGATAGCTGGATGTTGTTATTGATGACATTCAACTCGCTGCCTATGTTATTCACGAGACGTTGGCGCTCATTTAGTTTGGCCTGTAGGGCTCTCAGTTGGCTAAGGGTAGCATTTTTGTTCTCCCTGGTGGCTGCCAGTTCATTCTCCGTCTGCTTGATAGATTCCAGTATCTCGGCTCTGCGTTTCTCAAGTTCAGCACGGCTTGCTTGTTGCTGAGCTACAGCGCTCACGCAAAAGAATACACCAATAAGTATGGCAAGTAAGCGCATCTGATCAATTTCCGTTGGAAACAAAAATAGTTAAATAATTATCCTCAGGCCTAAATAAAAGGTGAAAGTTGATGTTTTAAACTGTTTTCAAAAAACAGTTTAAAAGTATTGATATATAGACTATTTTGAGGTTTTTTTCCATAATAACGCTTCTCCGATTTTTTTATTGGGATGCTTTGTTGATTTTTGCTCCAAAGAAATTTTATATGCTGTATTCAATGACGGGCTTCGGCCGCGCAGAAGCTACGATCAATAACCGCCAGGTAGTGGTGGAGATAAAGTCCTTGAACGGCAAGCAATTTGAACTGACCACAAAGCTGGCTCCGATACTTCGTTCTTACGAACTGGATATCCGCAATATGCTGAATCAATTACTGATGCGTGGTACCATAGATATCTCCGTATCTATAAAACAGGAAGGCGCTTCCAAGCCCATGATCGTAAATACAGGGCTGGCGGTTTTCTATTACCAGAGCATGCAACAGATAGCATCGCAACTTGGTATCCCTGAAGATAACATCCTTTCTACACTCATGCGTATGCCGGAAGTGGTAGCTGCCGACCAGGATGTGTTACCTGAATCAGAATGGGAAGAAGTGAAGAAAGTAATAGAACTGGCAGCAGAACATCTAATGGCCCACAGGAAGAACGAAGGCGAATCTCTGTATCGTGACCTGAATACGCGCATTGCCAATATAGAATCATTACTGCAACAGATACTACCGCTGGAAGGTGAGCGTACCGATAAGGTACGTAACAAGCTAACAGCATATATGCAGGATATGATAGGTAAAGAAAACATAGACAACAACAGGCTGGAGCAAGAGCTCATCTACTACATAGAAAGGATGGACTTTACCGAAGAGAAAACAAGGCTGAGACAACACTGCGAATATTTCCACGAGAGCGTAAAGAAAGACGGTTTATCGAAAGGTAAAGTATTAGGCTTTACACTACAGGAAGTAGGCAGGGAAATAAACACCCTGGGTGCAAAAGCTAACCAGGCTAACATACAGCAACTGGTGATAGGCATGAAAGACGAATTGGAAAAAGCAAAAGAACAAGTGCTGAACGTATTGTAAAGAAGCAAGTAAAAGTGAGCATGAAAGCTATTATCTCAAGACCATTATTAACAATATTATTAGGATGCGGCCTGCTATTGCAAAGCTGTATGGAATCTCCGTACTTCCAGAAGCAGGCATCTATACCCGGCTATGAATGGAATTATAAGTTCACGCCTTCTTTTGAGTTTGAAGTAACGGATACAACCTATATGTACAACGTCTATTTCCTGATGCGCCATACGGAAGCTTATCCATATGCCAATGTATGGATGAACGTCTATACCAAGACACCTGAAGATACGGCCTTTAAGAAACAACGGGTAAATGTAGAGCTGGCAGCTACCTCCGGCAAAAACAACGGACAATGGCTGGGCAGGGGTATGGGTGAGATATGGGAACATAAACTACGCCTCACCCATGAATCGGATACGACGATCCTTCATCGTAAGGGGAAGTACATCTTCCGCTTTGAGCAAGACATGCGTGTGAATCCGTTACCTGAAGTATTGCAAGTTGGCCTGAGAGTAGAGAAAGGTAACAAGCGTAACCCGTAACTTTGGGTTATGCGCTTCTTTTCAACCGTACACATATTACTACTCGGATACATTATAGCGGCTTTGCTGTTCTGGGGCATTAGCCTGCAGAAGCAGAATGTGCGCTCTTACGAAATGAGCCGCATTATATTGGCGCATGATGTAGATAGTGTAAAGCATCCTGCCCTTTATCAGCAACGACTTGCAGAAATAACAGCTAAAAAAGATAGCCGGACCATGCAATACATGGGTGAGGGTATCACCTTCATTATAGTAGTGCTGGTAGGTGCAGTTGTGGTCTATTCCTCCTTTAAGCGCAGCCTTCGGGTAACGCGCCAGCAGAATAATTTTATGCTTTCTGTTACCCACGAGCTGAAGTCGCCCATAGCCGGTATCAAACTCAATCTGCAAACCCTGGAACGGCACCAGCTGGATGAAGAGAAGAAAAAAACGCTGCTTAACAGGAGCATTAATGAAGCCGACCGCCTGAATGACCTTTGCACTAATATATTACTCACCTCCCAGATGGAAGGGAAACAATATGTTCCTGCTAAAGAGCACCTAAACTTCTCTGAATTGGTAGAAGATAGTATTGAGCACTATGCCAACAGGTACCCTCAACGCTTTGAAGAAGATATAGAAAGCGACTGCATCATTAACGGTGATAAACTAATGCTGCAACTGGCATTCAACAACCTACTGGAAAATGCTGTGAAATATACTCCGTCGGACAAGCCGATAACCATAACGCTGAGCAAGAAAAACAATAACATTATACTGCAGGTAGCCGACCAGGGACAGGGGATAGCCGATGAGGAAAAGAAAAAGATCTTCAGTAAGTTTTATCGCATAGGTAACGAGAACAGCCGGACATCTAAAGGCACGGGGCTTGGCTTATACCTTACCTGCAGAATACTAAAACAGCATAAGGGAAAGATCACTGTAAAGAATAATACTCCGACCGGTTCTATATTTGAGATGTCTTTGCCTATCTCTTAATTCTTAGCGGATCAGTATAAAGTTTCCTTTAAATACCTGCTTAGGCTTATTGGCGACCAGGTCGTACTCTACCATAAAGTTGTAGGTATCGGTTGGCCACTGCTGACCGTTGTAGGTGCCATCCCATTTCTCCGTAATGTCTTTAGTGGTAAAGACCATATTACCCCAACGGTCGAATATGCTGAATGTGGCTTCATTTACCAGGCATTTCAGCACTACGCCAAACCTGTCATTTTTTCCGTCTGCATTCGGCGTAAAGGCATTCGGCGCCCAGAAACAATTTTCACAGGCTACTGAAGTAATATTGATCGTATCGGAGCGTACATCACAACCGTTGCCTGTAGTAAGGTAGTATGTACCTGAGCCATTGGGAAGAATACAACAAGAGGTGGCACCGGTATTCCACTGATAATACGTTGCCAGTGAACGCTCTCCGCCGAGTGTGTAATTATCTTCGCTGCATATCAGTGTGTCGTTACCCAGGAATATGTTAGAGTAGAAATGCATCCTATGCAGCTTGAAGGTGTCAACATATTCATTGTTGCCCACTTTCGCCTTGCACCAGTATGTGCCGCTATCGTTTATTGTAATGCTTTGTGTGGTAGCACCGGTATTCCATAAATAACTGTTGGCTATATTGGGAGAAGTGAGGACTAAATTATTCACTTCACAAACCAGTGTATCATGCGCCGATGTGAATGTATATATCTTGTCCAGGTCTATGACTGATACATCGTCGATAAACAGGTAGGTATAGTCTTCTGTTCCCGGAGTTTGTACAGCAGGATATACCTGCACTTTAGTGAACGGCTTCTGGCTGTTGTTCATGCAGCCTATCGTCATCCAGTCTTCACCGCCCTGTGCTATGTATGTTCCTTGTATTTTTACCCAGGCACCCTTAGCGTTGATATAGCTGGCAGAGTCGTTCACTATACTATAATCCAACATCAGGAAACGGTCTGGTGTTACGCTTACCTGGTTTTGTGTAAACGTGGCACCTACCCTGTCTATGCCAATCACATTGAAATCAGGATTGCTGATGTCGTAGTTCAGGCTTACATAAAAGGATACCTTGTATGAGTGCCCGGCTATCATAGTAGTGTTGAGCTTTGTCTGCACATACTCGCGGTAGTCGCCACCACTGTTTTGATTGTAGTAGGCGATTATGCCCGCGCAACCGTTGCCGTTGTGTGCTTCCTGGTAGCCTACGAAGGTATTGGGAATGTTTACTTTGTCACTGATATCTGCGCAGGCATTGAAATAGTCCGGAGTGCTTGTCTCCAAAGGGCTTACCCACGATTCCACGCTCGGGAAATTAACATAGCCAGGAGAATAGGCTATCTGCGCCCAGTTGGTAGGGCAATTAGTGATCGTCTCAAAGCCCGGGTTGTCAACCATGTTCTGAGCTTTGGACACATTGCCCAACATTAAAATGATGATAGATAGTGTAAAAAATTCTTTCATATTACTACACAATGCCTTTACAGGCATGCAATATATTACAATAGCCGCATATGGACAGGGTTTTAGGCATTAAATTGAAATCCAAAGCGGCAGGGAGCCCCCCTGCCGCTTTGGATATTTGAGATGGTTGTAACGTTATTTTTTTACCCATTTCATAGCGGGGAGTGTTATTCGGTTACCAGTGACCTGTAACATTCAACAGACCTGTCTGTAATATTTCAGCGGTGCACTGTGCAGAAGAATAATCAGAAAAAGAAAGGCATAGCGCCAGCAGGGTAAACAATTTTTTCATCATGGTACAGGCATTTAAGCTAAGGTTAATAGAACCCTCTCGAATAATAAATTAAAGATATTTAAAAAACTTTGTGACGGCAAATACAATTAATGACCGCTTTTCACTGAAAGCCCCGAAATCATTACCTATTTTTGCCCGCAGAACTGTATTCTAATGCTTAAGAGAGGCCTCATCCTGTTTTTGTTGTTATCTATTGTTGTTTCTGTAAATGCCCGTTCGCCCAAGCGCGAGTTTCGCGCGGCATGGATAGCCACCGTATCTAATATCGACTGGCCTTCAAAGCCCGGCTTACCCGCAGCAGAACAGCAGCAACAATTCATCAATAGGCTGGATGAACTCAAAGAGCTAGGTTGCAATGCCGTGATAGTACAGGTACGCCCCGCCAGTGATGCCCTTTACGAGTCTAAGTACGAACCATGGAGCAGATACCTTACCGGCAGGCAGGGACAGCCACCTTTCCCCTACTACGACCCGCTGGAGTTTATGATAGCGGAAACGCATAAGCGTTGCATGGAGTTCCATGCATGGTTCAACCCTTTCCGCGCGCTGACAGATAGCAAGAAGAATCCGAATCCATCAGATCATGTTACCAAACAACACCCTGACTGGATCATCAGCTATGGCGGGAAGTCTTACATAGACCCAGGCACACCCGAAGCACGGGAATATGTAACCAAAGTGATAATGGACGTAGTAAAGCGTTATGATATAGACGCGGTGCATATAGATGATTACTTCTACCCATACCGTATAGCAGGACAGGAGTTTGGCGACTCCCGCAGCTGGAATCGTTGCGGTGGCGACTTTAGTGATAAGGGTGACTGGAGAAGAAATAACGTGAACGTATTTATCTCTAACCTGAACAGCAATATTAAAAGTGTAAAGAGCTATGTGAAGTTTGGTATCAGTCCGTTTGGCGTTTGGCGTAATGCGAGCAAAGACCCGGAAGGCTCTCCTACCCGTGGTGGACAAACGTGTTATGATGACCTTTATTCAGACGTGATACTGTGGGCGAAAAAGGGTTGGATAGATTATTTGTTGCCGCAGCTTTATTGGGAGCATGGTCATAGATTAGTTGCCTTCGAAACTTTGCAGCAATGGTGGGAAGAACATAGCTACAACAGGCACGTTTACATCGGGCTTGGTCTGTACAGGATGCTTCCTCCTGCAAAAGCTCCGTGGACGTCCCCGCATGAAATTCTCTGGCAGATAAAAGATGTAAGAAAGAACAGCGCGAATCCCGGATATGTTTTCTACAGCGCGTCTAACTTTGATAAAATAGGCCGCGCGCTGAAAGATAGTCTGAGGAATAATTACGCGCAACACTTCGCCATACCACCTACAATGGAGTGGCTGGACAAAAGAGCGCCGGGTGCACCGACAGTAAAAGCTAATAGCAAGAACGGCAAGACAATTCTCAGATGGCTTCCTGAACAAGACGAAAAAGGATTGAGGTATGCCGTGTACCGTTTCCCTAAAAACGAAGAAGTTAACCTGGATCGTTCCGACAGGATAATCGCGCTGACACCGGAAGTGGAATTTACCGATGTGGAAGCCAATAAATTTTCTCAATGTACCTATGTGGTCACCACGCTGGACCGCACCTGGAACGAGAGTAAGCCCAGCAACGAGGTTTCTGCAGAGCGCCAGTAAGCGATTGATTTACTGCAATTTCCGTATCTTTGTACTGTAGTGTAAAGGCTAACAGACGAGTTGTACGGATACGCGCATGCACGATAGCCTTGATTGCCCTGCGGCAACATTATTTAGTTTCCCTCTGATAACAAGAAAACAAAGTTTGCCGCATTTGCCACCAGGCAAAACGAGATGTTAATATCATGTGCATACTAACAATGTCTTTACATCACAGCCGTAACACGGCATAGTATTTTATTTATATTTAGGTATAAATCCATGAGTATGTTTGATGACGATTTTTTAGACGACGACTACAATTCAATGGAGGATCTGCTGCTGCGCTTTGACCAGATAAAGAAAGGCGAGGGCGGTATGATGATGGATGAAGAGGAGTTTGAGCTGGTGATTGATTATTATTTCAGGAACAGCAATGAAGAGCAAGCGCTACTTGCCTGCGATATAGCGCGCACCTATTACCCGTTCTCCGTTACGGTATTATTGTTAAAAGCAGAGATTCTCACCCAGTCGCAAAAGTTTGGACAGGCACTGAAAGTTTTGGATGAAATGGAACAGTATGACATCAAAAATATCGATGCCGTGCTTTTGCGTTCAGACATTTTGCTGGGTCAATTGAAATATGACCAGGCCGCCCTGTACCTGGAGCAACAATCAAAAGAGTTCAGCGGTAAGGATAAAATAGAGCTACTGCATGAACTGGCCGATGTATATGATGAATGTGAAGAGTTTGAAGCGGTATTTGATACCCTGAAACGCATCATTAAAATAGACAGGCGCAACGAGGAAGCATTGCAAAAGATCTGCTTCTGGGCAGACTTCACTAAGCGATTGGATGAAAGTGTGACTTTGCATACCAACCTTACCGATGAAGACCCGTATAATTCCTTAGCATGGTTCAACCTCGGGGCTGCATACCAGGCGCTGAAGCTATATGAGAAGTCGATAGACGCATACCAGTATTGCGTAGCAATAGATGAAAAATTCGAATTTGCTTACCGCAATATGGCTGATGCCTATATGCGCCTGAAATGGTACGACCAGGCAATAGATGTGCTGGAAAAGCACCTGGAGATAGCTAAGCCGGAAGATGTGATATTTGAAGCGATGGGGTATTGCTGGGAAAAACGCAAGGATTTCCACAAAGCTCGTCACTTTTATCGCCAGGCTTCCAAGCTGAATCCACAGGACGATGCTATATTCTATAAGATAGGCGAAACCTACAGCCGCGAACAAGAATGGGAAAAAGCGATAAAGGCCTATTCTGTTGCCCTGCAGCTGGATAAGAACAACGCAGCCTACTCTATGGCTATAGGTAATTGCTTAATGGCGCTGGGTGTAACTAACGAGGCTCTGTCCTGCTATGTGAACGCGGTGCGACTGAAACCATCTAACAAAACAATGTGGCTGGCACTTACGCGCGGATTGTATATTTCAGGATTCTACAGCGAGGCGCTTTCGCAGGTAGAAATTGCGAAAGAACGTTGCGGTGATAAAGGTGAGTTCCGCTATATACAGGCTGCGAGTTTGTTTGAGTTGGGTAAGTCTAAGGAAGGATTGATCCAGTTGGAGGCGGCATTGCGTATAGCACCTACCAAGATCAAATTCTTCACGGAGCTGAACAATGAATTCCTGCGCAGGGCGAGTGTTTCCGACCTTATATCCAAATACAAGAAAAGTAAATAAAAATAAAGTTGATTCTGCTATGTGCCCATAAGCCCTGCTATAAACGCGGGGCTTATTTATTTGCTTCGGGATCTTTGAACCATGAGCTGTACATCACATAGTTGTTAGCGATGCGGTCCACCTCGCCGTGCAGTAATTCCTGGCTGATGTTCTTTACTTTCTTAGCAGGTACACCTGCGTATATAGTTCCGGCTTCTATTATGGTATTCTCCAGCACCACTGCTCCTGCGGCCACAATGCTGTTGCTACCTATCTTCACACCATCCATCACTATGGAGCCCATGCCTATCAATACGTTGTCCTCTACGGTGCAGCCATGCACTAAAGCATTGTGACCGATAGATACATTATTACCAATGACCGTTTTTGTTTTTTCGTAAGTGCAGTGTATACAGGCGCCATCCTGTACGTTTACCTTATTGCCCATCCTGATGCTGTTCACATCTCCGCGCACTACGGCATTGAACCATATGCTACATTCGTCCCCCATTACCACATCACCTACAATGGTAGCATTTGGAGCCACGAAGCAATTTTCAGGAATTTGTGGCATCACGCCTTTCACGGGTAGTATAACGGGCATAAAGAACTATGTTTTAAGCAAATATCAAATAGGCCGCAATTGCCACTACAACTGCTATCGCCAGTATCAGTATCTTAGGGAAAGGATTGTACTTCACTATGCAGTACAGGGCACGGAAGGCATCTTTCCAGCCTATCTTCTTCCCTTCTTCATAGGTACGTCCGTAGTAGGAGATGCCCACCTCGTATATGCGTATCTTAGGAATTCTTGAAATTTTTGCTGTCACCTCAGGTTCGAAGCCAAAGCGCTTTTCCTGCAGCTTTAAGCCTTGTACCGCTTCTCTTTTGAAGAGCTTGTAGCAGGTCTCCATGTCGGTGAGGTTCAGGTTGGTGAACATATTAGAGGCTAGTGTAAGCCACCTGTTACCTATTGAGTGCCAGAAGAACAGGATACGGTGTGGTTTACCACCAATAAAGCGGGAGCCATATACGACATCAGCAAAATCGTTCAATATAGGTTTTAGCAGTATGTTATATTCTTCAGGGTCGTATTCCAGGTCAGCATCCTGTATTATTACATAATCTCCTGTTGCTATCCTGATGCCTGTATGCAAAGCAGCACCTTTACCCTGGTTCACCTCATGCTTATGATATGTGATAGGCAGGTCTGGGTTAGCGTTCTTGTAGGCCAGTATTGCTTCCTCTGTATTGTCTTTAGAGCAGTCATTGACGATCAGGACCTCTTTTGTCATCTTATCCGGCAGTTGCACTGCCTTCACCTTATCGAGAATGAGGTGTATAGTACGGCCTTCGTTGTATGCCGGAATTACGATAGACAGCTTAGCGCTCATAGACAATAAAATACGAATGTATGGACGCAAAAATACATTCATTTATCCAACTATTCACTTATTATCCCCACCCCTAATGTATCGGCTGATAGTACGGGGTATTAATGTAATTTTACACCACAAGGACTACCCATGCAGGCTTATTTAGATCTACTACAGCATATTTTGGACAATGGCACTGAGAAAAGTGACCGTACAGGCACAGGTACCACTAGTGTGTTTGGTTACCAGATGCGCTTCGATCTGCAAAAGGGATTCCCGATGGTGACGACCAAAAAACTGCATACAAAGTCTATTATTTATGAATTGCTTTGGTTCCTGAAAGGTGATACAAATACTGCATGGCTGAACGAACATGGTGTGACTATATGGGATGAGTGGGCCAATGAAAATGGTGACCTCGGCCCGGTATATGGGCACCAATGGCGTAGCTGGACAGGTGCTGACGGAAAAGTGTATGATCAGATAGCTGATGTACTGCACCAGATAAAAACGAATCCTGATAGCAGGCGCATGATAGTGAATGCCTGGAATGTGGCCGACCTGCCGAAGATGGCATTGAGCCCCTGCCATGCTTTGTTCCAGTTTTATGTAGCTGATGGCAAGTTGAGTTGCCAGTTGTACCAGCGTAGTGCTGATGTGTTCTTAGGCGTACCTTTCAATATCGCTTCTTATGCATTGCTTACTATGATGATGGCGCAAGTTTGCGGATTGCAGGTGGGTGAGTTCATCCATACCTTCGGCGATGTGCATTTGTACAGCAATCATATAGAACAGGCGAAGCTACAGCTTACACGTACTCCTTTCGAATTACCGACACTGAAAATAAATCCTGAAGTAAAAGACCTGCTTGATTTCAAGTATGAAGATTTTACTCTAGAGAACTACCAGCACCACCCTGCTATTAAAGCCCCTGTGGCGGTATAAATTCAAAAGAATACTTTTGATTTTTGAACTTAGCGAAGCGATCTCATTCGCATTAGCGAATAATTTTGAATTATCATGACCATATCCGCGATAGTAGCTATTTCTGAAAACAACGCCATAGGCAAAGACAACCAATTGCCCTGGCACCTGCCTGAAGACCTGAAATTCTTCAAGCGAACTACTATGGGCAAACCTGTGCTGATGGGGCGCAAAACTTTTGACTCACTGGGACGCCCGTTACCGGGCAGGTTGAATATAGTGCTGTCGCGCGGTAATGTTGCGTTGCCGGAAGGTGTGCTGCTTTATCACAGCCTGGAAGAAGGGATAGACAAACTGAAAGATAGCGACAGCGATGAGGTGTTCATCATAGGCGGCGGACAGATATTTGAGGAAGCGATGGATTTGATCGATCGCTTGTACATCACTGAAGTACATACCACCATCGAAGGAGCAAATGCTTTCTTCCCTGATGTGGACCACAGCCATTGGAAACTGGTATGGGAAGAAAAACACCAGGCCGACGAAAAGCACCAATACGACTACACTTTCAAGCAATACGAAAGAGTAAACCTGTGAGTCTATACACATTCAAACAACGCATCCTTTACTTACGCAAAGCGAAGAACCGCCACGGCATACATTCGCCGTTCGTTTACCGGCTGATAGATAAGTGTCTCTTATCGGGTGATGGTGACCTGTACGGCGAAAGACTTCCCGCATACTTCGGCAAAGAAAATGTGATAGTGCTCAAGCAAGACCCCTTGAAATGGAGGGAGCAATCTGCCGCACTGAATAATGAACGGGTACTGGTCGTCCCAGGCATTCATAAGACACCTCAGCATACGGAACGATGGAATGCGTTAGTTGCAGATGAGCGGATCTTGCTCACTATTGATCTGTTTGATGCGGGCCTGCTTGTTAATAGGAATGAATTTAAAGAGAAGCAGCATTTTGTGTTGAAGACGAAGTAAGGGTTTGCTGTAAACGCGTACTGACGGCGAAAAGCCGTGCAGGCGCTACCAGCAATGTAATAAAAGAACAGCTCCCCCAACATAAGTCGGGGGAGCTGTTCTTTTATATGATTTTTAGGAGTTAGCCCAGTATATCATCTTTATCTTCAGCCTGTGTGCCCATAAAGTTATCTACCATTCCCTGCATCATCGGAGGCAGTTTTGATGTGATAAATTCTTTAATAGTCTCTATCGCCTTCACAGCCTGTTCTTCGCTCAGTCCGGCTTTTTCTTTCAGTTGTTCTATTAAGTCTTGCATCTATTATTGTTTATAAAGTTCTCTATTCGTTATTCTCTATTCACTACTATGCTGCTTTCAGCAATTCCAATTTAGAATGCTCCAGCATTTGCATAGCATACTCCAGTGTTATCTGGAATGTATCGCTCGTCTTTTCAGATGGAAGGTCGAACATCGCATCTGTCAATATCATCTCGCAGATGGCACGTAGTCCGCGTCCGCCGAGTTTGTACTCTATGGCTTTACCTACCATGTAGTCCAGCGCTTCATCGTCCACTTCGAGTTTTACACCTTCGTATTCGAACAACTTAGCGTATTGCTTGATGAGTGCATTCTTAGGTTCTGTAAGGATACGTTTCAGTGAAGAAACGTCCAGCGGATTAAGATAGGTTACTATCGGCAGGCGGCCCAGCAACTCAGGTATCAGGCCGAAGGTGCGCAGATCCTGTGAGTTTACGTACTGCAACAGGTTAGAGCGGTCGAGATCTTTAGTTGATTTGATTGCATTGTAGCCGATAGAAGAAGTCTGTACCCTGCGGGCGATCATCTTATCTACGCCTTCAAACGCACCACCGCAGATGAACAGGATGTTTTGGGTATTCACTTTCACCATCTTCTGCTCAGGGTGCTTGCGGCCTCCCTGTGGCGGAACCATCACTTCAGAACCCTCCAGCAATTTCAGCATAGCTTGTTGCACACCTTCGCCACTTACGTCACGCGTAATAGATGGGTTATCACCCTTACGACCGATCTTGTCAATCTCATCTATATATACAATACCACGTTCTGCAGCAGCTACATCAAAGTTGCAAGCCTGTAGCAGGCGGGAAAGGATACTTTCTACGTCTTCGCCTACATAGCCTGCTTCTGTAAATACAGTAGCGTCTACGATAGCAAAAGGTACTTGTAGCAATCTTGCGATGGTTTTAGCCAGAAGGGTCTTACCTGTACCGGTCTCACCCACCATGATGATGTTCGACTTTTCTATCTCCACTTCGTCCTGCGCCGGCATTACCAGGCGTTTGTAGTGATTATATATCGCTACTGATAGTATTTTCTTAGCATCGTCCTGTCCTATTACATATTGATCGAGGAAGGCTTTTACTTCACGGGGTTTGTAAAGCTTCTGCTGATTAAATTCGGGTTTCGTGGATTTCTCCTTGGGATCTTTCTTTTTGTCATCCCCTACCGCTTCCTGTAGCAGGTAATGGGCATTCTCTATGCACTGGTCACAGATATTGCCTTTCAGTCCTGTAAAAAGGATATTTACATCACTCTCCACACGGTCGCAGAAGGAGCATTTTCTTTCGGTTTGTTTTGGCATTTATTATTTTTCTGAATGAAGACAGCAAAGTTACGGATTATAGCTATAAAAATTTGCTATATCTTGTTAATGCTTTGTTTACTATATGACTGGAAATAGCCCCCCAAAAATGCCGAAATACCTGCCGGGCAAGGCTTCACAGCCGGATGAGCGCCATCCGGTATAGATGTAAATGATATACACATTTACATTTTCAGATACTCCAACGCCTTATACACGAGCATTGCCGGCCAGAATATCGCTTTTAGCACACCCAGCAAGCCCATACCAAAGCTGGTAGCATGCTGGATATAATAGACAGCCGCACCTATAAAGCCCATTCCGTAAACGGCTGACGACTGCTGATACACTACCTTTCTTACGTGTTCTCTCATTTTTAAGTGTTATTTGATGATACAAATAGAATAAAAAGAAAATGCATTAAATATGATGGAACTCAGTGAAAATGATGACCCTTGTCAAAAAGAGCAGATCATATCCACAATGCGGGCGGTAGCAGGGGGTTATACGTAAAGGCTCGGGGGCTTTTACTTATCTTGCGCTATGCTCAGCCCCCTCTTTGCTGATAGATCCACTGATGCTTACCGCTTTGCCGATGTCATCCTGCCGCTCAATCTGCCGCAGGCGCTTACTTACGGCATTCCGCATGAGATGCAGGGACTCTTGCGCCCAGGTATGAGGGTAGAGGTCTCGCTGGGCAGGAACAAGCAGTATTCGGCTATTGTAGAGCGTTTGCACGATGATCAGCCCGAATCTTACCAGGTAAAACCACTGAAAAGCATCCTGGATAGTGAACCGGTAGTGAATGATACACAGCTCCGTTTCTGGAAGTGGATCAGCCATTACTACATGGCAGCGCCGGGAGAAGTGATGCAAGCCGCCCTACCCGCTCATATGAAACTGATGGGTGAAACACGGCTGGAATGGATAGCAGAGCCGGATGTGTATTATGAGTGGAGCAAAGAGACCGCAATAGCTGCCGAGGCATTGGAAAGCAGAAAGGAGATAACGCTCTCGGAGTTGCGATCAATTATAGGGCTTCGTCATTTCACAACTGTTATCAATGAATTGATAGAGCAGGAAGTGGTAGCTATAAACGACAGCCTTGAGCCATCTTACCGGGCGAAAAAAGAGAAGATAGTCAGCCTCGCGCCATTATATAAAGAAGAGGAAGAACTCAGTAAGCTGTTCGACCAGTTGCAACGCGCACCTAAGCAACTCGAGTTGATCATGGCTTATGTGGAACTCTCCGTAAAGAATGGGTTTGTAAAACAAGCCGACTTGCTGGACAGGTCAGGTTCAAGTGCAACGCAAATAAAATCATTAGTTGACAAGGGCATCTTCTTAGTAGAAGAGCAAAATGTTGACAGGCTGGCCTATACTTCGATTGCTCCCGCAAAGGAAATAGAGTTCAGCCCGGCACAACAAACTGCTTACGAGGAACTGGAGAAAGGATTGACAGAAAAAGAAGTGGCTTTACTACATGGTGTTACCGGCAGTGGTAAAACATTACTCTACATACATAAAATAAAAGAGTGCCTTGCCCAAGGCAAACAGGCAATATTCCTGTTACCGGAAATAGGGCTTACAACTCACCTCGTCAGCAGACTATATGCTTACTTTGGAGAAGAGATGGGTGTGTATCACTCACGCTTCAGCAATAACGAACGGGTGGAGATATGGGAGAAAGTAAGGAAAGGGACGTATAAGTTGGTGGTAGGCGCACGTTCAGCTATGTGGCTGCCCTATACTAATGTGGGGCTCATCATCTGCGATGAAGAACATGACATGTCTTACAAGCAGAAAGACCCTGCACCACGTTTTCATGCGCGCGATGCGGCGATCTATTTCGCTTCACTCTTTGAGGCGAAGGTGATACTGGGCTCTGCTACTCCTTCTGTAGAAAGCCTGTATAATGTGCAGCAGAAAAAATATGCTTATGCTTCGCTGAAAGAAAGATACCTCGGTATTAACCTCCCGGAGATAGAGATAGTGAATGCAAAATCATTGGAGAAGGTTCGCCAGCTGGGTTACAAATTACTTACGCCCGAATTGCAACAGGCGATGCTGGAAGCATTGCAACACCGCAGGCAAATAATCCTGTTCCAAAACCGCAGGGGTTATGCTCCTTTCCAGTTGTGTATGTCTTGCGGGTTTGTACCACAGTGTAAGAATTGTGCGGTATCATTAACGTATCATAAGAGTACCGACAAGCTGCATTGCCACTATTGCGGCACCAAGTCTGCGGTGATACATCATTGCCCTTCCTGCGGCAGCACCAGCCTCCAAAGCAAAAGTTTTGGTACAGAGAAGATAGAAGAAGAAGTGCAGCAACTGTTCCCCGAAGCGCGTGTAGCGCGTATGGATGTGGACAGCATGCGCAATAAGCATAGCATGACCCAGTTGCTGGAAAAACTGGACAAACAAAAAATAGATATACTGGTAGGTACGCAAATGGTGGTGAAGGGACTGGATTTCGCGCATGTATCGCTGGTAGGTGTACTAAGTGCTGATAGCCTGCTCAGCTTCCCCGACTTCCGGGTGAATGAGCGTGCCTTCCAGCTAATGGAACAGGTCAGTGGCAGGGCCGGCAGGACTGACGGCAAAGGCAAGGTATTGATACAGGCATACAACACACAGCATCCTGTTCTTAAATGGGTACAGGAGCATGATATGCGTGCCTGCTACGACCACGAGATACGCTCACGGGAATATTTTGGTTATCCGCCGTTCAGCAGGCTGATAAAGATCACCTTCAAGCACCGTGATGAGATCAAAGCGATAGAACCCGCATCAGCATTTGTGAAGGCGATGCAGCTGATAGATAATATTGTGGTACAGGGGCCGGTACCCGCAGTTGTCTCCCGTGTGCGCAACCAATATGTACAAGAGGTATGGATAAAGTGCCCACGTGACCTGAAAATAATAGAGGCGACCAAAGACGCGGTTAAAAAAACAAGGCAACACCTCATGGGATTACGAGGTAACTCTTCCCTGCAAATAATACCGGATGTGGACCCGGTGTAAGTTGTTAATACTCTTCTAAATAACACATCCTTTTACATACACCTTACGTATATAGTGTGTAACTTTACTTAACGGTGTTAGCAACACTCCTCAATCAACAGACTATGACATTATTAACAATCAATCCTCAACTACTTCTTTCCATGCCCGGTGGTGGCGAATGGATATGGATAGTAGTTATCGTCATCGTATTCTTCGGCGCTAAAAAGATCCCAGACCTTGCCCGTGGCATAGGTAAGGGGATGAAAGAGTTTAAAGACGCGAAAGACGGCAAGGATGAGAGTAAGCCGGAAGATAAAAAACCTGAGCAGCCTTTATAGCTGATCAAAAATCATAAAAGTAAAGGGGCGCTAAAAAGCGTCCCTTTTTCTTACAACTTAATCATCACTAAACGAAACCCTGATCTTTAAAATAATCTTGTGAAAAAAGCGGGGAGCCCACCTATAAAGCTCCCCGCTATATAAACCTATATTCGTCGCCTATACTATAAAGCCATCTACTATCGCCAATACTTCAGCCATAGTCAGTGGTTCATCAAATGCTTCTGTTGCTGCATTCGTACTTACAAAACCAGTGATAGGCACAGTAGCTTGTACTGTTACGTTCTCACCATTGTAGCTCGCCTGCACGTCGCTTGATGCAATATTGCTGTTGTTGCCTGTTATCCATGGTTTTGCTACCCCTGCAGCCAACGGGTCAGCTACCAGGTTGCTACGCATCCACCTGATGTGCGACGCGTGACGTGCTTCCACAGAGTGAATATTCAACGCCGCTGTCAATACACCATTATCAGCTTTCAATCCTGCTGCCTGTCCTTTATATGCACGTACGCCTGTGTCTTCAAATGTTTGCGCTACGGCAAGGAACAAATTGTAGTTAGAGAATGCTGTAGCAAAAGGACCATTGTTCGCACCATTGGCTCCTGAGAAGTCAAATGTTGGTTGCGATATTGGTGTTCCACCCGCACCTTGAATAGCTGCTATCAGGAAACTTACGTGCGCTGCTTCGTGCTGGTAAATTGTCTGTATAGCGCCTAATGCAGATGCAGTAGGGATGAACTGTGCCATTTGGTTAGTATCTATCGCCTTCTTGTAGAAGTCCCTTTCAAGGTATTCCAGAGTCAAAGCAAAGTTGAGTATCTCGATGACTGTGGCCGTACTTTTACCGTAGGCCTTGTTGAACAAAGAACCTACTGCAAAAGGAAGTGCTGTAAGAGCAGCACGCTTTCCCCAGTTCTTTATAATATTTCTGCGGTCACTGGTCCTTTCAAAAACTTCAGGATCCTGCTCCGCTATTTGGTTTAATATATTGCCGAAATTCATAGTCTTTTGTTTTAAGAGGTTGGTAAATTGTTTCCGCTGATCTTAGAGGTAAGGAATGAAGAGGCCGCAGCAAGCACTGCCGGTGGCAGTTTACTCATCTCCAGGCCGTTAGCATCTATCACTTCTGCATTGGCAAATGAGCCCGGTGCTATCAGGTCGCGTATATAAGCCGCATGGCGTGCTTCTACGGAAACGATCTTACCGGCTAACAGCAGATATGCTTCATCCTGTATCAGCTGGCCTGCACCATTATATGCTGCTACACCCAGATCTTCAAATGTCTTGGCAGTTGCCAATACTTGTGTACGGTTACCAAAATCTATAGAAGAGAAATTCGGTGTAAGTCCCGGTATCGCTTTGGCGCCCAATGCAGCTTTAAAGAACTCGCGGTGAGCCACCTCGTGGTCACGAATATCCGTCAGCAACGCTTTTTCTGTTGCGCTGAAACCTGACGCGAATGATTCTACTACTTTAGTATAGAATGCTGCTTCCAGTTGTTCTAATGCATAAGCATAGTTCAGGATACCTATATCACCACTACCGAGGTCAATAGTGCCATCGGGTGTTACTATAGGGTCATCGTCCTTTTTACATGATGACACGGTGCCTATAAGGCCGGCAAGCGCAAGGCCGCTACCTAATGCCAGAAAGTGCCTGCGCGATACGCCGGACATCTGCACTATTTCCTCCACCTGGTTCTTTTCTGAAACGTCTTTTTTCATAGATGTATTTTTAATCGTGATCGAAAGCTTGGTTCTGGTATATTTCTATCATCTACGACGTACGTGCAGGAAAAGTTTCCGATGTATTGAGAAACGGCTAAAGTTTTATTTTTCACTAGTATAATATGCTTGTAGCCAAAGAAGTAATGCTGAATTTATTTTTTTCAGGGCCGGAAAATGCAACTATGACAATGTGGGAATATTATTACACAAAAAAACCTGCTACAGGTGTAGCAGGCATGGTGTGATATATCTATAGAGGCCTTAATTCTTCCCTATCACGAAAACGAACGGAACGTCCGAACGCTCACGGATAGCCTGCCTTACCTTTAGGGGTTGTTTCAATACTTTATATTTCTGCAAGTCCACTACTTCCATCGCGTCAGCAAAGGATTTGCTCGTTTTTATATACTTGGCATAAGATGCGAGGAATACCGCTGAATAAATATCAGAGGCGATGATATCTTTTACATAATGCATCCAAACTTTGTCCTGACCTTGTAACATAACATCACATTTTAGAAACTTCGTTTAGGGCTGTATGCCCTGTTAATGTCGGAGCCGCAACCGCAACCCTTCCTAGCTGTACTACAACTTTGTGCCAACATCGTGCCAAAAACCACTATCAATGCCCAAACAATTGCTTTCTTTCTCATTATCAGCTATCTAAAATTTCTACTTTTGTAAAAATAAGGATTTTGCCCGCAGAAAAGACAAAACGCATTTTGATAGCTCCGCTCGACTGGGGACTCGGCCATACCAGCCGATGCCTGCCTGTCATACGGTATTTACAAGGACTGGGGCATCATGTAGTGGTGGCGGGCAATGCCTGGCAAAGGCAGTTTATCAATAAATCCTGTCAGGGTATAGAGACAATCAACCTGGATGGCTATGAAGTAAGCTATGGCAAAAAGGGAAACGGGTTTATGTTTTCCATGTTTCGTCAAATGCCCAAATTACTTTCTGCGGTGCGTAAAGAGAACGACTGGCTGATAGAACAGACCGCTAAGGTTCAGTTTGATGGTATTATCTCCGATAACCGCTATGGCATTTTTCATAAACGCATCCCATCGGTTATCATGACCCACCAGTTGCAGGTGAGGACGGGATTGGGGAAGGTAGCCAACGAAATGCTGCGGAGGCTGCATTACAAGTACCTCCTTCGATTTAATAAATGCTGGGTGGTAGATGTGACAGGTAAAGAATGCCTGGGCGGCAAACTATCTCATCCTAAAAGTATACCGGCTAATGCGAGCTATATAGGGTTGCTCTCACAGTTTGACAGGAATACTCCACAAGATGAACAGCATTTGCTTATTCTATTGTCCGGCCCGGAGCCGCAGCGGGGTATACTCTCTGAGATACTATGGAAGCAACTACTGACTTACAAAGGGAAAATAGTTTTTGTAGAAGGCAGCAACAACGCCCCGCAAAGAACAATGATACCATCTAACGTCTCCTATCATAAGCAGATCACTAAAACGGAATTACAACCAATATTGGAGCAGGCATCGATGGTTGTTTGCCGCAGTGGATACTCTACGCTGATGGACCTGGTAGCACTGGGCAAAAAAGCCATCATCATCCCAACACCGGGGCAGACAGAGCAGGTGTACCTCGGTAAGTATCTGCATCAGCAGGGTGTATTCTATACAGCTCCGCAGAAAAATTTCAAACTGCAAGCGAGCCTTGATTCGGCTAAAGACTTTCCGTTTAAACAATTATCATTGCAACATTCTTTTGACCAGCACAAAGCAGCCATAGACAAATGGTTGCTCTCTTTATAAAGTGAATAACAAGACCAAAGCACATTTAGCATTACTCGGAGCCAACCTCTTTTACGGGGCGGGATTCACCGTTGCCAAGTCTATTATGCCAAGGTTGATAGAGCCCTTGGGGTTTATCTTCATTCGTGTGAGCGTAGTAACGATACTGTTTTGGCTAAGCTACATAGGTGGAGAGAAGTACAGGAGCAAAATAGAAAAGAAGGACTGGCCGATATTAATTCTCGGTGGCCTCTTTGGTGTAGCGCTGAATCAAATGCTGTTCTTCCTGGGGCTGAACCTTACATTCCCGATACATGCTGCGCTCATTATGATGAGTACGCCGCTACTCATTACCATTATTGCAACGATAGTTCTGAAAGAGAAAATAGGCAGTACTAAGGCTGTCGGGTTGCTCGTGGGTATTGGTGGTGCATTCCTGCTGATGAGTGCGGGTAAAGAGATAACTATGACTGGCAGTTCCTCGTTGGGCGACCTGTTTGTATTCCTCAATGCTGCTTCTTATGCTATATATCTTGTGCTGATCAAACCATTGATGCAACGGTACCGGCCAATTGTTGTGATACGGTGGGTGTTCCTGTTCGGCTTTATATTCGTGCTGCCATTTGGTGGCCCACAGTTTGCGCGGATAGACTGGAGCTTATTCGGCACGCAGGATTATTTAGCGCTTTCGTTTATTGTTATCTGTGTTACGTTCTTTACTTACCTGTGGAATATCTACGCACTTCGTTTTCTCAGCCCATCTACAGCGGGTGCTTATATATACCTGCAACCGATGTTCGCGGCATTTATCTCTGTGATATTTACAGGTGAGCAGCTCACTGCTGTGAAACTGCTCGCTACCTGTATGATATTCGGTGGTGTTTATTTAGTTAACTTCGGATTCAAGAGGCTGAAGCGCAATTAGTTCTTTTCCGACAGCTCTTTTACCTTATCCATAGCCTTAGGCCATGCTTCGTTGAAGTAATCCTGCATTTCTTCTGTCAGGTCTATATCTACTGTGAGCTCTGTCTTGCCATCTACATCTCTCAGCGTATAGTTTTCCATAGCCCCATACCATTCCGACTCTTCATTTATCTTTTCTACGCCATTGCTTACTTCCCCCATGTGTTTGAAGGACATAAACTCGTTATCTTTCTTGTCGTGTATGGAAGACACCATTCCTCCGGTCTTTGCACTATCAAGGAAGAGTACCTTATCGCCTTTTTGCCAGTTGGTTTCCACTATTGAGGCTCCTGTACCCGGAGGCGAAAACACAAGCGTCCATTCAGGATACGTTTTTTCACCCCAGAGTATATCCCAAACCCTTTCGCGTGGTGCGTCGATCGTCTTTTTGAAATGTTTCGTTACCATAGCAATTGTTTTTAAGTGTTTTAGTTTTTATAATAATTGTGCCTTTGCCCATACAAAGATGCGACACCTTTTTATAAAATGCATAGGGTGAAAACGACAATATGCGGGGTGAAATACGGCATGATATACACTACATTTGCAAAGCATGGTATTCGACGATACATATTTTATGAAGGAAGCCCTGAGGCAGGCAAGGCTGGCCTTTGACGCAGGGGAAGTGCCTGTTGGTGCCGTTGTGGTTTGGGATAACAAGATCATTTCCCGCGGGCACAACCAGGTAGAACAACTCAATGACAGCACTGCCCATGCGGAGATGCTGGCACTTACCTCTGCGTTCAACTTACTGGGAAGTAAATACTTACCGGAGGCGACACTCTATGTAACAGTAGAGCCCTGCCTGATGTGTTGCGGGGCCATGTACTGGTCTAAGCTGGGGCGTATCGTGTTTGGAACTGCGGATGAGAAGAACGGGTACAAAAGAACAACAGGCAACAACTGGCCATTCCACCAAAAGGCTGAATTATCGCAAGGCATCTTAGCCGAGGAATGTGCTCAACTAATGAAAGACTTTTTTATAGCAAGGAGATAATGCTTTACGACTGGCATAATATATCTGATATCGTTTCCGGCCTCGCTGATAATGCACTTAAAGAAGTGGTTGTCGGCGGGAAGAATATCGGCTTGCTGAAAAAGGGAGAAACGGTATTTGCTTTTGCTGCCACCTGCCCGCATTCCGGTGCGCCGTTATGTGATGGATGGCTGGATGCGCGTGGACATATCGTCTGCCCTTTGCACAAATATAAATTCGACCCGAAGAATGGATACAATAGTACCGGCGAGGGGTATAAGTTGCGCACCTTTCCTGTGGAAGTAAGGGAGGGCGAATTCTTTGTAGGGATATTAACGTAATCTTTCTAAACGCGAGCCTGGCAACCGCAAGGGATTGCCCCTACATTAATATATCTTAGCATCAATGAACATTCCACCATATTTACAGAAAGGATCGACAATTGGTATTACCTGCCCTGCAGGTTATGTATCGCATGAGCGTGTGGCTTATGCTATAACTGTATTGGAGTCGTGGGGACTGAAAGTGATCGTTGGCAAGACAGTTGGCAGTGAGCATTTTTACTTCTCTGGCAATGATGAAGCCCGCCGCACTGACCTGCAATCTATGCTCGACGACCCTAACATAGATGCCATACTAATGGGGCGTGGTGGCTATGGCCTCAGCCGCATCATAGACGATCTGGACTTTACACAATTCGATAGCAAGCCTAAATGGATATGCGGCTTTAGTGACATCACTGTACTGCATAATCATATACATGCTCAATCAGGCATAGCTACAATGCACAGCCCGATGTGCGGGGCGTTTACTCGTGAATCGGAGAACAGCGACTATATACAGAACTTCAAGTCGGCATTATTTGGTGAGGATTTGACTTATAGTATTCCGCCATCACCGTACAATCGTGCAGGCAGTGCAGAAGGCATCATGACGGGTGGCAACCTTGCTATGCTGGCGCATCTTTCGGGTTCGGTATCTGAAGTGGAGACTGATGGTAAGATCCTCTTTATAGAAGACATAGGTGAACACCTGTACAACATAGACCGCCTGCTGCTGAACCTGAAACGCGCAGGTAAGCTGGATAACCTTGCAGCTTTACTCGTTGGCAGCTTTACCGATAACCAGGATACAGAACGTCCGTTTGGGCAGACTGTTGAGGAGATCATTTGGGATAAGGTAGCAGAGTATAATTATCCTGTCTGTTTCAATTTCCCTTGCGGGCACCAGGAAGTGAATTTTACTTTGACATTAGGTATGAAGCATAGACTTGCTGTGAGTGCGGATGGAAGTGAGTTGACGTTGCTTCGATGATTGCAAGCAAATGCTTGCTCTATGGTTGGTCTAAGTAAATACTTAGACCAATATGATCAGAAAATACTCTTCCAGGCTTTCATGCCGCCCGAGAGGTTGATGAGATTTTGGAAGCCGAGAGTCTCTAGTCTTTGTATGGCGATAGTGCTGCGGATACCTTTTTCGCAATAGAGCACTACTTCCTTGTCTTTGGGTATATCGGCCAGTCTTGCCGGTATCTCGCCCATGGGTATGTGGATGCCACCGATGTTGTATTCCTCGCGCTCCCAATCCTCACGGATGTCTATCAGCAATACATCAGCATTGCTGTCCAGTTTTTCTTTTAGCTCTTGTGGTGTAAGCTGTTGCATGATATTAGTCCTGTGACACGATGGCTTCCCATAGCTGGTCTTTCAGCTCGGTGATACCAATATTCGCCGGAGCGGAAATGAAGATATGCGGGACATCCTTAGGGAGCGTCTTAGCTATCTCTTCTTTCAGCTCATCATCCAGCATATCACTTTTGCTGATGGCGATGAGTATCTTCTTATCGAGTAGTTCGGGATTGTATTCTTCCAGCTCGTTGATGAGTATGTCGAACTCTTTGGCGTGGTCGGCACTATCAGCAGGTATCAGGAACAACAGCACCGCATTGCGCTCTATATGGCGCAGGAAACGATGACCGAGGCCTTTACCTTCAGCAGCACCTTCTATAATACCCGGAAGATCGGCCATACAGAACGACCTGTTGTCGCGGTAATGAACAATACCCAGTTGCGGAACTAATGTTGTGAACGCGTAGTTGGCTATTTTAGGTTTGGCTGCACTTACTACAGATAGCAGTGTTGACTTACCCGCATTAGGGAAACCGACAAGGCCTACGTCTGCCAATATCTTCAGCTCCAGGTGCTTCCATCCTTCGATACCCGGTTCACCGGGTTGTGCATATTCAGGAGCCTGGTTAGTTGCTGTTTTGAAGTTGGTATTACCCAGTCCGCCTTTACCACCACGAACCCAGACAATTTCCTGTCCGTCTTCCAGTACTTCAGCTTCTACCTCGCCTGTTTCTTCATCACGCGCAATAGTACCTAGCGGCACTTCAAGAATAATATCTTCACCTTCTTTACCCGTGCAGTTATTCTTGATGCCGTTAGCACCATTCTCCGCCAGTACGTTCTTATGATAACGAAGGTGTAGTAATGTCCAGAGCTGGGCATTACCTTTTAGAATGATGTGCCCTCCACGTCCGCCATCGCCGCCATCGGGCCCGGCCATAGGGTTAAACTTGGTACGCGCAAAGTGTGCACTACCAGCTCCACCTTTGCCCGAACGGGTGAAGATGCGTATGTAATCAACGAAATTCCCTTTTTCCACTATGCCGGTAACAAATACTTGTCAATTTCTTTAGAGATGTGCTTAAATGTATCTTCTATGGAGTTATCGCCTTTTATTCTTTCAGCTTTGCCCTGCGCTTCGTAATGGCTGGCAACTGCTTCGGTTTTGGCGTAATATTCTTTTATGCGCTTTGAGATGACCTCTTCAGTATCATCTGCGCGTCCTGAGGTTTCTCCTCTTTTCACAAGACGGGTAACCAGCTCTTGCTCCGGAACTTCCAGGGAGAGCATCAGGTGTATTTGTGTGTGCTTGAATTCCAGTAATTTATCCAGCGCTTCAGCTTGTGCTTTTGTGCGGGGGAATCCATCAAATATAAATCCACGGGCATCAGACTTCTCGTCTATCTTACTACTAATCATACCAATGACCACTTCGTCAGGCACCAGGAAACCCTGGTCCATATATTTCCTGGCTTCTATACCAAGGGGTGTTTGGCGGCTTACTTCGTCACGCAGCAGATCGCCGGTTGAAATATGCACCAGGCGATAAGTTTCCAGAATATTTGCAGACTGCGTACCCTTGCCACTGCCCGGAGGGCCAAACAATACTAAATTAAACATATGAGAACACTATAATGAACGCACAAAAATAACCATCCATTTGGAATAGCAACCAAATGAATAGCCGGAGACTATAATATTTTAGTTAAAAACAGTAGAAAACACCTATTTCAACCACTATTAGTGCGCTTAACCGTGTTTTTTAAGCATTGTGTTCAGTCCTGCAAGCAACATAATGCAAGAAAACAACATCATTTTGATCATAATAGCTGATTTATCCTCTCCTACAATTTACTGATTATCCTATTCAGGCATAATAACTATGCCCGTGTATTTATCCACAGAAAATACAGTACGGGGTCGGCGGATGCTATTATCGTGCTAGAAGTTGCGCCTTTATCTCCTCAGTTACTTCTTTATACATGCCTGATGTAAAGCCATCTATATTAGCCATACCTATGCTGTACCTTACTAATCGTAGTGTAGGAAAATTTACAGCTGCTGTCATTTTTCTCACCTGCCTGTTCTTACCTTCAGTTAGTGTGAGTGATATCCACGAGGTAGGGATTTCTTTACGATAACGAATAGGTGGGTTACGTTCAGGTAAGTCAGGTTCACTTAATAAAACTTCAGCGATGGCGGGTTTGGTTTTGTATTGTTTGCCCTCCACATTTATCATAACTCCTTTTCGCAGTTGCTCTATTGCTTCTTCTGTAATGCTACCATCTACCTGTACAAGATATGTTCTCTTATGCGCAAACTTTGGCTCTAATAAATGATGTGAAAGTGCCTTGTCATTTGTTAACAAAAGCATCCCTTCGCTATCAAAATCAAGACGGCCAACAGGATAAATATTTTTAGAAATACCGGGAAAATAGTCTGCAAGGGTCTTTTTTTCGCCTTCGGGAGAAAACTGGCAGAGTACCTGGAAAGGCTTGTAAAAAATAAAATACTGCAGCATGATAAAAAATGTATGTGGCTGAAACGCTTTCTGGCAGCAGTTCTTCAGGTACTTACATAAAAAAAGTCCGGCACTGTTGTGTGATGCCGGACTCTATAAAGGATGGGTTAGTAAGCACAATCCTATCACAATATTAATAAGTTTTTTTCTTAGTAAAAAAAAACTTTCAACTTTTTTTTGAGATGTTGAAAAACTGTTGACAAGCTCTTTTCAGTGAACAGTGAACAGAGAACAGTGAACAGAGCTTAAAATGATGCAAATAAGTGATGATGATGCAAGATGTTTTGCATAAAAAATGCGATCGTTACCGATCGCATTTTTGTTGAATGAAGTTTGAATTTCTTTACCAATCCTTATCGGTCTTAACAGGAACTCCTTTTTCTTTTTGCATCTTGTCCTGTAGTTTTTTTTCTTCCTGTTGCAGCGCATTTAACAACTGTTCTGCTTGTTGCTGAGACAACTTGCTTGGTTGCGGTTGCGGACGTTGATCTTTGTCTTGCTTATCTTGTTTATCCTTATCCTGGTCACCTTTATCCTGCTGATCTTTCTTATCCTTATCGCCTTTGTCTTTATCCTTGTCCTTATTGTCTTTGTTATCTTTATTCTGGTCTTTGTTCTGGTCCTTCTTATCCTTATTGTCTTTATTTTCCTGCTGATCTTTCTTCAGCATAGCCTGTGCATAAGAAAGGTTGTATTTAGCATCAGCATCCTGTGGATTGGCACGAAGCGCCTTTTTGTATGAAGCAATGGCATCTTCCCACTTTTTCTCAGACATGTAGGTATTACCTATATTATAATTCACCCCGGATTTGCTGTTCTTGTCTTTGGCGTTCTTTGCGGCAGCGTCCAGTACTTTCCGGCTGGCCTCATACTGCTTTTGCTGATAAAGGGTATTCCCGAGGTTGAACATTCCGGGAACGTATGTCGGGTTCTTCAGCAGGGCCTGCTGATAGGTGGCGCCCGCTTCCTTAAACTTCTTCTGTTCGTACAGCTTATTGCCTTCGCGCACCAGCTTCTCGGTCTGGGCCGAGCCAGTAGCTGCCAGCAGGCAAAAAGCGGATATAATGGCTAAAAACTTACTCATGCTATTGTTACCTCCTTTTTCTTTCCTGCACCGGGCAATACCCACTCAATTATCAACGCCAGCAATGCCAGTACCAGGAAGTACTGAAAATAGCTGTTATAGGTCTGGTATTCCACGTCAATGCCCTTTACGGTGCGTTGCTCCATAGATTCAATAGAGGTGATGATCTTATCTGCTGCATCATCAGTGTTTTGTAACAGGGTGTAAGTACCCTTTCCGGAAGCGGCAATAGCCTTTAGTTCCTGTTCATTGAGTTTGCTTACAACAGGTTGTCCCTGTTCATCCAGCTTCACCGATTTGGTTTCGGGGTCATATATCGTAGCGCCATCAGGTGAGCCTATACCTACTGTGTGTATAACCACACCTTCGCCTGCGGCTTCCTGCGCCATTGCCTGTGCATTATCATCATGGCCTTCACCGTCGGAGATAATGACCAGGGATTTGTACTTGCGCTCCTTCTGCGAGAAAGACTGCATAGAAAGGCCAATGGCCTCACCTATGACGGTTCCTTGTGTCGGTATAAGCTGTGGCGTAACATTCTGCAGCATCATTTTCATTGCGCTGTAGTCTATGGTAAGCGGCACTTGTAAGTATGCCCTGCCGGCAAATACTACTAACGCCACCCTATCATTTTGCATTTTGTCTATCATGCGGGTAACAAGCTGCTTGGCTCGGGTAAGGCGGTCGGGCTGAATGTCTTTTGCCAGCATACTCTTGCTCAGGTCCAGTGCGATCACTACATCCACGCCTTTGCGCTGCACCTTCTCCATTTTATCACCTTTTTGCAGGTTGGCCCAGCCAATACCTGTTGCCGCGAAGGCTACTGCAAGTAAAATGAACTTCAAAGCACTTCTGCCGTAAACATAGCCACTCAGCTGTGCAGAGATAAGCCTTTCCTCGCCAAGCTTCTTTAGCTTGGTTCTACGCCACATTATCATCCATACAAAGAGGATAACCAGTAGTGGTAAGAGCGTTAATATAAAAAGGTGTTCTGAATGCTGAAAACGAAGCATGAATTATTGTTGGTCTGTATGCAAATTTAATCTTCAGGCAATTTAGTAGTAAAACCCCAATAAGTTTTTTAATTTCTTTAACAAGCAAAAAAAATGCCCCCAACCAACAGGCCGGGGGCATTCTATAATAATAAACCACCAAAAAGGTTACTTCACGATTTTATAGATAGCATTTCCTTTTACTGTATTGATTTGCAGCATATACATGCCTGCGCTTAAACCAGATACAGAGATAGAAACTTTCTCATTAGCCTGGTAAGTATGGCTGAACGCAACCGCACCATTGATGCCTGTAAGTGTTACAGTCTTAGCACCTTCGATAGTGTTTAAGCCTGCAACGTTCAATACGTCAGCAACCGGGTTAGGATAAACCGATACATTGTTCAGTTCAGGAGCAGTAGCAACTGATGCAGGCCATAGAGAACCTTCAAAGCTATCACTGTTCTCTTCGAAAGAAAGACCTCCCATAGTAGGTGTAGCTGCACTTATTGCAACAGTAAGAACCGGGTTTGTTTTGCCCCATACATCACCAAACACCTTGTAAGTACCATATGCCAGTCCAGGGAATTCAAAGTGGCCATCTACATCTGTATAAGTATAAGCTACAGGTACATCAGCGCCTGTTGTCAGGATCAGTATACGTCCTTCCAGTGGATCGCCGGGAGCAGTACTCTTATTAGCGCCTTGCAATACATCACCACCGATGAATCCAGGACCACCTGGGTTAGTACCTTGGATCATATCTATATCAGCGCCTGTAGTATTTGCACCTGCAGGTATTGTAGTTACACCTGTACCATTCCAGTTAAGAGAAGAAGTATAATAGGTAGGCAGAGAAGTTGCATAACCGGGAGAGTTTGGTATCAATGCAGCTTTCAGCTTCAACACACCTGTAGTAGTAGCAGGTACTTGCATAGAATAATAACCTTGCATTGTATCTGTGTACACGCTATCAATAGCAGTTAAGGTAGTAGTCATAGTATTTACATCATACTCTTGCTCGATAAGGTAAACCATAGCTGCATCAACGCCTACGTTATTAGCAGTTACCTGTCCGCTTACCCAGTAAGTTGGAGGTGGAGGAGGAGGATTGTTGCAAACGGTAAAGTTTGATTCGAAATCCTGCGCTACCATCCAGTAAGTAGAATCGTAATAGCTCTGGCTGCAAGAATTTACGAACAGGCTTACGTCTATAAATACGCCTGTAGGAGTTGCATTCGGAATATCTACAGAATAATCACCATTGGCATCAGTAGTGCCTGTTGCAGTGAATTGGTTCCAGCTACTAACTGTTACTACCTGGCCTACAACAGGGTTACTGTTGCCATCCTGAATGTGGCCATACACCTGGTACATTTGCGCATAGCTGGCGATAGAGGCGAGCGATAATGCGATAATTAAGGAAAGTTTCTTCATGACTTTAATTTTTTAAATTGTTTAAACTATTGGTATGCTTAGATTGACGAAAGAAGGACTAAAAATGTTAGGAAATCCTCCAAAAAAAGTCAACTATTTTTTTGTTCTGTAAAAAAAAGCCGTCCCTACCAAAGGTCGGGACGGGCTTACTGGAATGCTTAACAGGCAATGCTTAGCGCACTACCTTATAGTGATATTCACCTGCCAAGGACTTAATGTAAAGCGTATATAAACCACCGGTTAATTCTGCAAAAGGAATAAGAATTTCCGCATTGCCTTCAACCGACTTATTATACACTTCTGCGCCATTAATACTGTATAGAGAAATGTTTTTTTCACCTGCAATATTTTCCATCCCTTTAATGTGCAAATAGTCTGAAACAGGATTAGGATAAATAGTCACCTCCGGTTTTTCTTTATACTCTTCAACACTGAGCGGCCAGAGTGAACCGTAAAAAGCGGTATTCGTTTCATAGAAAACAATAGTGCTGATGGAAGGGCTATTGGCCGACAGTGTGAACTGGAGTGCTGGATTTTGCTTACCCAGCGCGTCACCAAATAGTTTGTATGTGCCATAGTCAAGGCCGCTAAAGCTAAAATCACCCATGGTATTGGAATACCTGTAGGCTACCGGCACATCATTAGCGGTAGTAAGTACAAGTATTCTCTTATACAATGAATTATCCACTGTGCCAACGATATATCCTTGTCCCTGCATGTTTATGCCTTCGGGCAAAGTGATATCCACTGAATGATTGCCATGTGGCAATATCGAAGCACTACTCCACCTAAGTACACCATTATAGTAAGCGGGCATAAAGTAAATATAGTCTACGGTATCAGCAGGTAATAAGGCAGCCTTTACGAGGTAGGAGTCGGCAGAATTCAGCGGAAGGGTAAATAGATAGAATCCATTAGCGTCCACCTCCATGCTGTCTGCGAGTTCCACAATTGTACTCATTGAGTCAGTTTGCTTCCTGATCAGGAAAACCACTGCTATGTCAGCGACATTAGACGTAGTTCCCTTATATATATTTCCCCTGATGTACCTGTTAGTAGCACATACACTAAAGTTAACGTTAGGATTATTGTATGGGAAAGTAACGTTTTGAATCGTTGGGTTACCGCAGTTAAATGTAGCTACCTTGAAGATGACACCCATTGGAATATTCTGCGGCAGGGTGAAGGAATAATCGCCATTATTGTCAGTAAGGGTAGAATCATCGTAGGGATAAGGGACACCGCTGCTATCTGTATATATATGCACTGTCCTGTTCACGACCATTTGTGAGTCCGCATCAGTTATGGTTCCGCTGATAGATTGTGCGGACACTTTCATTCCGGCCAATAATATCAGGGTTAAAAGTATTACTCGTTTCATTCGCTTCACTTCTCTCATTTATATAAACTTGATCAAAAAACTATTTTTTCCTGTTATTCAATTGATACCCGATCATAAACCTGGTATAGGGTTGCAGGTATATATTCTTTACCGCTGCATTAGGTATGTAATTCAACCTTGAGAGATTCTGCTGTACACTAAGATCGGCAGAGAATCTTTTGTAGTTGTAAGACATCCCCAGCATGTAGCCGAACCTGATCTTATTCACAGAACTATTGGCATAAGGTGCGGGCTGATATTCACTAAATTTTTTGCCTTCATAAGTAAAGACTTCCCTGATAGGGGTTGAGCCAGGCACTGCCTTGGGCCCTTCTACTAAGTAGCTGATCGTATCTCTGCGTGTTTCAGTCTTGTACCGGTTTATCTTCTCATCTATCTGTAGCATATTGCTAAAGCCCACTACAGGCCCTCCGTAAACAGCCAGGTCTTTTGTTAATTTATAACTCAGCATCAATGGCGCCTCCGCTTCCATAACACGAGATGAATTCAGAGCGTGGCTTACCCCAATAGAATCATATGTTTCCTGGTAGTAATAATTTGCAGTTTTGCGTTCACTTGGTATCCCTTGTGCATTCCACGACACCACGGGAGGAGTTATGATCGTATCCATGTAAGAGCTCTCAATATGGTAGAATTTCTCCTCTCTACCTATACCGGAGAAATTAACATTGCCCATTTTAAATGCAGGTTGGAAAATCAAACTGAATCTATCAGACAGGCGCGCCTGTATTGATGGAGCAAATACGTATTTGTTCGCTTTGTATTGGCTGGTACCTGTTTCCATACCCAACTTCATAAAGACATCGAGTTGAAGTGGCAACCTTATTTTATACGGCGCACCGGCGCCAATACCTGACCAGGCATTTGTGTAAGATTCTGCGTTAGGACTTGGTCCAATGAATCCTGCCAGCGAGCCTTTTTCAGGATCAGCTGTTGCTGTATTTACATTTACTACAGTTTCCGGCTCTTCAAATTCTATTTTCTCTACCGGCACTTTTATTTCTGAACCGGGGATAGCATCTTGCTTTACCACCATGTTTTCCTCTGTCTTATCAATAGCCTCTTTAGCAATCACACTGATAGTATCAGGCTGAATGGTTGTTTCTTCTTTCGCTACATCTATAATAGTATCGGATGTAGCAGCAATAACCGGAGCTGTTGCTACAGTTGTATCTATTGCAGCTTTTTCTTCCTGTTGCTTTGCCAGTTCTTTTTCTACCTGCTTCATACTATCTGCATAGCGGCTTTTGATCACGTTCATCACAGTACCCGAACCTCTCTTGTTCATGGCAGCGGCGATATCATCTTTTTGTTGAACGCTGTCTTGTTGTTTAGAAACCGTTTCCGTGCTTACAGGAGTTGCAGGCACTTGTTGAGCAACCTGTGGTTCTTCTTTCGGAGTGTCTTGTACTTTTTGCGCAGGTGTTTCATTCTTTACTACAGGAGCAGCCTTTTGCTCTTGTGCTTGCTTATGTTGCGGAGCAGTAACAGGTGTTTCTTTCTTCGCTTCTTTGTGCACAGTTTTCGGTGCTACTACATTCTCAGGGATTTTTTCCTGAACCTTTGGAGTAACGGTTTCGTTGTTAGTAGCATTATCTATTTGCGGAGCAGGAGTTGTTACAACTGCTCCAGATGTCGCCTTGTTTCTGTAAGAAGTACTATTTTCATTTTTATCCAGGAACATATAGGCTACCAGCAGCACACCTGTAAGTGCAGCAGCATACCAGAACCAGGCGAACGGACGACGGCGGGATGGTTTTTCATCCAGCATCTTTTCCATACCTATCCACGCAGCAGCAGGAGGCACTTCGGTGTAGTCACCAAGGGCTCCGTGCAGCATATCATCTATATGCTCTGCGCCGTCTGCATTGGTAAGCCTTGTCTCCATGTCTGCCCATGCGGAAGCAGGAGGCACTTCGGTGTAGTCAGCGAGGGCTCCGTGCAGTACATTATCTATGCGCTCTGCACCATCTGCATTGGCCAGCATGTCCTCCATACCGGCCCACGCACCGGAAGGCGGCATCTCGGTATGGTCACCGAGTGCGTCCCTTAGCAGGTCGTCGATATGTTTTTCATGGTTAGCCATTCTTGCTTCCTTTCAACGCGTATATTTTCTCTTTTAGTCTTCTGCGGGCATCATTCAGATACCAGCGACAATTATTTTCGTTAATATTTAATGCTTCGGATATTTCCTTGTGCATAAAATTCTCAAAGACGTACATATTGAACACCGCTTTTTGCATATCGGGTAATGTATGTACTACTTGTAAGAGCTCTTTATATGCCATTCCTTCCACTATATTCCCGTCCACATATCCATCATGCTCTTTTCCATCATTTTTTATCACTTCCTTTTCCTTCACTGTTCTGCGAATATGGTCGGTGATCGTATTAACCGCTATCCGCCTCATCCATCCCTCAAAAGCACCCTGGAAAGAATACTGTGACAACTTCATAAAAATCTTCAGGAATGAGTCGTTCAATATTTCCATGGCCGACTCATCATTATACTCATACCTCTTAATGATACCATATATCACCGGAGAATATCTTTCATACATCGCCCTCTGTGCCTTTCTATCATGGGCAATACAACCTCTTATCAGAGAATGTACTTCTTCTTGCTCTTTAAGAGAGTCAGCAGGTATGTGTATATGTTCAGCCAATCGCCCGGGTATATTTATATCATATTAATTAGAACATGGCTACCTGATAGACGTAAAGCCATGCTATTGTGTTAGATATAGCCATGAATATAATTATGGCCTATATAAATGGTTGGGTTTTGATCGTTTATCAACCCCATATTGTTTTTTCTTCCATGGGTATGTTCCTTTTCCCTTCTTTTTTAGGCTCATCTGTATAACCCATATACAAAATACCCAATACTACGTCTTCTGCGGAAAGGTTAAGGTGGGTGCGCATGGCTTCAGAGTGGGTCATACCGCCGGTATTCCATATTACAGAAATTCCTAAAGCTTCTGCCCCTAATAATATGTTCTGCACCGCCGCTGAAGCAGCTGCGATTTCTTCAATTGCCGGTATTTTCGGATTTGCGCCCCTTTTCATTACTGCAACGATGACATGAGAGGGCATTTCCGTTGCCGAGGCCAGTTTGCCGGGAGTATCGGGGTTTTGTTTTTCTTCAGGTGTGTTTGCTATATATAAGCCGGCGTGTTGCGCTCCAAAGTTCTTTAGTGCCTCGCCACCATATACAAAAAACCTCCAGGGTTCTGTTCGGCCATGGGTTGGTGCCCAGTTGGCCAACTCTAACAGTTGCTTTATTTGCTCATCGGGAATTATCTGTCCGTTCATCGAAGCGGCCTTTACCGTGCGCCTGCCTGTTATTATCTTCTTTAGTATCTCAAAATCTGTCTGCATCATACAAATATAAGCAGCCGTTTCGGCTAGCGGAAACGAAGTCAATCCATTAACATACAATAGCCGTATATACTGATACTATTATGCGCACGATCATCACATATATTTTACTCATGCTTGCTACGTCATCGCGGGCACAAACGATAGACAATACGCTGAGCTATAGTACTATGAGCAGCGACTACTATGTACGCTTCACATATGATAATGACTTTTTCACAGCTACAGACGGCAACTATACCCAAGGCATACAACTGGAGTATGCCCACCCGGTATTTAAAAAGGCCTTTTATAGAAAGGCGTTGCTGACACCTTTTAAGGCGCGCGTAATCAGCAGCATAGCTATAGAGCATAATGCCTATACTCCCACCAACATCGTCCCTGATGTGATACTATACGGAGACAGGCCTTACACAGCGGCACTTATGCTTCGGCTATATAACATAGGAATAGATACAGTACAAAACAGGAGATTTAGTTCTGCGCTGAGCCTGGGTGTAATGGGCCCACACGCCAGTGGCAAATGGATGCAGGAAGGTATCCATCGCGGACTGGATAATGTTCAGCCTGGTGGCTGGCAGTATCAACTAAAAAATGATGTGGTGGCGAACTATACTGTGAACTACGAACACAGATTACTTTCTGCAGGCAACAATTTTCTACTGAATGCAGTGGGCTCCGGTTCGGTGGGAACTATGAATGATAAACTCTCAATAGGCTTCAACTTTATGGCGGGTACTTACAATGACCCTTACGGTGTACCAAACAAAAGAAAATTCCGAGTGCACGTTTATGCGCAGCCGCAAGCATCAGTGATAGCTTACAATGCTTTGCTGCAAGGCGGGCTTTTTACGAAAGACAATATCTATGCAATTCCTGCGAAGGATATACAGCGACTAGTGTTCTCCGGCCGTGCAGGCATCGTGTTTAATATAGCCGGTATCTACCTCGAACACTTTTATGCTATCAGCACAAAGGAGTTCAGTACACACAAACCCTTCTACTGGGGCGGTGTACAAATGGGCTTTGCTTTCTAACGCATAAAAAAACAGGGGCGTGTGCCCCTGCTTCTCTCTTGGTCTGTGCTCTAATTATTTCTAATTACTTTGAGCCCTTTATTATTTTCTCTGTCAGCACAATAGCACCTTCTTTGTTGCTTGCTTTCAGTATATACAGGCCTGAAGCCAGGCTGCTCATATCTATGCTATTGGTATTAACATGCTGTAACAATACCCTTCCGTCTATGCTGCTCACTGTAAGTGTCAGCTTTTCAGTTCCCCCTACATTTACCACGTTGGTAGCAGGGTTAGGATAAACGGCAAGTGAGGTCACATTAGCCTTCCTGTTGCTGATAGCCAGCGTGTTCTCGTCAAATTCATACGCACCTATATCGGGTGTCAATAAATCACGGACTGTACCGTTGGCATCTATCAATATCGCTACAGGGAAACCGCCGTTATCAAAGCTTTGATTCGTAGGCCTGAAATTGCCTGAGGTTGGATCCTGGTAGATCGGGGCTTTAGAAATAGACAAAAGGTCGCCCAATACGCCCACTTTCCAAAGAAGCAAGGAAGTATAAGACGTGCCGTTGATAGCACCTATTTCAGCATCATCAAGTCCTGAAGCGAGGTAGTAGTTATTGTTATTGAAAGTAGAACCATTAATAGCATTGGTAAAGTGCATCACGCGGATAGTACCTTCTTCCTCACCGTTCATGGATATCATGTTGTTGCTGAAATCAAGATTGGCCACTTCTGCACCGTCCTGGTAAAAACCATATGCACCACAATCATCACAACCTGCATTTTCATACTCCAGAGATACAGTATTGTGCTGGAACTTTACGTAAGATGAACCGCTAGCCCTTAGACCGAACTGGCTGCCATGTGTTCTGAAATTGTAGATGACATTGTTAGCAATGATATCTGCGCTGCCTTCGCCCGGGTTGCAACCCGTGACGCTGATACCTGACGCCGACATTTCTGATTGCATATCTGCACCAAATGGGTCATGTATTTTATTACCCATTATTAGTGAACTCTCATTGTAACCAGCAAGCTGGATTCCTGTAAAATCAGCTACATCGCTGCGATCAGGGCGGCTGATGTCGTTACCTTCAATGACAGCTATACTGTTATTTGATGCATAGATGCCATAACCATAGAAATCGAGAATAGTATTACCTGTCAAAACATTTCCCGTGATCGTACTGCTTTCGCTGTTACCTGAAAGTATGATGCCATAGAAACCGCCTGTGATCGTATTATCCTTGATGATATTGATATCACAGTCAGCATAGTTCACACCTAATGGGGCTTGCGCGTCACCATTTATAACAACACCTGCATATTTATCAGAACCATTTGATGATGACGTGGTGTTCACGTTGATATCACAATCATGGATAGTGTTGAAATTTGCATTGTGAATGATGTGTATACCATAACCGTATTCATTACCTGCAGCACCATTTATTTCAATAGTCAGCTGGTTAATAGTTACATAGTCTGCGCCATCAAGTTTTACGGTTGCACGTTCTGCGGGATTCACAGAGGTGTGGCGTATCAGGGTATTATTACCATTGATGGTGATCGTGTTCAGCGGAGAGGCTCCACCTATTTGCGGTATCACTACCTGCTCGTTGTAAGGGCCACTACCGGGTGCTACATTGAATGTAACTGGCCCTGTAATACCGCAGCTCAATGCAACGATAGCATCGTGGAATGAATGGAAGTTACCTCCGCCTGTAGGCTGATTGTTATTAATAGTATAGGTATTGCCGCTCAGGCCTGCATTAACCACTACCTGCGTTGTATTAGAGTATGCTACATAAGCGCCGCATGTTACTTTAGCCCTGTACCAGGTAGTAACAGCCGGTGCACCTATACCTATTATAGGCAATTGCAGCGGCACGCTGTAGTTTGACCATGGCCCGTTGGCACTGGTTGCATGTTGCCATGTATATGTCTGGCTGGTGGCAGTAGAGTTACCTGAAAGATTCAACTCAAACCAGTCACCCTGGCAAAGCGGACCCGTGACAGTACTTACAACAGTTCCCGGTGTAGGAGCGGCAGTGCAACTAGGCACCGTAAATACCATAAGGGTATTAGGCCTTTCGTTACCAACATTAAAGTCCGATGAATTGTATGGCACACCATGATACCACATATATTTACTACTGGCCGTAGTGGAATATTTCCATTGGAAGTCGCCGCTGGTTGTAGTGCTATTATATCCTGTAGTTGTTTTCCAGTCAACATATACTTCCAGCGAACCGCCCGTGTAAGTATAATAGAAATCGGTAAAGCCTACCCAGTCAGCAAGGCCTATGTTCTGGTTACAATTATAATTTACAGTAGAAACATGAGTAAAACCATTGTCAATGTAGTCCAGCACGTTCAGGTTATTGCTGCTATATGATGAGCTGTTACCCGCTCCACGCATATATAGCTTACCCGTTGCACTCGCGCCATTCACAAACTGGTCGTTGGTAGTTTTGTACCACTTCATAGCATGAATGATAACGCCTGGCACAATACCCTGTGCTGCCAGTTCACCTTCGGTGAAGAGCAATACCTTCTTTGATTTGTTATTGGACTGGAGTTGATTCCAGGGGCCGGCAGCACTGCCTGAAGCTGTACCATTGCCCAACTGCACTGTAATAGCAGCTTTCATGGGAGTGCCTGCAATAAGGGTAGCTGCAAGCAAACATAGTAGTCTAGATAATTTCATGTTCAAACAATTTAAAACAAACAAAACAGACCTTTGGCTATACAGCCTTTTTACAAAGGTTAGTAATTTCTTTTTTCTTGTTCTCTTATCAGCTATATGAGATACCAGTGTAGGAAATGCTTGTAGCATTATTCGGTATCAGGGCAAATATAACGAAGATATATGTTAACGAGCCAGCAACATATATTTTTTTTCAAAAAAAAGAGCAGAGGCTATAATAGCCCCCGCTCTTTGTATCATTTTACGCTTTTCGCGTCCTATTTTATCTTAATGACCTTCTCAGTCTTTACAATTATACCGTCTTTATTGATGAGCTGTAATATATAAGTACCTTCAGAAAGCGCTTTCATGTCTATGCGGGTCGCGTTATCCTGTTCTATCACCTTTCTGCCGTCAATGCTCAGGACGATCGCCTTCACTTTTCCAGGAGCTGAGATGTTGATGGCGTCAGTTGCCGGGTTAGGATAGATGCTTAAGCCGTTGGCAGTCACATTGTTCACTGATACCGGCACAGGGATAGTACCGAATTCATAGGCACCCATGTCAGGGGAAATAATGCTTCTTACCACACCATTAATATCAGTAGCGATATTTACTATTTGTCCCAGGTTATCAATATTCACATTGGCTGCTGCCAGGTTGCCATTTACCACATCCACATATTGAGGATCTGAAGAAATTGAATTTTGCTCAGCTGCTATAGCAACCTGCCAATCCATCAGGGTCTCGTAAGGCACTCCACCCATAAATGCTATGTTGGTAGCGCCCGAAGTTCCGTCGGTGAAGAAGTAGTTGTTGTTATTGAACCCAGCGCCCGACAAAGTATCATCGAAATGCAAAGGTTGTTGTGCCGCATCCCCGGTACCGCTTATTGTGATAATGTTATTCTTAACACTAACATCTGATACCGGTAAAAGATGCTGGTAGATACCATATGCACCCATACATCCACCACAGAACGTATTAGCATTTTCAAGGGAAATGGTGTTGTGATAAATATTTACGCCCTGCACACCCGAAAGTGCGATACCAGCGTTACCACCTAAACTGTTCATGTTATAGACAACATTATTGGCTATCACATTCTTATTAGAATCCGTGATCATGCTGTTAGACAGACGAATGGCAATAGCATTGATCGGCGAATTTTCGTTGGTCGCAGCGGGATCGTGTACTTTATTGGCCGTCACCATTGCACCTGACTGTGCAGTAAGATATATACCATAGAAGTCTCTCAAGTTAACCTTTGTAGGGCGGCTCAAATTGTTGCTGTCCACTACTGTACCTGCTGCATTTGCTGCATATACGCCATACTCCACAAAGTCTACCAATGTATTACCACTAACGATATTCCCTTGTAATGGGTTGCTGTTATCTCCTGCTATTGCAATAGCATAATAACCACCTTTAATGGTATTGTTTATAATACTGTTGTGGTCGCAGTTACTGTTCATACCGTCTACAGGCAGTGGTCCGTCACCATTGATAACAATAGCACCGTATTTGGCTGTATCTACATACCAGTCTATCGGCCTGTTCTCTATATCACAGTTCTTCACCACATTGTAATCAGCATCGTTTGTCATTTGCACACTCTGGCCATACATATATTCATACGAAGAAAAGTTAGGAGTGGTCTTTATCACCAGACCATTGAATGTTATGTAGTCGGCGCCGTTCAGTTTTATTGTAGCAAGGCCACCTGTAGTATCATCAGGCTGCTTCAGTATAGTACCGTTACCATTAAAGGTTACTTTATTAATTGCAGACGCACCCGCTACTTCATTGATGATTATCTTCTCTTCATAAGGTCCGCTACCCGGAACCGTATTGAAAGTCACAGGACCTGATACGCCGCAATTCAATGCAGCAGCGGCATCTGTATAAGAATGGTAATTATTCCCACCTGTCGGCAATGCATTATTGATTGTGAAGGTTCCTGTCAGTCCCGGATTTACTTGTATTTCCAATGGAGTAGAATAGGCAGATGCGCTACCACAAGTCAGTAACGCCCTGAACCATGTAGCGGCTGACGGTGCGCCAAGGCCTATTATTGGTTGCGGAAGTGGAACACTATAAGTAGTCCATGGTCCGCTTGAAGATGGTGCTGTTTCCCAGGTATATTCTGTCTGACCGGGTGCGTAGCTTTCATTTTGCAGGTCTAATTCTATATTAGTACCTGGACAAACGTTTGTTGACGCACTCGATATAGTGGTACCACCATATAAGTTACCACAAGTAGCTGCATCAAACTCAAACTGTGTATTGGGCCTGAATAAATGCGCTATAAAATTACCAACATAGGAATTGTCGCTCTTTAATAAATATTTTTCACTTGTAGAATCACACCTCCATTGCAGCTGAGAGGTATATTCAAGGCCGGGGATGTCCTGCAACATTTCATACCTTACGTACACTTCAAGGTCATTACCGGTATATTCAAAGCTGAAGTCTGAGAAACCTTTCCAACCTTCACCAGCGAGATTATACGCCGTTGTGATATCAACCGTGTCATAAGCTATAAATGCAGTATCCGTATATTCCGGCACTGATGTGAAGTTCACATATCCGCCTACGGGCAGTGTAATAGGGTTCTCCCTGATGTACAATATCATCCGGGCATGTGCACCATTGTTCAGGCTATCATCACCTATTTTATACCATTTCAAGGAGTGTATCACAGACCCCGGTGTAATACCAATAGCATTCAGTTCCGCCGCTTTGTATGCGTATATCCTGCCGTTGTCTTCATTGGAGTTAGTGTTTCTGAATGGGCCATACAGATTATGGTCGATAGTTCCATACCCTATCTGGTCAACAGTTTGTGCATTCGCGCCCAATGATAAGGCAGATGCAGCTAAGATGAGTAATTGTTTCAGTTTCATAACTGTGGTTTTGTTTTTTTGTTCTCGGGCTTAGAGCCAACAATTCAAGCAACAAAAAAAAACATTAAACCACAGAAGTGCTGTTATCTGTATGTTATTGCCATATAACAGAAAGCCTCCGCCGAAAATTTCGGCAGAGGCTTTCATTATTGTATGTCTATCTACTAGCGCAGGTACAACAGTTCGCGATACTTAGGCAGTGGCCACATTTTATCGTCCACCAGTAGTTCCAGTTTATCAGCGTTGTCACGTATTTCGTCAAAGTGTGTTTTCACTTCTTTGCAATACATCTCGGCACGCTTGTGCATGTCTTCGGTATTGTTAGCACGCTTGCGCGCATCTATCATTGACTCTACATTGTCATTGATCTTCTGAATGTGCCCGCTGATCACTTTCAGCAGGTTCAGTTGTGCTTTGTACGTTTCTTCACCCAGGCCTACTTCTTTTAATCCTTTCACGTTGTTCAATAGCACGTTTTGATATTGCACGGCCGCAGGTAGTATGTGGTTAGTAGCCATGTAGCCAAGGATGCGGGCTTCTATCTGCACCTTCTTCACATAGTCTTCCAGCATTATCTCGTGGCGGGCTTCCAGCTCACGCTTAGAATAGATACCGTTATTATAGAAGAGTTGTTTTGCTTTTTCCGTGATGTACGCATCAAGCGCTTCCGGTGTCGTTTTGAAATTGTTCAATCCACGCTTCTTAGCTTCTTCAGCCCATTCGTCGCTGTAGTTGTCCCCTTCAAATAAGATGTCACGAGATTCAGCAATGTACTTCCGCAGCATATGCATGATCGCTATTTCTTTCTTCTCGCCTTTTTCTATCAGGGCATCTACTTCACGCTTAAAGTTTCTCAGCGCATCAGTCATGATGGTGTTCAGCACTGTCATTGGCGAACCGCAGTTGGCAGAAGAACCTACCGCACGGAACTCAAATTTATTACCGGTGAACGCGAACGGAGATGTACGGTTACGATCTGTGTTGTCCATCAACAGCTCAGGTATTTGCTTATGGATATCCAGTTTCAGTATCACTTCGTCTTGCTCACTGAATTTATCCTTCACACGTGTTTCTACTTCATTCAGTACTTCAGTAAGGTACTTACCTATATATACCGATATGATAGCAGGAGGTGCTTCGTTCGCACCCAGGCGGTGATCGTTGTTTGCAGAGGCTATCGCTGCGCGCAGCAGGTCAGCATGCTCATGTACAGCCTTGATGGTATTAACGAAGAACGTTAAGAACATCAGGTTAGTACGCGGGGTTTTACCCGGAGACAGCAGGTTCACACCTGTATCAGTTGCAAGGCTCCAGTTATTGTGCTTACCACTACCGTTCACACCGGCGAATGGTTTTTCGTGCAGCAACACTTTTAGCTTGTGGCGTTTAGCAACCTTTGCCATCACGTCCATCAGCAGAGAGTTATGGTCTACAGCTATGTTACACTCTTCAAACATTGGAGCACACTCAAATTGTCCCGGTGCAACTTCGTTGTGACGGGTACGCAAAGGAATACCCAGCTTGTAAGACTCTTGTTCGAAATCTTGCATGAACGCGTAAGTGCGCTCAGGTATTGAACCGAAGTAGTGATCTTCCAGTTGTTGTCCTTTTGCAGGAGCGTGGCCAACTAATGTACGTCCGCACATTACCAGGTCAGGACGGGCGTTAGCAAGTGTTTCGTCTATTACAAAGTACTCTTGTTCCCAACCAAGAGTTGCAGTTACCTTAGTTACATTCTTATCAAAATAGTGACATACATCAACCGCAGCTTTGTCCAGTGCAGCTATTGATTTTAACAGTGGTGCTTTGTAATCCAGGCTCTCACCATTGTATGCTATGAATATAGTAGGGATGCAAAGTGTCTTGCCATGTCCGCTCTCCATAATGAAAGCAGGAGATGAAGGATCCCATGCGGTATAACCACGTGCTTCGAATGTAGCACGGATACCACCATTCGGGAAGCTCGATGCATCGGGCTCTTGCTGTATCAGCGCATCACCATCGAACAATTCGATAGTAGAGCCGTCGCTTTTTATAGTAAAGAATGAGTCATGCTTTTCCGCGGTAGTGCCGGTCAGTGGCTGGAACCAGTGGGTGTAGTGGGTAACACCACGCTCTTCAGACCATGCTTTCATTCCTGTAGCTATCTGGTCTGCCATGCGGCGGTCTATCTTTGAACCTGATTTTATTGAGCTCATCAGGCTTTTGTAAGCCTCATCGCTCAGGTATTCACGCATGGTGCGACCCGTGAATACATTACTGTTGAACATGGCTGAGATCTTCTTCCCGTTGTAGTGGGAGATGTTTTTCTCTTCTTTACCGAGTTCTTGTAAAGCCAGATGGCGTAGAGATGACATAAATATTAGATTTTGTGCAAATCTAAATGAATTTTAGAAAATCTTCCAAATTTTTCAAAAAAATCTCTAAAAAATAAACGTTATAAAAATAATAATTTGTGTTACGTTATCTCCCAATCCTGTGCATCTACCACATAAACACAAGAAAAATCAGGTTCTATGCTTCCTTCAAGGGTTAAAAGCCTATGTGGCGATGTCAAATTTAAAAATATATTTATATTATACTTTTCATCCTTTTTCTCCAGATAATTGAGTTCCAGGTGATCTACAAATTCTACACCCCTCATCCCCTGCCACTTATATGCCGCCTCTTTGGCACTCCAGGCGAGGGTGAGCATTTTAGGGTCGTTATTGAAAAATCTCTGCTCGTCAGCCGTCAGGTATTTGTGCTGCAGCACCGTCATGCGCTCATGCCAGGTCTGTATATCTATTCCGCATTCATTGTAAGGACTGATAATAACAGCGACATACGGCCAGGAATGGGAAATAGAGAATAAATACTGGTTATCATCAATACGCGGTTTGTCTTGCCCGTCAGGGCGGATATTCAATAAAGGAAAATCCTGCTTCAGGTATTTGAGCAGAAAACGCCCGGCAAGAAACTCCATACGGCGCTTCTCGTTCTTAATATCAGACACTATACCGGTGCGCTCGGTAAAAAATGCTTCCGGCTCATCAATTTTCCAGATAGCAGCCAGGCTATCATGACCCACACTCCATTCTCTGTATAAAGGCATCATTCAAAAATAACCAGTAACAAGAGATAATCAACAATTTTCAGAGACTTATAAACATTACGGTTTATGATGCATCAACTGGCCAACTTATAAACCTATCAACTCCTATATTTGCCCCATGATCCTCTCAGACGGCAAAATTCTTGAAGAAATAGAAAGTGGCAGCATTGTTATTGAGCCATTTGACAGAAAATACCTGGGGACCAACTCTTACGATGTGCACCTGGGCAAGCACCTGGCCATATACAAAGACGCCGTGCTGGATGCCAAGAAGCACAACCAGATAGAACACTTTGAAATTCCTGATGAAGGCTATGTGCTGCAACCGGGAATGCTTTACCTGGGCGTAACTGCAGAATATACAGAGACTCATAACCATGTACCGTTCCTGGAAGGGAAGTCCTCTACCGGCCGCCTGGGTATAGATATACATGCCACAGCAGGCAAGGGTGATGTGGGCTTCTGCAACTCATGGACCCTGGAGATATCCTGCGTGCATCCCGTTCGGATATATGCAGGAATGCCAATAGGCCAGCTGATCTACTTCCCGGTAGATGGCGAGATAATGACCAAATACAACGATAAAAAGAACGCAAAATATAACGATCGCAGCATCCGCCCCGTAGAGAGCATGATGTGGAAGAACGAGTTTTAATACCTATAGCAATAATGTGTGTTTGTAAAAAGGAGCCTTCGAGGCTCCTTTTTTGATTAATTTAATTAAAAGATTTAATGTGTCCTTTTATCTTTAACTCATAGTTAGAAAAAATCATGTCTTTTATATCCTAACGAATCACGTTAAGTGTTCGTCTATCATATTATAACTACTTCTTCACTTTCTTAAACTAAAACCGATGAAAAAAACATTACGCTTCCTCACCATTACCGGTGCTGTTGTTATGTCCTTGCTCTCTGCAAACAAAGCCGGCGCCCAGGTAACAGCTATTAACGCTAATCTTAATGATAGCGCTGCCAACTACTGCTCAGCTCCTGCAACGGTAGTTGGTTTCATCTCCTACTTTACCGTAGGTGCGCCACAACCACTCGATTCTATTACTTTCTATGTTAACTGGGGTGATGGCTCTGATACCACATTTAAAAAAGAGACCACAACTCAGGGCGGCCAGGATCTGATACATACATATGCAACTGCCGGTGTCTATAATTATTCCGTTACACTTACCAACACGAATAGCGTAACGACGACCGAGCTCAGCCAGCCTATCACATTAAGTAATGCCTGTGCTGCACTTAATGGCGATGTATGGATAGACGGTAACAATGATTGCATATTTGACTTGAGCGAACAAGGGATTATCTACCATGCAATGAAAATAACCAACACTACCACTTCTACAGTGTACTACGCATGGATCGATGCCGATGGCCATTATACCGCGAACGTGCCTGATGGATATACCTACGACATAGAGCTGTCCAACGTGCCGGGCACTCTTACCCCTAGTTGTCCTAACACAACCGGTGTGGTAACCCAGGCTGTTTCCGGCGGTTCTTATACTAATGATTTTGGTTATGAATGCGCTCCGGGTGCAGTAGATTATTCTGTTGCCGGCTACTCAGGTGGATTCAGGCCCGGCTTCGATCGTCCGCAAACTATCAATGCATTTGCAGATAACTACTGTGCTACATCTACCGCAACTGTTACATTGGTACTCGATCCGCTGCTGACCTATACTTCTACTAGCTATGGACCTACACCTACTGTAAGCGGCAATACTTTGACATGGACCGGAGTTACTTTAGGACAATTCAACAGCCTGTTTTCTCAAGTGTGGATACATACTGACCTCGCAGCAGTATTAGGCACCTATATCTGCAACACGGTGTACATCACTTACGGCGGCGGCCCTGACGTAGACCTCACAAATGACACTGTTGAATTCTGCGGCATAGTGGCTAATTCTTTCGATCCTAATGACAAAGCTGTTTCTCCTAGCGAAGATGCAGTTGGCACTGTCCAGGACGGCGAAATGCTGTACTACCATATCAACTTCCAGAACACAGGTAACGACACTGCATATACAGTGGTGGTAACAGACCAGTTGGATGCTAACCTTAATATGGATATGTTCCAACTGATAGGAGCTTCTCACCCTGTAAATGTTACATGGCTGGAAGGCAACCTGCTCAATTTCCGTTTTGAAAACATTTATCTACCTGACAGCAATGTGAACGAACCATTGAGCCACGGATTTGTAGATTATAAAATAGCGGCTAAAACAGGTTTGGCTCCGGGAACTATTATCAACAACACTGCGGAGATCTATTTCGATTTCAATTCGGCGATTATTACCAATACTACCCTAACAACGATCGAATTCCCTGCTTCCGTTACCAAAATTACCAACGGAGACCTCTCTGCTAAGGTATATCCTAACCCGGCCAACAATGAGCTGACCATTACTACTGAAGGCAAGAACTTCTCTGCTCAGGTATATGATATACTTGGCCGTGCGGTAGCTACTTCGGTTACTAATACAGGCAAAGCAGTGATCAATACTTCATCTCTGGCTAATGGTATGTATATCTTAACCATTAAAGCTAACGGTAAGGAAATGACCACTAAAATCAACGTTCAACACTAATTTGATCAATATTTGATGTAAAAGGGCCTCCCGATCGGGAGGCCCTTTTTTCTGTGAGGCCTCACAATTATTAACTATTTGCAATCTTTGCTCGAGCTCTAACATTTTCATTCCTTCCATCGTCTATCAAAAGAATCAACTATTTTTCACATTAATAAAACTTTAAATCCAATGAAAAAAACACTACGTTTTTTGACCCTCGCCGCCGGCGTTTTGCTCTCGGCGCTCTGCACACAGAAGGCCAGCGCACAGGTAACATCTATCACAGCGGGCTTCAATGACAGTGCCGCCAATTTCTGTAACACCCCTGCTCTTACTGAAGGGTATTTGTACTGGTCCGTTCAGGGAACTCCTGACCCTCTTGACTCTCTTACTATCTACATCAATTATGGTGATGGCTCTGACCTGACTACCAAGGTGGAAACACAAGGCCAAGGTAGCCTTTTAATTAGCCATACTTACAATACTACAGGCACCTACCAGATCCAGATCACTATCACGAACACAAACAGTGTTACCGGAAATACTGCCGGCCAGCTATATGCTATAACTAATACCTGTGCTACTATCAGCGGTATGGTATGGTTAGACAACGATAACGATTGCACACATGATGTGGGTGAGGTGTTACTTGTAGGTCATTCTGTAACATTGCACAATACAACTACTAACGCTTACTATTATGCATTTGTAGATGGTAACGGCATGTACTATGCAGAAGTTCCGGATGGTTATACATACGAAATAGAGCCGGCAAATATGATGGGCTATCCGGGAATCACGCCATATTGCCCGGTTACCGGCGTGGCTACACAAGCTGTAAGCAGTATGGGTACTTATACGCACAACTTCGGTTATAGCTGCACCAGCAATCCAGTAACTGATTTCTCTGTTTACGGATATGCCGGTAATTTCAGACCAGGCTTCAATCGCACAATCCTGATGTCTGCATATAGTAATGCACTTTGCACTACCTATCCTGCTACTGTAACACTGGAACTCCATCCATTGCTTACATATACAGCTACTACATGGGGCCCGGCTCCAACAGTTAATGGTAACACCCTAACGTGGACATTGCCTAACTTATCAGCTCTTACTTACCTGTCTTCTCAGATCCAGGTATATTGCGATCCTACAGCTATCATGAACTCTATACTGTGCAATACTGCTATCATCAGCTATGGCTCAGTAAATGATACCGTTCCTGCAAATGACACTATCGAAATATGTGCACCGGTTAACAATTCAATGGATCCTAACGATAAGCATGTATCTCCAAAAGTAGACGCTATAGGTACTATTGAAAATGGCGAACAACTCCACTACCTGGTAAACTTCCAGAATACAGGTAATGATGTAGCTTACAATGTTGTGGTAGTTGATACACTGAGTGACAACGTTGACCCTTCTACATTCCAATTCCTCGAAGCATCTCACCCTGTAAATGTTGAATGGACTCCCGGTAATGTATTAAACTTCAGGTTTGAGAACATCAACCTGCCTGATAGTGGCGCTAACGAACCTGCAAGCCATGGTTTCCTGCGTTATGATATCAAAGCGAAAAACAACCTTGCTGATGGTGCGGTTATCAACAACACTGCTTACATCTATTTCGACTTTAACTCAGCTATCATCACTAACACTACAGTGAACACTATCGAGATACCTACTTCTGTTCAGAACATAACAAATGGTGCTATCTCAGCTAAGGTGTATCCTAACCCGGCTAACAATGACCTGACCATTACTACTGAAGGCAAAAACTTCTCTGCACAGGTATATGATGTACTTGGCCGTGCAGTAGCTACTTCTGTTACAAACAATGGTAAAGCAGTGATCAATACTTCATCTCTGGCTAATGGCATGTATATTTTAACCATTAAAGCTGATGGTAAAGAAATGACCACTAAGATCAATGTTCAACACTAATTGAATTAGGATGAAATATGAAAAAGGGCCGTCCAATTGGACGGCCCTTTTTGTATTAACTGAAGAACGGTTTTTAATTAATTGTTAGTTATTTAAGTTTTTTTAAGCATATGCCAAACCTATTGCTGATACCGCGTGTCTTATTAACTACTATTCGAAAAATATTTAAAACTAACAGATGAAAAAAATATTACGCTCCTTTTTAATGATCGCCTTTAGCCTTTTGCTGCAGGGCAATCAGGAAATGAATGCCCAGGTAATGCAGATAAGCGGGTATTTCAACGGAAATCCGGCAAATTACTGCGCGGCCCCTGCTACACATACCTACAACTGGGCTTACTATGTAGCACAAGGCTCTCCTATCCCCGGGGATTCCATAGATGTATATATCAATTGGGGAGACGGGTCGGACACCACTTTTAAAGTGGAAGCCCTGATGGGTGCATACCATACCAATACACATACTTATGCTATACCGGGAAGCTTCAGTGCTTACCTTTTCCTATCCATAGACTTCGCAACGTCTATGCACAACAGCTATTTCCAAACTGTTACCGATACTTGCGGTTCTCTGCAAGGAATGGTTTGGATAGATCCTAATACCAACTGTGCGTATGACAATGGCGAAACCTATATGAGCGGGCATATGATGCAATTTGTGAATCAAGGGAACCAGGAAGTGAGTTATGCTGTAATAAAGAACGACGGAACTTATTCTATTGATTTGCCTGCCGGGAACACATACGATATCTCGTTGGCCAATATGCCCGGTACAGTTACACCTGTTTGTCCGCTAACAGGTACAGTATCACAGGCTGTAGCTCTGAACACGGTACACGTCAATAATTTCGCATACAATTGTACAGGAACAACTACTGATTTTTCTGTAGATGGTTGGGCCAATGTGTGGAGACCCGGATTTACAAGGCCAATGCATCTTTCTGCTACTACCGATAACTTTTGCCAAAACCATCCCGCTACCGTTACACTTGTATTGAACAACCAGCTTAGCTATCATAGTGCTATCTCAGGTATGGCACCATCTAACATATCGGGGCAAACAGTTACATGGAATGTGGCATCGCTGGGTGCGCTGAATAATTTGCTATCCTCTATCAACATCATGTGCGATGTCAACGCTACTATCAACGATGTGCTCTGCAACGACCTATACATCAGCTATAGCGGAGTTACTGACCCGGACCATGCTAATGACACAACACAGGTTTGCGCTTTCGTGAGCAATTCATATGACCCTAATGACAAAATCGTATCTCCCGGTGGTGATGGCGTAGGAATGATACACAATGGTGACCATCTCAATTACCGGATCAACTTCCAGAACACTGGTAATGATACCGCATACACCATAACCATTACAGATACACTGAGCAGTTCCCTGGATGCAGGAACATTCCAATTGCTGGAAGCATCTCATCCTGTGAATGCTACCTGGCTGCAGGGCAACATTATGAAATTCAGGTTTGAGAACATTGACCTACCTGATAGCAATATAAACGAACCACTAAGCCATGGCTATGTAAACTACAGTGTAAATGCCAAGACGGGATTGACCGACGGAACAGTGATTAATAACACTGCTTACATCTACTTCGACTTCAATGCACCAATCATCACCAATACTACGGTGAACACGATAGACATACCATTGACAGTGAAAAATGTAACCAATGGCACTATTTCGGCTAAGGTATACCCAAACCCCGCTAACAATGAACTGACCATCACTACCGAAGGCAAGAATTTCTCTGCACAAGTATATGATGTGATCGGTCGCACTGTTGCTACGTCGGTTACTAATACAGGTAAGGCTGTGATCAATACTTCATCGCTGGCTAACGGTATGTATATCTTAACCATTAAGGCTGACGGTAAAGAAATGACTACCAGGATCAATGTTCAACACTAATTGACAGAGGTCAATTAGCCAATTTATAAAGACCCATCCCGACCAACAGGTCAGGATGGGTCTTTTCTTTATTATCACTGTTAAGAGGCATAAAAAAACCATCCCCAACATTAAGCAGGGATGGCTTTTATATTCTTTAACTCTGATGTGACTAGTGAGTCGCAGCAGCTGTATCAGCTGGAGGAGCAACAGTAGTATCAACTGGAGCAGCTGGAGTTTCAACTGGAGTTTCAGCAACTGGCTCAGCTACTACTGTAGTATCTGTTGCAGTACCTTCTTCAGTACCATTACCGCAAGATGCGATGAATAAACCCATTGTCAGAGCGAAAATGCTTAATTTGATGAATTTCATAACTAGTTATTTTAAAGATTGATTTCACATTTATACCTGAAACAGGAAAAGGTAACCCAATTTTTAAAATATTTTTTATTACTATTCATATATGATTGATATCAAATTAATTATTTATCGTCACTCCTTTATTGACTTGGGCTGGAACTGGAGGGGTTATCGGGTAAGGCGCCAGGATGACCTGTTGAAGGTGACTTTGCCGGATTTTTAGTGGGCTTACCTACAGTTGACTCATCAGTGGAGTTCTTTGGCAAATCTTCATTGTAAGCGGGCTGAGTCCCATCCTGATCGTCACCTTGATTCGTAGTAGTAGAACTATTAATGTTTACGGTAGTATCACCATTCTCAATATTGGGCACTGTTTGCGCCATATCTTCCCCAACCATTGTGGAATCAGATGCCGAATTGCCTTCAGACTGGGCATCATTACCGCAGGAGGCTATAAAGAGCCCTGACAACAGTAGAAAAGCACTGAATTTAATCGTTTTCATGGTTCAATATGTTTAGTTACACTACTTATACCATATTTGTACCAACAGCAAGACGGGCAATCCCATCAACAATATTTATCTCTGTACAACAGATAATCTATCCCAAATCCTCTTTACTAATTACCTTTACAGGCAGGGCATTTACCCTCATTAACATACTTTTTTGAAAAATGTGGGTTACTTTTCCTTAAAAACAGCATTAATAGTTGCAGAACCCGATTGACATAGAACAACAATTACTAGCGGAACTGGCTGGTGGCGGTCGTAAAGCTACCGAGCAGGTGTACAAACAGTACTACAAAATGGTAACTGTATGGATACAGCAAAACGGTGGCAGCGAAGAAGACGCCGCCGATATATACCAGGAAGCTGTAACCGTTCTGTTTGAAAAGGCGCAAAGTGAAGATTTCAGGTTGACCTGTAAGATCGGTACTTATTTATTTGCTGTAGGAAAGCACTTGTGGTATAAGAAAGTGCAGCAGATACAAAAAGGGCCGGGTAGATTGGGCGACGATGAAGGGGCAGACTGGGCTTATGAAGATGATATAAAAAGTCACCAGGAAAGGGAAAGCCACTACGCACAGCTGGACTCCTCTCTGGATCAACTGGGTGAGCCATGCAGATCTTTATTAAAAGCTTTTTACCAGCAGGATAAAAGCATGATTGAAATAGCAGCGGAATTTGGGTACACTAACCCCGACAATGCTAAAACACAGAAGTATAAATGCTTAATGAGGCTCCGTAAAATATTTTACGGAGTACAGGCAAACGAGAATATATAATGGCAATTGAAAATAACATCTGGAAACTGGCCGAGTCGCTTGTCTCAGGGGAAATCCCGGAGACAGACCGTGCTGAGCTGGAACTAAAGATGCAAAATGACCCGGCTTTTGCCGCAGAACTACTAGAGTGTACTAATATGTTGCGCTCTTTGGAGGGTAGTGGCAGACAGAAACGCTTTTCCGCAATGCTTAGTGACATTCATCATGAGCAAAGCAAAGCAGCAAGCAAAAAAGAATCACGTTCTATACCAATGCGCAGTCATTACCTGCGTATTGCCTCTGTTGCCGCCGGTATAGCCCTGGTAGCTTCTGTTGCTACCTTCTGGACGGTAAAAAATACTACTACCAAGAATGCTACTCAATATAGTGTACTGCGCAAAGAGGTGGAGAACATCAAACGTTCTCAGCACGAGCAAAAGGCACTCATCAACGATATTAAAATAAACGCGAACAGCACCAATACTGCCCCCGAGGCTGACGCTAAATTCAGCGGAACAGGCTTCGCTATCACCAATGATGGTTATTTTGTAACCAACTACCACGTAACAGAAGGCGCCGACTCTATATATATACTGGACAACGCCGGGAAATACTATAAGGCTTACCTGGTTAACTATAATGCTCAAACCGACATCGCCCTGCTGAAAGTAGAAAAGAAATCATTCCGCTTTGGCAAGGGGGAAATTCCTTATTCTCTGGCCACTAAGAAGGCTGCCCTGGGGGCCACTGTATTTACGCTGGGCTATCCTGAAGACGATATTACCTACAATGAAGGCTATATAAGTGCCCGCAATGGTTACAATGGTGACTCTATGCAATATCGCCTGGAATTACCCGCCAAATCCGGACAAAGTGGTGCCCCTGTAATAGATAATAAAGGCAACCTGATAGCAATAGTATCAGGAAAGGAAAGCCAAAGCAAGGGTACTACTTATGCGGTAAGCTCGGGCGCATTAATAGAGCTGCTACAAGATGTACCCAAAGAAGTTCGCCTCCACCTGCCGAAGTCTAACAGCCTTGCAAAACTGAACAGGGAAGAGCAAATAGAAAAAATGCAGGCATATACTTTCTCTGTTAAAGTGTATAAAAAATAATATCATCACTATCATATTATATCGAAACCGTCCCGGCCTTTGGTTGGGACCGTTTTTTTTAAACCCTTTCCTACTCCCGTGCGTAAATAGGTGAACGCATTTGTTAATTGACTAACTTTACGCGCCCGCGCACACAATGAGCATATTAGATAATTTCCTGAGTAAACGAAATAAGACCCCGCTGGGGGAAATGGCCTTTACCGACCATATTGATGATCTGCGCAAGCACATCATCCGCTCTGTCATCGTTATATTGGTATTCGGCATTATTGCTTTTGTAAATATCAGCTGGATTTTCACACATGTTATCTTCGCGCCATCAAGACCCGAATTTATTTCTAACGTAGTGATGTGCGATATAGCACACAAGTTCAGCATAGAGGGTTTGTGCATGGAAGGTGTACCTATGAGTTTTCAGAACACACAGCTTTCAGGCCAATTCATGTTGAGTTTCTCTTCTTCGTTTATGATAGGCTTTATCCTGGCATTCCCTTTTGTTTTCTGGGAGTTCTGGAAATTTATCAAGCCTGCATTGAAGCCGAATGAGATAAAACAAGCACGGGGTATCGTTTTCTGGAGTTCTTTATTGTTCTTCCTGGGTGTGTTGTTTGCCTACTATGTAATAGCGCCATTCACTATCAGCTTCTTTGCTACTTATACGTTGAGCGAACAGTTCCAGAATATCATTACTATCTCCAGCTATTACGATAACATGAGCGATATAGTGCTGGGTATGGGCATTGTGTTTGAGCTGCCTATCGTGGTGTTCTTCCTGTCGCGCATCGGCATACTCACTCCGCAGATGATGCGCAGCAAGCGCCGCTATGCGATACTTATTTTATTATTCCTGGCTACTATCATCACGCCTCCCGATATGCTGAGTTGCTGGTTCGTATTTGTACCTTTATACCTGCTATATGAAATAGGCATCCTGCTGAGTGCAAGAGTGGTGAAAGAGAAAAAACGTAAAGAATTAAGTTAAACAGATAATCATGCAAACTGTATTTAATAAAGAATTGCCTTTGGCCATTGGCGCAGACCATGCGGGTTTTGAATACAAAGAGGCCATAAAGCAATGGCTCACCGAACAAGGGTGGACGATAGCAGACAAAGGCACGCATAGCCTGGACAGCACCGACTATCCTGATTACGCACACCCGGTGGCAAGTATGGTAGAGAACGGTGAAGCAGGCGTAGGCATACTGATATGTGGCAGCGCAGAAGGGGTTAGCATTACAGCCAACAAGCACCAGGGCATACGTGCAGCACTTGTATGGAACACAGAAGTAGCAGCACTTTCCCGCCAGCACAATAGCGCGAATATTATCTGTCTGCCTGCACGCTTTGTTTCACTGGATGATGCAAAGAAGATGGTAGAGATATTCCTAAGTACAGAATTTGAAGGCGGACGTCACCAGAATAGAGTCGATAAGATCAGCTGTTAAGCTGAAACATCATTTATAGTAAAAGAGCGGCCCTGTGGCCGCTCTTTTTATTTCGTTTTATCTTCTCGATTAATCTATTGCTTCGTATTTCTTTATAAAGAGGTCGAGCACCGTATTTTCGTTAGTGATGTAAACGGTCTTCTCGCCAAACAGGTTAATCACATAATCATCGCTCAGTTTTTGAGTAAGGGTGCATCGAACAATGTATATACCCGACTTCACATCAGGCGCCACAAATGACGCAGTATATTTATCGTCCGACTTGCGTGCGGTAACTATATCCCTGCCGTTTACATTGTGCATGGTTACTACAGCATTCACAAAGCCTACGTCCAGTATCTCACTTTTTTCTTCTTCGTATAGTCCGCTTACATCAAGGTTCAGCATCACTACTACCTGCGGTATGATCTCGGGGCTGTCTTTTTTTGCAGCTGCAATTTCCGAATCATCAATATCTTCCCCCGGTTCTTCAGCTATGAACGCCATACTGGTAGAAAGCGCTTGAAGCGCATCGGTTTCCTGCTCCGATCTTTCTTTCTCTTTATAGAGATCGTTTATTACAGGTGCGGTATCTTCTTTTGTCTTTTGTGCTTTTTCAGTTCCTGCCGCTACCTGGCTTGGCTTTACAATCACAGTATCATAACTTTTATCATCTGGTCCTGCATGGCGTTGCGCCGGTCTTCCTGTTGAAGCGCCATTAATAGTCGGCCTCACTGTTTCAGGAAGGAGCGCATCTTTAAAACGCTCCAGGAAACTCATCATACGGCCTGAGAACAATCCGATGATGAATGCAAAGACAATAATGCCTTCTGTAGAAGATACTTCTATTACGTCCTTGTGCTTTATATAGTTGTATGTCAGCACCAATATTATTGCGCAGAAAGGTGCGTAGAAGAATTTAGCTATCTGGTAAGGCACCTCTCTCGGGTCGAAGGAAGCAAAGCCCTTTGTCCTGCCAAGATTCCCCAACGAAAATAGATTGCTGCATATCACACCGAAGATTACCCAGAACATCATTTCCAGGTACATCCACGGGCCACTGAGCCAGAAGTAAGAACTTACCTTCAACTTTAGCTGTGCCAGGTAAGAACCAACCTCCTGCGCGTTGAACGTACGTATGTATGCCTTTATCACGTCCTCCTGGTCGGCCTGGAGCTTGTTGTCAAACTCAGTGCGCACATATAATAATGCCTTGTTGATCTTACAAGTATCATCACACACCTGCATGATGTATGTGGGTTGCTGTGCCTGGGTACTTGCTATTTTAGCGGAATCGGTAAGCGTAGTATCAATAACTTTCTTACTTGTATCCTTTATCAGGGGAGCCTGGGCAACCGGGATAGACGCATTATATAATATGCGGTTAAGCTGATCTATATGAGAGGAGCTGAATTGGGTTACCTGGTACCCTGTACGCACAGTCTCCATATGCGTATATAGATACAGGCCTATCCATAAAGACAGGAAAAATATAAGGAATGCGAACCAACTGCCAGCAGTCCGAAATGGTGATGACACCCCTCCGGAACCCTTATCTACGGGATTATCAGACATTTTTACACTTCATTTTAAAAAATCCGGGATACACTTGTTTCTCCCTGTCTCGCTCTATATGCAGATATGTCGGCCTATATCAATGTTCAGCCGGAAAACATTGTGAAAGTAGCCTATCTGTACGATATATACAAATAACTATGAGTCCTAAATGCCCGCTTCAAGGGCTGTTTTTGGGGTCTTTGCAGGTCGTAAAACGCAGACTGTTAAGGGTTTTTAACAGAAAATAGCCCTTTTTGTTAAGCGTTGGTTACTGCCTTCCTAACAGGGGGTTAACCGGGCCTGTTTCTTTGGAATAGGTCCCCTCATACCCCCATCTTTGTGTCAACAAACGAACAAACAACACAAACAAACAAAAACAACAACATGAAAAAGATCATCATCATCGCAGCAGCTTTAGCAGGTTTCACTCTTAATGCAAACGCTCAGAATGCTTCTGCTACAGCTACTCAGAATGTAAGCCTTACTCTTTCTAACGCTATCTCTATCACCTTCGCAGGAACAGGTACTTCTACAGGTGCTGCTGTCAATCTGCCTTTCTCTACAGTTTCTGATTATGCAAATGGTGTTACTTCTACTGCTCAGCAACTGATAGTACAATCTAACCTTGCTTTCGGTGTATCTGTAAAGAGCAATGCTGCTAACTTTACTTACACCGGTACTTATACTACAGGTACTACAATGCCGGTATCAGGTGTTTTGAAGATCATCGTTCCTGCTAATGCTACAGGCGGTACAATAGCTTCTCCGTTCTCTGCTGCTACTTACGCTTCTGTAACTTCTACTGCACAGAACCTGATCAATAACGGTACTTACGGTGCTAACCAAACGTTCTCTGTTCAATACAAGGCAACTCCCGGTTTCACTTACCCTGCAGGTACTTATACTACCCAGGTAATATATACTGCTACGCAACAATAATTTAATATTCTTCTTATACGAACGGCCTCGGTTAACCGAGGCCGTTTTTGTTTGTTAATTTCTTGGCTGCAAACCTTTATTTATTACATTCGTAATTCCATTGCAGATTTATGAGTGATAGCATCTTACAGATAACACCCGGCACAATAGAACATACGTTCTACCAGTTCACATTTGCTTTAACAGACAGCATACTGTATGATGCACTATTCGGCATAGAAGGTAATTTTGAAGAGGCCGGCTTTAGATTCGACCAGGATTTCTATCAACTGACAAATGGTAAGGTGAGCAATACAAAGGAGCCGATAGATGTAGACTTCCGCGAGTTCAATTTGCTGCATTCACTCATCGCTTTTATCGGCAACGAATTTGTAAGTGAGCACAGCGATAAGATTGAAGAGTTTTACAAAGCGGTTTTTCCACCCAGCATTCCTTACGAAGAGTTTCGCTCCTACTACCTCACTTTCGCTACGAAGTTTTTTGAGAATGTACAACAACATTTCGCGGGCTTTCCGGACGTGCTCAGCACCTTGAATAATAATGAAGACTGGAGGGTGACAATATAGCGGTGAAGTATCTCACGACCGAGATCGGAAGATTAAGGCTCATTTCCTTCACGAACGGCATTTCGCTGCTGCTACCTACTTGGCATTGCAGTATCTGTGAGGTATTTAGCCGAAGGTTCGTGCTAAGTATCAGGGTAGTACACGGTTTTTATTTTTGCTCTTCAGCATTCTCATTCAATATCGGGTTCGTAAAAATCCTGAACTTATAGTTCTTGACTTAAGTTAATGAATAAAGAAAATGAGATTAATACATTTGTACTGTACGAAAAAAGGCATAGCAACCGGTAATTAATAAACACCCAATGCTTTATTAATTCAGCTTTCTAAAGATATATCCCGACAAAATATATTTTTTCGCTACTATACCTGTATTGCTTTTTGTTCGTCTTATTGGTACACTCATCTAAACATACCATGAAAAAAAAAGTACTGTATGCTTCGGCATTGATCCTATCTTTTGCAGGCATTACCACAGCCAGGGCACAATGTGTACCGGTCATCACGCCAGCCTCGATTATCCTCTGCCCCAGCGAGAGCGACACCTTGTGGTCTGACGCACACGACACTTACCAATGGCTACAAGACGGCAACATAATAGCAGGCGCTACCAACCAATACTTCGTGGCCGATGCCAATGTAGTAAGCGGCTCTATGATCTCAGTAGTCACCACCACTGCTGGTTGCCCTAATGCTACAGATACTTCCAACGAGGTATTTATTGATGGCTATCTGTTCCTGCCGCCTTCCGTTACAAACATAACCAACAACTATATCTGCGATAATCAGGATTCAGTCATCTTCGAATTTAGCTGCGATTCTGCAGTGCAATGGTATTTCAACGGAGTAGCTATTCCCGGAGCCAACAACGCTACATTGGTTGCATACCTACCCGGAATTTACACCGTTGAAGGCGCTCCTGCCCAGTGTCCGAATCTCATAATGTCACCGATTATGCCAAGTGAAGTAACTGCCACCCCAATACCGGTCCTTTTCTCTGATTCTCAGGCAATCTGTGAAAGTATGCCTGTGATGGTTGGCGAGACACAAGGCAACTATGATAGCTATCAATGGTACATAAATGGCAATCCTATCAGCGGCAGTAATGCACCTGTTTTCTTCACTACAGCCGACGGTTATTATCATGTAGTAGCAACAGATGGTAACTGCACAGTCGTTTCTGACTCTACATTTGTCTGGGAACCTACTCCTATCACTCCGGCAATCACTTTGGTCGGCAATACCCTGGTTTGCGTGCCGGGAGGTTCACAACTCATTGATTTCCTGTGGTACTTAAATGGCAACCTGATACTGGGTGCACTCGATAGTACATTTACACCAACAGTAGCCGGAGATTATACCGTTTCTGCATTTGACGGATATTGCAACGACACCTCAGCCGTCTTCCAATATACACTGTCTGTTCGCGATGCAAAAGCAAACATATCATTCCAACTCTATCCTAATCCAAGTCAAGGCGATGTTTACATCAGTAGTGCAGAAGCGGTGAGCGTAATTCTCCTGGACAACGTAGGACGTGTTGTATATAACGATCCTGCTATTGACAAGAAGCATCAGCTTGCACTTGGTCATTTAGCTAAAGGCATTTACACCATCAAGCTGACAAGCGACAAGGGTTCGGCCTATGAGAAAATAGTAATAGAATAACAAGAATGGGGCATAATAGTAAAGGGGCTCAATTGAGCCCCTTTACTATTATAATAATCATCTCCTTTTAACTCATGTTAAGTATATGTTCTTTCTTTAAAAAAATATAGTGTTACCAGCAATAAGAAAGAACGTATTAACACACCAGAGCTTGATCTTTAAATACGATCAGGTGCGGTTAAGATACTATCCCGCTAGAGCTAATCGCCGGCTTCGTTCCGTTTGGGACACTCTACGTTGACAGAAAAACCCTGGCTAATACCAATAGTAACCAATGATTATTTTTAGGGATTACACTTTATTAATTCAAATTGCACGCCATATACATCCTGATAAAAAATATTTTTTCGCTACTATACTTGGTCTGCTTTTTGTGCGTCTATAGGTTACACTCATCTAAACATACCATGAAAAAAACACTACTCTATGCTTTAACAGCCCTCTTAACAATGGCTGGTGCTATTACGGCACAGGCCCAATGTGTGCCTGTTATAACTCCCGGCAGTATGATACTCTGCCCTAATGAAACCGACACCTTATGGTCGGACGTACATGACACTTATCAATGGCTGCAGGACGGCAATATCATCGCAGGAGCAACCGACCAGTTCTTGGTTGTAGACGCGAACACCATGGGTGGCTCTATGATCTCCGTGGTCACTACCACCACTGGTTGTCCTAACGCTACCGATACCTCCGATGAAATATTTATTGATGGCTGGATGTTCCTTTTGCCTTTCGTAATACATGAATCTCCGGACGACCACATATGCGGTGGACAGGACTCAGTAATCTTCGATTTTAGCTACAATGCATCCGTACAATGGTATCTGAATGGTGCACCTATACCCGGTGCAAACAATGATACACTCATCGCATTTGCTCCGGGCTTATATACAGCTGAAGGCGCACCGGATGTGTGCCCTAACTATGTACTCCAACTCGGTCTGGACCTCGAAGTAACAGAAACACCATTACCGGTTATAACACCCGATTCCCAGGCTATTTGCCCGGGGACGATGGTTACGCTTGGCACCGGTGCTTATGACAGCTACCAATGGTATATTGATGGCAACCCAATTATGAATAGTAATATACCTACATTCCTCACCGCTAATGAAGGGCACTATCATGTGCAAATAACAGACGGAACATGCACACTGTTTTCTGATTCTGCATTCGTATGGGAGCATACACCAATCACTCCGGTTATTTCACTTTCAGGTAACGACCTGGTTTCAACGCCTGGGGGTTCACTGTTATCTAACTTCCAGTGGTACCTGAACGGGGTGGCTATTCCCGGAGCTAACGACAGCACTTATACACCTACTGCCAGCGGTGACTATACCGTATCGGCTTCTGACGGAACCTGTGAAGACACTTCCGCAGCCTTCCAGCATACCGTATCTGTAAACGATGTGAAGGTTAATATCTCTTTCAAGCTTTATCCGAATCCTACGCAGGGCGATATCTACATCAATAGCGCAGAAGCAGTAACTGTTATCCTATTGGACAATGTGGGCCGCGTAGTATATAGCAATGCAGTAGCAGGCAAAGAACACCGCCTAACACTAAGCCGTTTAGCTAAGGGTATCTACACCGTTAAGCTGACAGGAGAAAATGGCTCCGCTTATGAAAAGATTATCTTAGAATAACCTGCTAACAGTATAAAAAGAAAAGGGCGCCCGATTGAGCGCCCTTTTCTTTTTATAAATTTCTTTACACCGCAAAGCTCTCACCGCAGCCGCAACTTCTGCTGGCATTGGGATTGCTGAAGTGAAAACCTTTGCCATTCAGTCCGTCGGAAAATTCGAGCGTTGTATCGCAGAGGTATAAAAAGCTTTTAAGGTCTGTTACCAGCTTTACACCATTGTCTTCAAACACCTGGTCTTTAGGCTGTGTTTCATTGTCGAAGTCAAGCTTGTAAGACAAGCCCGAGCAGCCACCGCCTACTACCCCCACACGCAGGAAATAGTCATCAGTCAGCTGAGCATCCTGCTTCAGCCGCTTTACCTGTTCCCGTGCTTTATCACTAATGTAAATCATACAATCACAATTCCTTCGCTGCTAATTAATGTTTCTTTCCTTCCAGTTCCAGTTCCGGCATGCCGTTCTTCACACGGTAGTCGTTGATCGCTGCTTTGATAGCATCTTCCGCTAATACCGAGCAGTGAATTTTCACCGGGGGCAGGTTCAGCTCTTCTACGATGTCCATATTATCTATAGCCATAGCTTCGTCTACACTCTTGCCTTTCAGCCACTCTGTAGCTAAAGAAGAAGATGCGATCGCAGAGCCGCAACCGAACGTTTTGAACTTAGCATCTTTAATGATACCGCTCTCTTCGTCCACTTCTATTTGCAGGCGCATTACGTCGCCGCACTCAGGAGCACCAACCAGGCCGGTACCTACATTATTTTTAGACTTATCCAGCGTACCTACATTTTTAGGATTGCTGTAATGGTCGATCACTTTTTCTGAATATGCCATTGTTGTTATTTTGTTCCGCCGCGGCGGAGAATCATTTAATATTTATTTCAAAAACCACTTCCCCCTTCAGGGAGCGGAGGGGGTTTAATGATGCGCCCACTCTATCGCGCCTATATCAACACCTTCTTTGAACATTTCCCAAAGCGGGCTCATTTCGCGCAGCTTCAGTACAGTTGTTTTGATGGCATCTATCGTAAAGTCTATTTCCGCTTCTGTAGTATATCGTCCCAGTCCAAAACGCAGTGAGCTGTGTGCAAGGTCATCGCCCAGGCCTAATGCTTTCAATACATAAGATGGCTCCAGTGATGCCGAAGTACAAGCAGAACCACTTGATACCGCTATGTTCTTATTAAAGCCCATCATCAATCCTTCACCTTCCACATATTTGAAAGAGATATTACAAACGTGCGGCAGGCGGTGTTCTACATTACCGTTCACATATGCTTCTTCCAGCTCCATCAACGATGTTTCCAGTTTATCGCGAAGAATGCTCAGGCGTTTTGCCTCAGCTTCCATTTCGTTCATTGCTATTTCGCATGCTTTACCAAAGCCTACTATGCCCGGTACGTTCATAGTACCGCTACGCATACCACGCTCGTGGCCACCGCCATCCATCTGCGCTGTTACCTTCACACGTGGATTCTTACGGCGAACATACAATGCACCAACACCCTTAGGGCCGTACATTTTGTGTGCGCTAAAGGCCATCAGGTCAATACCATCCGCTTGCACGTCAACAGGTATCTTACCTACTGCTTGTGTAGCATCTGTAAAGAACAATACACCACGCTTGCGGGCAATTGCGCTTATTTCTTTCACCGGCTGTATCACACCGATCTCATTATTACCATACATGATGGCGATAAGTATCGTTTTATCAGTGATGGCAGCTTCCAGTTGCTTCAGGTCTATCAACCCATCAGCCTGAACGTCAAGGTAAGTTACCTCTCCACCAATTTTTTCAATATGCTTACAAGTATCCAGTACCGCTTTGTGCTCGGTAGTACAGGTGATGATGTGGTTACCCTTAGAGGAATACATTTCATACACACCTTTCAGCGCCAGGTTGTCTGCTTCCGTAGCTCCTGAAGTAAAGATGATCTCTTTAGGATCAGCACCTATCAGTTTGGCAACTTGCTCGCGTCCGTAATCCACAGCTTCCTCAGCAACCCAACCAAAAGAGTGGTTGCGGCTGGCCGAATTACCGAATTTCTCCACGAAATAAGGCAACATAGCCTCCAATACGCGTGGATCCATCGGCGTAGTGGCGTTATTGTCTAAATATATAGGCAGTTTCAATTCCATATTAATCTTAAGTATAAAGTGATGGTGCTTTTAGCAAATACAAAGTTACGTCAAAAGTGCTACTTTCGGCGAAAAGGCGGCTTTTATACTTTAAATAATCCCATACGCAAAACCTATTAGGATGCAGAAAATAGAACACTTAGGCATAGCAGTAAAAGAACTGGCAAAATCCATCCCTCTTTTTGAGCAATTACTGAATACGCCCTGCTATAAGACCGAAGAAGTGGCCAGCGAAGGAGTAAATACCGCCTTTTTCCAGGTGGGCGACTCAAAGGTAGAGCTTCTGGAAGCCAGCAAGCCCGATTCACCCATTGCCAAATTCCTCGATAAGAAGGGAGAAGGCATCCACCATATAGCCTTCGACGTAGAGAATATAGAAGCCGAAATGAAACGTCTCCAGGCCCTCGGCTTCGAATTACTGAACGAAACACCCAAACGCGGCGCCGATAATAAGCTGGTTTGCTTCCTGCATCCTAAGAGCACAAATGGGGTGTTGATAGAGCTTTGCCAAGAGATAAAGTAAGAATTCCCCCTTTGTTGCGTTGGCTATTGTGCGTGGCCGCAGGGGGAAGAAATTGTTTCTGCGCAGCAAAACAATTTCAGGGGGATGTTGGCTCGAGAACCATATAAAATCAGTCGAATATGAGATATATTTTTCTATTCATGTTTCTAACAATGGTGTTTAACAAAGCATACGCCGGAGATTACGACAAAGTAATTGTTCCTATCAATCTTGATAAGCTACAAGATTCCACTATCAGAAAAGAAGTGTTATCGATAACGGAAGGAAACACCAGGGACTATTTACATGAGTACAAAACGAAGCACTATGAAAACATGATGGTAACGGAATATAAAAGCAATGGCTGGAGCTTCTATATTCACTTTCCAAACAAGATAATAACCCGGGAGAAAGGTCGATTTGAAACCTATCTCGAACCACATGACATTTTAGTAGAGAGTATAAGATATTTTCATGTAAAGTACATGTTGCGCTTCCAAAATCAAGCACTAAGCAACATCAACAATGAGATTAGTGCATACTTTGGAAAGCAGCCCATTGTTTGCACAGCAAGGTCTTATATATCACACAACAGGCTAAGAAACTATTTGTGTTTGGCTATCGAGAACGACGGCAAGATACTCGAGTATATTCTTGTTCTTGAAAATTCCGGTTTTTATCAATGTGTGCGTTTTAAGAAATGAATCTCCCACTCCTCCGCGTTTGCAACGCGGATGTACGAGAGTGGCGTTTGCAAGACCGACATTAAATATAATTCATTTTAAGTTTTATATTTAAGTCCATGAATAGACTATTCTCTCTTCTACTACTCATAGTCTCACTCCCGGTCATCGCGCAGGCGCAAAGCAGCGTGCCCAAACCTATCGTCATCAAAAACGTCAACATCATTCCAATGACTTTAGATAACAAGGTCATTGAGAATGCTACTGTTGTCATAGAAGGCAATAAAATAGTTTCTATCAACAAGCCCGCACCCTCTTCAGCAAAAGTGATAGATGGCAAAGGCAAATGGCTCATCCCGGGATTGATAGACATGCACATTCACGGATTGGCAGACATCGATTTCGGTAAGAAATATCCAACTAAAGGCGCTACACTATTTGCAGACAATCAGGATGTGATGACACCCTACGTAGCAACCGGTGTCACAACAATATTTGACCTCAATGCCAGGGTAGAGAATTTCGGACAAAGGAATGAAATAATAAAAGGCAAGATAATTGGTCCGCGTATGGCGATGGCAGCCCTGATAGAAGGAGAAGATGGAAATGGCAGAATAGCTACCACGCCCTCAGACGGTCGCCAGTCTGTACGTATGGCAAAGGCAGAGGGTTACGAATTCATCAAAGTCTATTCGCGTCTGAATATCGAAACCTACAAAGCTATTATTGATGAAGCATTCCTACAGGGAATGAAAGTCATCGGGCACATTCCTAACGATTTTGAGGGTAAAGTTGAAGGAGCATTTGTACCTCATTTCGATATGGTAGCGCATGCTGAAGAATTTTTCAAGCAAACCGATGACCTGAGCGAAAAGAAAGCGCAATACTTCGCAAAACTCTGCAAAGACAACGGAACATGGCTTACACCCACTTTAATTGTAAATGAAAGCATTGCTGAACAGTATCGTTCACTCGATAGTATCCGTAACGTAGAGGGGTTTAAATATGCCATCCCCCTCATGCAAAATAAATGGATAACGTCCAACCAATACAATAAAGCATCCAGCCCACAAAAGATCGCAGGTAATGAAAAGAGGATCGAATTCAACAAGCGGCTAGTAAAAGCATTCAAAGAAGCAGACGTCCCGATCGTTGCCGGTACTGATGCAGGTACATCAGGCATCGTCTGGGGGTTTTCTCTTCATGATGAGATCGCCCTCTTAGTAGAAGCAGGATTAACTCCGGAAGAAGCATTGATATCAGCTACAAGACTACCGGCTACATGGCTGGGAATAGCCGACAAAATAGGCACTATTGAAGAAGGAAAATTCGCCGATCTTGTCTTACTGGATGCGAACCCGCTCACTGACATATACAATACCCGAAAGATAGCCGGAGTATTCTTCAATGGCCGCTGGATAGACAAAGCAACGATCATCAAAATGCTTTCTGATCTCGAAAAACGGAACACTATCAAAACCGAAAAAGACGATTGGAGTAAGAGGAAAGACTACTAGGATAACATATCCACTGCGCTTTACCCAAGGTGCCCAGCCTCAGCAATATTCAGGAGTACATAATGTGGACAAGTTCCCCCTACAACACGTTCTTTCTGACACCTCGCAGCCGTAATTTGCAGAAGATGGTTAAAAAAACTTTTATGAAAAAGGAAGTAATAGAAGAACTGCTGAAAAAATTTGAATCTGCCGCATATGAACTTGAGGGTATCGAATGCTGGAGTGCAAGAGAACTACAGACAATACTGGGATATGCCCGATGGGAGAATTTCAATAACGCTATAGATAAGGCCAGGAAAGCCTGCGAGAAGGCCTCTGAACCCATTTCTGATCATTTTCGTGACATCACGAAAATGATCAGGATTGCTAAAGGCGGAACACGCGAAGTGGAGGATATCGCCCTCACAAGATACGCATGTTACCTGGTAGCACAGAACGGCGACCCGGCGAAAAATGAGATCGCGTTCGCCCAAACATATTTTGCAGTACAGACCCGACGCCAGGAAGTAATAGAACAGCGGCTGCTCGATGGGGTAAGAGTAACGGCGCGGGAAAAGCTCTCCAGGTCGGAACACAAGCTGTCGGGTATCATATACGAAAGAGGGGTTGACCACCAAAGCTTCGCAGTGATACGTTCGAAAGGTGACCAGGCTTTGTTCGGAGGATTTTCAACCAACGATATGAAAAAGAATCTTGGTGTTCCGGCAAGCAGGCCCCTTGCAGATTTTCTTCCCACACTTACCATCAAGGCAAAAGACTTCGCCAGCGAACTCACCAGCCACAACGTAATAGAAAAAGACCTGAAAGGAGAGCAGCAGATATCCGAAGAACATGTGGATAACAATACGGCAGTACGCAAGATGCTGGCCGACAGGGGCGTTAAGCCCGAGCAGTTGCCCGCTGCCGAAGACTTGAACAAGGTAAAACGTCGCATTGATGGCGAAGAGAAAAAGATAATTAAGGACTTGAAGAAAGTGAAAAAGAAGAAGTGAAAGCGAACGTGCTCCATAACTGCCGTCACCCACAAGAACATATCCACAAAACTCTCTCCCACAAGCATTTTCAGTATCTTTACTCGATAATAAATTTGCTCTTGTCATCCTGAGCCGTGCGAAGGATCTGTCCACACGAGCACCAAACACAAACCTGCAAAACACTAAAAATACAATTCAAATTTCACCTAAAAACTTAATCCATACTTAAGGTAAAATGTAGTTTTGCTTAAGATTTGTTCAGGTAAACTGAAGATTTAATTCAGTTTTGTTAAGGTAAAATTCAGGCAACTTCAACTAAAATTAAGGTTTCAAAAACCTAAACCCGCACCAGTCAAGCCTTTCTAAAAATTAAGCTGTGGCAAATTCTGTTTTCATTCCAACGACTCAACCTTTTTTGAATTTTGCCTTTTGAATTTTAAAACCATCCCTTCCGCTTAAACCATATCAACATCAGCAATGGTATCAAAAACATTGCTGCTACTGCCGCCCAAAAACCTTCATTCTTATGGGCCAATGGTATTACGTCAAAGTTCATCCCGAAGATGCCGCCTATTACCGTTGCGGGGGCCAGCAGGGTCGCCACCATGGTGAATATCTTCATCACCTCGTTCATGCGCATGTTCAACTGGGAGGTAAATACATCCTGTAAGTTGATCAACAGGTCGCGGTGGGCATCTGCATACTCATTCGCTTGCGTGATGTGGTCATACACATCCTTGTAGTATTTGTCCTGGCTGTATTCCAGCAAATGGCTTTCACTTCTCAGGAAGCCCGATACCAACTCCCGAACGGGCGATATCAACCGGCGAAGTGTCATTACCTCGCGGCGCAGGATACTTATTTTCTCTGTCGCAGCCTTTTCCTTTTGCAGCAGTATATTGTCTTCCAGCTTTTCTATGCGCCCATTCATCTTTTCCAGCACTGCAAAATAGCTGTCCACTATCACATCTATCAGGGCGTAGCAGAGATAGTCGGCGGGGCTTTGGCGGAGCTTGCTGCCCACAGTGCGCAGTTTGTCTCTTACGGGATTGAACACATCCCTTGTCTGGTCTTCCTGGAAGGATAGTACGAACCCCTTACCCAATACGATACTTACCTGCTCCGCTTCTATCTGCCCCGTTCCCTCGTTGTAGTATATCATAGGCAGCAGACAGTAAATAACATCGCCCGTCTCATCCATTTTGGCACGTTGACCGGTGCTGAGAATATCTTCCACCACCAGTGGGTGAAGGTCATAGGTCTTGCTGATCCGCTCTACCTCATCTTTCTTAAGACCATCAATATTCATCCAGACGATATCGCCCTGCTTTCTGATATTACAGGCTTCGGACTCCGGAAGAGTTGTCTCCGACAGTTCTTTTTCGTTATAATGATAGAGTGTGTACACAGGCACTACATCCTCCCCCTTCATATCCTCACGGGAGGGGTTATAAGTGGTAATAGGCTTCTTTTTAGTGAAGTCCCAGCCCCAGTCCAACATGGAGTTAATAAACTTAATTGTGCGCCTGGCTAGTGCCATAGAAATTTTATTGTTAGCTAATTTACTTTTTTGTAACTATGTTCAGCAATTCAACAATAAGATTTATGAAAAAAATATTACTGACCGCTATTAGCATCTGCTTACTATCATTCAATTCTTTCGCCAAGAAGCCACCTGTCATTGTCATTGAGACCGAATACGGCAATATTGAAATGATACTTTATGACAATACACCCAAGCATCGGGACAATATGATAAAACTGGCCAAAGAGCATACTTTGGACAGCACTTTGTTCCACCGTGTGATCCCGGAATTTATGATACAAGGAGGTGATCCTAGCTCTAAAAACGCCAAACCGGGCGAAATGTTGGGCAATGGTGATGTGGGGTATAAAGTAGATGCAGAAATAAATGATGTGAATTATCACAAGAAAGGTGCACTTGCCGCAGCAAGGGATAATGACCCGAAGAAAGCATCAAGCGGTTGCCAGTTCTATATAGTAGTAGGAAAGAAATTCGACGATGCCGCATTGGACGCAATGACCAAACGCTCTGGCAGGAAATTTACCGACGAACAACGTACCATGTACAAAACAGTAGGCGGCACACCACATCTTGACGGCAATTATACCGTGTACGGCGAAGTGATAAAGGGACTGGACATCGTAGAGAAAATAGTAGCAGAACCGCGCGACAAAAGCGATCGTCCGAATAAGGATATCAGGATGAAGCGGGTGTACTTGAAGAAGAAGAAATTCCTGGGGATATTTTAGGATTGGGGGCTAACTGACCTTCGCGAGTCGACCCCCCTCCTAACGAAGTCGGAATCGGCTTCGCAAATTCTCCCCTCCTAAAAACAGGAGGGGAGTTTTGTTTTTATAGAATATGAACGAGCAATTAAAAAAGATAAAGCCATTACTGGATGAAAAGGTGAAGCTGTATAACCGGCCGTCTTTTATTGAGCGGGACCCGATCGTCGTTCCGCATTCGTTCACTAAGCTGCAGGACGTGGAGATATCAGGGCTCTTTGCTGCCGTACTGGCCTGGGGCAACAGGACAAGCATTATCAATAATTGCCGCAAACTGATGGGGTGGATGGACAACGCACCGCACGATTTTATCCTCTATCATAAAGACACGGACCTGAAGGGCTTTTTGTCTTTTGCGCATCGCACTTTTAATGCTACCGACCTGCTTTATTTTATCCATTTCCTGCAATACCATTACCAGCAACACAATACACTGGAGGACGCTTTTGTACCTGAGAAAAAATACAAGGAAGACACGGTAGAACAAGCCCTCATTTATTTTCACAATTACTTCTTCTCCATAGAGCATCCAGGCAGGACAAAGAAACACATCTCTACTCCTGCAAGGAAATCTGCCTGTAAGCGGCTAAATATGTATCTCCGCTGGATGGTAAGAAAAGACAAAAATGGCGTAGACTTTGGTCTTTGGAAAAAGATAAGCCCACGCCAGTTGATTTGCCCGCTTGATGTACATGTTGCGCGTGTAGCAGAGCGGCTGGAACTGCTACCCAACAATAATTCTAATTGGCAGAACGCCCTTCACCTCACCTATCAGCTACGTGAGCTGAAACCAGAAGATCCTGCGGTTTATGATTATGCGCTGTTTGGTTTGGGTGCTGAGGAGCGATTGTAATCCACTTGCGATATAAACTAACCGCAAAGGGCGCTAAGTACCGTAAAGAAACGCAAAGCAGATGTTGTTTACTTTATACGCCTTTGCGAACCTTAGCATCTTCTTTGCGACCTTTGCGGTTAAAGAAGACTACACCAAGATCAATTCATCCTCAATTATTTCTGCTTTTTCCTTAACGTCTGTCACGAATGCATCGGGTAAAAGAATAAGCGATGTATTTGGCCGTTTCCACCAACTTGTATCCAGCAGACGAGAGAATTTTATAACGCCTATCACATGGCAGCGCTTGTCCGTGCTGCTCCATTCTTCTATGCGCTCAAATTTTTCATTCGGAACCTGGAACAATCCATCGAAGCTGATATACACACGGAGGAATAAGTCGTTCGTTAATTGCGATGGCTTACCATACCTGAGTTTCTTATACTCGTAACGGTAATCGTAGCGCAGAGCTGATAGATCACTGAGTACGGCAGATGCCGTTGGATAACCGCCCGCACCTTTACCATAAAAGAATTGCTGATCTGCCAGGCTACTTTCTATGGCGACGCCGTTGTACTCGTTCCTTACATTATAAAACTGGCTATCATCCTTCACAAACTGCGGCAATACGAATGCCGCTATCTTGCCATCCTCCAGTTTCTTCGCCTGCGCCAGGAGTTTTATGTGGAACCCTTTCTCTTTCGCAAATTGCGCGTCTGATTCATGCAGGTTCTGAATGCCCGTGTATACCAGTTCTTCAGGTGACGACACTACTCCATAGGCGTGTGCCAGCAGTATCGTCAGCTTGTTCACTGCATCTATACCTTCTACGTCCAGTGCGGGATCGCTTTCGGCAAAACCTTCATATTGGGCTTGCAATAGCGCATCATTATAACTTTTCTTCTCCTCGAATATTTTCGTGAGTATGAAATTCGTAGAGCCATTCACTATGCCACTGATACCTTGCAACAGGTCATTATCATAGTACTCTTCCAGGTTGCGTATCACGGGAATACTCGCGCAGCACGCCGACTCGTACAGGAATGGTACATTGAAATGTTGTTGCAAGGAGATCAGCTCTTCAAGGTGTTCCGCTATCAGCTTTTTATTAGCGCTCACTACTGCCTTCTTGCTGCTAAGAGCTTTGCTTACTATATAGTACGCTGCATCTGCATCATCTATCAGCTCTACAATCACGTTGATGCTATCGTCATTGAGCAACACTTCCGGATCTGTAGTGAACAGGCCTTCGGGTGCAGAGCGTTTCTTTTCCGGATGCTTGATGCAGACTTTCTTTATGCTCGCATTGAGCGTTGGCGTTTCCTGTAGCACATTGTACAGGCTTTCTCCTACTACACCGAACCCGAACAGGCCGATATTTAATTTCGTTTGTTGATTTTGGATAGACATTTGTTATTAGTTGATTGGTTAAACAGTTTATTTGTTGATTAGTTTGCTCTTCGCGAGCCGCCCCCCTATCCCCCTTCAAAGGGGAATTTATTACGCTACTTCCAGCGCTTCGGCTTTTGCTTTTTGAATTTTGACTTTTGAATTTGACAAAGCTTGTTCTATGTCGGCGATGAGGTCATGGGCATCTTCCAGACCTACGGAGAGGCGGACGAGGCTATCGGCCACACCTGCGGCGTGGCGTTTCTCTACGGGTATGGACTTGTGCGTCATGGTCGCAGGATGGCAAAGCAGACTCTTTACGCCGCCGAGGCTTTCCGCCAGCTTGAAGAGGTTGGTGCTGCAGACAAAGTTCTTTGCTGCTTCTTCCGTGTCGTCTTTCAGCGTGAAGGTGACGATGCCACCAAAGCCGCTTTGTTGTTTGGCTGCAATGTCGTGATTGTGGTGCGTCTTTAAGCCGGGATAGTATACGTTCTCTACAGCAGGATGGCTTTGCAGGTATTCCGCTACTATCTGCGCATTGATGCAGTGCTGACGTACACGCAGATGCAATGTTTCTACGCCACGTATCACCAGCCAGCTATCGTGCGGGGAGAGGATCGCGCCACTGGCGTTCTGGATAAATTTTATTTCAGCGCCCAGTTCTTCCGTAGCTGTTACTACCAGGCCTGCTATCAGGTCGCTGTGGCCGCCGAGGTACTTGGTTCCGCTATGCACCATGATATCTGCACCTAAAGCGATCGGCTGTTGTAATGCAGGTGAAGCGAAGGTGTTATCTACACAAAGCAGGATGTTGTGTTGCTTCGCTATCTGCGCTATGGCAGAGATGTCACTCACCTTAAGAGTAGGATTGGTCGGTGTTTCCAGCCATATAAGTTTTGTGTTTGGTGTGATGGCATCCAGCACGTTACCGGCATCTGTAGTATCAACGTAGTTCACGTTGATGCCGAATTTTTGATAAATGTGCGTGAACAGTCGGAATGCTCCTCCGTAGATATCATCTACCGCCAGTATCTCATCTCCGCTTTTCAGCAGCTTCACTACCGCATCTATGGCGGCCAGCCCGCTGGCGAAAGCTGCACCTGTGCTACCACCTTCCAATTCGGCGATGATGTTTTCAAGTGTTGCTCTTGTGGGATTGCCGCTGCGGGCGTAGTCATAGCCCTTGTTCACACCGGGTGCTTCCTGCACGAAAGTGGATGTCTGGTAGATAGGCACTGAAATAGAACCTGTAAGCGGGTCAACCGGGATACTGTGGATTAATTTTGTGGCATTGCTCATGATCTTCTGATATTTTTTAAGTTTTTAAATCGGTTACAAAACCTTTTAAAACCCATTATCAGAAAGTACTTACCAGCGGCTGCCTCTTCATCACCCGTGCGCACAGGCAATAAAAAAGCTCCACTGATAAGACAGAGGAGCTAAAGTATGTGAGAATCCACCACAGCGGATATCATTACAAAACTATTGCGTCTGCTTATCTACCCTGTGCCTTACGGTACAGGATGGAGTTAGCACCATTCTCTACATTGCTGTGGAGCGGTTGCTAAGGCGTCATTGGGCCATTTCCCTCTGCCTTTCTTGATAAGTGATCGTTAAAAGAACTGATGCAAAGATATGGGCAGGAATTTTGAAATTCCAAATAAAAGTGATCCTCAGGCTTTCCAACTGGCTATTCCAAAAAGGTTGGAGTCCTTTCCTGTAAAGCTTTTCATAGCTTAAAAAATATTTTCAAAAAAGTGTTTACTGAGCCCAATTGGGTGCTGTATACGCACAATATTTAACGGCTATCTTAGTTATTTGAAGTAATTTAGCATCCGTCTTTCCTACGTATCAAAATGGACCTACCACACGGTAAAAGAGTTTATTTCGCATCCGATTTTCATCTCGGCATACCTGACCGCGAGAGCAGCCAGGCTCGTGAAAGGCGTATCTGCAGTTGGCTGGATGATATAAAACATGATGCCGCACAGATATATCTCGTCGGCGACCTCTTTGATGTATGGTTCGAGTATAAGAATGTGGTGCCTAAAGGATATACGCGCTTTTTAGGAAAACTCGCCGAGCTTACTGATTCGGGCATACAGATAGAAGCATTTACCGGCAATCACGACCTGTGGATGCGTGGCTATTTCGAGGATGAACTGAATATACCTGTGCATCACAATGCTATCACAAGAGAATTTAACGGGAAGAAATTTCTAATTGCCCATGGCGATGGATTAGGACCCGGCGATCATGGCTATAAAATGCTGAAGAAAGTGTTACGCAATCCTGTATCGCAATGGATCTATCGCAGGCTGCACCCCGATACAGGAGTGGGCATGGCGGGCTGGTTTAGCAGGCTGGGACCGAAGCATGTGGATGGTGAAGAAGAAAAATTCTTAGGCCCTGATAAAGAATGGCTGGTGCAGTTTGCCTACGAAACGCTGAAGAAGGAGCATGTAGATTACTTCATCTTCGGGCACAGGCATATAGCGGTGGAGTACCAACTACAGGAAAACAGTAAATACATCAATCTCGGCGACTGGATACGTTACGACAGTTATGCGGAGTTTGATGGCAACGAATTGAATTTGAAATTTTATAAGAAATAGTGAGCATGAACAGAAGACTGGTGATGATCCGCCATGCGAAATCAAGTTGGGCAAACCCTTTACAGAGCGACTTTGAACGCCCGCTTAATGACAGGGGCGAGCATGATGCCCCGATGATGGGAGAACGGCTGAATAAACTGAATATTGTGCCTGACCTTATCATCGCTAGTCCGGCAAAACGCGCTAAACAGACCGCTAAAAAAGTGGCGGCGGCTATGGGCTATGATGAAAGCAAGATACAATGGGTAGATAAGCTATATCACTGTATCCCGCAGGTGTTTGAAGAAGTGCTGTATGAGATAGATGACAGCATCAACACCGTATTTATTGTGGCGCACAACCCCGGCATCACACAATTTGTGAACGAGCTGTCGGCGGAGTTCAGCATAGACAATATGCCTACCTGCGGCACCGTGGGCGCGGAAGTGGAACTAGACCATTGGGAAATGTTCCCCGGCGCGAAGAAGAAAGTATTTTTATTTGAGTACCCCAAGAAACAACAATGAGTAAAAACAAATCATCAGCGGAAACCATCAGCACGTTAGAAAAGCTGTTTGAAGACCACTTTAGTAGTAAGCCTGATAAGGTAGACCTGTTGCCTGTTTCAGGCTCTGACAGGAGGTATTACAGGCTATCCAACAAAAAAAATACTGCCATCGGTACCTATAATACCAATGTAGCAGAGAACAATTCTTATTTCTACTTCACCGAACTTTTCCGCAAGGCGCAAATAAATGTACCTGAAGTATATGGCATTGGTAAAGACAGGCGTTGCTATCTGCAACAAGACCTGGGCAATACCACATTGTTCAACATGCTAATGAAAGACGGACACACTGATGAAGTGCGTCAGTATTTCCATAAATCTTTAGAGCAACTGGCAAAGGCGCAATGGATAGCCGGCCGTGAGTGCAATTTCGACCAGTGTTTTGCTACAAAGCAATTTGATGAAAAGGCTATCATGGCCGATCTGCTTTACTTTAAATATTATTTCGCCGACCTGCAACGCATCCCTTACGATAAGGCAGAAGTGGTAAAGGAAATGGAAATGATGAGCAAGGAACTGGGACGCATGCAGCCACAAATGCTGATGTATCGCGACTTCCAGAGCCGTAACATAATGATACACGAGGGCAAAACTTACCTGATAGACTACCAGGGAAGTATGCAAGGGCCGCCACAATATGATATAGCATCCCTTCTATGGCAGGCGAAAGCACAGCTACCTGACGCATGGAAGGAAGACCTCATCAACGGTTATGTATCTACCATCAATAGCCTGCCAATACCCCGCATGGAAGAAGTACACTTCCGCAGGGGATATGCACAATTTGTATTGCTTCGATTATTACAGGTGTTAGGCGCTTATGGTTTCCGTGGACTGTTGGAGCATAAGCCACACTTCCTGAGCAGCATTGGCCCGGCACTAAAAAACATTGCGACTTTTCTTGCCGATAATCCGCAACTGCAGTCATACCCTGAGCTAAGGAAGTTGCTGGAGCAGCTTTGCACTAAAGAAATGCAGGCGAAGTTTGAAACCCAGAAGCGCGAACAGAATGCCAATTTGCTGGTACAGATCGCCAGCTTCTCTTATAAGAACGGTGTACCAAAGGACAAGAGCGGCCACGGCGGTGGTTTCGTGTTTGATTGCCGTGGCATACTGAATCCGGGCAGGTATAAGGCGTACAAGCACCTTACAGGTCATGATGAAGAGGTACAGGAGTTCCTGAAGACAGATACCCGGATGAATGAATTCCTGGAGCATGTATTCGGTATGGTGTCCATCAGTGTGGATGATTATATAGCAAGAGGCTTTGAGCACCTGAGCGTAGCGTTCGGTTGTACAGGTGGCCAGCATCGTTCTGTATTCTCCGCAGAGCAATTGGCAGCCTACCTCAGCAACGAATACAATATCCCGGTAACCGTTAGCCATCTAAACGAAAAGAACTGGCGATTAGATCCCGAAACAGATAGTACTGTACAATAGAACATCTCATAAAATGAAAAGAGCCCACCTGACTTACGTTAGGTGGGCTCTTTTACTATTTTAGTATTTATTTTTTTACAAACGGTATAACTGCATTAGCAGCATCAGAGCTTACTCTGATAGTATATACTCCTGCGGCTAAAGAACCGTTCATATCAATGTTAACCGTTAGCTTATTGTTGCTCACAGACACTTGCTCCTGATGAACAATGCGTCCTGCTATATCCACTATCACTAAATTTGCTTTTCCATCGTTAGATGCAAATGCACCTTCTATAGTAAAGCTACCATTGTTAGGATTAGGATACAGGCTTACAGATGATTGTTTTGCAACATTGTTCACATCGGTTGTTATCGTAATGCTGTTTGATTGAGCAGTACAACCATTTGCGTCCGTAACTACGCAGTAGTGAGCGCCATTACTTGTAGCGGTATAGCTTTGGCTTGTAGCACCTGCAATAGGGCCCGCACCGTTATGCCATTGGTAAGAAGCAAAAGTACCTGTAACAGTCAGCGTATTGCCCGCTTGCGTAATAACGGCTACCGGGTTAGGGTTAACTGTCACGTTCAGTGTTGTTGGCGCACTTGTACCGCAACCATTTGTTGCCGTTACAGATATTTGTCCGCTCGCAGCATTTGCAGTAGCAGATATGCTGTTGGTTGTGCTTGTACCTGACCAGCCACCCGGCAGTGTCCATGTATAAGAAGCAGCGTTAGGATCATTGGTTACATCATAAGTGTTAACACTGTTCTCACATATAGAGATGTCACCGTTTATCACTGCAGGAGCTGCAGGAGCCGCATTGGTCACTACTACTGTAGTGGTTGCAGTTTGGGTACAACCATTTGCTGTTACTGTAAGCGTGTACACACCTGCATTAGTAGGTTGGGCGTTTGGTATAGTTGGATTTTGCAAATTAGATGTAAACGTTACCGGCCCTGCCCAGCTATAGGTAGCACCCGGAGTTGTAGAGCTGCCATTCAGGTTAAGTGTCTGGCCTACACATACTGCACTATTGCTGCTTGCCGTAGCATCAGGGGTAGGATTAACTGTTACTGCCACTATAGCAGAAGTTGCAATGCAACCATTTGCAGTAATCTGTACTGTGTAGTTACCGGTAGCATTAGCAGTATACGATGAAGAGTTAGTACCCACCGGAGTAGCACCCTGGAACCATGCCCATGAGTAACCTGTACCCGTACTTGCATTCAACACTACACTACCGCCCTGGCAGAAAGTAGTAGGACCTGCAGGTGTAATAGAGGCAGTTGGTATAGGGTTAACAGTCACATTCAATGTTGCTGCTGTGCTATTACCACAAGTGTTAGTAGGCGTTACGCTGATAGTGCCACCGGTAGTACCTGCTGTTACAGTAATAGAGTTAGTGGTGCTAGTACCTGTCCAACCGCCCGGCAGTGACCATGTATAAGATGTTGCGCCTGTTACAGCTGCTATAGAATATGTTTGTGAGCTTCCTGCACATACAGAGATAGCGCCCGAGATAGCACCCGGAGCTCCCGGAAGTGTACATTCATTTATCCTTGAGATAAAGGCATCAAAGCCCGCAGATATTGTTGGTTGCACCAGTGTGTTGAAAGCAATGCCTGTCGCACTTGATGTTATACCAGCACAATATGCAGCAGTGTTATCCGTTGCTACGCAATTTATCGCATCACCACCTGTACCACCATAATAAGAGCTCCAGGTAAGTGCGCCTGCTTGTGTAATATTTGCCATGCAGCCATCACCGCCTACACCATAAGTTGTCTGGAAACCATTTGTAGTAGGAAGGTTAGCACTTTCGGTATAACCACCTACATAAATGTTGGTAGCTCCCAATGTCATTCCATATATCTGGTCAGTACCTGCTCCACCATAATAAGAGCTCCATGTAACTGCACCAGCGGTACTAAGCCTCGTTACAAAACCATCTATACCACCACCTGATGTTGTCTGGAAACCACCTGTTCCCATGCCTGCACTTGTGGTCTGGCCAACTACAAACACATCACCGGCTGCATTCGCCCTTGAGGCAAACGCCTGGTCATCACCTGTACCACCCAGATACCTTCCCCAAACCCATATAGCACCTGTAGAGTTGATCTTAGTAGCATAGCCGTCCCAAATGCCTCCGCCATAAGTATTCAGTGTAGAGATATCTGCGGTACTGTTGGTGACACCTGAAGCATAAATGTTTCCTGAAGCGTCAGTAGAAACAGCATTTACATTCTCTTCACCCAGTCCACCATAATAGGTACCAAATACAAGGTTACCACCATTGTCTATCTTCCATATCCAGCCATCAGTGCCACCTGCACTAAACTCCTGTACGGAACCGGTAGTACCCATATCCATAAGACTGGTAGTGTAACCGCAGATATAGATGTTACCCGCAGCGTCAGAGCTGACACCTAAGCCTTGCTCATCAGTACCTGTTACGCCAAAAGCTGCGTCATCTATAAAACCTCCATTAGCATCCAGCGCTCCGAAGAACGCATCCTCATCACCAAAAACTGTTGTCAAACCGATAAAATTCAATGTTGCAGTTGCAGTATTAAAATCTACCGCATTCAGGTTGTCATCTGCGGCTGTAGCAAAATACGTTGACCAAAGAAGAACACCTGCAGTAGTGAACTTGGAAACGAATCCATCGTTAAGGCCCGAACCAAATTCTGAATATGAACCAACAGTAGCCATACCGGCAATACTGTTTGTGCCACCTACAGCATAAAGATTACCAGCGCCATCATAGTCCATACCATTATACTCCTCACCGTCTGAATCACCAAAGTAAGTACCCCATGCGATCGTGGGATCTATTACCAGCGTACCTGTGTATTGTCCTACGTTGAATGTAAGCACATCACCATTCAGGTTGAATGAAGACGTCACTTCTTTACCATCTTGTTGGAATGAATATGGAGCCGCTTCAGATACAGTACCCATTGGGGTAGTAGCAGTAAGGCCACCATTAGCACTCAAGCCAAGAGAAGTAGCACCGCCGTATTTAAGCTTTATATCAGCTGGATTACCACCGGGCCTTACCACGAAATCATATTCCACTTGTCCTTCTTTTACATAAAGTACCCAATCAATATTAGGATATACATCTTTATAAGTGATCTTGTTGTAGGAATGTGCTTCAAAACTCTTCAGTGGTTTTCCGCCACGCTCTACTGAGCGCGATCTTTTAGCTTCAACAGTGTAGTGGTATTCCACATACTGCTGTTGCTCTTCCTTTATTACCTGGGCATGTTTGTTTGCACCAACAAGCTCCACGTCCATCCGGTACATGCTGTACTCAGCAGCTTTGAATTTTTTGCCAATATCGGCCATTGATTTACCGGGCACAAAACCAGGTTTATCCAGCTTGTAGAATTGATAATGCAATTGTGCATCACCTACAAAAAGCGACATGCCTTTTCCGGGTATAGAAAACTGGATGTCATTACGAGAATTATGATGCTGATCATGTACCTGTCCTTTGTTTTCCACAAAGTGCAGTTGTTGTTTTACATCAGGAACTGATAGGCCATCTTTTGCAACAGCAAAAAGAGGTAGAGCCCCTACCATAAGGCTTAGTAGTAATAGTTTACGCATAAAGATGTTTTTTGTAAATATAAATATATAATCGCTGAAAAAATACAAGGGCATGTACTTTTCCACTGCTATGACAAGAAAAGAAATGGTTAGGTTGGGTATTATTTTTTCATATCCATGAGCGCATCTACTACACAAAATTTTCCGGCGTAAGACAGTGTGTGGATACCTGCAATTTTATTGCGCTGGTCGGGGGCTATTCTGTAAGCCTGTTGTTCTTCATATTCCTGCTCTGTGAGCTTCACTACTTTATTAACTGATACTCCCCAGCCATAGTAAGGCGCGCATATCTGCGATGGGCGGTACAGATCGCCGTCTTTAAAGAACAATGGCCCGGCGGGCCGTGCCGAACGCACATCAGAAACAATAGGGTTTTGCGGGTGCTGTTTTAACTCCGAATTAATAATGTCGTCTGTATAGAAAAGGAAAAGTTCGTCCAGGAAAGAGGCGCCTTCCTGTTCTTTTACATTGGCAAAAAGCCACCAGGTATCATTATAATGCAGCACCGTGCTATCAACGGCACTTATATTTGAAAGCAGGTTTTTTTTGAAAATCCATTTGTAAGGAAATTCCGTGCATTCGTAAAGTTCTACGGTTTGATTGTCACTGGTTTCGGGTATCATGTAATATTTCCCGTTCTTTTCAAACACAAAAGGGTAGGAAAGATGATAAGGACATTCCAGAACAGGTCTGGCCTCTGACAACACACCATTTTCATCTACCTCTATTACTACTATACGGCCTTTCCGCTCAGCATACACATACTCTTCCAGGAATAGGTAGTGCTTACCATTCCTTTCTACTACTATCGGGTCTGCCCAGAAGTATCCCGATGGCGCCATAAGCTCCTTAAAGTCGCTGATGGCAAATGGTTTGCCTGCATAGCTATTGGCATCATACATCAGCAACCAGTCGCGCTTTAGCGACCTGTTCTTTACCCATGTTGATATGCGCTTCGGCATGGGATTTACAAAGGCATCCAGTATGGCCGCGTTGGTAGGCATGTGCAGGTACTTCTTCATCGCCTTCACGCTGGTGTACGGGGCGATGTTGATGCGGTTGAACGCAGCTTCATCCGTATAAAGCACATCCAGCATACGGGGTATAAAAGAAATGCTTTTCCAATAGTAGCTATTGCGGCTTTCTGCTATAGAATAGGGGTTGGTGAGCGAATCAGATTGGTATATTATCCGTTCGTTATTGTTTTTATCTGTTACCTCAATTCCCGAAATAGTAACGGGCCTGCGCTCCAGCACTTCCCATACACCAGGCACTTCCGTGTTCCTTGTCTCACTGAAAAAATGCCGCCACACGCCATAGCGCGGGCACTCCCTGTATATATCCGATAGCTTGTGGTCGCAGAAATTTATCAATACATCCAGCCCGGCAGCTGCGCTCAATGCTTCGTTGGTGTTGGCTTGTACCACGGGAACGCCGGCTAGTAACCCGCTTGCATCTTTCAGTTCAAAGGCGTCAGGGGCGTTTAATGGTTGGCTATTGCGTTTTTTATAAAGCAGGTATAAGAAGGGTTCTTTTTGCGGTTCTTTAGGCTTGCTTTTGATTACCAGTTTAATCTGAACATAGCCAAGCCCTACGATCCTTTCTATGACACTTACCACCCAGGAAGGGAAAATGTCATTTTCAAGAATAAGGCCTATTTTAAGTTCAGTCTTCATCTATATCGCGCGAAAATACTTTTTCGGTATCTGTTTATCCAATGTCCGGCATGGCTTAACAGTGGAATAACTAATTGAGCTACGACTATTTGTACTATTTTAGCTCCATAATGTATCTGTTTCGAATCGGGATAGTGGTTTTACTTATTTGCTGCGCAAACAACAGCTTTGCACAAGATAAAGAACGCCTCGCTATTAAAGAACATATCAACAAGCTTTCTGCAAATAACATGGAAGGCCGCGGCTATGTACGCAAAGGATCAGAAAAGGCAGCCATCTACTTACAAAACCAGTTTGAGAAAATCGGGTTATTCCCCATTAACCCAGACAGCACTTTTGTGCAGTTCTATTATTTCGGAGTTAATACTTTCCCGGACAACATGAAGCTGGTAGTAAAAAACAAATCGTTTTTACCGGGCCACGATTTTCTGGTAGATGCCTCCAGCAGCAGCTTCCAGGCCGAGGACACAAGAGTAACAACTGTAAATCTCAAGAATATAAAGGACAGTGCAGGTTGGGCCCAAACGAAAGCACGCTTTCAAGCTGGCAAAACCTATTACTTAAAAAACATCGACAGCTTTTATACACGATTGTCTATACCACCGCGCAAGTTGGCCTCTTTGCTGTCCGATGCCTGCTACATAATACCTGTAAAAGGAAAAATGACGTGGACTGTTGGTACAGATACTATCCCCGCCACTGTGCTCTATGTACAGGACAGCGTGCTTCCCCGCAACATAAAGAAAGCATCGGTAAGCATCCGTTCCCTGTTACAACCCAACTACCGCAATGCCAATCTCATTGGCTATGTCCCTGGCACTGTTCGCGATAGCTTTATCGTATTCACTGCACACTATGATCACCTGGGGCGCATGGGTTCTGCTATCTTTCCAGGCGCAAGCGACAATGCCAGTGGCACTGCTATGATACTGCACCTGGCAGAGCATTTCCGTCGCCACCCGCAACGTTATTCTATTGCTTTTATTGCCTTTAGTGGTGAAGAAGCGGGGCTGAAAGGCTCTGACTACTTTGTGAAAAACCCACTCATTCCATTAGCCAATATCAAGTTCCTCACAAATATTGACATCATGGGCGATGCCCGAGATGGCATTACTGTAGTGAATGCCACCGAGTATCCGGATCAATTCCAACTTCTGCAAGACATCAACAAAGAACACAACTACGTGCCCGAAGTAAAAAGCCGCGGCAAAGCTAAAAACAGTGACCATTACCACTTTACCGAAGCGGGTGTACCTTCTATATTTATTTATGCCAACGGCGGCAAAGGGTATTATCACGACATCTTTGATAAGGCCGGAGAGTTGACCATGACCAACGTAGTGAATGTCTCCAAACTGCTGATAGACTTTACTGTTCAGCTTAACAACAAATGATTTCTTACTTTTAATAAAATCTTTCCTGATGAAACGTTTATTAAGTATTGTATGCCTGTCTACAACATTGCTGCTCTCCTGCAAGGATACCCCCACGACAGACAATTCCGTACAGGCCGAAGCACAGAAGTTCCTAGATGGATATACAGAGCAGTATGTGAAGCTGTACACTGCTTCGTCTGAAGCGCAGTGGAACAACAATACAGTAATGAAGGAAGGAGACAGCACCTACCGTGTAGCAGCTCAGAAAGCCGATGAGGCTATGGCGGCCTTTACAGGTAGCAAGGAAAATATAGAAACGGCCAAACGCCTGTTGCAAAATGGCAAAGACCTTACTGATGTGCAGAAGAAGCAACTGGAAATAGTATTGTATGCCGCTGCCAACAATCCGCAAACGATAGCTGATGTGGTGAAGCAACGCATAGCTGCGGAGAATGCACAAACAGAAAAATTATACACGTTCCCTTATACCCTTGACGGTAAAAAGGTGAGCACTAATGATCTGGATAATGTATTGAGAGACGAAACCGATGTAGCGAAACGCCTGAGCGCATGGGAGTCGAGCAAAGAAGTGGGCAAGGTACTGAAGACAGGACTGGTGAATCTTCGCGACCTGCGTAACAAGACCGTACAGGAGCTGGGTTATCACGATTACTTTACCTACCAGGTATCTGACTACGGTATGAAGAGCGAAGAGATGATGCAGACGATGGACAGGCTGATAAAAGAACTTTATCCCCTATACCGCGAACTACATACCTGGATGCGCTACGAAATGAGCAGGAAATATGGATCAAGCGAAGTACCTGCATACCTGCCTGCACACTGGCTGCCAAACCGTTGGGGACAAGACTGGAGTTCTGCCGTAACAGTACAAGGTATTAACCTTGATAGCGTATTGAAAACAAAAGGAGCGAAATTCATAACAGAAGACGCGGAAGATATGTACGTGAGCCTTGGCTTCGAAAAACTGCCATCTGTGTTCTGGGATAAATCTAGCCTGTATCCTTACCGTGCGGATTCAAATGTAAAGAAGAACAACCACGCTTCTGCATGGCACATGAACCTTGATAAAGACGTGCGCAGCCTGATGAGCGTAGAGCCAAACTCTGAGTGGTTTGAAACTGCTCACCACGAGCTCGGTCACATCTACTACTACCTTACTTATACCAACAAAGATGTACCCCCACTATTGCGCCAGGGAGCTAACCGTGCTTATCACGAAGCGATAGGTAGTATGATGGGGCTTGCTGCTATGCAAAAGCCTTTCCTCGCCGGTCGTGGATTGATAGATGGCAATGTAAAAACGGATAGCATCCAATCCTTACTGAAGGAAGCGCTGAATTCGGTTGTATTCATTTTCTTCTCATCAGGTACCATGAGCAATTTTGAGAAAGCATTATATGTCGACAATCTGCCCGCTGACCAGTTCAATAAAAAATGGTGGGAACTGGCGAAGAAGTACCAGGGTATCGTTCCTCCATTTGATCGCGGAGAAGAATTTTGCGATGCTGCTACCAAAACGCACATCAACGATGATCCTGCGCAGTATTATGACTACGCCTTGTCTTACGTCATCCTTTATCAATTGCACAATCATATTGCCAAGAACATCCTGAAGCAAGACCCTCGCGCTACTAACTATTATGGCAATAAGGAAATAGGTGATTTCCTGCGCAAAATAATGTACCCGGGAGCCTCTAAAGACTGGAGAAAAGTGCTGAAAGAGTCAACCGGCGACGAGCTGAATGCGAAGGCAATGCTGGAGTATTTTGACCCATTAGTAAAATGGCTCAAGGAACAAAATAGTGGTAGAATCTACACTTTAGCAGAAACACTCTAGAAATCAAGCCTTTACTGATACTTTGTTTTCCTAATAACAGGTTGTTAACGGCGATAATTTAGCATAACCTTTATTTTTGGTGCTATAATTTAGGCCTTTGGATTTAGCCCTCAATAAATCATATCTACAGAAGATAGTCCCACAGGCGGGGACCAGCGTTAGCTATGAGGAAAAACAGATGGCCAAAAGGATAACTATTATATGCAACTCGTACCCTCCTGAGAAAGGCGCGGCACCGACACGCATCAACAATTTGGCTAAAATGCTGAAGGCTCGCGGACACCACGTAGAGGTCATCACCTGTATGCCCAATTATCCCATGGGGCGTATCTTCCCTTCCTTCAGGGGTAAACTGATACAGAACGAAAAGGCCAATGATATCAAGATAAAGCGTCTCTGGCTTTATCCTTCCAATTCTAAAAATCCATTGAAGCGTATAGCCAGTATGTTCAGCTATACTTTCTCTTTATACTTTTTTGCACTACCAAAGCTGTTTATTCAGCGGCCGGATATGGTGATCGTCAGCTCGCCGCCTTTTTTGTCGGCGTATGCCGGTATCATCATTGCGCGTATCATTGGCAGCAAGGCCGTACTGAACGTGAGCGACCTTTGGCCGCTTTCTGCTTTAGAGCTGGGTGCCATTAAGAAGGGCTTCCTGTATCGTTGTCTTGAGGCTGTAGAGAAACGCATGTACAATCTCTCCGATGCTTACATAGGACAGAGCGATGAGATACTGGAACACATTAAAGCGGCCCTTCGCAAACCCAAGCGTGAATTCCTCTATCGCAACCTGCAGGAGACATCACCCTATATACACAAGCCTCGCCCTGAAGGCAAAAAGAGAATAGTATATGCCGGACTATTGGGTGTAGCACAAGGTGTGTATGATATATGCCGCAATATTGATTTCAGCTCGCTGAATGTAGAATTCCATATATATGGCGACGGTAACGAGCGCGCTAAGATCGAAAAGCTAATCGCCGAGTATCCATCAAGAGGGATTTTCTACCACAACTCTATTCCTTCAGTTGAAATGCCGAGAATGCTCAGCGACTATCATGCTACGCTGGTGCCCTTAAAGACCGACCTTCCCGGCGCAGTGCCTTCCAAAATATTTATGGCTATGGCCAATGCTATCCCTGTTTTCTTCAGTGGTGCGGGCGAAGGGGCGCGGATAGTAAAAGAAGGAAAGATAGGCTGGGTAAATGCACCTTCAGACTTTGCCGCCCTGGAGCAGAACATCCTGAAAATGGTAGTAATGCCCGATAAGGACTACAACCAGATGCGCAGTAATTGTAAATTACTCAGGAAAGTACGCTTCAATAAAGACACGCAAGACGCAGCGTTCGACCTCTTCCTCCAGTCGCTGGACGACTAGAACACCATCTTTCCCGCCAGTTCTTCGGGGCAGATCACTACCACAGAGGTTTTTGTAGTTAAGTGCTGGGGGCAATTATCCTTTACCAGTTGCAGGGCTTCAGGATTCAGTTCTGTTTCATTTTCCGGGTGGTCTATATATACATTCCTATAGTCATCATCATCGTAGCACAGCTTACCAACGCTTACCACGCGGTCCTGTATCAGCAGCACTTCCGTTTCGCTTTCTACCTGGGGTACCGTGCTGCCGTCGGCCTTCACCTCTATTACTGTATATGCATCCATCCTGCAAAGCTAAATAAAAGCTTACCGATAACTAAGAGCCATTTACCGATAAGTCATTATTCTTTGCCGAAAGTCGCCGCCATTATCTACCAGCCCGTAGTATGTTTGCATCATCAAATTACAAGACGACTATATGGCGCATATATACTCCAAAATGAAGATGCTTTTACTGCCCTTGTTGCTGCTTTCAGCAACAAATGGCATGGCACAGGCTATACTGAGCGGTAAAGTACTGGATGAGAAAGCAAAACCGGTGAGAGGGGCAAGTGTTTCTTTATTGAACACTATTGATGGCGCTACCACCGACAGCCTCGGCAATTTCAGATTCTCCACCGACGAAAAAGGTGCACAGACACTGGTTGCGACTGATATCGCGCACAAGGAAGTTGGCATGCCGCTCAACATCACCGGGGATATCAGCGACATAAACCTGGTGATGAACAACATCAAGCTCAATACGCTGGAGCAGGTAACGATTACCGCCGGAAGCATGGAAGCTAGCAATGATAAAGACAAGACCGTACTCAGCACACTTGACATCATCACAACAGCAGGCACGCAGGCAGACGTGATAAAAGCCATACAGACATTACCTGGGACACAGCAGCAGGGAACACAAAACGGTCTATTCGTTCGTGGTGGCGATGCAAGCGAAGCTAATGTGGTGGTAGATGAAATGATAGCGCAGAATGCATTCTATAGTTCTGCACCTGGTGTAGTATCGCGCAGTCGTTTCGGGCCATGGCAATTCAAAGGCGTGGCTTTCAGTAGTGGTGGATATAGCGCCCGTTACGGACAGGCTTTAAGTTCTGTACTGGAACTGAACAGCACGGACCTGCCAGACAAAAGCACCATCAACACAGGCCTGAACATGGCAGGTGTATACGTATCAGGAGACAAGCTCTGGAAGAACACCAGCGTAAGTGGTAGTGCTTATTACAATAACCTCACGCCTTTCTACGGTATCGCCAATACTAATGTGGATTACTACACGGTACCGCAAGGTGGTGGTGGTAGCGCGCGCTTCAACTGGAAGCCGAACAAAGATGGCATCCTGAAAGTGATGGTGAATGGTAGCCAGTTCAAATCAGGGGTAACGATCCCTACACCTACCAATGACCCGACGCTTGTAGGCAACCAGCAAAACGTAAAATTCGTCATCACTAACCAGAACTATTACAGCAATATCTCTTACAGGCAAATGCTGAAAAAGAAATGGGGCTTATATACTGCCGCTTCATTCAGCTACAATAAAGACGACATCAACTTCAACGGCAACCCGATGGAGAATGATGATAACAGGGCGCAATTCCGCTTCGAGGCCAAGAGATATTTCAACGCAAGATTCAATTTGCTGGTTGGTACCGAACTGCAAAGCTTCAGCTATGCTAACAAGGGTACCGCTTACGGCTACAATTATAACAACAGCTTTAACGAACAACAGGCAGCTGGATATCTGGAAGCAGACTGGACACCGGTGTACTGGCTAGCTTTCAAGCCGGGTGTGCGTTATGAATACAGCGCTATTGCCAACCAGGATAATATTTCGCCCCGTCTTTCTCTGGCAATAAAAGCAGGACAGAACGGACAGTTCTCTTTAGCGAGCGGTATGTTCTACCAGAATGCCGACCCGAACTATTACCTGTCAGGATACAGGCCTAAGATGCAGCAGTCTATACACTATATAGCCAACTACCAATTCATCAAAGGAGAACGTACCCTCCGCCTGGAAGCATACTACAAAGATTACAACCAACTGATCCGTGAGAAAAGCAACCAGGCTTTCAATCCTAATTCATTCAGGGTATTGTATCCTGTCAACACACCGGGTTATAGTGTCGACAATTCAGGTTTTGGTTATGCAAAAGGCATAGAGCTGTTCTGGAGAGACAAGAAGAGCATTAAGAACTTCGACTACTGGCTTTCTTATAGCTACATAGATACCCGCAGGCTGTACAAGAATTTCACTGCTGAGGCAACACCTGATTTCATTGCCGACCACAACCTGAGCGTAATCTCTAAATACTTCATCGATAAGATACAGACCAACGTCAGCGCTACGTATAGCTATGCCAGTGGCAGACCTTTTTACAATCCTGACCCCGCTATTGACTTCCTGAGCGAGCGCACAAAGGATTTTCACAACCTGTCGATCACGGTTAGCTGGCTGCATAGCTTTGGTAAATGGTTCACAGTATTCTATGCGGGTGTGGACAACGCTACGAACAGCAAGAACGTATTCGGCAAGCGCTACGATATGAACGGACAAATAATAGGAGACATGGCCCCGGCAATATACAGAAGCGTATTTGTGGGTGTTAACTTCTCACTCAGCGAGTTCAGCAAAGACGAGCTATAGTATTGATCATTACCAACTAATTTTGAAACCTCTTTAATACTTATACAATGACAAGATTTATTCTACTATTGGCAACCGCAGCATTTGCTTACGTTAACTGCGCAGCGCAACAGGATTTCAAACCTGCATTACAAAAGACATTCATAGCATTTGATACTACTCAGAATATGCCGGTGAAAGTAGAGCAAAGCAACAAACTGGCACTTATAGCCAAAAAGTGGCCCGACAACTGGGAAACACATTACTACAACGCATACAGCAAGGCACAACTCTCCTACATGGAAACAAAAGAAGAGAAACGTGATGCCTACCTGGATGAAGCAGAGCAAGAGCTGGAGGAGGTAATCACCCAACTGAAAACCGAAAATGATGAAACGCATGTATTGTCGGCAATGATAGCTAATGCCCGCCTGGCAGTAAAACCCATGAACCGCTGGCAGAAATACGGCAAGCTGTTCGATGAACACCTCGCTAAAGCCAAAGAATTAAATGCAGAGAATCCACGCATATACTACCTGAACGGCACCAGCAAGTTCTTTACACCCAAAGCATTTGGTGGCGGTAAAAAGAACGCCCTGCCATATTTTGAGAAAGCACAAGGACTCTATGCTAAAGAAACAGGCAATGATATCAGCAAGCCAAGCTGGGGGAAAGAAGCTAATGCCTATTTTATAGAACAATGTAAAGGCGAGGACAAAGAATAGAAGGGTAAAAGGAAAAGACGATTACAGGTAATAGGCAAAGGGCACATCCGGTGGGTGTGCTTTTTTTATTCGTCGAGCAAGCGCTCACAGGTCACTACTTGTGCCGTGGTATTGTGGGGAGCCATAAATTCATCTATCCCGGCCTTGCTCTTATTGCAGATAGTGGTGTCTATATCTACCAGTTTGCCATTATACATACCTTCTATGGCACATTGCCAGCAGGCCAAATTGTTATTGGTACCTGAACCCCTGCGGCAGGCAGAAAAAGCAATGACAATTGCTAATAGGATAAAAAGTTTCTTCATAGTATTCCGGTTGTACACCTCAGTACATACTCACTTTGCAAATATCATGCTATAACGCCCTTCAAATATAGTTTAGTACCCTCTTTTTTAGAGAAATTTCCTTTTTAGCCCATCTATATACCATTCTGTCGGTTTTAGCGTTTATTTTTCACATATTTCCCTCACCTTTGCGCTTTCATTTTCCAAATTCAGTATGCTCCCGGTTCGTAGTTTTCTTTTATCGATATTTCTGTTGTGTTTTCCCCTATATGCTTTTGCGCAAAACGGGAAAATATCCGGCACCGTAACCGATAATAAGAAGGTTCCGCTACCCTATGCTACTATTACCCTCTTGCATACCGACTCATCTGTAGTTAACGGGGCAATTAGTGAGGAAAAGGGCACATTCGAAATAGCGAATATTTCCACCGGCAACTACATGCTGCGTATTACGGCAGTAGGCATTTCCACTCACTACATTAATAATATCTCCCTCACCGATGATGCTCCCAACAAAGACCTGGGCAATATCACGCTCAACTTCAGCTCTAAGGTACTGGACGAGGTGCAGATAAATGGCGAGAAGAGCATAATGGAGATGTATGTGGACAAGAAGGTATTTAACGTAGGCAAGAATATCACCACCGCCGGCGGTAGCGCCTCCGATGTTCTGTCTAATGTCCCTTCTGTATCAGTGGATGTTGACGGAGCAGTAAGCCTTCGTGGTAAGGGCAACGTAACCATACTCATAGACGGCAAGCCGGCCACCTTGCTGGGCGGCGATGTGGCAACCGCATTGCAAAGCCTGCCGGCCAGCAGTATAGACAATGTAGAAGTGATTACCAACCCTGGCGCTAAGTATGATGCGCAGGGTATAACAGGCATCATCAATATCATCACGGTCCGCGATAAGAAATTCGGTTTTAACGGCAGCGTAAATGCAGGCGCCGGTACAAGGGACAAATACAACGGTGGCATTAACCTGAACGCCAAGAACGAGAAATGGAATGTGTTCTTCAACAGCAACTACCGCAACAACAAGAACGGCAACAACAGCAACAACGAACGCTATACCAAAGATGCATACCTGGACAGTAGTTCTCTGGCTTATATTGGCGCAGAGGATAGCCGCCGCAGCTTCGGGGGCTGGTTCAGTTCTTTGGGCGCTGAATACATTATCAATAAAAACAACAGCCTCACCCTCACGCAGAACATGAATATCATGCGATGGGGGAATAAGGCAACTACAGAGTTCTGGTCGCTAAGCGATACCCGAAGCGATGGAGCTATGGATACGCTCACAAAGAGGCACAGGGAGTCTGTTGGTAATGGTGGCCCCAGATCGTATTCTACTAACCTGGACTACAAACATAAATTCAAAAAAGAGAAGCAGGAGCTGACGACCAATTTCAACTTCTCTACCTCGCAAACCAAACACGACCAAACTTATTATACCCTCAGCGGCCTCTACGAAGTTCCCTATGTAGATACTACCTGGGAGCTCGGACCCAGCAAAGGGATCAATAGCAGCATCAACGCCCAGGCCGACTTCACCACTCCTTTCTTAGGAAAAAACGCCAAACTGGATGCCGGCTGGAGAACACAAATGTTCTGGTTCCGCAGCAAGAATGCGCCGCTTGTATGGGACAACCTGCTACAAGATACAATCCGCAACAGCGACACATTCTTCAACGGCACTTTGTACAACAATTTCGATTACCTGCAGACCAATCATGCAGCATACACCAGCTTTTCTAACCAGCATGGCAACTTCAGCTATATGGCAGGACTGAGGCTTGAGTATACTTTATATGATGGTCAGGTTCAAAGGCTGGATACCAATAGTGCCTTCACTTATTTCAGAAATGAATTCCTGAATCTATTCCCTTCTGCCTTTGTATCTTATAAACTACCCCACGACCAGTCTGTTTACCTTAATTTCTCCCGCCGCATCAACAGGCCGAGTTTCTGGAGCATGATGCCGTTCCTCGATCTCACCAATCCGCAGGACACGAGCATGGGTAATCCTTACCTGAGGCCGGAATTTATATATAATACTGAGTTTAATTACAACAGGCAATTCAAGAAAGGACATAATATTATAGGTAGCCTATATTATCAATACACTACCAATATGATAGAACGCTATCGTAAGTTCTATGCCGATGGTACCAGCTTCTCACAACCGCAAAACCTGGCCACTGCCTTTACTTATGGTGCGGAACTGATCGGCCGCTTGCAGCTGCTGCCTATATGGGATGCTACCGTGAACATGAATATCTTTAAAAATGAAGTGCGTGGCGGCAACATAGCTCCTGAGCTGAACAACAGTGGTACGTCATGGTTTGCAAAAGCCAATACCAATGTAAAGCTACCTGCAGGATTCTCACTTCAACTGAATGGTAACTACGAAGCGCCAAAGGTGTTGGCACAGGGTACCCTCTCCGAAGTATACTGGGTGGATATAGCCTTGCGTAAAAATCTGCTGAAGAACAAAGCAACCTTGGTACTGAATGTTTCCGACATCTTCAATACCCGCAAGTACACCACACTATATGATTACGACTCTTACTACCAAACTACTTTCCGAAATCGCGAAACAAGGATAGGAAACATCTCTTTCACTTATCGCTTCGGAAAAGACAATAGTTCTGCTCAACCGGCCAACAATGGCGGCAACAAACGAAAAGTAAAAGAAAAGAAAGAAGAAAAGCCTTCTGAAAAAGAAAGAAATAACCTGAAGAGTGATGAAAGTGAAAATGGCAGTAGCGGTGGCAATAAGTAACGGAAGAGACCTTATTGAATAACTATAGATCTGATGACCACTTGCTGTTTTATCATCACTACAAAATATCCGGAGCCTTGTGATGATTCAAATTTATCAATACTGGATGGTGATATTTGAAGGTAACCGGGTTTGCCAACAGTGCATGCTTGTAGTGCTGACAGTTCTTCAGATGGTATCGTTACTGTTCCCGCTTTAGCAGAATATCGCTTTACAATTAATTTGTTCCCGGCGGATATCGCTACATATACTGAGTCAGAATATTTTACTGTGTTTTCATCAAAGGTAAAGGACAAACCTTTGCTACGGGTTATAACAGTAGGGAAAGATCCTGAGTATTGCGAAAATCTATTAGACAACCCAAGTGTCATTGATGGTATTCCGTCATCTCCTTGTATAGTCCAAAGAACACCCTCATTAAATTTCAGATTTGTAATGATGCGTCCATCTACTCCTTCACGGGTATATTCGTTGTCTTCTGAATGATTGAGTGGAATTTCATTTATTATCACTTGCCCTGCATAGGTCTTGCTTGGCGGTAAAGCGGTATTAGATGGCTCATCATAGAATTCAGCCGAAGCTAACTCCGATATCGTTACTTTCCCTTTATTATTTTCATCTACTTTTATGCTGTACAGCACCCCGTTCACATTATCTACTATCGGCAATACAATAGGAGTGACCTGCGACTCCATCGTTGTATCAACAGGTATTGGCGTCGGCTCAGGCTTGCAGGAAGCCAGCAACAGCAAAGATGCTGCACTTAAAGAGAAACGTATGCGCATACCTATCGTCATTGATATTGTTTATATTAATAAACCTTTCATAGTAAAGTTAATGAAATATCCCCTGATATGCAATACCAAGGGATATAATTTTTTGTAAGGGGTGGCAGCGCTTGATATTAGGTATGAAGCGGATGGCTGTCATAAGTAATATGAAGAAAAAAAACAGCGAGATCGCGATAGATCCCGCTGTGATAAATCCACCCTCTACGTGGGATAAAAAAACCGTTTACAAGAGGATCTATCTTAAAGTGTAAATGGAGGGGTAAAGGAAATAAATTATAACTAATTAATTGTCACCGATTTAACTATTGCATTTTCTTTTATGAATGCTACCAGCTTGGCAGTAGTACCTACTTCTTGTAGTGTATATTTCCAAGGGATCACTTCTACATAAGCAGGACTGGTGGTAGATGATGCCGCTAGTCCATTCAGGTCGCTACCGCTGATAGTGATAGGGCCTGCATTAGCGGCATAGCTCTTCAAGAGGCTTGTGCTGCCTGATACAAAGAACACATATACTGAGTCAGCATTGCTAACTGTTGTACCATTCAGGGTAAGTGTCATACCATTTGCTCTTGTTATTGTTTCAGGGATTGTGCCGCTGAATGAAGGGAACCCACCTGTGTGTGTATAGGTAAATGACGGAATACCACTTCCACCGGCTACGCTCCAGTTAACGCCATTGTCAATATCCATGTCATCAGGGGTCATGCCTATTGATGCTACTTTAGAATAAGAGTGGTTGGCATTTTTGTCCAGGGCTATGTTGTTCAGTTTTACAACACCTGCATCCACCATTGTACCGGAGCCCATTGCAGTATAGAACGAACCTACGCCCATTTCAGTGTTCACATCTACATTGTAACCCATCTGGCTATAAGTAAGTGTCATCTTCAGCGCCACAAGTCCGCCCCATGTACCCGATACTGTAGGACTGGGTGGTGTTGGTGCTGTAGGAGTTGTTGTTTGCGGCACTTCAGGCTCTTCAGGAACAACATCCTTTATATCGCAAGAAGCCATCAGGCTAATACCAAGAGCTGCAACCGGCAGCAAAAATTTGTTTAAATGTTTCATTTCAGTAGATTTTTATTTGGGGGATTCTTTGCACAGCTGTTTGCTGTTTTGCTGACACAAAAGTATCTTGAAGGCAAAGTTCTGCCTATACACCGCATACGGTATTTTTCTCTACGTACTGGCACGGATGCCACTGCTATTAATGGATGTGTAACGGAAAGAGGGAATCCCCCTTACTTAGATAAGCTGCTTCTCTATAGCATACTTCAGCAGGCCAACGATCGTTTTGTTATTGGTCTTACGGAGCATATTCTTGCGATGTGTTTCCACCGTACGCTCACTGATAAATAAGACTTCCGCTATGCGGGCATTGCTCATTTCCTCAGAGATAAGTTTCAATATCTCCCGCTCACGGTCGGTAAGCTTGGCTTCTTCAGGCTGATCGTTCTTACGCTGCTTATTTACAGCATAATTGGTAATGGTGTCTGATACTTCCTGGCTAAAATACATCTTCCCGTTAGAAACGGTCCTGATAGCATCCAGTAGTTCTGTATCATTCACATTCTTTAGCAGGTATCCTGATGCACCTGCTTCTATCATTTCCATTATGTGCGCGCTGTCATCATGCATGGAAAGGACAATGACGGCAATATGGGAGTAGAATTCCTTTATCTTTTGGGTAAGCTCCAGCCCGTTAAGGCCGGGCATATTTATGTCCACCAGCGCTACGTGCGGCTGCGACTTTGGCAAGTCGTCAAAAAGCGAAAGCCCGTTATCATACATACCGGCGATCTCCAGGTCTTTCTGTTTTTGCAGCAAGGCCCTGAGTCCGTCTAATAGTATGTGATGATCGTCGGCAACGACAATTTTTATCTTGTTCATTCAGCGCAGAGGGGGTAACCAAATAAATATACGCCAAATTTACTCCATATATCAGTAACTCAATGTAAATGTTTAAATAAATATTAGCTGTTTGTACACCTTATTAACATCCCGTATATCAACGTTCAGCTATTGGAAAGTCGCTGTTCCCCATTCTTCTCTAACCTTTATAAAACCGAAGGATTTACCCCCGATGTTTTGCAGGTCTTGTTTATAGATGTGTATGGCTATACGCTCTTTGCCGGCCCCGGCAGCTATGTACTTAACCGTATTTGCAGGGATCATAGCAGTGCCTCCGTTCACCGGTACCGGATTACTTTCTCTGTGTTCACTACCACGCTCTCCCGCAATAGTGATAATAGCGAAATCGCCGTTTTGCACATTGCCACTATTGATGGTAATGGTGAGGTCGCTATTGGTATCAACTGCTGCAGGTAATGCTGCGGTATATTCGGGGAAGGTATTATCAACGGTATAGTTTATCTGCGGTATAATGCCTGCACCGCTTACCGTCCACGTATTACTCGCGTTCTCATTCCAGTAGCTTCCGGAATCGCTTTGGTGGATATAAGTAAGTGCAGTAGAAGGCACCAGTGGGTAATGCATGCCCGTGGGTAATGCTGTTCCATTCATAGCAACATCACCGGCTGTAATGGGGTTGAGCTGATCTCTAAAGTCTGCTTGTGTGCGGTATCTCGTTATGTTTATCGTAGTGTCTGTTTCCTGGAAACTTGCCGTGATCTTGCTTTGAATAAATAATCCATTTACATTAAAGGCCGGACCGGGATAATTGCTCATAGCACGATTGCCGGCAAACTCATGGCCCAGACGAAGATACATTTGTGTAACAGGCAAAGGGTCGGGGTCGGGCTGGCAAGAAGAAAATGTCAATGAGGTTATTGCAAGCAATGTGGCATAGAGTGGTTTTAGCATGTTATAGGTTTAAGTAAATGTAAAACGCTTTCCCGGCAAATATATTGTACTAATACTACTCCTTGGTCTCCTCAGGCATTACGGACATATCTTTCAGGAACAGGTAAACCTTCTCCATATTTTTTACCCTGTCCGCTATCAGCAGGAATGTCTTACCCACTTGCTTCAGCTTCACATTATTTGTGCGGGTCTGTATATAGTTCAGAATGTGATTGAACGTAGCCGACTCAAAGTACGGCGACTCAGGATTGTTGACAAAGTAAAGGCGCAGTTGCTCGTTCTTCAATATCAGCTTTTCAAAGCCGAGCTGGCATGCTAACGTGCGGCAACGCACTGTCGCAAATAATTCATGCACCTGGCTCGGTATAGGGCCGAAGCGGTCGGTCATTTCATTAATAAAGCCTGTGAGGGCTCCTTCATCTTCCACGTTATCCAGCTGGCTATAAAGGGAAAGCCTTTCTGTAATATTGGCCACGTAGGTATCGGGAATCAGTATTTCCAGGTCGGTATCTATCGTGCAATCATACACGTAATCTTTCTTCCTGTCTATCTCATCTTTAAATACATCTTTAAAGTCACCCGTCTTCAGCTCCCGCATGGCTTCGCCAAGTATCTTCTGATACATCTCAAAACCAATGTCGGTAATAAAGCCGCTCTGCTCTCCGCCCAATAAATTACCCGCACCACGTATATCCAGGTCACGCATCGCTATCTGGAAACCACTGCCAAGCTCGTTGAACTGCTCCAGTGTCTGCAAGCGTTTACGGCTATCGTTAGGAAGGGTCAACATTGATAGCGCTAATAAATAACAGAAAGCCTTTTTATTACTCCTACCTACACGTCCGCGCAACTGGTGCAAATCACTCAGTCCAAACTGGTGGGCATTATTAATAATGATGGTATTGGCATTCGCAATATCCACACCGCTCTCTACTATGTTCGTGCAGCAAAGCACGTCATACTTACGTTCTATAAAATCAAACAGTGCGGCCTCTAGTTGATGGCCTTCCATTTGCCCATGCGCCATTCCTATTTCCAGGTCAGGACAAAGGTTACGTATCAGCGCCACCATTTCCGGCAGGCTTTGCACACGGTTGTGAATGAAATAAACCTGCCCTCCACGTTCTGTCTCAAAATAGATAGCATCGCGTATGGCGTATTCATTAAACGAGAGCACTTCTGTATGCACCGGCTGCCTGTTAGGCGGTGGTGTGTTCATAATACTCAGGTCACGCGCGCTCATCAGCGAGAACTGCAGTGTACGTGGTATTGGTGTAGCGGTCAGCGTAAGCGTATCTACGTTCGCCTTCAGCGTACGCAGTTTTTCTTTAGCGCCTACACCAAATTTCTGCTCTTCATCTATCACCAACAAACCCAGATCTTTAAACTTTACATCTTTGCCTAGTATACCATGCGTACCTATGATGATATCTATCTTTCCTTCTTCCAGTCTCTTTAACGTTTCTTTTTTCTCTTTTGCGGATTTGAACCTATTGATATAGTCAACTGTACACGGGAAATCCTTTAGCCTTTCTGAGAAAGTCTGGAAGTGCTGGAAGGCAAGTATTGTAGTGGGTACCAACACTGCCGCTTGTTTGCTATCAGCTACTGCTTTAAAAGTAGCCCGTATCGCTATTTCTGTTTTACCAAACCCCACATCGCCGCAAACCAATCTATCCATCGGCGAGGGCGACTCCATATCGCGTTTCACATCTGCGGTTGCCTTGCTTTGGTCAGGGGTATCTTCATAAAAGAACGAAGCTTCCAGCTCTGTCTGTAGATAACTGTCAGGTGAGAACTGGAAACCTTGAGATGCCTTGCGCTTCGCGTAAAGCTTTATCAGATCTGCCGCTATATCCTTTACATGCTTCTTGGTCTTGTTCTTCAGCTTTTCCCAGGCATCACTGCCCAGTTTGTTCACTTTAGGAGCGGTGCCTTCTTTACCTGTGAACTTGCTGATCTTATGCAGTGAGTTGATATTAACGTACAGCACGTCATTATCCTTGTATATAATGCGCACTGCTTCCTGCATATTGCCATTCACTTCTATTTTCTGCAGTCCGCTATATACACCCACGCCATGGTCTATATGCGTTACAAAGTCGCCGGGACTTAGTTCACGCAAGGCTCGTATGGTGATGGCTTTACCTTTAGTATAGGCCTGCTTTACTTTGTACTTATGATACCGCTGGAATATCTGGTGATCGGTATAGCAAACAACTTTCTTGTCGTGATCTATAAAGCCCCGGCTTATCGCAACAGGTATTGGCACGAAAGAGAATTTCGCATTGAGGTCTTCAAATATGCTGCGTAACCTTTCCAGTTGCTTGGGATTCTCTGCAAAGATGAACGGCTCATATTGTGAGGCACTTTTCTTCTGCAGATCGGATATCAGCATATCAAACTGGCGGTTGAACACAGGTTGTTCTTCCGTAGCAAATTGTATCGCTGTGGTTATTGTATCGCCCGTTATACGCTCCAGCGAGTGATTGTAGAACTCTAACAGGTGGCGTTTTTTAATTTGCGCCAGCCAGGCTTCAGATGTTTCAAAGTCTGCCTTGGTCAGCTGTTTCAGCCACTCTTCTTCATGGTCGTCTGCTACCTGCCCCAGCTCTATATGTTCGGGAAGCTCATCTTCCATCTTACCTATACGTCCCAATGTATAGTCCATATCTTTGGCCCATATCACGGTATTAGCCGGCAAGAATTCAAAGAGCGATATCTTCTCCCCTGCTTCAAACTTCGTTTCTATATTAGGGATGATAGAGACCTGTAGCAGCTTCCTTTCCGATAATTGTGTTTCCGGGTTGAAAATACGGATGCTGTCCACTTCGTCACCAAACAACTCTATACGATAAGGATGTTCATTACCAAAAGAGTATATATCCAGTATACCGCCGCGCATCGCAAACTGTCCCGGTTCATATACAAAGTCTTCCCGCTTAAAACCGATGCTCACAAATTGCTTCATCAGCTCTTCCACTTTCAGCGTTTCACTTACCTTTATGCTGATGATATTTCCTGAAAGCGAAGTCGGGTTCACAACCTTTTCAAACAAAGCCTCAGGATAGGTTACCAGCACCTTCTTATTCACTTTCTTACCACTGAATTTCGTCAGCGCTTCAGTACGCAGCATCACATGGCTGCTATTCAACTCGTTGAAATGTCCGGAGCGTTTGAACGAGTCCGGGAACAGGCAGATATCCAATGCACCTGTCAGGTGTTCTATGTCATTATGAAAGTAGGCAGCCTCTTCTTTATCATTCAGGATAAAGACGTGATTGGCGTCGCTTAGCTGCCATATAGTGCTGGCAATAAAGTTGATAGAAGAGCCTCGCAGGTTGTCGAGATAGACCCGAATTTTAGGGTCGGGCAACGAGATGCCGGCCGCTATTTGTTTTAAGCGGATATCGTTTTGATATAATCCCAGCAATACTTGCAAATTCATGCGGCAACAAATTTACGGAAAAACCGCGTTGCTTTTTATTATCAAAAGCATGATTATCAATATTAACTGATGTTTTGGCCTAAATAGAAATTCTCAATAAAACATATCTTGCTAAACGATATTGGTGGAGCGATAGATGTTACCTTTTCTTTTCCATTACAACCTTTACAAAACCTTTTTTACCCACAGCTCAGCCCAGGCGTCATGAAAATGCTGTTCGCTTACTTTGGTATATTTTGTTCCAAATTCGTTCATTACTTCTTCAGGGGCACGATGGTCTGTATAGCCTCCTTCAAGCCACACGGTATCTGTCAATGGTCTTTTATTAATCCCTTTCACAATAGAATCGAGTGTAACTTCCATCTTACCTAATACATAGTTACCTGTATAGCCCTTCTTTTTAAGATAGTATTGCTGATTCCAGGCCGATTTCTCATTGATAATGCTGTATTGCTTCCCGTTATCCGCAATGTAGGTTGTAAGCGACCTCATATCTTCTTTTCTCACCTTAGAATAATACTCCTGTACTATTATCACATTGTATAGTTGTATCAGCGCAAACAGTAAAAAGAGGCTATATGATAACACTCGGTTCTTTATTAATACTATTGCCATAGCGTGTATCAGTATGAACAGGGGTATCGTAAAGAAGAAGTACCGGTTTTGAAACATCGGAGTGACCAGTACAGAACGCAAGTAAGGGATACCGAAAGACAGGATAATAGTGGTCATCAATACTATCGCGCTCAGCACAACCGGATTTTTCCTAATACTTTTATTCTCTTGCCATGACCGGTAAACAAAATATAGATATAGTAAGGGCAGAAAAAATAAAAAGAGATACAGAAAGTAGTATGCCCCGAAAAAATCTGCATAGTAATTCAGTACAAAAGTAACAGGTTGTGGCTCCGTCCAATACTTTTCTATTTTTGACGTGGCATACAGGAATGGGAAGCAGGGCACATAAAGTACCAGGGCCAAAAGCATGCTCTTGAAAAAAGCAAGAAATAGCGCTCTTTTATGCTCCTGCTCATTTAGCCAGAATATGATCACCAGTACTAATTGAGCGAAAACCGCGAAGAGGCTGAAATAATGTGAATATAACATCAATGCAGTGCTCACTCCATGTTTGACGATATCGCTGGTCTTACGTTGCTTCAAAACACGAAGAAAGAAGAACAAGGAGAGCGTTGCAAAGAGACTGAAAAAGGTATATGCACGTGCTTCCTGCGAAAAATATATCGCGTAACTGTTTACGGTCAATAGCAATGCAGCTAGTAATCCAAGCTTCTTGCTGAGGAATTCTTTACCTAATAAATAAATAGCATAAATATTGAGCACACCTGCAATAGCAGGTAAAATACGGGCAACATTATCCTCGTAGCCGAATAGCGTGAACATAATTCGCTCCATAGCAAAGAACATAGGCGGGTGTTCATCCTTCAGATAAAAATCAAAGAAGGTTTTCCACGACAGGGATGGGTCAGCCTCATTCATCGTATATAGCTCATCATACCATAAACTCTGGTAATTAAGCCTGTAGAAACGTAACACGGTCGCAAGAACTATTATTGCCGCAAGTCCTACCTCATATTTATGTTTCTTTAGAAAATTCATTAGATGTTGGTCGTTCCCCGATTGCAATATACTAATGAAAAAACGTAACTTACCGTTACAATCACTCCATATGAAAAAGGTATTATCATTATTTGCCGCAGCCGTTTTTCTCAGCTCCTGCCACGACTACTGGCCACAGGAAGATAAAGATGCATACCACCAGGCATGTATGGAAGAAGCCAAAGTATGGTCTGGCTCCGAGGCCAATTCTAAAGCCTATTGTGATTGTGTGCTGGAAACAGTAACCACTAAATACAAAACAGTGGATGAACTGATGGAGCATGCCCTGGAAATCAGTTCTGACCCGGACATACAAAAATGTAAAACGGCAGTGGAAATTCCGCCGGTATCAGACCATTAATTGGCTTCAGGCTTATCGTCTTTCTTATTCCCAGTCAACGACGGTAGTTTATATATGACACCAAATTGAAATGATGCATTTCCGGATTCGGACCAGACAACTTTACTTATACCATTATTGACAGAGTAACCAATACCGCCTGTTATGTCTAACATACTTGTTAACGGATATCTTCCCTGCAATTGTGCATTTATCCCCAAAGAGAGCCTTTTGATATACTTAGAAGTATTTTGATAACTGTAGTATTCACCGGTAGAATATTGAATATTGCCATTCTCCCTGCCGTAGAGCAACAGGTTGATACTGGGCATCACAAGCAGGTGAATGAATTTCCTTTTACCAATACCAACATCAACGATCGGCGATATCGTCACGAATGTGCTTCTATGTTCTATATCGCGTACATACTTCGCTCCCGAACTATATTTCCGTTCATAATAAATGTCAATGTGGTTTCGCTTGATGCCAAGTCCGGCACCTACATTTACCGGCCATTCTTTTTTTGAAATAATATAAGCCGATGTCAACAATGCCGGCGTAGACTTAGTATCCCCTATTTGAGATTTGCCAAATCTGTCCTTAGTATCCTTATAAAAGGTTTTGTTCAGCCCGGTTTGGAACCCAAGATTCCATTGACTTTTAGTCGTTACGGACAAAAGAGTAATAATTGAGAGAAGGGTTATAGTTTTCATTTGTCAGGCTTTATAAAAGTTGTCGTTCCCCGGCCACTATTCTCCTCAATAAAATGGATGCCCTGTACCTGTCCTCGTGGTAATCATTATACAGGCCATCCAGCTTTGCCAGGCATTTATCTGCGCCCCATTCGTTGCACCATTGCAACAGGCCCTTGGGATAATTCACCCCTTTGGTCATCGCAAGATCCAGGTCTTTGGCAGAAGCTATATTAAGATGCAGTGCGTCAACAGCTTCGTTGATCAATAACGCCAGAATGCGTTCTTTTATTTCATTACCTAGAATATTGTCTTTTGTTGGTTCCGGATGCGCTGTTCCTTCGGCATAGCTGTAGAATCCTCGTCCCGACTTCCTTCCCAGCCATCCCGCTTCCAGCAAACGCTTCTGCGAGAACGACGGTTTGTACCGCGGGTCGAAAAAGAAAGAGGTGAACACTGTTTCAGTAACTACATAGTTCACATCATGGCCTATATAGTCCATCAATGTAAACGGCCCCATACGGAAACCACCCAATTCGGTCATTGCCCAATCAATAGTTGCTTTATCGGCAATACCTTCTTCCATTATCCTGATGGCCTCGCTATAAAAAGGACGCGCAACCCTGTTCACGATAAAGCCCGGTGTATCTTTAGTAATTACAGGTACTTTACCCCACTGTTCCATCAACGTTTTCGCTGCTGGTACTAATGCTTCATCAGTTTGCACTGCAGGAATTATTTCCACCAGTGCCATCAGCGGTGCGGGATTAAAAAAGTGTAATCCTAAAACCCTCGACGGGTTCTTACACGCAGCAGCTATAGAAGTAATAGAAAGCGACGAAGTATTACTTGCCAATACACAATCATCACTCACGATTCCTTCCACTTCCGCAAATACACTTTTCTTTATTTCGAGTTTCTCTACAATAGCTTCTATAATAAGTCCACAGTTAGCGAAAGCACTTACTTCACCTGCAAAGGTGAAACGCGCCAATACGTCTTCAGCATTGGCCAGCTTTCCTTTCTCCTGCAATTTTTGCAGCACGGCAGAAAGACTCGTTTTAGCTTTCTCCAGCGCCGCAGCATTGGTATCATACAGCACCACCTTATGGCCAGCCATCGCCGCCACCTGCGCTATACCCGCGCCCATTGCCCCCGAACCTATTACACCTACTATTGTGTTACTATTCATATTACTCCCGTCATTGCGAGGAACGTGTGTCCCGCTTTTCGCGGGGAAGCAACTAGCTTCTAATGCTCGTCCTCATAATAATATTTAAAACTATTTCTTCTTCAACGCCAAAATACTAAAGTCCGTTTTCTCCGCTATTATCGTATTGCTCAATAATCCCAGTCCTTCTATCTCCATCTCGACTACATCACCTGCTTGCAACCATTGTGGTTTAAAATTCGGATCATTCAGCAGGCCTGTACCATTCAGCTCCAGGAAACAACCTGTACCTACCGTACCACTACCTATCACATCACCCGGAAGAATATCTACGCCATAAGCACAACGCTCCACTATCTCCGCAAATGTCCAGTCCATATCCCCCATGCTGCCCTCGCTCACCTGTACGCCATTCACACGGCACACCATTTTCAGGTTGAAGGCATTACCTGTATGCCCCGGTTTAGGTTCTGTGCGGTATTGTTCCAACTCATCAGGTGTTACCAGCATCGGGCCTATAACAGTGCTGAAGTCCTTTCCTTTTGCAGGACCCAGGTTCAGCAGCATTTCTTCCATTTGCAGGGTACGCGCGCTCATGTCGTTCATGATCATGTAGCCAGCAATATATTTATCAGCATCTGCTGCTTTTATATTCCTTCCTTTCTTACCTATCACGATAGCTGCTTCCAGTTCAAAATCCAGTTTCTGGAAATGATCAGGCATACACACTATATCGCCGGGGCCTTGTATCGCGTTGTGATTGGTAAAGTAGAAAATAGGATATTGGTCAAACTCCGCTATCATATCCACTTTACGGTTGCGTCGTGCAGACGCTACGTGCTGGCGGAAGGCATAACCATCCCTGCACGAAGTAGGTTGCGGCACGGGAGCCAAAACTTTCGCCTGCTGCATCTCTGTTCCTTCCAAACCGGTAGTTCCTGCTTTCAGCGCTTCATTGGCCATGCGCGCCATATCTTCCTTCCGTTCCCAGTCATTAAGCATTTCTTTCATTGTGGAGGGCAGGTTCTTGTTCACCTCATTAGTGTCATACAGCCTGTCATTCACCAAAAAAGCCAGTTGTTCTTTGCCGCGCTTTGAATATGTTACCAGTTTCATTATCTACGTTTAAGGGCGTAAAAATAAACAAAGCGATACACAATACCCGTATCACTTCTGCATTTAATGTTATTTGTATGAATGAGAACCTCATTTTCACAAAATCCTTAACTTCAACGCACAAACACACTGATCAATGGGCGCTTACGAGGATATATTCGAACACAACAGGAACTGGGTGAAATCCCGCACGGAACACGATCCCCATTTTTTTGAAAAACTGGCCAAAGAACAGCACCCCGACTATCTATACATCGGTTGCTCCGATAGCCGCGTCCCTGCCAATGAGATCATGGGGCTGGATGCCGGCGAGGTATTCGTTCACCGCAATGTCGCCAACCTGGTCAATAACGTAGACTTAAATGTGATGTCAGTACTGAACTATGCTGTGCGTCACCTGCATGTAAAGCATATCATCGTTTGCGGACACTACAACTGTGGTGGCGTAAAGGCTGCAATGACACCTGTAGATATGGGCTTGCTCAATCCATGGCTCCGCAGCATCCGCGATGTGTATCGCCTGCACTTTGAAGAGCTGGATGCTATTAAAGATGAACATGCCCGCTACAACAGGCTCGTAGAGCTGAACGTGATAGAGCAGGCCACCAACATCATCAAAACAGCAGCAGTGCAATTGTCTTATGCTGAAAATGAGTACCCCATCGTCCACGGCTGGGTATTCGACCTGAGCACAGGCCACCTCAAAGACCTGAACATCGACTTCAAGGCTACCTTACAGGATATACAGAGGTTGTATGATCTTACAGGCGGGCAATAAATATCAATTCTTTTTCCAGATAGTGATCGTGCCTATGGTACGATCACTTTTAGCTTAGCCTCTTTTATAGAGAAGGTGATCTCGTTGTCACAACGGTGCGCATCACCGTCTGTTTGTAACCATTTTAGTTCAGGATGTGAAATCGTTATTTCCTTCGCGCGGTAGGTATCTACATAAGGGCTTTTATCTATCGTGCCGTTCATGGCACGTAGTACCAGCGAGCTACCGAGTAGTTTAGGGAAGGGCTTAATGATGCTAACGTCCAGCCAACCATCGGTATAACTGGCATTGGGTGCTATTTTAAAGTTGTAGCCAAACTGTTGTCCGTTGGCTATGTTGATCATGAATGCTTTCTGGTCCAGTGGCTTGCCGTCTATCTTTATCTTCCAGTCCCACTCTTTATATGTCCAGAGGTTCTTGGTCACCAGCCAGCTATATACAGCAAGTCCACGCTTTTCGCTACTCGCAAATCTTTTTGATATCAACGCGTCAAAACCCACACCTGCATTGCTCAGGAACAGGTCGCCATTCACATAGCCTACATCTACTTTCTCCACCCTGCCATTGTTGATCACATCCAACGCTGCTGCTATCTCCAGTGGTATCTCCATCGTCCTTGCCATGCCATTACCCGAACCTTTCGGGATGATGGCGAGTGCTGTTTCCGTTCCCACCAATCCTTTCGCCACATCGTTCACCGAACCGTCACCACCAACAGCCACTACCGCGAAAGCACCTTTGCCGGCAGCTTCTTTGGCAAGCTCGGTACCATGCCCCGCCCGTTCTGTATGCGCTATCTCATAGCTGAAGCTTTGTTTATTCAGTGTTGCTTCTATAACATCAGCTATAGCCTTTTGCCTGTCCACGCCCGACTTCGGGTTGATGATAAAGACTATATGCTTGTAACTCATAGTAGTTGTGCTTTTAAGCTGAGATCCATGCTCACCGCATGGTGTATGATAGCGCCTGCGGAAATGAAATCCACTCCCGTTCTTGCGTAATCTTCAATCGTTTCCAGTGTGATACCGCCCGATGCTTCCGTTTCAAATCTTCCGCCTATCAGCTGTACTGCTTCTTCCACCATTGCCGGTGTATAGTTGTCCAGCATTATGCGGTTCACCTTTCCTACTTCCAGCACACGCTTCACATCTTCTATGCTGCGCGTCTCTACCTCTATCGCCAGCGGTAGATTATTTGCTGTTAAGTATGCAACTGTTTTCTCTATCGCCTTCTCTATGCCTCCGCAGAAGTCTATATGATTATCCTTCAGCATCACCATATCATAAAGCCCCATACGGTGATTATACCCGCCACCTATCTTCACTGCTTCCTTTTCATAAGCACGGAAAAGCGGTGTCGTTTTGCGGGTATCCAGTATTTTGGTTTTGTAGCCTTTTATCCTATCCGCATATTGATTGGTCAGCGTAGCTATACCACTCATCCGTTGCATACAGTTCAGCGCCAGGCGTTCCGCCATTAGTATGGTATGCACCTTGGCCGACACTTCAAATGCCGTATCACCATGCGCCACCTTATCACCATCCTTTTTATAGAAAGTGAATTTAGCTTCCGGCTCCAGGTACAGGAATATAGTCTTGGCCATTTCTACCCCGGCCAGTATGCCGTCTTCCTTTATCTTCAGCACCGCCTTGCCTTTTGCAGTTGGGTCTATACTGGCGAGTGTAGAGTGGTCCCCACTACCTATATCTTCCTGTAGCGCTGCTGCTATAAATGCTGTCCTGTCCAAAAACGTGAATTTAGATGACAAAGCTAATAAATACCGATGTCAACAGCAGAAGTAATGATTTATTAATAATTCCAGCCCAATAGCACCGAAAAATAAGTGGTCGCCACACGTCCCCTGTTGATCATTGAACCTACAGCTCAATAGATACCCGCTCCGTCGGCAGTTGAATAGTATTAGCGCGCAACACATTTCTACTCGCAGGGTGAGCCCCCGAGCACCGGCGGAGCCGCATGTGCGTAGGGTGCCCTTTTCTTTGCTACTTTCTGGCGCCTGTCCCGACGCATTGTCGGGAGGCATGCAAAAGAAAGTAGGACCACGCGGGCAGGTAATGAAAGACTCACCAGCAATAATAATCAGCGTGCTCGCAACTCAATCATAAAATCCCCCCATTTCAGCACATTTACTTTGAAAACGACCTAAGGTTTCGTTATTTACCGCGCAATGCAGGCAAGACATAGAACCATATCAATATTATTACATGGGCTTACCTGGCTGCTTTTATGCCTGGCGGAGCGGTCTTTTGCCTTTGATGCCTGGAAAGCGGATAGCTTGCACAATTCCCTCCGCACCAAACAGCCTGATACAGATCGCGTAAACACATTGCTGGAGCTGTCCGCGGTATATGTGGCAGACAGCCCGGCGAGGAGCTTCTACTATGCCAACGAGGCCTTGTTCCTCTCTGAAAGAAAGGCATGGCAGCAAGGTATTGCCTCTGCGGAACTACGCATCGCTATCGTCTATGAAGATGTGGGCGAGCTGTACGAAGCGATCAAACATTTACATAAAAGCATCAAAGCCTCCAGAATTACAGGCGACCTGCCAACTGAGCGCAGATGCTGGCAATACCTGGTGCATTGCTACGACCATACCGAAAGGCATCAGAAAGCACTCAATTGCCAGGCCCACCTGCTGAACATGCTCATACAAACAGGTGATACCGTCGCTATCTGCCGGCATATGAGTGCTTATGCAACTGTTATGTTCGGTACCGGCCGTAAGCAGGAAGGTATCGAGTGGCTGAAGAGGGGCATCTTGCTGGCCGGCACACGTCTTCATGGAGATACCCGAAAATATATTTCTGCTGAAATACTGAATACACTCGCTAACGTGTACGTAAGCCTATATAGGACAGACAGCGCTCTTGATGTCCTCCGCAAGACACTCCCTCTGGCAATTGCCGTCAAAGACACACCAAACATCGCCTACATTTATTCAACTTTCTGCGATGCATACTTTTATTCAAATAGATACGACTCCGCTGAATACTATGCATACAAAACTCTGGCGCTTGCAGAGTACACGAAAGACCTGCCGCTCCAGAAGGGATACCACACCACACTCTCCTGGTTATTTGAAAAAAAGGGCCAGGCCGCTAAAGCATTAAGCTACTATAAGAGCGCTGATTCGCTGGGGAAATTGATCACTGATACCGAGAAGAACCTCGAGCAGTCTATGCAGATATCACGGGTGGCAATCGAACAGCAACGGGCACATCGCGAACAGGAGAGAAGAGACCTGGAGGCCGTGAATACAGACCAAAGAAGAGCGCTCATTATTGCTATCGGTATCCTCATAGCCTTAGCTATTATAACTATTTTGATATTCAGGAACCTGAAGACCAAAGAAAAAACAAACAAGATCATCCGGGAACAGGCCGAAGGGCTAAAACAACAAAATGAAGTAATAGATGCCGCCCTGCGGGATAAAGAAATACTCTTGCAGGAAATGCACCACAGGGTAAAAAATAATCTGCAGCTGATCAATGGCCTATTAGAATTGCAGATGACAAAGTTGACAGATAAGAATTCTGTAGAGGCGCTTATGGTAGCACAACAGCGGATATACAGCATGGCGATGGTCCACACCAAGCTATACCACAATACGGGAGATGCTTCTGTAGAAGTACACGAGTTTGCCACAGACTTGTTCCAAAGTCTCTCTAATGCTTTTAATACGGGCGAAAGCAACATTCAATTTAAAGACCATATCACAGTAACTCATTTGTCGCTTAACATGCTCGTACCTATAGGGCTGATATTAAATGAGCTGATCACCAATTCATTCAAGCACGCATTTACGCACACAGATACAGGAACTATATCCTTAGACTTGCGAAAAGAAAACAATACTGTCATCCTCACTTATGCCGACAGTGGCACAGGGATAGACCCGGGTAAGTTTGATGAGAACACGGAAACTCTGGGCCTCTACCTCATCAGGCGGCTCACCCGCCAATTGAAGGGCGATATGGCATATAGTAATGAGAATGGTAGTAAATTCACATTTACATTCCCTTATGAAGGAAACCAGGATAGGCATAGTTGAAGACGAGATCATCATTGCGGATAGTATCCGCTCTGTATTACTCCGCATGAACTATCGCGTAGCAGAGCCTTGCATTAGTTATGATGAAGCGATAAACATGCTACAGGCCGATGCCCCCCACCTCTTATTACTGGATATTAATTTGGGTGAAACTTCAAAAAGCGGGATAGAGGTAGGAAGGTACATCCGTGAAAATATGGACCTGCCATTTATTTTCCTTACCGCCAATAGCGATATCAAGACCGTTGAACTGGCAAAGACCGTTAACCCCAATGCCTTCCTGGTAAAGCCTTTCGCACAAGACGAGCTTCATGCCGCTATTGAGATAGCCATGCATAATTTCTATTCGCACAAAGCTTCCACACAACCGAAACAGGATAAAGATTTTTTGTTTATAAAAGACGGGACTGAATTACATAAGATCAACTTCAACGACATTCTTTTCCTGGAAAGTGATCACGTATATGTATCCGTCTACACTACTACACGCAGGTATCTGATACGCACCTCCTTACAAAATTACATCGAGCAGCTGGACAAGAACCTTTTCTTGCGGATCCATCGCGGCTATGTAGTAAATCTTTCGAAGATCGAAAAGGTTCAAGGTTCTCACGTAACGATCGGGGACAAATTACTACCCATATCTAAAAGCTACAAAGACGAGCTGCTCTCCCGCTTGTAGCATTTCAGAACATTATTCAGCACATCCAGAACATTGCATACCGCCGTTACTATTAGGGCGTTTAGATTTGTGTGATATAAATATATGTTGCTGTAGAATTATTGGCAATGCTCTCATTGCAAACCATGGAACACAGTTGTAGATATCTGTTGGGGCCTGGCGCACACAAACATATTTTATACGCATTTAATTTTCAAACTGACATTATTAAAATTTAAAACACCCCAAAATGAAGAAAGTTTTATTATCACTAAGCATGCTGGCCCTTGCAGGTAGCGTATCTCTTTTCAGTTCTTGCGATGCCATTAAAGACAAGGTAAAAGAAGAAGCAAATATCGACATCAATGAAACTTTTGATGGTGTAGATGCGACCTTTGAGATCCCTGTGATCACTCAACTGGAGAATACCACTTATCCTGATACTGCAGAAGCACCAAACGAAATAAAAGGTGAACTGGAAGCAGCAGGTGCGGTTTTGGAGATGAGTGACATTGATAAAGTAACCATTACGAGCGCAAAACTGGTGTTCAACAATTGTGATGCACAGAATAATGCTTCTAATTTCGAGTCTGCAATGGTGCTGTTCTACTCTAACACAAACCCTGAAACAAGATGGATATGCAGCAATGACCAGATACCTGATGTGAATGGTGAAGAAATAGTACTGGTTCCGGACCCTAACATCAACCTCAAAGAGTACTTAAATTCAAGCACAAAGATCTACTACGTTTCAGGCGTGAACATGCGCAGGCCCACTACCAAGGTAATGAACGCCACCCTGAAGATCACATATAGAATGGAAGGCAACACCAACTAATACCAATACCCCTGGGCGACGAGATAAACAAATAGAAAAGGCTACCAGTTGGTAGCCTTTTTTAAAAAAGAATTTTTAAGCTATTTTATTATGACCAGCTTTCCGGTTGTAATTGTACCTCTGTTGTCTGATAGCTTGTAGAGGTAGGAGCCGGCGGGAACATTGTTGGTATCCCAGTCCATGACTCCTTTTTTATCGGTTATGCTGAACTGTTTCACTACCTGGCCGACAGCACTCATCACGATAATAGAAAGTTTCCCTTTTGCATCAGCTACATTGTAGTTGAAATGTACCAACTCCCTTGCAGGGTTAGGTGCCACTTTAAGATAAGGATTTTCCTTACTTAGCTGAGTGAACGGTTTGATAGGGTTATTGGATGGAGGATTTGCGCTCCTTTCGTTAACCCATCCATCATCTACACAACTTACAAATTCAAATTGCGGCGGAGGAGGGTTCGGAGGCGTCGGCCAATGAGGTTGCTGAGCTAGTACCGCAATCTCCGGTGTTGAACTCGCGATCAAAGCGTTCATATCTGCGAGATCGGCAGAATCCGGGTCATTCAATGCTCTGCCATCAGCCAGCATACGTTTCAGAATGGCAACCATAGTTTCAAGGCCGTCATGATAATCTCTTTGACCAGAGCTAAGGGTGAACTTGAGACCGATACTGTCTAACACCTCTTGCGCGCGGGTAGTATCTCCTAAACTGAAGTAATGGCCCAGAACACTATACTCTCCCATTAATGTTTGCGGTTTCATTTGCCAAACCAGCAGGCTATCATGAAATGTATCTGTCGTATCCAGCTTTATTGCCACTATGATGCTCTTGTGGAGTTCTGAAAGTTCCGTTTGCAGCATAGACATATTCGCTTCATCCTGCCCCCTGGCTGAAAGAGTATCACGCGCTGCTATAAACTGATCGATTGCATATTCACTAAGCGCAGGTGTAATACCGGTTTGCAGGTGCTCAAAAAACCCACCATCCTGGAGCAGCTCAGGGTTGGCCATTACAACGGGTTGCAACTCTGCTGTATCCATATAAGACAACCCTTCCATCATTGCTTCTTTTGAAACGTACGGGGAGTAACTCAGCAACACAGAGTCCACAACAGTCGGATTAAAAGATCGAAATGCAGACACTAAGGAACTCGTACTTCCACCGTCTATAAGACTAAGATAATTGCCTTTAGCCGTATTCAATACCACTTTCACGCTATCCCAGGCTGTCTTCATTCCATTAAGGGTTCCCGTAAACGGTCCCGCATTGTTATAAACCTCCAGCTTAGGATCAGAAAATTTAGTAGGGCACGATGAAGCGGTGCTCGTTGGAAAGCCCAAACTGCCGCTAGTAGTTGACGGCAATTCAGCGGCATAGCCCGGATAATGATGATAGAAGACGTGATATCCCTCATTTGCAATATTCCAGGTAGAAGCAGAGGTAAAGGTGTTTCCGGCCGAAGCATACCAGGCACCCTGGTATTTGGCTATTCCCTGACTGCTGCTTGGAAATGAACCTACGTAGGTATCGAAGTCATTATCATAAAATCCATTACATCTATACTTGAGGCCGAACTGGGTAATACCGCTAACCAGCGACCAGTTAGTCCCGTTCTTTCTGCTAGCGAGTGCCCCATAGTTAAGACCATTGTAATTGCATTTATAGATAACATTGTCGTTAGCCAGAGATGTAGTTGTGTTCATTGTCCCAACCGTTCCCAAGCCAGCTGTGGTTACTCCCTGGAAATTATTCTCCTGGATTATGAACCGCTCAGAACCATAGGTAAAAATACCTATGTTCCATGCGCAGTCGGGATCAAATCTTACGTTCTCATCATTGTCTGCGTTGGACGCACGCCCGTTTCCTACTTCGAATTCACTGTTAATTACAGTAACATCATTTTTAGCAGCAATACGTACACCTACAGTATTACTGTCAAAAACAGCATCTGTTATATAGTCAGTATGTAGGTCGTCAAGGTCTCCGCTGATATTTACGCCATTACGGAAGCCATGAAAGATATTCTTCTGGTAAGAAGGGCATGGAGAGACATTCGTATTGGTACAGAAAGGCAGTAGTTTGAAGCCGGCATTGTTTGCTATGATACCGTTGGCCTTGCCTTTGTTCTGCTCATGTGTATCCCAATTATAAAAACCGCTACCAAGGATATTTACCCCCTTTACGTTCCACATACTGATGTGCGTACCAAATGGATAATCCACATCATGCCCTTTATAGTTGTCATCAATATAGAACTGACAATCCTTTATAACACTTTTGTTTTCAAAATCGTAATCCACAAAAGCGATGGACTTCTTGTTGTTGACGAAGAAACTCTCTGTTGCGCGAAGCACGCCGCCTGATTTATTAGGGTCGCCTTCTATTGCATCGTAGAGATTAACAGCGAAACGGGCATGTTCCAACACCGCGCTATTTTTTAACGTTATCACAGAGTTGTTAGAATTGGTGCCTATCTGCTGGGGTGCCCATTTATTACCTTGTGCTATGATACCGTACCAGAAACAAGTATCACAGCCGTTGGTGATTCTTGCATTGTCTATTATCAAATGTGCTCCCGGTTCTACTGTTATCGTACCATTGCGGGGCATGAACAGTGCTATCTGATCATTGCCCGTAGGGGTAGCGATTGTCAGCTTCTTGCCTGCTTTTACCCTAAGGTTACCCGTGAGAAACCTTGTACTGTTCCAAGTTTCATCAGATGATATTTCTCTTACATCAGATTGCGGCAGGCCCCATTGAGAATATAATTTTGTTGCCCATACTCCACGGCCATAAGTTGCTGCATATAGCATTCCACTACAGTAGGAAATTTCTATGTCATTGATAGCGGCGTTAGATAAATTATTATTAAAGCTCTGCCATTCGCTCATAGTTGCATCACGATAAAAAACACCTTGCTTTTTAGCAATAAAAAGTTTATCATTCGTGCCATGTTGGTAAACTATTTTGGTAACAGGGCCGTAAGGTAGTCCATTAGAATAGTTTGTCCATGTAGCGCCTCCATCTGTACTCATATATACGCTCTGGTTTTCCCAATTGTATTTCGCGTACCCTCTGAATGTTATCCACACTCTATTTGGGTCTGTCGGCGATACCGCTATAGATTGTATTTCTCCGTGAGTGCCAATGATGCCTGTAGGTAAGTACGTCCATGTATTACCCCCGTCCGTACTCTTAAAAAGATTAGAAACTAGCGTTCCATAAGGATCTGTCATATTAATGTTAGGATTGGCACCATTGTCTAGTTCACCATTACTGTCCATCCACTGACCGCTTGTTGCGACATATATAATGTCAGGATCGTTATAGCAGTAATCAAAACTGACGGCAGTATTGAGCGGAATCCAACCTGCATTAAGGTTTACTGGCGTGGTGGGTAAAGCACTTTGGAATGTGTTACCAGTCGTCTGTGTCGTTCCTGCAATAGTATATAGCCTGTCAGAAGCAGCCAAAAATGTATTGGGGACATCATGCCTATACCTCGTCGGATTCCAACCACTGCAATTTGACATTTGTAGAAAACCACCAATGAGATTACCTGAGTTATTTCTTATCCTATAATTTACTTCAATATGATTTTGAAGGTCTGTCCATGAATGTAAAGTGGGATCTAAAGAACTAATTGGATTATACCGACTACCATCACCAGTCCCTTGTCTGAAAGACCATGTTCCATCATCTTCCCTATAATAATTGGCATTGTCCTGGTTGCCAATAAAAATATTATCACTTGTATGTGAAGTGCCAATACCATAAAGCTGATTAATAACAAGGTCTTTATTAAGACATGTAAAATTAGCGCCAAAGTTATCGCTTCGCCATAAGCCACCGTCCGTGCAGCAATATACTACCCCATTATTGATTCCATTAAATGGCGGCAACCCAATTTGCTGATAATCCGCATGGCATGGATTAAACAAGTTCGGTGTTGCAAAAGTAGAGCCGCCGTCATCAGAACGACCAAAAAAGCGCCCGGCTGCATATAAAACATTGGGGTCGTGAGAGAGTGTTAACCCATTATGGCTTATATTCACCCATTGAATTTTCTCTCGTTCGTCTACATTTAACATTATTCTGTTGACGCTTGATGATAATGCATCATTACTATGATATACCCAATAACCATCTTCATATGAGACGCCAGGTGTGCCACCTGTACTGTTAACTACGGTAGCTAAAATAACAACATGGCCACCGGCTGTATTTGCTACCCCTTTGTTAGGAACAGTTAAGTTGATACGGTAGTGACCCCACAGTCCTCTATTAATCGGTAATGCGGGCAATGAATTTAACAGGGATGTAATGTCGCTCCAGGTACTTCCCCCATCAACAGATTTATACAATCTATGGCCACTTGCATAGATAATATCCGGATTTGTAGGATGAAACTGTACGTTGATGAAGTACCTATTCGTAAATACCGGGTCGTCAACTTCTACCCATGATTCACCTCCATCATCAGAGCGGAATAATGCACCAAATTCTTTATGGTCAGAAACCCAATCCAGATTTACATCATTCTTGAACATGGTCATATACATGATGTCCGGATTAGTAGGATGTACTGATATTTGATTTACATATCTGCATACATTCCATTGACCCGGAGAATCAAATGGGTCATTACCATTTTTATCTAAAACATTGGCCTTATGCCAATTGCCGCCTTCGTTATCTGTGTAATATACTCCCATGCACGATAGTTCCCATTCATACCAAATTGTTACCATAAATGGTGAACCGGTTGCCATTACAATTCTACCCTGGGAAGTACTACCTGGAGTTGTTGCAATTGCACTTACTCCGGAGTATGGAGTCAAATAGTCGGTATTAAGAATTGTTGCATCACCCGTTGTTCCATTCACCTTCCATAATCCTCCGCCCCTTCCTGAACCAACATACAAGGTATTGGCGTCCGAAGCCTTGAAAGCTATCCTGTCGAGACGGCCATTCCTTCTGCTATTTAAAACGATGATGGGTTTCCTTCCGCGTGAGGGTCGCCAACTGGTCCTACAGGCTGCCAATCACCATCACAATTGTGCGACCCTGTTGACTTCTGGGCCCATGATATACTGTCCGCTTTAAGCGCAGTTTTTAAATCAGCGTAAGGGTAATAAATACTCCTTAACTCATGAACCCTTTTGATCAGCCGAAATACATCATTTTCAAAAAATCGCCCTGGATAAAGTGTGTCTGTTGCTAATAAATTCGTGAGGCTGTCATAATCTGCCAGTTGTTCGTAAAATCCATTATAAAATCCTGCGGATGTAAGACTATCCTGACTTTTACAAACATTTACGAATAGTGCATTTATAGCAATCACAATTGCTATAAACTGAAGCTTTTTCTTTCTCATAGGTTTGTAGTTTTGTGTGATTAATATTGAGGTTCTTATTCTGTGATTACGATTTTTTGCTTATAGATCAGTCGATGTTCACTGGAAATTGAGAAAAAATAAACTCCTGCCATTAAGCCAAATTGAGATAGCGAGATGTTATTGCCGGGGACGACCTTGGTATTGATAATTTCTGCGCCTAAATAATTGTATGCTTTTACAGTACAAGGCTTATCGCTGGCAAAAGAATTTAAATAAAGATCTTGATTTGCAGAAACCGGGTTAGGATATAATATTGGTTTCGACATGTCCACATTGGATATATTACTTACACTTACAGGCAACGTATTATGATCGACCATTGAATCACAGTCATGTCCCCACATGTTCGGCATCTCAAACAGCCATTGGTCATAAGCGTTGAAGCAGATCAAGTCGTAAGTATAGAGTATCGGCGCTTGATAGGCCGCTAACGGATTAAACCACAATCCAGTGGTGTAACCAATGCCTTCGATCATCGTTATATCCAGATAATTAATGTTGGCCCAGTTGGACTTCATGTTCCAGCGATAATGCCATTTATTATCAGGGAGGTACAAACTGTCAATATTATCTACCCAGGCTTTGTGGGGCCCGAGATCATTGGGACCCAGCCAGAGATTAAGTGGGTCTGTAATCGTATCACCTTCCGCCAAAGAGAAATCATAAGCTACTTTTTCCAACTCGGGAAACATCTTGTCTTGGACTAACCAAACTTTCTTCGCTACGGTGTCCTGCCTAAACCAAGTGCCCGTAGCATACATCAATTCTTGTTGTGTATATGGAATATTCCAATTATTACGATCTCCGAAATATGATGAATAATGATAATTATTTACAAACGTATCAATCTTTCTATTTATTCCAACTTTATAATAAAATGTATGTGGCACTGGCCCTTCTCCTTCGTGCCAGTCTTCAACTTGCGTTACCCAAATACCGGTATCAGGAAGAGGAATATATGTGTGCTGTGCATAAGTTTTAACGGATAAAAGACTTATGATAAAAAGTATGTAGGCAGGTAGCAGGATTCTCATAATAGGAATATTTGTATAAAGCTACACAGAATATATTACAAAAAACACCGTCTTTCGACGGTGTTTTCTTTAGTTAAATTGTTGTTTGCTTTGTTTAGCAAACACCTCGCGCACCTCAATACTTATCCACACAACACCCTACAACAATCCCCCTATATCTTATCTTTACTCCATGCAAGAAACCAAAAACTCTGCCGACCTTTTTCAGGAACGCTATGCCAAGCTGAACGAACAGCAAAAGGACGCGGTAGATACCATCTATGGCCCTGTAATGGTGATAGCAGGCCCGGGCACGGGCAAGACGGAGGTGCTGTCTATGCGCATCGCTAACCTGCTTACTTCAGAGGCGCAGGTGCAACCCCAGGAGATACTCTGCCTCACCTACACCGATGAGGCCACCAACTCCATGCGCCGCCGCCTGTTGCAGATCATAGACACCGCCGCGCACAAGGTGAACATCTCCACCTTCCACGGCTTTTGCAACAATGTGATACAAAGCAACCCCGAATATTTCTCGCACCGAACCCTGCAACCCGTTACCGACCTCGAGCGCACAGAGCTGCTCTACAAGATGCTGGACGAGTTACCCTCGGGCCATACGCTCCGCAAGCTAAGTGGTAATATCTATTACGATGCAGGCCGCCTCAACCGCCTCTTCGACCTGATGAAGCGAGAGAACCTTCGCCCGCAGGACATAGCTGATGCGGTAGATGTCTACCTTGCCGACTTGCCCAATCGTGACGAATACGTCTATAAACGCAACGGCAAAGGGTTCCAGAAAGGCGACCTCAAGCAGAGCCAGATAGACGAGGAAACCAAGAAGATGAACACCACCCGTGCTGCTGCTTTCCTGTTCGACGACTACGGCGCACGCATGAAAGAAGCGGGCCGTTACGACTTCAACGATATGATCATCTGGGTGCTGGATGCGTTTAAGAATAATCCCGCCCTCTTATTGAGTTACCAGGAGCGTCACCAGTTCATACTGGTAGATGAATTCCAGGATACCAACGGTTCGCAGAACGATCTGCTCTCCTTACTCACCGAGTTCTGGGAAGACCCCAATGTATTCGTGGTAGGTGATGACGACCAGTCCATCTATGAGTTCCAGGGGGCGCGTATCAAGAACATCATTGATTTCTACAATAAGTATAAAGAGTCTATAAAAATAGTAGTACTGCCACAAAACTATCGTTCCTCACAGGCGATACTGGACAAGGCACTGTCCACCATCAACCAAAACAAGCAACGCCTGGTAGAGCAACTGCAGGAATTACAACTGGATAAAAACATTGTCGCTTCCAATCCACGCTTCGCCGATGGTAAGGAAACGATAACGCCCGTTATCAAAGCATACCCTAACCTGCTGAATGAAGAGGCAGATATAGTATTACAAATAGAGCAGTTAAAACAACAGGGCGTTCCGCTGAAAGAGATAGCTGTGATATACGCCCAGCACAAGCAGGCAGATAATATCATCGCGCTAATGGATCGCAAAGGCATTCCGTTCTATGTAAAGCGCCCGGTAAATATCTTAGAGCTGCCGCTCATCCAGCAGATAGTCAATACCCTCAAGTACCTGGACGAAGAGCGCACCAAGCCTTTCAGCGCAGAAGCGATACTGTTCGAGATCATGCACATGCCGTCTTTCGGCATTGAGCCAACCGATATCGCGCAGATGTCCATCTACATGAATGCTAACCGCATCAAGGATAAAGCACTCGGCTACTGGCGCACAGTATTGAACAACACATTACTACTCGAGTCTGAGAACCTGCGCTCTGCAAAAGACATGAGCCGCCTGGGGCGCAATATAGATACATGGTTGCGCGTGCAGCAGGAAATACCTTTACCCCTCTTGCTGGAAAAGATAGTCTACGAAAGTGGCATCGTGCAACACCTGGTGAACGACAAAGAATACATCTGGAAGATACAGGTGCTCAATACATTCTTCGAATTCGTGCGTGATGTACATGGACGTAATCCGCGCACACGCCCGGCAGAGTTGCTGAAAATGCTGGAGCAGATGGAACAGGAAAACATCTCCATACCCGTGCAGAAAGTGATAACGAACGAGAACGGCGTACACTTCTACACAGCGCATGGTGCAAAAGGAAATGAGTTCGAACACGTCTTCCTCATAGGCGCTACCAAGAACTTCTGGGAGAACAAACGCGGTGGCGGCTTTGAATACAAGCTCCCCGAAACACTCACCAGCCCGAATAACGAGAAAGCGGATAACAACAAAGAAGAAGTTGCCCGCAGGCTGTTCTACGTTGCGCTGACCCGTGCTAAGAAACACCTGCACGTTTCCTTTGCCGAAGCCGACAACAACGGCAAGAGCCTTGAGGCATCACAGTTCATTGACGAAATTTGCCCCGATACAGAACGTGTTCGCTATGCAGTACCTGCCAACGATGTAGTATCACATATAGAGTGGGCGATAACTCCTGTTTCAGAAGTGCGCATACAGCTGGCCAACAATCAGTATATAGATAAAGTATTGCAGCAGTTCACGCTGAGCTATACTACACTGTCTAAATACCTGCGCTGTCCGCTCAGCTTTTATTATGAACACATCCTGCGCGTACCTTTCTTAAAGAGCGATGCGTTGGCGTTCGGTTCTGCAGTGCACGATGCGCTGGAGCGTTTCTTCAAAGAAATGAAGGTCGGTGGCATCTTCCCCGAACGCGAATTGCTCATCACCTATTTCAAGAACGCACTCTTCGGGCAGTCGGCGAGCTTTACTCCCGTGCAGTGGGATCGCCGTATAGAGCAGGGCACTACTATGCTCACAGAGTACTACGACCACTATATCAATTCCTTTACTAAGAACGTAGAGATAGAGTTCCACGTTCCGCGTATGCAGATAGATGGCGTATGGGTAACGGGTAAAATAGATAAAATAGAATTTGACGGCGATAGCTGTACGGTAGTTGATTACAAGACCGGCGACCCCGATAAAAGCGCTTCTGCCAACACAGCCGCGCCAAACGCTACTGCCCCAAATGGCGGCGACTACTGGCGACAAATGGTCTTCTACAAACTACTCATAGATAACTACCCCGATCGCCCGTGGACGGTGAACATGGGTATGTTCGAATACCTGGAGAAAAGCAAAAAGAGCAATGAATACAAGCGCATCATCATCCCCATGTTCCAGTCGGACCTGGATGTGGTGAGGGGGCAGATCAAAGACGTATGGGCGCGGATACAGAACCACGAGTTTGACAAAGGCTGCGGCGCTGAGGATTGCCACTGGTGCAACTTCGCGAAGCAATATGAGATCATCCGACCTATGGAAGAAGTAGAAATTGATGATCTCTAGAATTAATACAGAACGCCCTCGGCTAAGCCGAGGGCGTTTTTTTTCATTTTGGTTGTAAGCTTTTATAAAGTTCTACAGCGCCATCATCTTCTGTGTATGGCTCACGCCCTCATACGTCCATTTTACGAAGATGAGTCCTTTTACATTTTCAGTAAGCTCTATTGTTCTGGCAGATGGTTTGTCTTGTTCCAGTATCACGCGACCTGTTATATCATAGACCATCAGTTTTTCAATTTTATTCAGTTCCCAATCATTGCCAATTCGCATTTGTCCGCGGAAAGGATTTGGTGCGCAAAGATCTTTGTGTGCAGTTGAAGCTAACTCCAAAACGTTTTGCGGAACATCAGGGCAAACAAGAACATTCGCCTTTCTATACCACAGGCTATCGCTAACCACAGTGTTGTCGAAAATGAAATTTTCGGCAGGGAAGGTCGTTTGCCATTGCCCTGAATCTACCGCATTGGAAGAAGTTACTACAGGCGTAAGATCTATAACGGTAGGGGTGAAAGTCGTTTCAACCAATGGATTACCGCTTTGCCCGTCTTCATTTACTTTCAGCCAAAAGCCTGTCTTACCGTTATTAACACCCGTGTTTATGGAGCCATATGCCGCGTAAGTGCAATTACTTAGTTGATAGAGGCTTTTGTTCCAACCTCCCGCATAGCTTTTACCCCATACCACGTTGGCATTGTTATCCAGCATCATCAGGGTGGTACCTGCATGACTGATGCTCACCAGGTAGCGGTCGCTGCCGTTATAGCATATCTCGCGATCGAACATTACGGCGCCGCTGATTTTCTTCGCTGCCGTCACAGCAAAGTTGCTATCTGCCAGCGCTGTGTATATATCGTTGTGGTGACGGCCGAATATCCTGAACCTGTTCTCAGACTCCTTGAACGCATGGGTTATCGTATTGCCGTACGGTCCACCTACGTTCACTTGCTTTTGTTTCAGGAAATTACCATTGCTATCTACTATAGAAAGGAAACCATTTTCAGCGAACGTATTAGGGTCAGCATTCAACTCTCCCGCTATAAAGAACCTGCCGCCCGAAATGGGCACCAGTGCATTGAAATTGATCGACAAATACTCATCGGTGGTACCCATTTCCGGGCCATAATATTTTGAGAATACTACTGTACCATCAGACTTTACCTTGGTGAGTGTAGCGCCACAGACCATGTAGTAGGCATTGTTTCGCTCCACCAGCCTTTCCATGATCAGGAGGTAATTATCCTGCCTTTGGTGGATGGTTCTTGACCATACTACGTTGAACATCGTGTCTATCTTCATGAGTATCCGGTCCAGGCCGTGCTGGCCCACCAGCAAGATATGTTTGTCGGAGGTGTAGATAGCCTCGTTAGGATCCACGTCGATCGTTGAATGACCGAACTTCTTGTAGTGCAGTAGATTGCCGTTCTGGTCTATACGGATGCCGGCCATGCCATGCTGGCACTGTGCAGTGAGACAATTGGAAGTGATATTGAACAGGGCAGACTGGCCATTGTCCAGCTTAACGCCGAGCATACCGTTCTCACGACTGCCGCCGCCCATGGTATAAACGGCAGTTGCCAGGGAATCCTGTGCGGCGGTACATACCGATGCTGATAGCAGCAGGCTGCTACATAGTAGTAGAAATTTTTTCATTTGCTTGGTGGCTATTTGACCTTTAAGACCTTCCACCGAAACAACATCGTTGGGTGAAAACTAAAAAAAACTTAATTCAACAACCGTTGGTTAATACGCTGCTGTCGCATTTTACTATTATGTCATAATGTGTCGGTGGATTGCCGTTGTACTTTCAGCATCTGGTAGATGGCCATTGCGTAGTAGACACAAAATTATTTTCTATACGTTGGGTTTTGGGGGAAATTGTGTGATTTGGTAACTACGAGTTAGTGAGGTGGGCGATACGCAGCGGACTTCGCGAAGTATTAAGAGCTTAATTAGCCGATGGAGGAGATGGGGACAAATCATGCCCGAAATGATTTCTAATTAACCGGCAAAATAAAATAAACCGGCTTATACAAATCCCCAAACAGACCAAATGTAATTTGCCTTTCAAAGTCATGCCTCCTTTTTAATTTTTTAATGATTTCTGTTGTTGCATCCCAGCTCCTAACACTGCAATTAATCGTGATTTTTTCGATAATATCAGAAATGGTCAATTCCCTAACATTTTCCGTTTCTATTGAATTTTTATTTTTAGTTTCTATGTTAAGAGACTCCTCTTGCCCACCATCTTTTAATTCAAACCATTTGCAATAGGATTCTAAACTTAAATCAAAAAGGCTATTCACAATTGGTGTTCCAATAAACGTTTGGATTCCATTCTTCATAAAAAAATCGGCTCGATCAAACAGCATTTGGTTAAACTTTATCTGAATAATACTTGCATTTACATGTTTTAGCTTAGGTCTACGTGCATACAATGCGACAACTCTTATGGGGACACCTTTAAAGCTATTGAGGGCTAGCGTATTTCCTTCCCGAGAACTCCAGTAATATAGTGGTATAGCCTGTGGATATACGCTATTTATCAACTTGATAAATTGGGGAATAAGTACATATTCGGCTGTACGTTCACTGAAAAAGCTTCTTTCCATGGTTGTCTTTTAAGACAAGTTGATAAATATTTTATACTTTTGCTTTAGCTGTAGTGTCAAAAACTCTTATGAATTTAATAGCTTTTTTGCTTTTGGGTAAAGCAACAAGATTTTTATTGCTCCTAAGCCTAGCTATATGAGAGATATAGATATCCGTAAAAAAATCAAATATTCTTTTTTAAAAAAATACTACGAAGATATTAATTCGAGAGTAGTCGAGGAGTTGAGTGTTAGTTATGGTGATGCGCGTGTAGACATTGCTGTAATTAACGGGTCATTGCATGGGTATGAAATAAAAAGTGAAAATGATACTCTTTTAAGACTTCCCCACCAACTAACAACATACATGAAAACTTTTGACTACATAACATTTGTGGTTGGAGAGCGACATGTAGACTTATTATTAGAACAAATCCCTGATTGTTGTGGCGTTATTATTGCTTCGTACAAAAAGAGCTCTGAAGGAATTAAGTTAAAACAACTTAGAAACCCAACTAGAAACAACGCTGTTGAAAAATATGCTCTCGCGCAGTTGCTATGGAGACATGAAGCAATACAAATTTTGAATAATTACGGAATCACAAAAGGCCTTTCCAATAGAAACAAAGTTCAATTGTGGGAACTAATTGCTGATACATTTGATTTATCAGAGCTATCAAATTTGGTGCGGTCGCTCCTAAAATCTAGGGTAAAATGGAAAGTTGAAATATAACTTTCTGAAAATGGTGGTTATTCGCCACTTTCCTCCAAGTAGTAGCGTTACCTGTTCCAACGTTTCTCGCTGCGCATTCATTAATATAGTTATCTCCCCAACTAAATGCGGCACCACAGTATTCTTCCATTTGTATAAGAGAACTGCAAAGTGTATAATATTGTTCCCACCCATGCTTCTTTGTTCCTCGTCCCCTTACTATCAGCCAACTGTTGTCACAAGTGTAACGTATACTAGCACTAATTGTTAAAAAACGTGGATCAGTCTCAAGTATTTCAGGGTGTGCAATGCTATAATCACCAAATGAGGGTATCCTTTGGAGCTTCGCACTCAATAACCTATTCCAAATTTGCCACTCAAGCCTTTCGATACTGTCGGTTGTATTTGCGGTTATCTCGCTTAAGTTTATCGGGAATGATGAACCCGCGAAGGTTAGGCTTCGCCATTCATTGATATATGGAAGAGCATTGTTAATAAATATAGACAAGGTAAAAACTAACAAATCTACATTATTACCAATACTTCCTAAATCAATAATTAAATCGGTTTCATTAGGTGTCACTCCGTACACTCCCAAGTCGATATCAATATTTTCTTTCAATGTTGAATCACTCAAATCTGCATTTTGCAGTCTTAAGCAAACACCACGTTTGTCTTGAGCAACAATATTTCGCACTGCGCTCTTATACCCTGCAACTTGACCTAATCGGCTTGTAGGAATCGCATCTATCTTCTTTTCTCTGAAATCATCAAAGAGAAAATTTAAATGGTGTGTTGAATTATCTAACATTTTACGATTACCCTCAATCATAGGGCTTTCCACAAAACACTTTCTGTTGCTCCCCCAACTTTCGGCCAATTTTTTCCCGATTTTACTTAAATGATCGTTTATGCTTTTAGCCTCCGTTTCTTCGTCATAATCCCAAGGAATGCTAACAACCTCTATCAATGGGGTCATATGATCTCTGGTGGTATCAAATGTCTCTTGGAGAGCCTTGAATTCACCCTCTTTCCCTTTTAAAATCGGTACGTAGTGTTTATAATCGAACATGCTTCAATTTAAGTAAAAAAACCTAATATTATAACAGTTTTTCTTTACGGTTTAAAAAAATAGAGAAATCGATGGTAGATACATTGAACAATCAAACTATCATACATGATACTTTGTATATAAAGGGGGCAGAAGGTCTCGACCTACTTTATAAAACAGACGCGTTTTATAATTCAGCGTGGACGAAACTCTTAGTTTTTTGGACTGTATTGGCTATAGTCATTCCGTCAGTCATTGTTTGGTTTCAAAATCGATCACTGAAATTGAATAAAGCTGATGTTAAAAGGGATATGGACGAGTTGTTCAAAACTCAAAATGAACAAATTCAAACGGATTTTGACAGTTATAAAAAGAAAAACAATTTAGAAGTGGAAGCTGTATTACAAGCAAAATTATCAGCGTTCACAGAGAAAATTGACATGAAAATAATTGAGAGCAAAGCGTCAATCTTCTATCTACAAGCTAATCATTTTTTAAACGACAAAAATTATGTACAAGCCTTTAAAGATTTCGCACATGCCGCGGTTAGATTTAATAACGCAAACAAATATGCAAATTTAAGGAATGCACTTTTTTCAATCAATACTCATTGCTTACCCAACATTAGCTTAAAAGAGTTTGAGAGCCTTAGAATAAATCATGGAATTGATCTAGAGAAAATACTAGACGATGTGCAGGCAAAAGACAAAAATCAGTTTTTAAAAGATATTATTATTGCCACTAAGATTGCTATGGGGGAACTGAAATAATATGTACAATGTGGATATGATTTTTTGCCTCCCTCCTGCACCTGCCCTACCTTTACAGATGAAATAAAAAGCTCTTTTTAACACCTGTAAACCTAACTATCATGTACAAAGCCGACCACGAGCGATACACCTTCGCTGAGCAATTATATTGCCATACTGACAAGAAAATGGATGAGATCGCTAAACTCTCAAAGATCCCGCTAAGAAGCCTCTACCAGCGTGCCCGCGACTATAAATGGGACACCCTCCGTCGCGCTTCACGCCGCTCACCTATGGTGCTTTGCGAAGAAATGTACCGCGAACTCTCCGACCTCACCGCAACAATCAACAGCCGCCCCGAAGGGCAACGAATACCCACACCCGCGGAGGCCGACCTCAGGCGCAAAATTGTATATACCATTGCCAAGGTCAAGAATTTTCCCACCCATGCCGAAGCTGCATTTCTCATGCAAAGTCTTATTCGCTACGGCACGCATTTTCATTATACCGAAGTACAAGGGCTTCAGACGCTGGTTGACTCTTTCTTATCCCATCGCGATGTCTATGGATTTGCGTCCTATCAACCGGAGCACAACCAGGAGACTGCTATGCTCAACGATCAGGAACTGGAAAAAGAAACAAACGGAGTCGATACGCCAGACTATCGTCACCCCGACGATACCACAGAAGAACTCAATAAAGACATCTTCAAGTGGCGCGCCCCTACTTTCGACACACATCCTGAGATCATCACTAAGTTCAAAACGCAGAAAGAAAGCTATTACACATCTCTCAAGTCATCTCCTGACGAAAGCGTACCGGAAAATAAAAATATCCTTTCTCAAAACCCGGACACGCTAAATGCCTCTACAGGCAATGCTTTCAGCTAATTCTGCATTATTTCAAGCCTGCACTACACTGCACAGACACAGCACAAGTTCGCAAAGACACAGCACAAGCCTGCACAGACGTCGCACAAGCTCGCACAGACATTGCACAAGCCTGCAAATTTTTATGACTTATACACATTTCGCTATGGGTATTTATCACAGAATGTAATTTTATATGAGTACGTATCTCGTCCCCTCTGGAGAGGGGTAGGGGTGTGTCTACGTAAGATGAGAAAAGTTATTCCATACAATCCTAAGCTCAAGCAACTGGCGAGAAACCTGAGAAGCAATGGCACCAAAAGTGAAGTGCTACTCTGGTTGCAGTTGAGGGATAAGCAGATGATGGGATATGACTTCCATAGACAGAAACCCGTTGACAATTACATTCTTGATTTCTTTTGTTATGAGTTGATGCTGGGAATTGAGCTAGATGGTATTACGCACACCTTTGAGGATGTGGTAGAAAAAGATAGGGTTAAGGACCAGAGATTAAATGAGTTGGGTATTACTGTTTTGAGGTTTAATGATAAAGATGTGCTGGATGATATGGCTAATGTTATCAGGGCCATTGAGGGGTTTATTGATTTTCGCGAGCCGACACACCCCTAACCCCTCTCTAGAGGGGACGTGTTATCCCGCCCAGCCTTCTCTGTCGAGGCTGCGGTATTGGATGGCTTCGGCGAGGTGTTCGGGGCGGATGTCGGGGGAATCGGCGAGGTCGGCTATGGTTCGGGAGACTTTTAATATCCTGTCGTATGCACGGGCGGAGAGGTTGAGCCTGTCCATTGCTGTTTTCAGTAGTGTCTGCCCGATGGTGTTGATGGTGCAGATCTCTTTGAGCATCTTGCTGCTCATCTGCGCATTGCAATAGACGCCGTCGTTGGCCTCATATCTTTTTGCCTGTATCTCCCTGGCTTTCAGTACGCGTTCACGAACGGCATTGCTGTCCTCTGATTGTCTTTCGGAAGAGAGCTCAGAGAACGGTACGGGTGTTACTTCTACATGGAGATCTATGCGGTCGAGCAAGGGGCCCGAAACTTTGTTCAGGTATTTCTGCACTACCTGTGGTGAGCAGGTGCATTCTTTGTCGGGGTGATTGAAATATCCGCAGGGACAGGGGTTCATGGAAGCGATGAGCATGAAGCTGGCAGGGAAGTCGATACTGACCTTTGCGCGGGATATGGATACCCTGCGCTCCTCCATCGGCTGGCGCATCACCTCGAGGGCGGTGCGTTTGAACTCGGGCAACTCGTCGAGAAAAAGAACGCCGTTGTGCGCAAGTGATATTTCGCCGGGTTGTGGTATTCCTCCTCCACCTACTAAAGCTGCGTC
>DLHG01000006.1 GCA_002483105.1 Bacteroidetes bacterium UBA7674
TAACAATCAGTTAACAAACAAAAACAAGGTCCGGGTGGCTAAGAAGCGCGCCGGTATTGGGTTTATACAAACATTTTCACTTCCCGGGCAACATTTCAGATGCCTGGAGGTACATTCTTTTTTGATGGTCTTTTTATGCGTAAAGCATACTGCAGCACGAGCAGGATCAGCGCTATTAAAAGCGGGAGGGGTACATAATACATTTAATACGGTCTGAGTTTTTTTATTTCTTCTTAATATTCATTGTTCTTCTCTTCTGCTTCACCTCGAAGAACACTGTTTTTTCCTGGTTGTTGGTCAGGTCTACCATTTGTGAAAACTCCACAGGGCGGAAATTCTCATCAAAAGCAGCCTCACTCAGGCTAACAGAGTAATTGTCGGTAGGCAGATTGAAGTAAAACTCTCCATTCTCATCCGTAATCGTACTATATGTTGAATTATCAGTTCCTTTTACTATTACCTTAATGCGTGCTACGCTGAACTTAAGGTTTGAGGTAGAATCTTTGCGCACCGTAACCTGTCCTTGTAAGACTTTACACTTACGGAAAGGTACATACTGAGTACCACTACCTGCGAAATCCTGCATAGAGCCTGCTACAGGAGCCCAACCTTTAATTTTGCTGGTATAACCCATGTCAGCTTTCAGCAGTGTATCTTCTGTATTCTTAACGTGTACTGCGCCGTCGGCATCGGAGATGAACATATTCTCGTTCAGGGTCATCATCTGTCCTTCGATCGGTTCTTCGCCTTTATCTATCATGCCATTACTGTTCTCGTCTTTGAACAAAACAATTTTAGCCGATTTGTATTTTTTCACTGCCACGCAAGGCGCTTGTAAACGTATGCGCAAAGAAGCATTAACATAAGTGCCTATCGGGCTGCCATCTGCCTTGCCTACAGGTAATACACCATTCAGGTTGAAGTCGTAGCCTCTCTTGTTATTGGTATAAGCGGCGTTCATTACCAGGCTTGATACCTTTACGTTGTCCTGGGATGTTTGTGTGTGGTTGTATTGTACACGTACATTCATTTGTTTCTTCAGCAGGCTTGCTTCCAGGTACGGGCTTAATAGTATGCGCTCGTATTTACCCGGCTTGTTGATATAGCTGATAAATTCTGTATAGTAGAAAGGTCCGTTATCGTAACGGGCAGCAAGGCCCAGGAACTTAACCTGCATAGTAGCCTGGAAACTAGTCACCAATACCTTAGGCCCTGTATAACCTGTAGCTGTAGCCAATGCTGCATAACCGTTCAGGTTCAGGAAAGTTTTGTTTCCGAAGAAGAACGTGTTGGCCATGTTCAGGTAATCATAGGTAGTAACCGTAGAAGTACCATCAGCAGCTTGCCTTTGTGTCTGGCGTCCACCGGATAATAATACACTTGTAGACCTGTGACTATACCCTACTCTTGCACCATAATTGTGTGTTTCTGTATTGAAGGCGTCGCTGATGATGCTTGTATCTGCGAAGTATGTTTGTTTTCTTGAGCTGTACTCATAAAAACCACCCGCTAAGAACCTACCGAAAAGCACTCTTACGTCATGACTTTGTGCGCGTTGTCCTTTAAAAGTACCAGCATATGCATTGCTGTTGTATAGTACATTAGACTGTATATTCAGCTTATTACCACCGTGTATAAAGTTGTAACCAAGAGAGCTACCCATTAATGGGTTCTTTCCGCTGAAAGTGGCGTCCTTCTTAGAGTACTCCATGCTGACACCAGTGAAGAAGTCTAGCTTTGTTTGTTCGCCCAGCTTGATGAATAATTTCTGTTTCGCGATGCTGCTGGTGAGCTTTTCAATGTGGTCTATATTAGTAGAGAGCTCTTCGGCAACCATTACGTTGTCGCGAAGTGCATGGGTGAGCGTAGCACCGATCGTCTGGTAATTACCTGAGCGGCTTTTCGCCACACCATAGAGGCTGATGCTGTTTTTATCTTTCCAGTTGTAGGCTACTTTACCACCATAACCGTCCATCATAAACTCGTTCATCTCTATCACGTTACCTGCACTCAGTTGCAGCTTTTCGCCGGTATATTCCAGGCGCGCAATGCTGTTGTCGTTGCTTCCACCTTGTGAAGAGAATGTAGTAGACCTTAAGGATACTGCTACACGATCTTTTTCGGTAACATCTACACTACCATAGAGTGCACCATAATATTGGATGTTAGATCTTTCTTTTGTTCCCTCATACGTACCACCTGCTTCGAATTGCAATGGCATATCGGCATATGCAGAGCTGTGCTCTTTGAATATGCTGCCTATCTTGGCAATGGTTTGAGAGAGATTATACGCGTCGCCGTTGGCTACCACTATCCTTATCTCTTCCTTAGAAAGCATTTGGAATTCCCTTTCGGTCATGGTGAGCTTAATGTTGTATATAGTATCAGCACCGGCTTTTACATCTATTGCGGCTTTATCGTCCAGGTGCAGGAAGCGGTTCTCACTGGTGATAGTGTAGTGACCGTCCATGTTGCCTGTGTTCTTAATATATACAGGAACAGAAATATTCTTTTGAAAACCCGGGAGCACCATAGTACCATTAAGCAGGCTGGCACGGAAACCTGAGATCTCTTTCATTTTAACATTGAAAGAAGTGCTTTCCATTTCGCCGGAACTAAGACTGCGGTAGTCCACCTTCACTACCTGCCATTCAGCAGAGTTAGATACTGCAGGATAAAGGCGCAGTGGAACGATAGCGCTATTGTTTGCTTCTACGGTAACAGTTACTACCTGCTGGGTAGTCATCTGCCAACCCTCAGGAATAGATATCCTAAGCTGAAGTTGTAAAGGAGTAGAAGAAGTATTTTGTATAGTAAGTGCGTTGTAAACGAAATCTTTGCTGCCAACTGCTATCAGTGAATCTTTAATGAAAGATGTTTTGGTAGCGTTTTTCAAAACCTGTGCAGATGAGCTGAAAGCTATCAATATCATGGCGGCACAAAGCATGAGCTTTGTACTTATCGCCTTATATGTGAATTGCTTTGTCATGTTGTTATCTCTCTCTCTTTGTTGTTTGCTGCACAAAGATGGCTTTCTAAATAGCCGCTACAAAGTTTTGAGGGCTGGTTAACGAGGGATTACAATCTGCTTAACGAGTGGTTAACAAGCAAGCCCCGCAAGGCGTTGAGAAAAATGTGCGCATAAAAAATGAGGGGCTTTTAGCCCCTCATGGTATAGTAAATAAGAAATTCTATCTAAGAATTATGGTTTTGACAGCAGCATATGCTCCCCTGTAACATTTGTGTGCATTTCCAGTGTATCGAGCCTGTTGTCGTCGTGCAGGATCATCTTGTCTATTGTCCAAACCTCACCATGTACTAATATCCCGCTATTGCCGCTCTCTATGCGGGAAAAGTAGACTAGAGCTGAGGAAGCGGTCTTGAGATCGTAATATGCCTGTTCTATATTATTGCTCAGGCCATCGAGGGTAAAATTAAATTTGGCAGTACCACCTGAGTCAGAGGTGGCTACCAGAGTAAGGGTTCCCTCCATGGGCGAAACAACAGAATCGCCGTTGTATATCCTCATTTCCCATTCGCCCTCCATCACATTAGTCCCATCCCATACCGGCTGAACATTCTGCGGGTCTCTTTTACAAGAGAACAATGTCACAGCAAAGACAAACAATATATATATTCTGTTCATTTTTAGTCGTTTATGTTGAATATTAAGTTTTTAAGGCAAAAAAGCAGTAGTAAAATAAGCAATTTCCTGATTTCGGAGGTGTAATTAACGGATTTTATCCTTGCGAAAGCTTTGCGATCAGTGATGAAAAGGCGAGGATATCCTCTTTTTGGGTATCCCAGGCGCACATAAGGCGTGCCTCGTTGGTAGTGTCCTTCCAGATATAAAAGGGATAGGCGATCTGTAATGGCTTATTCCATTCGCGTGGAAGTTCTGCAAAAACCACATTTGCCTGAACGGGTTTGGTGATCCTTACCCGGGGGTACTTTACAAGTTCTGTGGCCAGTAGTCTCGCCATCTCGTTGGCATGGGATGCGGGGGCTTTCCAGTTATCGTTGGTCAGCATGGCTTCAAATTGTGCAGCGATGAATCTTGTTTTGGACGCTAACTGGATTACCTGCTTTTGCTTGAAGGCGATATGTTGTTTCAGTTCATCATTGAAAACCACTACTGCTTCGCCAAACATCATCCCGGCTTTGGTGCCACCGAGAGAAAGAATATCTATACCAGCATCAGCAGTTAATTCGCTTAATGAATTGCCCATACTTGCCGCAGCATTAAAAAAGCGTGAGCCATCCACATGCAAAAACAAACCATGTTCTTTACATAATGCGGAGATCGCTTTTAATTCTTCAATAGTGTATATCGTACCGTATTCGGTTGACTGGGTAAGTGATAATAATTTAGGTTGAGCATAGTGCACGTCACCTTTGCGTATCAATCGTTGGCGTATTGTTTCTACATCAAGTTTTCCGTTATTATTGGAAGGCAGAGCAAAGAACCTGCAGCCTGTAAATGTTTCAGGAGCAGAAGACTCGTCATTGTAGATGTGTGATATATCGGCACAAAGCACAGAGTTGAACGACTGCGTTGCGCTACTAATGCTAAGTATGTTCGCACCTGTTCCGTTGAAGACAAAGTATACATCAACATCGGGGGCGAACTGTTGCCTGAAGAGGTTGATAGTACGTGTGGTAATATCATCAGCACCATAGGAGCGTGCATGTCCTTCATTGGCTTTTTGCAAAGCCTCCATTACATGAGGCAACACAGGAGCATAGTTATCGCTGGCAAAACTTTTTAAATGCGACATAGTAAAAATTAGTGCTTAAAGATAAAGCAATGCCGCATATTAGTTATGGCCTATTTGTTTCTATCTTATGGAAAGCTGTTCCTTCAGAACCACTTGTTGATCGGGCGTAGGGCCTACTTTAAATTCTTTAAAAACTTCGAGGCAGCCATCATTCGCTTTTTTGCTTGCGAATCTTATCCATAAATATTTTCCTTTGGGTACAGGTGTGTTGTACGAACGGTTGACCGCAAGGTTTCCCCTAAAAACATAATCTTTACAATCACGACTACCTTCTGCAACATCAGAATCCAGGGAATACATAAATACTACTTCGCCTGTCTGGTTAGTGAAGCTATAGTTGGTAACAATTGATTCGGGTGCTAATACAGCCGGTGTTGCAAAACCCCTGATCTGTGCTTGTCCGCCGCCCCACATGTTCATCACATAGCGGACAGCGTCCACCCCTGCCTTGCTCACACGGTCCTGCCCTGCAGGATTGTAACATTGCGAAGCGATGATCCAGGGCAGTGCTGCTTCAGCCCCTTGTGCGCGAGCTGTCTTTATGGCTACCTCCAGGCAATCGTGGTTGCTTAATTGCTTTTTTCTCAAAAGGTGGGATTGCTCAGGAAGACATATCTGATCTGTAGCCGGTACTGTAGTTTGTGCCCAGGCGCTGTCAAGATCCATTTTAGCGGTCAAGAGCGCCTCCTTATATTCCTGTGCGTTAACGAATTGCGCTATAGCGAGGCAAAATATTGTAAGCAACGTTTTCATAGTGATTCCTTTATCCCATAACAGGGATAAAATTGTGCCAGTAGAGCTTGGAGTCGGGGGTCGTATTCCGTTTTGTTTCGAGAATACAGGAGAATGTCATGTTGAGCGATAGCGAAACATCTGTCATGCAGGTACGCGAATAGAGCTAATGACTATCCAGGATAGATCCTTTGTACCTCAGGATGACAGAGGACGGCGGTAAGGTTACACAAATAAAAAAGCTGCTACTCAAAAGAGTAACAGCTTTTTGGAAAATATTATTAGCAGACTAATCGTCAGCTACATCTTTCATTTGGTTGCCCCAGCTGTCAACAACATAACGAACAGCCTTGTCACCCGCCTTACGAACACGTGCCTGAGCACCTTCGTTACGGCAGGTAGCAGCTAACAGCCACTCCAGCGCTTCTTCGTTACCAACTGTTTTTGCGCTACGGATAGCCTGCATTACACAGTCGTGGTCGCTGATGTGCGGAGCCCTTAAAGGATTAGTTATTTCCGGAAGACAAACGCGGAAAGCGTTCGGGCGTTCGTAGTCGTTCCACGCTTTACCAAGGTCATACTTCACCGCTTCCCACTCGGTGCTGTTCACATCCTGGGCAAATAAAGTACCCGATATCAAGATAAAAAGTGCAGTAAATACAGATTTCATGTTCAAAATTTCAATAAATGTAAAATAAATAGCAAAAAATACATAGCCCTTTGCAAAAGAATTACTTGCCGGCCTCATCTACACACTTCATCATGCAGCTCCAAAGGCGCTCAGAGGACTTTTGCCAGTTAAACTTTTCTACCTGGGCAGGAGCGGCTTCTATGAGTTTAGCCCTGAGGCGCTCATCTTTGTATATCATACCCATTTTTTCCGCTATATCATCCACGTTGGTGGGGTCAACAAGCAAAGCAGCATCGCCTGCGACCTCGGGCATAGAGGAAGTATTGCTTACCACGGCCGGGACATTGCACTGCAAGGCCTCCAGTATAGGGATACCAAAGCCCTCGAATAAAGATGCATAGACGAGCGCATAAGCGCCGCCCAGTACCCTGCTCAGCTCTGTCACATCCATATAGCCGACCCATTTCACGTCGTCTTTAAAAGGCATTTCGTCTTTCATCTCCAGCACGGCTTCGTACTTCCATGCCATTCTGCCTACTATTACCAGCTTCATATCGCTGCGGTGTTTCTTTTTGAAAGCAATGAACGCTTTTAAAAGATTGACGATATTCTTACGCGGATGCAATGCCCCGGCAAAAACAAAATACTCGCAACCATCAGCATATTGCTCTTTTACCTCTTCCCTTTCGGTATGAGTGAGCGGCCTGTATTCGTCGTGAGCACCGTTGTACACCACATCTATCTTGTCGAGCGGAACATTATATCGTTGGGCAATATCTTCTTTAGAGTATGTAGATACCGTAGCCAGCCTTGTAGCCTTTCGGGCGAACAAAGGGGAGTAATGCCTCCAGTACAGCCTGTGTGATAGCTTAAAATGCTCCGGATAGTGCTCAAAGGCCAGGTCGTGCATTACCAGGCAGGTAGGTACAGACGTTTTGAGCGATGTCTGGCTGTCGGGGGAGAGGAATAAGTCTACCTTATACTTCTTCAGCAAGGCAGGTATACGCCATTCAAACCAGATATTAAACAAAATAGGATGCCTTGCCTGCGGTGAAACCACTACGGGAGTAACATTGGGGCCGAAAATAAACGATGGGTCATACGGTCTGTCGAAAAAGAAAATAAACTCATGCTCCGGGTGCTGGAGCACGATCTTTTCGAGTGTCCGGTGTGTAAACCAACCTATTCCTTCCAGTTTTCCTTTTAATAATAACCGGGTATTTACCGCAATCCGCATACGCTATGGCAACAAAAATATAATTTTACCGTTTTAAGGCAGCGAAAATACGCTCTAATGCGCCGTTTTTTTGTAAAAAATCTACTTTTTGTCCTTGCAGTTAACATCCTGGTGAAACCGGCGTGGATATTTCTCATTGACAGAACGGTGCAAAACCGCGTTGGGAACGCCGCTTATGGTACTTACCTGGCGCTATTTAACCTTTCCGTTATTTTTCAAATTATCCTCGATTTCGGGTTAACGAACTATAATAGCCGTGCAATAGCCCGCGAACCGGACAAGCTCGGGCAGATATTCCCCTCAATGCTCTCGGCAAGGGTGGTTTTGGCGGCTCTGTATATGGTGCTCACCTGCTTTACAGGCATAATAATGGGCTTCGGCACCCGGGAGATGCTGATGCTGGTGGCGGTACTGGTGTTCCAGTCGCTGAATGCCTTGCTGCAGTTCCTGCGCAGCAATGTAGCCGGCCTGCATAAGTTCCGCACGGATGGCGTGCTTTCCATCCTGGACAGGTTCCTGATGATAATAGTGTGTGGTGTCCTCCTGCTGATACCTGCAACCGGCGACCACTTTAAGATAGAATGGTTCATCTATGTACAAATCGCCTGTTACGCAGCAGCAGCGATAGTATCGTACATAGTTCTGAAGAAGATATCGAAGGCCTCTTTTCACTTTACCCTACATGTACCCAATGTGCTGAAGATAATGCGGGAGAGCCTGCCTTATGCAGCGCTTATTTTCCTGATGTCTATCTATACCAGGGTGGACACCATTATGCTGAAACGCATATTAGGCGAAGAGGGAGACGTACAGAACGGTATCTATGCGCACTCTTACCGCCTACTGGACATGGGTAATATGTTCGGGGTGATGTTTGCTTCCATGCTGCTACCTATGTTTGGACGAATGCTCTTGCAAAAGGAAAATATACAGCCGTTGATACAGCTCTGTGTAAACATGATGTTGCCATTCTCTGTAATGGTGGCTGTTGCGTCGGCATTCTACGGAACACCTATTGTACATACGCTCTATGAACACGCCACAGAGGGCGAGGGTTTGCTCTTTGCGCTGCTGATGGCGTCGTTTCCCGCTTTCTGCATGATGTATGTGTATTCTACACTATTGACAGCCAACGGCAGTATGCGCCTGCTGATAAAAATAGCAGCGGTAGGCGTGGTACTGAATATCGGGCTGAACCTATGGCTGATACCTGATCATAAAGCTGTTGGCGCTGCAATTAGCGGACTTGTCACCCAGACAGCAGTAACTATCGGCTTCATTATCTTCTCCGGGAAGACATTGAGGCTGCCCGTTAATACCCGATGGATAGCAGCACATGGTGGCTTTGTGCTCATCGCGATCGGTGCTGCCTATTGCAGCAGTATGCTACCCATGCACTGGTATTTACAACTAGGGGTATATGGGCTGGTATGCCTCGGGCTGATGTTCGCGTTCCGGTTTGTTTCCATACAAGCGATCAAGCAACTGGCCAACAGGTAAGCTAGCTTTTCTTCTCGTGCTCGTGGTGCTCATTGGGATTGGCCGGATTGTGGATCGGGTCATTTACGTAAGAAGGTAATTCCTTTGCTTCGCGCTTAATGATGAACACGGCGGTCTTATAGGGCAAAATACCTTTCCCTTTTTCCAGCGCATACACCTTGGTAAACTCTGCTCCGAAGTATAGTATCATAGCCGAGTAATAGACCCAGGTAAGAATGATGATGAATGAGGCTGCAGCGCCGTAAGTATCGAAACTGGTGGATGACAGGTAATAGCCAATGATGAATTTGCCGATAAGGAACAATACGCCCGTAAATGATGCCCCTACCATTGCGTCCTTCCAGGCTATGGTGGCATCGGGCAGTACCTTGTATATTACCCCGAACATAAACGATATAACGCAGAAGAGGATAATGGTACTGACTACTTTGGCCAGTATCAGGTTGGTATCGCCCAGAAAGTCCTCCAGCCTGCCTGTCAGGGAGTCCATGACGGTATTGATCAAAAGTGAGACTATCATCAGGAAGCCTACACCGAGAATTAATGAAAAAGAAAGAAAACGATCGGTGATCAGCTTCAGCCATCCCTTTTTGGGTTTGGCGCGGATAGACCATATGTAGTTGATAGAGCTTTGTATCTCCACAAATACCCCTGTTGCACCGAACGCCAATATCACCGAACCTAAGATGCCGAAGAATTGTTTGTTCTGGCTTTTTGAAATGCTGCTCAGCATTTCCTCGATGGTTAAAGCGCCGTCCTGGCCAATAAGGCCGGCCATCTGGCCATGTATCTGGCTGGTTATCGTGTCGGGATTGTAAAAGATACCTGCAAGAGAAATAACTACCAGCAATAAAGGGCCGATTGAAAATATGGTATAATAGGCTAGTGAGGCACTGAGCTTAGTGGCATTATCCAGGGAGAACTCACTGCCGGCCTCCTTTAGAAGTATGAAGTAAGATTTTATTTTCCTTCGCATAGTTACTATGGCTTTAAAATCTGTGCTAAGACACCACAGCCTAAATATACCACCGAAAGACTGTTTAGCAGAAGCCTTGGGCAAATAATTCCTCAACGCCCTCACTTAATGATAACACAAGCTATTATATCATTGGTATAATTTTTAAGATATATTTGCAGACAAATTCAAACTTATTTATTAATCCAATTATTAACAATGGCTCGTAAAAATTCAAAAGCCGTTAGCGAAAAAGCTAGCGTAGCAACGGAAGAAATCAAACAAGGTGATCTTTACACAGCTCCGGCAGAAGGCACAACTGCTCCACAGCAAGCAACTGCTACTGAAGCTAAGACAGCACCTAAAAAGAAAACTGCTAAGAAAGCAGCAAAAAAAGCAGCTCCAAAGGCGGCAGCGAAAAAGACAGCTCCTGCAGCAAAGAAAGCGGCTCCTAAGAAAGCTGTGAAAAAAGCAGCCCCTGCTAAAGCAGCAAAGAAAGCGGCTCCTAAGAAAGCTGTGAAAAAAGCAGCTCCTGCTAAAGCGGCAAAGAAAGCAGCTCCTAAGAAAGCCGTAGCGAAAAAGGCAGCTCCTGCTAAAGCGGTTGCAAAGAAAGCAGCACCAAAGAAAGTAGTTGCTAAGAAAGCGGCTCCTAAAAAAGCAGCAGCGAAAGCGGCTCCTAAAAAGGCAGCGAAAAAAGCAGGTAAGAAGAAATAAGGTTCAGATAAAATAGAGATCCCGTCCGGCTAATGTCAGGACGGGATTTTTTATGCCATAATACTTCTAGTATGTCTGGAACAATGGCTTCGTTTTCATAATGCCATCTATCTTGTCTTTTACTTCCTGTGTCAGTTTAGGATATACTTCCAGCGCTTTAAGGTTCTCTTTCAGTTGTTCTTCTTTCGTTGCGCCGAGGATAGCGGTTGTCACATCAGGGTTGCTGATACACCAGGCTATGGAAAGTGTAGCCAGCGATGTGTTCAGTTCTTTAGCTACAACATCCAGTTGGCGTACGCTCTCTATTCTTTCTTCACTGAGTGTGCGGTCTTTCAACCATTCAAACCCTTCCATTCCCAGGCGGGAGTTTTCGGGTATGCCATCATTGTATTTACCCGTGAGTAATCCCGATGCCAGCGGGCTCCAGATAGTAGTGCCCATGCCGATGTTCTTAAAGATCGTCTTGTAGTCCACCTCCATCTTGTGGCGCTCAAAAAGATTGTATTGCGGTTGTTCCATGGCAGGGCCTTCCATGCCTAGTTGTTTCGCTATCATGTGGGCTTCTACTATTTCCGGGCCGCTCCATTCGCTGGTACCCCAGTAGAGTATTTTACCTTGCTGAATGAGTATGTTCATGGTACGAACCACTTCTTCTATCGGCACGTTCCTGTCGGGACGGTGGCAGAAGAAAAGGTCGAGATAATCCAACTGGAAACGTCCCAGCGCTTCGTGACAAGCCTCTATGATGTGCTTGCGACTGAGGCCTGTCTGGTTCGGTTTATTGTTATCACCTCTCCAACCAAAGAATACTTTGCTGGATACAACGTATGAAGAACGCTCCCAGGTCTTGCTCTTTAATACACGTCCCATCATCTTCTCACTTTCTCCACGCGAGTATATTTCCGCATTGTCGAAGAAATTGATACCATTGTCGTAAGCAAGGCTCATTAATTTATCGGACGCGGCATCGTCTATTTGTTTGGCAAATGTTACCCAGGAGCCATAGGAAAGGACACTTAGCTGAAGTCCACTCCGTCCCATTTTTCTATATTCCATTGTCGTCGTTTTATTAAATGATAACCAAATATCGGAAGTGTTTGTCAATAGTGAACGCGGCCTTATTGATGTCGCAATTGTTTTTAGCTATTGTGCCTGGTCAGTAATGCTTTATACACAAGAAAAGGAATGCCTGAGGCATTCCTTTTCTATTATCGTTTGAAACGGGAGGGTTAGATGAGGAAAGTCACTAAACCATCCCTCGTCTTTGGTTCGAACCAGGTACTTTTGGGGGGCATTACGTTGCCGCTGTCGGCTACGGCGAACAGTTGCTGTATACTCACAGGATAGCAAGAGAATGCCGCTACCATATCTCCGCTATTCACACGCTTCTCCAGTTCTCCCAGGCCACGGATACCACCTACGAAGTCCACACGTTTGTCAGTGCGTGGGTCGTTGATGTTCAGGAGCTTGGTCAGTATATTATTTTGCAGGATGCTTACATCCAGTATGCCGATGGGATCGTTGCTGAACGTTCCGGGCTTCACAGTAAGCTTGTACCATGCACCGGCGATGAACATACCAAACTCATGCGGCTTTTGCGGCTTGTATGCTTCTGAGCCTAGCTTTTCTACCTCAAATTCGCTTTTCAGCGCTTCAATGAAATCTCCGGTTGTTAACCCATTCAGGTCTTTCACCACACGGTTATAGTCCATGATCTCCAACTGGCTTTCGGGGAAGATGGCCGTAATGAAATAGTTGAATGACTCGTCTCCTGTGATAGACATTCCTGCCTCACGCATTTCCGCGCAAACCTTGCCTGCTGATGCTGCACGGTGGTGACCATCTGCAATGTAAGTAGCAGGTACTTCTTCATCGAACAAACGGCTGATGATAGAAACCTTTGCGTAATCGTTCATTACCCAGAAAGTGTGACGCACACCATCTTCCGACTTAAAATCGTTTTCCGGCTGGTGGCTTTTCTTCCAGTCTTCTATTATAGATTGTACGTCGGTATTATCCTTGTATGCCAGGAAGACTATACCTGTTTCCGCACGAGTTGTGCGGATGTGGTTGATACGGTCCAGTTCCTTTTCAGGGCGTGTGAACTCATGTTTTTTAATGACACCATTGTAATAATCGTCGCAGGAAGAGGCACAGATAAGCCCTGTCTGCGAGCGGCCGTTCATTTCCAGCTCATAAATATAATAGCACGGCTCTTCGTCTTGTACCAGCACCTTATCTGTTACCCACTGGTCAAGCGTTTCTTTAGCCTTTTCGTACACCATCATGCTGTGCACATCTATATTCTCATTCAAGTCAATTTCAGAGCGCGTAACATGGTAGAAGTTGTACGGGTCTTTTTTGAACTGTCTTGCTTCTGCCACATTCACTACATCATAAGGCAGTGTTGCCATCAGCGGCGCTATTTCTTTTCTCGGCCTGAGGCCTTTAAACGGAACGATCTTTGCCATTTATCTTCGATTAGCTGATTTGATGATTAGCTGATTAGCTAATGCACGCATCATTTATTAATGTTTTCAAATTCCTTCATCACAGCTACAAGTTTTTCTACGTCTTGTATGGTGATGGCGTTGTACAATGACACCCTTAATCCACCTACGGAGCGATGCCCGTCAATGCCTGTGATATCATTCTCAGCGCACAAATGTACGAATGCCTTTTCAGTTGCCTCATCTTTTGCCCGGAAGCAAACATTCATCATGCTCCTGTGGGCTGTATTGCTTACTACGGGCGTAAAAGCGGTGTTTCGGTCTATTTCGTTGTATAGCAGGTTTGCTTTTTGTTCGTTATCGGCCTGTATCTGCGCAACGCCTTTTGCTTTTGTCCAGCGGAGCATGAGCATAGAGGTATATATCGCAAAGACGGGTGGTGTGTTCAGCACTGAGTTTTTTGCAGCATGTGCAGCGTAGCTCAGCATAGGTTGCAGCTTGCGGCGCGTTGCAGTCAGCAAATCTTTGTGTACAACAACCAAAGCCACTCCCGCAGGGCCTATGTTCTTCTGTGCGCAGGCGTAGAACATAGCATATTTGCCATAGTCTGTTTGCTTACTGAATATATCACTGCTCATATCCGATATGAGTGGTGCGTTGGTGTTTGGCATCTCTTTCCACTGTGTACCGAAGATGGTATTGTTCGTGGTATAGTGAACGTAAGCGAGGTCGTCGTTGATGTTTGTGGGCAGCGCAGGTAGCTCGCGGTAGTTGTTTTCTTTGCTACTTGCTAACAATTTTACTTTGCCGTAATACTCCGCGTATTCCATTGCTTCTGCCGACCAATGACCGCTGTCTATGTAGCCCGCTGTTTCTCCCTCACCAAGGAAATTCATCGGTATCATGCTGAACTGCAGGCGGCCACCACCGGGCAGCCAGAGTACTTCGTAGTCGGCACTGATACCTGTAATCTCTCTTACCAGTTGCTTGCTTTCTTCCAGAATGGCATCGAACAAATGCCCGCGATGCGGTATCTCGAGAATAGAAAGCCCGGAGTTGTTGTAATTGATAATAGCTTCAGACGCCTCCTTCAATACTTCTTGCGGAAGAGTAGCCGGACCGGAGCCAAAATTGATGATATGTTTAGCGAGGTTCTTTGTCATGCTCTACGTGGCTGGTTACGCCGCCGCTTACCGCAAACTTCATTGCTTCTGCTGCCGTCATGTTAGTTATTGGCCGCACGTTGTGTGCTTCCGATATTACCACCCAGCCCGATATAGCATAGGAGTGTGGCATATATACGGCTACCTTACCCGGCATCCCTGAGTCTGACAAGTCGTCTTGCGTGATAAAACCTATCCGCCACATTTCAGGGCTTTCGCTGGTCTTTATCCAGACAGGCTTGTTGAATTTCTTCTTGTCGCCAACAAAAGAGTCCAGCACATCTTTAATAGAAGAGTATATGTACTTGACACCGGGGGTGTGCTCCATGAGATGGTCGAAACCCTCAAATAAGAGACGGCCGACAAACAAACGCGTACCGAGATAACCCACAATGGTTACCACACATATGATAGAAACAAAACCTAATCCCCGGGGGAAATATGGTATCAGGGTATCCACACTGTCGAAAACAGAGTAAATAACATAAGCTGTAATAGCTATAGGGCTGATGATCAGCAGACCCTGCAAGAATGAACGAAAGAGTATCGCAGCAAAACGGCGCATGGCGCAAAGGTATATAAATCCGCTTTAGGCTACGCGGAAGTACATTATTTATAAATGATTCCTATTTTTAAGACCCGAAGACGAGACCGTGCTGTATAGAAATACCCTTCTTCCTGCCTTGCAGGCTATTTTACTGCTTTTTTCTGCCTTTGCCTCCCGGGCGCAGGAGACAAGCCCGCTTGCCGGCTACGGTATAGAAACGAGCTATATAGGCGGCAAAGTGTTCAAACACTCTAAGAAATTCAAGGCACCTATCCCTGACTATTCCCAGGCAATAGACATCAGCCTGCTGCAACAGACCTACGGCACCAAAGAATGGCAGCAACGCAGGAAGTATCCATTGGTGGGGCTGGGTATCACCTATACCGACTATGGGCTGGACAACGTATACGGAAAGTATATAGGGGTGTACCCGATATTGCAATTCCGGATCATCACCGGCAAAAAACTGGAATGGACCTGCCGCGTAGGCCTGGGAATGGGCTATGCGACAACCCACTATCGCCGCTTCCCCGATCTTGATACCATAAACAATGCGATCGGCAGTCATCTGAACAATTTCACGATGATCGCGACTGACCTCCGCTATAAAATAAATGATCAGTTTGCCATAAGCATCGGCGGCAACTTCAGTCATATATCCAATGGTGTCTTCAAGCAGCCGAACCTCGGTGTAAATATGTATGGAGGGCACATAGCGCTGCGCTACTTCCCTGTGACCAGCAAACCAGCACGCATTGCCCGCGAACTGGAAGACAAGAAAAACCGCTTACTGGTGCAAGCCAGGTTTGCAATGGCGTTTAGCGAATACAATGCACCCGACGGACCGCTATACCCCATATACATTACCTCTGCTTTCCTGAGTAAAAGGTATAGCTCGAAGAACAAAGCCTTTGCGGGACTAGACTATTCCTATCACCCCGGAACGGAAGCCTTCCTGAGGAATAATGAAATATTTCCCGGAGAAGAGAAAAGCCATTCATGGAAAGGCGCTGCTTTTGTAGGAAACGAATTTTTGTTCGGGCACTTTGGTTTAGTATTGCAATTGGGCGCTTACATTAAAGAGCCATATCTCAGTACCAGCAGGATCTATCAGAAGCTGGGTTATAATTTCTATCTTCTGCAACAGGAAAAAGGCGCAGTAAAAGAGGTGTGCATTTACTCTATGCTGAAAGCACACAATGTGCAGGCGGAGTTTATTGAGTTCGGGGTTGGCGTAAGTTTATAATTACTATTTATTTTGAAGCAACTGTCATTTGTCCTTATCTGTTTATTTCTTTCCAGTGCTGTAAAGGCGCAGGAAGATCATCCACTTGACGGGTACGGCATTGGGGCCAATGTATTGGCAGGGAAGATATTGAAGCACAATTATATCTTTCCTCCTGTACCTAATGCTTCCGGTGGCATTGACATCAGCATTCTCAAAAACACAGACGGCAGTAAGGAGTGGCAGCAAAGAAGAAACTATCCGCAGATAGGGCTGGGGCTTACTTATGTGAACTATGGCAACAATGCGATATATGGCCAATGCTTCGGTGCCTATCCTGTGATACCGATAAAGATCATAAGCGGTAAAAAAGTAGAATGGACTGCCAAGGTGGGAATAGGCGTTGGCTACATGACCCGTCGCTACGAACGCTTCCCTACATGGGATACTATCAATAACCTGATAGGTAGCCACATGAATAATTTCAGCATTGCCGCAATGGACGTTCGCTACAATGTAAACAACAATCTATCGCTGCAACTCGGCTTCACCTTTATCCATGTATCCAATGGAGGTATGCGTATGCCGAACCTTGGTTTGAACCTGGCTACAGGCCATATAGGTATTCGTTACTTTCCCGGCAACGCTACTCCGAAGCGAATTGTAAACGACCTGCCCGCATTAAAGAACCGTTGGCTGATACAGGCACGCATGGGCATGGGCTTTGCCGAGATAGGCACTACAGACGGACCGATGTATCCCATCTACTTGTCTTCTCTGTTTGTGAGTAAGAGATATGGCAGCAGGAACAAAGTATTTGCCGGGCTGGATCATACTTACTACGGAAGCCTCCACGCCTTTCTACGCAATATAGAAGCATATGCCGGAGAAGAATACAAGTATTGTCAACAGGCATCAGTTATAGTGGGTAATGAATTCCTGATCGGGCGTTTCGGTATCGTGATGCAAGTGGGTTTCCCTTTTATAAAAACAATGAGGGAGAATGACGGGATATACTTCCCTAAGTTTGGCTACAACTTTTACCTGCTGAAAGAAGAATGCGGCCCTATAAAAGAGCTGACGCTACATAGCTACATAAAAGCCAACAGATTTGAAGCCGATGTTTTTGAGTTCGGCGTAGGTGTGGGCTTATAACAGCCCTTCTTTTACCAGGTCGTGCAGGTGAAGGATACCATCGTACTTGCCATTTGCTGTGACAATCAACTGAGAGATATTGTTCGTGCGCATCAGCTCCAACGCGTTTACAGCCAGTTCGTCTCCCTCAATAGTTTTAGGATTTGAAGAGCTGATATCTTTTGCAGATAACCCGTTGGTGTTCTCATGTTTCTCCAGCATACGACGTAAATCACCATCGGTGATGATGCCTTTGATGTTTCCTTTATCATCTATCACTACTGCAGCCCCTAAACGCTTGCTCGATATCTCGTAGATGATCTCCCGTATAGTGCTGTCTGGCGTTACAGAAGGTTTGTGGTTCATGTTGCTGAGGTCGGATACGCGGAGGTATAAACGCTTACCCAATGCACCACCCGGATGGAAACGCGCGAAATCTTCCGTAGTGAAACCTTTCAGATTGAGCAGGCAAACAGCAAGCGCATCACCCATTACCAATTGCGCAGTAGTACTGGTGGTAGGTGCGAGATTATTAGGGCATGCCTCCTTCTCTACTGTGCAATTCACAAAGTGGTCGGCATTAGTAGCGAGGTACGAGTCTGCTTTTCCGCATAGCGCGACAACAGGATTACCGAAATTCTTTATCAGCGGTATCAGCACTTTTATTTCCGGGCTTTCACCGCTTTTGGAAATGATCATTACTACATCGTCCTGCTGCACCATACCGAGGTCGCCGTGAATGGCATCGGCAGCATGCATGAATAAAGACGGTGTGCCTGTACTGTTGAATGTTGCTACTATCTTCTGAGCTATAATGGCGCTCTTGCCAATGCCTGTTATCACTACACGACCTTTAGCCTCGTGAATGGCACGAACGGCTTCCGCGAAGGCATCATTTACATAACGCATTAATTCTTTTACAGACTGTGCCTGTAATTCTATTGTCTCCAGAGCCTGAACGAGTACTTCCTGTGTAGCGAACATGTAGCAAATATAGCAAAAGCCCCCGTAGGTAAGACCCCCTAACCCCCTAAAGGGGGAACAGCGTTATTCACTGCAAATAAGAGCAACTGTTTTGTTAACAGTTCCCCCTTTAGGGGGCGGAGGGGGCAGGATTTCTGCGAGCATTTATTACATTTACGGTATGTCCCTCTCCGTATTTCTTGCTAAAAGTGAAGTGAAGGCTCATGACCTGGAGCATAAGCGTAAAATTCAATTCAATATTGATAAGTACACCGCTGCGGTATTAAGAGGTAAGGAGCAATTCGCTAACCTGGAACTTGCCCGCAAGAAAGCCAAGAATGTAAAATGGGAAGCCATTGAAAAACTGGATAGCTACCTGGAAGCATTTGAAAAGAATTTCACGGCAAGAGGCGGAAAGGTGATATGGGCAGAAAATGCTGAAGAGGCTTTGCAGGCTGTATTGGAGATATGTGAAAAGAAAGGAACGAAGCAGGTGGTGAAATCGAAGTCGATGGTGACGGAGGAGATTCACCTGAATGAATTTTTGGCGAAGCATCATATTGATTCGGTAGAAACCGACCTGGGAGAGTATATACAACAACTGGATGGGGAAGCACCATATCACATTGTTACCCCTGCCATGCATAAGAGTAAGGAGGATGTTGCGAAAGTGTTTCATGAAAAATTGGGAACAGAACCCAATCTATCTCCATCTGAAATAACACAAATCGCCCGCGTGAAACTACGTGCGAAATATCGCACCGCTGAAGTAGGTATTACAGGTGGGAATTTCCTGATAGCAGATATTGGTGCTGTGTGTGTGAGTGAAAATGAAGGTAACGGCAGACTGACAACCGCGTTTCCTAAAACGCATATCGCAATAGTGGGCATTGAAAAGGTGTTGCCTTCGGTGAATGACCTGGAATTGTTTTGGCCACTACTGGCTACTTATGGTACGGGGCAGGAAGTGACGGTGTACAATTCCATCTTTACCGGTCCGCGACAAGAAGGCGAAACCGACGGGCCTGAAGAAATGTATGTGATACTACTGGACAATGGACGTACTAACCTGCTTCGTCCTGAAGTGAGGGAGAGTATGTATTGCATCCGCTGTGGTTCTTGTTTGAATGCTTGTCCGGTTTACAAGAATATTGGTGGCCACGCCTATGGCACTACATATAGCGGACCTATCGGTTCAGTTATCACACCGCACCTGAAAGGAATGGAGGAATTCAAACACCTCAGCTATGCGTCCAGCCTGTGTGGAAATTGCACAGAGGTTTGTCCGGTGAAAATAAACATACACGAGATGCTACTGGCCAATCGCATCATTGCTACCAAAGAAGGTTTGAACGGCTTTAAAGAAAATACTGGCTGGAAGCTCTGGAAGCGCGCTATGCTTAGCCGCAGCCTGATGAACATGGCGGGCTCGGGTATTAAATCAAAACTGGTGAACAGGCTTTTCCAAGACAGTTGGGGAAAGCGGCACGAAGAATTGCATTTCCCGAAGAAGAGCTTTAATCAGATGTGGAAGGAACGCAATAAATAATTCGCATATGCGTTATAAAAAATAACCTAACTTTACTTTAAACCTACAACCTATGCGTAAAGCCTGCTTATTCATGCTCAGCCTCTTAGTGATGGCTTCCTGTGCAAAAGACGCTAACAATATAGATCCTAATACACAGCAGACCAATAATAACTCTAATAACAATTCGAACAATAATAATAATAACAGCTCCGGTCCTGGTACTATCGATGGGAAAGCTGTAATATTGGGTACTTACCTCGGGAGTTATAGTGTGTTTTACACACTAAGCCAATCTCCCGGTTATGCTAATTACTACTATTCCAATTGCAAGCTTGAATTAATTATGGTTGGCGACACTATAAAGAGTTATGTAATAAATCTCGATAGCACTTACCCCGGAGGAGTAGGAGATAAATTTCTAAACACCGCTGCTCTTTTTCCAGACACAACAACAACCCTGGAAATGCAGCTGTACCCGGGCGAAGTAGTGCCGTCAGGATGCAGATCGATCTGGATAACATACAAGCCGCAAAGCGATAGTATTTATTTCAATGGTAACAAGGTTTGTAGTCCTGCGATGGCCACGTATGAGTTCAAAGGTATCAGGCAATAACTATACCTCCGCTATACACTTCAACTCTATAGCAATAGCCGTTGGCAATGAGTTGATCGCTACTGTAGTTCTGCAAGGCTGATTGTCCTTGAAATATTCTGCGTAGATCTTATTGTATGTCTGGAAATCGCGCTTCATGTCTACAAGGAAGACTGTTACATCTATCAGCTTATCCCAACTGCTGCCACTTTCTTCCAATACGATACGCACGTTATCAAACACGCTGCGGCATTGTGCCTCAAAGTTGAACTCGAGGAAGTTGCCGTTCTTGTCCAGTTTGAGACCTGGTATTTCGTCTGTATCAGGAGTACGCGGGCCGATGCCTGAGAGGAACAGAAGGTTGCCCACTTTACGTGCGTGAGGATATAAGCCTACGGGCTTCGGTGCTTTACTGGTAGATATTTTTTCAGACATTGGTTGGAGTATTGTGGCAAAAGTAACAATTACTCGCTATAAAAAACTCGCGTCATTGCGAGGAACGAAGCAATCTCGTAACCATAAGGGAATTCAATACGAGTTACTTATATTCTCCCATAGATCACGCCAGTCATAATTTTCTGCTTCTATCATTTGCTCCTTTTGCTTTCGGCTACCCGCTTTTATACGTTTCTCTTCAAAAATAGCTTCCTCTATTGTACTATATTCTTTGTAATATACGAGCATATAACAATTATACTTTGTAGTAAAACAATCGGAACTTATTTTATTCCGATGTTCCCAGACACGACGAAATAAATCGGCTGTTACACCAGTGTATAGTGTTCGCCTATTGGCTGTTGTTAGAATATAAACGTAACCACCCTTTTGCATGGCTCATGTAGTTCTGCACTCAATATAACGAGATTGCTTCGTTCCTCGCAATGACGCGAATTAGGGGGCGCAATGGCGGTCTTTATTTTACAACTCTATACACACATTCTTCGGTTCGGTGAAGAAACGTAATGCATCCCAGCCACCCTCTCTTCCTACACCGCTGTTTTTGAAGCCACCGAATGGTGTGCGAAGATCCCTCAGCAACCAGCAGTTCACCCAGATGATGCCGCTGTGAACTTTTGCTGCAACACGGTTGGCTCTTGTTACGTCTTGTGTCCAGATGGTGGCGGAGAGACCGTAGTCAGATGTGTTAGCGAGTTGCAGTGCTTCATCTTCTGTCTTGAAAGATTGCAGTGTTACCACCGGGCCGAATATCTCTTCCATGTTGGTGCGGCAATTCGCATCAAGATTTTCGAATATCGTTGGTTCTATAAAGAGTCCGTCTTTGCAACGGCCTTCCATTTTTACTGCATTGCCACCGAGGAGTAATTTACCGCCTTCCTGTTTTGCGAGCTCGATACAACTGAGTACTTTATCGTAGTGCAACTTGCTCACTACTGCTCCCTGCTTACTATTCTCATCCAGCGGATCACCAACTGTAAGTTTTTTAGCACGTGCTATAAATTCTTCTTTGAACTTTTCGTAGATGCTTTCTTCTACCAATATACGGCTGCCACAGAGGCATATTTGTCCCTGGTTGGCGAAGGATGATTGCAGTGTAGTACGCATCATCTTATCCCAATCGCAATCGGCGAAGATGATGTTGGGATTTTTTCCGCCCAACTCTAGTGATACTTTTTTGAACATAGGCGCTGCTATGCTGGCTATGTCCTTTCCCGCACGGGTACTGCCCGTAAACGATATGGCTTTGATATCAGGGTGGCTGACGATAGCAGAACCGCAGCTCGGGCCTGTGCCATGCACTATATTCAGCACACCGGCAGGTAGTCCTGCTTCTTTGCAGATGACGCTGAGCAGGTAGCCCGTCATGGGTGTTACTTCGCTGGGCTTGGCTATCACGCAATTGCCTGCTGCCAGTGCGGGAGCAATCTTCCAGGTGAAAAGGTATAATGGTAGATTCCACGGGCTGATACAGCCTACTACTCCTATCGGTTGGCGTAGGGTGTAGTTGATGGCCTTGTCTTCCATGCTGTGGCTCTCGGTGCTCATGTGCATGATGCCCGTAGCGAAGAAGCGGAAGTTGCTGGAGGCACGCGGTATATCCACGCGCTTACTCAGCCAGAGTGGCTTGCCGTTGTCATTCGTTTCTGCAAGGGCGAGGGCATCAAGGTTTTGGTCGATGAGCTCGGCGATGCGGTTGAGCACCTTGAAGCGTTCTTCTGCCGGAGTGGTGCTCCATGCCGGAAAGGCTGCTTTGGCGGCGCCTACGGCTTCCTCTATGTCCTTTATGTCGCTATTGGGGGTCTGGCTGTAGGCCTCTCCCGTAGCGGGATTAATGTTATCAATATACTTTCCGCTGAGCGGTGCCTGCAGGGAGCCTGCTATATAATTGGTTATCTTTTGCGGTGCCTTGAGATCCATGGGTGTAAAGGTAAATAAACAAGCATTAGAACTATTCACCATTGTGGCATACTTTGTGTGACATTATTTGTAATATAAGCTAATGAAATCCCTACTGTTTTCCTTACTGAGCCTTCTCCTGCTGGCAGGATGTTCGAAAGACGATCCTAAATGCACTGTGCAGTGTACCCCCATAGCTATGAGTATCGGCTTCACCAACGATTATACCACCAGTGAGAGAGACACCATCATAGAGCGCAGATATGCTCCGGATGGTACATTCAGCCAGCTGATCGTTCAAACGATGCACACAACGGCAGATACCGAACCCATGACCTGGCATGACGGCACGTCAGTTGTGTACAAACACTGGCCGATAGCTGCGGGATATGACTACGAGATACAGATACCCGGCGCCGGACAAACGGTAAGGATAACGAATGTGGTAAAGCCCCAAAAGTCTGAGGAACAGGATTGCAACAATTCAACTGATTGCTATGTGGCCACCCGGGACCTTCAACTCTCCGGCGGGAGTTACGACAAAGTATTTGCCAGGGATTACTATACCATATTGCTGAAGAAGTAATTTTTTTGCCCTCAAAAACCTACCCTTTATGCGAAGCCTACTATTTTCCCTGCTGAGCCTGTGCCTGTTGGCGGGCTGTAAGAAAGACGAACTCAAAAGCTGTCCTGTGAAATGTACTGTCACTGGTATCACACTGTTGTTCCAAGGGGAATATTCTATGGAGGACATTGATACAGTTGTAGTAAAGACCTATGACTACGGGGAGGCTTTTAGCCAATTGGACACACAGATCACCTACACGCTTTCAGATACCATGACCTTCGGGGATGGATACAACAATATCGGTATAGGATTCAAAAACCTCTATCTTACTGTCAGGCGCTCTTATGAGATATCAATACCTGCTACGGGACAGACCTTCAAATTTTGGGACATCAAAGACCCGAGTGTAGTTCGTTATTTCCTTTGCAGTGGCGCCGGCCGCTACAGATGTAACTCTACCATCACGGAATTCAGCGTAGATGGAGGTGAATATCAGAGGGTAAGCACTCCTTACCCTGCAACATATTTAGCACTAAAAAAATAGCCCTTTATGAAATCCCTGCTATTTTCCCTGTTGAGCCTGTGCCTGTTGGCGGGCTGTAAGAAAGACGGCCTCCGACAAAACAAAAAACTACTCCGCGGGGACTGGCACATGACGGAGATGTACATAAGGGACGACTCCTCCCTCACGGGCAACTATATAACCATCAGCCAGTGCATGGACGATGACTTTACCACTTTCGAAAGGAACGGCTCTTGCTCCATGAATGCCGGACCGGTAACATGCAATAAGAATGAACCCCATATCACATACTACGATTGGGAACTTACCGGCGCAAAGACCTTACAACTCACCAGCCGGGACGACCATTCTGTGTCCACTTACGAGATCACAGAGCTATCCTCCAACACATTGAAAATGACCTCCACCGCGGGTAATGGCATTGTGACTTTGACAGCATATTTGACTTATGTGAGGCGGTGAGGGGTGTCATATTAGAATTTTAAATAGGGTCGAAAGACGGATTGATTCATGCTATAATATGTTCTAATCTTGTATTAAGCATACTATAAATTATTTTTTATGAAATTGACCGTGCGTCTTTCAAGACCCAATAAGCCAATTGACGAATTAATTAGAGAGCCCGGAACACTGACGGGCCCACTCCCAAATTGGGGAGGAATAGACGGTTCACGACTATACTATGGTCGATCTTACAATGGAGCACCGGCTTGGATTCCTTTCATTTCCGCAGGGCTGGATAACTTAAGGATAGATATTATTAATCAAGGAGGGCTAGCACTGTTATTTATTCCAATAGATAATAGATATATGGTATTCTCCTTCGGATATGGTAATCACAAACTTTCAGGAACAGGGTGGGAAAAGGATTTTGGCATTAAGGTCGTTTTAAATTCCATTGATCCCGATAAGGTAAAAAGTCTTGATGCAAAAACTATCGATACTGTAGTAATGACAAGGCGTGTTCAGCTCAGTAAAGAAAATAGGATTCGAGATTTCGGCTTTGAAATTGATAGGGATTTATTAAAAAGTATTGCTGGTAAAGCATCAGATGAGAGCTTTGCAAAAGTACTCAGTGGTGGTGAAAATTTGACTTGTAATTGTGATGTGGCTGTTGATACACTCTTGAATAAGGCAGAAGAAATTTATGAACAATATAATAGTGAAGCTTATCAAGAGAATTATGGATGGATTGACAACATAAAAGTTGAAAACGACATATTTATAATAGAAGCATTACAAACAGAGGTCATTAATCGACTTAATAATTTGCTCGATGGTAATCATGCTGATTTAGATCTGGCAAGTCCGGATATAATAGATTTTAGCTCTACTGCTTTTTATAAAATTCGTGGTTATTCCAGTCGAGATATTTTTCACTTTATTGACACTGAAACTATTGTTAATAACATGCTCGATTATGACATAACAGAAATTGAAATTGAGCAAGTTCATGACTATACCATTGAATCTTATAATGGAGATAATAGGAGACAGGCGTCTTGGTCTCTTTATAAATGGATTGTTTGTGAGGTAAGTCACGATGGAATAACATACATTTTATCTGAGGGAGAGTGGTACAAAATCAGTGAGGATTATCTTGAGGTTATAGATACTCGCTACAATTACATTCTGAATCCCGCGTATAATCTCTACCGAGTGTTACCTCCTACTACAGATTCTAACGAACAAAGATATTTAGCCAATTATGTGACAACACGCGATGAGTTTATTTTTGATAGAATGTTGGCATACCTAGATGGCCCAAGAAATGCTATCGAGATTTGTGATATTTATACCTTTCACCGGGAGTTTATCCATGTTAAGGATGGGGGAAGTTCTTCTAAATTAAGCCATCTTTTTAATCAAGGGTATGTTTCGGCTGGGCTGTTTCTAAGCGAAGTCCGATTTAGAGAAGACATAATTGTAAAGCTAAGAGAAAACAGGAAAACGCGTTTTGTGAATACAATTGCGATGACACCTAATGCCAATAACTATACAATAGTATATAGAATCTTAAAACGAGGAGCGGGATTTAGTTTACCGTTTTTTACGAAAGTCGTTCTTGTTGAAATGTATAGAAAAATCACATCTATGGGATATCAGTTTAGGTTAGAATGGGTACCCAAACGATAAATACGTTTAGAATGGCAAGTCATCGTCAGGTACTTGGAATGTTATAGAAGTGGTTGGTAATGCAGCCGCTGGAAGCGACAAGGTTGTCACAATGAATAAGTTCAAAATATCTTCTTTATCCATGAACATAATTTGGCTTCGCTTTGAAGTATCCAATTTCCCACCTATCCAATTTTTTGCTGCTTTTGTGATCTCACCTCCGGCTACAATATAAGCATGGTCTACAAGTACCTTTTTACCAATTTCCGGGTCAAATATTTCATGTCCTAGCATCATCGAAACCTGATTATGTATTTCAGCTACATTCACATTTGATGCCTTTGGCATCCCTGATGCATCTAGCTTTCCTTTTTTTACTTGTATGCCGAAGTATAGCATGTGTTGGGTCGGCAACATATACTTCATCCAAATGTCCTTTCCATATTCCAGTGACTTGTCTTTGTGTCCAGCTGCAGTTATTCGATGAAAACCAATTTGTCGAAAAAGAGGGATAAGTATCTCTTCTATTAATTCGTCCTCTGAACACTTATCTAAATATGAAGAAAGTTGTTCTCGCTTTTTTATTTCTGATGGTGAAAATGGGCGATGTGGGTTTGCGGCAAGTGTGGATATAGATTTCGTTGCTACATGACGTAAATAACACAAGCTGTCTTCCGCATAGAATGCCTCGTATCCATCTCTTGAAAGACTTTCATTTAAATGTTTTAGTGCATTTTCTCGGTTCTTATCTTCATTTGTAGCATCTGACTTATCCATGAGGCGTTGTACGACTCTCAAAAACGTTTCTGAAGGCATATTGGGTTGAGCAGGAGGTTCCGCAACAATCTTATTTAATACTTCAGCCACCCACCTAGCTCTAGTCGAATTGTCATGCACATAGTCTGTCTCAACATCTTGGAAAAATTGAGTCAAAAAACTACTACTTCTATAAACAAAAAAGCTTGCGCCTGGTAAATTCCCGCAAATCATCTCTGCTATTTGGTTAATAGTACGTTGTTTAAATGCCATCGTTCATTATTATACAAGTAAGTTAACACAAGAATGCGAGAAACCGTTCCACCTGTTCCACCCCTCCACCTCCCGGAACAGTGGAACAGTGGAACACCCAAAACATATCCACACAGTGCAGGTTCACTATCCACAAAGTGTATCTTTGTGTAAGTACCTGAGGGTGCTATAAACCTTTGTAATTTTTTTATTGCCTCCCCGTTTTATCGTCCGCGAATTCACTTCCTGCGGCAGAGGGGCAGAGACATAGTTCACCAATAAATCCTATATACACTATGGAACAAAAGTCCGTAAAGCAATTGCTGAGTGAGACCAATCAGCTACTGAAAGAATCCGAGAAACCAAAGTCTGATGCGCCGCCCGAAGAAGGCTCCCCTGAGTGGAATGCCGCCCTGTGGGACAAGATACAGCAGACCATGAAGAAGCGTACCAGGTACTTAAGAAAAGAACTGAAGTATGATCCCCATCACAGCGAACCGCGCGCATTCGACATCCGTACCGGAAGGGACTGGATGGCACAGGCGCGTAATAAACCTATTTCTAAAATGCTCTTTAGTGAGCTGTGGTATGAAGGGGAGATATGTATCCTTTTTGCCGATACCAACCTGGGTAAGAGCATCCTTGCCGTGCAGATAGCAGAGAGTATCGCATCGGGCATAGCTGTACCGGGCTTTAAGCTGGAGGCGGATAAGCAAAAAGTATTGTACTTTGATTTTGAGCTGAGTGATACACAGTTCTGGCGCAGATACTCAGGCGATGATATGCAGGAGTATGCTTTCCCTGATAATTTCCTCCGTGCAGAACTCACCAGTCGTGACTATCCCGAGCAATACGTGAATTTTGAATCGTTCATCGTCCACTCTATAGAGCGGGAGGTAATGGAGACCGGTGCCAAGGTGCTGATAGTGGATAACATCACTTACCTGCGCCCCGATGCGGAAAGGGCTAAGGAAGCGTCTCCATTTATGCAGCAGCTTTGCGACATGAAGAAACGCCTGGGTATCTCTTTATTGGTAATAGCCCATACGCCGAAGCGCGATAAGGCATTACCCTTAGACACTAAAGATGTAGCCGGTAGCAGTATGCTCACCAATTTCTGTGATAGTATTTTTGGTATCGGCCCCAGCCAGCACGATAAAACGGTACGGTACATTAAGCAAATGAAGTTGCGCAACAACGAGCATTTGTATCACGAGGACAATGTGTTTGTCTGCCGTGTAGAGAAGCCGGATAATTTCTTAGGTTTTACATTCCTGAATTTCGGTGCTGAGCGCGACCACCTAAAGACGCGTAGTGACAACGACAGGTCGGAAATTGTGGCACAGGTAAAAGCATTGAAAGAACAAGGCATGAGCCAACGGGAGATAGCTAACGAGCTGGGTATAGGGCTCGGGAGTGTGAACAGGTATCTGAAAGACTAGTGTTCCATGTTCCACTGTTCCGGGAGGTGGGATGGTGGAACAGTGGAACACTTGTACTGTCACCGCTGCGTAACGTTGTTACATTAAAGGGTTTCCTTAACAGTAGTAGCGGTATCTTTACACTGTTACCATTGTAACTGTCAAGCAGGTCTCTAATTTTTTCAGGCACATCTATACACGGCGTTTTCGCCACAGAGTAAGTTCCTTATCTTTTTCATTCCATCCTTGATCTCACGTTTTCCTAATAAAGGATTGTTATGTTTATTATTATTTTCTTCATTGCCGTATGGTATTTGTCGCTGTTCTCGCAAACGTTCTTCCATCACCGCTATGCCTCGCATGGTGCGTTCAAGATGAGTAAGGGCTGGGAGCGATTCTTCTTTATATTTACCTACATCACACAAGGCTCACATTATTTGAGTCCGCGGGCGTATGCTATTATGCACCGTCTGCACCATGCCCATACAGATACGGAACTCGATCCGCACTCACCTAATTTCTCTTCCAATATCTTCTCTATGATGATGCGGACCAGAAACATATACAGAGACATATTCCAAGGCAAGATACAGGTGGACGAAAAATACACTAAGAACCTGCCCGAGTGGCCGGCGTTTGATAAGTGGGCCAACTCTACGCTATCGCGTGCACTGTGGATAGGTATCTATGTTACCATCTTTATATTATTAGGTGCTGCTCCGTGGATGTATTTATTACTTCCCATCATCATTACGATGGGTGCTTTTCACGGCGCTATTATCAATTGGTTTGCACACAAGATCGGCTACAAGAATTTTAAGCTAAAGAATACTTCAGAAAACCTCCTGATGGTAGATGTACTGATGCTCGGTGAGTCTTATCACAACAATCACCACAAGCGTCCTTCCGCTATCAACTTCGGTTACAAGTGGCACGAGCTTGACCCGGTATATCCTATCATACTGCTGCTGAACAAGCTGCATATCATCAGGATACCAAAGCTGGCACCTGTGGAAATAAGTTAGTGTGTTGTTCCGTGTTCCACTGTTTCATGGTTGGAACAGTGGAACATTGTCATATATTTATGTAAAAGAAATCGGCTTGTTTTACGAAATAGACTATAACAAGACAATCGAACACGGTAAGCTCGTAATTGTCGGTGATACTATGTTGGGTAGGATTTTACATTACCTCATAGTGGCTGGTTTTACCGCTGTTTTGTGCACTTTGATGATGCTCTCTGTATGGGATGATGGAAACACACCTGCATTTCGTCTTACTATCTTCGGCCTATTAATCTTTATCGCCTACACTGTGTTCGTTATTTATAAGAAAACAAAAGAGGCCGAACTGACGAGGATAGATACTCATATTTCTATAACAGATAATCATGCATTCATTAGTTCCTTTATTGAAAAAAGCAGTAAATGGAATATAGTAACAGATAAACCAGGGTATATAATAGGTTATATGAAAGACCTCTTTCGTATCGGGCTAAACCCTCCACAAATAACAGTACTTTTTTTCGACAACTATATATTGATCCATGCTATGGGGCATAGTTCCAGAGGACTCAGGAACCCTTATTTATTCAGTCTCAAGGATTTGATAAAAGAGATCAAAAAAGAACAAGAGGATTATTTCAACTCCTTACTTTCTAAATAATAGTTCTACCGAGACAGGGGAATGGACCATTTACTATATTATTGTTGACCGTAATAATCAGTGTTCCACTGTTTCAGTTGTTGTAACAGTGGAACACACTTCTCTGTACCTTACATCATGTCCCGGAAGAGAGCTATATCGTTATACCTAATGTCGGGGCTATACATAGCGGCGGGGATCAATCATTTTTGGCACCCTGCTATGTATGAGCATATCATGCCGCCATCGCTCGGTTGGCATAGAGAGCTGGTGATACTTAGTGGTTGCATAGAGGTGTTGTTGGGTGTGCTGTTGTTGTTTCCTGTTAGCAGGAGGATTGCGGCGTGGGGCATCATCCTGTTTCTGATCGCAGTATTTCCTGCCAATATACAGATGGCTATCAATTACTATCAGCAGCAACATCCTTTATTGTGGCTGGCTCTATTGCGATTACCTGTGCAGGGCGCACTTATATGGTGGGCGTATAAGCATACAAGGGGAATGCAAAAGCCTCAAGGCGCCAAAACCAAGTGAAAATCAATCATTTAGTCATAGTCTTGCCTTATTAGGCTGTTTATTCGGTCAACGGTAATATTTTAACTATCTTTACATAGTCTCCAAAATCTAGCATTATGTCTTTAATTATCTGTGACGCTCGTGTGCGTGAAATAAACAAGCCAACTAAATTTGATGCTGACGTTACTATGGTCTTAAGAAAAGACATAAAAGACGGTAAGCTGATAAAAACCTACACGCCGCAAAGCCTGAAGGAAAAAAGAAGAGGCGAGCGCAAAGAGATATGGGTGAAGTACCAGGAAGTTCCCGGTGGCAAGTTTAAGGAAAAGACATTCCAGGAAAGCACTTCTGCACACAGATCAATATCTGTAAACATACAAGGTACCCTGGAACCGATAGCAGAGGTACAAGAACAAGATTAAAATAAATAAAGAAGATATAAACAAAAGAGGAGCCCTATAGCTCCTCTTTTATTATGTAGTATTGTCCCGTTACAGAATCACGGTATATTCTTTCTTACCGGTAAGCTCCCACTTAAAGTAGTGTTTATGCCATAGGTACAACACGCTTATTGTGGTAAGCGTATTAGCACATTCATCGCCGCAATAGCTTTGTTGCTGCCTTGGCTCTATCTTCAAATAGCCAATACGATAGACCTTGCTGCTATCCAGCATTACAATGTCCCAATCATAGTCTGGTGTTATGTAAATATTGGAGGTAGTCGTTTGTTCCAACATGAGAGAGTAGGTTCCGTCAGCGCGATATCTTCTCAATCGAACTTTTGAGAGGGAATCGCCACCCATAGACGGTAGCTGGATCTTTATTGCGGGATTTGTACATGTTATCATGCAGGTACCCGGGCCATGATCAGTAGGGGTGGGCTTGGTACAGGCAAAAAAAGCAAGCGATACAAACGCCAGGATAAGGTAGTTACGCATAAGGTTGAGAGGTTATTAGAATGAGGGTATAACACAAAAATAGTGTAAATTATTGTCCGTTGCGCTCCTTTCGCGGAGGGAAGCTTATATTTGTAATAACAACAATAACGTAATTATGTCTCTACTGAACGGAAATAATAAGGGGAAGGGTAAAAAAGGAAAAACCACAGGTAATAATACTGCTGCAACACAAAAGCTTGCCGGTAAGGCCAGCAGCAAAGGTGCCGGTAACAAAGGCGTGATACGCACAGGCGGCACAAGGGGCAGCTAATGACTGATATAGTATATGACAAGGTAGGCATAGGGTATAATACTACCCGCCGTGCCGATCCTTATCTGGCAGGCAGGCTGTATAGCCTGCTGTCACCAGTACCGGGTGGCCTGTATGCAGACATTGGTTGCGGTACGGGCAACTATCTCTCCGCCCTGTCTGATATGGGCCTGCGTTTCTATGGTATAGAACCTTCTGAGGTGATGCTGGCAGAAGCAAAAGCACGGAACCATACCACCACTTTTATAAAAGCAAAGGCTGAAAGTATTCCGCTGGACGACCATCTTTTTGATGGCGCAATGGCCACTTTTACGCTTCACCACTGGACAGATATGCAACAGGGGTTAACTGAAGTAAACCGGATATTAAAGCCCGGTGCTCCATTGGTGATACTTAGCTGGACACCGGAGCAGATACTGAGCTACTGGCTTTGTCATTATTTCCCACGCATGATGCAGCGGTCTTCCATCACCACACCGCCACTCGATGAAATGGAAACGATACTTAACAGGAGTGGCTTTACATTATCAGCTACTGAAAAATATTTTGTGCAGCCCGACCTGCAAGATCATTTTCTTTATTCCAACAAATTCCGACCGGAGCAATACCTGCGGCCTGAGGTGAGGAACGGCGCTTCGTCTTTTACTATATATGCTGAGGCTGATGAAGTCGCTTCAGGGCTTGCTTTACTGGAGGCAGACATTGCATCAGGAAAGATCAACGAGGTGATGAAGCAATATGAAAATGATCTTGGTGATTATCTATTCCTGGTTGCGACACGGCAATCATAATTCATACACTTACTATCCACAATTTCGTTGCACTTGTATCAGGCTGTTTTACTTTTGACGCATGGATTACCAGATGCTTGTGCACCACATCAGGAGATATTTAAAACAATTGTATAACTACCGAATCAGCTTCGGGCTTCGGGATGGATTACCACTTTCGGCGCAGCGCAGCGACTTGTTGCAAAAAGCTATCCCCGCTATTAGCGGGGATGTATTAGAACTACTGCTTCAGCAGATGTATGAAGATAACTATGTGGTAAGAGACGACGGACAAACCGTGGAGTTCTCCACCGGCTTTGTGTTCGACTAATGATATACTACCTGCATACCAAGACGAATGGCTATGTCGCGCTCCAACTGGGCCTCAGGACTATCCTGCCAGCAAGGCAGCAGATGTACCTCGTCGCAGTCCAGCATAGATTTGATACTATGCTTCGCGGTATGCTCCCATGTAGCGCCGCTTTGTATGCTTTCTGCGGGGCTTACTACTCTATATCCCTGGCTTTGCAGGTCGCTTGAAAATCTTTCGAATTTTTCTCTCACCTGTGCTTCAGGCAGGCCGTTCATTTTTCCTGCTATATATATGGTCTTACTCATAGATTGTTGTTTTTAAGAAATTATAAAAGGAGGGTATTATTTATTTGTAAAAACTATTCCACGAAGGACGCATCGGGTAAAAAACTGCCTTGGGGTAGTATAGTCTATCCAAAACCTCACAATGTTCCGTCTCTCTCCAAAAGACTATACAGTCCCCAATAGCAGTAGTATCATGGACTTGATATTTACAGGGGCCGTTTTTTTAAGCTGTGCTCGCTGTTGTCTTTTACCGGCTTGAGCATTCTCAAGAAAGGTCAGCAGCATCTCGTGCTTGCGTTGCTTTTTGTCTGGTGTAGCGTAGCGTGTTTTCATTTCCTTACTTTTTTGCGGTGATACAGGCCATATTCCGGCTCTATTTTTACTTATATTAAAAACAGTGCCAAGACCCCAAAAGGTTGGGTAGGCGCTATGCTTGTTCTTTTATCCAGCCATTAATAGCAGTTATTGCACTGAGGTATTTGAAGCTGAATACCGGGTCGTTGATGTCCAGCAATTCATTGGCGCGGGTGAGTCCGTTCATTACAGAGGTATGATCCTGACCACCATAGAGCTGGGCAATTTGCTTCAGGGTGATGTTAGGATAATACCTGCGCAGGAGCAATGAAGCGAGAAAGCGAAGCTCTACTATTTCACGCTTGCGGGTTTTTGTTTGAAAATAGTTGTACTCCATGTGCAATGTGCTGGCTATTACCTGCAGCATTTTGTCGGGACTTTTACTGCCGTTGCCATATACGCTCAGCACCAGGGCCATGCGCATATTGTCGGTAGTAGTGTGTTGTTGCCTCTCAGCGATACGGATGTGCGGCTGATGTGTAGTGTAATTTTGTGCGATCGCGTAACTCATGATATATCTATTTTTATTTTTGACTGCTTTTGCGATTCCAAGGAATGTGTACATCTTTTAGACAAATAATTTGGCAAAAGCCTTTTTTATCCTACCTTTGATGTCATTAACCTTGAACTTCTACACAAATATATTCCAATTATTTTGACAAATCCAAATTATTTGGTCAAATAATAAATATTTTTTATCGTGATACAATTTGCAGCTAATTTAAAATTCCTCAGAAAGAGATCGGGTAAAACGCAGGATGCGCTTAGCACAGAGGTAGGAATAGGCCGTACTACCATAGCCAATTATGAGGCGGGCATTAGCGAACCGAACCTGGAGACCCTCATTTCTTTTGCCAAGTATTTTGGCATTAGTGCCGACGACATGTTGTCAAAAAATGTGGAAAAAGACGGAGCCAGCGACCTGAAGCAGAACGCGAAAGTGGTAGCTCTCTATAAAGGGCAGGTACAAAATGTTCCGCAGGTGATAACTGTGGACCCCGATGGCAACGATAATATCCTCTATGTGCCTGTAAAGGCCCGCGCGGGATACTTATTGGGCTATGGTGACCCTGAGTTTATGGAAACCCTGCCTACATTCCGCCTGCCGGGGTTGAGCAATGCCACATTCCGCATGTTTGAGGTGGATGGCCCTTCTATGGCGCCGAATATCATCAGTGGCGACCGTATAATAGGGGAATGGGTAGATAAGCTGGACGACATTCGTGACAACAGGGTACATGTGGTAGTACATAAGGGTGGTATTACCGTAAAGCGTGTGCTCAACCGTATAAAAGAACGTGGTAAAATATATCTGAAATCGGATACGGTAGTACACCGGCCTGATTACCCAACATTGGAAATAGACCCGGAAGACATTTCAGAAATATGGTATGGCCGCCTGAAGCTAAGCAGTGACTTTAGCGAGCCATCGGAAGTATATCACCGCCTTGCAGACCTGGAAGTAGACATAATGGAGATGAAGCGGTCTTTGAAAGGAGAATAAAATTAGAAAGGGCAAACCATATGGTTTGCCCTTTTTGTTATGGCCTTTTTGATAGTAAGATCTTGTGTTCCGGATGCTTGTCTATATACAGTTGAATGAACGGGCAAAAGACTTGCACCCTTAGGTTATTGTCCTTTGCATGTTGTAGGGCTGCTTCTGTAAGTTGGGCAGCGATTCCTTTTTCCCTGTGTTCGGGCGGCACGTAGGTGCTCATCATCAGCATATCTGCTTTCTTCCAACGATATGTGAGGTATGCTATCTTTCCGTCTTCAAAAATCACTTCGAAGCGAAATAGCTTTTTGTTGTTCTGTACCAATGGTTCTTATTTTTTTTAATAGCCCTTAGGGTTAATACCGTTTGGTAATCTACTTATCCGGACTAACTGATTTTAACCACAGTAGTATTTACCCATTTGTCGTGCCATGGTGCACCAAAGAATATGCTTATCTCTTCAAAAGGGACAATTCTGCAAAAGCTCCTTGCTACAGCATCCTTAAAAGTAAACTCCGTGTCGTCATTTCGAACGGCCCGCGTGCCCGTTAACAATTTGCCGATACTCTTCCCCTTCATCAAGCCTTCCATGACTGAATAAAGGAGGGCAACTATAATACTCCATTGTATATGGTCATAAATGATGTTTGATTGCCCCTCTATAATCTCATAAACGATTCCGGAACCCCAAGCGCTATCTGCATATGTGATTCCATATATCAAGCCTATAATTACCAACCTATCTACAATGAAATTGACAAATCTCAGTCCATTCCCTGCAGCGATCAATGGTGTTTGCTCCATCTCATCAAAAACAGAATATTGTCCAGGTTCAAGGTTTTGCTCAGGATTCATTAAGGAATATTTGTGAGTTTAAAGATAATTATTCCATTAACACTTACGTTTTATTATGGCAGAGCGTCTAAGATAATATCACCCTTTCCGTGGCATGGTTTATTAAACGGATAGCTTGAATTTGTAGATGAAACAAAACAGGTATTGTATTGATGAACTACTTAAATGGCAGGAATTATGTGCAAGAAGATATTATTACTACTGATTTTTCTACTTCCTATCGGTTTGTACGCACAGGAACAAGAGAAGGTTGAAAAGTTTATGGTTCCCGATTATGCCTCTATCAAGCAGATAGTTGGGGATCCTAATTCAGCGTTTTTTTACCCTAAGCTTTTTAAAAAATACCAGGCTAACGATACCACTCTTTCATTCAGGGAGTACAGGATGCTGTATTATGGCTATGTCTTCCAACCCGGCTACGAACGAAACCCGATGCAGACACCAGAAGATGACAGCATAGCTGCAATATTTGCCAAAGGCCAACTTACTGAGCAGGACTTGAAAGACATCGTTCGTTTAGGTATCGCGTATGTTGAGAAAGTGCCCTTCGATCTTAAAAGGATAAATCTTGTACATGTTGCCGCATCAGAGATCGGGGACAAAGCCACAGCCGATGTCTATCTGCAAAAGGTGCGTATGCTGGCGCTTACCGTACTCACTACAGGTAATGGATTGAGCGAGGAAACACCATTCTATGTTATTTCAGAATCTGATGAAAATGCGATGATCAATATACTGGGCTATAAGCCCGGCGAACGGTTTAACGTCAGGAATACACGTTACCTTACAGTAGAAGAAAATGAAGACAATCTACCCGGCCTGTATTTCGACATGAAGAATGCGACCGTATTTAGCAATAACTAATTGCTTCACCTTTTTTAGATATATGAAGCAGTCGGAACAGCGTAACTGAAAACTTGCGCTGTTTCTTTATTTAGTCTTGTTGGATGTGCAGATTCCGGAACTTAACCCACTTTTGTAGATAGTCCTATTTTAGTAATCTCTATGCCTCCTGGGTTAGACTCTGCAAATCTTATTAATCGCAGTGTTTTCAGCATATTTAAGTGTTCCGTTACTTCTTCCATACTCAGTTGCAACTGGGTGGCTATCGTATCAATAGAAACACAAGGATGTTTCACTCCTGCCTTGTAATGCAGGTCTTTCGCCAGGTTAAAAACCATTTTCTTGTCCGCCATGATCAGAAGTTTGAAGGGCAAAGGTACGGGTTTTAAAGGGTTTCACCCTTTTAAATTCGTGAAAAACACATATTTCACCCTTTACAAGTAACAATACAGGGCAAAAAAGCTCTATTATTTAGCACTATTATATTAGGGACAGTATCTTATCTAATGCCTACACAGGGCCCATTATTCAGGTTTCCTCTTTTAATATAGTCGAAAATGCAGCTACGCCGCATTTGTAACCATAGGGCGGCAAGCTAATTTTCTCGTCAGAGGTCTATTTTGCCGCTACAACCGCCATAGGCAGAACATCCTAAATTTCTGGCTTCCCTGAGAAATCTTAAAAAAAATGTAGAAAAACAGGATTTTTTTAGGAAAAAGCTTGGTTTCTATTTTTTTTTTTCGCTATTTAGCAGCCTAAATGTTGCAAGAAAGAAATCAGGACATTATTTTTATCGCCGCATTAATTAATTAAAATCAACTTTATGAGAAAAGCTTATTTATTGTTTACACTTTTAATGATCGGACTTGCATCTTGTAAGCCAAAACAAAACAACAAACCAACTACTTATGCTGTAAGTAATGTTCATGATATTGAGCTTACACAAGGTGAAGAGTATTCATATGAACTGTTCCTTAGTTATCTTGGACCAGTTCAGGAAAATGTCACTTTAGACATATCAGGTTTACCAGAAGGTATCACAGTTGATTTTTCTAAGACAGGTGGTGTTCCTTCTTTTGGTTCAGTTGTTACTTTAAGGAACAACTCTGCTGAGCCAGGTGTTTATCCTTGCGAATTGCATACTACAGGTACTCAAACAGGCGAAAAAACTTACGAATTCACGATCACTGTTAAAGCTGAACCTCTGTGTGGTACTTTAGGTACTTATGCTTACACAATGGTTTGCGATACAACTGGTGCAGGTGCTACATCTGAAGTGATTACAGCGGCTCAAACTCCGGTTGAAAATGCAGTTAACCCTGTAAGATTCGAAAACTTCGGTCGTCGTGGATGGGTTGTTATCGCTAAGATCAACTGTTCTAACAACACAATCGAAATACCTCTGCAATCAGTAGGTGGTGGTCTGGAGATCAGTGGTCAAGGTACATTCTCTTCTACAGGAATGAATGTTAACTACACAATCTACTCTGCAGGTCCTGCACAGGTTTGTAACTTCACTTTATTACGTTCTAACTAATCAGACTTAATAATACTTGAAAGGGCTGCGAAATTCGCAGCCCTTTTTTATGCAAATAATTGACAATAAGCCTGAAATATTTATTAATTTTCGGGATTGATTATAACAACTAAACATCAAGCAATGAAAAATTTCGTTACCCTTATTCTGTTAAGCCTTGTCTCTTTGGGCATTTACTCGTGCAGCAAGGACTCGGGCAGCCCCGTTACCTATACTGTTAGTGGCCTCACGGACGTGAGCCTTGCGCAGGGAGAAAGCGATGTATTGACTCTTACTATCAGCAATGCCAGCTCTTACCAGGAGCAGGTGTCTTTAGATGTGGAGGGTGTACCAACCGGCGTTTCTGTTAGCTTTTCAGCCAAAAGTGGTACTCCGGCCTTTACTACTAATATCACACTGAGCAACAATTCTGCAGCGATAGGTACTTACAATTGCACCCTTGGCGTAAAAGGTACCCAAACAGGTACCAGGTACTATAAGTTCACGTTGATCATCACCGCAACAGCGGCATGTGGCCTGCCTGGTCCGTATGCATATACCCAAACCTGCAATGCTAATACCGGCACCGAAAACCTCATAAGCTTCTCTACCAATGGCTCTGTACGATTTGCCAACTTTGGCGCTCAAGGCTGGACCGTTTTTGCCTATGTTAATTGCGGTACAGGCGTTATGGAAGTGCCACTTCAATCCGTTGGTAATAACACACAAGTGTCGGGCACAGGTACTTTTAATGTTGACGGCACAGTAAATATGAATTATACGGTCGTTAATACGATAACTAACATTGAAACAGAGTGTGCCTTTACAATGCTGAGCTCTAATTAAGACAAAAATTAACTATAGGAAATAGCCCGCCACAGCCGGGCTATTTTTTTGCCTTATGGCTTTTTAGTATATTATCTATCAATTTTTTTTACTAATTTTCGGCTGAGATATGCGCGGCCATGCCGTTACTAAACTTTTAACAATGAAGAAATTATCAACTTTACTTCTTTTTGCGGCCTCTGTTTTTGTCTATTCTTGTGAAAAACCAGCCAAGACCCAAACACAGCCCTACGCAATACAAGGTGTAGATGACATTTATGTAGAGCAGGGAGAAGATGACTCGTGGAACCTGCAAGTGAGAGCAATAGGCCCCGTGTATGAAAACGTAACACTGAGCATTGCCGGCTTACCTAATGGCTTAACCGCTACTATGACGGCTTCTGAAGGTGTGCCAACATTCTTTTCTACTGTAGTGTTCACCAACGTAAGCGCCTTGCCGGGATCTTATCCTTGTGTGCTTACTGCCAGTTCTCCGGAAGCAGGAAAGAGCACTTATAATTTCATTGTAAAGATATCCTCTCCTATAATTTGTGGATTGATAACGAATTACAACAGCACCTCTGCTTGTGATTCTCCTTATATCACAAACATATCAGCCGTAGGTGCTCCTATTGAAGATTCTATCAATACTGTAGAAATTCATAACCTGAGTAACAGCGGTTTTGTAGTAGATGCAAATGTTGATTGCAGTACCAATGTCATCTCTATTCCTTCACAAAGTTTTACTTTCAATGGTGACTTTGTACAAGTAGTGGGTAGCGGTACTTTCGTAGGTAACGGTACTATCACGCTTAACTATACCATTACAATTAACGGTACACCTGAAGCTTGTACGGTAACAATGATTCCCCAGTAAACAGTTATAACTACATTATATAAAGAGCGCGCCTTAGCAAAGGCGCGCTCTTTATCTGTTAGGCAAGTTCTGCTTAATACAGTTCTATAGCTATGGCCCCCCGATACCGTTGTAAGAGCTGTAACACTAAAAAAGGGATGGCATAAATGCCATCCCTTTCGTTGATAATATTGTAGTGTTACTTCTTTGCGTAGTTTGCGTCGTACCAGGTTTTCAGCTTATCTATTTTCGATTTATTATCCCTCACCCAGTTGTTAACAGCATTGTTATTCTTTGTAAGCATGGCCTGGTAACAGAATGCGTCGAGGTTATCATTCTTCTGCATGTCTTCAAAGAAAGGCACATAGAATGTCCACCATATTCCTTTCTTATCTCCCTTTTTATTTTCTGCCAGCGTAGTAAATAGCATGTTGGTGCTTTCGCAGAATATTTGTTGCTCACTTTTCGATTTATTTTTCTCGTCGTATTTATTGGCCTGAGACAAAGAAATAATTACATCGGCAGTGCCGAATTCGTCTTTTTCTTTATTGGGTATCTGCACATTTATCTTATCACCTTCTTTAGTGATACCCAGGTTAACCGCCTGATCCATCATTGAAAGAGCAGAAGCTGCCCGCGGTGTATTTGGCTCCAGCAACAGGAAATAATATAGCGCCAACATGGAAGGCACTCGTTTATTTTGATAGAACATAGATTGTCCAAGTACGAGGTGACTACCGGCAAAGTCTGACTTGATCTCTATCGCCTTTTTAGCTGATGCTTCTGCCTGGCTATACTGAGAACCACCCAATTGTGTAAAAGCAAGATTGTAATAGAGGAAAAAATCGTCGGGATATTTATTGATACCATCCTTTAGTGTAAGAACGGCCTGGTCGTAATCACCCTTCAGTCCCTGGGCACTACCTTTGGTAGCATAAGCGGTACTGGCCAGTTTTGAGTTGGCGTTAATTACTTTGTCGCTAAATACTACTGCTTCGCTATAGTTCTTCAGGGCAAGCTGTACTAAAGCCATTTCATTGTTCAGCACATCGTTTTCCTTGTTCTTAGACAGCGCCTTTTTGTACACACTAGCTGCATCAGAATACTTACCTGCATCGTATAGCTTCTTCCCTTCCTCCATAGCCTTGGTAACCGCGTCCTGAGCCAGTAGCTGGAAAGACAATAAGAGTACAGCACCAATTGTGGTAAACACTTTTTTCATAAATAAGCTGATAAGGCTATAAAAATACTATGATTATCGGGTTTTTGAGCGTTTTAAACCGTTTTTATCACAGGCTTCACATCTCTAAAGTGAGATTCAGTAACTTCGGATATCAGATAAAATCTTTATTCTATGAAAAGGCTATCCTATTTGCTATTAATATCCATCCTGTCACTCACCGCCTGCAAAAAGAAGTATTGTTGGGAATGTATTACGGAAACCATTGAAGGAGCAACAATAGCCCCCATAACTGCCAGTTATTGCGACATTACGGCAAAGGACATCAAGGATAAAGAGGGCAGAAAAACCTCAGAAGTATTGAATGGAGTGAAAAAAGTAACAATAACCACCAATACCACCTGTATAAAGAAAGACTAAGGACCGGCCATATAGCCGAACCAGGAATCAAAGACCCCGCTAGGCGGGGTCTTTGACTTTTAAATAACATGGGACACCAAGCCTTACACATGAAGAAAAAATAATTTTTTGTGTTTTTCTAAGGTTTACCCCGTTATATACGTCTATCATATAAGAAAGGTAGGAAATGGAAAATTATGATACATATGGCCCATTTAAAAGCCCTATCGCTATGGAGACTGTAAGTGAGAAACGCTATACTTGGCAATATAAAGCCAGCCCCTTATTAAACACTATCAGCCGGGGCGTAGATTATCCCCCGGCACTATTGCGTATCTTGTTTTATGTTACGCCGATAAAGAAAGCAATGAGCAATTTTTAAACCGTTTTGGCTTTAAGCCCTATCCACCGATTTTTAAAAACTGCACGTGTTTTAACCGTAAAGGCCCATGCCCGTATATACTGAGCAGGAACTGATAATAGGGTGCCGCCGGCAAGAGCGACAATACCAGGAGGAGCTGTACAAAAAGTACTACAGCCTGTTTCTCCTGGTGTGTGCAAGGTATGCCAAGGATATGCAGGATGCAGAGCAACTACTGAACGACGGGTTCTTAAAAGTATTTACACATATCAGCAGCTTTAAAGACAAGGGTTCTTTTGAAGGATGGATGAGGCGCATTATGATCAATACCTGCCTTGACTATCTACGAAGCAATTACCTGCGTGATTCGCTGGTAATGCATGTGAATGCGCTGCCACCAATGGTTGCAGAAAACAGCCTGGCCGTACACAATACGGGGCTGGAGCAAATAGAGTTTAAAGAATTACTGAGCCTGGTACAGGGTTTGCCCACTATTACCAGGACCGTATTTAACCTTTTTATTTTTGAAGGATATAACCATAAAGAAATAGCAGCGCAATTGGATATAAGCGAAAAGACGTCGCACTGGCATATACATCAAGCCAGGGCAACGCTTCAAAAAAAGTTAAAAAAAAATGAACTGCTAAACGTGAAGTATGAAATCAAACGAGTTTGACGATCTGGTAAGGCAATCATTCGACAATGCCAGGTTGCCCTACAACCAAGAAAACTGGCAAAAATTGTCTGCCGCCCTTGACGAGAAAAAGGGCGGAAAGAAGAGGTATTTTCTTTTCCCAATTGCGGCCATAGCCGCATCGGTTACCGCTATGGCCATAGGTGTCGTTACCTGGGTAAACAAACCGGATAATAACACCCCTGTTGCCGCGAAAAAGACGCCGGTAACAGAACCTGTTCGTCGCAATACCCCTGTGCAAAAAGCTAACACTACAACAGGGATCAATAATGTTGGCGAACCCATTGTGGCAGCACCAAACAAACCTGCCCTGCAGCAAAACAATGTTGTGGTGCCAACACCTGAGCGCATACCCACACCTCTACCACCGGTTGTAAAAGAATCGCCAGTTCTTGTGCAAGCAACGCCTGAACCTCCTGTAACGCCTAAGGCTAATACTCCTGTTGTGGCTTCGGTTGTAAAAGAGAAAAATGATATGCCTTCTATCGCAGCAATTAATAGCAGCAACTATTACTATGATCATCTTACCCCTGTAAAAAAAGAAAAGAAACAATACATATCAATGGGAGGCGGCCTTAACTATGGTACACTTAGCGGAGGGTATGTAATGGGCGTTGCCGCAGGCACCAAGATCAGTGAACGCTTCTATATAGAAAGCGACGTAGCATTTGTAGGTAATATGGCGGGAGAGAAGACGAAGCAATCTTTTGTTTCACAGTCGGGCAGCAGTTACGGTAAATCCAGTTCATACAGCGCTGCGGCTCCTACTACGACCGTTCAGCTTCAGCGCTATTACAATATATACTATGCCCAGTTTACTCCTACATTGGGATATAAACTAGCTCCAAAGGTCTCTGTGGGATTGGGTGCAGATGTGCAACGCTTGCTGGTGAACGAGAAATTGGTAACAGAAACAGCACGGCCAGAAGATTCCCGTCAATTGCCTGTGTATGATATGGGGCTTGTGGGTAAGACAGAATATAATCTTACTAAAGAGATAAAGGCCAGTATGTATTACCGTAAAGCAATGAACCAGTCTTTATCGGGTAGTAAATACCTGGATAGAGATTACCTGCAGGTACAGTTGAAATTTATCATCTTCAATAAATAATTTCAACAACTATTTACTGAATCTGAGCCACCGTATGCGTCCCAAGGCGTCGTTGTAGCATATGTAATATATTCCCGGCTCCAGATCGGCTACGTCTATGTGAAGGGTTTCACCTATCATAGTGTACTCATCGAGTCCCCGCCCCGAAACATCTTCTAACCATACAGAGGCACCACCTTCTATGCTGCCCTTTACTTTAACCGTAGCCGACTTGTCGGGTTGCGAGGGGTAAACGGATACGGCAAAAGAGTTGTCGTAAGAGATATTTGCTCCCTTGGGTGGCGGAGTATTAAACTGGATGGTACTCCATTTAGAAACTTCTGCTCCAACGCACTTTGCACGAACATGGGCGTAATAGGTAGCTGCAGATGCTAATCCTGTTTCTATATGCTTCGCCTCTTTTATATAATGTCCGTAGCGCTCCGGAGGAACTATTGATTTACTTACCAGGTAGATATAACCCTGCGCCTGTGGCATATCGTCCCAAACAAGTGTAGCGGATGATGGTGTTACATTGGTGACATGAAAACCTGTAACAGCCACACAGCTATCTCTAGCCGGTTCCGCAAATGATACAGAACAAATAAATAAAGCCAAGAGAAGAAAACGGAGCCTCAAAAAAAATTACAATTTATATAAGGGCTAAGATAGGTAAGTAGGCATAAAAGAACGGGCATTTTTGTGTAGCGTCTATAATTTGTAGAAATATTAACGGCCGGTTATTGAGGGTCAACTCTTCTGCAATTTTGACATTGTAATTTCCAGTTCGTCGGGCACAGTCTTTGTTCTACATTTGCAACATGCATGCCGGTAAATACATATTATCTATCTCTTTGCTCTTGGTTACCACACTCTGTGGCTGCAAAGAGGAGGAAAAAGCACCATTTACTACCGGCTCTTCCTTTGCATATGCCACAGCCTATACAAGTCCTGATGGCCGTAAAACAAAGTATGATACACTTCGGTTCACTATCCAGGAACGAGATATTACCAGCTACGCACTAGACCTGAAAAAGATACGCTGGGAAAATACACGTCATGACTATTACCAGATAAGGGGATTGAATACCAAGGATAATATGGTGGAACTGCAACTACCGATTAACTATGCAGGCTTTGAAAATGAAAACATGGCCATAGCCGGGCATCCTACAGTGTCTCTTTCCGGTAGCCCGGTATATACTATGGAAAGCGAAGACACTTATGTAAAAGGCTATGGCGCACTGGCAGGACTAACAATGAAACAACATTCTGCTTATTTGCGGGATACATCGGTTGAGTTTGACGGGGAGCTTCTTCGCTGCCAGCTCTTAGTACGATATAACACTTCTCATCTTGACACGTTTGGCAGGTACTACCTGACATTTACATACAATCCTACTTATGGATTTATGACGATGGATTACAGATATCCCAATGGCAGGCATATTACTTTTCGTCTTATAGATGTTGAAATTACCGGCAGGTCTCACTAGAGTACTTCCAGTATCACAAATTCCTTTCCGTTGAAGGTGAACCGGTCGCCCTTCTTTTTCCCTGCAAGACTTATACCCAGGGGAGCAGATAAAGAAAGGGTAAAATACACAACATCATCCACCTTCAGTTTACCAATGCTGATGCCGGTATAATAATTACCCTCGTTGGTCCTGACAATACTTCCTGCTTGTACAGTATCGGTGTGTTGTTGGCTATCAATCATACCCAGTGCGGCGTTAAGCTTTTTAAGCTCTACGATACGCAGACTATTCATGTTAATATCCTGCTGCATCATTTCCCTGCCTGTTTCATACTTGTCGCCCGAGCTGCTTTTGGTCTCGTTGCGGGATGCTTCACGGGCATTTTCTATTGCTTCAGTGGCGGCATTCAGCCCGCTATTTATGTACTCTTTGCAGAGCTTGTATAATTGTTCCTTCAACAATGACATTTTTTAAAGATAACCAATCTGTATTTCCATCTACCCCTTTTCTTATCGCAATATATCCGTATTTTTATACAAAGGCGTACTATGCTCCTATCCAGAATATTCATTCTCTTTTTCTTTGCGGTCTGCATGTTTTCATCGTGCGAGCAGGACGACAAACCGACACCGGGTAAAAGCCGGTCGCAAATGCTTACCGAATCCGGATGGATGTTAATAGAGGCCTACTCCAATACCCAAAAAGACAGCGTACATAACACTATAGACTTGTACGCCGCAATGGCTGATTGTGAAAAAGACAATATTACTTTCTTTGCAACAGACCACAAAGTAGCCATACATAGCGAAGGGATTAAATGCTACGATACTGAACCACTAATAATAACACCCAGAGAATGGGTGCTCATCAGTAACTCCGAAATGGAATTTACTGAGATCCTGCAGAAGCGCACCTATACTGCCATTATCATCGAGCTTTCTGAAGAGCTTCTACACTATCGCGTAAGTGGGACAAAAACTGATGGCACTACATTCGAAGATACGTACAAGTACAAAAAAGTTCCATAGCCTTTATTCCCAAAACCAATTTCTTACGAAGTCCCCTTATTTTAATAATAACAGCACTATCAGATCTTCATTGAATTAACATCTTACGCTCGCCAGTGGCATATTTTTTCTGCTTCATTGGAAGAAAAATAAGGCTTGTAGCAAGTGTCATGTTCAATCGGAATGTATAAGGGCTACCATCTATATTCCACAACATCATTATTATGAAACGTATTATGTTATTAGCGGCGTTCGCTGCAATGCTGTCGAGTGTTGACGCAAGTGCAGAAGGCAAGCCAGGCACCCAACAACCGAGATCCGGTAACCTGAACCACACTGACAGCAGGGCCCAACCCGGCACCTGGCGCAACAGTCCAGACAGGGACACCAGAGAAACTCCGGGGGCAAACACCAATGAGATACGGCAAGTTGCTGCAGGATCGTCGGTAAGTGGTACAATACAAGATACCACCAGGCGCAGAAGGGATACTGTTCGTTCACCGGAACCTATTCCGACACCTCCGGTTCCTCCACCGCCGCCATTGCCGCGCGATACGCCACGGACAAAATAATCTGAACATAAAAAAGCAGCGGATTGCAATTCGCTGCTTTTTTATGCGCCTTAGAAAATCTACTTTCGCTTACATAAATACATACAGGTGGTAATAGCAATACATGGCGGAGCAGGAACTATACTACGTAGTAGTATGACAGCGGAGTTGCAACAGCAATATGAGCAAGGCTTAGACCATGCTCTCCTGGCAGGTTATAGCATACTGCAAAAAGGTGGTAGCAGCATTGATGCGGTAGAATCTGCCGTTGCTTCGCTGGAAGACTTTGCCATGTTCAATGCAGGGAAGGGCTCTGTATTTAACAATGCAGGGAAGCATGAAATGGATGCCTCCATTATGTGCGGCAAAACGCTGGATGCCGGAGCTGTAAGTGCGGTAAGTAATGTGAAGAATCCTGTGCGACTGGCACGGGCTATTATGCAGCATAGCGAACACGTAATGCTATTTGGTGGTGGAGCGGAAGTGTTTGCAAAACAGTACAATATTGATTTCGAAGACGACGAATATTTCTATAATGAATTCCGCTACAATCAATGGCAGGAAGCCCTGAAAGAAGACCGGGTACAAATGGATCACTCTGATAAAAAATTCGGGACAGTAGGCGCCGTTGCTTTGGATAAAGAAGGAAACCTGGCAGCATCCACCAGTACCGGTGGCATGACCAACAAAAAATTTGGCAGGGTGGGCGATAGTCCCATCATTGGTGCGGGTACTTATGCGAATAACAACACTTGTGCTATATCGTGCACAGGGCACGGAGAATTATTTATCCGCTCTGTGGTGGCTTATGATATCAGTTGCCTGATGGAGTATAAAGGCTTATCGTTGAAAGCAGCCTGTGATATTGTGGTATATGATAAGCTGGTAAAGATAGGCGGAGAGGGCGGACTGGTGGCTATTGACAAAGAAGGCAACATAGAATTACCTTTCAATAGCGAGGGTATGTACCGCGCCAGCATTGATGCTGATGGAAATAAAACAATAAAGATCTACAAAGATTAGTCTTCTACTTTTATCTCTATTTCGCTGCCGATAAATTTGCGTGTGTTTAGCTGATATACATCGCCGCTGGACATAATGTGCACGACGATATTCTCCACAGATATCGGTTGACCAAACTCTATATCAGCGATATTGTTGTAGTCAATTAACTTACCATCAACTATAACGACGCTTCCCGAACCTACTGCTATAAGCTCCGTACCGTTAGAAACAATAACACCGGTATCTTCTCCCAGGCCAATACCTATGGCGCCGGGATAAGCGGCTACCGCTTGTGCCAGCCGATTGAAGCGGCCTCTCTTATCAAAGTGTGAATCGATAATTACATTTTGCATCAAGCCGAGGCCTGTTGTTATTTTCACTTCACCTTTCAGGTGTGCCTGTGCAGCATTACCTTCATATATCATGGTATTGCTCATGGCCATTGCACCCGCACTGGTTCCTGCTATTACAAACGCTTCGTTCTGATACCGTTCCTTGAGAATATCTAAAAATTCTGTTCCGCCGAAAATAGACGACAGGCGCAGTTGGTTACCACCGGAGAACATAATACAATGACATGCTTTCAGCCGCTCTATGTATTCCTTCTTCGTTGCATCATCCCTTGTACGGATACGCATATGCCCGATATTGGAACAACCAAGTTTGCCAAATGCTTCTTTGTAATTTTCAGCTACTTCGTCTGGTATAGAAGATGCGGTGGTAATAACCTCCACCACAGGAGATGGTGTGTCTTTGATAAGCTTGAGGATGTTTTTGAGTATCCCTAATTCAAAGAATTTCAACTTATCGCTTTGCAGAAAACCTTTTTCCGTTTCTGTGCCCTTATCTTCAGCTCCGCCTACAGATACGAGGTAACCTTTTGGTGCAGTCAACGACTTAATATTTGGTTAACATAGCAAAAGTATTGATTTTCTACTATTTAGGTTATGCGGACAATATTTATTAATTTAATTGACCAAATTAGATTGTAATGAAGATCCTGGATATAAAAACGATGAGCGGCCCCAATTATTGGTCGGCCCGCCGCCATAAATTGATTGTGATGTTGCTGGATCTTGAGGAGCTGGAAGAAAAGCCTACGAATAAAATACCCGGGTTCCTGGAAAGGATCAAAGAGCTGATACCCAGTATGCACAGCCATCGCTGCTCTGAGGGCGTGCCCGGAGGTTTCTTCCAAAGAATAGAAGAGGGAACGTGGATGGGACATGTGATAGAGCACATAGCACTGGAAATACAGACGCTTGCGGGTATGGATACCGGCTTTGGCAGAACAAGGGAAAGCCCGCAAAAGGGAGTGTATCATGTAGTGTTCTCTTATTACGAAGCAAAATCAGGGATATATGCTGCAAAATCGGCAGTACGTATAGCAGAAGCCTTGATAAGTGGTGAAGAATACGACCTGGAGACCGACCTGCAGAACATGCGGGAGATACGTGAGGCAGAACGTCTCGGCCCTAGTACCGGCTCTATCGTGGAAGAAGCGATAAAGCGCCGAATACCCTATATAAGGCTCAACAGAAGCTCTTTGGTGCAACTTGGGTATGGTGTTAACCAAAAGCGTATCCGTGCCACAATAGCGAGCACAACAAGCAGTATAGCCGTTGAGTTGGCTTGCGATAAGGAAGAAACGAAGAATTTGCTGGAAGCTGCTGAGATCCCTGTTCCCCGCGGCAGTATTATTTACGATGAGGAGGACCTGCAAAGGGTGATCAATAAAATTGGCTATCCTATTGTTACCAAGCCCGTTGATGGTAATCACGGTAAGGGTGCTACTACCAATATCAACACATGGGAAGATGCTGTAATTGGCTTACAAGCAGCAAAAAAATATTCCCGCGCTGTCATCTGCGAAAAATTCATCACGGGACGTGATTTCCGCGTATTGGTGGTTGACTATAAATTCGTGGCTGCAGCATTGCGTACTCCTGCTTCCGTAGTAGGTGATGGCAAAAGCACTATACAGGAACTGATAGATATTGTTAATAGTGATCCCCGCCGTGGCTATGGCCACGAGAAGGTGTTGACCTCTATAAAGGTTGATGACTTTACGATGGACATGCTTAATAAGAAAGAATATACTCTTGATACCGTAATAGCAAAAGGAGAGGAGCTGTGGTTGAAACCTACAGCCAATCTGAGCACTGGTGGCACCGCTACCGACGTTACAGATTCTGTGCATCCGTCAAATGTGTTCATGTGTGAGCGTATTGCGCGTATAATAGGCCTGAACATTTGCGGTATAGACATTATGGCGGAGGACCTTTCCCGACCTGTATCAGAAACTGGCGCAGCTGTGATCGAAGTAAATGCAGCACCGGGCTTCCGCATGCACTTAGATCCTACTGAAGGATTACCAAGAAACGTAGCAGAATCTGTGATCGAGATGCTATATCCTAACGGAAGCACTTCCCGCATCCCTATTATAGCCATATCAGGCACCAATGGTAAAACTACCACTACCCGCCTGATAGCACATATAGTAAAACAGGCAGGCCACAAGGTTGGCTACACTACAACAGACGGCGTGTACATTCAGAACCAGATGATGGTAAAGGGTGATTGCACCGGTCCTGTTTCGGCTGAATTCGTATTAAAAGACCCTACAGTGGACTTTGCTGTTCTGGAATGTGCGCGTGGCGGTATTCTTCGTGCAGGTTTAGGTTTTCATAATTGCGATGTGGCGGTTGTGACCAATGTTGCAGAAGATCACCTTGGCTTAGGCGGTATTGATACACTTGATAAACTTGCACAAGTAAAAGCTGTCGCTGCGCATACCGTATTCCCCGAAGGCTATGCCATTCTAAATGCTGATGACGACCTGGTGTATAAAATGCGGAAGGACCTGGATTGTAAAGTCGTATTATATTCTATTGACGAAAACAATCCACGTATAAAAGAGCATTGTGCCAAGAACGGCCTTGCTGCGGTATATGAGCATGGCTATGTTACCATTCTTAAGGGTGGCTGGAAAATACGCGTAGAGAAAGTAACCAATATCCCAATTACATTCTCCGGTAAGGCAGAATTCAATATCATGAATGTGCTTGGCGCCATCCTTGCAGTGTATGTTCGTGACTTCAAAATTGAGGATATACGCCTGGCATTACAAACATTCATTCCTTCTCCGGCACTTACCCCGGGCCGCATGAACATGTTCCATTTCCGTAATTACTCTGTAATGGTTGACTATGCACACAATACACACGGGCTGCATGCTGTAGGCAAGTTTGTTGGCGCTTACGATGCTTCCGTTAAGGTGGGTATCATAGCAGGCGTTGGCGACCGCAGAGACCAGGATCTTGTATCGCTTGGTGAAGAAGCTGCAAAAATATTTGATGAGATCATCATCAGGCAGGATAAAAACACCCGTGGCCGCACGGAGAAAGAAATTATTGACCTGATGACAGCCGGCATTTCAAGTGTTGATCCCTACAAAAAGGTCACGGTCATTACCAAAGAAAGTGAAGCGATAGATTTTGCTATTCAGAATGCGGTGAAAGATTCTTTCATTGTTATCATCAGCGATGTTATCCCCGATGCCCTTGAGCAAATAAAACAATACAAAGCGACAGAAGATGGTGTACTCTTAGAAGAGTAAACTATCTGCCAGCCGCATAAAATAATAAAGCCCGTCTCGGTTGAACTGAGACGGGCTTTATTATTAATCTGCTTACTGACGCATCATTTGCTGTAAACAAAAGCGCCCCCCGGTTGAATCGGGGGGGCGCTTTCTTTATTTATTCCTTCAGCAGACTATTGCTTGTTGATCTTGATAGATTCGTTACGAACATCATCTGTGTAGTTCAGCAGATACATACCGTTCGCAAGGTGGTTCACATTCAGCTCTGCGCTGTTGTTCTCTACCACTGTTACAGTACTTACTACTTTACCTGTCACGTCCGTCACTACTACACTACCCTTGCCTGTTACCACACCGTTCACTTTCACACTAACTGTGTTGTGTACAGGGTTAGGA
>DLHG01000001.1 GCA_002483105.1 Bacteroidetes bacterium UBA7674
ATCAAAATCAGCCAACAGCCAGGTGCCATCTGTTTCAGTAAAAAATGTTGATCCTGATTCCCATATACGCGTCTGGTAATTAGGCGGCGTAGGAGGTTGAGGATCAGTGGCCCATGTAACGAGCGAAAAATCCTTCTGGGTATCTACAGGCCAACTGAATTTCGAAGTCGTAAGATCATCCCGGTCAGTAGCATAAACTTCAATATCGTCTGGTGATGTTATTGCAAGTCCCTTGCCCCAACGGAATGAAGTATTCAATAGATTAACATCTTTAACAGAAAATGCGGTCAGAAAGGCGCCACATATAGGATCCTCCACAGTGATAGCTGCTAAAGCTGGGCCCGTTGCATAACGGACAGCTTCTGATAAACCTGGGACTGGCATTGCTTTTGAAGCAATTTGCGCTGAACAAGAAACAGTTGAATCATTTATTGTTAATTGGTATAGGTAGATACTGTTATTAGTACCTTCGTCATCGTCAGTATCTTGCGCAATAATAAAAATCGCTCCATGCCTTTCCGTTATAAGAGCTATACCAGCGCCTGATCTTGGAAAGTCTTGTATGGTTTCTCCCACTACTATAAATTGATTATCTGTTCGATTGGAACTCAAAACGGAGTTTACAGATCTATATATTGTTAAGGCATTACCTTGAAGCCCTGCAATGATATACCTACCATCTGGACCATGTTCTTTTGTCATGGCTACTCCATTAACAGCACAGGGCTGTAATTGTCCGCCACTTGAATTAACACTTGCAATTGTTGCTATACTTACAGGTTGGGCACCATTATCTAAAGAAGTAAGATCCAAAATATGAATTTCGGCTTCACAGTTACTATCATCTGATTGCTGAAGACCCATTGCCATAAAACTTCCACATGCCTGTGCGGAACACGGATGTGACCAGCCGGAATGATACGGAGCTGTATTATATAATGCGCTAATGCTATCTTGCCCCCCCGGGGTTTGTTGTTTATTAGCAATCATAATGCTGCCTGGAGGATTGCCCAAAGGAACCAAATTAGTATGAGTAAAAATAAGCTTATCGTTATAGGAAGCAATTCCTTTAAAATGCGATTTATATAATCCTAATGAAGAAGTCGGATAGTTATGGTAACTTTCATAAAACACGCGTGTTCCATTAGGAGAAACCCTGTTAAAGGCGGCCACTACGTTATTCATTTCGATGTTAGCTAGCATAGTTTTTGAAACATTTTCAATATTGCTCATAATGTAAATTTTGGTTACCTCTGTTTATCAGGTTTCGGTGTCCCTGTTTTTTTATGATTCAAAGTTATATTTCGTGTGGCTTACTTGGGCTTGAACGGAATTTGCAGCCTTGTTCGACTCACTATCGATGATACAAAGGTTGGCTACAATAAATGAGCATATAAGAGGATAAATACGCGTTTTTAAAAACAGGCATTTATAACTGATTTTGAAAAGTACAGGTAATTATACTGTTTTAAGATATAACCTACACAAACCTGAGCGTACTCGGTTTAATTATATACCTTGTTCTGGTAGTTATTATATAATGTGATAACAAAATCTCATTCCTTCAACCATCAATATCCAATTATGAAACTTGTAATTTTCAGTATCCTGCTAACGACAATTATTATTACGATTACTTCATGTACAAACACAACCACAAAAGATACACATGAAAAAACATATACTATTGATACCAGTCTACTTACACCAGCAGATATTGCCAAGGCAGATATAGCCTACTTCGATACCCTTTGTATGAAGTATTTGACTTTCCCACCAGTCAACGGTCATAGCATTCCCGCTAGTCAAGTACCTATCAAAGCATTTACGATTCGGGCAGAAGACCTGTTTGCTGCGCTTGGTGTGTCTGATAGTGTGCAACACATTTACAACAATATCCGTGTGTATTTCGCATATAATCAAAGTCAAAATCAGTTTAAGTTATATATTGTTCCTGTACTTAGCGCTGATATTGCTGACACTATTCCGGGAAGAGATGTGTTACTGGATCATAGCGGAAATCCGATTCCTAGGCCCAACACCCCCCCACTTGCAGACAGGTATGTTTTAGATTTGAATGCTCCATGCCCCAGTCTTTGTGATGTTAGCACTCCACTGATGAAAGCAACTAGCCACAAATGAGTTTGGTAAATACGGTCATCATTATTTCACACCTGCCAATAATTGCTACGGTGATACAATGCTTATGTGTTTATAGTAAGCTGGGCAAAGCACTAAGAGTATTTTCTTTGTTTATATTCTTGTCGGGTTTTGTCCAGTTTACTTCCCTGGCATTTTTCTTGGCCGGTAAGAATAATATGCCTGTGTTGCATTTTTATGTCGCAGCAAGTGTGCCATGCCTTGTTTGGTTTTATAAAACCGTTTTAGGAGACTATATCAGCAATAGAATAATGTTAGGTATCATCTTTTGCTTCCTTGCATTTACTCTCGGCAATTCAATATTTATCCAGGATATCTATAGGTTCAATTCCAATGCCCTTGTTATTGAATCTATCATTGTGATCATACTTTCGATATTCACCTTCATATTCCTGCTCAATGATTCAATACAAGAAATAGAAATTCAAGATAAGAAAAGCCTTAACTGGATTAACTCAGGACTGTTTATTTATTATTTATCCTGCTTGCTTATATATTACTATGGCGATATCATACTGCTCCATTTTTCACGAAGCTTAGTCGGACTCACCTGGATATTTCATTCTTTTTTCTCAATCGTAATGTATACTTGTTTTTTTATTGGTTTATGGAAACGATCAAAGACACCGCATTTATAGATACGCTATTTCCCGCCCTTGTGATCATTTTCATCATTGGTGTTGGGGTGGTTCTTTTGTATCAACATTTCCAGAAAAACATCTTCATTCAGAAGCTTAAACAGGAAACTCTGAAAAACACTCATCAAAACGATTTGTTACGGGCCAACGTAGAGGCTCAGGAAGCAGAACGGAAGCGTATTGCGCAAGATCTGCATGACGAGTTAGGTGCTGTACTATCTATCATAAGGATGAATATGGTAATGCTGGAACAACAAAACGAAAAATCACAGGAGGATATTCTTCTGGAATTACAGAATGTACGTTATTTATCTGAAACAGCAATTGCCAGTATCCGCAGCATCAGTCATCGCCTTATGCCTCCACAACTTGAAGCATTTGGCCTTGTCAAAACGTTGGAAGCGGTCACTGATCAGATAAATAATACCGGCGATATGGTCATTCAATTAAATATACCATCATCGCTTACAGATTTGTCCTGGGCTATCAGCATTGGGATGTATCGTATCATAATGGAACTTATCAATAATACCATTAAACATTCAGGGGCCACACTGGTTACAATTAATATTCACATTCAGAATCAGTACCTTTTGTGTCAGTATTCCGATAACGGGAAAGGGATCGCAGGTAGCATTATTAATAAAGGCTTTGGGCACAAAAGCATTGACGGAAGAATAAATGTTCTTGATGGTACATTTGATGCCACAATAGGGCCGGCAGGCGGCTTTTATGCAAGTATGGTTATACCCATCAACCCAATTAAACGGACATAAACAAATAGTATTTTATGATAAAAAAAAATGTTAAATAGTAACCCTCCAAAAATATGCAAGCTAAAATACATGTAGGATTGGTTGAGGATCAATTCCTGTTCAGGGAAGGAATGAAGGCAATCTTAAACACGTGGCAAGATATAAAGGTAGTATTTGAATCAGCTGAAGGATATACTATTATAGATAAATTAATGGACTGTTCCTTAATTCCGGATGTGATGCTGGTTGACCTTTCACTTCCATCGCAAGGCCATAAAGAATTTAGCGGTCTGCACGTTACATTAGCTTTAACAGAAGCGTTCCCCAAAATGAAAATTATCATCCTGTCTGTACATGAAGATGAGAATTTTATCACCCAGTTAATTGAATGCGGCGCTCATGGTTACCTTGTAAAAGATTCTGACCCCCAAGAAGTACATGATGCTATATTGTCGGCTCATAATAAGGGCTCTTACATCAATGAGCGCACACTGAAAGCAATACAGCATAAAATGGGTAAGAAAACGAAACCTACTCGAATAGATGTCAATATCACTCGCAGGGAGGAAGAGATATTGCAGCTCGTATGCCAACAGTATACTGCAGAGGAGATAGCGAGAAAACTTTTCCTTAGTGTAAAAACGGTCAACGGTCATCGTAATAATCTGCTCCAAAAAACGGGTTCACGAAACGTTACCGGTTTAGTGTTATATGCTGTTAGGAATAGTATTATAAAGATCCTCTGATCCCAATTGGCCAAAGCAAATAAGTAAGTCACACTCTATACTACCTTGGCTTTAATATCCTTAGACTTAAAGAATTTCGAGCAGAAGGATGCCCTCGGACGACATCGTGGATTAAATCAATTAACATTTGGCATTAACGATAAGAAGCTTTAGTTAAGTACTCAATGTCTTCAAATCATCTAAAATCCGGTTCGAAAAAAGTCCAATCAGGTCTACTTAGAGTGAAAACCCGCTATAATAGCAGGTTTTCTATTTGAAACGTCTACGTAGATTTCTAAGACTTTCAAAATCAAGAATGTTTGATTCGTCCGATTTGGTTCACGACAAGGGTTACCTGAAGAAGCAACCCTTACTAGTGCCTGAACTTTTTACCCTCACCTTCTTATTCCCTTGCTGCCACTATTTCTCTAATGGTTTATTTGTGCTTTTATAATCCCCGCTCAGGCTCGTCTGTATCAAACTATAACGTAAGGAACAGTTTGCCCCATTGGTAGCCTTTTTCTGCTAACGAATTATGCCGCAATTACTTATCATTCTTTTCCCGCTAAAACACTGATGAGATTAACAAAAAATCACCCCCTCCATTAACAAAAAAGTTATTCACTACCGTCAAAAGACGGTTGACAGAGGGGGTGTTGGTGTATTACCTTGTGATGATTCTTTCACTTTTAAAATTTGAGACTATGAAAAAACAATTACTGAAGCTTTGGCTTCGCACAAGTGTTTTTGCAACGCTTTTCTCTTTTTCTGCTGCGACGGTGTCTGCCCAGTTTTTTAATCCTCCGGTGGCTTGTGAGAATACCTACGTAACATCGCCTAACATCGGTCTCACCGACCACACCTCCGCTTACTCCACCGAGATGGCAAACATCCCGGGTTATGGTCAAGTTAACCTGGTACTTGCAGGTTGGGATCATGTTAGTCCCGCACAGCCAGCCGGCTTCTCCTGGCAGTACCTTCCACAAGCCAACCCCTGTGTTACATTGGCACAGGGTATTGTTCCGTATTTCAATTGCAGGGATATTGAAGTGGCCTGGGTGGATGCAGGCGGCGATCCTGAGATTGTAGTAGCCTACTACCAGAACGGAGTAGGCCACATGGTGGATGTGTACAGTTTGTCAACAGGGGTACCTGTATTAGCGTACACTAATGTACTTTCAGCCATGACAAACTATACCCGCATCAGCATAGATTCCCATATCCCGCCTTATGCTGTTGGTATCGTTTGGGAGGATGCGGGCACCCTGAAAACTGTCTGTGGTCTGACCGGCGGTTTTGGTGTGATCACATGGAGTAACATCCTTTCTATTACAGGTACAGCAGGTGAAACTGTACCGGACCTGGTTTTCAATCACGGTTCCGGCCTTTGGCTGCAAACTGTATCATACAACCCTGGAACAGGTAATTTTACAGAATTCCAATACGACTTCTGGACGGCGATGGGAACGTTAGGTACAACCATTGCACCCATTGTGAATGATGTAAATTTTGTTGGCTTTTGTAACTCCGGTGGGGGTGGTGGTAACCCCAATGATGCGCAGCTCGCGCCTCCCGCTGCACGCAGGTGTCCGTATCCGAACATTGATGCCCCCGGTCATGGACCTGAAAGCTGGGCCTATACTTATACCACTAACAATGCAGATATCTCTGTACGTCTTTTTGACCAACCTACAGCAACGCTTGCAACGGTTATCGTGAACAACGGTACTTTCGGTATAGCACCGATCAACGGCAGTATCAACAGGCATCCGTTCTGCTATTACAACAGGATGCCTTGTGGCATACAGGGTATTGTTACAGCATGGCATACTACTGCTATCGATATCGGAACCGGCCTGACAGCAGGTTATGCAGGTATGCAAATGACAACAGACGGTACTATTCTTCTTTCCCCTCCTGACTATCTTACGGTTGCAAACAACCCTACATGGGCATCTCCAACGCCGGTGCTTTCCATCAGCAAGCAGGATGATGGTGTGCAGTATATGTATACTGTATTTCCTGAACTGGACCCTTCCGGCACCTTCCGCATGGAACATAAGTATCCTGCATTGTGCTTTACATCATTTAAAGGTGAAGGACAAGAGAACAATACCCCGATTGCCTGCAACGACGATGAGAAGAGGGCTGCTTTCCTTAGCTCACACAAAGCCACGCACAGTATGAATCTTTATCCTAATCCGTTCAATGCATCATTCAGCCTTTCTTTCCCTGCGATATATCAACAGGAAGAAATGTCATTGGTTGTTACCAATATCACGGGTATTGTTGTTGGTAGCTACAATGGTCCTGCTGCTACGGCAAACGCTTACCTTAATGAGGTCAGCATGGGTTTAGGAAGCGGAACCTACCTTGTAGATGTCAACATCAAAGGAAAAGTAAAAGAAACATTAAAGGTGACGAAATTACAATAGCGAATAGTTCTTTTTGTGAATGGGGCGGCGCAATGCGCCGCCTTTTTTCTGTAAAGGGAGGATTTGGCTCAAAATAAAAATCCCCCGACCACCACCCTCAATTAAATAGCGGAAATAATCAAAAAACCCCTCGCTGTTAAGCAAGGGGTTTATATAAAATAGTATTGTTCTTAGTAATTAACCATTCCTGGCCTGGCGGGCTTGTTCTTCATGCCCTTTGTCCTCGTAGCTGGTAAATACAGCACAAGCGTGGCCTATCAGTGCCAGTCCCCACGCAGCAGTTGTCCAGGCCGGCCAAGGATACGCCCAACCCACAACACCTTTGTCATAGAACATCCAGCTAACCACGGTGGCTATTGCGAATATCACGAAGTGTATCATTAAACTCCTCTTCTGAGCGCCGGTCGGTATTATCTTTTTAGGCATCTTTATTCCTTTAATTTGGGCAAAGATAATCAGCCACTTTGAGAAAACGAAATGCGAATTTACAGCATCATATATAGGCTCAGGTCATATTTGTCCAGCAGGCCTACCTCAGTTTCCGCTGCACGCGCCTCCACTTCAAATCTATTTTTATAGTATCCGTTCTTCCTGTATTCAAAGAGGTATTCTTTGAAGAACCTCAATATGCCCCGCTCATATTGTTCCACATGCTTCAGCTCATGGAGCAACCATTTTTTGTCTTTGATAAACTCCTGCACACTGGTATTATGCAGATGTATCTGCCGCCCTACCACTATTGCTAACCTGCTAAAGCCCAGTCTTTCTGCTGCAATTCTTGCCAGCCAAGAGTTCTGCCTGATAAATACCTTCTTCATGTTCACCTACTGATAACGGCAATTTACATACCATATTGCATAAAAAATCCCCTCGGTTCAACCGAGGGGGATTTCTATCAATATTTATGAAGATATTATGCTTTTGCTTTCGTCATCTTTCCTGCAAGCGATTGTTGCAGCAGCGCATATGCCCCGAAAAGCAGAATGCTACCGGCAACATCACCTATCAATGAGTTCTTAAAGAAAGGTATCGCATCTACATAGGTTTTAACCAGGGCCGCTCCACTATATCCATTCCATCCTTGCGCAAAGTAACCAAGGTTAGAAATGAGGAAGAAGATCACCGACGCACCAATTGTGAAACCAAACACCTTAAGCGCTTTGGGTTGACCTACCAGGAAGCCCAGCGCCGTTACAGCAACCAAAGCAACATAAGTGAATATCTGCGAAACGCCATAGAAACCAAGAGTAGTAGTAAACAGTTCAAAATACACATCAGCTGCAAGCTGCGCGAGTATGGCAAAGAGAAAAGCGTACTTCCTGTCTTTCACCACCGCTCCACTGAATAAACCCAATGCTGCAATAGGTACAAAATTGTACAAGTGCATTTCTGCGTTCACAATACGCGCCACTGTTACCATCAGTATCAGCCCCGCCGCCAGTAGTATATTATTATAATTATTCTTCATTGCTGTGTAATTAGTACAAAAGTAGCTTGTTTATGGGAAAATCAAAAGTATTCTCAAGCTATGTCAGGATAATACTCTTGTTATTCTGACGGTCGTCCGGATTAGATTGCTTCATTCTTCGCAATGACGCGAGTGAATTATTTTCAAAAGTAAACTCCCGGGTGCTGTTTTTTAGCTGAATGCAGACAGAGTGCGGGTTTCAAAATTCCAAACTACCATTTTGCTACCGTTTAGGTAAAGAATGCTACCGCTTTGGGTAAAGAAAAGTAAATCAAATTACCGCCAAAAGTAAACTTTGCTACCATCAAAAGTAAACTGCCTCAGTGCCGGAAAATTTTGTGTTGTAGACGACACAAGTTCGCTATACACAAAAGCCCGGCTGTAAACTTGCCCAACACAAGGTATCAAAGAACAATTGTAAAGATACGAAAGGCATTCATGAGATAAAGCTGATGTGGATATGATTTGCGAGGAGTTGGCATGGCTTTGTTAAACTAATGCTTGCCTACTACTCCAATGGAGGCGGTCAGGCAGGGGGCTGCTTTGGTAGCCCCTCTTATTATAACTTTAGTATTACACTATAACAACAAATAAAGATCATGGCAAAGTTTATTAATGTAAAAAAAGACGGCGAGGAAGCCGCAATGGTGAATGTGGATTACATCATGTCAGTAACACCCAATGAAACCGGATGCACCATCGTCGTTTATCCCGGTGATAAAGATGGTACTATTGAACTGGACATTTCTTTACCTGTTCTTATGGGCAGGATAGGATCTTAAATTCTTACAACGTTTACTTCCCCGCCGGGTCCTTTTCAGGAGACCCGGTGGGAAACCTATTACATCTCCCTGCTCCATGAAAAGGCAGTCGGGATGATCAACAAGGAAAGCATGAATGTTCCTTTGCCTTCAATATCCAATGTTTCGTCAAACGTTGTGTACTCATTCTTGTAAGAGAAGTAGCTGATCTTTCCGAACTGATACATTGCCCTGAGCTTAAAGCACATCCCGAATCTTAAGCCTGCCTCCATTTTTATGATAGGCCTTGCCGACCAGGTATTTGCGTCTTGAAATTCATAATAAGTAGTAGCAGCCCAGTTAGTATAAACACCCGCGCCTATAGCAAAACAGGTGTTATAGTCTTTGCTCTGCATCGCGTCGCAACCTGTTCTATAGTCCAGGGTTACAGGGATACCCATATTAAATGACCCCGCCACTACCACATCAGCCACCTGGTACATGTGTGTTCCGGTATTATACATCACGCCTGCGTTCTTGATAACATCCCATTCGTACATATTGAACATCACGTCTGCACCAATCGCCAGTTTACTTGCTTTACTCACTTTGGCCAACGGGAAAAACGAACCTATACCGAAGCCATAACTCCTTTGCGGCAACCTTTTGGTATAAGAGTCGCTCTCTTTCTTACCATAATGGTTGATGCCCGAATAGTTATACTTCATTTGTATACCGGCAACAGGCTTTGTCAATGAGATATGTACCCGCTGCCAGGAATAAGACGATTCGGAATAATGCTTGTAGTTAAAACCACGCTGAGCAGTGGCAGAAAATGAGGCAATACTTGCCAGTATCAATAACAACACCCTGAAGGAAGATGCACGCATATAATCGGGATTAAAGGTTAAAATGCGTCACAAAATATAAATTATTTTCAAAAAGCAAGTAAAGTTAACTTTACCTTCTTATGACCATCCCGGGACTATATATAGCGGAAACAGAACTTAAAGGCCGTGGCATGTTCTGCCACGAGGCTATTGCTGCTGATACTGTAATTGAGATTTCCCCCGTGATCGTAATGCCGGGCAAAGACCGCGAAAATCTGGACAAAACACTACTGCACGATTACATCTTTGAATGGACTCCCGAAGGCGAAGAGAAAATGTGCTGTATGGCGCTTGGCAATATTCCTATCTACAATCATTCTTACACTTCCAACTGTGAATACTTCATGGACTACGAACAACAAACCATGATGATAAAATCCGTTCGTGATATACCGGCAGGAGAAGAGATCACCATCAACTACAATGGCGACTGGAATGATGAAAAGAAAGTGTGGTTTGATGCCAGTTGACAGTTACCGGTTTTCAGTCAGCAGTTTACAGTTACATTGTGTCGGCTTGATTTTTTTGAATTTTGAACTTAGCGAAGCGATCTCATTGAGCAACGCTAAATAATTTTAATTTTTGAATTTTAAAAACTATGTGGGAAGAAAAAGATAACGCACTATACCGCTCATTCGAGTTCAAAGATTTTTCTGAAGCCTTTGCTTTCATGACGCGCGTGGCTCTTATTGCCGAAAAACACGATCACCATCCGCGCTGGACCAATGTGTGGAATAAAGTGGAGATATGGCTGAATACCCATGATGCCGGAAATACAGTAACTGACCGCGACAAGAAACTAGCGATAGCGATAGAAAAGCTACTTTAAGTTTTAGTTAGTATATTATTATTTTTACTGCCTAATAATTTGACAATCAATAGATTAAAGAGTTGTTATTTGCATTCGTTTTTATATATTATCTTGTGCATCCTTAAAGAAAAGAGAAACCGAATTTTTATGAAAAAACTACTACTTATTCTGGCCTGCAGTGTATTATCCCTGCCAGGCTTTTCACAATGCTTCAATGCATGGACTTATTACGAGCCGATCACGATCACGAACAACAATCCGGCGCAAACCGACTTCCAGGTGTCTATTACAATAAACACCGCGGCATTGATCGCCGCAGGTAAGATGAATGCAGCAGGAAATGACATCCGCTTTGTGGAAGATCTTGTTTGTTGCACTGCACTGCCACACTATGTGCAGTCAGGTATTAATACAACGACTACTAACGTCTGGGTAAAAGTGAACCTTCCTGCCAATACTACAAAAACCATTTACATTCGTTATGGCAACTCAGCCGCTACTAACAATGCTGATCCTGAGAACGTATTTACACTGTGGGAAGGTTTTGATGGCCCCGCCTATGACTTCGCTCTGAGCTGTGGTTCAGGCACCGCATCCCAGGTGGGAGGGTTGATGACTTACTCATGGCCTAGTAATGCACAGTGGGTATCTAACATCACTTTTCCGGTTGCAAACGTTTATACTGCTGAAGCAAATGTAACGACACAGTCGGGCAACTGGCCCGGTTTGTATTGGGCGCAGGCAACTACGCAAAGGTCTTATGCTTTATTGTATGGCAGCGGATTGCGCATTTCTAAAACACCAACCAGCGGAACCACTTATTGCGATGGTCATAACTGGGCGAGCGCTGTAGTAACTCCTACCAACACTTCCGGTATCTGGTCATTTACATGGATCGCTACGGGTAACATGCAGGCTTACCATCCCGGTTATGGTAACCTCACCTCAACTGATGTTGACCATCCAAAAAATTCTGACTTGAGATTAGCACTTGGTGGCATCAATGGCGGTACAGGCTCTTATACTATCGATTGGGTACGTGCACGTAAATATGTACCTAATCCACCTACAGCAACGGTAGGCGCTGAAGTGGTATTTGCACCTACGGCATTCTCTTACAGCGGCACGTTGTGCGCAGGTGTTGGCTCTGTATCTCCTACCTTTGCAGGTGTTACAGGTGGTACATATAGCGCACCGGGTGGCGTGAGCATCAACTCAACTACAGGAGCTATTGACCTTGGCGCCAGCACGGCCGGTACTTATACCATTACTTATACTATACCTTCCGTTATTTGTCCGGGTACTACTGCCACTACAAATATTACTATCACACAACCTACAGGAGCTATTTCTGTAAGCGGATCTAATCCGATCTGTGCAGGACAGTCTTCTTCAGTACTGATCACAGGACAGCCGGGTACAGTGATTACATTCAACACTAATGGTGTCAATCCACAAACAGTTACACTCAACGGTTTGGGGCAAATTACAATTCCTACAGGTACGCTTACTACCAGCGCCACTTACAACCTGGTAAGCGGTACAGTGAGCGGATGTACCGCAGCCCTTAGTGGTAGCGCTACTGTTAACGTAAACGCGTTACCAACAGCAGTACTGACCAACAATGGTCCGGCTACTATATGCAACGGAGGCACTACAGGAATCGACATCAACTTTACAGGTGCACCACCATTCAATTTCAACTACTTCAATGGTACCACAATGGTTCCTGTGGTAGGATGGGCGACTAATAGTTTCACGTTCTCTGTATCACCAACTACCAATACTACTTACTTTGTGACAGGCCTTAGCAACACTTGTACTGCTGAACCGGCAGGCATGGCCGATGTGGCTGATGTAACAGTGCTAGACGCTCCTGTTATCACTACACAGCCTGTATCAGGCACAGAATGTAGCGGTGGTGCAACATCTTTCTCGGTAGTGGCAACCGGTGGTGGCCTTACTTACCAATGGTATAACGGTGTAACCGCACTAGGCAATACAGCTCCATATTCAGGTGCGTTTACAGACATCCTGAATATCAGCAATACTTTAGGACTGGACGCCAATACATACAATGTTGTAATAAACAATAGCTGCGGTACTGCTACCAGCAACAACGTAACGCTTACTGAAGATTTCACAAACACATGGAATGGTGCAGTAAGTGCTGCATGGTCTGACGGAAACAACTGGAGCTGCGGTATAGTACCAATATATACTACCAATGTAGTGATACCGAACACAGCCACTAATATGCCTGATGTAGATATAGCGGGCGCTATCTGTAATAACATCACTATAGATGCAGGTTCAGATATTGAATTCTCGGGCATCAATAACCAACTGGAAGTAAGAGGCAACATTACCAACAATGGTGACTTTGATGGCACTAACGGTAAAGTATTACTGGCAGGTACTACACAAGCCTTAACAGGACCATTCACATTCGGCGCCCTGGAAGTAGCAGGTGGTGGCAACAAGACGCTGACTGAAGACATTAACGTATCAGGCATACTTACACTTACCAATGGTAATATAATCCTGGACAGCAATAACCTGACATTGAACATGCCATGGGCCCAGATGGGTGGTAGCGCTACTTCATTCATCGTAACAAATGATTCAGGTGCTGTAATAGGTACTAACATGGGTACCGGTGGAAACCCTGATGCTGTAACGTTCCATGTAGGTATCAATGGCACATCTTACACTCCGGTAGAGCTTGAAAACACAGGTACGGTAGATACATTTACAGTAAGAGTAATAGAAAACGTGTACGAAGATGGTTATGGTGTAGCTCCTGCCGAAGTAGTAAATCCGGTAGTAAACCGCACATGGTTGATCAGTGAAAACACACCTGGTGGTTCTTTTGCAACAGTTACTCCTCATTGGAATGCAGTTGACGAAAACGTAGGTTTCGACCAGTCGCATGTATATGTGGTACATTACATGAATAACGAATGGACCAGCGAAATAGATTCAGCAATATGGGCTTCTGCCGCAAACGGCACTGATCCTTACTGGACTATGGAAGACAGCATTGATTCTTTCTCTCCATTTGCAGTAGCATCGGCTCACCAGTTCCCGCTGGCTATACGTTTAACTACGATCACTGCAGCAAACGTTGGTAATCGCAACAAGGTAGAATGGAAGAGTGCTACAGAAGCAGCAGGCGACCATTACGAACTGGAACGCAGCACAAACGGCACTACTTTCACACAGATAGCTACTATTAAGGCTAACGGTGTAGCATCAAGCTACACGCATTTCGATGAAAGCCCTGTAACCGGGGTTAACTACTACCGCGCTAAACTGGTAGATGCTAATGGCAAGTCTAACTACTCTAAAGTAGTTTCAGCTACAGTAAAAGCTACCAACGATTTCAATATCGAAGCATATCCTAACCCGGTTAAGAATACTGTATCTGTAAAAGTGAACGGTACTATTAATGGTAAAGGAAGTGTAACGATCACTGATGTTACAGGCCGTGTAGTAAAAACTGCTACTGCTGTAGCTGACAATAAAGCAGAAATTAATGTAAGCAACCTTGCTTCAGGAATGTACCTGCTGAACTATACTGATGATGTTCGCAATGAATCTATCAAGATCAACAAGCAATAATATCAGGTAACGCATAAATAAAAATCCCTCCCGGCTGAGCCGGGAGGGATTTTTATTTTCAATCAGGCTGGTCACTTTAAAACTTTCTTCCGCAACATCATAAACGGCTTTTCCACCACCAGGTGAAGTATGGCTGCTGCTACCAGGCAAGCCGCCACGCAGATAGCCATGCACTTACCGCTATTAACATCAATACCCATAGTGGCTACCCAATCCTGCGTTACGTTAATAACCCCCTTGTGTGTCAGGTAAACCGCATAAGACAACAAAGCGATGAGCGATATAACACGCGATTTCCATTTATACAAAAAGCAAGACTTGCTCAATGCCGCTACCACCATCAACCCATAACCGATAGCCACTACAGCAAATCCAAAAACCGAAGCGCCAAAAGAGTGTTCATCATAACACAGGTGATAAGCACTTGTCAGAACGAAAAGACTCAATAGAAACACTACATTCCCGTACCTGGTAATCACCTCCCATGCTTTAGGAAGAAAGGTATAGACAGCTGCAATACCCACCCCTACCAGCAAGCCATCGAGCCGGCAATAAGAAGGATAATAAATGTAGGTGTACCACTCTGCTCCACCGGTCTCCGATTCCATAGCCGGGAGGTAGATATTATTGTAAGCATAGTAGCGCAGGTAAATAGTCAGCCCGAACAAGGCAATTAATAGCCAATACCCTTTTCTGAATATCCTCAATCCGTACAAGGCAATCAACGTAAAAGGCAACAATAAATAAAAATGCTCTTCCACACACAGCGACCAGGCATGGGAAAATGTCCCGAAGTTCACAACATCCAATCCGAAATTCTGGGTGAATGTCAGGTAACGCCACAGCGGCCTTAGCTCCTCTCTTTCATGGAAAGCGGGAACGCAAAAATATATGGCTACCACTACCCAGAACGCCGGTAGTATCCTGAAAAACCGTTTGATGAAGAAGTCCTTCACACGGATACTTCCTTTCTCTTTCCATTGCGCAAACAATTGTGAAGAGATCAGGAAACCGCTCAACACAAAAAACAGGTCAACACCCGACCATCCAAACTTTGAATATGTCCACAACCACTCCGGGTGCCCGAAAATGCGTGCTGAATAATGATACAGGAATACCCATGTTATAGCAAGAGCCCTCAGGTGATCCAGTCCGTAGAACTTAGTAGTGGTTGCAGGCATCAGCGCTCAATTCTAAATATGGGGTACCTCATATGCTCCGCCTCATAATAAGGTGAACGCCTGTAAATAAAGTCCAGTTGCTTAGCAGCACTTTTTGCAAACTCAGCATCCGACTTTTGTTTTGCCTTTAGTTCCTTTTTCAAGGCCGGGTTGTTCTTCAGTATCTCAGGAGCTTCATCTTCAAACACATAATCGCTGAAATATTCTTTTTGCTGCAATACAGCATCAAAGAAGTTCCATGCAAAAAATGCGTCCGGCCCTGTCGGCTCCAACACTTCTATTATGAACCGCTTGGCCGGTTGATCAACATCTATTACATAATCGCCTGCGAGTAGTTTTATCTTCTTGTTCTCTTTCGTTACGGTCACATTCTTGTGCAGGTAATGTCCTTCATAGGGTTGTGGTACTGTTTCATACTTATCTATTTTATACACACCTACACTCAGTACTTCATCTTCACTCAACCTGCGCATGCGCACCCCATTCAGTTTCAGCCTGCTGATCACCTCTCCCCATGCCTGCGGCACTACGTATGCCGAGGGCGCGATTACCTTCTGCGTTCCTGAAAATGAGTTGTGAAACTTCACTTTGCGCGTATAAGGTTTGTCCCTGTCGTAATACAATCTATCCTGCCCGGAAACCTCGCTCTTTTTATATCCCGCTTCATACCCTTTGAATTCTATCAGCTTCGACACATGTTCATTCACCTTCCAGTCGAGAAAAAAACTGTTCTGCGCCATCAATGCCTGCCTGTCTCTCTTACGCGCAGCAATTATTTCCTCTGCTCTTTGCGACGCCACATTTATGAAGCTCTCCATAAGGGCATAGGTTGCTTCTACACGCTGTTTAAAGGGCTTCAGCATATGTGTTTCGGGTACAAAAGCCATTGTCTGGAACATGGCACAAAGCCCGCTGGAAAAACGTGGATAGTCGCAAAACTCCGTCCAGCCTTTTTCGGGAGTATTCCCAAAGTGGTTCACATAAGGCACCATGTCATAACCGCGTTCCTTCATATCACCATACAGCAAGGGTTCAAATACATCGTACATGAATTTCCCCGTTGCTCCACCCAACTTATTGTGCTGTGTGGAAAGCAATGTGATGATATGTTGATAGTCAGCCCCATTACTTACGTGATTGTCTATAAATATTTCGGGGTCCAGTGAATGCATTACCTCAACCAATGTTCTTGTCTCCTGTGCATCCAGCTTTATAAAATCCCTGTTCAGGTCAAGATTTTTCGCGCTGCCACGGAAGCCATATTCTTTCGGACCTACCTGGTTCGCCCTGCTGTAGCTACCCCTATTGAGTGCGCCACCTATGTTGAATACTGGCACTACTGCCAGCACTATATTTTCAGGTATAGTGATGCGTCCACTAGCTATATCGCGCATCAGCATTTTGCACGCTTCTATTCCGTCAGGCTCACCGGGATGGATTCCGTTGTTGATGAGTATCACTACTTTACCGTCTTTCTTCCAGCGCTGTACATCAAATTCACCATCGGCGCTATAGTAGACCACATGCAGCGGATAACGTGTATCAGTAGGCCCCGCCTCCTCCATAGCGATAGTGGAGTAACTGCGTTTCAGTTCTTTATAGAAATCAATGGTCTCCTGGTAAGTAGCTGTCTCTTTCCCGTTTGATGTCTCAAAACGAGTGAGCAACTGCCCCTTCGACAGTACCGGTAAAAGTAAACCCAACAATAAAATTATCCTGTAAAACATACCCTAAATATAGTATCCTTCTCGCTTATACACAGCAATCTAACAGGTTATCCACATGGCTGGTACGATATTTTAATCTTTTTTAAAAAGCAACGCACATATGAAAAAGGAGATCCTCACCCAGCTCATAGAGAATACATTCGCCAAACTAGCAGCTCCCGCACCGGGAACGGGATTGTATTCCGAACTTAAGAATGTCATCCTACAGGCTTTCGAGCTGGGAAGTATGCAGGGTCCCGAAAATGAGGAAGGGAATTCCTCAAATAGTCTGTTTTCGCAACAAACTCCAGCGGAAAACATCTTTCACCACACGGCAATAAGCAGGTAAGTTATTCACAGGCACGGAATATTTTCTAATATTGCGTCATGGTGAGCATCCGATTGGCATCCTTGGCAGACGTGTTAACGATCCAAGAACTGGCAGAAACAACATGGTGGCCTGTATATCAACCGATTGTCGGTGAAGAGCAGGTGCGCTATATGCTGAACGAGTTCTACAACTTTGAAACGATTACCCACCAGATCAATACCGGCTCCCAGACCTATCTGCTCCTTTATGAAGATGATACGCCGAAAGGCTTCGCCGCCTTCTCACAAAGAAAAGAAGACCCCACTATTTACAAACTACACAAGCTCTACTGTCTCCCGGCTGAGCAAGGCAAGGGTTACGGTAAACAACTAATAAAAATGGTGGAAGATACCGTACTTTCCCAAGGCAGGAACATACTGGAGCTGAATGTCAACCGCTACAACAAGGCAAAAACCTTCTACGAACACCTCGGCTTTTCCGTCATTTACGAAGAGGACATACAAATAGGTGATGGGTATGAAATGAATGACTTTGTGATGCGGAAGGAACTAAGCTAACTCTTTCTACTACTCTACCACCGCCGCCGATGGCTTCATCTTACGCACCAACCTTTTGCCCCATCTCATAAACGGTAATTCCACAGCATAGTGAATAATAGTTGCCAGCAAAGTAGAAACCGCCAGGCACACCGCCATCATTACAAAGTAGGCAACCCACTCGTCACTGAACAGCGAAACAAACTTATCCCAGCGGTCGAATATCACTGATACTACAAACCAGTGTATCAGGTAAATGCCATAGGATATCCTGCCGTAGAACCGCCACAGACTTTTGTCCAATGCCTTTTGTGCCTTGGGGCTGTGTATCATTGCTCCCAGGAAAACAAAAGATGCGAAACCGCTGATGATGAAAAAGTCTATCTGAACATAGTTCAGGAATGTCATTAATGATGGGCCTAGCGGAGAAAGCTCGTTGATATGACGAAGTGAAAATAATGCCCAACATGCCGGCAATAATATCCACCTGAACCGGTACCAAACGCTTTGCCTAAATGTGTCGGCGGTTATTTCATAATAGAACGCAGCCAAAGTTACACCTAATGTAAAATGCAGGAAAAAGCGTGAAATAAATCCATTCCCGATTATCAGGATGCAGAACATAAGTGGCAGCATTACCTGCTTGTTTCTTTTTGCTATAACAATGATAAAAGGAACAAAGAAAGAAATGAGTAATTCAATAACAAGTGTCCATCCGGCACCGTAAAATCTTGTGCGCGACCTGAACAGAAACAGCTCCTCGTATAATCCCTGGTTATTGTCAATGAACAGGTCCTGTAGCTTTACACCTGTAATGGGATAGTTCCACCAGAATGCCATAGCCAACACCGCTACTGCGAATCCCGGTAAAAGCCTGAATATCCTGCTGATCCAGAATTTATATATCTCCAGCGGATGATCCAGTATCAGGTATTTGTAAGAAAGCACAAACCCACTCAGCACAAAGAAGAAGGACACTGCATCTCCGCCATTGATCACCAAAAACGACCACTTTATCGGGGTAGTATGATAATGCCATCCTATGTAGTGATAGAAAAGCACCATTAGTGCAGCAATACCACGGATAGAGTCAAGGTATCCTATATGGTCATTCGAAGGTTTCTTTATAGTCTCCATACGGTCAGTATGCGATAAAGATAATATTTGCCTACATGAGAACAAGAATATATCACATCTTTTTTACGCTATACAAAAACGCCGGCAACTGTTAAAACAGTCGCCGGCGTTACCAAAAGTTATTATTACAAACTAGTTTTTAATGATCTGCTGAGTAGCTTTGAAATCTACGCCGCTCAGTTGGATAGTATAGCTACCTGCAGTAAGGTCGCTTACAGAGAAGCTGTTACCTTGTGCATTCATAGATTTTACCACACGTCCTGTCATATCATATACCACGATATCAGTTACTTGCTTGTCTGAAGTAAAATTGATTGTTTCAGTAGCAGGATTAGGATATACTGTGATAGCAACATTGTTAGCTACTGTATTCATTACATCCAGTGTAGCATCGTTATCAGCTACTGTGAACGGGCTTAAAGTAGTAACGTTGTTACGGTTCATTACATAAAGGTTGCCTGAAGCTACTGCACTTGCACCTGCTGTTACATCCCACATGTTGTTAGTGTAATGAGAGATGTAAGAGTTTGTCCTGTCAAAACCATTCACTTCCATTGAAGCATCCCACATCAGTTGCAGGTTAAGGTCAAGACCTGTAGAAGCAGAGCTCGTGATAAACCAAGTACCATCCACTACTGATTGAGTATTACTCAGGTCAGTACCTGTTGTACCGTTACCATATACATTAGCATCAGCCATTACACTGATATCACTTGTTACAGAACCTGTGTTAGCAGCAACTACTGCCGGAGAATAATTAGTAAGTGTACCTACGTGGAACATTTCAGAAGCGTTAGCTGCAAGATTGATAGTTAAATTTCCACCTTCTTCAGTGATAACATAGCTATTTTCAGAACCACCTGCAATCATACCACCTGCATTAATGATCAGATCATTAGCCCAAACATGGATCATACCTGTAGTCAGGTTCAGCGTACCGGCTACATGAAGATCAGTACCAAGGCTTGCGTAAGCATTGTTGCTACCAAGATCAATAGTCAGGTCATTTACTGTGTTACCAACAGTGCTGAAGCGGAGACCACCTGTAAAGCTGTTATTAGAATTGATAGTGATGTCAGAACCTGAAGTAGATACGATAGTACCTGTACCTGCTGCAGCGAAGTTACCGTTCACAGCGAAGTTCAGGTCATTGTTGTTCAGCGTAAGTGAACCCTGAGTTAAAGTCAGTGTACCATTTACAACCACATCAGAACCTAAAGTAACGTTTGCACTTGAGTTACCCAGGTTAATTGTCAGGTTGTTTACTGTGTTGCTACCATTACCGAAAGTCAGGTTGCCAGCAAGGCTGCCTGAAGTATTGATAGTGATGTTTGCATTACCATCAGAATTGATAGTACCATTACCTGTAACATCAATGTTACCGGTTGCTTCTATTGTCAGGTCATTACTGTTCAATATAAGGTTACCGTTTTCCAGGTCTAATGTACCGTCAATGATCACATCTGAAGTAAGTGTTACAGAACCTGAAGTCAGGTCAACTGTTACGTCATTCAAACCTGTACCTGAAAGTTCCAGGCCTGTATTAGATGAAGAACCTTCATAAACAACATTGTAGTTGTTTGTAAGGCTCAAAGAACCATTACCACCAAGAGATATAGAACCACCATCTATTACGATAGTAGAGTTGTTACCCATTGTGAAAGTACCATCAACAATATTCAGCAAACCTGACATAACCCATAATGAGTTATTTACAGTTACATCTGCTGTAGAGTTGAACGTGCTGATCCATGTGCTCATGTGGTCTGTAACGATGTCACCTGTAAAAGTTACACCGCTTACCAGTGCAAGAGACATACTGTCAACATCGATAGTACCGTTACCACTAATATTACCTGCTGTCATTATCACAGCAGTAGCGTTAGTACCAGATTGAAGCATACCATCTACATTCAATGTAGCAGCTGCATTCAAGCTTACGTTATTATCCAGTGTTACAATAATACCTGTTGGGATGATGATTACATCACCTGCGATCAGTCCAACCGGTTGAGTGCCCGCAAACCATGTTGCCGAGCTGCTGAAGTTTCCTGAAGCAATCGCCGTGTAGGTCGTCGCTTTTGATGTCGATAGCGTAGCTGCAACGATCGCAACGGATAGAGCCAGCTTCGAAATGATTGATAAGTAATTCTTGATCATAATGATTATGTTTTTTAGAATAACCTATTAGCAAATGACGTTCCACATATCACCTTACAGTTAATTATTTCATAGTACAGCTAGCCCTACTTATAAATGTATATCCGTACTTCACTAGCAATCAATGTGATAATGAATACTGCCGAGCTGTATAAAATATATTGTTCAGTACGACATAAAATTTAGGCGCATGTGTAACTACTGTGTAATTAAAACCTCACTGTGGAACTCAACCTTACACATGCCACCCAGTATGTCATAAAAAGGTTCTTATATAGTACAGCTGTGCCTGTTTCTAAGGTGGTTATCTAAAGTGTGGCTGAGGTCAATACAATGATTTAAAAACTCGTCCTCTTATATATATGCGTACTACCCTCATAGAACCTACCATTGGTTATTCTTGACCAGCAGCGTCATATAAACAATTGAACTAATCCATAAATGTGGATAGCTTCTATACTATCATAAGTACAACCTACCTCAAATGCGCTAATTTCGCATACGCATATTATGGCAGAAAAGAAGAAAGCTCCGGCTCCTAAAAAAGCTGCGACAGGGGATAAAAAGATAAAATCAACCACCAAGGTAAAAGTGGCAGAAGCAGGCTATGGCAGCAGCGATAATGAGATATTCATTAAAGGCGCGCGCATGCACAACCTGAAGAATGTAGATGTAGCCATACCGAGGAATAAACTGGTAGTGGTAACAGGTGTTTCGGGTTCGGGTAAGTCGAGCCTGACAATGGATACCCTATTTGCTGAAGGCCAGCGACGCTATGCGGAAAGCCTCAGCGCCTATGCGCGCCAGTTCCTGATGCGTATGGACAAGCCAGATGTAGATTATATACGCGGTATTTGTCCAGCCATCGCTATTGAGCAAAAGGTCACAACCCGCACTCCCCGCTCCACTGTGGGTAGCATGACGGAGATATATGATTACCTGCGCCTGCTTTTCGCACGTGTTGGTAAGACCTACTCCCCCATCAGCGGCACAGAGGTAAAGAAAGATTCTGTGACTGATGTGGTCGAGTTTGTGAAAGGCCTGCCTGTTGATACCAAAGTGCAATTCATCGTTCCGCTTGTCACGCATTATGGTCGTAGCGTGACTGAAGAGCTAAACATACTCATGCAAAAAGGGTTCAGCCGTATCTACGCGCCTGATACCGATGACAAACCTATCCGCATAGAAGATGTACTGAATGAAACACAGGCATTACCCAAAAAACACATTTACCTGCTCATCGATCGCATAGTAGTAAAGGAGACGTGGGAAGAAGATGATGTACACCGCATAGGCGACAGCATACAAACTGGATTCTACGAAAGCGAGGGCGAATGCCTGGTAGAAGTCAACGGAAAGAAGATACATACTTTTAATAACCGCTTTGAGGCAGACGGGATGGTGTTTGAAGAACCTACGCCTAACCTGTTCTCTTTTAATAACCCTTACGGTGCCTGCCCTACCTGTGAAGGCTTCGGGCAAACACTCGGCATTGACGAAGACTTAGTAATACCTGACAAAAGACTGAGCGTTTACGAAAGTGCTGTTGCCTGCTGGCGTGGTGATAAGATGGGCGAATACCGCGACTCTTTCATTCGCACTGCTTCTAAATATGATTTCCCTATTCATAAGCCAATTGCCGACCTGAACGAAAGCGAGCACGAACTCCTCTGGGAAGGTAACGCGCGCGTATCGGGTATCCGAGATTTCTTTAAAATGGTGGAGCAGAACCTGTACAAAGTTCAGTACAGGGTAATGCAGGCGCGATACAGAGGCAGAACGGTATGCCCCACTTGCAAGGGCTCACGCCTGCGTGTAGAGGCTGGTTATGTAAAAATAAACGGTGCCACTATTGCCAACCTGATGTTCCTGCCCGCCAGCGACCTGGCTGAATGGTTCGACCATATAAAACTGACTAAACACGAACAGGAAATAGGCAAGCGTATCCTTATAGAGATAAACCAGCGCATGAAGACCTTGCTCGATGTAGGTCTAGGTTATCTATCGCTCAGCCGCCTGGCCAATACACTCAGCGGTGGAGAAAGCCAGCGCATACAGCTGACCAAGTTCCTCGGCAGCAACCTGACCGATTCCTTATACATCCTTGACGAACCAAGTATAGGCCTCCACAGCCGTGATACGGAGCGGCTGATAAACGTGCTGAAATCCCTCAGGGAGTTGGGCAACACAGTAGTCGTTGTAGAGCACGACGAACTGATGATGCGTGAAGCCGACCATATAATAGATATGGGTCCGCTGGCGAGCCACTTAGGCGGCGAGGTTGTGGCAGAAGGGGATTACGATGCTATTGTCAACAACCCTAAAAGCCTCACAGGCAAATACCTCAGTGGTGAAATGACCATTGAACCGCATAAGACAAAACGCAGGTCTAGAGGCAGCATCCGACTCGAAGGTTGCCGCCAGCACAACCTGAAAGATATCGACGTTGACTTCCCGCTCAATGTACTCTGCGTAGTAACGGGCGTGAGTGGTAGCGGCAAAACAACATTAGTAAAACAAACCCTCTACCCTGCCCTGCAAAAACATTATGGCGAAGGCTCCGACAAAGCAGGCATTCATAAATACCTTGGTGGCGACCTGGACGAAATAGCACACGTTGAGCTTGTCGATCAGAACCCGATCGGTAAGTCTTCACGAAGCAATCCCGTTACCTACATCAAGGCATGGGATGAGATACGCAAACTGTTCACCAAGCAACCGCTCTCCAAGATGCGCGGCTTTGCCGAAAAACACTTCTCTTTCAATACAGATGGTGGCCGTTGCGATACCTGCAAAGGTGATGGTGAAGTAATAGTTGAAATGCAGTTCCTTGCTGATGTACACCTACTATGTGAAGCCTGTAAGGGAAAGAAGTTCAAAGAAGAAGTACTGGAAGTAACTTACCGTACGAAGAACGTGTACGAAGTACTGGAGATGAGCGTGGATGAGTCCATAGAATTTTTCAAAGACGAAAAGAGAATTGCCACAGCCCTGCAGCCACTCAGCGATGTAGGACTTGGGTATATAAAACTCGGGCAAAGCAGCGATACCCTAAGTGGTGGTGAAGCACAACGTGTAAAGCTGGCTTCTTTCCTCGGCAGAGGCAAATCGAAAACAAAAGATGCTATCCTTTTCATCTTCGATGAACCGACAACCGGGCTGCACATGAATGATATCAAAAAGCTACTCGGCTCTTTTGATGCCCTTATTGAGCAGGGACATTCCATTATAGTAATCGAACACAACACCGATGTCATCAAGTGCGCCGACCATGTAATAGACATTGGCCCCGAAGGCGGCGCCGGTGGCGGCGAGCTTTTATACTCTGGTCCACCCGATGGCTTGAAGAAAGTAAAAGCAAGCTATACGGGAAAGTACATGTAACCTACTATAAAAAGAACAGCCACGAAATATTCGTGGCTGTTTACTACTACTTGATTATTGTAAGTTTTTATACGTGGGTCGTATTGGGGCTGTTTATATGAATTGTAAACTACCTGGTAATCAACCAGCGTTTAGAATGATCACAACATAAAGAAAGAGAAATTATGGTTCTGGTACTCAGGCCGTCTAGTGAAATGTGTCTTCCATTTAGTAAAATGTATCTTTTGTCTAGTAAAACGTACGCTTCGTTTAGTGAAATGCATAAAAAACAATTAAGTAAAAAGGGTGAAGACAAGTCCCCACCCTCCTGGATCGATCAATAATATTAATCTAAGCCCCCTTTCTATTGATACGCAGAAAGTGATTGAGAAACTCATCCCGCTTATTTCTCGCCAGTGGCAGGCAGGTATTATCCGACATCGTTATCGACAATTCCTTGGAATTGAACTTCACCACCTCATTCAGCGAGATGATATGCGACTTGTGTATCTGAAAGAACACATCGTGCGGCAAGGTTCCGAACATTTGCTTCAGTGTATAGGAGCTGAGTATTTTCTTCTTATCCGTAGTATGTATATAGGTATACACATTGCTCCCCTCACAATGCACAATTGAGTCTACATCAATAAATATGTATTCATCGGAAGCCGGTATCACCAGTTTATTACGCTTTTCCTCTTTCTTCATCATATCCTGCAGCATATGTACCAACTCATTGGCATTCATTCCATTCGATATGCGTTTCTGAGCATGAGTTATTGCCCGTTTAAGGTCTTCCTTGTTTATCGGCTTGCTGATATACCCGTTCGGCGCATGCTTCATGGCCTCGATTATGAACTCGTTATAGGCCGTAATAAAAATGATCTCAAAATCGATCTCTATGTTGCTCAATAGCTCCAGTGAGCTGCCACCCGGCAACATAATGTCCATGAAAACCAGCTGTGGTTTTTCCTGTTGTATCATTTGGTAAGCCGACAGGATATTATCGCATTGCCCCACAATGGATATTCTGCTGTCTATCTCAGTTACCATTGTGGCAACGAGATCCGCAATGGGTTTCTCATCTTCTACTATTAGTGCCCTGATCATAGTGTGTGTGTTAGTTTTTAAAGTGAATAGTAACTTTTGTCCCCTCCGGTTGCCCCCCGGCATCCGTTTTATCCGTAATATCAATCCGCACATCTATCATGCCAGTATCATTCAATATCTTTATGCGCTCATTTATCAATTGCAGCCCCCTGGAGGTACCCCTCTTCATTCCTTCATTTATACTGTTTGCCTTCTCTCTCCCTATTCCATTATCATCCACTATCACCTCCACTTCACCATCCTTTTCTGTGATAACGATGTCCAGGCGCCCTCTTCCATTCAACTTATGATACAGTCCATGCGATATAGCATTCTCTACATATGGTTGTATTATTAACGGGGGCAACAATATCTCAGTATGCGGCCGTTCGGTCTTCACATCAAAATCCACATCAAATTTATTATCGAACCGCTTCGTCTCTATAGACGTATAAAGCAGCAGCGTGTGCAGCTCCTCTTCCAGAGAAACAAGCGGCTTTCTTGAAAATTCAAGATACAAGCGTATCAGTGTGGCAAACTCGGTCAGGCTCTCCTCTGCCAGATCGTTCTTTTTTTGTTTCACAAAGCTCTGTATAGAAGCCATAGCATTAAAAATGAAATGCGGGTTCATTTGCGATTGCAGGGCACTTAGCTTTACACTTGATATATTCTTCTCGATCAAAGCTTTTTGCAGCATCTGGTTCTTTCTCCTGAGGATCAGTTTCGCCAATACCAAACCCAGAATCACTAGTATTACCGACGCCAGTACTACTCTCAGTATAGTATGCTGCCACCACAAAGGTTGTATGGTGATCGTCACTACCTGCTCCTTACTGTGTAGGTCATACTTATCCAGGGACACTTTAAAATGCAGCCTGTAAGTACCCGGCTCCAGCGCGGAATAAGTGACTATCGGGGAGCTGGTGGTTTGCCACTGCCTGTCAACGCCTTCCAGGTACGAACGATAAGTGACGTCTTTGTCATAACCAACAGTATTAGCCGAAAAGTTTATCGACAGGTTAGAGGGTACATAATCAAATTTATAGACAGTATCATTAGCATTACTATAACTGTACTTGCCATAGATGACCTTGGTAATAACCGGCACCTGCATTGTAAGACTTTTGTCCATATCAACATCAGACATAGATACCTTGACTATACCGTAATCTGTTGAAAGAAAGAAACAAGTGGCTGTGCTCGTTATATCCCTTATAGACTGGTACAAATTATATCCGAAATTGTAGTACTTACTGTGCAGTTTAAATGCTTCGGAATTATTTCTTACAAACCTATAGAGCATAGATGAAGTAGCTACCCAAAGATTATCCTTTTCAATTTTCAGGAAGGATACTTTGCCGTTTACTTTATACCTGTTTACTTGTCTTGTGAGTTTATTCCAGGTAAAAACATGTTCATTGCTCGCGGCTATCCAATATTTTTCATCCGATACAAGAAAATCAGGGATCTCGAAATTCGTCACTTTCTTTATCGTATCAGTAATCGGACTACTATAGGGAAAAACAGCACCATTCGGCGTGGCCCCTAATATTTTATTGAAGGGTGTAACAACATCCTTATTAACATAATAAATACTGTTCTTATCACAAACAAACAAACTGTCATTAATACCCGTCAGAATTTTATTGTATCTCCCGGCTTTATTAAATTCAAGGAGGCCACTTTGCACATTTATTTTACAGATGCCCTCATATGTAAGCACCATTAGGTCGTCTTTGTAATAAATAACATCCTTAACAGGTTTGATCATTTCAATTTGGGAAGCACTAAGTTTCAGGCTATAGTGGCTACCATTCCTTTTTATTACGGTTATATTTTTGTTGGTCGCAATTATTAAAGAATCAGGACGCTCCAGTATCGAATAGAAGACGGGACTATGACTTACATTTAGCGCATTTTCTATTATTATCTCTTCTTTCAATTTCATCGCAGTATCATAAACAGACACATTCCCATTCTGGCGAACGATGTATAGTTGACCATTGAAATAAGCAATACTTTTATTATCACCCTTCGGATAGATCTTCACGTTACGAAAATAAGAGCCAATACTCTTCAACCCACTATTGGTGAGCAACCAAAAATTCCGAGCGGCATCCTGGAAAATAGATACAATGCCTTCCTGCTGTACATCTATCCTTAAACTGTCTACCGGTCGCAGATATTCATCAAGGATCAGGCATCCATTATTGGTGGTCACCTGCATTCCGCTCTTGCTATACATTATTTGTCTCGCAACATAAGAAAGGCTGTTTTTGTCATCAAGCCTTTTTTCATAAAATATGTTCTTTTCCGGGTCATAACATATGATTCTCTTACTGTGAATAACGAAGTACACTTTACCTCTATAAACTCCTCCATATCCATCTGTAAGTGGCGCATCGAAAGTAGGATATTCAGCTGATGCCACTTTACCCGTCTCAATATGGACGGCTGTAAATTTCAAGCCTTCTATACGGACGACATAGGGATATGATACGATAACATACGGATAAGAGGTATCGTCTTTACGGAATAATTTTGCTAATGTTAACTTTGATACAGCTGCATTAATATTGACCAACGAGTCCCCTTTAATAGAATAACTATTACCAATACCATCTACTCCAAATACTTGTCCGTATTGTTCATACGGCACCCTTAAATGAATCCCTCCGGTATTGATAGTATGCAGTTGGCCATTATATATATAATCCAGGTTGTTCACATAGTCTATCAGGTATACACGGCCATCTGACGCCGGGTATATATCAAAGACTGAACCGATTTTAATATTTTTAAAAGAATTGTAGGTTTTGAAAATGCTGCCATTATATTTTACAACACCGTTATCCGTTACTATCCAGAGATTCCCCTGTGCATCTTCATTAATACTTCTTATAGCATTAGAAGGCAAACCATCTTTAACTGTAAAGTGGTTCATTATATAAGATTGGCCTAACAGCGATGTACTCTGAAATAGAAAAAACAAAAAGGCTATAGAGATAGTCTTAAACATGAGTAGCGGATAGTGATACGATAAAAAAACAAAAAAAAATCAACAAACAGTACACCTTCTAACAAACCACTTGCAGATTAACATTCCAGTATGGCGAGAGATTGTTTTAAATACTAACTTTAATGGCATACTATTATTGCATCTAACGCATAACACTCCATATGAAAAACTACGTCATCATACTAGCAGCCGCATTACTGGCATCCTGCACAGACAGCGATGAACAACAAAAGAAGGACACAGACAATGCCCTGAAAGTGGCCACTGAGGTCAGCACAAACGTGTCCGACACCACCTCTTATTATCACACCACAGGTGACAAAAAGCAGGATTCATCACTCCTGCAATTGGTAATACGCAATAACATCGTCAGTGGTACCCTACAATACATGCCCTACGAGAAAGACGCCCGCAGGGGAACATTGGCCGGGGAAAAGAATGGCGACATCATCAACGCTGTCTGGACATACACACAAGAAGGAATGCAAGACACACTGTCCGTCTCGTTCAAGTTCAAGAACGGCACTATCTACCAAAAACCTAATGTCTTCAAACCCAAACTTGGCCGCGAAGTCCTTGACCCGCGCGCCGAGTATGAAATAGAATACAAGAAGACTGAGTTTAGATAAATCCAAACCAACTCAAACAAAAAGTCCCGACTCACGTTGGGACTTTTTACTTCCCGCCTTTACTGACCCATCTCACCTCTTCCGGTGATGGATGTCATCATTTTGCTTTTCACAGCTTCCTACATTTGACTATTAAATCATAGCAAATGAAAAAGGTAAGTATCACCCATATGGATAACCGACATAATCAATGGCTGAGGGCATTGGAATTTTACAAACAGGAGATCCATATCCTGAAGAACCGTCTCACGGAAATAGGAAAGAAGAATACAGGCGATGACGTGATGAAACAGGTAGAACATTACGAGAACCAGTTCAAAATACAAGCCGGCAACATAGACAAGCTCGGCCACGACATCCGTGGTAATATCTCCCAGGTAAGCCAACAAGTACAGGACGGAAATGCGGGCTACATAGATAACCAACTGCTGCTACAACATACTAAGCTGGAAAACGAATTTGCTTTTGAAGAAAAAGTAGTGAACGAACTCCGCCACGACTTCAACCGCTTTTCAGCAGAATGGATGTAATCAGACATTAGTTAGAGATTGATTTTTACCCCAATAGAAAAAGCCCCTCGGTTGAACCGAGGGGCTTTTCATTATAAAAGACCTGAATTATTATAATTCGTTAGGAGCTGTGATGAACTCTGCATTGCGCTGAGCCAGTATGCCAAGTTTACCTTCTGAGCTGGGTACTACCTCGATTTTTACCTGTGTAGTACCGGCGTTGCGGAAGCCTAATTTGTCAGCAGCAACGGTAGCCAGATCAATAGCCCTTTTGTTGTTAGCAGCCATACGGTCGTTGATACGAACGTAAACTACTTTATTGTTCTTAGTATTGGTCACCTTTACATAAGTACCCAACTTCAGGGTGTTGCAGGCTGCAGTAAACTTGTCATTATCAAAGATCTCACCGGTTGCCGTCTTACGCCCTTCAAACTTGTTGTGGTAAAAGCTTGCAATACCTTTTCTCAGTTCCTTTATTTCGCTGGTTAAGCTTTGGGCTTTACCCTGCGTGAAGGAAAACAGTAAAATCGTTATTAATAACAAGCGCCTCATACACATTCAATTTTGATTGATGCAAAGGTACGGCTAAAGCCCGTAAAATCCTATCACATATATTAACTAATCTTTATTTCTTTTGTTAAAGTTTGGTGAATCGTCCTTGCCACGGGTAGCCCTGAAATTCTCTGAAAACCTTTGTCCAGAGCCGCCTGAGCTAGCTTTACGGTCGCCATAACTCGACTTTCCGCCACCTGAGTAGCCACGGCCGCCACGGTCACCCCTGTCGGAACGGTCGCTGTTGCCATAACCGCCACCGCCTTCACGATTTCCATAGCTACGTCCGCCGCCGCTGCTTTCACGACCGCGTCCGCCTTCACTTCTGCCACCATAGCCGCGTCCGCCGCCGCCATCACGGCCACCGCCGCCAAAGCTACGTCCGCCGCCGCCACCCGCACCACCGGTGCGTTGCTCAGCTTCCTCTATCCTTACCTTGCGGCCTTTCAGCTTACGCTGAGAAAGCGCTGTAGAGATAAAGTCCACCGCAGTTGCAGGCACGTTAAAGAAGCTGCTCATTTCACGCACTGTAATGCGCTGCACAAGGTTCGGCTCTATATCAGTACCATCGGCTATAAAGGCCAGCAGTTTTTCGTTAGTGCTGATGCCATCTTTACTACCTATGTTGATGAACAACCTTACGCTGCCATCGGCGCTGCGCTCACCGGCACTTCCACGGCTTGCGCCACGGTCGCTATAACCAGCATTCAGGTCACCAACTTTGCCATAAGCATCCATTGTTTCCTTCAGTTGCAGGTATATCAGTCGGTTGATCAGATCATCCTTGTCCATATCCACAAAACGGTCGTGGATAGATTGTTGGTAGATCTCAGCAAAGTCATTCATTGGTTTTACTGTCTCAATCTGCTCCAGGTAGTGGAACAAACGCTTGCGGATCACCTCAGCGCCATCAGGAACGTCGCTGCGATTGAACTTCTGCTTTACGATCCTTTCTATCTGGCGGATACCACCGATCTCCTTAGGAGAAACGATAGACATACAGATACCGCTCTTACCTGCACGAGCCGTACGGCCGCTACGGTGAGTATATACCTCGTTGTCATCAGGAAGCTCGTAGTTGATAACGTGCGTAATGTCATTCACGTCAATACCACGCGCAGCTACGTCGGTAGCTACTATGCACTGCAGGCCTTTAGACTTGAAGCGCTCCAGCACCTTGCTACGCATCTTCTGGTCCATATCTCCGTGTAGCGGACTAACATGATAACCCATGCGCATCAGCTTTTCAGAGATGTCCTGGCAATCCTGTCTGGTACGCACGAAGATGATACCATATATACCCGGTGTGAAATCCAGCAAACGTTGCAGGGCTTCAAAACGATTGTGGTGATTCACCACATAGTATTGGTGGTCGATATTTTCGTTGGTAGAATTCAAAGCGGCTACGCTGAACTCCTGCCACTCTTTCATGAATTTCTTGGCGATGCCGCGAACTTCATTACTCATAGTAGCCGAGAATAACCATGTATGCTCACGCGCAGGAGTCGTCTTCAGGATGAAGTCGATATCCTCACGGAAGCCCATGTTCAGCATTTCATCGGCCTCATCCAGTACTACGTACTGAACGTTGTCGAGGTTAATAGCTTTACGCTCCAGCAAATCGATCAGGCGACCGGGAGTAGCCACGATCACCTGTGGTTTGTCTCTCAGATCACGGATTTGTCCGCTGATAGGCACGCCGCCATAAACGGCAACTGTCTTAAGGCCGCGCATATGTTGGCCATATTTTTCGAATTCTGCTTGTATCTGCATGCACAACTCACGAGTCGGGCTCAATACAAGGCACTGAATATGCTTCAGTGATACGTCTGTGTGGTGCAATAGCGGGATACCAAAGGCGGCAGTCTTGCCGGTACCTGTCTGAGCCAGGCCTATGATGTCGGAAGGTTGTGAGAGAAGCTCGGGGATTACCTTGAGCTGGATGGGGGTCGGGGTCTCAAAACCCATGTCCTCTACGGCACGTTTCAGTTCTTCCCTCATGGGGAAGCTTGAAAATGTAGTCATTAAATTAAGATCTATTTTACTAAATGAGGCGCAAAGGTACGAGTATTAATCGGTCTTTCAGGCATTTATTTTAGAAAAACTGTTAATGTGTTGGTAATGTGACAATCACACAAGAATAAACTCCCCTCCTGTTTTTAGGAGGGGACAATGGCAAAAGAGCCGAAGGCGGCTTTTGACATTGGGGAGGTCAACTCGCGCAGTTCAAAAAACACCAAATAACATATCCACAATTCCCACTCCCCCACCCACCCCCTCACTAACTTAGCAACATGCGCACCGGCCAAAAACACAGCCTGCCAAAACTCCGGGACTACAGAACCAATCTGCGGGAAACACCCACACCCGCAGAAGTAGCACTATGGACACTACTGAAAAACAAACAACTGCACGGACGAAAGTTCCGCCGGCAACACAGCATTGAAAACTTCATAGCCGACTTCTACTGCGCCACTGAGAAACTGATTATTGAGCTAGATGGAGAAGTACACAACGACCCTATGCAGGCCGAATATGATGCCGCCAGGGATGCGAGGTTAAAAGACCTTGGCTGTAAAATACTCCGCTTTGAGAATAAGCTGATTTTCCAGCATACGGAGAGTGTGTTACACATGATTGCTGAAGCCTTTGAACAGCGCGACTAAAACTCCCTCCTGATTTTTAGGAGGGAAGTTTGCTATAAGATGCCGTTTAAGCGTCGTTTATGTGGCTATAATATGGTGATAGAAGCAACCGATGACATTAAATTTATGTGATTAATTATTAAAAGTGAAGCGTTTTATAAACCTATTATGTGTTTTAAAGCTATTGCTTTCGGTTAGTTCTAATGTATGATAACTTCCTTTCACAGATAATGCAGCATGAAGTTCATTTTTATTGGCATCTAACAAATCATCTATTTTAAAGGATACCTGAAGATATGCTGATAGTTTGTACCACTGGTTGTTATCGTCATTGATGTATTTTTCAAAAGATGGATATAATTTTCTGTATTTGCCAATCGGCAAGGCCAATAAGAACATAGCTACGAGCACATCTGCTTCATCTATGTCTGCATCATAATTGAAGTCATCATGTGCTTTTACGATCCTATAGGTATTTACTAAGCGTTTTATCGCCCTTGGGTTAGTTCCTACTATAACAGACATGTCTTCCAACAATCTCACTTCTTTTTCTGTTAGCTTTATTGTTTCAGGGCTATCATCAACTATTTCATCTGTAGAAATTTGTTGTCCACTGGCAGTTTGATGTATTTGTTGTCCACTGACTATCTGTGCATTCGTCTTTACTGATTGCTGTGCGGCAGCCGGTTGCGCTGCATTATTGGCATTCTGTACGGCTCCACCGGTGCCTCGCGTAGGTGCAATATCTGCCTCTGCGAGTTTCCTGATCATATTTTTTACGCTATCGTCCCCCGCATCTTTTAGGCAAAAAGGTATCTGAAATATCTTTTCCAGGTAATTCGATGGCTCAATTCGCTCAATATCGCTGCCGTCATAGTCATTTATTTTTCCAGCAAATTGTAAGTAATGTCTTTTGACAAGTGCATTTTTCACCCATCTCGGATCTACACCCACTACAACAATAAACAGAGGGAATGCCATTAGCAAGTTAACGGCCTCCAACACCTGCACCACAGTATCTTCAGGGCATCGGTCAAGGTCGTCTATATATAAAACAATCCGCTCGAGCGGTTTCTTAAAATACTTCTTAAATTCCTCAGCATCTTTAACCTTGGTATATTCTGAAGTATGATCAGTAAACAAGTCATTAAGTATCTCAAAGTCTTTACGAATGAGCGAAATAATGCCTAGGTGCTTTTTATATTCCTCACTATTTGATCTTCTTTCAATAAACGAATACAAAGCCTCAGTAGACAAGGCCTGAGTGAGTTTAAAGTCAAGTTCAGCTTTGATAATTTTAGTTTCCTGTATCTGCTTTTCAACTGAAAATAATTCCGTCCTGTTTTTTTCTATTTCCATTTTTAAAGCCTTTTCTTCCTGCTCAAATTTAGCGGTGGCTTCACCTATTTGCTTTTCATAACTCATTTTAACCTGCCAAAAAGACGCCACTACAGGCTGGATTTTTTCATATGTATTTGCCATTCTTTTAAACGCGGCGGCTCCCAAAACCATTACAGACAGAAGTCCCTGCGGCAGAGCAAAATTCATTTTACTGGTGCTATACACAATGCCCCAAATGATAGTTGGCACGGTAGCGATAATGACAATAATGAGTACAGTCCAAAATATATTAGCACCTACTTTTTCCTTTTTGAAAAATTCTTTTAAAAAAGTATAGACTGATTTGGCTTGTTTGTATGCTGAAGATGGATTATCCCAATAACCTTCGGGGACTATGTGTTTCAGTTCTTCAACTGTATGTTTGAAGCTACCGTTTTCGTTTAAAGCTTTAGTAATTCTATCTTTTGCATGAAATTGTTCTTCTACAGCTTCAAGTACATTCCACAGTGTGTGGTTTTTAATATTTTCTATCTGCCTATCGATCTTACTGTTCAGGCTATTCTTTTTAGACTCAAGCTTCTGTAAGTTCTGTGTTACAACTTCTTTTTGTGTTTCTAAGAGAGTTATTTGTTCTTTCGCAACATTCAGTTGCTTGCTTAATTGTTCTTCAACTTTTTGCTTTTGCTTATCAGATGATGTATTCTCCTTAATATATTCATTAAGACCTTCAAAAATTCTTGTAACTATACTTGCCCATAAATTAGCATCCATATAAGACCATGCATTAAAGTGTATTTGCGCAACACCACTGCAATAGAATTTATGACTTTTGATACCCGTTAGTTCATTAATTCGATCCTTCAATTTTCTCATAAAAAAGCTTTTACCACTTCCCCATTTACCAAAAAGTGCTACAGCCAAAGGAGGAGTAAAGTTTTTTGCAGTCATTACCTTAGCAAAAGCATTTATATCTTTGCTAATATCCAGATAATCTGTTCCCGCATCACTATCACTTAACAAGCTTGCAATATTGTCTTTACGCTTGTCTCTGAGAGAAGGCAGGTGAAACAACGGATACCAAAGATCTTCGTCAATATTTGAGAATATCGTGATAACATCGTCTATTGAAGGTTCTTGAATGGTATTCCGATAGTAACCTAAATTCTCAATATCTATTTGAATATTTTTGATTTTCCAATCAACTAGAAGAGAAGTACCGTTATTAAAATTGTCTGTTACAATTCCTATACCTTTTATCCGCAAGTAGCTTATTCCTCTTGCTTGGAAAGATGATTTAATTATTAGAATAGTACCTTTTGAAATATTGTTGATCAGACTCTGAAACTGTTCCTCATATCCAGTCTCCCAAATTTGGTCTTTAAAAAATCTTTCAATTTGGTCATCTCCATCCCAAATAGTTCCTACGAGGTAAAAATTATTATCAAAAGCCCTTATCACACTTTCAACATTATTAGTCAGAGCGGGCTGCTTAATGTGTATGCTAGCCAACAATTCTATTGCTTCTTCGTTTTTAGGAGGTAACGATATGCACATAAAATATCCACCGTCGTCACCATAACTGGCAATAAATTTATTAATTGCCCTTACAGTAATTTGATAACTTTCTTCAATAGAGAGGCCACCATCACCAGTTCCCATTAATGGCAGCCATAATTTTTTACCTCTAAACCACCCTCTAAACTCAGATAGCGCTGCAAAAAGATTTTTTTCCAGATTAATTCTAGTGTCTACGTTACTTACTGTAACTACAAATAAAATCGGCTTCTTATCTGTAGCTGTGGCACTTCCGAATCCATAAGACAACATATTTTGATCAGGCATAAATTCAGTTGTATAGCCATATTCCTCTAATACATAGAGGTTCAGTCTGCCAGTAGAGCCCTGGCTATCAATCGAAACAATTGCAATATCACCCTCATTAGGAGAAATATTGATATCTATTCTGTGGGGACAATTAATTACATCTATCGATTTCATTATACACCGACTTAAGTTGATTTATGATTGTTCACTTACTGACAACCAATTTAGGATTTGTGAATTTAGTAGTTATAGCCATATAAAAACACCGTCTTTCGACGGTACTTTGTGGATATCTCCCTCCCCCACTTCCCATCAAAATTGCTTAACTTACTACCAATAAAGAGGGCAATCATCAAGCACCAAATACCAGCCCAAACATCTTATACTACTTCCATGTCATTGGCTTACCCTTTTGGCCTGATATCCTCAATGCCATTAACGGTCAACCATTCCCTGAAAGCCTTGGGATCATCAGGTGTATGGTGAATGATATCATTGGTCCGCAGGCTGATGGTAAATATCCCTGCCGCTTCCATAAACTTTTTTAACTGCTTCGCTGTGTACTTAAATCCTTCATAGAGATAGTCTTGTTGCATAGCATAAATATTTCTGCAAAAATACACAATTCTTAGTTATTACTAACCAAACCAACAAACACTTTGTTTTACTTGGCATCCGCGATGAAACAGCCGGGAAAAACAAAATTTGAGATTGCGATAGCCGATAAGGTAAGAGAGATCCGCATCGAAAAAGGCTTTTCGCAGGAATACCTGGCGGAAGTTCTGGGCTTTACCAGGGGCTTTATCGGCCAGATAGAAACTCCATCGCACGCCAGCAAATACAGCTTCAATCATCTCAACAGGTTAGCTAAAGAAATGGACTGCTCGCCGAAAGATTTTATGCCCGAAAACTATGTTGAAGAAAGCGACTGGACAGAAGAATAAAAACTTTCTTATATAGCCGCTTTGTGGATATCTCCCTTCCCCACCTCCGATCAAAATTTCGTAACTTACTACCAATAAAGAGGGCAAGCAGCAGGCACCAAACACCCGCTACAACAAAAGTGAAATGACCTGAAGCAAGAATGAAGTAACATGAAGCAAAAGTGAAATAACCTGAAACAAAAGTGAAGTAAAAGTGAAGCAAAAAGCAGCAAAACTGAAACAAAAACAAGAGCCCCCTTGCCAGCACTGCGTTTCAGCCGCCACCTTCCACCCAAAAGTGAAATAAAAACCATAAAGTCCCCTCCTTACGAAGGAGGGGTGCCGAAGGCGGGGTGGTTGTCGGCTCACGAAAAGCACATAAACCAGAGGAAATGCACTATACCGATAAAAAAGTCTTCAATTATCATCCACAGGTTGAAAAGCGGAAAGTCCTCAGAAATAACCTTACAAAAGCGGAGGCAGCCCTTTGGCTACTGTTAAAAGGCGGCAAACTGAATGGCAAAAAGTTTAGAAGGCAACATGGTATTGAACAGTATATAGTCGATTTCTACTGCCCATCAGAAAAACTAATTATAGAACTGGACGGAGAAGTCCACAGCGATCCACTTCGTTCCGTTTACGATAAAGAAAGAGAGGATAGTCTGAAAGAATTAGGCTTTACAATATTAAGATTTGAGAATAAGCTGATCTTCGAGAACGCCGAAGGTGTACTGCGGACTATTGCTTCGGCTTTTTCTCAACGCGAGTAACAACCACCTCCCCCTGCGGGTACTCCTCCTTCGTAAGGAGGAGATTTTTTACTAAAACCAGCTACCAGCAAGCATCTCCACAATCCAAGCCCTGCCCGGCTGCATAGACGTGGCTGCACTACACTGCACAGACACAGCACAAGTCCGCACAGACACGGCATAAGCCCGCACAGACGATGCGCAAGCCTGCACAGACATTGCACAAGTTCGCGCAGACGGGGCACGGGGGCTACGACATCCCGGTTTGTCGGCAGGATGTTAGGGAAATGTTAGAACTGGTTGGGGTAGAAGACTGCTGGCAAGTGTTTTACGTATATCCTTTAATGGCAAAACCTGAAATTGCTGATGAAAACAGTCAGGAAAAGATCACGAAGGCGCCGTCCGGCCCACCGGTGATCAGATTAACTAACCCGTCTCCTGCTGATAAGGAGGAAGAAGAACAGGAAGACGAAAATCGCCGCCGCTGGTTGCTTTTCGAGGCACAACGCGTTGGCATGGCAGAAGGCTTACACAAGCCGGATGCCGACAAGAAGAAATAGCTACCCAGGGGTAGCTATTTTAATATCATCCTGAGCTGTGCACATAGACACGGCACAAGTAAAACAATGAAAATTCCCCCACAAATAATGCAGGGGAATGTAAGGGCAGAACCGATATATAGCTTCTATAAAAATTACTGGAGAATAAGATTTCCTCCTACCCAGCTTAGAGTACCTGGTCCGCTAAAACAGGAGCCACATGGAGCCATTCCGGATGCGGGAAAACATGCCGGAATTGTATTATCGCTTACCGTAACGCAGGCTCCCGGACACCCGGTTAAAAAACAAACAGTATAAGCTACCTTGTCACAGGCACCACAACAGTTATGAAGAACGCTCAACAACACACTTGCTCCCGGCTGCACATCATAGGTATTACAGGGAGTAGTTTGCTGGCAGTTACATATAGAGTAACATATTCTACGGATCATCACCGTACAATTTGAATTATTAGTGAAGCTCTGAGCTTCGGCCATTAAAGACATAGTACACAGTAGTACTAAAAAGAATAGTTTTCTCATTTTGTTTAGTTTTAAAGTGATAAAATAATGTTGACTATTAACCGGTTCTTACTATAAAAGTAGAAACGATATATCTCATAAACACCAGTCAAACGACGGTAAACTAAATGATTGTAATGTGCCTATAGATGCGATCAAGCTCATCTTTATGCTGTTAAAAAAGTGTTAGATAACAAGGCTCGAAAACCGCCCTGCTACGGAAAATCCGTAAATATGTATAGGGGTAAATCAACTATCATATGGGGGCTAACAGGGAGGGGCGCACACCACGCAAAAGTGAACCGGGCAGCAATGCTACCAGGCGTCAGCAACAGGTACAGGAGGCATTAAAAGGTCTTGAAAAAAACGAGCACGATATGTGGCTGCTGTTTGAGGCGCAACGGGTAGGTATGGCCGAGGGCATGCGAGCGCCGGAGCCGGGAAAACAAAAAAGCCACCCCACCAGGTAGCTTTAAGGAATAGAGTTACAGTACTATTATTTGTGGATTATTGGATGAAAATTCTTCCTTTGGCAGCCCGGGAATCCGGGCAGCTGAGGTGGTAGAAGTAAGAACCTGCGCTAAGACCATCCCGGCTGAGTTCCAGTTGACCCGATGTAATATTTTCTATCCGGCGCACTAAGCGGCCTTCAGTATTGTACAGTTGGAAAGTGTATTTTTTACCCGTGGCATTAGGGAACGTCAGCGTTGCCCTGTCGCTGAACGGATTGGGTGCAATGGTGATGCCCGCTCCCTCTTCTACGTCTTCAATAGAAAGCCATCCACCGGGGCAGTTGGTATGGTTGTATACAATGAGCTCCTGGCAGCCGCCCTCATAAGTGACGGTGTTGTAGAGATCAAGTTCGTTGGTCGTCAGTAGGAATTTTACATGGTCACAGGTATCGCAACCGCTTATTAATTGCTGCGGTTCGCTGAACGTCCAGAGGTTGGCTGTGGCATCGTCGTAGCTATAGAAAGCAAAGGTGTCTCCATAGCATCCCGTATAGTCCATACCGGACTGCGCGGCACAGGTACCATTAAATACAGAGATCGTCTTTGTGAAGGTGTCGGTAGTACAACCGATCATGTTCATGGCAACAAGGGTAACAGTGTGGTTATCGGAGCAGGGCGTGGAAAATATGATCGTTGTATCCGGGCTGGTTGAGTAGAGATCTCCATCTACCAGCCAATAGAAAGCGTTGGCGCCGGTGCTGGTGGATGTAAGTGTAATAGTCATACCCGAGCAGACGCGGGTCTTTGAGGTGTAGTTGGCTGTTACAGCCTTAGCTGCCATACCCAGCAGCAGAAATGCGAGCAAAAGTGACGAGTTCTTCATAACAAACAGTGATTTTGGTTAGCGATGCATTTACTACCTCAAAATTAGCAAATGGGTTTGCGGTGAGGTGGGTGAAAAGAGGGGTAGATGCGCTACAGTAGCGGCTTTACTAACCTAAAGGGGGTGAGAAAATGTGTTAAGGAAATGGTAAAAGAAACTGCCCGTTATGTGTTTCCTGAGCGTTGCCTCCCACGTTATCTTTACTTTTCTTTTGCTCCGCTCCCGACATGCGTCGGGACAGGCGCTAGAAAAGTAACAAAAGAAAATGCGGCCCTACGCCATGCGGCTCCGCCCGGCTCGGGGGCCAACGCTGCGTGTTATGTTGAGGTTCGCCGTTCGCTAATCAGCTGTGCGCTGGTTTTCTGACCGAGCCGCAGAATGGCTATCCTGCTATATCAAGTTAGCCAAGCCCTATTCCGTCATTCAGATTCCTCCTGGCAGAAAAAGGCGCAGTCTATGTCCTTGGCTTAGGTAGCCATATTCCGCTGTAGACATTAGGGTAAAACAAGATGAAAATGTCGGAAAAACGGGGCTAAAAAAAAGTCAATTATTTACGCAAACTTATTTTGGATAAAAAAATATTTGCAGTAACTTCGATACCATTATTAATTTTTTATTCTTTTTACAATGCAAGAAGGTACAATTAAATTCTTCAATGAGACCAAAGGATTTGGTTTCATTAAGCCCAATGATGGCAGCGCGGACATCTTTGTTCACGTATCTGGTTTAACAGGTGAAGTTCGTGAAGGCGACAAGGTCTCTTACGAAGTACAAAATGGTAAGAAAGGTTTGAATGCGGTTAACGTGCGCGTTATCTAAGTTCGTAATTATATCATTTTCAGTAGAGCGCATACTTCGGGTATGCGCTTTTTTATTAGGGGTAATTGATGTGGAGTAATCAACATCCGCTATTGCTTTATTAAATTAGTATTATTCCTTCCCGCCGTTGTATCTATTGATGTGCAATTGCTATTTTGGGCGGCTATATTTATACTTATGAGTTTATACGATAAAATACAGGAGACAGCCGCATTCATCAAAAGCAAAGTGTCGGATATGCCCGAGATCGGTATCATACTGGGCAGCGGGCTCGGCGGGCTGGTTGATCTTGTGGATGTATCTGTTTCTATACCCTACGAGGAAATCCCCAACTTCCCCGTAAGTACGGTGAAGGGACATGCGGGCAAACTTATATTCGGGAAGATAGGCAGCAAGAATGTGATGATGCTTGCGGGTCGTTTCCATTACTACGAGGGCTATAATATGCTTGAGGTAACCTTCCCTGTGCGGGTAATGAAAGCTGTGGGTGTGCATACACTGATGGTGTCTAATGCGGCGGGCTGTATGAACGTGAACTGGAAGGTAGGCGATATTATGCTCATCACCGACCATATCAATCAATTTCCTGAGTCGCCGCTACGCGGGGCCAATGATGAGCGCCTTGGGCCCCGTTTTCCTGACATGACAGAGGTATACGATAAAGCCCTGGTGCGTATGGCCAAAGAAATAGCCACAGAACACAACCTTGATGTAAAGGATGGTATCTATGTTGGGCTACCAGGACCCACCTTTGAAACCAAAGCTGAGTATTACTGGCTCAACACTATGGGCGCAGACGTGGTGGGCATGAGTACAGTACCGGAAGCTATTGTCGCCCGTCATGGGGACATGCGGGTGTTTGGTGCCAGTATCGTTACCGACATGGGTATCAGGGAGGACGATAACGTCATCACGCACGAGGAAGTATTGGCAGCCGCCAATGAAGCTGCTCCGAAACTGGCTAAACTGGTTGCTACGCTGGTGGAAAGAATGTAAGAGCGAAGAAACAGAGCGGAGAGAGATAATGAGTGCGGAGTAACAGAGCGGCGAGCGGGGGGGGATTCAACTAACGTGGTATGATTCTTTAGTATTAAGAGCGTGAAGAAGGGATAAAATGTTTTTGTTTAACTTTTCAAACGTTCATTTTGCTTTTCGTTCTACAGATGGTTGAGTTTCATAGATTTCTCACAATTCCATACTATATTAGCTAATAAATTTACCCATTTGCCATCAGTCAGTATTTATACAGAGGAAGAATTGGTGCTCTTGCTGAAGCAGCAGAGTAACGATGCTTTCAATTACCTGTACCAGAACTACTCCAATGTTCTGTATGGTGTGATCAGGCGTATCATACACGATGAGCAAACGTCACAAGATGTGCTCCAGGATGTATTTGTTAAAATCTGGACAAATATTGAGCGTTTCAACCCCGAAAAAGGCCGAATCTACACGTGGATGATCAATATTGCGCGCAATGCGTCTATTGATAAGTTAAGGTCGAAGGGAGAGATAATGAAGGGAAAAATCCAAACGGGTGAAGATATCGTAATTAATACACAGAAGGGCACAACTGAACAGACAACCGACACAATAGGCCTGAGAAAAGCAGTTGGTGGTTTACAACCTGATTACCAGGCAATTGTAGAGCTCGCATACTTTAAAGGCTACACGCAGGACGAAATTTCCAAAGTACTGGAGATACCGTTGGGGACGGTAAAGACCCGCATGCGCCATGCCATGAAGGTATTGAGGGAGACCTTTACCGGTTGACCTGAATTTGTAGTATTAAACAAGTGTAAATGAACAGAGAGGCGGAGCCTAACAACAACAGAAGAACAGTGGACATTAAATCATACATAGAATCAGGCATTTTAGAAGCATACGTGCTAGACGCATTGGATGTCTTCGAGCGTGCGGAGGTAGAGGCCAATATCAGCCAATACCCTGAGGTAGCTGCGGAAGTTGCGGCTATCGAAGATGCTATGCGTGCTTATGTTGAGACATTTGCAGAGGAACCACCGGCAGCCATGCAGGGAAAAATATGGGCTGCAGTAACATCAGATATGCAGGATGTAGGTAGCGTTTCGCACAAGATCACTCCTACTATACCATTGCCTTTGCCGACTGAGCAAAAGCGTATGCAATACAATTGGGCCAATGCGGCAATGCTGTTGGTTCTGATAGGTAGCCTTGCAGTAAATGTGATGTTCTGGTCGCAGAATAATAGTGCAAAGACTGAACTGGCTTCTGTAAAAGAGCAGATGGCGGACATGCAGCAGCAACAAAGCGAACTGGTAGCTGCGCTGGACGTTTATAAAAAAGAGAAAGACATGATGGCCGATAGTGCTATGCAGTCGGTACAAATGAAAAGTATGGTACCGGGCCACCCGATGGTAGCAACGGTCTACTGGAATAAGAGTAAAGGCGAGGCATATCTTTCTATGCAAAAGCTTCCTGCGCCTGAAAAGGGCAAGCAGTACCAGATGTGGGTGATACAGGATGGCAAACCGGTGAGCATGGGTGTGATACCTATGGATATGACCGAGGGTAATGTTGCCAAGCTCCCTATGGAGGTGAAAGATGGACAAGCCTTTGCTATCTCTCTGGAGAATGTAGGTGGCAATCCTACGCCGACACAGGTGTATGTGTTGGGTGCTGTGTAAATTTCAATCTTATTTTATTAGTGTTAGTGTTGCGTGCTCTGCGCGATAGATCCTTCGCACTGCTCAGGATGACAAGTGGCGATCATGCTGTTTTATTTGCGCGAGTTGACCCAGCCCGCCCATGCTTCGCAAGGGCACCCCTCCCTGAAAAAGGGCGGGAGTCTGTTACTATTATGCTTGACTAATTAGGATAAGCGAAGTGCTGCCGGTGATGTAGTGGTTGAGGATGAGGATGTTCTTTATGGCCTCAGTGTTTGACTTTCGGTAGGTGATGGTTTCGGGGACTTGTTGTGTGCGGATCATTTCTGATGCGAGCCATACTGCGAAACCTGATGCTGTAGCGTATTCCCCGGTCAGCTGTTTGAAGGTAGTGACTGTTGGTGTCGGTACTTCCTGCAATGCCATATCATAAACAGCTTGCTGGCGACAGTCGCCATTCATGCCGCAGAGTAATACGTCTATATCGTTAGGATTTAGGTGGTGGGCTTGTAATAGTTCGTGGATGCCGCTTTGCACTTCGCTGAGTTCTGCGTCCTGGAAAGTCTTAATTTCTTTTATCGCGCAGATGGCATTTCCTCTTTCGTTAGTCAGGGTGAAGAACGCAGCACCTTCGCCGCCTATTGTTCCTTTTGTATTGCTGTGCCTGATAAGGTCAAGGCTGTTTGGAATTTCCTTCTTCCAGTAGTCGATCTTATTCTTTATGAAGAAATATTCTTCGGTCATTTCATCAAAGCATCCGGCGAGCACTGTTTGCTTTTCTTCTGCTTCGGTGAGGAATAGTTGCGCATCAAGTAGTGACAACTCTAATGATAATCCTCTATGCACGAATGTCTGGTTGTAACCGTTGCATTTTGTTTGCAGGGCTATCCAGCCATTGATGGAATTGTAAGTGGATTGTATAAAGTAGGTTGGGTTCAACGCCTCTTCTTTCAGTTCTATCATGTCTTTGAGGAAGCGTTCCATGTCGAGCATACTGCCCATGCCTGTGCCTGTTATTATCGCATCGGGGCAAGAGATGCCCGCTTGTTGCAATGCGTTCATCGCTGTGCTGATTCCCATCTTGATGACCTTGCTCATACGGCGGATGGCTACGGGATTAACGTACTGCCTGTAATCCGCTTCTACCACATATAGCTTGCCGTTGTCGCTGCTCATTACGGGTTGCAGGAACTGCTCCCTGTCGAACGTATGCTGCGGCGAGATAGCACTGGCGGATAATATGTAGACGGGCTTCATCATGCCTTGCTGAACACTAAAGAAACATTGTTACCACCAAAGCCGAATGAGTTGCTCAATACATGCTTTAGCGGGTGTTGAGTTATATCTGTTGCCGGACGGATGCTGACATCCTCCATGCCTGTTGTAAAATTGAGATTAGGTAGTATGGTATCGTTGCGCAAAGCCCATATACTGAAGATGGCTTCAATAGCGCCCGCAGCTGCAAGCGTATGGCCTGTATACGGCTTAGTAGAACTGAAAGGCACTGTGTTGCCAAACATATTCTGTATCGCTTTGCTTTCAGCCGCATCGTTGGTATCTGTTGCGGTGCCGTGGGCGTTCACATAACTTATATCACTTGCTTGCAGCTTTGCTTTCTTCAGTGCGCGTTCCATTGTTCTGTATGCCGCACTGCCATCGGGTGATGGAGCGGTGGCGTGATAGGCATCATTGCTATTACTATAACCACTGAAGATTGCGATGATATCCGCGCCTCTTGCAATGGCATCTTCTTCTTTTTCCAATAATAAATATCCGGCGCCTTCACCCAGGTTGAGCCCTACCCTGTCCCTGTCGAAAGGTTTACAGGCGGTTTTGGATACATTCTTCAGCGAGGCGAAACCATTTACTGTGAAACGACTGAGTGAATCGCAACCACCGCAGATGGCGCGCTTTACCAGTCCCTGCTGTATCATACGTGAGCCGAGCAATAATGCATTGGCCGAAGAAGAACAGGCAGTACTGATAGTTGCCATCATCGGCTTCAGCTTGAAATGCTTCGCTATGTTCAGCGTGCTTTCGGCGCAGTCGAGTGTATCTATGTATTTGAGAAAATCACCGTCGGTCTTGTCGGATATGAACTCGAGGTACATGTTCTCTACGGAGCACATACCACCAACGGTATTGGCATTGATGAACGCCAAAGGCTCACTTTGCAGAAAGGGAATGCCCACTTGTGAAATGATCTGCTGTATGGCGAGCATTGCTAGCAATGTAGTGCGGGTATAGCCATTGTCGCCGCCGGGTAAGCCGAGTAGTGAAGACAACTCGTCGTTGCTCATACGCACTTCGCCCATGAGGTATTCCTTTGCGTATGCGGTCTGCAAATGCAAAGGATGACGTAAGCCGCTTTTTTTATCGAGCAAAGCCTGCAGGTTTGCAGCCTCCCCCAACCCTAAAGCGGACACGATACCAATAGCGCTAACGACAATTCTATCCGCCATAGGCAGCAGCCTTATATTTTACGGTGTTGCTGAATGTACTCAGCCATAGACTGTACTGACTCCAGTACTTTACGGCCTTCACGCGCGTCTTCTATCTTGATGCCGTAATTGCGCTCGAGCAGAACCATCATTTCGAGAGAGTCGATGCTGTCGAGTCCTAAACCCTCACCAAACAGGGGAGCGTTATCGTCTATATCAGCAGGAGTCATTCCCTGGAGGTTCAGGGCTTCGATGATCTGTTCTTTGAGCTTTACTTTAAGGTCTTCCATAATATTTACTGTGGCGCAAAATTAAGTTAATAAGTTGATAGTTTTGAACCGGGATTTGAGCGGATTTGTCAGGTATTCAAAGCGAGTCGCCCACCCCGCCTATGCTCAGCAAGGGCACCCATCCCTGCCAGGAGGGGAGTCGATTGCAGTGTGCTACGCGCGAGTTGCCTCCCCAGCCGGAAAAACCGCTTCGCTTTTTTCGGCATCCCCTCCTAAAAACAGGAGGGGAGTTTAATTTTCACGAGTCGCCCACCCCGCCTAAGCTTCGCATAGACACCCCTCCCTGCCAGGAGGGGTGTTTTTTATTTATGCGAGTCGACATCCCTTCAAAGGGGGAATGAGTAGTGTGCTATGCGCGAGTGTACACCACCCCCAATTTCAAAACCTGCCGCAAGCGGCTGTTTTGAAATTGACCCCTCCTCCACAAGGAGGGGTTACTACAATAAAATCCCCCTTTTAGAAAAGCATTACCCCCATTCGGGGTTAGAAGTTGCATAGGGTTGCTGCGGTACATTGCGGGTATTGTTTCACCTTATCAATGTAACGGAATGCAAAAAGCAATTTTTACTTATTTACTTTCTACTTTTTTACTTTTTACTCTTTCACTGAATACTATCGCGCAACCTGTATGGAAATGGGGGCGGAACGGCGGCAGCCAGATCAACAATTTTAATGATAATACTGAGTTCGTCTATGACATGACGGCTGACAAGCATGGTAACATCTATGTGATCGCCAAGGTATATGCGGGGCAACTGCATGTAGATGGTACGCCTGTAGCAGCACAGGGTGCAAAGGACATATTGCTCACGAGCTTTAAATGTGATGGCACTTACCGCTGGAGTGCGGTGATAGGTGGTAATGAGTTTGACGACGTTGCGACGGCCGTAAAGACTGATACGATGGGTGGTGTGTATGTATGCGGCAATGTAACGATGCTGACGGGTACGCCGGGACATTTTGGTGATACAGTCGTGAGCAATACTGTGAAGTCTCTGTACCTGGTGAAGTTTGACACCAATGGTGTGTACCAATGGTTGCGTATGCCGCAAGCAGATAGTGTAGATGTATCATCACATCTTTCTACTGCCGTGGATATGGACGTAACTGCCGATGGAGAGATACGAATGCTTACCTCGCTGGCACCGGGAGCTTACCAGAACGGGGCGTACATAGTGAATGTTACCGGAATGCACATACTACAATATGATGCAGCGGGAACCTACCAGGGGGGCCACGAGATGGATATGAACCTGACGCTAGGCTCGCTGAACTTTGCAAAGATGACGCGTGACCATACAACGGGCAGATACTATGTTTCAGGGGCAGGATATACCGGTTGGGGTAGCGTATTCATAGGTGGCGTATTTGTGACGCCGTCTATGTATGTGGCAAGCTTTGACCAACAGGGTCTGCACTCATGGACACAGATTGGAACGCTGAACGATAATTCGCTGTCGGGATTTTTCGGCAGGCCGCAGATAGATGATTCGGGATTTGTGTATGTGAGCGGATACATCTCAACTGGGGAACTTTTTGCCAATACTTATACTGCGGCCAACTCATTTGGCACAACAGGAATCCCGCTGGCGTTCATTACTAAGATTGACAGCAATGCAAACGTGCTATGGGCTACGAATGTACATTCCACAGGAGGAGTGAACAGATGTTTTTCGGCACTGATGAATAATGATGAAGTAGTAATGACAGGCTCATACAACGCAGAACTGGAATGGCCGGGCTATGCAGGCCCGCATCCACATCATGGAATGCTGACGAACAGCGATGTATTTGTGACACGCTTCAATACCCATACGGGTGCGGTGATAAAAGTTGACACACTGACGTCAGACGCCTTTTCTTACGAACCTGTAACTGCCATAGCTGCTGATGGAATAGGTGGTGTAGCGATAGGTGGTTGGTATAGCTCATCGCTGTATGTGGCAGGTGATACATTGCTGATAACAGGCGGTACTGAGCCGGAGTTCTTTGTGGCACGTTATGCGGAGAATTGTGAAGTTCCGCAAAGTGTGGCAACGCACAAATCATCAGAGAATTTGACGGTGTACCCGAATCCCGTGACGGCAGAGTTGGTGGTATCGGGCAATACTGTGTTGAAGAATATTTCGATAATGAACAGCGTAGGGGCTTTAGTGAAAGCAGTCAATTGTAACAGGGAGAAAGAGGTGGTGGATATGAGCATGTTGAGTGCAGGCCTCTATTTTGTGAAAGTGACTGATGTGAATGGTGGACAGTGGGTGGTAAAGGTGGTGAAGGAGTAGTACAGACAATTTCGCCTCAATCGGATGCTTGCTCTATGTGGGGTCTAAGTAAATACTTAAACCAGTATGAGGCAGCACATATTTCGTGAGGTTGCTTCGTTCCTCGCAAAGACGCGATTTATAAAAGAGAAACGCCCTTCCGTTGAAGGGCGTTTCTCTTTTATAGTTTTGTTTGGCTAAGCCACAATTCAATTACATATCAAATGCAGCGTCCAGTATTATCTTTTGTTCTTTGGCGTGCATTTTGGAGAAGCCTGTTGCGGAGGCTGCCATTGCAGGGCGGCTGATGTACTTGCTGATGGTGATGCCATCAAGGTTAAGGACAAGGTGTCCTAGTGCGCCCATGTTGCGTGGCTCTTCCTGTACCCATATCCATTCAGCACCTTTGTATTTTGCTTGCAGTTCTTGCAGTTGCTTTACAGGAGTAGGATAAATTTGCTCCAGGCGAACGATAGCTATGTCGGTGCGTTTTTCTTCCAATTGCTTTTCGCTGAGGTCGAAGTACACTTTACCGCTGCACAGTATCACACGTTTTACTTTGCTTGCAGTTTTTACATTCGGGTCGTCTATCACTTCTTTGAATCCACCTTTGGTGAACTCTTCTATTGCCGACTGCGACCTTACGTGACGCAGGTTAGCTTTGGGTGAGAAGTTGACCAATGGTTTGCGGAAATTCCATTTCATCTGGCGGCGGAACATGTGGAACAGGTTGGCCGACGTAGTGATGTTGGTTATAATAATATTATTTTCCGCACACAACTGGAGGAAACGTTCCAGCCTTGCAGAAGAGTGCTCAGGCCCCTGGCCTTCGTAACCATGCGGCAACAAGAGTACCAGCCCGCTCATCTTCTGCCATTTTGTTTCAGCAGAAACGAGGTATTGATCTATTACAGTCTGCGCACCATTTGCGAAGTCGCCGAATTGTGCTTCCCATATAGTTAGTGCATTGGGATTAGCAATAGAATAGCCATATTCAAAACCCAGTACTGCAAATTCGCTCAGGAGAGAATTGTACACTGAGAAGCGCGCTTTCTGATCGAGACCAGCAACGCGATTGAGTTCTTCGTTGGTATTCTCATCGTGCAGGATAGCGTGGCGATGAGAGAATGTACCACGTTGCACATCCTGTCCGCTCATGCGCACATCATTGCCATCTTCCACTATGCTGGCATAAGCCATCAGTTCACCGGTTGCCCAGTCTATCTGGCCGTCTTTGTAGAGCTTTACTTTTTCATCCAGCAACTTCTGAATTTTGCGGAGTGGCTTGAAACCAGCCGGAACATTCATTAGTGTATTGAACAATTTCTCAACGTCCTTCTTACTGACAGCTGTATCAGGGGATTTATCAAAATCTTCAGGCGTTGCTTTTACCAGGTCAACCCATGCCTGTTCGGCAGGTTGGAGATTGTATGGAAGTGGCTTTTGTTTTATTTCATCGAGGCGAGCCTGCAGGTCGTCCCAGAATTTCTTTTCCATTTCCTTGGCAAGTTCCTGTGCTCCAGGTTCGCCATGGGTCTTGAGATACTCGGTATAAACTTCGCGAGGATTAACGTGTTTCTTTATCAGTTCATACAACTTAGGTTGCGTGAAGCTCGGGTCATCACCTTCATTATGTCCGTGGCGGCGATAGCATACCATGTCGATAAAGATATCCTGGTTGAAACGCTGGCGGTAAGCCACTGCGAGTTCAGCCGCTTTCACCACTGCTTCAGGGTCATCACCGTTTACGTGCAATACAGGAGCCTGTACCATTGCTGCAATGCTGGTGCAATAATCCGCAGAACGAGCATCATCGAAGTCGGTAGTGAAGCCAATCTGGTTGTTGATGACAAAATGAATTGTACCGCCGGTATAGTAGCCGGGGAGTTTACTCATCTGCAACAACTCATATACTACACCCTGCCCTGCTATCGCGGCATCGCCATGAATAAGTATCGGGAGTACCTTGTCGTATTGTTTATTGTAATTAGTATCTGCTTTAGCGCGGGCAAAACCTACCACTACAGGATCAACTACTTCCAGGTGGGAAGGATTGGGTGTCAATTGTACATTGATATCCTTTCCGTTAGGGGTAATAATATTAGAGCGGAAACCCAGGTGGTATTTTACGTCGCCGCTACCCATAGTAGTATCTGCGGGCATATTACCTTCAAACTCAGAGAATATCTGCTCGTAGGTCTTACGCATGGTGTTCGCCAATACGTTCAGACGGCCACGGTGTGCCATACCTATCACTACTTCCTTTACATCATTATCAGCAGCGCTATTGATGATGGTATCGAGTGCCGCGATGGTGCTTTCTCCACCTTCAAGGCTAAAGCGTTTCTGGCCGATGTATTTTGTGTGGAGGAATTTTTCGAAGATCACGCCTTCGTTCAACTTCTCGAGGATGCGGCGTTTTTGTTCCAGGCCTGGATGCCTTTCCATCATTTTTTCAAACTCCTGCTCTACCCATGCACATTTTTCCAGGTCGTTGATGTAAGTGTATTCGATACCTACATCACCTGCATATAATTGTTTCAGCTTTGCGAGGATGTCGCTCAGCTTTGCTTTGCCTATTTTAAGGAATGAGCCTGAATAGAATTCTGTGTTCAGGTCGGCATCTGCCAGTCCGAAATCGGAAAGATCGAGGTGAGGTTTCCTGTCTTTACGAGGACGGATAGGATTTGTATCTGCTATCAGGTGACCACGTTTGCGGAACGCATTGATGAGGCGATACACGCCCAGCTCTTTACCCAATTGCTCATTTGTAACCGGACTGGCTTCAATAGTTGCTGTTGAAGAACCATTACCATTCTTCTTACTGGCGAAATCTACGCCTTCAAAGAATTTCTTCCATTCGGGATCAATGCCTTCGGGGTTCTTAGTATAATCATCGTATAACGAATCAACATAAGAGGGGTGTGAACTCATCACGTAAGAATAATCTTTCATCTTAATGCCTGTGCGGTACTTTATTGATTGAAAATCATGGGAAATCAGGCTAAAATAGCCAATTATGCCAAGGGTGACAAAGTTAATGAAAAAATGAGGTGTTGGGGGTGGATTTGTGGGGTGCTATACGCGAGTCAACCCACCCCGCCCTGCGGGCACCCCTCCCTGAAAATAGGGAGGGGAGTCGTATATTGGGTTAAATAAGGTTAAAAGCCGGACGACAGATGATTTATTTTATTAAATTTAATAAATAGATTATTTGAGCCGAACGGCTCGTTAAAATATTCAGCTTATGAACTGTTTATTATCAGCCGGGCCGGGGAACAATTGGCTTCCCATTTTATTTTTGATGATCGCTGTGGTGGGAGCATGGTTTGGAGTGGAGTTTCTTGTGATGAAGGTGAAGGCGTGGTGGAGAGGGAGGACTAGTCATTAAGCGCGAGTCGCCCCCTAACCCCCTAAAGGGGGAATATGTTGTTTATTTTACGCGAGCCCGGCGACCGCAAGGGTACGCCCCTACATCTTACTACTAAGCTTAGCCGCTACTCCTCAAGGGATCTTTCACTGCACTACATTCCGCTGCGCTGCATTTCGTTTCGTTCAAGATGACGGCTTTGGTGGGGCTTCATTGCGCGAGTCGACCCACCCCGCCCTTCGGGCACCCCTCCCTGAAAATAGGGAGGGGAGTCTATTGGTAATAATTAATTAGTCAGCATCCAGGTGAAGCCGAAGCGGAGCATGAAATCCTGGGCCGGGTAGTTTGGTGCCGCGATATAGTTGGTGGAGAACAGTTGTTGTACCTGGTCTAAGGAAAGAGAGGCACGGAACTGCTTGATCTTGAAGTTAAAGAATACTGTTCCCTGCGGGGTATTGGATAACACTACAACATCCTGATAATAATACCTGTTGAGGAAAGGCGAATATCCTGCGCTGCTGTATGGACTATGATATCTGCCTTCCACACCTACTGCCACCTTCAATCTCTTCTTAAACATATAAGATTCCCATGCAAGCTGGTGCCTGCCCATCAGCATAGGAACATTCACAGGTGCATCGCCGGTGCGGTTTTGAAAAACCACTTCATTATCCAATACAAAGTTGCCGATGTTGAACAGCTTTCTTAACCATACCTGCGTTATATTGAATGGCGTGGTGTATTGCTTTGGAGTCTGGTCGGCATGAATATACATGTAGTTGGCCGCTACATAGTTCTTTACACCAAACCATAGATTGAGCTTATCGCTATACAGGTTGATATAAACCTGAGTGATGCTTTCCTTACTGAACGAGTCTTTACGCTGAAAGAACTCATTGGCATAAATGGTATAGTTGTATGGATTGCTTTGCAGTTGTTGTTGCACACCTGCGTTGATACTGCCAAAATTCTTCAGGTCTTTAGTTGCTGAGGCATGTAGCAGAAAATCACCTGCAGAAGCACCGGTGAAATAAAATTGTGCGCTTGCATTATACCCCCACTGCCCTTCTTCCAGTACTTCTTTCTTTACTTCGCCGATGATGTAATTACTCACTATATCATTATTGGCAGGGGTAATTTTATACCTTGTCTGGAAGGCATCGTACCTATTGCCTACGCCTGCGCTGAACGCCAGTTGCTTACCGGGTTTACCAAAGAAACCATTCAGCAGGAAACGGTTGTCTATTTTCGACCAACGCTGTTCAGAGTAAACTGAGTCGCCCTGAAAGAACTGACTCTCGAAGAAGCCTGTGTATTTCAATGAGTCGGGACGCAGGTCTTTATATAGATGTTTTTCGGAACGGAATTCCATCCTGTGTGTAACGCGAAAACGGGGTATGAGGCGATAACGAAGATCAGTAGAGTCTTCGTTGTACACTGTATCTTCTTTACCTACGGTGTAGCTGTGGTTCAATAGTACAGAGACATCACGCGACATATTGGTTACCGCAGAGCGCTTCTGGCTATAGTCGCTATCAAAAAGGACTGGAACTACTTTCCTGTCGCTGAACGCAGCACTATCCAGCAAGCTGACATCTGTTACACCACCATTCTCGTCTTGCTGTGCTTTGTTGTAAGTAAACGCACCATATAGCTCGTAGTGTTGTTTTTTGCTTTTGTAGTTGGTACTGACAAAGGCGTTGTCGTTGTTGCTTCTCTGTATCTTATAGAAACCTTGCGAATTTATTTTCTGGTACTGAGCAGTGACATTCCAGAACGGATTGATGTTCTGCGAATGCAGCAGGCGTGATACCTGTTCCAATTTGCTGCCCAGCCTGAAAGTGAAGGCACTGTACGGACGAGTGGTATTGTAGTAGGGCACACTGTCTATGTCAGTCCTGTAAATATCATATACATGATAACCGAGCGTGGGGCCTACCCGGTACTCAGGGGTAAAATAGAGGTTTCTGGCAGCGCCGCCCATATTGCCGAGGTCCCCGTACCAGGGCTGCAGGAATTCCCTTCGGTGGAAAGTGTGTATGGAACTGTCGGGGAAGTATTTTTTTTCGGCATTGAGGAGCTTATACCACACAATGGCTGTCTCGTCTTTCCACTCTGCATTATTGGTTTTGTTAGCGGTAGTATCGCGCACATTACCCAGGGCACCGGGAGTGGAAGGCGTTGTTACCTGCGCCTGCGCTTTGCCGGGGCAAAGACATACGCAAATACACCAAACGATAAATACTACTCTTATGCGACTCAATTCTGTGCTTTAATAAATTTTCCCGTATATGTATTGCTGCCTGCAATGATATGTATAAAGTACATACCCATGGGACAATTACGCGGCAAAGGTAATTCAATACCTTGATTAGGAACAGAGCCGAGAGAAATTGACTGTTTTAATATGATCCTGCCCTGAATATCACAGACGGAAAGGGCTATATCGCCTGTTTCGGGGAGGGAGAGAGTGAGTTTGTCGGTGGCGGGGTTGGGGTAGATGTTGAAAGGCTTCTTAGTGATAATGGAGTCTTTTACGGATAGGTTGAGGGCGCTATCAGCATTGAAAACATATAGTCCCGTCTGCATATCGCTGACTAATATTCGGTGTGATGGCAGGTACGGATAGCAACCCCAGGCACCTGCAAAACCCCTGAAAGAAGGTGCAGGATAAGTATCGTAATAGCCGGTGCGGTATGGACTGTCGGGTTTAGAAATATTGTAGATCTGCAAGCCATCCATATAATAGGATACCAATACATAATCTTCATTCAAAATAAAAGGATTGTGCGGTATACAGAACGTATCACCAATAAAAGAAGGCATAAAGTTGGCGAGCACTTCGATATTGTTAATGTTGCGTGTGTCTATCACCTTTAATGGCATACCATGCGTCTCGTCTGCCATTACGCCTATACCACTGTTATTGATCCAACTGGAGTGATTGTAGCCCTTATAGTCGTAGTCGGGCAACACACCGAGCACCTGGACACTTGTGTTAGCGGAAAAATCGGCGACCAGGAAGCCATAGTTAGAACCGCTGCAATAAGCGGTGTCGTTACGGACATACATATCGTGTATCGGCTGAGCGAAATTATTATTACCTATTGCTGTGAGAAATGTAGGATGTTCCGGATCAGCCAAAGAAAAGCAAGCCATACGATTGTCGATAAGGCCACCCACGGAATCGCTTGCCTTATGGATACCAAAATATATTTTAGCCTTAGCCGAGTCGATGAAAAGGTTATGCGTAGTGACGCATTCGAACTGTGTGCTCACATATACACGATGCAGGGAATCGGGCAGATAACTGAGATCAAATATTTCCAGCCTACTATCTTGTCCTTCGTCGCAAACTGCATAGAGATAGTTCCTGTACACCTTATAATCGCGGTGTATAACATCGGGACCTGAAAAGGTGGCCTGGTGGAAAGCTACCTCGTTACAATTGTTCACATCAATGATGTGTACGCCTTCGGTAGAGCCTATTGCGGCATACTCTTTTCCGTTATGAACAAATCCCCATACATCATTGTAGTATTGGGCATTGTGTGGACGTATGCCCGTGGTATCATTCCAGTTGCAAAGCAGCGTGACCTTTTCAGCCACCTGGGCAGAGACCGCAGTGGTGAAAAACAAGCTTATGATAAGGAATAGCCGGTAACGCATATACTAAGTTACTGAATACTGTATATATAAGACGGAAAATGCCGGGTAAATACCCGGCATTCAGTTAATTTATCAGTTAATTATAGAAAATATTATTTGACGAAGAGCATCCTGTAATCGGTGCGGACCTTGCCATTGGTGATATCGTCCAGCTTCTTCTTGATGAGGCGTTTCTTGATGGGAGCGAGGTAGTCTATAAAGAGTTTGCCATCGAGGTGGTCGTACTCATGAAGAATAACACGGGCGGTGATGCCGCTGAATTCCTTTTCCTGCTCCACGAAATTCTCGTCCATATAGCGAAGGCGGACATTAGCACCACGGGAAACATCCTCGCGCACTTTGGGTATGCTGAGACAACCTTCGTTGTATAACCAGGGAGTACCTGTTTCTTCTATTTTATGTGCATTGATGAACACTGACTTAATCGGCTTTTCGTTCGGGTAATCACGTTTGTCCTGGTCGTCGAAACCCTCTACTATTTGCTCAGTGTCCACTACAAAGAGACGTATTGGCTTATTCACCTGTGGTGCGGCAACGCCTACACCATTACTGTGATACATGGTCTCCCACATATCGGCTATCAGCTTTTTCAATTCCGGATATTCAGCCGTAATATCATCTGCCACTTTCCGCAATACCGGGTGCCCGTATGCTACAATCGGTAAGATCATAATTCTATTCTTGATATAAGAGGTGCAAAGATATGGATTAGCCGCGGCTTTCGAGGTATTCCTGCAAGATAATTACGGCGCTGACGGTGTCTATCAGGGCTTTATTTTCCCGGTCTTTTTTCTTCAGCCCCATCTCAGATATGTACTGGGAGGCCATTTTGGAAGTGAGACGTTCGTCGCACTTCTCTATGGGGAGGTTTGGGAAGACATTGGCAAACTTGCCGATGAATTTATCTACCAGGGGGGTGGCATCGGTGGGCGAATCATCGAAATTGAGGGGGTAGCCAATGAGGACTTTTTCTACTTGCTCTGCCTGCATGTATTTTTTCAGGTAACCTATCAGCTCACCTGTGTCCACGGTTTCGAGGCCTGTTGCGATTATCTGCAATGGGTCTGTGACGGCGATGCCGGTGCGTTTTTTTCCGTAGTCTAGTGCGAGGATGCGCATTTTCAGTTGGCAGTTTTTAGTTTTCAGTTGGCAGTAGTTGCGCGAGTATGCACCACCCCCATTTGTAAAAGCCGCCTTCGGCTCTTTTACAAATGTCCCCTCCTCCACAAGGAGGGGAGCTTTATTATGCTTATTTCTTAATTCCCAGAATTGCGGTGCCGGAGCGTTTTAGTATTTCGGTTTCGGCGGACTTTAGTTCCATGTATTTTTTCATCCAGAGGCCTTGCTTTGCGGGGTCGGTCTCTTCAGTGATCTTACCCATAAGCATTACCTGCATGGCCTTCATTTTCTTTATTTCAAAGTAAGTAAGCGTGCTGTCAGCATCGAAGGTGTAGTTCAGTTCTCCGTGCATGGATTCAATTCCGTAGTTCTTACTCCAGTTCTCACTGATGTCTTCATTGCTTTGCAGGAGTGTTGCCACCTTCTGACGCACTGCTGCATCGGGGAAGTTGATGAAGTATTGCATGTCGGGCTCTTTCTGATAAGCAGTTTTGAAGTTGTAATAGCTATCATATATCTGCCTGACCAATGGACCTTCGATCAGATCGGGGTCAACACGCTGATGAATGAGGTCGGCTACATTCGCGTACCCTTCATAGGCCTTTGCACCATGCTCTATCAATACCCTTATCAGGTGCCATTCTATATTTTCATCAGTGCTCTTCTGTTGAAGCTCCGGTATTTCATCGGCCGGGGAGTAATGTTCCGGCTCGGGAAGTGCGGGAGTATCCCTGCGATGGTTCCGCTCACTCTGCTCTACCCTTTCACGGATGTATTTATTAACGAGGTTGACGAGGCCGGCCTCTTCTACTTTTAATTTATTAGACGCTTCGCGGATGTAGTGCGTTTGCAGCGAGAAATCTTCGGCCTTATTGATCTTTGAAATGCTCTCGGCAATTTCGTTGACCAGCTTTGATTTCTTTATCGGGTCGGTACCGACATCCTTCATACCTATTTCGAGGCGGAAACCGATAACATCTTTTTTGTTCTCCTTTACAAAGTTGTAAAACTTATTAGCACCCGATTTCTGGATGTAGCTATCGGGATCTTCGCCATCAGGCAAGAGCACCAGTTGTACATTGAAGCTTTGGGAAAGCGCCATGTCCAATCCACGAAGTGCGGCCTTGATACCTGCACTGTCACCATCATAAAGAATGGTGAGGTTCTTGGTGAGCTGACCTATAAGGCGCAGCTGGTCTTCGGTGAGTGAAGTACCACTACTCGCCACCACATTCTCTACCCCACCCTGGTGCAGGGACACCACATCGGTATAACCCTCTACAAGAAAGCACTCGTCGAGCTTGCCGATGGCATTGCGCGACTGGTACATACCATACAGTACGCGACTCTTGATGTAGAGTTCGTTCTCGGGGGTGTTAATGTACTTCGGTGCACGGTCGTTGCTTTTCAGGATACGCGCACCGAAACCGAGGATACGCCCCGTCATGCTTTGGATAGGAAAGATGACACGGCCACGATATGAATCGTAGTGGCGTCCATCGCGGTTCTTTACGAGCCCCGCTTTTTCCATCAGCTCCGGATTGTACCCTTTTAAAGTTGCCGCCCTGAAAAATGCATCGCCTGTTTCCGGGTTGTAGCCTAAGCGAAATTTATCAATCGTTTCCTGACTGAAGCCCCTGTGCTTGAAATAAGAAAGACCGATGTTCTGCCCTTCTTCGGTATTCATCATGGTATCATGAAAATGCTGTGCGGCATATTCATTTAATATACGCAGACCTTCTTCGACCAACTGCTTTTCCTGTTGCTCGGGAGTGCGCTCTGTCTCTTCAATGGTGATTTTGTAATAATCAGCGAGCCAGCGGATAGCTTCGGGATAGGTCAGCTTTTCATGGTCTTGCACGAAAGTGACCACATTACCAGCCTTGCCGCAACCGAAACACTTATAAATACCTTTTGCTGCCGAAACGGAAAAGGAAGGTGATTTCTCGTTGTGAAACGGACAGTTGGCTATATAGTTGGCTCCCCGTTTCTTCAGCCGCACGAACTGACCCACGACATCAACGATGTCGGCGCGGTTCATTACTTCCTGTATAGAGGCGGGGGAGATCATATTGCGAATGTACGAAACCCCCTGCGTCGTCTAAAGGGGTGGTCATATGTATTTTTATGTTTTTTGATTGGGTATTACTTAGGGGAGCGCAGATACTGTAAGGGGTCCTTATCTTCTCCCTTGGGAATGCTGACAAACATATTGTTGATGCGAACAAACTGTCTCACTCCGAGGTCAAACCATTGACTATATTCATTATGTATGTATTCCCTACTGACTGTTAATTTCACTGTGTAATTGGTTGCTTCAGTAACAGGAAACTCTATATCCCTGTCTACTAATCTCTCCAGTGTTCTAATGGCGATTTTACCTCCCTGTCGGTTAGTTAATTTAGTGAGGTCAGGTATCTCATACAAATAAATGTCTTCCACACTATCTGAACGAAGACATACCCAGACATCCTCGGTAATATCTACATCATTCTTATCCAGTACCATTATTTTCAAAGGGACAGTTGGGTCGCTACCCGAAAACATAGTAGTATCGACAATATCAAACGACTTATTATCCAATGGTGTTAATGTAAGCGTATCTTTTCTTAGCTGCCAGTTGCCGTAATTCATAAATGAATACTGCTCGCATCCACGTTCAAAAACGTATTTCTTGTCATTAAACAAGTAAAAGCTGGAATTGCATAGACTTCCTTGCGCATTTATGTATAGATATTTTTCTTGTCCCTTTACAACAAAAGGGAAAACGGAAAAGAATGTTAGTATTGCAAGGGGCTTAAGGAACATTGATTTGAACTATCTATTATCCTGAGCCGGGACGGTTCTATTGTAGTATTCCATCAGGTCGCCGTAGGTCCAGGGGTCGTTGGGGTTGCGGTCGTAGATAGTTTTGAGGTTTTGTATATCCTCACCGCTGAAGCCGTTTTGTTGCAGTACAGGTACGGCTGTGTTCCAGCTTTCTCTGGTGACCTTTACTTCGAGGAGTTTAATAAGATCGGTCTGTTTTTTCTTGAAAGCTATATAGGCAGGCTTGGCGGTATATTCCCTTAATTTTTCCAGCAAAGTACCGTAGGTGTAGGCCTCATCTTCCTCTTTTGCATCGAAAATGAGCAAACTCATCACTTGCGGAGTAACGCAATTGAACATATCCTGGGAGTCTACACCACAGATGGCAAACTTCTGGCATTTCTTTACGATATCTGCTGTTTTCAGCTCACCAACAGGAGTGGCCAGGAAAGTCTCGCATTGGGTTGATTCCTGGGCATTGGAAATACCTGCCAGCAACAGGAAAAGGATCAAAAATAACGGCTTCATATTCATGCTCTTATACACACAATTTAGGGTATTTATCTGTGTATTCTATACACGCGGAAAAGTTTGTCTACGGAGGGTTCATAATTCCTTAATACAGGCTTAATACCACGGTGACACAGACATAGGAGCTTTGTGTAATAAAGCTGAATACCATGATACGCAAGATGATAATTTTAGGAGCATTGATAGGTGGGATGGTATTGCCATCATGTAAAAAGAGTGAACTGAAAGAGCCAAAGCACTCTGTAGCCTACCTGAAATACAGCGGCGAAGATGAGCCGATAATAATAGAAGATGTAAAAGCACAGTGGGAGAACGGTAATGCCATGATGATAGCGGAGGGTTACGACCATGAAGTGCTGAAAATCTACCTGCCTAACGTTACAAGCACAGGCGACATACTGAATCTCTCGGAACAGAATATTTCTTTTAGTGACGGACTTGATTTTGAATCAACAAAAATGCTGGATGGTGTACTGACCATTACCGACATAGATGAGCAGGAAATATGCGGCAGGTTCGTGATATCGCTGCTGGATGATGTGGGCGGTATTGAATCGAGGGGAATAGAGGGAAGTTTCAGGATATGCAGGGAGTAGTGAATAGATAATAGTGTTTAAGGATATTTGAAAGGGCATCTCTTGTGAGACGCCCTTTTTGTTTTTACAGATATAGTTCTTAGAGCCTGAACAACACTGCCAGTATCACCCTGTTCTCAGAAGTTACAAGGTCTGGGGTCCAGGTGGGAGGTAATGGTGTGGTGGTATAACCTGTGGGAGATGTAACACCACCCCTGCCTGCAAAGTATGGTACGCTGGATTCACGGTGAACATATTCCAATCTTACCGTTAAGCTTTGGTTGGGCATCCAGTCGAAATTGGTGGAGCAATCCCAACCGCTGAACAGGTCTCCGGGATTGGCACTGAAGGGATGTGTACCGGCTGTTTTTGTAGGGTCTTTAGGATCAGGGAGCGGACTCGCATCACCGGTAGGATATAATACAAGGTATCGACCGGGATTGGTCATGTAGCCACCACCTATTGTCCAGGCAAACTTCTTTTTATTGAACCAGACGCGGTTGTATGCCATCACACTTAAGAAGTGTTGTGACGGGGTTGTGGCATTGCCATTAAACGCCTTTACACCACCACCATTTTCAAACCCTATGTCGCCTGTAAGGGAGAATGCCATCTGGTTGATACCGCTGTTGCGGGGATTGTTGTAGTAGCGCACCAGCAAACTATTGTCGGAGTGGAAGCGTTTACGTCCCGGTATCATAGCGGCATCTGTGCCGTAGTAATCGTTGGTGAGCAGCTTTACGTTCTCATTGGGGCACCAGGTGATGTTGGCGCCAAAGCCAGGCATGGTGTTGAACTTACCATAGCTCTGCCAGCCATTGATGATCCATGGTTCTATCTTCAACTTCTTGGTGGGATATATCTGCACGCGGATGCCGTTGAAATACCAGGGCGTGTTATCTGAAGTAAATGACGCCTGGTACTCCCAGTTCTCTACCTGGTAGTAGGAGTTGAGGCCGATGTAGGACATAAACATACCCGCATCTACATTAATACCGTACCATACATTGAAGTGATAACCCGCGTATGCCTCACTGATGTAGCGGTAGACATTAGCGAGGTCGTATTGTCCGCGGTATGGACTGTAATCATTCCGGGGCACTACAGTAGAGCGGGTGCCGAATTGCATCATGAGCTTGGCGCGCGCGCCTTCGTAGTTGAACTCGCCGCCGACAGCTGCACTGGATATCTGCATCTCGTTGTTGCGGGCGAGAGCGGTAGAGCCTACCACTGTATTGTCGATAGGGTCGTTGAACGAATAAGTGTAGTTGGCATCGAGCATGATACTGCCCGTAAAATATTTCGTTTGTAACATGGGAGACTGCCTGCGATCGTTGCCATTCTGCCAGGTCATATCCATTCCATCGAAGGGGACTTTCGTTGAGTCCTGGGCATAGGCGGTCATTCCCTGCAAAAACAGGGTTAAAAACAGTAGCTGTTTCATTGCTTATTTATTTAAAATTTTCCTTTTTAGATTCAGATTTGAGACTGTTGATACAACGAGCGGGAATTTCTCCACCACTACATTACTACTATCGAGGCCGAAGCCTTTTTCTTCAGAAAGACTATAATCCTTAATCATAAAGTGCGCCTTCATCATGAGCTTTTCCCAGAAAGGCAGTTCATTATCCTGGCTGAGGTATTTCTCCATTACCACGAAAGAAAAATCGCCATAAACCGTTTCACCTACACTGCAATCGAGGCTATCTACGTCTACTTCTTTGTTGGCTACCAACTCTTCCACCACTTTTTTGAATAAGAGATTGAGACGCGGTTGCACGCGGAAGCCCAAACGGAATTCTACACGTATAATATCATTGGGTACGATATGATCAACGGTATATTCACAGGTGTATGGCTCATCCAGCGTTTCCACATGCAGGAACCAATAGATGTCTGCACGCTTGGGCTTCTTATAAAGGAGGGAGTAGATGATCTTGTGCTCTATCTCCTTGGGATTGTCAGCACTGGTGAGATAGACGAGGTGTGTAGCATACTTATTTACAGCAGTATTATCACTCAGCGCCTTCAGCTTGGGAATGTAGTTCTCCAGCTTTACAAACTCTACATAGCGGTTCTTTATCTTCCTTGCCTTGAACCAATTGTACATGATGAAGAACAGGCCGCCTGCTATCACCAGGGTAACATAACCACCATGCGGGAACTTATCCATGTTGGCCATGAGGAAGCTGATCTCGATAGTGAGATAAATAGCGAGGTAGAGGTAAATGAGTATTGGCCTTGTTCTGCGGAGCACGAGGAAGTTGGCAAACAGTATCGACGTTGCTATCATACACATAGTGATAGCGAGACCATATGCGGCCTCCATATTAGATGCTTTCTCGAAGTGCAGTACAATACCTACACAACCTACAAAGAGCAAAGTGTTGATAGCAGGAATGTATATCTGGCCGCGGGCCTCTGTGGGATAATTGATCTTGAACTTAGGCCAGAGGTTGAGGCGCATGGCTTCACTGATTAAGGTGAATGAACCGGATATCAATGCCTGGCTGGCGATGATAGCCGCAGATGTAGCGATGATGATACCGATATATAAAAACCAACCCGGCATTACTCCGTAGAACGGGTTAAAACCGCTTTCGATCATTTCAGCAGTAATGGCTTTACCGGAATAATGGTTCAATAGCCAGGCACCTTGCCCGAGGTAATTTAATATCAGGCAGGCCTTCACCAATATCCAGGAGTAACGGATGTTCCATTTACCACAATGGCCGAGGTCGGAGTAGAGCGCCTCCGCACCAGTTGTACACAGGAACACACCACCTAATATGTAAAAGCCCTGGGGGTATGTAATGAGCAACTTGATACCATAGTATGGATTGAATGCTTTGAACACCGCAAGGTCATCAGCGATATGCACGACACCGAGGGTAGCCAACATACCGAACCATACAAGCATGATGGGCCCGAAGAACTTGCCAATGAGCGCTGTACCGAACTGCTGGAGGAAGAACAGTGCTGTGAGGATACCTATTACTATGTACACAATGGTATCCTGGCTGATATCGGAGATTGTGGGCACCTGCTTGAGACCTTCAATAGCAGAAGTAACCGAGATAGCAGGTGTTATCATACCATCGGCGAGCAAGGCCGCGCCGCCTATCATGGCAGGGATGACCAGCCACTTTTTGCGCCTGCGCACCAACGCAAACAAAGAGAAGATACCACCTTCCCCTTTATTATCGGCATTAAGCGTGAGTATCACATATTTGATAGTGGTCTGTAATGTGAGCGTCCAGATGATGAGCGACAGCACACCGACAACTAGGTTCTCAGTAATGACCTTTTCTTTGATGATGGCATTGAGCACATAAAGAGGTGACGTACCTATATCACCGTAAATGATACCCAGCGCAATGAGCAGACCAGCTGCAGAAACTTTTGTGTGCTTTGACATTATCTGTTATTCTTTTCCTATGAAACGGTAACCAACACCTGATTCCGTAATGATATATTCAGGCCGATTTGGATCGTCCTCTATTTTTTTTCTTAATTGTGCCACAAATACCCGCAGGTATTGCGACTGGTCGATGTAGCCGGGCCCCCATACTTCGCGAAGCAAATATTGGTGCGTGAGTACCTTTCCCTCGTTTCGCATGAGGAGCGCGAGCAAAGTATATTCAGTAGCGGTGAGCTTCAACGATTCGCCTTTCAATTTTACTGTATGTGCAGATTGATCGAGTTGAATATCACCGAATGTGAGTATTGGCGTGAGTGCCTCCCTGTCGTTGCCTCTTAGTGCAGAACGGATACGCGCCAGTAGCTCTCCGGTACGGAATGGCTTTACCAGGTAATCATTCGCACCATTGTCAAGAGCTGCTACTATATCTTCTTCACTGCTTTGTACAGAAAGTATGATGACGGGATTGGTGTACCACTCACGGAGCTGCTTTAATACTAACTGTCCATCCATATCGGGCAAGCCAAGATCGAGCAAGATGATATCGGGCGGATGTGTAGCGGCCATAGCGAGGCCTTCCTTTGCAGTGCCTGCCTGCAAATGGTGGTAGTCGTTGCTCTCGAGTGTTATCTCCAGCAACTTCCGTATCTGCACCTCGTCGTCTATTATCAGTATTGTCGCCTTATTCATTTTTCAAATCTTTGAGGTAAGACGTTTGCGCGGGCAATGTTACTATGAACCTTGCACCACCTGTTGATCTGTTTTCTAACTTAATGTTCCCACCAAGCGCCTCTGTGAAGCCTTTTACGATAGATAGGCCGAGACCTGTACCACCCGAGGCTGTATTCTTCAGGCGATAGAACTTATCGAAGACACTACCTATCTCTTCTTTAGGAAAACCGGGACCTTCATCTTCTACTACCAGTTCCAGCATCTGCGGATGTGCGTTTACATTGATACTAATGGTTGAGCCGGCAGGGGTGTAAATGGTGGCGTTGATGAGCAGGTTGTAAATTATCTGTTCAAGCATGCCTTTGTCCAATTTGAATAAAGGAAGATCAGGGTTTATACTGATGGATAATTTCTGGCTAACATTATTCTCTTCCAATCGTTTCACTACCTCGTAAACGAGGTCATTAATATCGCACCAGTCCTTTTTAGGTTGAATGAAGCCGGACTCTAATCGCGACATATTCAACAGGTTCTCTACCTGGCGGTTAAGCCGAAAAGAAGCCTTAGCGATTTCGGAAACAAGCTCGAAGCGGTTTTGGGGAGTAAGGCGCGAAGTATTAGTTTGAAGATTATCCGTGGCCGCTATAATAGTCGCGATAGGAGTGCGCAACTCGTGGGAGAGTGAATTGAGCAATGTATTGTAGAGTCTTACGGTCTGCTCCCTTTCCTCTTTCTGACGGGCGACCTTTTCGATCTGCCTGATCTTATAGGTCAGCACCGCATTCACCATGGCAATGAGGAAATAAGTGATGAGCAACATGGAGTCCTCCGTATTGCCGACGTGGAGGGTAAAATGCGGAGGTATAAAGAAGAAGTCCCAGATGAGGGCGGAAAGTATCGCCGCCAGCAGCACCGGCAATATATCGAATACGATAGCTATGAGGGAAACCGTAATGAGCAGTATATAGGCCACCACCCGGTACTCTATGAAGTTGGGGAGGCAATAACATATAAATGATATGAACAGGACAGTGAGAACTGATATCAGATACTGGTTGACCTTTTTTATTTTGCTTAGGGGTCTCATTAATTGACAGGACAAAGGTATTGCGGTATTTATAAGTATTGTGTAAAATGTATGTGCGGGAGTATAAAGATTTTATAAAGAAAAGCGCGAGTTTGCCCCCTACCCCCCCCTGAAGGGGGATATGGAGCGACATTCCAGTAGACATCGCAATCTTCATAAAATCATGCAATGGCAGACCTGCGCGAGCCGGGCGGACGCAAGGCCACGCCCCTACATATCTCGTGCTTAACAACGCGTACTACCGATTATCATGGAATTTGAGTTTATTTGTAGCGGATAAAACGATAGTATGAAAAAGTGGTTATTAATGATGTTGCTGGGGGTTGTGGTGGGTAATGCTTCAGCGCAGAGCACACCGGTAGAGCTAAATGACAAAATGGTGGACATAACCGACGAACTGTACAAGCACGGTGAAGCATGGGGTGCGGCCTTTAAAAAGGCTATGGACACGCAGGACTGGGCCGACCTGAAACCGCTTCGCCAGAAGATGGAATATTATGTGGCCACTGCCACACGCGAGGTGGAAGACATGAAAGATATTAAGAACTCCAAAGCACTAAAGGACGCGATGATCGCTTACCTGACCTATGAGGGCAAGATGGTGAAAGAGAGCTTTGTTCCGTTTGAGAACTTTGACGGGGATATAGACAATGAAAGCCTGAAGAAAGCGATTGACAAAATGGTGGCGATGGGTGACCAGGAGACAGAACTGCTTGAAAAACTGATAGATGTACAGGATGCATATGCTAAGGCGAATGGATTTAAGGTAGGGGAAGAGGTGGAAGAGGTGGAAGAGAAGAAGTAGTCTGAGCCGTTATAAAATATTTGATGCCCGTCCCATGGATGGGCATTTTATATGCAGATGCTATTGCGTTTTGTTCATTGTGGCGGTGCAGGTTTCTGTAACGTTGTTGTAAGTCACGGAATAGGTCAGACTTATTACAGTACCATTCAATGTTCCTGAAGCGGTAAAATGATAACCGCACTCTGTATCGTCTATTGAGAGTTGGCTGCCGGATATGGTTCCATTCAGCACAATGGTTCCGCATGAGGAATAATTGCCGAGGTTGTTGATAATTACCTGAGTTGGATCATTGGCATCGGCGGCAATTACGATAGTGTAAGAACTCGGGGCATTCATTGAGCAAGTTTCCTGCGTGTTATATATTCCTGCAAACTTCGCATTCACCGCATTTTGGCAAAATTCACCTTCATAATTTACCGGGCAGCTACAGATGCCATTGTTACAAGTACCACCGTTCTTACAAATTACGCTCGCGCAGGGATCAACCGGAGGAGCAGTCTCGCAAAATGGACCTGAGTAAGCCTGAAGGACAATTACATGTACCACCATTACAAGTACCGCCGTTGCGGCAAACGACCTGTTTACATTCATCTTTTATACAGGATGTGTAGGTGATCGTGAAAAATGAAACACCAGTGAACAGGATAGCTATTATGATGTAACGGATATTCATATGATGGTTTTTATATAAGACGTAGAAAGAATGGGAGAGCTCTAATTTATGGATAATTGTGTTCTTATTTGCGCGAGTCAACCTCCCCGGCCTGCGACCACCCCTCCTAAAAACAGGAGGGTAGTTTATAACGTAAACAACAAAAGGCTGCCATGAGGCAGCCTTTTGATATAAAGTAGTGTGTTGAGATTATTTGTCTAACTGATTGTAGATATAAACGTCAGTGCTACGGGCAATACCGAAGTATTGGAACGTTTTGTGACGGAAATCCTTTTTCAGGTAAGCATCTGTATCTGAGTCATCAGCTACAGTAACCCAATCTTTGTGCTTAGAAACTCTCCAGCGATACACAGCAACTGTGTTCGGGCCACGACGGGTAAGCGCATAGAACTGAATGTGCTTGGAAGTGTAACCTTGCTTCAGCATCTGGTCATCAGTATATTCGTCTTCAGCTATTGAAGCATGGTCTTTAGTAACAGGGTTGTACCATGCGTAAACTGCTACGCGGTCAGGTCCCGGGTTACGATAAGCTACGAAAATCTGTGTTTTCATTGTCCACTTCCAGTTGAGTAACTGTCCGTCCTGATATTCATCTTCCGCAACTGTTACGTACTCATTATCCTCAGGATTGTACCAGCGATATACTCTTACAAGCTCGTCAGTCTGTGCCTGGGCACTGTTACTAAAACCTAAAAATGAAGCCAGAACAGTAGTAACGAGAATGAAGGTTTTTTTCATAATTAAACGCTTTTTTCTAAATTATGCTCCCAAAATACATAAAAAAAATGTTGCCGTACAAGTGTTTTGCTTGATTTTTTTTAGAGCCGCCTTTTCTACAGGCTCAATCTTTGCTCAAATCCGCTATTTGGCGTAGCTTTGACGCTCTTTACGCCATGCTGTCAGGTTTTTAAAAATAGCATGGCATTTGATAGCCAAAGGGCATATATCTACTAAAAACAGATGCCTGAAGTGGCTTTATTAACATAAACGCATTAACACAGAAAAATGATAGGTTTTCTTTCAAAATTATTTGGCGGTAGTAAGACGGACAAAGATCTTAAACGCATACAACCCTTAGTAGCCGACATAAACCGCTATTACCAGGAATACCAATCGCTTACCAACGACCAGCTCCGCAACAAGACCGCAGAGTTCAAGCAACGTATAAAAGACCACCTGGCCACTATAGATGCTGAAATAGCCGCTAAGAAGGCTTCAGCAGAGAATACGGAGGAAGGCGACTTCCACCAGAGGGAAGCCATATTTGAAGAAGCAGACAAGCTGGTAAAGAAACGTGACGAGCAAATAGAAGAAATACTGGAAAAACTCCTGCCTGAGGCGTTTGCCACTGTAAAAGAGGCTGCACACCGCTTTAGCGAGAACAAAGAGCTGGTATCTGCCGCTACCCCGCTTGACAGGGAACTGGCCGCTACCAAGCCTCATATACGCATAGACGGCGATACTGTGACCTACGACAACGTATGGGATGCCGCAGGCAGCCCCGTACACTGGAACATGGTTCACTACGACGTGCAACTGATAGGTGGTATCAACCTCCACGAAGGCCGTATCTCTGAAATGGCAACGGGTGAGGGTAAAACCCTTGTATCTACATTACCAGCCTACCTGAACGCCCTTGCAGGCGAAGGGGTGCATATAGTAACGGTGAATGATTACCTGGCCCGTCGTGACCAGGAGTGGAACGGAACCCTATTTGAATGGCTGGGACTTACCACTGATTGTATAGATAAACACCAACCGAACTCCCCTGCCCGCCGCAAGGCATACATGGCAGACATCACTTACGGTACCAATAACGAATTCGGTTTTGACTACCTGCGTGATAACATGGTTCACCATCCTGAAGAAATGGTGCAACGCAAACATCACTTCGCGATGGTGGATGAGGTGGATAGTGTATTGGTAGATGATGCCCGTACGCCTTTGATCATTTCCGGCCCGGTACCACGTGGTGATGAACAACAGTTCCACATACTGAAGCCAAGAATAGAACGTATAGTAGAAGCACAAAGGAAAATAGTCAACCAAAGTCTTACAGAAGCTAAGAAGCTGATAGCTGAGGGCAAGACTGATAAAGAGAATGGTGGCTTGCATTTGTTCCGCGCATACCGCGGCTTACCTAAGACGAGCTCTGTAATTAAATTCCTGAGTGAAGAAGGTAATAAGCAGATACTTCAAAAAGCCGAGCACTACTTTATAGGAGAGCAACAACGCAACATGCCTAAGGTAGATGCAGAACTGTACTTTACCATAGATGAGAAGAACAACAGCGTTGACCTGACGGATAAAGGCCTTGCATTGATAACAGGTTCAGGCGAAGATCCAAATTTCTTCGTACTTCCTGACATCGGCAGTGAGCTGGCTGAAATAGAAAAGGCAGCTGCTACCCCTGAAGAAAAACAACAACGCAAAGATGCCATGCTGCAAGACTACGCAGGCAAGGCTGACCGCATACACTCTGTACAGCAATTACTGAAAGCATATACCCTGTTTGATAAAGACGTGGAGTATGTAGTAATGGACGGCAAAGTAAAAATAGTAGATGAGCAGACAGGACGTATACTGGATGGCCGCCGCTACAGCGATGGACTACACCAGGCGATAGAAGCGAAAGAAAATGTAACAGTGGAAGCTGCTACACAAACATTCGCGACTGTAACACTGCAGAACTACTTCCGTATGTATCACAAACTGTGTGGTATGACCGGTACTGCCGAAACGGAAGCAGGTGAATTCTGGGAGATTTACAAACTGGATGTTATGACGATACCTACGAATCGCCCGATATCCCGTAAAGATCAACAGGACTTAGTTTATAAAACAAAGCGTGAAAAATATAAGGCTGTAATAGACGAGATAGAAGCACTGAGCTCTATAGGTCGTCCTGTACTGGTAGGTACAACATCGGTAGAAGTATCGGAGTTGCTGAGCCGTATGCTGCAACAAAAGAAAGTAGCGCACAACGTACTGAATGCCAAGCAACACTCCCGTGAGGCACAGATAGTAGCTGAAGCAGGGTTGCCGGGTGCAGTGACCATTGCCACCAACATGGCGGGTCGTGGTACCGATATCAAGCTCGGACCGGGCGTGAAAGAAGCAGGTGGCCTTGCCATCATAGGTACAGAGCGTCACGAAAGCCGTCGTGTAGACAGGCAGCTTCGCGGTCGTGCGGGTCGCCAGGGAGATCCGGGTACTTCACAGTTCTTCGTTTCATTGGAAGATGACCTGATGCGTTTATTCGGTTCGGAGCGTATTGCTTCGCTGATGGACAAGATGGGCCATAAGGAAGGTGAGGTATTGCAACACGGTATGATTTCTAAATCCATAGAGCGTGCGCAGAAGAAAGTGGAAGAGAACAATTTCGGTATCCGTAAGAACCTCCTGGAGTATGATGATGTAATGAACAAGCAGCGTGATGTAATATACAAGCGCCGTAACCACGCATTGTTCGGCGACAGGCTGAGCCTTGACCTGGATAACGCCATCATTGACGTTACCTCTGACCTTGCTGCACAGTTTGAAGGAAACAAAGACTACGAAGCATTCAAAATAGAAGTAATGAAACACCTGGCTATGGAGCCGATGGTGACCGCTGAAGAATTTGAGAAAGGAAATACCGATACCATAGGTGATAAACTATACCACCAGGTAAAAGAATTTTATGCGCGTAAGTCTGCTGCTATTCGTGAGCACATACTGCCTACATTGAAGCAGATACATGCTGACAACCCACAAGTGGAGAATATAGGTATTCCGTTCACTGATGGACTGAAAGGCATACAGATACAAACTAATCTGAAAGAAACAGTAGAGCACGAAGCAAAACCTGTGATACAGGAACTGGAAAAAGTAATGACGCTCTCGATGATAGATGATTCGTGGAAGAATCACCTTCGCGCGATGGATGATCTTCGCCAGAGTGTACGGAATGCCCAGTATGAGCAGAAAGATCCGTTACTGATATATAAGTTTGAAGCGTTCAACCTGTTCAAGCAAATGCTGTTGGAAACAAACCGCAGTATCGTATCGTTCCTGGTACGTGCCGGCATACCAATGCAGGAAGCGCCACAGGAAGCCGCACAGCAACCGCAGCAGACGGACATGAGCCAGATGCACTCCAACAAAGCAGAGATAGATGCCCGTGGCCAGGATTATGCAGCTGACGAGAACGACTACTACACTGAACCGCAGCAACAGGAAACTGCTGTAAGGCGCACACCGGTACAGGCAGGTCCTAAGATAGGCCCTAATGCACCGTGCCCTTGTGGTAGCGGACTGAAATACAAGAAGTGCCATGGTAAGGGAATGTAAGAGAACCTTGCTTTGAGATATTGAAAATGCCCCCTCGGTTGAACCGAGGGGGTATTTTTATGTTAATCACCCACGTTTGCAAATGAGGACAAGTGTTTTAATTAGAAATCCTCCTCTATCATAAAGTTATTGATAGCCGCGCCCGCCATATTCCCTGATGCTATGGCAGCTGATAATGACCTCATGAATGTGGTGTTATCGCCTGCTGCATATACGCTGTCAACCGTTGTCCGTTTGAAGTCATCCGTTTTGATAAAACCCATCTCATCCAGTTCGCAACCTAAGGCTTCGGGTAATGCGCAGTGCTGGTGAAAAGGTGGATGTGTATATAAAATCGAGATGGGATAACTATCCTTACCACAAACTATTGATGTTATATGCCCGTCATTATGCTCCAACCGGGTGATAGGTGTTTCAACTATTTTTATGTTGTGCTTTTTGACCTTCGCTAATTCCTCATCAGTGAAAGGTTGTTCTCCATTAGTGAATACCGTTAGGTCGTTCGTCCAGTTGTTGATGAGTCTTGTGATATGTAATGTCTTTGCACCGGCAGCTAAAACTCCGGTGGGCTGGCCCTTGTACTCATATCCATGGCAATAAGGACACTGAATAGCGGATACACCCCAGCATTCTTCATAGCCCGATATAGGCAGCATCTCATTCTTTACTCCTGTAGCGAACAAGACCTTTCTTCCCGTATATGATTCTCCGCTTGATGTACGTATCTCAAACAGTTCTCCTTTCTTCTCCGCAGTGGAAGCAAATGCGTTGGTGATAGTAACCGTTGGATATTTTTGAATATCAGCAAGTGCTCGCTTGCGTATTTCAACAGGCGCTTCGCCATCGTGTGTTAGCAGGTTTTGAGAATGCTGCACTTTCTTGTTGCAAGGCTCTCCGCTATCTATCACTAGTACGCTACGCAGTCCACGTCCTAATGCCAATGCAGCTGCCAGCCCGGCAAAGCTTCCACCTACAATGATCACATCAAAATCCTTTTTCTGTTCCATAAGCCCGTTTTATTAATGCAATTATGTTGCAATAATACTAAAACTTTCGCTAACGCAACAATGTTGCAACAAATATTTTACCTTTGCCTCGTGCAAAAGAGAAGAAATACCCCTGCGAAGAATAGCGTGCTGGCTTTATTGAAAAGCTCAGGCAGCGCTATGAGCCAGGATATGATAGAGGAAAAGATAAAGGGCGAAGTGGACAGGGTAACCATCTACCGGATACTCAACAGCTTCTGTGAGGATGGTATCACCCATCGTATAGTTGCCGAGGATGGTAAGAATTATTACGCTCTTTGCACTGAGTGCAGCGACAAATCGCACAACCACGACCATTTTCATTTTAGCTGCCTGGGTTGTGGTAAGGTGGAGTGCCTGAAAGAACCGATAGCATTCAAGTTGCCAAGAGGGTATAAACTGGAAGGTATTAATTGTGTGATAACGGGGTATTGTAGTAAGTGTAAGGGGTAGCCTGCGCGAGAAGTTGTTGGTCAGGCGACCTGCAAGGGCATTAGGTGTATATTGCTAAGCATTTCGTTGGATTGCTTCCTTCGTCGCAATGACGCGAGTAGGTTTATCTCATTTCAGGTATAGCACTAATTAATTTCCTTGTGTACTCATTCTCGGGATGCTTGAGCACATGTTCGGCTTCGCCGCTTTCTACTATTTTTCCGGCTTGCATCACCATTACCCTGTCGCTGATATAGTGGACGACGGAGAGGTCGTGGGAGATGAAGAGGTAAGAGAGTTGGAATTCATGTTGCAGTTCTTTGAGCAGGTTGAGTATCTGCGCCTGTACGCTGACGTCCAATGCGGAAACGCTTTCATCGCAGATGATGAGTTTCGGGCGAAGTGATAATGCACGGGCAATGCCGAGACGCTGACGTTGCCCACCGGAGAACTGGTGCGGGTAGCGCTTTAAGCTATCAGATGGCAAGTGGACTATATCGAGTAAACGCTGCGCTTCTTTTTTTAGTTCGTTATTGGGGACTATGTTATGCACTCTCAACGGCTCCATCAGCATATCACCGATGGTCATGCGGGGATTGAGGGAAGCGAAAGGGTCTTGAAATATCATTTGTACCTGGCGGCGGATGCGTGTCCATTCGCGAGGCAGTAATGTGGCGATATTTTCACCATCAAAGAGTATCTGCCCTTCATGTACAGGCAGCAGACCTATCAGGGCACGGCTGATGGTGCTTTTACCACAACCACTCTCCCCTACCAGGCCAAGCACTTCGCCTTTGTTTAGTGTGAAGGATACACCATCTACGGCTTTGAAATATGATGTTGGTTTGCCCAGCCAGTTCTTGTCTTCAGGAAACCAGACTTTGAGGTTGTTTACTTGTAGTATTTTATCTGTGTGTTGCCTCTTTTTCCCGCTGACATTCGTTGACATCTCGCTGACATCCGCAGACTCTTGTGTTGCATTTAAAAAATCAGACACTATAGGTAAACGGTGCCCTTTGTGTTGTGGTGAAGGCTTGCAAGCTACTAATGCCTGGGTGTATGGATGCCTGGGTGCTTTCAGCACTTCCGAGGCTGTGCCGTATTCTACCATCTCTCCCTTATACATCACCAGCACTTCATCAGCGATGGTCGCCGCAAGTGCAAGATCGTGTGTAATGAAGATGAGTGCGGTATTATGTTGCTCCTGCAGGTACTGCATCAGGCGAATGACCTCTTGTTGCACGGTTACATCAAGGGCAGTTGTCGGTTCATCGGCAATTAACAATACAGGATGATTGCACATAGCCATGGCTATCATTACCCTTTGTTTTTGTCCGCCTGAAAGTTCATGAGGGTAACGGAGGTATAGCTTTTCAGGATTGGGTAGCTGAACCTGTTGCAGCCAGTTGATGGCTATTTTTTTTGCTTCTTCTTTAGATACTTTCTGATGCGTGAGTATGCATTCTGACAGTTGCTTGCCGATACGCATTACCGGATTCAGGGAACTCATCGGCTCCTGGAATATCATTCCTGCCTCTGCACCACGAATAGATTGCCAGTCGTTGTTGTTTTTTATCGCAGAGAGTTGGTGAATTTTATCAGTAGTTCGTAAAGAGATATCGCCTTTTATACTTGCGGTTGGCGGTAATAGTCCCATCAGCGACAAGGCCGTGAGCGATTTACCCGAACCACTCTCCCCTACTATCGCCAGGGTCTTCCCTTTGCCGATGCTGAAAGAAATATTATTGACAGCAGTAAATGCCTGCTCACCACTGAAAGTGATGCTCAGATCTTGTACCGATAATACAGGCTCTATATTACTCAAAGCGAAGGTGTTTTACAGTGTGTCCACCGTTTATGAGTTGCTTCAGGGAGTCAATCCCTATTTCCAGGTGCATGGCTACGTAGTTAGCAGTAACAGCAAGGTCACTATCGGCGGTTTTTACGCCTTCCGGTATCATGGGTTGGTCTGAAACAAGCAGTAATGCACCTGTAGGTATCCTGTTATAAAACCCTGTACTGAAGATAGTGGCTGTTTCCATATCTATAGCCATAGCCCGGATCTTACGCAAGTATTCTTTAAATTCTTCGTCGTGCTCCCATACACGGCGGTTGGTTGTATATACAACGCCAGTCCAATAATCGCGCTCATGCTCGCGTATAGTGGTCGAAATGGCCTTTTGCAGGGCGAAGGCAGGCATAGAGGGGACTTCCGGGGGGAAGTAGTCGTTACTGGTACCCTCACCTCTTATAGCGGCTATGGGGAGTATCAGGTCGCCAACGTTGTTTTTCTTCTTGAGGCCGCCACATTTGCCGAGGAATAAAACGGCTTTGGGCGAAATAGCCGAGAGCAAGTCCATCATAGTAGCAGCTGTGGGACTGCCCATACCAAAATTGATAATAGTGATGCCGTCGGCCGTAGCAGATTGCATTGGCTTATCCAGTCCTGCAACAGGCACACCATGCTTCTCGGCGAACATGGTGACATAATTACTGAAATTGCAAAGGAGGATGTACTCACCAAAGTCTTTCAATGCCTGTCCTGTATATCTCGGGAGCCAGTTTTCTACTATGTCGTTTTTGGTCTTCATATTGATTCTTCTAAGTCAATTCCTACATAAATTTAAAACATTCGTTCGGGATTATTATTGCACTTAAATTTACCTTAACATCAGGCTGCCTGCCGAAATGGTATAGAATCGTGATTCAGCTGGATATTTCCGACATAGCGCTACAGCTTCGTAACAACGGAGAAAAGACACAGGTTTTTGATCCTGTGCGTAAACGTTGGCTGGTATTGACGCCCGAAGAACATGTACGCCAGTACATTATACAGATACTAACCCAGAAGCTTCAATATCCCCCTGCTTTACTCTCTGTAGAGAAACAAATAGAGGTGAATGGGATGATCAAGCGATTTGATGTTGTGGTGTATAACCGGGACCACAAACCCTGGATGCTGGTGGAGTGTAAAGCGCCTGAGATAGCGGTGTCGGAAAGTACACTGCAGCAACTACTTAACTATCAACGCAACATTCAGTGCCGGTACTGGCTGCTCACCAATGGCCACCAGACCTATTGTGCCGATGCGAATAATATTGAAGCGATCAGCTGGCTGAGCGAACTACCTGCCTATGATCTTTAGGTAAGACTCATCCCCCAGTATTTGCAATGCGCGCTGGATGTCTTTATCATCCTTGGCAGCTATACTGTAATACCCTTTATTCTGATAGATATACCTGGCAACCTGTGACTTGATCTGGCCGCGGAGCAACTTACTATTTGCGGGAGTTTTCAACAGCTTCTCTGCTTCCTTTCTTCCGGATGCACTAAGCGTGGCGAGATACATCTTTATGATATCGTCTTCTGCCAAAAAGCGGTGATCGAAATCATTAACAGAGCGGTATTGTAACGTGTCTTTATTACGCAAGTAAAAATCCCAAATGATATCGCGCATCTTTACACCGGTAATTATATTCACAACAGCTACAGATACCTTTGTTGTGTCGTATGGAATATACACATCAGGCTTTATGCCTCCGCCACCATATACCACACGCTTATTCGCTGTATAGTAAGGAATGGTATCACCTACAGACAATGTATCGAAGCCTGTGAATTCACCTGAACGGAAACGATTGAAATAATCTTCGCTATATGCCGACTTGCCTTTACTATATGTACGCTGTATGCAGCGGCCCGAAGGTGTATAATATTTTGCTATGGTCAGGCGAAGTGCGGCCCCGTCTTCAAGGTCATACTGCTCCTGCACCAGTCCTTTACCATAACTTCTTCTGCCCACTATCACGCCCCTGTCCCAATCTTGTATAGCGCCTGCCAGTATCTCCGCTGCGGAGGCTGAATTCTCATCTACCAGTACTACTACCCTTCCTTCCTCAAATCCTTTTTCTTCCCCTGACTTATACTCTGTCTTATACTGATTCTTACCCTGAGTATAGACCAACAGTTTTCTTCCGGAAATAAATTCATCAGCTATAAGCGTTGCTGCATCCAGGTAGCCACCGGGATTTCCCCGCAAGTCAAGGATCACGTCCTTCATCCCTTGCCCTTTTAGTGACTGCAATGCTTTCTTGAACTCATCATGTGTGGTGGCACTGAACCTGTTGATCTTGATATAGCCGGAATTGGCATCCAGCATTACCGCTGCATCTATGCTAAAGATGGGCACTATATCGCGCTCCAGTATCACGTTTCTCACACCGGCAATATAGGGTTGCTTCAATGTAAGCTTCACCTTAGAATATTGCTCTCCTTTCAGTAGCTTGATGATCTTCTCACTCGTGATGTCTTTCCCCGCTACTACTGAATCTCCCACTTTAATGAACTGGTCACCAACCTGCACATGAGAACGCTCTGCAGGGCCACCCGGGGTAATGGCTGTCACCTGTATGGTATCACGCACAATAACGAACTCCACACCTATGCCGAAGAAACCACCACCAAGACTCTCGTTAACAGTACTTACCTCGTCGGCTGATATATAGACAGTGTGAGGATCTAAGTGGCTTAATATGCCCGCAACTGCATCACTGTAGATACTATTGGTATTCACTGTATCTACATACTTTTCATTAATTAAGTCTATAAGCTGCTCCAGCCTGTCACTGCGATAGATAACCGTCTCAATATCTCTTTTGCCACGCAGGCTATCGCGCAACTTAAAACCTATCACCATACCGGCGATAAGAATGACTGCAAATAAGATGGGGGTCCAGATCCTTAAATTATTGTTATTCGGTTGATCCATTTGTACAAAAGAGACCGCAAATGTAGCGGCATTTATCGAACATAGTTATAAGCTATAAATATTAAGCCATAGATTTTTAACAAGTTAGCTAACAATAAAATCAGATTAGGAAATTCAGCAGTAGAACTGCAAATTTGTACTTCAATTGTTTGCTCATGTCTTCTCTACTCATTGCCGAAAGTGGCTCTACAAAAACGGACTGGCGCCTGCTGCAGAAAAGCGGCAAGCCTGTGAAGTTTAGTACCAGTGGTATCAACCCGCGACTGCAAACGCAGGATGAGATAGTAGAACTACTGGGCAGGGAACTAAAATGGAACCCAAAGAAGCATCCCGTAGATGCTATAGCCTACTATGGCGCAGGTGTAGGCAGCCCCGATATACAAAAAGAGCTTACAAGCACCTTAAAGGAGTTTTTCAAAATAAAGAAGATAGACGTTACCAGTGACATCATAGGCGCAGCAAGAGGTCTTTGCGGCGACAAAAGCGGCATTGTATCCATTATCGGCACAGGTAGCAATTCCTGCTACTGGAACGGCAAGACAATAAAGGACCAGCAGGTATCACTCGGCTTCATAGCAGGTGATGAAGGCAGTGGTAACCATATGGGTAAAAGAGTACTTCAGTATTATGCTTACAAGACTTTTGACACGGAACTGAGATTGGGATTTGAGATGATGTTCGGCGATGATATTCCTACCATACTACGCAAGCTATATAAAGAACCTTTCCCTAATCGCTACCTGGCTACTTTTGTAGAGCTACTGGCGAACAACAGGGGCCACTACATGGTGGAGAATATAATAGAAGATTGCCTGAATGATTTCTTTCATCACCACATACTGAAGTACAGGCAAAGCTGGAAGCTGCCACTATATTTCACAGGCTCGGTGGCGCATGCCTTCAAGGATGTGATACAGACTCTGTGCAAGCAATATGAACTGGAAATGGGTAAGGTAGAGAAAAGCCCGCTGGAGGGGTTAGTGAAATTCCATAGTTAAGTCAAAATTCAAAAAAGCCAAAATTCAAAAAATATAGTCCTGCCGAAAGGCGGGACTTTTCTTTTAGTGACCACGTATGATGTAGTGAATAACGGTTTGCTCATAACGCGTGCTGACGGCTTAGAGCCGTACAGACGCTTACCAGGATTGGGGTAAAGAAAAAGCCTCTGACTTTCGTCAGAGGCTTTTCTATATAAGATGAGTTAAAATTAATCTCTTCTCAGGTTAGGGAAAGGAGGAGCTACGTTAGCAGGACCTTCTTCACCCGGCATTGCTGAGCGATACATAACTGAGTTAGCATCACCTGGCTGACCGTATTGGAATACGAAGCGACCACGATCGATACCATGTTTTTCACTCATGTACTCGATCACTGCGTTAACACGATCCCAAGAACGTTGTTGTTGCAGTTTGCTACCAGCACCGTTACCGATGATCACAACTTTACAAGTTGGGTTAGCTTGCATTTGAGCAGCTAAGCTAGCCAATTGACCTTGTGTAGCAGGACGGATACGAGCAGAGTTGTTATCGAATACGATTGCACCGGCACCTATGTTAGAACATGAAGCAGATGGAGCAGGAGTACCGCAACCTTCTGGACAAGGACATTTACCGATACCATCAGCGTCAACTGGTTGACATTCTGTAGGAGTGATCAGTTGTTTGTCACGGAAGTCAGGAACACCATCACCATCAGTATCCATTGGGCAGCCATGGCTGTCAACAGCTACACCGGCAGGAGTACCAGGACATTTGTCGAATTGGTCAGTGATACCATCGTTATCAGCATCAGGCAGAACTGGTTCTGGCAGAAGCATGTGACGAGGGTAGTTCAGCTCGCTGTAAGCAAAATCCAATGGATTCATCCAGTACAGAGGCTCTACGCTCTTCTTAGAATTACCTAAGTTGAAGTTAAGACCTAATGACATGTAGTTGATAACGTCATTGTTCTGAGTTTGTATTGGCGTACCACTTACTTGCTCAGACCAGCGTTGACCATCTATCAGATCCTCATCGTGAGGGAATGAGATACGGTCTTCGATAGACAGGTTAACCCTTTTACCAAGACGGAACTGAACACCAGCACCTATACTTGGAGTGAAAACCGCAGTTTTACCATCGAACATTTCTCTCTTACGACGACCGGCTTCAGTTTCAGCTGCCATATCATAAGTGTCATCCATTTGGTCTTGTAACGCAGTTTTTACGTCTTTTTTAGTTGGGAATGCCTGTACATTAGTACCAACGATCGTTTGGAAATCGTATGGGTTACCTGCATCATCCAGCGTGTTTACGCGTGTTTTGTACGCCATAGCACCAAGACCAATAAAACCGTAGATGGACATACCAGTACGAGCTTTGTGGAACCTGATATTATTTGTAGAAGCGATCATATCCAGGTTTAACTGGTGAGACTCCATACGATAGTTGTAATAAACGCGTTCTGCCGGAGTAGCGTTAGAATTTCCTGCAGGAGCATATGATTGGTTCCATGCAGTGTTGTACTTGTAGTTGTACGCTTCTTGCCATTGCAGACCTTTACCGATACCGTAGTTGTACTGCAAACGAGCAGATATTACATATCCGAAAGATTTACGAACGTGTGCGTGCAGACCGAATCCGCCTTTTTCCCAAAGCATCAGCGTTGGAACGTCAGCGAAGAGGTTATACAAACCGCCACCTACACCGATTTCCCACATATTGCGGGGTTTCGCTGGAAACACGTATTGGTGATTCAGGAATTTCCTATGCTGCTCCATACGAGAGCCAGGAACATAGCTTGAGTCCAGTACATCATAGTTTTGTCCACGGTAGGTCATATCGCGGCCAGACCATTGAGCACTGCCTTCTTGTGCGAAAGCTGATTGAACTCCTATAACAGAGCAAAGACCAGCTAGCAATAGGTACTTTTTGTTGACCATAACAGAATTGTTTATTTAAGATTTTGGTTAAATCAAATATGCGACAAAGGTAATAGTACAGTTTTGAAAAAACAAAGAATAAAAAATAAAAATATTTTATTCGTCAGTCTTTTGTAAACAATACAACTACGCTTTGTTAAAAATACTCTGCCAAAAATAAAACAACTATTTCTATATTTTTAACATTTCTTTGTTACACAGTTGTTATTGTAGTTTTAAATGGAACAAGTTAAGCGTGTAATTGGCAAGGAATTAGCGGAATTTGAGAAGAAATTCGCGGAGAACGTGAAAAGCTCAAATCCTTTACTGGACAGGGTTATGAGGTTTATTATCAAGCGAAAAGGGAAGCAAATGCGCCCCATGTTCGTTTTCCTGTCTGCCCACATTTCCGGGCCAATAAAAGATTCTACATACAGGGCCGCTTCACTCATAGAATTACTTCATACGGCCACTTTGGTACACGATGACGTGGTAGATAATGCCCTGATTCGTAGAAATTTTTTCTCAATAAACGCATTATGGAAGAACAAAATAGCTGTATTAGTTGGTGATTATCTGCTATCTAAGGGGCTTTTGCTCTCTTTAGACAACGGAGATTTCCAGATATTACAAATAACCTCCAGAGCTGTGAAAGAGATGAGCGAAGGTGAGCTTTTGCAGATGGAAAAGGCGCGAAAGCTTGATATTAAGGAAGATATATATTTCGAAATAATAAGGGCTAAGACCGCCTCCCTGCTTTCTGCCGCTTGTGCTGCAGGAGCCTATTCTGCTACAGAAGACCGGGAAATAGCAGAAAAATTCAGGCTTTTCGGTGAAAAAGTGGGAATTGCCTTCCAGATAAAGGATGATTTGTTCGATTACGGGCAGGATAATATAGGCAAACCAACAGGTATTGACATTAAGGAGAAGAAAATGACATTACCGCTCATTTATACCCTGCAAAAGGCTGACAGGGATGTGAAACGCAAGATCATCTACATAGTAAAGAACCAAAACACCAATAAAAAGAAGGTGAATGAGGTGATAGAGTATGTAAAGCAGTATGGCGGCATATCTTACGCTCACGAAAAGATGACTCAATACCTGAAAGAAGGCCTTGATATACTGCACAGCTTCCCCGATACTCCCGCCAGGAACGCTATGGAAGAGCTTGTGAATTATGTAATAGAAAGGAAGTATTAATTGCCCCCTGCCCCTAAGGGGGAATATGTTATCTGTTTTGCACGATGGCGCAGTGCAGATGCTACCCTGATAGTACTATCACCAATAAGTAATCCACATTAAAAGACAAAGGCACGAATTGTGAGTAAATTTGCTTTCGCAAAATTATGAGCAGGAAAGAAGAAGCAACAACAACTGTAAGCAGCGGATATATAGAGGTGCTGGGCGCAAAGGTGCATAACCTGAAAAACATAGATGTCCGCATTCCCAAAAACAAGTTGGTAGTAATAACAGGCATTAGTGGCAGTGGTAAATCATCACTGGCATTCGATACCATATTTGCAGAAGGGCAAAGAAGATACATGGAAAGCTTTGCGGCATATGCCAGGCAATTCATGGGCGATCTGGACCGCCCCGATGTTGATAAGATCACGGGGCTCTCACCTGTTATTTCCATAGAACAAAAAACAACGAACAGGAATCCACGCTCTACCGTAGGAACAGTAACGGAGGTGTATGATTTCATGCGCCTTCTTTTCGCGCGCGCGTCGGATGCTTACTCTTACAATACGGGTAAGAAGATGACAAAGTTCAGCGAAGAAGAAATTGTCAATCATATACAAGAACATTTTATCGGCAGAAAGATAGCATTGCTTGCACCTGTAATACGCGGACGTAAAGGACACTATCGCGAACTGTTTGAACAACTGCGCAAGCAGGGATACCTAAAAGTGCGCATAGATGGCGAGATAACAGACCTGAAAGAACGCATGCAGGTTGACCGCTATAAAATTCACGATATAGAACTTGTAGTTGACCGATTGCTTGTGCAGGAAGAAGGCCTTGCAAGGCTCAGCCAGAGCGTTCAGAAGTCTTTGCAGGTAGGTAAAGACCTGATGCTGATACTGGATGTAGATAAGAACGTTGCCACACAGTTCAGTAAGCAACTAATGTGCGCTGAAACAGGCATCTCATACGACGAACCCTCACCTAATACTTTTTCGTTCAACTCACCTTATGGTGCCTGCCCCAAATGCAAGGGGCTCGGCCATGTGTACCAGGTGAACATGAAAGAGGTACTGCCGGATAAAACAAAGAGCATAGAAGGCGGCGGCATTGCACCACTCGGCGCAGAGCGCGAGTCGTGGACATATAAACAAGCGGTGATACTGGCGAAGAAAAATAAGATATCGCTCACTACACCAATAGAAAAAGTGCCGGAGAAACATCTCAACATTTTACTCTACGGCAATGAAGAAGGTGTTATCACTTATGTAACCGACGAGAACGAAGTGTACCAGGAAACAACGGAGCACAACTACGAAGGCATCATCAACATGCTGCTGCGTTGGTTCACCGAAACATCTTCAGAAGCGATACGCTCCTGGGCGGAAGGATATATGGAACTGAACGTGTGCCCTGAATGTAAAGGCGCAAGACTGAGAAAAGAAAGCCTTTGGTTCAAAGTGAACAACGCAAATATATCTGAGCTGACGCAAAAGTCTCTACAAGGTTTGCAAGAGTGGTTCGATGGAATAGAAAAGAAACTAAGCAATAAACAAAATGCGATAGCCAAAGACGTGCTGAAAGAAATCCGCGACAGGCTGCATTTCCTGTTGGATGTGGGTTTGCATTATTTGACACTTGACAGACCAACGCGCACACTTAGCGGCGGTGAAAGCCAGCGTATAAGATTAGCCACACAAATAGGTTCTCAGTTAACAGGTATTACTTATATACTTGATGAGCCGAGTATCGGATTGCATCAGCGGGACAACCAGAAGTTGATCAGCGCACTGAAAAACCTGAGAGATGGCGGCAACTCGGTACTGGTTGTAGAGCACGATAAAGACATCATGCTCGCTGCGGATCACCTGATAGATATAGGCCCCGCTGCGGGCATACATGGCGGACGTATAGTAAGCCAGGGAACACCGGCAGAAATACTGAAAGGACATAACACCACAGCCGCATATCTAAACCACGAACTAAAAATTGAAGTACCCCAGGAACGCCGCGGAGGCAATGGCAAGAAAATAGTACTGACCGGTGCAACAGGTAACAACCTGAAAAATGTTTCTGTAGAAGTGCCATTGGGTACTTTCGTGTGTGTGAGTGGCGTGTCTGGAAGTGGAAAGAGTACGCTCATCAATGAGACACTCTACCCTATCCTGGGCAAGCAATGCTATCACAACTTCAAGCAAATGCCGATGCCTTACAAAAAGGTAACAGGCATAGAGCATATAGACAAAGTAATAGAAATAGATCAAAGCCCGATAGGACGTACGCCACGAAGCAACCCTGCCACTTACTGCGGTTTCTTCAACGAGATACGCACGCTGTTTTCACAAATACCGGAAGCTAAGATAAGAGGCTACAATGCAGGGCGCTTTTCCTTCAACGTAAAAAGCGGAAGATGTGAAGAATGCCAGGGTGGCGGTATGCGGGTGATAGAAATGAACTTTTTGCCCGATGTATATGTGCCTTGTGAGAAGTGTAATGGTAAACGCTACAATCGCGAAACGCTGGAGATACGCTATAAAGGAAAATCCATTTCTGATGTGCTGCACATGACGGTGGATGAAGCGGTGGAGTTCTTCATCAATGTGCATTTCCTGCACAGGAAGATAAAGACCTTACAAGATGTAGGCTTAGGCTATGTCACGCTCGGCCAAAGCGCAGTCACACTCAGCGGTGGGGAAGCACAGCGCGTGAAACTGGCAACGGAACTTTCAAAACGTGATACAGGACAAACCATCTATATACTGGATGAACCGACAACGGGACTGCACTTCGAAGACATCAAGCATTTGCTTTCAGTATTGAACAGGCTGGTAGAAAGAGGCAATACAGTACTCGTGATTGAGCACAATCTCGACGTGATAAAGGTAGCCGACTATGTAATAGATATGGGGCCGGAAGGTGGTAGCGGTGGCGGAACACTTGTAGGTGCAGGCACTCCGGAGGTTATAGCGAAGATAAAGGCAAGCCATACCGGGAAATATCTGAAGGAAGAGTTAGCTTGATTTATAAAAACATAATAATAAAGGCGGAACGTGAGTTCCGCCTTTACTATTATCGAGTATCCAGTATCGAGAACCGAGCCTACTGCACCGCAACCGTCTTAGAATAGCGTTTGCCGCCTTCTGAAACGAAGTGGATGTAGTACACGCCCTTAGCCCAGTCTTTTACGTTCACCTGCATATCTGATTGCAGGTTGCCTGTGTAAACTGATTGTCCTACCACATTGTAGATAGACACACTCATCGCTTCATCAGAAGAAATATTCAGTACATCTTGTGCAGGAACAGGAAAAACTTTAATTGATGGATCCTGCGCCGCTACTTGCTGCACACTGTTAGGATTTGCAGGAGGCAATGAAGGGTCGTTATCTATTTTAAAATTCATGTTGCTGATATCGAAGAATACATTACCCGCGCCCTTGACTTTTATACGAGCGGTAGTAGTGTTGGCGACGTTTGGTATCGTTACACTGGCGGAACCGTTGTTGGTCATGCCGGCAGCTACTATGTAAGGGTAAGTGTATCCACCATCTACAGAGAGGTAAATATCTACATTAGCACAACTAATTGGTGCGGCGTTTGTTTGAGATACATCCCATGTTACAGTCTGCGTGCTGCCACCAAGCCATGTTACATTAGTATTAGGAATTGTAACGACAAATGGCGTGGTGGTATTGATCACATTCAGTTTGATGCTGTCATCAGAAAAATGGGTAACACCAAGACCATTATAAACGCCACGCGACGTGAGCCTGAAGGTAAGCGTACGAGCGGAAGTGGGCAGCTTTTCACCCAGGTAGCTGCTTACGTTAGTAACAACCTTCTGTATCGCGGGGAATACCCTCCAGCGCGATTCCGTAGGCAGAAAAGAACGGAATATAGGCCCTGTAGCCATACTGTTGGTCCACGTAAGGGAAGAAGAACTTCTGTCCCATTGCTCCCAGCAATACGTCATCAGCGTGTCTGTTGCCAGTGAATCTACTGCCTGAGGCGCTTGCAATTCAAAAGGGGTAGAAATTGGGATACTGTACGTTGCGGTGAACGGAGCAAGACCCGGAGAAGCATTTCCTGTAAGTACCTTTACCGGACAATTGTTCTTGCTGGACTGAGTAATGGTATTGTATATTCGTTGCAGCGAGTTTGCATGGAAGTAAGCGTCACTATGCGCCTGCAGATTATCGCTACCACATATACCGGCATAGGCCATTATTGTACTACCACTACCCGGCTCGTATGCATTACTGCCGGAACGGTTACCAGAACAGCTACCTGTGGGGCTGTTAAAAGTGTGCGGACCACCAAACTGGTGTCCCATCTCGTGCGCTACATAATCTATATCAAAAGGATCGCCTTGCGGATTAGGGCTACCTGTCACACCCTGGCCTTTACCGCTGCCGCAAATAGAGCCCAGTGACGCTATACCACCACCACCGGTGCTGAATACATGGCCTATATCATAGTTGGCGCTACCAATGATGTTGTTGCACTGTGTATTGTTCACGGACAGCATAGAACTTCCGTTACTGTTATTATAGGGATCGCCGGAAGTGATCCATATCAGGTCATCAGTATTAGCAACTAGCTCCAGCGTGATCGCCATTTCCAGCTCATATACACCCACCACGCGATTAACAGAAGTAACAATGGCACTCAGCACACCTGCTACAGTTGGTGTAGGTCCATCAACCGCCACTGAATACTCGTATGTACATGCCATAGCCAGGCGGTAAGTACGATGTTCGTTACCGTTCAATACTTTGTAGTTGATTCCAGGCAATACAGGCGCAGAAGGAGTACCGACCTGCATCTGCTCATTCTCCGCTACAGAAGACATTATTGCTTCTTCTTCAGCCTGTGCGTCGTCAGACTCGCAGACCATACGCTGATTCAAAGGCTTTACATAGTCACGTTTGTAGTAGCTCATATAGAAGCCGTCATTAACGTTACTATATGGGTCTATGAAGTAAGTGTTTGCTCCATCATATACCATAGCATGAAAACCTTTCAGTGTGTAATCCAGCTTGGCAACCACGCGGGGATTATCCAGCGCGTAAGCTGTGAATGTACTGATGCCCTGGTACTTTGATGCCAGACCCTCAGCCATGAAGTGCGATTTCCAGATAACAAACGTCCGGAATCCACCATCGGGATTGGGCAACTCTACCTGGTGTCCTGCAGTAGGATCATCCGTCAGCGAAAAGAGATAATTTCTCAGGTAAGCGTCATTCAGCTCATATGCTGTGAGCACATTGGGGCTAAGCACCTGTGTGCCTTTATAAGGCACTTTGCCTTGCTTCTGTTCCCATACAGCATTGGCATTTGCCATTGCAGGGAAAAGAATTCCCCCAAGCATTAATAATAAGATTAGATTTTTTTTCATCACTGCGTTTTATATTCTGAATTGAGATTGGTTCCTTTAATTACCGTTTGTTTTCATTGGCAGGGGTTCCATTCTCTTCAAAAGATTCTTTTTTATCTCTCGAATCAGCCCGGGCATATGCTACGTAATAAGTACGTCCATTATGCCTTATCGGATTTATCAATATTATCTCACCATTCATATTCACCTGTATCTTCACTTTTATCCCGTCGTAGTTTATCCGTGCATCACCTTTTCCGTCTGTACCTCTGCCTTGCAGGGTCACTAACTCAGGATATTTTTCCTTCAATTTCTTGTTCATTACCCTCGAGTTAGAGACGTCAAACGCCTTGCATTCGTTAGGAGCCGGTAATGGCAAAGTCATCCTTATTTTCTCTTGTTTTCGGGAGGTATCGTTGAAAGACCTGAAAAATGTCTTTGCCTGAACGCTGTCAAGCGAATATACCTTATATGATGATGGGCGCTCCATGGTTTTTAAACCACTTAATACGGAGGTGTCTTCAATGATCCACTCTAAGCGTGGCTGGCTGTCATCCTTTGCTTGCTGAGAACAGGCAATTTTTTGTTTGTCACCTTTTCTGTCACCACCGCCGGATGAGGCCGTTGTTTTCCTGGATGTATTGCAAGATAGTAAACCCAATGCTAATACGAACACTCCTATGCTAAAAACCCTTGTCATTACTATTATTTAACTTACACAAAGGTTGTAAAATAGTAAATGTGCACTAAAGGACATATTAAAATTTCCTTAGAACCCGACAAATCGGGAAAAACAGTCGCTTAACCCTAGTTGATCTTGCGGATACCCAGCCTGAGGGAATTCAGCACCAGCACTACATCACTGAGCGCCATTACGCCTGCTCCCCATACGGGTGTGAGCAGCCCTACCGCCGCTACAGGGATAGCCACGATATTGTAAATGAAGGCCCAGAAGAGGTTTTGCTTAATAGTCTGCTCTGTATAGATACCGAGCCTTAGTGCGCGTGGCAGAGAAAGCAGTTGATTGTTAGACAATATTACATTGGCCGACTGTATCGCAATCTGTGTTGACTCACTGAGAGAGATACCAACTGTAGCTTTTGCCAATGCAGGCGCGTCATTAATGCCATCACCCACCATTGCCGTCGGGGCACGTTTCAGCAGTTGATCAAGTATCTCATTTTTCTGTGCAGGGCTTTGTTCTGAGTAAATGACATCCATGTTCAGCTGTTTGCCCAGCTCTTCGCATTTGCTCTTTTTATCACCGCTCAGCAATATCAGGGTATAACCCATCATTTTCAGCTCGGCAATAGCACTCAGTGCATCAGGGCGGAGGGTGTCACTGATGTTCAGGCTACCGGTAAACTCATCATTTTTGTACAGGTAGAGGTCTGCACCCGCATTTTCAGCATTGGGCTTCAGCCACTTTTCAGAGCCAAGTCTCCAGGTATTACCATCGCTATCTGTTGCTTCCATCCCTTTGCCTTTTACTTCACGTACTTCGGCTAACTCAAAATGAGCAGCATCTTTCCATTGAGCGGATATTGATTTGGCTATCGGGTGCGAAGAATGCTTTTCCATTGCAGCAACTATACTGCGGAATTGCGCTTCATCTAAAGTCGTTTGAATCTTGCTTACCTGTAATTGCCCTGTAGTGAGCGTACCTGTTTTGTCGAATACTATCTGCTTAATGCGCTTCAGCTGCTCCAGTGTATCGCCACCCTTCACCAGTATACCATTGCGTGCCGCACGGCCCAAACCAACTGCTACTGCTGCAGGTGTAGCCAGTCCCATAGCACAGGGACAAGATATTACCAACACCGCTATAGCCCGCATCATTGACTCTGTAAACGTATGGCCTGCTACGAACATGTTCACCAGCAAGGTGAGCACAGCGATGCCCAATACTACAGGCACAAATACCGCACTTATCTTATCTGCTAGCTTTTGCAAAGCAGGTTTTACCGCCTGTGCTTCGCGCACCATTTTAATGATGCTGGAAAGTACCGAGGCATTACCTACAGCAGTAGCCTTTACTCTCAGGTTGCCATCGAGAATTAATGTGCCACCTACTACCCCATTACCAATGCTTTTATGAACGGGCACACTTTCTCCCGTTATCATATGCTCGTCTATCTGCGCGTCGCCTTTTATTATCTCGCCATCAACAGGGATGCTGTCGCCATTGTTTACGAGCACTACATCACCGTTGCGGACGAATTTACTTTCCACTTCCAGAATGGTTTCCTTGCCCATACTATCAGCCATCACTATGCGTGCCGACTGTGGTTGCAGTTTTACTAATGCATCTATCGCTACAGTAGTTGACTTCACCGTTTTGTGTTCCAGCCAGTTGCCCACCATCACCAGCGTGATGATAGATGCCGCAGTTTCGAAGAAAATATAATTGTGAGCCGTACCAGCGAAGAATAAGAGGCCGATGATAGAATAGATATATGCAGCACTCGCACCTATCATTATCAGCACATCCATATTAGGGATGCCGTGCTTTAATGAGCGATACGCCGATGGCATGAAGACATAACAACCAATAGCATAAACAGGAGTAGCTAATGCAAATTGCACCCAGGGCATATGCAGCACATGCCAACTAGTAAACATATGCGCCAGCAATGGAACAGTTAGTAAAACATTAATAATAAGTAAGGCTGTAAGGTTATCGCCGTGCTCATGATGATGGCCTTCTGCACTATGCTCTTCCCCTTCACGGACTACATGATAACCCAGCCCGTCTATATCATTATATACTCCTTCTACGTCAAGCGTTTCAGCGGCAGTGAAATTCACCTCGCCTGAAGCAGCATTTGCTGAAATATTCTTTAGGCCCTTCTTTTCTAAGAGCCTGGAAATCGTCAGCGCGCAATTGCCACAAGTCATGCCCTCTACTACTGTCGAATATACCTTTTTCATTAATTATCGGCTTGCTGTATCTTGCACATAATTATGCCAGTGCCTGTTCTACAAATTTCATACTCTTTATCCAATATAGGAAATGCAGCCCATCAGTTATGGCAATACGCTGATCAGTACAGAGTATTTGCCTTCAGCGGCGAGATGGGAGCGGGGAAAACCACGTTCATACACGCCTTATGCGATATTCTGGGAGTTCAGGATGCGGTCAGCAGCCCCACCTATGCACTCATCAACGAGTATTATTTTTCTGTTAACGGAACAGAAAAGAAGATATACCACATGGATTGGTACCGCCTCCGCGATACTGAAGAGGCCGTAAATGCCGGAATTGAAGATGCCATCAACGACACCTCGGCTTTCAGCCTGGTAGAGTGGCCGGAAAAAGCTCGCGAACTCCTCCCACACAAGCATCTATGGATCAGCATTAAGGAAACCGCCCCCGGCGACCGGCTGATGGAAGTATTTGTGAATGAGTAATCTGTAACTAAGGGTACAGTTTTTACACCGCTAAATTCAGAACCTCTCAACATAAGTTCTTATCTTGTCACCCATGCTATCAACAGCATTATTTACCGGGCTCATTCTTGGCCTGTTTATGGCAATATCGGTCGGCCCCACGCTTTTCGCGGTGCTGAAGTATAGTGTGAACCACAGCTATAAGGCGGGACTCGTCTTTGTACTGGGGGTATCTATCAGCGATATATTGTTCGTAACGGTCGCCAATATGGCCACTCCCTGGCTGGAATGGCTCCACCAGTACGAGCGCACTATGAAGTACGGCTTTTCCGCCTTGCTTATACTGCTGGGGGTATATGGCCTTTTTAAGAAATACAAGCCTGTCCGCCCTTCTGCCCGCATCCTCAATATCAGCGGTTCCCTGTATCTCAAGATATTGCTGAGCGGTTTTTTCATGAACACCTTCAATCCTGCCCTCATTCTGCAATGGATAGCTGTAGCCACAGCTATGGCCAAGGAAACGGCTATGTACCGGATCGTTTTCTTCTCCAGCTGCCTGGGATTGGTACTGAGTATAGACATGCTAAAGGTCTTCCTGGCCGATATCATCCGCCGCAGGCTCACTTTGCGCCGTACCATGTACCTCAACAGGATATCTGCCCTCTTTATACTCGGCTTCGGGGTAGCCATCCTCGCATTAGCCATATTTGATATAGAAGTAAAGGCCCCGGAGATGAAAAAGAAACCGAAAACGGCCTATCATTATATTCAATAGATAACAGTAAGGTAACATCCCAAAACCTTACTATCTTTGCCCCCTCATGTCTGACGCGATACACCACGAATGTGGCTTAGCCTACATCCGATTGTTAAAACCACTGTCTTACTACCACCGCAAATACGGCACAGCATTTTACGCACTGAACAAACTGTACCTGCTTATGGAAAAGCAGCACAACAGGGGTCAGGACGGCGCCGGTATTGCCACAGTGAAACTGAATATAGAACCGGGATATCAATTCATGCATCGCCTGCGCATCAGCGGAGCGGGAGCCATCGGAAAGATATTCCAGACCATTCAGCAGGAAGTAGGTGAACTGGAAAAGAACTACCCCGACATCCGTAAACATCCCGGCCTGCTGAAAGGCTATGTGAAGTACATGGGCGAGATCCTTTTAGGACATCTCCGCTACGGAACACAGGGACGCAACGATGTGGAGTTCTGCCACCCGTTCTTCAAACCAAACATCAATCCTAACCGCAACCTGACAATGGCGGGCAATTTCAACCTGGTAAATACGGATGAATTGTTTGCTATGCTGGATAAGCACCCCACTACTACAGTAAGGGAAAGCGATCTCGGCGCTATGATAGAGACTGTACACTACTACCTCTGCCTGGCCGATGAGACCGACCCGCAAAATCTGAACGTGGAAGGTGTATTGAAACAAGCGACCACCCACTTTGATGGCGGCTACGTTTTCAGCGGACTGATAGGAAACGGTGACAGCTTCGTGATGAGAGACCCGAACGGTATCCGTCCCGCATTCTTTTATAAAGATGATGAGATCATTGTTGCGGCTTCAGAACGCCCTGCTATCATGACGGCATTCAATGTGCCACAGGATGCGGTGCAGGAGTTAAAGCCGGGACATGCTATTATAACAAAGAAAGATGGCTCATTCAGCCAGGCAGAAATACTAGCGCCGAGAGAACTGAAGGCTTGCAGCTTTGAGCGTATCTACTTCAGCCGCGGTGGCGATGCGGATATATACCGTGAGCGCATGAAGCTGGGTTCCAATCTTGCACCTAAGGTGCTGAAGCTACTGGACAACGACCTGAAGAACACCATAGTATCATTCATTCCCAACACCGCAGAAACTGCTTTCTACGGACTGATAAAGGGACTGGAAGATTACCTGAAAGAAATAAAGATAGATCGTATCGTAAACCGCAACCTCAGTGAAGCGGAGATACGTGAACTGATACATCGCCGTGTACGCATCGAGAAGATCGCCATCAAGGATGTGAAGATGCGCACCTTCATTACAGAAGATGCATCGCGCAACGAGATGGTGCAGCACGTGTACGACATCACCTATGGCACTGTTAAGCCGGGTGTTGATACGCTGGTGATAATAGATGACTCTATCGTTCGTGGTACTACACTGCGTGAGAGTATCATCAAGATGCTGGACCGCCTCGGCCCTAAGCGCATCATCATCGTTTCATCTGCTCCGCAGATACGCTTCCCCGATTGCTACGGTATAGACATGAGCCGTATGGGTGACTTCATCGCTTTCCAGGCAGCAGTGACACTCCTGAAAGACAGGGGCATGGAAAACGTACTGACCGATACCCTGCAAAAGATAAAAGACGCGCAGGGCAACGGTACACTAAAAGAACAGAACTACGTAAAAGACATATACGCTCCTTTCACACCGGAAGAGATCAGCAAGAAGATCGCTATCATGCTGCGCCCTGATGATGTGAACGCAGAAGTTGACCTGATATACCAATCGATAGAAGGCCTCTACGATGCCTGCCCCAACAACAAGGGCGACTGGTACTTCACCGGTAACTACCCCACCCCCGGCGGCAACGCCGTCGCCAACCGCGCCTTCATGAACTACATGGAAAAGAAGGAAGGAAGAGGGTATTAGTCTCGTTACTTTTTAGACATTGAAAATCCGCCTGATGGGCGGATTTTTTTGTTCCCCACAGCGCCGTCATTTCGAATGTAGCGAGATGTTGCGCAGCAACATAAGCGAAATGAGAAATCCCCTGAGAGGTAGCGACGAAGGTCAATAGAGATTGAGAACCAATTGTCAACATGTTCAATTAACTTTATCAGGTCTTTCGTATATAGCTGTAATAATGAGCAAATTTGTATTCCTATCTATCCTATGTTTGGCATTCCTAAATGTCAGTGCACAACACTCCCCAAAGCTCGAAAAAATCCTTACAGAGATGTTCCCTACTGATGGGCGTGGTGACAGATGGGTATTTGACCCTAGTAAAGCTAATATCGAGAAGATAGAAAAGCCATTAGTAAAACAACAATTGCCTAACTATGATTTTTATGAAGCTACGTTAACCAATTACTTAGGTTATCACGTCAACAATATGACCTGTCTCATCATATATGACAGCGCAAAGACCAAAGCATCACTGGTTGAGCCACTATGGTATGGAGGACCGAGCCGACTACTACTGAAAATAGCAGTTGGAAAGAAGTTTGAGGATATGAAAGCGCTATCGGCATTTCTAAAGCAAATACTTGAACTATCTGAAGTTGGATCAACATATAAATATATTAGTACAGGAGGTTCTCAAAACTGCTTGACATACGATTTGTCATACGCAGCAGGAGATACATATACGACAGGAGGAAATGGAATTAGTTCAACTACTCAATATAATAAAAACGGAGTGTGGCGAAAGATAAATGTGGACATAAAGAAAATGAAGATCATTCGATTCAAGGTAACTAATCCTTCTGCAAATGATACAGAAGTTATCAATTAGTATACTACACACGCTAATGTCTCTCTTATTGTCGTGCTTAAAATACACTTAGTTTCCTCACTGTCTGTGACCGGAGCAAACAACACCTGTCATCCTGAGCCCTGCGAAGGATCTATCCATACGAGCAAGCTACGCAAGACACCCTGTGGATATCCTCATTTCCACACCTCACCATAAAACCGTAATTTTAAGAGTAACAACAAAGCAAGCACTACAGCAAAAAAAAAGCATGCACCACGCATACACCATCTATGCACCACCCGTTAACCACTTATGAACCACTTGACAACCACCTGTGCACCACTTAACAACCACTTATGAACCTGACGTACACCACCATGCACCACAAATGCACCACCAAAAAATGAAAACTCTTGCCTGTATTGCGTTTTAAAATTACCCTCCGTCCAAATGAAACCCGCTCCTTACAGCCGCGCTTGTAAAATATCACCGGTTTTCTATTTTTACATTCGAACTTATCACTATGCACTACCTGGTATACATCAGCGCCGCCGCCTACCTGATGGATGATGAAGACTTAAAAGAAATTCTCGAAGTTTCACGAAGCAATAATACGGGCCTCAATGTCACGGGCCTTCTTTTATACCACGATGGTAACTTTATACAGGTATTGGAGGGCGAGAAAGAGGTGATAAAAGAGCTGTACCAAAAGATAACCATCGATAACCGCCACGCCTACATGTTCAAAATGCTGGAGGGCACCTTAGAAAAACGGAACTTCCCCGACTGGTCGATGGGCTTCAAGGCACTGACATCCGCGCAGTTCTCCGAGCTGAACGGTTACCGGGAGCTGGACAAGGAGGCTATCTCATCTATGAGCAGCAATACGAAAGACCACCCGGTCATTACACTTGTAAAGAGTTTCGTAGATGTAAACGTGCGGGACTAGCACCACATACCCACTGGCATACTTTTATTCTCCCATTAGGAAACTTATTCATAATGGCTAAAGCTACGTCCGATAAAAAACCAGCCGGCAATAACGGCAACAACAAACCTGTGCCCAAGAAACCCGCCCGTGATGGTGGCAGGTCCAAGCCGGGCGATGCACAGGTGAGTCCTGAAAATGAAAAAACAGAGAGCCTTGCCCCGCACACCGCTGATGCTGAAGGCCAGTTCATGACCACAGATCATGGTGTCCGCATCAATGACGACCAAAACAGCCTGAAGGCGGGTGAACGCGGCCCTTCCCTGCTCGAGGACTTCATCATGCGGGAGAAGATCACCCACTTCGACCACGAAAGGATACCCGAGCGTATCGTCCACGCACGTGGCTCAGCCGCGCACGGGGTGTTTAAAGTCTATAAGTCACAGTCGGCGATCACAAAGGCTGACTTCCTCCAAGACCCATCAGTTGAAACACCGGTATTTGTAAGGTTCTCAACAGTGGCAGGTTCCCGTGGCTCTACAGATATGGCCAGGGACGTGCGTGGCTTCGCTGTGAAATTCTATACACAGGCGGGTAATTTCGACCTCGTAGGCAACAATATGCCGGTATTTTTTATACAGGATGCCATGAAATTCCCGGACCTGATACATGCCGTAAAACCGGAACCTGATAACGAGATGCCTCAGGCGGCTTCTGCCCATGACACATTCTGGGATTTCATATCGCTACTCCCAGAGAGCGCGCACATGGTCATGTGGGCGATGAGCGACCGCGCCATACCACGCAGTTACAGGATGATGGAAGGCTTCGGCGTGCATACTTTCCGTTTCATCAATGAAAAAGGCAAATCCAATTTCGTTAAATTCCATTGGAAGCCGCTACTCGGTATGCACTCTGTTGCATGGGACGAAGCACTGAATATCTCCGGCCGCGATCCTGACTTTCACAGGAGGGATCTATGGAATGCAATCGAAAGCGGCAACTATCCTGAATGGGAATTAGGCGTACAGATAGTACCTGAAGCTGATGAACATAAATTTGATTTTGACCTGCTGGACCCAACTAAACTGATACCTGAAGAATTAGTACCTGTGCAGATCATTGGTAAAATGACGCTGAACCGCAACCCTGATAATTTCTTTGCCGAAACAGAACAAGTAGCCTTCCACGTAGGGCATATTGTTCCGGGTATTGATTTCACCAACGACCCGCTGATGCAAGGCAGGTTGTTCTCCTATACCGATACGCAGTTATCAAGATTGGGCGGACCGAACTTCCACGAGATACCTATCAACAGACCGGTCGTTCCTGTACATAATAATCAGCGTGATGGTATCATGCGCCAGACGATCAACAAAGGAAAGTCGAGCTACCAACCGAATACAACGGGTGGCGGCTGTCCGTTCCTCGCTGGCAAAATGGACGGCGGGTTTACTTCTCACCCTGAGCGCATAGATGCACATAAGATAAGAGAACGTAGTGAAAGCTTCCGCGACCACTTCAGCCAGGCAAAACTATTTTACAATAGCCAGGCCGACTATGAAAAGCAACACATACAGGACGCCTTGAGTTTTGAGCTCGGTAAAGTGGGCGATATGGCTATACGTCAGCGCATGTTGCGTATCCTGTTAGAAATTGACGCAGACCTTACAGCAGGTGTAGCCTATAACCTAGGTATGGACGTTCCCAAGAGAGGCAAGGAGCAACTGAACCAGGACATTCCTGCAGATGCTGATCCGAAGCGCTACCAACCGATAATTAAGGAAAGCTCGCTGAAAGAATCACCCGCATTGAGCATGGCCAATACGGTAAAGGACAATATCCGTACACGGCAGGTAGCTATACTGGCTGCAGACGGCGTGGATGAAACATCTCTGAATACAGTAAAAGACGCGCTGACAAAAGCAGGCGCAACAGTGGAGATTATTGCACCACGCCAGGGAATGATCACATCAAAAGGCAAAAGCAAGATACCTGTTGATAAAAGTTTCCTGACGGCTGCTTCTATATTCTATGATGCAGTGTATGTACCTGGTGGAGCTAAGAGTGTTGCCGCACTGGAAGCCGAACCCGATGCTATACATTTCCTGAACGAAGCATTCAAGCACTGCAAAGCCATTGCCGCAGATGAGGAAGCACAACCATTATTGGATGCGACTTATTTCAGCAAGAAACTCGCCGACGAGGGCATTATAATAAATAACAAGCCTGCAAACCTTGCAAAGCAATTCATTAACGCCATAGCACAGCACAGGTTCTGGGACAGAGAAAAAGCAAGGAAAGTACCTGCTTAAATTTTCTTCAAAATAATTATTAAAGGCTGCCCCGTTGGGCAGCCTTTAATAATTAGGGGGAATACGCAGTTGAGGTCATAAGTCGCCTCTAATACATCACAATAAAATAAACGCTTCTTCATTGCACCATTTAATATTACTTTCGGCATAATAGTTGAGCTTATTCTTTCAAACTATAACCTATGTACAAACTACTTCTTACCTGTCTGTTAGTATCTGCCAACTGTGTTGCGCAAAAAATAGAACTAAGTACCGGCAACGGATTGAATTTCGGTGTATTAAGCAGTATTCACATGAATCCCTATTTTATAGCAAAGGGTATGTATAACCCTTCTAACCATATACAATTAGGTGTTACCGGGGCTGTTGGCCCATTTCTCTGGGGTGATGTCTTTTGCAATATCTATCCCGGCGGCATATCGGGCTCTCGTGGAAAATTCTATGTCGGAGTAAATGCCGGCTATATGCAATACAGCGGCGAAGAGAACAACCATCCAGGTGAATCGGTAAGAGGCAAAGGAATGAAGACAGGTTTGCAATTAGGTTTCACCACACCTATCACTCACCTCCCACGCATGGTATTTTATGGCGAGAGCGGTGCATCTGTTGTATTTGCCTCAGCACAACACACCTCAAATGGTATAAGCCATGGTTCACGTACAGGGCCGATACAGCAAGAGACTCATTTTTATGTACCCCTGCACTTCGGTTTGCGCTACCGCCTTAAAATGTAAGCTGGCAGCTTCCTCCCCTGCCGCTTTTTAATTATCATTGTAGCTACTATGGATAGCGGCAATAAACTCTTGAAATATAACTGGCTGAGGTTGCTGACTATCGGTACGCTATGTTTATTCATTGTATATGGCATTGCCATTACTTTTTTTGAGCTGAAACCTTTCTGGCTCGATGAGTGGTTCATCATCCACAACCTGAAAAATAAAACCGCTGCACAGCTATGGGGTCCCTTAGAAATGCTGCAACAGTTTCCCCGCTTATACCTGCAGATAGTTAAGCTGGTGACGGAGCCTTTTAACTTTAGTTATACATCCCTGCATATGCCATCATTGGTGGTGCATAGCATTGGTCTGGTCTTTTGTTATAGGTTGTCAAAGAGGTTGTTCAACCAACAGGTGCGTTACCGATTTCTTTGGATATTAATTTACGCCTCCTTTTCTACATCGGTGCATTATTTTGTGCAGGTGAAGCAATACACTATGGATATGCTTATGGCTTTGGTCGCCATATGGCAACTTGCAGAAACACTTGAGGCTACTAATCTCAGCAGGGCGCGATATACACTGCTCTGTATTTTGTCGCTTGTAGTTCCTTATTTCAGTTATACATATCCCATTTGCTATGCGCCCGTTGTGCTCATTTTCCTATTATCAGCACCCAACAAAAAAACGTTGCTGAGCCGGGGCTTCCCTATCCTGCTCACACTAGCAAGTATCGCGATATTTTATGTAAAGGACGTATCGCAGGTAATGAGCGATCAGGGTATGCAGAACTATTGGAAGGAATACCTGCTGGGTGACGGCTTTAGAATAACGATATTCCTGGAAAAGATATATAAGCTCTTTGCCAATCTCGGCTCAGGCGCTCTGTTCGAGATCATATTCGGTATACTGGGTATCTGCGGGTTGCTGTTGGGCAGCTATCAATTATTTAAGAAAGACACAGAGCGCTCTTTGTTCAGGTACGTGGTGCAATACAGCGCCTTGCTGGTATGGTTGATGATCGGTTTATTCCTGATACACAAGCTGCCACTGGGCACACACAGGCTTAATGCCTTTGCCGTTCCTGCCTGTGGTATTTTGATTGCTTACCTATTGATCTCTTTAGGAAAAGTAAAAAGGCTAACGAAGGCTGTACCCGTATTTTCAGCCATACTCTGTGTCGCTATGAGCATTGGTATCTTTACCTCCTGCATCGACCAGGTATGGGGCAAAGAGGCGCTGATAAAACGCAGGGTATATGAGAATGCAAAACAAGGATTGCTACTGGCAGAAAGCAAAAAGTTACCGATAGCGGTGACACCGGGTATTGGCTATCCTTTTGAAGAAGCGCCGAGAGACTGGGCACTGAAAACGCACCCGGCATATGATGTACGTGCAGGGCTTACTGTTTACCCGGTCAAGGACAAGGAGGAATTAAAGAAACTATTCAAAGACAACCCACTGCTAAAAGAAGTAGTGTATATAGAACGTGAAGCACACAGCACTATCAATAGCACGAATGAATAAGTTGAATACCATAATAAAAACAATTGCCTGGCTCACACTCGTCTTTATGGTGGCTTGCGGACTGGTAATGACCATATGGGAAGCCCACCCTTTCTTTTTGGATGAATGGGCTATTATATACAACCTCAAATTCAAAACAGCTACTGAGCTCTGGGGCGGACTGGAAAAAACGCAACAATTTCCACGCGTCTATCTGCAAATAATTAAGTGGTTTAGTTCTTTGTTCAACTATAGCTACACTTCACTGAGATTGCCGTCCTTGATTGTGCATTGTTTCGGAATGGGTTACTGCATTTATTTATCAAAGAAGCTATTCCAGGAGAATACTTTTTATCAATGGCTCTGGGTATTGATATATGCGGCATATCCTACCTCGATCTTCTACTTCGTCCTCACCAAGCAATACACAATGGAAATGCTGATGGGATTGATAGGTATAGCGCAACTAGTATTGCTAATCAATATCAATAAAGGACAGAAGGTTTCTTCTGCAAAGTATGTATTGCTTTGCATCAGCTTTTTGGTGGCACCGCTTTTCAGCTATACTTATCCTGTAGTGGCTGCACCGATCTTCGGTATCGTATTGATCAATAGCTTCAGCAAGGGCAATAGCCTGTTGAAACAATGGTTTGCCTTACTGCTCTGCGGCATTGGCATACTCCTACTCTACCGTCTCGATATCACTCAGGTGATGCAGGACAAGGGCATGAACAATTACTGGAAGGATTATTATATGTCGGACGGCTTCAGTATACGGGAGTTGTTCTATAACATCTACATGTACTTCCACCTCTTTGGCAGAGGCACTTTCATGATATTCCTTGGTATTGTGGGGCTGGCATCATGGCTATTTGGCACATATAAGTCCGTGGTGATAGTGACAAAGAAAGAAAAAAGCATCATGGAATGGTTGGTGTTGTATAGCGTATCAGTAATGTGGCTTTCCATAGTGCTGTTCATTATGGGCAAGCTGCCGCTGAATGCCCACAGGCTGAATGCATACAAAACAGCAGCAACAGGCATCTTAATTATTTACTGCTTCATGCAACTGCAGGAAAGCAAATGGCTTCGCAAACCTCTATATGCGATAGCGGGTGTACTGTTTGTTTTGCAGGTAGTATTTATTGTCCAGCCATTGCTTCGCGACTTTACTGAAGATGCACACAAAAAGAAAATGCTCATCTACAACAATGGCAAAACAGCTATCACGATTGCGCAGGAAGATAAGATACCGATCTTCACTACTTCTATGACACTGTACCCTCATGAGCATATTGACGTGGCAGACTGGGTGATAAAATGCTATCCGCTATACAATAAGGAACTGAATATCCCCGCCTATCCCATAGCGACGGGCGAGAGTGTTGACTCTTTATTACATGCCTTGCAGATAAATTCTGCGGTAGTCACTACGGGGGACAGTGTTTTTGTACTGGTGAAATAAACACAAACAGTGCCTGCTGTCGTAATCTCCCCTCTTTTTTGTCTCGATACCACAGCCATCAAGTGTAAAATGAGTCGGTACTTTGTATCAACAAAAACCGCTTGAAATATGAACAATAAAACAATTAAGATCGCTTATTGGGCCACGACCATCCTCATCTTCCTCTTTGAAGGTGTTGTCCCTGCCCTTACTTCCAACACACAATTAGCTATTGATGGGATCAGGCATCTTGGCTATCCGGACTACTTCCGCACTATGCTCACCGTCTTCAAAGTCTGTGGAGCACTCGTCTTAGTGTTGCCATTCATCAAAGGCAATATTAAGGAATGGGCGTACGCAGGTTTTGGCTTCACCTTTATCTCTGCCGCTATCAGTCACGCTGCGATAGATGGTATAGATGGGCAAACTATTTTCCCTTTAGTGATGTTGTTGATACTAGCTGTCTCTCACCGCTGCTATCACAATCTTAAAAAGAATACAGCTAAGCCTGCTAATATAACAGCTATGGCCTAAATTTATCCTGCAAAATTTGGACTATGTCATTCCAGGGTTACTTAGACAACATACAAGCAAAAACAGGCAAGAGTCCTGAAGACTTCAAAAAGCTCGGCGAGAAAAAAGGCTTCCTGACGAAGGGTAAATTAAAAGAGGGGATAAAGGCCACCGAAATAGTCAATTGGCTAAAGGATGATTTCGAACTAGGTCACGGCCATGCTATGGCTATTGTCGCTCTGTTCAAGGGAAAGAAAGAGTAGGCAACTGTTCTTTCTTTAATGAAAACCATAAACCAACGATATGGTGACAGCATTGCCTTCCAGGTTGGTGCCTGAAGTGTTCTTATAGAATAGCAAATTATATTTGCCCATCAGTCCTATGTACTCACGTTTCTTCAGGTAGAACCTGTAGCCCAGTCCACCATTCAGGTTAACGGAAGAAAGGAACTTGCCATCACTGGCCTCTTCGTTGGTTGCTTGTATCACAGAGAGGGCATCATAGCCTATACCACCCAGCACATACATTTTACTCTTACCTGTTTCTGCAAACCTATAACCCGCGTCTATTCCTGCGTTTAACCCGGTATGATACTTCGTATTTTGCAGATATCCCAAATGATACACCTGTATCTCCTTCGGCATATTAATAAACCTGAATGAAAGGCTGACATCGAAAGAAAGCTTGTTCCAGGCACTACCGAGTTGGAGGCCGATAAGCGGATGGCTACCGACTGCGCCTATCTTACCATCAGGTATCCAGGCGCCTGCAAATGCAGCCATATGAAAACGCCCGAAGATGCGATATTTCTCTCCCTCGTACGATTTGTAGCCGGCATATAGTTTTGTATCACTGAGTGTAGTGTCCATATCTTCCAGTACACCTTCATCGCGGGTGGCATAGTAGTTGGCAATAGTTTTTTCCAATGGTGCCAGCTCCAGTTTCTGTAAAGACTTAGCTATTGCCTTCAGGTAAGCATAATATTCTGCAGGAGTTGTGGAGAGATAGTCTCTTGCGTACTCCGCATTCTCATTATAGATCACCAGGTATTGTACAATGTTTGAATCATACATCTGTTCGGTAAACTCTCCTTTTTCTATGGCATATAATATCTTGAAAGACATCAATTGCTCCGGCATACCGCAGCTTTCTTCCCATTCAGCCATTGTCGCCCGGAGGGAATCGTCGCTGTAGCGGCTATAATAGTCCATTAACAGATCGCAGTAAACGAATGTCATATCGTCGCAGGTAGTTACGACCGGCTCTGTAGCGCTACTATCCTGTGAGCGCGCAGGCAATGAAAGCAAAAAAGCAAGGAGTAATAAGTAGCCTCTTTTCATAAAAACGATGCAATCTACTTATTGCTTTGCAAAGAGCGCGCCAGTTTTTGTGCGTCAAAATGTCGGAAAGTGATGATTATCTGTCGATAAAAGCCCCTACGGTACGGATTTTGTACCTTTAGTAATATCATTTCATTTAAAAATTGATACACATGACGATTCAGATCAATACCGACCACAACGCACATTTGAGTGCCAATAGCAGGGAAGAGTTCTCTGCAACGATCAAAGATGCATTGAGCAGGTTTAGCGAACAGATAACACGTATTGAAGTACACTTCACCGATGAGAACGGCCCTAAAGAAGGCTTGAACGATAAAAAATGCCTGATAGAAGCTCGCCTTGAAGGCCTGCAACCTATTGTGGCCACCAACCACGGAAATGACTTCTCACACTCTTTAGATGGTGCATTGGTTACCCTTAAAGCCAATCTCGGAAAAATAAAAGAGAAATTGAGTAATCACTAAGAATGATATAATATAAAAAGTAAAGCCTCCCTCGATTGAACCGACGGAGGCTTTACTTTTTATACTCAGGAGGAAACAGGTGCGCGAGCCCAGACCTAAAGACACAGGGATGTATATTAATGAACACCTTAATTTTTGGCACAGTATTGTAATGAATCATATAAAATACTGTGCAGATGAAAAATTTAGTGATTACGGCGTTAGTTTTCCTGGCTTGTATATTAGTGTTTACCGCTTGTAGTTCAACGAGGCAGGGAAGGTCAATAATAGTATCGAAACCCATGAGTAATGAAGAGCTTAGAAAGCCTGATGTGAAGGAAGTACGTGCATTGGGAAGTACGGATAATGGAGTGGCTTTGGGCGAAAGCACGATAGGGAATAACTGAATTTATAAGCCTCTCCCGGTTTAAATTGGGAGAGGCTTTATTTTATTGAACGCTATTGAAAAATTGTACTTAATTCGGCAGAGACTCCAGATTGCTTTTGTGTTTCTTTTTTGAATGGAGATACTTTAATACCTCATATAGAATAATCTTTTCGTTCAGACAGGGGAACCTCGCACCAACTCCCGCCAGTACAAGTGCCATGTCACAATGCATTCTGATTATTCTGACCATATTTACTATGCAGTCTTTTGGAAAATCTTCGTACTTGGGAAATCGACTTACATATTTTCTTGAAATCTTCAAATAAGTCATTCATAAGCCGTTTATTTTCCTTTTGAATATATTCTAATAACTCAATGCCTTCATTTACTAAATTTCCTAAGTTTATTATTTCGGGGAATATCTGTTTCCCAGATTCAATGTATTCCCTGCAAAAATTATCTAGTGGTACAAAGAAATTTTCAATATGAAATTCTAAATCATATTTAATATCGTCGTCATTTTGCGCTTCCAGTAAATCGATAAAAGACTGTCTGATAGAGGTAAGTTTTGTATATTCTTGAGGGTAAGGTGCATATAGCATTAAAGCAATCTGCTGCGATAAATAAAAAATATTTGAGTTGATGTTTTGAAGTTTTATCTTTCTTTGATAATCAAATTCTTGAGAAGCTTTTAATTGATTCGGAATCATTTTAAATGTTTCATACAGATAGTCAACTGATCCAATAATAACGTTAAATTCTTTGACAGACGATTTCCTGTCCTTCCTGAATCGATTCGTATAAGCCAATAAATAAACTTCAAGATTTAGCATTTCTGAAAGTCTATGAAAGTCTTTTAGAGTAATCCATTTCATTAGATGGAATTTCACATTGTCTTCTCTGATGTCTCTTATGTGTTCCTTTATATTGTCTTTCTGCTGTTCGGCAGCTAATATGACATTTTCAATAAGAGCAGAGAAGTAAAATAGTTTATCATTTCTCTCTCTAATTTTCTGTTTGCGTTCTTTCCTCTTATCTCTTCTGGTTTCTTTAATGAAAATTCTGCGTGCAACGAACCAAGCAGCAAACCCTAAACAAATAGGAAGCACAAAGTCTTTGAATGCATCCCATATTACACCGTGTCCATCCGATGCGCAAGTTTCGCAGTTCTGGTCGAGAATCACTTGAAGTATTTGCATCTATAAAAATATCATTATATCTAAAGGATAATCAAACGATGACCAAACAAAAAAGCATCCACTAAGTGCGGGGCTTTCAAAAAATTATACACTCATCAATTATACATAAAACCTAATCCTCTTTACCTACTGCTAGTTAGTTTGGGTGAAACATTAGCGCCGAAATCAAGAATTAAAAAATAATTTCTGTTTTGTTTACTATAATTGTTTTGTCCTAATCTTTTTTCTCTAAATAGGTCTGATAATAGATAGTTTCCTTAATTGTAGGATTCAGATTTATTCTATTGCTGTTTATCCTATGTTTACTTAAGGTTCCGTTTGGAAAAGGTTTGCCATTGATTGCTTTAATAATATTTTCATCATCGAATAAAAGCTTTGTATAGTCAATGCCTATTTGTCTTTTTTCAGGTGCCTTTTTATCCATCCAACCATCTACAAATTTATCGGCAATACAATCGTATATGTCAATTAGCAGATTATGTCCATTTTCATTAGCCTGTATAATTTTGGTTAAGTAGGGAATATGTGATTTGAAATTATTATCAACAAAATATTCTATCGCGTATTTATACTTACTTTTAACTTCATTGTCTAATACCGATTTATAGTATTGCTCCGAAAATGGATTTTCGAAATTTACTGCTGAATTGAGCACCATCTTATCGCCATCTTCAATATCATCATTATTCTTTAAAAAATCGATGATCTTAATTGTATCGTCATTATCTAAAGCATCATCATAATTCAAAAAAAGAAACGATGTTACAGCACTTATACTACTTCTGTCGCTAAGCATTTGAATGATTTTCTTTCTTTTCCCGATGCGTAATCTTTCAAAATATTTTTCAAAATTGGATTCAATTCTACTTACTATATCTGTATCAATATTCTGGATTTTGGCCAATGCGACAGCATTAGGTTTCAACACTAGAAAATAGTTTATCACAGGAATGGCAATAACTATTATTGAAAGCAAAATCGAAACAATTGTAAAAAACATTGAAGTTCCATCAAATAGATTTGAATTAATATCAAGTGCCTTTGTATATAGGTCGTTCTCTTTTTTGACGCTTATTAAATCATTAGCAATTATCGATATTGTTGAATCTTGCTTTTCAATTTTCTCAGTTAACGCTGAAATATATTTGCCGTAATCATGAAGTTTGGAACTGTCAGCCTGTTGAGCTTTCACAAGCACATCAAAGCTTAGAAACATAATCAATAAGAATAAAATCTTTTTCATAGTACGTTTTAACTAATGCAATAATACTGTATTTATCGTATCACTTATAGGGGAACATCCACATTCGTACAAACAAAAAGCCACCCTCACGGGCGGCTTCCTTATAAAAATGATCGTATCACCTACACATGAAACTTGATACCCTGTGCCAATGGCAGTTGGTCGCTCCAGTTGATGGTATTGGTTTGGCGGCGCATGTATGCTTTCCAGCTGTCGGAGCCTGATTCACGTCCACCACCTGTTTCTTTTTCTCCACCGAAGGCACCACCTATCTCCGCACCGCTGGTACCGATGTTCACGTTAGCGATACCGCAGTCGCTACCCATGTGAGAGAGGAATATTTCTGACTCACGCATATTCAGGGTCATGATAGAAGAAGAAAGGCCTTGCGGAACATCGTTCTGTAAAGCGATGGCTTCTTCCAGTGTGTTATACTTCATCATGTACAAGATAGGCGCGAATGTTTCGTGCTTTACTATTTCCATGTTGTTGTTCGCTTCGTAGATGCAAGGTTTTACATAGCAACCGCTCTTGTATTCCTTGCCTTCCAGTACACCTCCCGGTATCACTGCCTTGCCGCCTTCTTTCTTAATAGCATCCAGCGTGTTCAGGTATGCCTGTACGGCATCTTTATCTATCAATGGGCCAACGTGGTTGTTCTGATCCAGTGGGTCGCCTATTGACAGTTGCTTGTATGCAGCAACTAATTTCTTCTTGAATGCATCATACACCTTCTCGTGTACGAAGATGCGGCGGGTAGTAGTGCAACGTTGTCCGGCTGTACCTACCGCACCGAATACTACCGCGCGAAGCGCGATATCCAGGTCGGCATGTTCTGACACGATGATGGCGTTATTACCACCCAACTCTAATAAAGAACGGCCCAGGCGCTGACCAACCGCAGCAGCTACCGCCTTACCCATGCGGGTAGAACCTGTAGCAGATACGCAAGGGATACGCGCGTCATTGCTCATCCACTCCCCTGTTTCACGGCCACCGATAACGATACCGCTTACACCAACAGGAACATTGTTGGCCTTAAATACTTCTGATATAATGTTCTGACAAGCGATAGCTGTCAGAGGAGTTTTTTCTGATGGTTTCCAAACGGTAGTGTCACCACATACCCATGCAAGGAAGCTGTTCCAGCTCCATACTGCCACCGGAAAGTTGAACGCTGAGATGATACCTACTACGCCCAGCGGATGCCATTGCTCGTACATACGGTGCTTAGGACGCTCACTATGGATAGTAAGACCGTATAACTGACGAGACAAGCCAACAGCGAAGTCAGCGATGTCAATCATTTCCTGTACTTCACCGTAACCTTCCTGCAGGCTCTTACCCATTTCATAAGAAACGAGGCGACCAAGGGGTTCTTTATACTTACGTAGCGCTTCACCTATCTGGCGAACTACTTCACCACGCTTAGGTGCCGGCCACATACGCCATTCAGGGAAAGCAGCTTCTGCCTGTGCCACAACAGCATCGTATGTTTTGCGGTTCACTCCGTTTACAGAGCCAAGCAGTTTGCCATCAACGGGCGTGTAAGAATCTATCTTTTCGCCGCCGCCTTTTTGCCATTTAGCGCCGGTAGACGCACCTTCGTTCAGTTTGTCTATACCTAGTGTTTCCAGTACCTTATTCAGTTTCATACTATATATTTCGTGAATGTGGCGCAAAGTTACCTTATTGGGCGGGTTTGAGCAAAAGGCGGGGATTATAGGGGTATTGGGCCTTTTCTTCCCCGCCGAGTGTAAGATGCAGTTCTATGAAGCTTTGGAATAAGTGATGCCAGAGGGAGTCCCGCCTGTTCAGTGGGGCAGGCCTGCTCTATTGGTTTGATCGAAGTGACGCTGCGCTAAACACTTCGACCAGCAAGAATTCAGGCATTCATTATCTTTGAGTATATCTATGGCTATTACTTTCTCCGATGTTCTGCCGGAACACTTATCTGAGCTGTCTGAAATACTCAATTATTATGTACTCAATTCTATTGTGACGTTCCATAAAGAACCGCTTACTCCGGAAGACATGAAGGGGAAAGTGTTCTTTGACCATCCGTATCACAAAGCGTTCCTGATCAAGGAAGATGAAAAGATAATAGGCTATTGTGCTGTTTCGCAATGGAAGAAACAGGAAGCATACAGGCATACTGCTGAGATCAACATTTATTTACGGCACGACTATATAGGCAAAGGCATCGGCAGTATCGTGCTGAGCCATGCGGAAGCTTTTGCTAAGGCGAATGATATACATACGCTCATCGCGGGCTTATGTAGTGAGAATATACCGAGCAAAAGATTGTTTGAGAAGAATGGGTATGAGCTATGCGCTCATTTTAAACAAGTGGGACATAAGTTTGGGCGTGTGCTGGATGTGGTGTACTTGCAGAAGATGCCGGGTAATTTGGCTTTGCACGAGTGACCCACCCCGCCCTGCGGGCACCCCTCCCTGAAAAAGGGCGGGGAGTTTTTTGGCGCGAGTTTCTCCCACCCCGCCTAATCCCGCTGAAGGGTGGGAAAAGGCACCCCTCCCTGCCAGGAGGGGAGTTTATTATTTTGTATTTCTTATCAGCTTCTTCAATATCACTATCTGTCCTAAGTGATAGTGGATATGTTCTACCGAACCTTGTACGTTCTTATATATGGCTGAACGGCCAGGGACGATGGGCTGGTGGAGGCGTTCTTCGCTGATGTTGCGGATAGTATCGGCAAATTCGTGGGCGGACTTTATATGGTCGTCCTTGATGCGTTGCCAGTCGGCTTCTGTCTGGAGTTGCGGATCGTCGTAGCCATTGCTGTCCGGTATTTCCATGTCAATATCTTTCAGGCGGGCCATCATGGCTTTATTCCAGAACATTAGATGGTTTACCAGAGTAGCAATGGTATTTACAGAGGCTGCTGTGACTGTATTGGCTTCCGCAAGTGTTACGTCTTTAAGTGTATCTATGACGTTTACTTCTGTCCAGTTTCCACCTTCGTGAACGTCAATGAGGTGTTGTGCGATGAGTGAACTTGTATTCATGGCCTGCATTTATTATAGCTAAAATAAGTTTTATTAACTTTATCTACCAAACTTCTGTACCCTGATGAAACGTAAAATATTATTTTACTCTACCGGTATAATATTTCTGTTCCTGTTTGCGGGATGGCTCAGCCTGTCTACACCCGGGAATCCTGACAGGGAGAGAACCGCTATCAAAACAGGTCGCGTAACAGATATTGTTGGCGACATCAGTACGGGCGATATCGCTATCCGGTTGGATAATGAAAACAATTACCGGTATTACATAAACAGGGGAATACAACAACGATTAACTGTTGACTCGATGAAAGCAGTACTGATGAACAAAGAAGTGCAACTAGCTTATTATAATGGTGGCGTAAAATTCCTGAGAGAGTGGACAAAAGGCAAACACATCTACGAGATTAAACAGAAGGACAACATTATCTATAGTGAGTTCTAATAAACGTATGTGAAGATGAACAAACCTAACAACATAGACGAATATATAGCCGGCTTCCCAAAGAAAACACAGGCAATATTACAAGAGATAAGAGCGACCATCCAAAAGGCGGCGCCAAAAGCAGAAGAAGCCATCAGCTATGCCATGCCGACCTTTAAGCAAGAAGGTAATCTTGTACACTTTGCTGGTTACGAGCATCATATCGGGTTCTATGCCACACCATCGGGTGGTGTAGCATTTGCCAAAGAACTGAGCAAGTACAAACAAGGGAAAGGCTCTATACAGTTCCCCATAGATGAGCCGATGCCACTGGCGCTTATTACTAAGATGGTCAAGTTCCGCGTGAAAGAGAACCTGGAAAAAGCCGCACTTAAGGCTGCTACTAAAAAGAAGAAATAATACTATTGCACTTTAGGCCCTTCAGTTGACCTTCCGCCTTGATGGAGGATGGCCGACTTAACCTTACCGCCCTCTTTTACAAACTCTACCTGCGCATTCACCACCTTGAGGAAGAACATAGTTTCGGACTCAGGGAATATATCAAAAGCTGGCTGGCCTGTCGCCTGGACTTTCAGTTGATTGCCTGCCTGCGATACAGTAATAGCGAAGGCGGGAGCTATCTGGTATTGACCTACATACTGTGCCAGCACTTCATCGGAAAGCTTGATCTCTTTACGTGCTACTACAGGTTCAGACATCGGTTTGTTGTACAGCGCATTTCTTAAAGCTTTTATAGGCACTGCCGAAGGCATTATGTTTTGCAGAAAAATGATCGTCTTGTCGTTGGTGATGTCGCGCTCTATATAGGTCATATATCCCGGCCAGCCACCGCTGTGCGAAACTATCTTACCGAATGCAGCACTGCTATCCAGCATCCAGCCAAAGCCGTAGGCTGATCTTTTACCATCGTTGAGTGTAGCCGGCTCGAAGACCGCTTTCATTTCATAGTCCGTAAGAAGTTTGGATGTATATAATGCTCTGTCCCAAATCAACAAATCGTTTAAATTAGAATTGACAGTCCCATCACCCACTATTCCATCGAGGTAGATCACATAGTTTTCTTCAGCAGTACTATCCGGTAATGACAGCTTACCATTATCATCACGGAGATAACCGAATGCATAGTTGTCTACCTTCATTGGTTTGTACCTGCGCCTATAGACAAAACTATTGTTCATCTTAAGCGGCGTAAAAATGTTCTTCTTCAGGAAAGTGCCGTAATCCATGTTTGAAACGCGCTCGATGATAGTAGCGAGTACCGCATAGCCGGTATTGCTATATTCAAATTGTGCATTGGGAAGAAATAGAGGGTCGGGCTTGTACAGCTCGAATAGCGCCAGCATATCGTTGTTAGTAGCCGTCTTCTTTTTATCCCAGAGCGAATCCATCAGTATCATATAGTCGGGCAAGCCGGAGGTATGATGGAGCAAGTGGCGGATAGTGACGCCTTTATAAATAGAAAGCTCCGGGACATATTTCGCTACATCGTCATCAAGTTTCAGCCTTTTCTGGTGACTGAGAATGGCGATACCCATAGCAGTGAATTGCTTGGAACATGATGCCAGCTCAAAAACCGAATTTTCATTCAGGGCAGCACCTGTAGTATTATTGGCCAGACCAAAGCTCTTCTTATAGATCACATTCCCCTTCTCTGCTATCAGGATATTGCCATTGATCTTCTGCCCTTTGTGCAGACTGGTTAACATGCTGTCGATCTTTTGAATACGGGCATCCTGCGCCTGTGCGTGCAGCGAGCAGAATAATATAGAGAGTGTAAGTAAACGTTTCATGCTTGTTAGTTGAGTCCCGTAAAAGTAAGCTGAATATCCAAAATACAAAGCAAGAAAAAACCACACGCTAATTAAAACGTGTGGTTATATAAAGAGGTTATATCTTACTAGTTATCCTGAATAACATCATGTTTTACCATCTCTGCTTTCTCCGCCAGTGGTGTAGTGCTGATGATGTGTGCCGGGTCTTCGCCTAATTTCTTCTTAGGAACATTGATGATACCCAGCCTGTTGAATACACGGATAGCATAGTAAACAGGATCTACTTCGTGCCACTTGATGCCGAAGTTAGTGGATGATGGATGCTTGTGGTGATTGTTGTGATAAGCTTCACCCAACATCAATACATCTACCGCAAACAGGTTGGTAGAGGTATTTTTCATTTCGTAGTTGTGGTAGCCAAACTTGTGTGCGAACCAGTTGATAACAGCACCATGAAAAGCGCCCATTGCCCACTGCACGGGAAGCAGCAAATACAACCAGGGAGAAGTAGCATACTGTACATACACTAAAGTGTATATCGCCATCCATGTTAACCTTGTAATATCTGAATTAGCGAAACGGTCGAACGCAGGCCAATCAACAACATTTTTCTTAAAACGCTCTTCAACAGGATACTTTCCGTTAATGATAGCCGAGAGTATGCGTGTGGTACGCAACATCATTGAGAAGATGTTGGTAGAGTATGACGGAGAGTGCGGGTCCATATCCGTATCGGTATAGGCGTGATGCAACCTGTGCATGATACCATAACCTCTCGGGCTCATATATGACGACCCTTGTGTTATGAAAGCGCAGATGTAGAAAACTTTTTCCCATCCTTTACTCATAGTAAAGGCACTATGGGAAGCATACCGATGCTGGAAGAATGACTGAAAAAACAGAGATACATACCAATGGGTAATAAAAAAAAGAAGAATTATCATAAGTCTCTATGCCCTGCTACGAAGATCTGTACCGTTTGCTACAACTCTAAAAACAGCTTTTTACAATGTGGGCGAAATTAAGACTATTATGGCTAGCATTCTTATATATTCTTATAATTCTATGTATTGGGGTATTATATCCCCATGGCCATATTTCGCTAACTTTAAGATTCAATCCCATATTATATGCTGCTTATAGGTACAGAAGCGCCGGAATTCTCCTTATTTGCCACACCTGACCAAAAGATCAGCCTCTCTGAGTTTAGAGGGAAAAGGTGATCCTGGCTTTCTATCCTGCAGACTGGAGCCCGGTATGTGGCGACCAAATGGCGCTATATAATGAGATGTTGCAGTATTTCCGCAAGTTTAATGCTCAGCTTGTGGGCATTTCGGTAGACGGGAAGTGGTGCCATATGTCATTCAGTAAGGACCGTGGGTTTCATTTCCCATTACTTGCCGATTTTGAGCCGAAAGGGGCTGTATCTAAAATGTATGAATCCTATGACGAAGCTGTTGGCGAGAGCAGAAGGGCGCTTTATGTGCTGGATGAAGACGGTATCATCCGCTGGAATCACCTCTCTCCCGTTGGGATCAATCCCGGAGCGGATGGCATAATGGATGCCCTGGAGGAAATAGATCAAAGAAAGAATTCCTAAAACGAACACGATGGCTTTACGTCCACCTATATCAGACACTGACCATATCCAAGGTAACCCCGATGCAATTATCGAGTTAGTAGAGTATGGCGATTACCAGTGCCCGCACTGTGGCAGAGCATACCCCATAATAAAGAACATACAGAAAGAACTGGGTGATAAACTGAAGTTAGTGTTCAGGGATTTTCCGCTGGAGAAAGCGCATCCGCAGGCATTGATGGCGGCGGTGGCATCCGAGGCTGCAGACAACCAGGGTAAGTTCTGGGACATGCACGATATGCTTTTTGAAAACCAGCGCAGGCTGAACCGATCGGCTTTGGTGGAATATGCAACTACACTGTCATTGGATATCGTTCGCTTTGAGCAAGACCTGGCAGATGAGACTATTGCACAAAAAGTGAAGGACGAATTTTATAGTGGTATGCGCAGTGGCGTGAATGCTACGCCTACATTCTTTATCAATGGGGAGAAGTATGAGGGTAGCTGGGAAGGGGATGATCTGTTGGTTTATTTGTTGGATAGGTTTGCGTAAGATTTCTATAACCTGTAAATGTAAAAATGCATGATCAAACTATTCGAAGCCATCGTTGAGGCTGTTTACTGGTTTCTTATTTTTCTGTCGCCTACGCTTGTTGCTGTGGTGATAGCTGCAGTTGTTTATTTTAATAATGAGGAGCAAGCAACTATACCATTGGTGATATTAGGTGTAGGCTTTCTGACTGGCGTGTTGCTGGCAGAGCGTATCAGGAGGAAATATGGCTGTTCTACCTTTTATGCGAGGCTAATGAGAACAGGTGGAGACAATGAAAACACCTCATCAAAATAACTTATTTTTGACCTTACAATTATCAAATATGAAATACCTTATTCTGCTCTCAGCAACAATTCTTTTCGCTTCATGCGATTGGGCCCAGGATACAGTGAAAGAGACTGCTAACAAAAGCGGAGAGATCATTGCAGAGACCGGTTCTGAATTTGCAGATGGTGCATCGAGAGGGATAGATAATACCTTCAAAAATGACGTAGTGTTATCTGAAGACTTAAAGAAAGCCGGACTTAAAACCGGGAAGATCAGTGTTCGCGGAACGGACAGCTCAACAGATAATATTATTACGGCCTATCTGATATTTGACAATGCTATTGACAAAAACATCTCCGTGAAAGTATTTGACGGCAGTGGTCTGGAATATGGTCGTGCCTCCGCGATGGTGAAGGGACAAAAGAATGAGGCGAAGTATGTAGACTTTGTTTTTGATAAAAGGACAAATATTGATAGTAAGGGGAAGATAGTGTTTGAGTAATGCGGGCAGTTCAGCGCGAGTGTGCACCACCCCGAATTTCAAAACCCACCTACGGTTGTTTTGCAATTATCCCCTCCTCCACAAGGAGGGGCGTTTGAATGGATGGTTAATTAATCTAAAAAAGCAGGTAATAATCGTGGTTAGGGCTTCATTAGTTCCCTAATCCTGCTATTTTTGTGCATATACATTATACGAACTAATGAAAGTTGTAATATTTGCAGGTGGCAGGGGTACGAGGATATCCGAGGAGTCTTCCCTGAAACCGAAGCCCATGATAGAGATAGGTGGTAAACCGATACTCTGGCACATCATGAAGATCTATGCCGCCTATGGTCATACGGAGTTCATCATCTGCCTGGGCTATAAAGGCTGGGTGATAAAGGAATACTTCACTAATTACTTCATGCATAATACCGATGTCACTGTAGACCTCTCTAATAACTCGATAGAGGTGCACAATAACTTTTCCGAGCCGTTCAAAATATCACTGATAGATACCGGACTGGATACGATGACTGCGGGTAGGCTGAAGCGTGTGTTGCCTTATGTTGGCAATGAACCTTTTATGCTGACCTATGGTGATGGCGTGAGCGATGTGAACATAGACGAGCTGCTGAAGTTCCATAAGGCTAGCGGGAAGGTCTGCACCATGACTGCGATACAGGCAACAAGCCGCTTTGGAGTACTTAAGATGGAAGACGATGGCACGATCAACAGTTTTGAAGAAAAGCCCGAAGATTCAGGAACATGGATCAACGGCGGTTTCTTTGTGATAGAGCCGGAGATAGCGAAATACCTTCCGAATGATTCCGACGATATAATGTGGGAGCGCGACCCGATGGATAACCTGGCGAAAGACAGGCAGATAGCAGCATACAAGCACCACGACTTCTGGAAATGCATGGATACGCTTCGCGATAAGGAAGACCTGGAACACCTTTGGCAAACAGACCCTCTTTGGAAAAAATGGTAAGCGCGGAATATTTAAAAAGTATCTACAATGGTAAGCGTGTATTTGTAACAGGACATACGGGCTTTAAAGGCTCGTGGCTGATACAGATACTGCAATGGTTGGGTGCTGACGTAAAGGGCTATTCCTTAGCCCCTGAAAAAGACAGTGACCTGTATAATGAAATAAAAGGCGACAACATCTGCTACTCATCTGTGATAGCAGACCTTCGCGACCCGCAAACCCTGCATGGTGAGATGGTGCGCTTTGAACCGCACTTTGTGTTTCACCTGGCAGCACAGGCCTTGGTGAGAAGAAGCTATGATTACCCGCTGGATACTTTTATGGTGAATGCGCAAGGCACAGCGAATGTGCTTGAGGCGCTCCGCTTTATGAAGCATCCTTGTGTGGCGCTGATGATCACCACCGATAAGGTTTACGAAAATCCGGAGCGTGGCACTGCCTTTAAAGAAGATGATAAGCTGGGCGGATATGACCCTTACTCTGCGAGCAAGGCTGCGGCGGAGATAGTGGTAGCTTCTTACCAGCGCTCATTCTTCAATCCTGAGAATTATAGCCATCATGAGAAAGCGATAGCAGCTGTGCGTGCCGGCAACGTAATAGGTGGCGGTGACTTTTCTGACGACCGCATCATCCCTGATATAGCGCGCGCACTGGAGTTTGATGAAACGGTGACGCTTCGCAACCCCCACTCTACCCGCCCGTGGCAACATGTTCTGGAGCCATTAGGTGCTTACCTGTTGCTCGCTGCGAAGATGAGTGAAGACCCGATAAAATATTCAACAGCATTTAACTTCGGTCCGACGCCGGAAGATGTGCTGACCGTGGAAGACCTGACCAAGATATTCCTGGAGCGCTTTGGTAAAGGCAGCTATCAGATAATCCCGCAAGAGAATGCGCCGCATGAAGCGAAGCTGCTTGTGCTGGATAGCAACAAGGCGGAACAGATGATAGGCTGGAAACCAAAACTGAATGCAAGGCAGGCAATAGAAATGACCGCCGACTGGTACGCAGACCGCGAACACAGCGCAGCCGACAAATGCCTGGAACAAATAAAACAATACTTCGAATAACGATAACCGTATGTGGAAGGTAAAGGAATTGCCGCTGAAAGATGCGAAGCTCATAACGATGCCTGCCTTTGCAGATGCACGCGGCACATTCGTAAAAACCTTTCACGAAACGATACTGAAAGAAGCGGGAATAGATTTCCAACTGAAGGAAAGTTATTTTTCGTTGTCTAAAAAAGATGTGATACGTGGTATGCACTTCCAGTTGCCACCGCACCATCATTCCAAAATAGTTTTTTGTCCGCAGGGAGCAATACTGGATGTGATAGTGGACCTGCGCAAAAACTCTCCTACCTACGGGCAAAACTACGCCCACGAGCTTTCTGCAGAGAACCACCTCGCCTACTTCATCCCCGAAGGTTTTGCGCATGGCTTCAAAAGCCTGACGGATGATGCCATCACTTACTACCTTGTTTCCTCGGAGTACAGTCAAGCGCATGATACGGGTGTGCGGTATGATAGTATTGATTTTGATTGGGGGGTGGTGAATCCTATTGTTTCGGATAGGGATATGGGGTTTGGGGGGATGGGGGAATTTGAGAGTGTGTTTTAGTACGCCGGATACAATCCGGAGTATAGGCACTAAAACAACTTCATACATCCAACAAGCCCTTCTTACCTTCATAGTAATCGCTACTCACCTGTACCACTACTTCTCAGGAGACCTCTCACTTCGCTTTGTGTTGCTGCGCAACACTGCGCTGCGTTCGAGGTGACGTTCTTTGTTGGGGCTGCGCTCCCGCTGACACCATTGTTACGTTGCGCTAACTCCGGCGTCAGAAGCCCTTGCACACTCCCCGATTTTTCCATATTTTACGGCCTCTAAAGGGTACTCTATGAAAAAGATATTGGTTTTCGCATTTGCGGTGGGCTGCTTTAATGTGGCGAAGGCTTATGACAGGAAAAATCATACGCTGATCACTCAGCAAGCGATCAATTTGCTCAACAAGACCTATGGCTGCAATTATATTTGTCCGCATGAGGCGAAGATGATCATCAATGGCAACCTGAGCGAGGATGATCCACGTAATCCGAAGCAGCTGATACGCCCGTTCAACCAGCACTTTTTCAATCCACAGAAAGAGGACTGGCAATGGAGCCGTGCGGGTTCTATAGATGTGCGCTTCCGCCGGTTGGTGAACAGGCTGCATGGGAGAGTGGACAGGGAGAGGTATTATTACTCAGTTGGAGAGATCGTACATTTTTTCCAGGATGTGACTAATCCGTCGCATGTAGTACCGGTATATTCCGGACCGGGCAGGAGGGATATTTTTGATGAACAATGCCTGCATTGCCTGATGCCGCAAAAACTGACCGTTACACGATCAGCAGAACTAAGCCGTGTGTGGCCGGAAACGATACTTACTGAACTGGCCAATATTACGCTCAGCAACCTTGATCAAAAGATCACGATACTAAAAAGTAGCCACGCAATGACTGGCCGCAAGAATACCCCGGTAACAATAACGTGGAACGACTTCTGGAAAGACAATCCATGTGGTTGGTTTGGGGCGTATGGCAAACCTGAGCATCAATGTATGCACAGAGTAGCAGGCAAAGACCAATACCTGAAAACGCATATCCATGATGGATGTACCTCCTATGATGTTCCTTACGAAACTTACAGGAAGTTCACCCGTCAGCAAGTGAACCTGGCAGTGAACTATACAGCGCTTATGATCTTCTACGCAAAGGAATACGCGAAGGAGCATCATAAATATCACCATCATTGCCATTAAGAATGGCGTATAACTAGTTCCTCATCGCCGGTGGCTCATATGCCATCGTCAGGATCAGTATCACCACGCCTATGATACCAATAGCGGGTTGCAGCCAGCTGGTGTAGCCAATAATGCCTAACTGCGCCAGTATCCAAAACAAAATGATGGCACCACTGAGCAAGGAAGCTCTCTTTGCCGCCGGCTTATTACGAAAAACAGCAAGGGCGGAAATAAGACAGCTTCCACCAACAACAATCAGAAGAACGAGGGAAGGAATAAGATAACTGCTGAACGGTGTACCGTCCAGCCATTCAAGAGGGACGTCTTTAGCCCCGGTGAGACCGTAAAAACCGCCACCAAAAGCATTAAGCGCGACAATCAGCAATAATACACCCAGGGCATATCGCACTACGTTATTGACCGCAACCATCTTTGAATATTTATGCTCAAAGTTGGACGATAATTACAGAGTACCGCATGATCAGTGTCAGATAAAAAATTGACATTGATCATCGATTTTGCCCGTCTCACCTTGAAGCACCAGTCATCTCCGCCCGATGACCTACATCATTTTTCATTTACACCACCCTAGTTAATTTTATCGTGGATGGATGAAAAGGAAATAATAGGCTGGCTATTGAAAGGAGATGTCTCTATACAATACCAGGTGTATCGGGACCTGCTGGAGAAAGACCGTCCGGCGCTGCGGAAACGTATCGCCACGGAGGGATGGGGTAAACGCCTGCTGTCGCAACGGCACGCCAATGGGCACTGGGGCCTTCGCTTCTACCAACCTAAGTGGATATCTACACACTATACCTTGCTAGACCTGCGTAATCTTGGCATTCTACCCGACTGCATACCCATCCGTGAAACCATCGCCATGATCCTGGAAAATGAAAAGGGTCCGGACGGTGGTATATATCCGATAGGAACAATAAAGGCCAGTGATGTCTGCATTAACGGTATGGCGCTCAATTACTGCTCTTATTTCGGAGCAAAGCAAAAAGACTTGCATTCTGTAATAGACTTTCTTCTTTCCGTACAAATGCCAGATGGTGGTTTCAATTGTATGTCGAACACTAATGGGGCGGTACATAGCTCTTTGCATACTACGTTGTCGGTGCTGGAAGGGATAGAAGAATACAGGCGGTACGGGTATACTTACCGGCTGGAGGAATTATTACATACCGCCGCCACATCACGCGAGTATATCCTTGCCCACCGGTTATATAAGTCGCGGAAGACGGGCGAGGTCATCGACAAAAAGATGACGAGCCTCGCATACCCCTCCCGCTGGCGGTTCGATTTTCTTCGCGCACTGGACTACTTCCGCTATGCAGGTATCCAGTACGATGAGCGGATGAGTGATGGACTGAACCTGCTGATAGAAAAGCGCAATAAAGAAAATACGTGGAACCTGAATGCACACTACCCGGGCAAGCAACATTTTATCATGGAACAAGCCGGGAAACCTTCCCGATGGAATACACTCCGCGCACTGCGGGTATTGAAGCATTTCCCCGGGTAAGGATCACGCCATAGTTTTGAAAGAAACTAATACCTATATTGCGATAACAAGATATACGCAACAGAATGCTCAGAAAAATTATCACATTATTGTTATTGGTATCACCTCTACTGGCATTCGCTAAAAAAGATGACAGCCTGGATATCAAGATCGGACAAATGATCATGATAGGCATTAATGAACGTACGGCATTGGATAATGGAGATGTATTTGCAGACGAGTTGAGACAAGGGAAGATAGGAGGCATAGTGATATTCGAGAAGAACCTCGCAAAGACGAATACAAAAGACAGTCTGAAGCTGTTGATACAGAACCTACAGAGCAACTCTAAAATACCGCTTTTCGTCACTATTGATGAAGAGGGCGGCAAGGTACACAGGTTGAAAGAGAAGTATGGGTTCTTTACCACTCCATCAGCGGCTTACCTCGGAGAGGTAAATAAGTTTGATTCTACACGCTACCACGCCCGCCGTATTGCGGCATTGCTGAAAGAACTTGGCATCAACATGAATTATGCCCCTACCCTTGACATGGCTGTGAACCCTGAGAATACTGTGATAGTAAAGAATGGCCGCAGCTTTGGGTCTGACCCCTTCCTTGTAGCTACTCATGCACAGATAACCATCAATGGACATCATGAACATGGCGTAAAGACCATACTGAAACATTTTCCCGGACATGGCAGTTCTACCGGAGACTCTCACCTGGGAGTAGTGGACGTTTCTAATTCATGGCAACTGAATGAACTTACACCATATGATGAGATCATCAGGAACGGCTCTTTTGATGCTATTATGACTGCGCACATTATTAATAAAAGATGGGATCCGTCAATGCTGCCTGCTACTTTGTCTAAACGTGTGGTTACTGATATGCTTCGTGACCTGCTGGGTTATAAAGGCGTTGTATTTTCAGACGATATGCAGATGGATGCTATAGGTGCCAACTACGGACTGGAGAATGCTATAATGCTTTCTGTGAATGCGGGAGTTGATGTGCTGATGTTTGCCAACACCACACCGCACAAAGACAAAATAGTCACGGCATCGCAGGTACATGCTATACTGAAGAAACTGGTGAAGAAAAAGAAGATATCCCGCCAGCGGATAGATGAAGCGTATGCGAGGATAACGGCTTTGAAACAGAAGACGTTCTAAGCGGGGGAATTTGAGATGGACTACTTCCTCAGCACAAAATAATCCACATAACCCTCTTTCAAGTTCATATCAGTTCGCTTTTCTGCACGGGCGTCATCCTGGAGGAGGTATGGAACGTATGTCATGGAGCCACACTTGGTTTGTTTGATCTCCTTTTTAAATTCATGGTCCACATTGAAGTTTGTAGCCGCATCATCATTCCAAAATATTGTGTAGTCGGTGCCATTAAGAGTTTCAATTCGTAACAACTTTATCTCGTCTCCTATACCATTCACCTTCCCCGATACAATTTGCATCTCCTCATAGCTCTTGGGATCACTATTTTTAACCACATCTATGTCTACTAATTCAATTGAGTTATCAGCGAGTATATCATTACCTGCATCATCAAGTACGCGAAGATAAACAGGTCCATGTTCAGTACGCGGAAGTCCGCATCCATCCACATAGCGTCTGCAACCTGAAGAAAGGATCAGTATTGAAAGAAGAAAGAAGGCATACCTGGCCATATAGGATTGTTTCTAATGAAACAAACTTACAAATAAGCCGGGGAAATTTTACTACTTGAACGCGTTCACTACATCCGGATCTCCCATTTTACCTGCCTGGTAGTCGCGAATGACGCGTTCTATTTCCTGCTGATTGGTCATTACGAAAGGACCATATGCATACACAGGTTCGTTATGCGGTTGTCCGCCGAGCATGAGTATTTCAGCGCCTTCTTCGGTATATAGATTTACAAGACTTGCTCCACGTTCGTAGAGCGCGACCTGGTTGGTAGTAATTTCTTTCCTGCCTTCGGTTTCTATCTTTCCGCTGATGACATAGATGAAGGCGTTGTGCCGTTCTTCTGTAGGGATCGCCAGTTTAGCGCCGGGCTTCAATTTTATGTGAAAGTAAAATGCAGGGAACGTTGTTTCGACTTTCGACTTGGCGCCGAAGAGTTCGCCCATCACCACCTTGGCGGAGAAATGGGGTTCGTTTATTTCCGCCATTTTTTCGGGGTGGAATACTTCCGTTGTCGGCTCGATGAATTTGTCTTTACCAGGCATGTTCAGCCATATCTGGAAACCGTGATACAGGCCGCCATCATCGTAGAGCCCTTGCCCTGTTTCTTCCATATGTATCGCTCCCCTGCCAGATGTGAACATCATGAAGTCACCTTTGCCTATCTGAAAATCGTAATTGAGGCTATCACGGTGGTGGCCGTTGCCATCCAGGAAATAAGTAGTAGGTATCACGCCTGCGTGCGGGTGCGCTTCAACGCGAAGCGGTGCAGATTTGGGGTTCACTTCCACCGGCCCAAATTCATCGAAGAACACATAGGGCGAGACATAGTCGTTATTGTCCCCTGCAAATGCACGCAGCACCGGAAGAGTGCCCACCATGGTTTTGTTAGCCGTTATTACCTGATACACCTTTCTACCTTTACCTGTTTCTATAAGCCCTGACGCCGCTTTCAATACACCGGGTATTGCCAGTGACGCTCCAATGATAGCTGAACCTTTAATGAACTCTTTCCGTTGCATGTACGTACATTTATTCTTGTAAAGTTACTTAATATACGGAATTGAATTATTGTTAGCATTGATATGGCTATTGATGCAGGCAAGTATAAAATAATCTATTTACATTATATGTACTAGTTTTCCCCACTCCACTGATTACATTGCGGCTTTATGTCATACTCCTTACCTTTGCCACCGCATTTTACTTATGGAAATCAACATTCAGATCATCAATAAATCGCCGCATGAGCTTCCGAGCTATCAAACGGCCGGCTCATCGGGCATGGACCTTCGCGCATGGCTTACTGAGCCCGTCACGCTGAAGCCAATGGAGCGCAAGCTGATACCGACCGGTCTGTATATGGCATTACCGGTAGGATTTGAGGCGCAGATACGTCCTCGCAGCGGCATGGCTATCAAAAAGGGTTTGTCACTGGTGAACACACCAGGCACAATCGACAGCGACTACCGTGGTGAGATAATGGTTCCCATCATCAACCTCTCCACGGAGGAGCAGGTGATAGAAGATGGCGAACGTATCGCGCAGATGATCGTTGCACGGTATGATATTGTTAGCTGGGAACCCGTGGAAGCATTGGACGAAACAGCAAGAGGCGCAGGCGGCTTTGGCCACTCGGGCGTGAAATAATCACTTTTTAAAAGACATTTAATGAACATAATTATTCCAATGGCGGGCATGGGTAAACGCATGCGCCCGCACACACTTACCACTCCAAAACCATTAGTACCGATAGCAGGCAAGCCAATAGTGCAACGCCTGGTAGAAGACATTGTCTCTACCTGCAATGAGAAAGTAGATGAGATAGCTTTCATCATCAGTCCTGCGTTTGGCAAAGAAGCTGAGGAGCATTTGATAAAAGTTGCTGCATCGATGGGCGCTACGGGTAAAGTCGTTTACCAGAAAGAAGCATTGGGTACGGCTCATGCCATACTGTGCGCTTCCGACAGCCTGAAAGGAAATGTGTTCGTGGCTTTTGCTGATACACTTTTCAAAGCCACCTTTAATATAGATGTGAACAAGGACGCTATCGTCTGGACACAGAAGATAGATGACCCGTCAGCGTTTGGCGTGGTGAAACTGAATGCGAACAACGAAATAGAAGCATTCGTAGAAAAGCCGAAGGACTTTGTTTCAGACCTAGCTATAATAGGTGTGTACTACTTTAAAGACGGTGAGAACCTGAAAAAGGAACTGCAACGCCTGATAGATAATGACATAAAGCTGAAAGGCGAATACCAGATAACAGACGCCATGGAGCATATGCTGAACAATGGCATAAAGTTTTATACCGACCAGGTGGACGAATGGCTGGACTGCGGTAATAAAGATGCTACCGTCTATACCAATGCCCGTGTACTGGAACATAAGAAAGACACCGAACAACTGATACACCCTTCTGCCAAAGTAGAAAACTCCTCTATAATAGCACCTTGCTACCTGGGTGAGGGCGTGGTGGTGAAGGATTCTGTGATAGGTCCGCACGTCTCTATAGAAGCGGGAGCGCAGGTGGAAGGTTGCCATATATCCAATAGCATTATAAGAGAGGAAAGCATTGTTAAAAATGCGAAGCTCCAAAACTCTTTATTAGGGAAAAACGTAACTTACATAGAAAATAACCGGGACACGAAAGACGTAAGCCTGGGAGATTTTTCTACGCTAATATGAAGTTGTTAAGCAAGCTGCCCCTTTTTACTCTTACCCTATTTTTCGGTATGATGTCTTCTTTTGCCCCGGCTATTGCGCAGGAGTATGAGGAGGACATGTCTAAATACAGTCTTACGGATATACAGCGGTCCGATAGCCTCTTTTATGATGCTATGAAAGCCAAAGTGCAGAATGACCCTAAACGGGTGCAGGATGCATTGCTGGCATTTACAGAACAACGCCCAAAGAATGCCACAGGCTGGTATGAACTTTCCCGCATATACCTGAACGATAAAAAGATACAGGCGGCAGAAACTACCATTAAGAAAGCCATCTCTTTAGATGGAGACAACAAATGGTACAGAAGCCAGTATGCTACAGTATTGGAGTATAATAATGAGCCACGCGAAGCAGCAGACCTGCTGATGAAGATGGCAAAGGCCGAAAAATTCAACCTGGAATATCTGTACAGGGCTACTGCACTATACAAACGCGCCAAGCGCTACCAGGATGCACAGGAAGCACTGAACATGCTGATAGAACAGGATGGTGAAGATGAGGCCTACCTTATGGAAAAAGGGGACATCTATACTATTGAGAAGGATTGGGACAATGCTGCCAAAATAATGGAACGGCTGATAGAGATCAACCCTATGGAGGGTCGTTACTATGTTGACCTGGCCAATATTTACGAATTGGCAAAAGACACTTATAAGTCGGAAGAAGTATACAGGCGCGCACAGAATATGCTGCCCGATGACCCTTTCCTGCAAAAAGCATTGGCCATAAAATCGATAAGTAATAGTGATTCCACGGGATTTAGTAAAAACATGAAGAAACTCGTGTTAAACAAAAGCCTGAGTGTGGAAGAACAGGTGAATATGCTGGACAACTATGTGAACCTACCCTATAATGATGCAAACAAATGGGCGGAGGCACTGGAAATAGCAGATGAACTTGCCAAACAGCACCCTGACAACGCATTAGTAGCGTTTGTGCGCGGAAGGATATTAAGGTATAATTCGCAACCGGATAAAGCGGTAGCTGAATTCAAGCGTTCGCTATCTATAGACCAATCAAGCCTGGGGGTATGGGAAGAGCTCTTCTCTTCAGCAGTGGAAAAGAGCCAGGCTGATTCGCTTAATGCCTATACAGACAGGGCGCTACGCATATTCCCCAACAATGCGATCATGCATTATTACAAGGGGATCGCCCTGATGAACAAGGACGATAATGCCGGGGCTATCAAAACTTTTAACCGGGCGATAGACATGTTCCCCGACGATAACACGCTTGGCCTGTCCAGGGTATATTCTATACTCGGAGACATCTATCATAATATGAAAGAGCATAAACTCTCCGACGAAAATTATCGTAAAGCAATAAAGCTGGAACCGGACAATCCTTTTTCGCTCAACAATTTTGCTTACTACCTTTCTGAGCGTGGCGAGAGCCTTGATGAAGCAGAACAGATGTCGCGTCGCTCACTGGAAAGAGCGCCGAATGAAGCTACCTTCCTCGATACTTATGGATGGATACTATACAAACAAGGGAAATACTCGAAAGCTAAAGAATACATACAGAAAGCACTAATCAGTCGCCCCGACCAATCGGATGGTACAGTGTATGACCACCTGGGTGATATACTGTATAAGCTGAACGACAAAGAGGGCGCACTGCAGAACTGGCAAAAGGCGAAAGAAAAAGGAACAGACAATCCGAATCTGGATAAAAAAATACAGGAACAAAAGCTATATGAGTAGGCTCGGGACAGGAATAATTGCACTTTTTATGATCATCAATCTGCCCGCCTGTACAGTGGGTAGAAAACCTACGCACAAAAAGGTAATAGTGGACAGTACCGCTATGGCCCGGAGCAATGATAGCATAAAGGCTGTGACCCTGAACAATGAAAAGAAGCTACTTATAACAACCCTTACCCCCATCTGGCTAAAACAAATTGCCTTTAACACCTTCAATGCAAAAATAAAGGCACACTACGAAGGCCCCGATGACAAGCAGGACTTTACAGCTAATGTCCGTATAGAGAAAGATAAAGTTATCTGGGCAAATATCACCGCACTGGGTATGGTAAATGTGGCCCGCATCATTATAACGCCTGATAGTTTTAAGCTGATCAACTTCCTGGAGAAAAAAGTAAAGCTTATGTCTCTTGCAGAGGCACGCGATATGCTGCCGGTTCCTGTTGACTTCCACATAATACAGAATATGCTGCTGGGCAATGCACTCCAACAAAGCGGCGAGATAACAGATGCCAGCCAATTTGGGGGCTCATGGTCCCTGCGGTCTGAAGATGAGCACTACATTCAACAATACTCTTACAACAAAAGCGACACTACCATGCGCTCCGCCCAACTGAGCAGTAAGAAAGACGCCGGCACACAAGGTATGATACAGCTAGGCAACTATGTATTGGTTAACGCCCGCAAGTTCGCGACTTCACGCGCCATCAATATGATGAGTGCCGGCAAAACACAGTATATTGACATGAATTACAATAAGGTGGACTTTGATGAACCCGTAGAATTCCCCTTCTCTATCCCAAAAAAATATGAGGTGAATGGTGTAGTGGACAATAGCGACGAAAATGAACCACGCCCGGGCCAACAGAAAAGAATACAACGCCGGGAAGTACGCAGGAGTAAATAGCCCCCTATACTGCTCTTATATTATCTTTCGCTTTTTCTACAGTTTGCTGAATACGTTTGTCACGTGTCTCCTGCCTTTTAGCGCTTTTTATCCAGTACAATATGAGTTTTCTCGCAGATGGCGAAAATGCATTGAAGTTCTTCAAAGCAGTTTTGTTCTTAATGAGCAGCTTCTGCAGATCGGGAGGAATTACTTCGTTATCTATTTCCGTCAACGTATCCCAGGAACCATTCTTCTTCGCAATATCAATCATAGCCTGACCGGCAGGTGTCATGTGTCCTGCTGCTATCATTCTCTCTACCCGCTCCTTATTGGTAGCGGCCCAGTTACCCTTAGGCTTTCTTGGACAGAAATATTGATAGCGGCTCTCTTCGTCCCTTTTATTTACCAATCCATCTATCCACCCAAAACACAATGCCTGCTCTACTGCTTCTACATAGCCTACTCCTTCCTTGTCACTGGCCTTATTATAGAACACCAACCACACAGCTTTCTCCTTAGTATGATTCTTAGCCAGCCAGTTGCGCCATTCCTTTGTTGTCTTTGCTATTACTACCGGCAGGTCTTTATACTTCTCCATATAGCTTACAGTTGTGGCACCTGTTCTACCAATAATTCATTCCCTGCCTTGTCATAGTATGTGCAGGTCATTTTATTTATATCCACTATCCACTTCTCCACGCCAGACTTAGCACAATCATTACAAAACGTAGGATAATTGGTCTCTCCACGCTGGTGCGCTTTAAGATCGCTGATAAATTGCTCTTGCTTGCTCGTCTCACCAATAGAAAGCGTATCATACTTTGCGTCCCATTGGGCGGTGTGTCCATTGTCACCGTAAAAAACGGTATGTCCGTCTTCAACGTACGTTTCGTATTTAATCACTCCCAGCACTTTGATGTCTTGAACATATTGCGGGAAGTCCGCTCCACTTTTCACCTTCGAATGTGCTTCTTTAATTTGTTCTATTGTAAACATAACCTGGTATTTTTTCCAATCTGCTTTACGTAATTCAAACCAATAGTAGGGTCGCCCATCACTATCAACAAATTCTTCGAGAATATTCAATCCTGCTTTGGTCAATACTTTTATTGATTGATTATTCAGGCGGTCGGCTGTGGCATTCAGGGTAGCTAAGTTCATGGTATTGAAACCATACTCCACAGTAGCCATTGCCGTCTCTGTGGCGTAGCCTTTACCCCAATGCTTTTTAGCAAACCTATACCCTACGTCATAGTAATCGCTGTGCCCTCCTCTTTCTTCTTTCACCAGCTTCAGCCCCGACCAGCCAATGAACTCGTTACTCTCTTTCTCTATCACCGCCCATCTGCCAATGCCGTTATCTATATACTGCTGCCTGATGTTTACGATCGCGTCTTTAGCTTGCTGTACATCCGAAATAGGGTTATTACCCAAATAGAGGTGCACGTCCTTATCGGAGTCCATTGCAAAGAGGCCTTCGTAGTCTTCCGGAACTATTTCCCGGAGCATCAACCTCGGTGTTTCAACGAATATTCTCATAACAGATGTGGCTAAAATACAATTTTATACGTTCGGGGGGAATATTTCAGGTAACTTCAATGGCACTGTATTTTTACTCTGCTGTTAATAAAAAAGATTATGAAAAGCCGTAACATCATAGCACTGATCACCGTTACTATTTCCATGGCATTTGCCTCCTGCCAATCAATACCTAAAGGCATGTCAGCCGTCAAGCCTTTTGAGCAAGCTAAATACCTGGGGAAATGGTACGAAATAGCCCGTCTTGATTACAAATGGGAAAGAAATCTGGATAATGTAACGGCTACCTATTCCCTCAAAGAGAACGGAGACATTAAAGTGGACAACAAGGGTTTCAACTATAAAAAGAATAAATGGGAACAAAGCATCGGTAAGGCAAAAGCCGCTGGTGAGCCGAACGAAGGGATGCTTAAAGTGTCCTTCTTCGGGCCATTCTATTCAGGATACAATGTAATAGCGATAGACCCCGACTACAAGTACAGCCTCGTTGCCGGAAAGAACACGGACTACCTTTGGATACTGTCACGGGAGAAAACTATTCCTGAAAAGATAAAGCAGGATTATCTTGCCAAGGCAAAAGCTCTGGGCTACAAAACTGAAGAACTGGTTTGGGTGAAGCATGATAAGGACTAGCGTTTTACAAAAGCGAACAGGCGACCTGATAGTCGCCTGTTCGCTTTTGTAGTCCTTGACTACTTTATTTCTTAGTAAAGTCACCCGCATATATAAGCACCAGCTTATTAGTATCCAGGTACTTTTTAAGTGCAGCATTTATCTCTGATAGCTTTAGCGCTTTTGCTTTTGCTTCCACGTCGGTGTAGTAAGTAAGGTCTTTACCATCATCCATGTAGCTAATCAGCATATTCACTATAGCGCCGTTGTTATCCAGGCTAGACTTTCTTTGTGTCAGCCAGCTGTTCAGAGATGCTTTCCACTCGTCTTCAGTAAAACCTGAAGCTAATGCTTTCTTTATCTCTTCATCCAGTGCACTATTCAGTTTATCCTTAAAGGTCGGGTTGAATATCGCATACATACCAAGAGAACCTGATGGATATTTGTAATCTGCACTGTAATAAGAACCTGCACCATAGCTCATACCTTCTGCTTCACGCAGGCGCTGAGGAATACGGGAAGAAAGGAAGGCGCCACCACCCAGCATTTCGTTAGCCATCATCAGGGCCATGTAGTCTGCATCTTTCTGTGTCATGTTGATGTTCATGCCACCTATCAATCCTGCATTTGCCTTATCATTGATTTGTACGGTTTCGATACCACCTTTTACATCAAAGTATTTTTCTTCAATGTCCTTGTATTGTTTCTTAGAGTTCCATTTGCTGAATGATTTTTCCAGGTATCCCTTCATTTCATTGGCATCTATTGTACCAATGAATGAAGCAAAGCTATTGTTAGCACCATAAAAATCGTTGTAGAACGACTTGATGTCCGATAGCTTTACGTTCTTGATCTCTTCCAGTTGCTCAGCAGAAGAAGAAGGATAGTAAGGGTGAGACTTTGCATAGCCATTCAGCTTTTTCGTTAGTGTTTCACTGGCAACCGTCATAGGATCTGACATGCCTGATTCAAGGTCGGTTTTCGCGTCCAGTTGCAGTTTGTCAAATTCCTTTTCATCAAATGTCGGATTCAGCAGCATGTCTTCCAGTAGTTCCATTGCTGCGTTCAGGTTCGCCTTATCAGTACTGATAGACGCATACAGGGTATTAGTACTACCATAGAAACTGATGCTCGTCTTTATTTTATCCAGTTGGTCGGCTATGTCTTTACGGCTCCTGGTCTTAGTGCCATACTTCAGCATGCGGGAAGTTAGGTAAGCGATATTGTTCTTGCCCGAGAGTGATTGCTCATCGCCCATTTTGAACATGATCATACCTTGTATCTTATCACCCTTTGCAGGTTTACGAAGCAGGGCATATTTCATGCCATTGCCCAGTGTACCGTATACTGTTTTGGCTTTAATATTATCTATAGAAGTCTCGAAGGTTTCTGTTACTTCTTTCACTTCCTTACCCTTATAGTTGGCAGTAAGTGCTGCTATATCAGGAGTGTTGGCCACAACAGCGCGTTGGGGAGCTTTATCAGGGATAAATGTACCAACAGTACGATTGCTGGATACATAGTATTTCTTAGCTACTTCCTGCACATCTTTCAGCGTCAGCTTTTCCAGGCGGTCGCGGTAAATGAACCAGAGTTTATAATCACCACCACCAATAATCTCGGTAAGACCGATAGCAAAACCAATAGTATTGTTACTTTGGTCTTCGATGCTCTTTGTCAGGGAATTTTTCGCGCGCGTCAGCTGCTCCTCTGTGATGGTCATCGTCGGAATCTTGTTCATTTCCTCCGTCATTGCAGCACGGGCATCTGCCAGGCTTTTATCTTTAGGTACATCGCAGTTGAAGTAGGTGAACCCGGGATGATACAACGGCATGGAGTAGCCATAAACACTTGTTGCTTTCTTTGTTTCAATAAGTGCCTTGTACAGTGTGCCGGAAGGTTCGTTGGTTAATATCTCTATCAGGGCATCATTCGCAACATAGTCCGCAGAAGCGAAAGCAGGTGTGTGGAAACCCATACCTATGTATTGAACATCACCATTACGGCGCAGCTCTACGAAGCGTTCACCGTCTTGTGTAGGTTCTACAGTATAGTCAGGCTCCAGTACTCTTGCCGGTTTCGGTATCTTACTGAAATAATCGCCGATCCATGTCAGGGTCTTTTCGTTATCGAACTTACCTGCTACTATTAGGGTAGCATTATCGGGTTGATAATACTTTTTGTAAAATTCTTTCAGCCTTGTTGCGGGAACCTTTTCTATATCTTCCTTGCTGCCAATGGTAGATTTACCATAGTTATGCCAGAGGAACATAGTAGAGAGTACGCGCTCCTGCAGGATACTGCCGGGTTCGTTCTCTCCTGACTCGAACTCATTCCTTACTACGGAAAATTCCGTTGTAAGATCCTTTTGTGAAACGCGGGAGTTGACCATACGATCAGCTTCCATATCCAGCGCCCATTTCAGGTTGTCGTCGGAAGCAGGAAGTATTTCGTAATAGTTGGTACGGTCATACCAGGTAGTACCGTTTGCCTGCGCTCCTTTGTCGGCTATTATTTTCTTAATATCTGTAAGGCGTTCAGTGCCTTTAAAGAGCATATGCTCCAGCAGGTGTGCCATACCTGTTTCTCCGTAGCCCTCGTGGCGGGAGCCTACATTATAGACTATATTCACCAATACATTATTCTTCGTAGCATCGGGTATAAGCAGCACCTTCATACCGTTCTTCAGGCGGTATTCACTGATGTTCTCTACCTTGGTCACGAACTCCGGTTTGCCCGATTGCGCAAACGATACAGTTGCGCCGCATAGCAGCACAAGGGTTATCAGACGTTTCATAAAAAAGTGTTTGAGATGATTTGTACATAAATATATCGCATGAGCGGCATTTTTGTTACAGGTAAAGCAGGAAAAATCCGGAATTTATTAACCGTAAGTCGCTATTTCTACTTTTGCTGAGCTTATGGGCATGAATTTGTTGTTAAAATCCTGACAACGACAGCAAAAACCTTTATCAAACCAATCAAAATTTCAGCATTATCATGAAAAAACAATTACTTCTATTGGCAATAGGCGGTATGAGCCTTACCAATGCAAATGCGCAAAATGACCCCAGTGCTACGGTAGGCGATACGGGTACTGTTACTTTCACCTACATGGGTGGCAGCGTCACTTATACTACTGTTCGTGCTGCGGACGGTATGGTGTGGCTGCAACAGAACCTGGGTGCCTCGCAAGTGGCTACTTCAGCATCTGACCCTCTAGCCTACGGACACTACTTCCAATGGGGAAGATGGGATGACGGGCACCAACCGGGCACAAGCACTACAGTTGCGGCAAATACCATTAGTCCTAACGACCCATCAGGAATACCTGTGGGTAACCCAAACTTTCTGACAGGTAACAACCCTGCCGACTGGTGGAGCGGCGGTGGCAGTAATGATACATGGGCTGATGCGGCACCTTCATCCACAAATGGTACAGATCCTTGTGCAGCTATAGGCCCGGGATGGCATATGGTTACACAATCAGAATTTGCGAACGCAGTAACATTGGAAGGCATTACCGATGTGCCTTCAGCTTTCGCGTCCAACCTGGCACTTACTGCTGCAGGACAGCGGGAGCCGATCAATGGCACTATGCAGAATGTGGGTAGTTACGGACAATACTGGACAAGTACTCCTTCCAGCCTTTATGCTAAGGCGGTATCTATCCAACCCAGCGCTATAAATGCCAATGACGATTCATACAGAAGCTACGGAGGAACTGTTCGTTGCCTTACTACCTGCACCGGCGTATTTGCCCCTACTTCTATTATGGGTGACGACACTGTATGCGCAGGTGATATGATCACTTACTCAGTACCAGCAGTGGACAATGCAGATAGCTATAGCTGGATACTACCAAGCGGCTGGACGGTAGTCGGTCCATCTAACGAAAATACGATAGTACTAGTGGCCGGAATCAGTGGTACACTAACTGCCAAGGCTGTTAATAGCTGTGATAGTAGTGCTGCCGTAACATTTGATGTAGTAGTGAGCCTGCTTCCAACGCCGACTATTATACAGTCAGGCTCTACACTGAGCACAGGTACATACGTAACTTACCAATGGTTGGTGAATGGTACTGTCATCTCAGGCGCTACCAACAATGCTTATACGTTTACGAATGGTGGTGATTACCAGGTAATAGTGACCGATGCCAATGGCTGCTCTGACACATCTTCTATCTTCAATGTACCTGTAGGTGTGGAAAACATACCGGGTGCTGAAAAGATACAAATGTATCCTAACCCTGCGGTAAATGCGCTGAACATTAACTCACCATTTGCTGTGAACATAGCGATCTACAGCATTGACGGCAGAATGGTAATGGAACAACAAAACGCAACACAAGTTGACATCTCAACATTGCCATCAGGCTCTTATCACATCAGGCTGAGTGATACAGAAGGCCGCGTAGTGAGGATAGAAAAACTGAGTGTACTGAAACACTAAGAGTACACAATAGAAACAATAAAAGAACAGCAGTACGCCGATTCGTACTGCTGTTCTTTTTTTATGGGTATATAGTAGGCAAAAAAAAGTCCTCACTGTTGTGAGGACCTTCAAATGATATATTTGAATTAAACTTAGATAACAGAAACGTTAACCGCGTTTAAACCTTTTTGACCATTTTGTACTTCATAAGAAACTTTATCGTTCTCACGGATATCGCCCATCAGGCCTGATACGTGAACGAAAACGTCTGGTCCACCATTTGATGGAGTGATGAAACCAAATCCTTTAGTTTCATTGAAAAACTTTACTGTACCTTCTTGCATTCTAATTGGTATTAAATTATTAATAAAGGGCAAAGGTAAGGAATAATATGATAAAAAACGTTAAATGTTTGCTTTTGAGGCCTTTTATTTTTCAGATGGGTATTTTATCCTCAGTAAACGAAAGAAATCGGCCTCTTCCACCTCTTTTACTTCTCCCGGCTGCATGTCGCCGTACTCCAGGTCTTCTATAGATAGGCGTATCAGCCGCTGGCAACGGTGATGTACGGCCGAGACCATCTTGCGGATCTGGTGATATTTGCCTTCGGTAATGGATATTTTCAGCCATGTATGAGGTATATGCCTCATGTCCGGATCATCATACCTGCCCTTAGCGAGGTTGACCGGGCGGTCAACTATTTGTACATCACACGGATCGGTAGTGTATTTTTCGCCCTCGGCTATGGTAAAACTCACACCTGTTTGCAGCTGTAACAGCCTTTCCTGGCTCACATTTCCCTTTACCCGAACCAGGTAGGTACGCATGTGGGGCTCTTTGCTGTTGAATAGCAGCCTTGTCACTTTCTTATTAGTAGTTAGTATTAACAAACCTTCAGAAAGATTGTCCAGACGCCCAATAGCATGGATGCCCTCGGGGAACTCATAGTCCAGATGTTTCAGGCACCTGTTCTCCGTTGCTATGAACTGGGACAGCATCGGGCAGGGCTTGTAAATGATATAGTATTTGTGGAGCGACAAGACAGCGAAGGTAAGATTAATGGCTGAATGCCTCAACCACTTCGCGTCTGTTCAGCCGGGCAGGGAATCTGTAAAAAAACAACGTGTGTATCGTTATACATTACAACCGGCCATATCTGAAAAGCACAATGCAAAAAGTAATACTTAAATTTGCCTACGTTTGCGCTTTGTACAACGTACGTTAAAACAAGAAGGCTTTCTAGATGGCATTATTGGGTAACCTGATATCTCGCTCATTACGACTAAGGAAACAATTTAAGCTACCTGTGGCGCAGCCACAGACATACCAGAGACATACCCTCCGCCAATTACTGGAACGGGCCCAATATACTTCCTTTGGAAAACATTACGAATTCGAACATATACTCACCCAGGAGCTCGACTTTGTGAAAGCGTTCAGGGAAAAAGTGCCGGCTTTTACCTATAACGAGATGCACGAGCAATGGTGGCATCGCGCGCAGAAGGGTGAGGAGAATGTAAGCTGGCCGGGAAAGGTGAAATATTTTGCCCTCAGTTCAGGTACCTCTGAAAGTGCCAGTAAGCATATACCTGTAACGCAGGATATGATAAAAAGCATCAAGAAGGTTGGGGTAAAGCAGCTATACAGCATGACGGAATTCAAAATTCCCCCAAAGTCTTTTGAGAAAGGGATATTGATGCTGGGAGGTACGACCTCCCTGTATGAAAAGGATGATTACTACGAAGGTGACATGAGTGGCATTAGTGCCAAGACCATGCCCCGCTGGATGTCTTCCATCTTCTACAAACCGGGACAGCGAATCTCCAAACGCCCGAAATGGGAAGACCGCATAAAGCTAATCGTGCGCAAAGCCCCCGAATGGGATGTGGCGACCGTATGTGGTGTACCTGCATGGGTGCAGATAGTGTTTGAAGAAATAATAAAGTACCACAAGGTGAAGCACATACATGAGATATGGCCCAACCTTGCTGTATATATACATGGCGGTGTGGCCTTTGAACCATACCGTGATAGCTTTAAGAAACTGCTGGGAAAACCTATAAGCTTTATAGAGACCTATATGGCGTCTGAAGGTTCGTTCGGATTCCGGGCGAGGCCTGATGCTGACGGCATTAAGCTGGTACTGAATGCCGGCGTGTTCTTTGAGTTCGTGCCCTTCAACAGCGACAACTTTGACGAAGACGGCAACCCGAGGCCCGACCCTACTACGCTTACCATAGGTGAGGTGGATGAAAAGACAGAGTATGCTGTGATGATCACTACCTGCTCAGGGTCGTGGAGATATATCATAGGTGATGTGGTCCGCTTTACTGATGCTACAGAACACGAGATCATAATAGTAGGACGTACCAAGCAGTTCCTGAGCCTCTGTGGTGAGCATCTTTCCGTTGACAACATGAACAAGGCGATTGATGTGACCTCGCAAAAGCTGGGCATTACTGTACGGGAGTTTGCAGTTGCAGGCTTTAAGCACGACAACCTGTTTGCGCACAAATGGTACATCGGTTGCGATGATGCTTGTGATGCTACTGCAATAAAGAAAGTAATAGATGAAACACTCTGCGAGATAAACGATGACTATGAAGTAGAACGCACATCAGCATTGAAAGAAGTATTTGTTGAAGTGTTGCCGAGCAAAGTGTTCATCGACTATATGCGCTCCATAGGTAAAGAGGGCGGGATGAATAAATTCCCGCGCGTGTTGAAAGGTGTGCAGCTGGAGCAATTCCAGAAGTATCTGGAAGATAACGCGATAAAGGGTTCGGTAAGCGAGTAAGCCCCCCCTAAGCCCCTAAAGGGGGAACTTCATATGAATGATATTCTAAGCAGCAGGTTTACGCCTGCTGTTTTTTATTTGTATATTTCTGCAACATTCTAATAGTTATGCGCATACTCATTATTATAGCTAGCCTCTTAGCATCAGCCGGTGCTTTTGCCCAAGGTGGCATCAGGACAACCAAACTCACGGAGAATACTATTCCCAAACCGGCGATATATAAAGGGAAGATGATAAATGCCGTTCGCTGGAAAGACAAGCAGGGGGACAATATCGTTATCACTACTGAGACAGGAACGTTCCCTACCAAGAACTCCGAGAACGGAGATGGTCACGACGCAGAACTATATGCACACCGATATATAATGGATGGTACCAGTGCCAACGAAATGTGGCGGGTGTATGATTTTGTAAAAGATTGTCCGCTGGATATACAGGCAGCATTTATCCGAAACTCGTTCCAGGTAACAGACCTGGACAAGGACGGCACAGCGGAAGTCTGGATCATGTATAAGACCGCCTGCCATGGCGATGTGAGCCCTTGTGACATGAAGATCATTATGTATGAGGGTGACCAGAAGTATGCAGTACGCGGAGATAACAAAGTGAAAATATCAGCAACAGAATCTTTTGGCGGGGAGTACAAGATGGACCAGGCATTCCTCAATGGTCCAAAAGTGTTCAGGGACTTTGCGAAAAAGCTTTGGGAGAAGAACATAATGGAGGAATGGTATAATGGGTAGTACCGCCTAACCCCCTAAAGGGGGAATATGTTAACTGCTATGCGCGAGTAGTTGTTGGTCAGGCGACCAACAACGGCGGGAATGCTTTCCATTTTAATCAATAAACATTTTATGCCCAATAAGCAAGACGCACTGGCACTACTCAATAACATCCTGCTTGAACAAGATCCTGTTAGGCAGGGAATATTAATAAAGGAATTTCAGAATGAGATTTGGGATAGTAGTATTGAAGATCCGTTACATGACATACTCGGCGAGCTTGCTTATGACCTTGACTTCTATGAGTCGGATATGAAATTGAGAAACGAGGCCCCAAGTTTTTACGGTAAGAATAGACTTGAACAAGCAATCACGGAGGCAATTGAAAAGATAAAGCAGCTAGCCTAATAGCACCCCACTCTCCTCCATCAACTGCTTCACATCCACGGGCACTACGCCCACCTGCTCGCAAACAAGCCCACCGGCGATGTTGGATAATTCTGCCATTAGCGAGGCATCTTTGGTTGCGGCATAGACAAGTGAGGCTACTGCGATGACGGTATCTCCTGCGCCGGAGACATCGGATATGTTGCGCTTATGTGGACCGATTAGTTTTGCTTCACCGTTATTGTAATACACCCCTTTATCGGAGAGCGTGATGAATGAGATATCGTGTTGCAGCTCTGATTTTAGTTTTCCGTGTACCTCTTTCAGCTCTGCGAGGCTTACATTTTCTACAGGTAATTGCAGGCCTTCGCGAACCTCTTTCAGGTTGGGCTTGAAGATTGTGACACCTTTATAGGCCAGGAAGTTTTTCAACTTAGGGTCAACTGCAGTGATGCAACCCAATTCTTTGCAGTGCGCAATGATGCGTTGTATCACGTTCTCTTTCAGCACACCCTTGTTGTAGTCTTCCAGTATCACTACATCGGGCTTGTCTATTTGTATGTGGCGAAGCACCCTGTCTATGAAAGGATGTTCGTCTATCGCCGAAAGGTCTTGTGTTGTCTCCGCATCTATGCGCAGCATTTGCGCATCTACATTCATAATGCGGCTTTTGGTGGTGGTTGGGCGCGTTACGCTTTTCAGCACAAGGCTGGTATCGATACCCTCATGTCTTGCAAAGGTGAGTAAGTTCTCCCCTTCCACATCGCTGCCGATGACACTAGCTAAAGTTACTTTAGCGCCGAGGCGGACGCAATTGAGCGCCACGTTAGCCGCGCCACCCAGTCGGCTGTCTTTTCTGTCCAACGCTACTACCGGCACGGGCGCTTCGGGGGACATGCGGTCTATGTGCCCCCACCAGTAATTATCGAGCATTACATCGCCTACAACCAAAACCTTCAGTTGCTTTATTCCTTCAAACACCTTTTCTATTTGCTCTTTAGTCATTGGTCGTCTTCGCAGCCTTCTTTTGCAATGAGTAATATATAGGAATACCTATCAACACTATAACGAGTCCCGGCCACGTGTACAGAGGCTTTGCATAGAGCAGTACGATACAGATGAAAGAGGCCATGAGAATATACAAAGCCGGAATAACAGGATAGCCGAATGCCTTATAAGGACGAGGAAGATCAGGTTGTGTTTTGCGCAACTTAAAGATACCGGCAATCGTAAGTATGTAAAACAGCAACGCTGTAAACACTATGAAATCAAGCAGGTCGCCGTAGCGGCCACTCAGGCATAGTACGCAAGCCCAGATACATTGCATCCACAAAGCGTATGCAGGAACACCTTTCTCATTCAATGTCCCTGCCTTCGGCAAGAATAGTCCGTCCTTCGCCATGGTATAATATACACGAGCGCCGGAAAGTATCAAACCATTGTTACAACCAAATGTAGAGATCATGATCATCCATGCGATAACCGTAGTACCGAAACTCCCGAATATCTTGATCGCAGCAGCTAATGCCACACGCTGATCTTCAGCAGCAGCTATCTCGTGAATGCTGAGTACATTCAGGTACATCAGGTTCATAGATACATAAAGTAATGTAACGACGAGTGTACCAATAAACAGGCTGAGGCCAATATTACGCTCCGGTTTTTTAATCTCTCCCGCTATGAACGTGACATTATTCCAAGCATCGCTGGAGAAAATAGAACCAACCATTGCTACCACCACTGCCGACACCAGTGCGCCGGGTGCAACACTTGTAATAGATTCAATAGAAAAATCTCCCGTCACAGTTATGTGCCTGGCCATCCATGCGCTATCCCAATTGCCCTGCCATACAGTTGAATCGCTAAATGCAAAGAAGCCAAACCCTACAAGGGCAGCCATTGCTGCTATCTTGGCAAAGGTGAACAGGAACTGAATCCACTTCCCGCTCTTTACACCACGGGTATTGATAAATGTAAGTATCACAATTATGGCAATACCTACGAGTTGCGCTGCATGTATCTTAAATTCAGAGGATTCCCCGTATGGGAAAAGGCCGATGAGAATATTTTTTTCGCCGAATGACGGAGCGAGATATCCCAGGAACTTTCCGAATGCCACACCTACCGCAGCTATGGTACCCGTTTGTATCACCGCGAAAAATGCCCATCCGTAAAGGAAGCCGAACATTTTACCAAATGCTTCACGCAGATAGACGTATTGCCCGCCAGCTTTAGGATACATAGCGCTCAGCTCTCCGTAGCTCAAAGCTGCCGTGAGTGTGAGCAGGCCTGTTACCAGCCAAACAACAATCAGCCAGCCTGCGCTGCCTACCCATTGTGAGATATCGGCACTAACAATGAAGATACCTGAGCCTATCATGGAACCTATTACTAATAGTGTCCCATCGAGCAAACTCAGCGAGCGGTGGAATTGCGGTTTGTTGTCCAATTGCGAATGATTTGCAGAAAAATACTACTATTTTTTCTTAGTAGTATCCGCAGATGTATTCGGGAGGTTATTCATACCGTCAATTACGTCTTTGGTGATGTCCAAAGCGTCGTTCTTGTAGAGGATATTACCACCTTCCCCGTAAGAAAGGATATAGTCGTATTTACCATCGGCATTATACTCTTTCAAGAAGGCATCGAGCCGGTCATGAAGATCTTTGTTGAATACTTCCTGCTCTTTCATCAGTTGCTCGGCCAATGAAGCTTTGCGTTTCTCCAGAGATTCCTGCATTTGCAAGAGCCTTTTCTGGCCTGCTTCTCCCTCAGATTGAGTTAGGGTTCCTGCCTGCGCCTTCTTACTGAATTCAGCTGCATCATTTTGTAACTGCCGTATAGAGCGCTCCAGTTCAGCTTCTACGTTCACCTGGCGTTTGGTGAATTCTTCCTTTTTCTGTTTCAGGTAGATATAGTTGGCCTCGAGGGAATCTATATTTACAAAAGCTATGCGGCCTGTGCTGGTGCCGGCGGCTTCCGTACGCTGAACAGCGGGTTTGTTATCCTTTTTATCACCGGTGCAAGCTGCCAGGAAGAAAATAGCCCCTGCAACTGCCAGCGGGCTGAGTATAGCTGATAAGTGTTTCATTCAGATTATTTGTAATGATTATATGACTTATGTGTAGTGTGAAGTTATATGATATAACGCGTCGGGCGCAAAAATAATATAAATCGCCCCCAAATCATGAGGGCTTTTACAGTATATCGGGGAGATTGGGGGAAAAGTTACAAGGGATTTGAAATTATAGCCAGGGAAACATAACATATAGAACTTATACAGGATAAGATTTGTGTTATTTTAGCTTCATGGTCTTCAGGCTGGCTTTAAACTTCTCCAGGTAGCGGCCTTTGTTCTCGGTATCCATGCCAAGGAACATTACGGAGGTATTGTTACCAAAGAGCAGTGCCATATACCCCTGCATGGGCTTTCCACCCTCAGTCATTGTGAACTGGAGGGTTGCTGCTTTGTAATCATTAAAACTGATGTCTTCCTTTTTAAAGTTGCTATAAGTGATATTACCCTGTACAGGCATCTTTATCATTTGTTGCAACCTCTCCTGCGCCTGTTCCCAGGTAAGGTTGGGTGTGGGGATGATGGTAATCCCTGTAAATATCCTTTTCGCGTCTTCCTTCGGCAACCTGTTGGCGGTATACACATACGTGTTGCCGGAAAAACCTTCGTACTTAAATCCTGTGATATCTGTATTGAATATGAAATTCCGCTGCGCCTTTACACCAGTGCAGAGCAGCAGAACAACAGTAAGTAGTACCAGGCGCTTATACATGCTGTAAATATAAGGATTGCTTACTTAATCTGTAACCTCCCACTTGCCGTCAGACCCAACAGTATAGGAAAGACCGTTGCTCATCTCGTGTACCTGCTTCTGCGTATTAGCTGCAGTACGGACGGACTTCTCATATACCCTTATACCATTATTCTCTTTAGTGAGGTAGTTTATAAGGGCATTGAGCGTGGGATCAATGTCGTGCAACCATTGTTCGTCTCCTTCTCTTACAAATGCGTGGCTCATAATTTGTCCGATTTATACGTTTGAAAAACAGCCACACAAAAGTATGGCTGTTTTTATTTCAATATTCAGTTTTGAGGCTAGTCGTCCTCGCCTTCTTCTTCGTCTTCTTCAGAAGCACGTTCGTTGATCTTAGCTTCAGCAATCTGTGTGAGCAGTTCATCCGCTTCTTTCTCTTCAGCAAGTGTAGTAGCCAGTATTTCCGCTACATCATCATGGCCAAGGGTACGCGCCAGTTGCGCAAGGCCGCCATAAGTAGCTATTTCGTAGTGCTCCACCTTTTGCGCAGCCAGGATGATACCTACATCACGGGTAAATGAGCCCTTCTTCGTTTCTTCGATAATACTATTACCTTCCTCAATGAGGCCCGCCATTGCATCACATTTCTTAGCCTGGGCTTTTTCGCCCATCAGGCTGAATACTTCTTCCAGGCGGGCAACTTGTTCCTGGGTAACAGCAAGGTGATCGGCCATAGCATTCTTCAGTTCTTCCGACGTTGCAGCCTTCTGCATCTTAGGCAGAGCCTTGGTCAGGGCTTTTTCCGCCCAGTAAATGTCCTTTAGTCCGTCTTTGAACAGATCTTCCAGCATACTATCATCGTCTGCCGGTTGTGATTTCTTCGCAGCAGCTTTTTTAGGTGCAGCCTTTTTTGAAGGAGCTGCTTTTTTTGCGGGTGCCGCTTTCTTAGCCGCAGATTTCTTAATTGCTTTTTTGGTTGCCATGATTGCGTATTTTTAATTGATGACTATACTTAAATCATGCCAGACCACATCTATACTGACTCATGTCGCCATTTCCATAGCTCTACCTTACCAATCAAAATATTGAGTCGTAATTCACAACCACAACATTACCCAACTCTGTATCAAAAAATCTCATCTCCACAATCAAGGTTCAGTCTGGGACAATCTAATAGATTACCAAGTACTAAATACTAGTAAATCCATGAAAAACTCGACAGTACAAACAAACTGTTATTCACATGTTTACATAGTGTCAAAGAAGAAATGAAAAAAGGTTTTGAAAATTTGACAATTCCGTGTACACCTTGGCATCAATTTTTAACCCCATTGTGTACTAAAACAATTTATCTTATGGAACGTAAAGATCAAAATCAGCAAAACCAAGGTCAAGAACAAAACCGCGGAACACAACAAGGCCAGCAACAAAACACCGGCACACAACAAGGTCAACAACAACAACCAAACCGCCAGGGACAACAAAATCCTGAGCTGGAAGAAACTACTGCCCGCGAAGAAGGCACACCTCGTGAACAAAGAAATCCTGATGAGTCAACTACTGACACAACTCGCACTTCTCAACAGCCTCAAAGCCAACAAGGTCAGCAAGGCCGCCAGGAAGACAAAGACTCAAGAACCGGCAACCTTTAGTGGTTAACGATTCCGAGAATATAATAGCTCCTACGAAAGTCGGGGCTATTGTATTTAATAGTAGCTTATGAAGCGACGCGTAATAACCCGGTGGCTGGTTATCTGTAGCAATAATGACCTTAAGATAATTGTCCTGCTTGTCAAGATCTGAGTAAGTATAGGTAGTGGTATTGACTGCCCCACTTGTCATTGTCTGGATGACCTTGTCCAATCTTCCCTGCAGATCATAAATGTACTTTGTAGTGCTTTGGACATTCCCGTTGAATGTATTGTACATCATCTCTTCATTCACATTGCCTTCAGTGTCGTAAGTGTATTCGTTTGTAGTCAGGTATTTTTCACCTCGCTCATCATATTTCAATGACCTTATCTTTCGGCCTGAATTATCATACTCCTCCTTTTCCTTGCTGATTATCTTCACCTCTCCGGACACCAGCGCCTTCCTAATCATGTGTGCTGTTCCATCTATATAAACAATACTGAGCATTCTATCAGTACGGATGGTTTTCGTCTCAGGCACAAGGGTGTATTGCTCCACCATCACCTTCCTGCCGAGTCCATCGTAAGTGAATTTCTGAATAACAGGGCTACGGTCGGGGCCTGACGTTATCTTTTGCAGGCGGCCTTTTTTGTACGTATATAACTCTACATACACATTGCTCACTCCGCGTTTTGTTATCTTATCGTATACATAGGTGCTGTCGGAGCGCCACGTCAACCGACCCTTTTTGTCGTAATGATATACCTTCTGTTCAAATTCATACTTACCCCCTACTGCATCCTTATCGCCTGTGACAATTCTTTCATTCAGGAACTTCACCTTGCCTTTGAGATCAGATTTGACACAGGTCTCACATTTCCTGTACCCATCGAAGGAACAAAGCAGCAATGACAAAGTAAGAAATAGGACACTTCTCATATGGCTTTAAAGTTAGCATATTTTGTCGCAAAGCCCCCCCTCATACTGTGCAATACTCCCCCGCCGGAATAGTGGAATGATTTTAGGTTTGCATAATAAAGCGCTTACTTATGAACGACAAGATATTCGCAGACTTCACCGCAACAACCGACCACTTTATTGCGGCACTGAACACCTTTTCTCCTGAAGACTTTAATACCAAACGCTCCGACGGCGGCTGGAGCGCAGGACAAGTGGGCGAACATATGAACAAGTCCCACGGGCTGGGTGACTTGCTGCGGGGAACAACTACAGACACCGAACGAGACCCTGCGGCATTCGTGCCCAACCTGAAAAGCACCTTTCTGAACTTTGAGGAAAAAATGCAATCGCCGGAGTTTGTAGTCCCGGAAGAAAAAATATACGGGAAGCAAGACCTAATCGCATTGCTCTCAGCTAAGATCGCAGACACGAAGATGGCTATCCGTGATTTGGACCTTAGCCTCACCTGTACTGATTTTGTATTACCACAAACCCCGCCTATGACAAGACTGGAATGGATATACTTCCTGGTGTATCATACGCAGCGGCATACAGAGCAGCTGAAAAAACTGTTTATGGAGATAAGTGGTAGTTAGTAATAACTGTCAATTAATAGGCATTATTCATTTCGCATTTCCTTCCAACCTTTTAATATAAAGCATCGTCTTCCCATAAACGTACAGGGCAGAACAGTCAGCATAGTGGTAAACGAACTGGTACAGGACGCGGGCAGTCATAAGGAATCCCTAGCCATATCTAATGCTTTATCACCGGCAACTATTTTGTAAAAAATAGCTTACACTGTTTTATCCATTATGAAGGCCCCTCCCTGCGAGGGGCTTTTCATTTTATCCCACAAAAAAGAGATGCCGGCAGAACGCCGGCATCTCACAACACACACTTACACAAAAAAGCATCTTCAATCTTATCTGTACGTATAACCTGCATTACGGTTATAACGGTTATTATTCCTGTTTGCATACCCTGTACGGTTGCGATCGTAGCTATACTCTTTACTCTTGTCCACTACACGGCCGTATTGGTCATATGTCTTGGTCTTATACACCGTATTAGGTTGCGGATTCATCCTATCCTCACGCTGCCCTATCAGGTAACCAAGTCCGGCGCCTACTACTGTACCTATCGCTGCGCCACCGGCACGATTGTTCCTGTTTACAAGGGCACCGATCAAGGCACCACTACCCGCACCTACTACTGCACCTGTTGCACGCTGGCTCCAAACCTTGCGTTGGGTGGTTTGCGTAGTATAGTTTTGTGCTTTCGTTTCTGTTACGGTCGCCGTCATCATTACTGCGGCCATTGCTACTACTCCTAATATCCTTTTCATAATTCCTGATTTTTAGATTCACAATTCCGAATTCATTCATTCGCTTACATCCCTCATAATGCGAACGCCGTGCCAAACTAAAAGCCTGAAATGTTAAAAGGATTAGAATAACAGAAGTATGACAATAGGCGAAAACTCTGCTATTAGCACCACTTATTCTGTTCTTTTCCTATTTTGCAGTAATGAAGTTATTATTGCTTGCTATTGTTGTCGCCTTGCTATCATTCATGCCCTTTGCATTATCAGCACAGGTCAGTAAAGCAGATAGTATTGCTGCGGTTAAAATATTTGAGAAGGGAATAGAACAGTACAACAAGAAGAAATTCGATAGCGCTATCATCTTCTTTAAACAAATTACGGATAACAATCTTGCACGCGGAACATCAGTATTTGGCAACGCACTCTATAATATCCCCACTATCTATTTCCAATTGAATGACACCCGTGAGGCAAAAATGTGGTACCTGAAAGTGCTCGCATCGGATGTAAAGGATAATGATGAGACAGGTTCTATAATGGAGCCACATGCCAACTACAAATACAAGTCAGCAGTGAGCCTGGCCAATATCTACGCACTGGACTCCAATTATAAAGAAGTGTTGAACTGGCTATATAAAGCCGATACTGTTTATCCCTATTGGGGATTTGAAGGAAGCGCCACAAATATCAATCAACGGCAAGCATACCTGCTGAGCAGCAAGGTGATGGCCCTGCAACAACTCAAGAAAAACCCTGAAGCCATCAGGGAGATAATTACTACGCTTATTTATTCGGCCAGCGAAAGTTTTTTCGAAACTGCAACAAACTCCCTTCAAGAGCTTGCAGATAAAGATTTCGTCATGGCACTTGATGAAGGCTTGAATAATATGTCGGTGACGACTGCGGATAACATTACCTGGAGCGTTTCATTTGATGTAAAAGGACTACCCTACAAGTTGGTATTCACTAAAGACCGTTCTGAACTGGGCATTCCGCATTTTTGGCATAAGTACTTTGTAGATAAAGACACAGCGGTGGATAAGCTGTCAATCATTGCACTTATACGCCGAACTGAATTTTACAAGTCTCTAAAAGCAAAATAACACCCACTTGAAGCATAAAATAAAACGCGGTTACCGCATCACCCGCTATGTGGTTTACAGGCAGACCATCATAGAGCCAGCCGACCACCTCTGGACATTTATCGGGGCTTTCCTGGGTATTGGCATAATAGGGCTGCTGCAGGGCGGTATGTTCAGCGAGCTGGACAATATATTCCTTATCGGTTCTTTCGGGGCATCGGCAGTGCTGGTGTTTGGCGCAACTAACAGTCCGTTGGCGCAACCTAAAAATCTTATACTCGGTCACCTTATCAGCGCTTTGGTTGGTGTTACAATACACAAACTGATACCTGATATGCTTTGGTTGTCTTCGGCTTTAGCTGTGTCGCTTTCGATTGTGTTCATGCAGATGACCAAGTCGCTGCACCCGCCGGGGGGTGCAACAGCACTCATCGCCAATATCGGTTCGGAGAAAATAAAGGCGCTGGGGTATATGTATGTGTTGTCGCCGGTGATGTCGGGGGTATTGATATTGTTCGTTGTAGCTATTACGGTCAATAACCTACCTAAGCACCGCAGGTATCCTTATAAAGGCTTTAAGAATTTTTTCAAGTAATACGATTATGGCGATCGATCCGGAAAATCCGGTAGTACAACTTTGCGCGAAAGGCATACAAGAAGAAATGAGCGGAAATATAGTTGCTGCTTGCGCTTTGTACACCCAAGCCTGGGAACAAAAATCCACTGAGTACGAAGCAGCTATTGTAGCACACTACATGGCGCGCATACAAACTACTACCGAAGAGGTACTGCATTGGAATCTGCAAGCCCTCCTCCATGCTGACAAAGTGGGTGATGATAGTATCCATGCATTTTACCCGTCCCTCTACCTGAACATTGGCAAGGCATATGAAGACCTGGGTAATATTTCTGAAGCAATAAAGAATTATGAATTGGGGGCAGAAAAAACAGACTTGTTACCCAACGACGCTCTGGGTAAACTGACGCGGGATGCCCTCGCCCGCGGACTGGAGCGAACAAAAAATAATCCCCTCCAGTAAACAGGAAGGGATAAAATATTAATGACTATAAACCTAAGCAACTATTTCGCTACTTCTATCAGCACATTCTTGTTTTTCAGCCTTTCGTTCTTTATCATGTGCAGAGCATGAGCAGCCTTACCTCTGCGCACAGCTACAAAAGCAAAGTAGTCCTTCACTTCTATCAGACCGATGTCCTCTTTTTTCAGTTCACCTTTCTGTGCAAGGAAACCAACGATGTCTACCTTGTTCACCTTGTCTTTCTTACCCGCATCTACATAGAGGGTAACCCAGTCCGGCTTGGCAGGTAGCTCTACGGTATCGGGAAGCGTTATCTTTTCGATTTTGTTTTTATCAATGTACTCAGGTAGTGTTTCTTCCGGCGACAGTATGATGATAGAGGTACCGCTGGCTTCCATACGCGCGGTACGGCCGTTGCGGTGCGTGAACACATCTTCGGTATGCGGCAGGTGGTAATGAATGATGAAACGGATGTATGGTATATCCAGTCCACGCGATGCAAGATCGGTAGTGACCAGTACATTCACTGTTCCGTTACGGAACTTGCCGAGTGCAGCTTCACGTTCGCGTTGCTCCATCGCACCATGATAGAATTCATTGATGATGCCTTTCTCGTGCAGGATGTTGCTCGTACGCTCTACCGCGTCGCGGTGATTGCAGAACACGATAGTCAGCTTATCACCTTTCGCACATATCAGCCTGAAAAGGGTATCTGCCTTGTCTTTATCATCACTGATGAGGTATTGCAACGTCAGCGACTCGGTCTCCACGTCATCTGTCAGGAAGCTCACTCTTTCAGGGTCTTCAAGATTCAGGAAGTCGGGCATTTCAAAACCCTCAGTTGCCGAGGTCAGCAACTTCTTGGTTAGGTTGGGTAAACTGCCGATAATGAAAGCAACTTCATCCTGGAAGCCCAGCTCCAGCGACTTGTCAAATTCATCCAGCACCAGCGTATGTATCGTATCCAGGGTCAGACTGCCACGGCGTATGTGGTCGCCCAGCCTGCCCGGTGTACCAACTATCACCGCAGGAGGGTGTGTCAGGCTGTTTTCTTCTATTTCCCGTTTGTGGCCGCCATAGCAGGCCGTTATCTTCAGGCCGGTGCCCATACTGCGGAATACTTGCTCTATCTGAAGGGCGAGTTCACGCGTTGGCACTACTATCAGGCTTTGGGTAGTATTGGTCTTTGCAAAGTCCATGCGCTCCAGTATAGGTAGCAGGAAGGCCAGTGTCTTGCCCGAGCCGGTAGCTGAAAGCAGTATCACGTCCTTATGGGCCTTATTGGCAGCTATAGAGGCTTGTTGCATCTCGTTCAGTGCCTCTATCTTCAGATTGCCCAGTATTGTATCTATTGAATAACTCATATTGGCTGCAAAGGTACTATTATTAAAATTGGTGCTGTATCATCCGCTAATCGCCGTATTTCAGCCAATATTATGCCTAGCCGTTAAACAACTTATTTCGCTTTATTTCCCTACCCTTCCGTATCTGGACTGCATGATACAGGGAAGGCACATCATTGGTCCATTCCCGCAGAATGAAGAGTATCAATAGTATCTCCAGGCGGGTGATGATGCCTGTATAAAAGCAGATGAAGAATAAGGTGGATGATGTTCCGGTCGCAACTACCTCTATCAGCAGGGCAAAGATGGTAAGCACCCATAGTTTGGAGAGTATAGCATGTGTGGCTACTTCTTTACGGAAACGCATATAGCTCACCACATAAGTGAGTGCTTCAAAGCCGAGCAGGATGATGATCTCAGTGAAATACTCTTTGTAAAAGCCGGGATGTAATATGTAAGTACAGGCCAGCACACCCAGCCAGAATACCTGGTCAACTGCCGAGTCCATGCGGCGCATCTTTTGGGTGGAGACATTCAGCTGGCGGGCAATAATGCCATCAAATACATCGGATAGCAAACCGTAAGTAATGAGGCAGATATATACAGCCGGTGGTGTCGCCGGATATCCAATAGCTAATACCACCAACACGATACTAATGACCAAACGCGAGTAGATAAGAAGGATAGGGATTTTCCGCATAGAGTAAAGATACGGTTACCAAAACATATCCACACGCGTCGTGCTATGTATCTCTTTATCGTACTTTTACAGCTCGTTTAACCCTTAAGACCGGAAGACGATAAGCTCTTATTTATCATTTTTTGCGATGCTCCCTTAGCCTCTCGGCGTTGCTAAAGGCAAAGCCGCTACAGATAAGCCTTCTGGCAGAAAAAACTCATTTCTATGCTGCATTTCATTGCAGTTACACTGCAGTTGGTTGCAGTTTCCTTGCAGTATCCTGCAGTTACGCTGCATGTTTCTGCAGTTACACAGCAGTTGGCTGCAGTGGATATGTGGATAGCAACCCATTTCGGTCATTATTGGCAAATTCATTATATTGCCTGTTATTAATCAATACCCATGAAAAAAGCAATCATTTGTTTGTCGTGCATCTGCCTGAGTATCGCTTCTTATGCGCAGGAATTCGTTTCCTATAGCAGGGACAATATTGTGAAAGTGAAAGGAGGCAATCTCGGCGCACAGGGTACAGGCACGGTGATAGGTGTGGAAGGCGATTTCGTATTCATCCTCACAGCGGCACATGTAGCCCACCCCGGAAATACAGAACCTGCCATAATAGTGTCTGTAAAGAACAACAGGTGGGACGCAAAGAAAAATAACAGCCCCGAGTTCTCAGTGATCAATGCCATACCTGTGGCAAAAGATGAAAAGCTGGATGTAGCAGTGATAAAAATACACAAGGCATTTCTCCCCGATACTTATATCAAGTCGGCCGACATGGGCTTCAGCAATATTCCGCTATCTAAAGACACAACAGGATTTTCTACCAAGACATTCTCGTTCACCGGCTTCGCGGGCGATGAAGAGATATACAATACAAAAGACATCAGCTTCGGCGCGCACAATTTTTCAAGCGACAAGAACTATTTTGAGCTGAAAGGTGAAGGCAACAGGGCGGGCTATGCGGGTTCGGTGGTGTATACCGACGGCAAAGCAGTGGCCATCCTCCTGACAGATGGTGAGGACACTAAAGTAAAGGCCCTCAAGCCCGATGCACTCATAGCTTACCTGAAGAAGAACAACATCCCGGCTAACTTCCTCATTGCGGGAGGAAAGTAGTTGTATGACAACAGTTCAATCTTGGCATCATTTTTTATCCTTCGTTTCTATAAAATATAGCTACTATGGAACAGAACAAAGAGCAACAGCAAGGCCATCCCGGCACTCAAGAAAACAAGGAACAGCAACAACAGGAGCAAACTACTCCACAACCTGCGGCTAATCCACGCAAGGACGAATTTATAGAAGAAGAGCGCGACCTTGATGAAGAGGCACACCGCCAACTGGAGCGTGAAGGCTAGAAAAAGCCGGAACATTAAAAAGACTACTAAGCGGCAAGTACCTACTTGCCGCTTAGCTATTTTACAGCTCTTATCCCACCTCCCAACTTTCCATCGGGTTTCGCTTATCTTTACAGCCTATGTCGCTGCTGAGAACAGTAAATGTTACCCGTTACATCACCCCCCTGCGCGAGGGTGGTTCGCTACCCGCCATTGCTGAGGCAGATGATGGGTTTACCTATGTGCTGAAGTTCCGCGGTGCGGGGCAAGGTCTTAAAGCCCTGATAGCGGAACTGATAGGCGGCGAAGTAGCAAGAGCGTTGGGGCTGAGAATGCCCGAACTTGTTTTCGCCAATCTGGATGAGGCCTTTGGCCGCACCGAGCCAGATGAAGAAATACAAGACCTGTTGAAAGCCAGCACGGGGCTGAACCTGGCGCTGCACTACCTGCAGGGCGCCATCACTTACGACCCCGCAGTTTCCAAACCGGATGCAAAGCTGGCTTCGCAGATATTGTGGCTGGATTGCCTGCTCACCAACGTTGACCGCACCGCCCGCAATACCAATATGCTGATGTGGCGCAATGAACTTTGGTTGATAGATCATGGTGCGGCGTTATATTTCCACCACTCATGGACTAATTGGGAAGAACAGGCGCTGAAGCCTTTCGTGCAGGTGAAGGATCATGTGCTATTACCCTTCGCATCTGAAATAGAAGCAGCCGACAGAGAGTTTGTATCTATCCTCAGTCCGGAAAAGATAAAAGAGATAACAGCAGCTATCCCTGCTGAATGGCTTACTGCCAGTCAGCCCGGTGCAAGTGAAGAAGATATAAGAAACGTGTACACGCAGTTCCTTAGAACACGTGTAGGATCATCATCCATATTTGTAAAACAGGCACTAGATGCAAGAGCAGCACTTATTTGAGTACGCCGTTATCCGGGTAGTGCCCCGCGTAGAACGCGAGGAGTTTCTCAATGTGGGAGTGATCGTTTATTGCCGTAAGCTGAACTTCCTGCACTGCATTTATGCGCTGGAAGCACAAAAACTCATATCGTTCTATCCCGAGATGGACATTCTACAATTGCAGGAATATCTCAATGCCTTTCAACAGATAGCAGAAGGGCGGGCAGAAGGCGGCCCTATAGCAAAACTGGATATGGCATCCCGTTTCCGCTGGCTGACAGCTACCCGCAGCACGGTGATACAAACATCCAAGGTCCACCCCGCTCTATGCACGGATCCGCAGGAGGCATTGAAAAGATTGTTTGAGCAGTATGTAGTGTGATAAATAAGAAAATTGCCGGGGATGCAATTAATGTGTGTTGCTAACGCAGGTGGTGTAGTTCCACATTGGCCAATAAGCCTGTTTCCGTGAGGGATACAAAATGTCCGTCCTTGCTCATAATTGCAAAGCCGAGATCGTTTAATAATTGTACTTGTGTTTGTACCGATTCAGGTGTTTTCTGCAATAACTCCGTTATGGTGTTGATCGCTACCCTGGTTCCTTCTGACTGCTTGTGAAGCTGCTGGAGGATGATGTGTACTTGTTGAAGTGTTGCCATGTTGCTTTTTTAGAGTGATCATCTACTCCCGGCTCCTGAATGTATATCAAAGACGGACGTAAACGGTCTTTCAATACAACTCATGAGGAACAAAAACTGGCCGACAATTATTCGAAAGAAATGATGTGGTAAGACCATATAAAGGTATGCCAAATAAACGGTAAAAAACACATTCCTGCAATATCGGACGTAGTATACGGCGCAAAGCTTTGCCTGCATTGCCTATGCGATTGGATGTAGCTACATCCAGACATATCTATTTGATCCGATTTTTTCGTGAAGGACGCTTAAATGCCCTTTTTCTGTCGCGAATACACCGTTTGTCTATTGCAGGTACAGACTATGTTTGCAGTATTCAATCACTATTCATAAAACGACATTATGCAAAAGATAAGACCATTTCTCTGGTATGATACTCAGGCTGAAGAAGCTATGCAGCACTACACAAACATCTTCCCCAACACCAAAGTAATATCTGTGGACCGCTACCCGGACAGTGCCCCTGCCGGACTGAGTGGCAAAGTAATGACCTGCACTTTTGAATTGAACGGGCTTGAGTTCATCGCTCTTAATGCAGGACCTGCATTCAAGTTCAATGAATCTGTTTCTTTTTTTGTTACATGTGAAAACCAGGAAGAAGTGGACCGCTACTGGGACGCGCTTATTGCCGGTGGCGGACAAGAAAGCCAATGCGGTTGGTTGAAGGATAAGTTTGGTTTGTCCTGGCAAATATGCCCCCGGCAGCTGATGGAAATGATAGGAGATAAAGACCGGGAAAAAGCATCAAGGGCTATGGCGGAAATGATGAAAATGAAAAAGATCATCCTGGCAGATATTCAAAAAGCATACGATGGATAGGTCCAGGGCTTGATGTAAAGAAGATAAATATCCAAGGGCTACCAGTTTAGGTAGCCCTTGTGTTTGGTCGCCCTTAATCTGCTTGTGCGACTAGTATTATTTAAAGGCGTAATTCTTAAGGCATCACCCTGTCTATTTCCAGCATCAATAAAGCCAATACATTCCCCGCATGCAGCCAAATGGGAAGATCTGTGATCGCACGATATATTGTTAGCGAGCGGCTTTCACCTCTTTGATGAGGGACTGCGAAGAATTCGCTTATGCTTTCATCTTCTTCAATATAAATGTGATACGCATTTGATCTTTCATCAGCTTTGCTTACCATAAAGGTAACGAGGTTGCGGCCTGTGTTATATTGGAATTGATATGGGGACTGTATCATGAGTTTTGATTTGTGTGCTGAGACAATAAAAAAATTATGCCCGATGTCTGTTGTTGTGAAGATGGCGAAGGTAGGTGAGCAGGATTACCGCATTATTAATTCTGCCCTAACCCGGGGATTCTGGAGAGCGGGAGGAATTACAGATCGATCTGTTTGAGTAAATGTGCCCCATGCCCTTTATGATTTTCAAAAGTCAAGAAAACGTTAATGACTGATTTTCAATGAGATATGATTTGTTAATCCGTTTGTTAATCGGTCGTTAACGAATGGCAAATATTCTTATTAAGGCAAAAAAACGTGGACTTTTACTAAATGAGATATTTTTCACTATTAATCAGGCAATCCTTACATAAGCTAGCGAGAGTTCTGGAAAAGAATAGTCCCTTAAAAGGTGACCTGGTGGAAGTAAGTTTCGAAAAGAGAAATAACAAGGTGACCTATTCTTACACTAAAGTAAAGGAAACCAACAACAACTAAGCCATGCTTACTATTGACAAAACGGTAGAGGAAAAGATCAAAGAGCTGGATGCGCTCCTTAGCGAGGCCGCTACAGTATTGACAAAATTTCCATTCCAGACATCTATCCGTCAAAATATTTCTATTCTTAAAGACAGAAGGCGCGAGTTGCTAAAAGAACTAGCAATACCTTCTTAATCATATTGATGGCTGCACTTGTTGCAGCCATTATTGTGCCAGGACATACTGGCTCTTACAAAAGCCAAAAGGGAAAATCTACGAAAAATACCATTAAAGGCACCAATTATACCATTAGCCTATTATTACCCTTTGTACCTTTGTGTAGCAATGAAAAAGGTAAAAAGTACCATTCCTGTATATGATATCTGCTCTCTGAGTAGTAGTGATAACAGAAATGGCACTATAATAGCAGAACCTTTTGCAGCGTATTTAAAAGTACATCCCAATCTACATAGAGCGCACCGGCACTCCTTTTACCATATTGTATTATTTACAGAAGGGAAAGGTTTCCATACTATAGACTTTGAACAATTCCCTGTACAAATAGGGCAGATATACTTTATGGCTCCCGGGCAAGTACATAGCTGGAACTTTAAAGATGATGTAGATGGTTACATCATCAACTTTTCCGGAGAGATATTCAGCGCGCTGGTTGCCAAAGGACAGTACCTGGAGCAATTTTCTTTCTTCAGGGGTATAGCGAAAGAGAGTGTCTTTAAACTAAAAGGAACTGTTCTTGACGAGGCGAAAAAAATATTTGAGCACGTAATAAAGGAACGGAGCCAGATAGATGGTTACTCGCAGGATATGATACGGGCATTGCTTGTGCAGCTATTTATAGCTGTGAGCAGAGTTACGCCAGCCTCTTTACCACCTAAAGCGATGAAGCAGAATATGCTTATCCTGCACAACTTCAGGAAACTGGTGGATACTTACTATGCGGAGAAACGACTACCAAAGGAATATGCGGCGATGCTATATATCACACCTAATCATCTAAATGCACTTTGTAACGACTTGCTCGGTAAGCCTGCAGGAGAAGTGATCAGGGACAGGATATTGCTGGAAGCAAAACGCCTGCTGATAAATGCAGATCAGAGCATACAAGAAATAGCTTTTCAACTCAGCTTTACTGACAACTCCCACTTTACGAAGTTTTTTAAAAAGTATACAATGCTTACACCGGAGGAATTTAGAAAATCTGCCGAAAGCATTTAACAACATCAATAACATATGTGCGCTAAAAACCATACAGAGAAGCGAAGCCTGATAGTAAGTGTGCTTACCAATAAATGCCCGAGATGCAGGCAAGGGGATCTGTTTACTGAGAAGAATCCTTATAAGCTGAAGACGACCATGCGTATGCCGGAAAACTGCGCGGTATGCGGACAGAAATTTGAGCTGGAGCCGGGCTTTTACTTCGGGACGGGATATGTGAGCTATGGTTTGTCTATTGCAATATTTGCTATGATATTTATATTGTGGGGATTAACGATAGGACTATCGGTTTATAATAATAGTATCATTGAGTGCCTTATTACCGGCATTGTTATCCTTATAGCTATGCAGCCGGTTCTTCAGCGAATGGCGAGATCAGTATGGATAGCGTTTTTTGTGAAGTACGACCGTGACTGGAGTCGCCCCTAGCCCCCTAAAGGTCGAATAGAGAGAACGGAACGCGAAGGCGCCCTACCCCCTAAAGGGGGAAATGGAGAGATGTTGTGAATTAAGCCCCTTAGGCTATCTGTTTTACAAGCCGTTCTTTACTTAATACATATCCGTGTTTGCGGAAATAATTGGCTGCGATTATGTTGGCGGTCCAGTGGTCGAGTTCTAAGCGTGTGATATTGTTCTCTTTTGCGAACTGTTCGGCGTGATTCATAAGTAATTGACCAATTCCTAGTTTTCTGTTCTTTTCAGACACACCTACCTGGTCGATATACAGGGAACGGGTATTGTAATGGAAAGCATTGTCGCCAGTCTCACGCAACACAAGCATTATGTAACCAACGGGAACTTCGCCATCCCATGCCACAAATGCTTTCCAATTGCTATCTGAAAGAAATGACTGTATAGCGGCCTCGATACCTTCTTTACTGAAGGGTTTAAAAATCTCAGGGTGCATGTGATGATGCAGTTCCTGCACCTCACTATTCAATGTGGCGATAAGGACATGGTCGGTGCTTGGCGTGATACGTATCATTTGCAGCAAAATACTGAAAATTGAACATACCTTCACCAAATGAAGTCAGCACCGTATAGTAAGGAAGAAGCAGAAGCAATGGTGCAAAGCATTAATGAACTTGCCGGGCAACCGCTGTACAGAGGCATGGACCTTGTGATAAATGGCGCATTTGTGTTTCCATACCACGCACATCAATCGCTTATAGACCTATTTGGTAATTTTAGCAGAACAGGAAGAACCTTGACAGATATACTTTCGGACAGGAAGGAGCAGTATAGTCTTTTTGACGTTGCGTTGCTATACAGTGAAGCAGATGATGACAGCCCTATGTGCCAGAGCGTTGGTATGTTCAATGAACAACTCAGGGACAGGGTGTAAAATAAATCTCCCTTAAACAATCAACTTAACAGAACCCGCCATAATCGCGAGATTACGTGTAACCTTGTCGTGGCGAATGAAGTGTATATCTCCAAAAGCTATCAGGGTATCTAGATGGGGTTTTAATTCATCAATAGTAGTGCCTAATACTAAAGCAAGACTGTCCACTCCGATGGAGGGGTCAGGAACAAGATGCCGAGCACTAATTTCCCTTATTTTCTGTAATACTATTTCCGGTGTAAGATTCATGCCTGAGCATTTTAGCTATAGGGTGCCTGGTCGCGGATGCAAGATAGTGAGATTTAAGGGTAATCTTATTTTTTCCCTTTAGTTGCAGGTGCCTTTTTCTCCCTGGGCTTTATTCTAATGAAAACGTGCTTTATATTTCCCCTCTCCGTTTGGCGCTCATCGAGTTCGAAAGCGTTTGCACTACGAATGAGCTGGGTAAGTTTTCTAAAACCGTAATTACGCGCGTCAAAGTCGGGCTGCTTCTTGATGATCATACTACCGACGTCGCCGAGGAATGCCCATCCAGATTCGTCTGCCAGATCATTGATGGAAGAGGAAATGAGGTCGACGGCCTTTTTGTCTATCTTCCTTATTGTTTCCTCGGTGGTTTCTCCGACCGGTGTTTCTTCTTTTTTATCTCCTGCTTCTTTTACTACTTCTTCAGTATTCTTGTTGCGCAGTATCTCTATGTATATAAACTTATCGCAAGCCGCGATGAAAGGTGATGGTGTTTTCTTCTGCCCCATCCCAATGACACGCATGCCTGCTTCGCGAAGGCGCAATGCCAGGCGGGTGAAGTCGGAGTCGGAGGAAATGATGCAGAAGCCGTCTACCCTACCTGTGTAGAGGATGTCCATGGCATCTATAATCATTGCAGAATCGGTGGAGTTTTTGCCGGAGGTGTAACTATATTGCTGTATAGGTGTGATGGCGTTTTCTAACAATACATTCTTCCAACCTATTACGTGAGGCTTAGTCCAGTCGGCATAAATACGCTTGAAGGTAGGCGTGCCATACTTTGCAATCTCCTCCAGCATTTCCTTTACGTTGCCTGAAGGCACGTTATCGGCATCTATGAGTACCGCGAAGCGGAGGTCGGTTCTGTTGTTATCCATAGTAGTTTAAAGGTAAGGATTTTCAACCTCATCCTTTCTATTAACACGTGTGGGCATAGTATTTTAGTCCTTTACTTTATAAACACAATTAATAAAAAAGCGTTACTCTGCATTGCGTTCTTGGTTTGTGATATGCAGGACTCTTAGAAACAGGCGTATTCTTACGCCAGACAACAAACAAAAACAGCCTGTGATAAGCGGGCTGTTGTTATTTTGCCTAGCGCGAGAAGGGCAACCGCAAGGGATTGCCCGTACAATTTGCGCCACGAGCAGACACACCCCTACCTCCCCAGAGGGGACGTGTAGCCTATGATTCGCGAGCGTACACCACCCCCAATCCCGCTGAAGAAGCGGGATTGACCCCTCCTCCGAAAGGAGGGGTACCGATTTTATATCATGTTAATATCCTCTCACTATTCCACGCACTTTATACAGACGGACGAGCATGTCTTTGGGGAGCGGTGATGGGGAGAGTTTGTCGTTTTTGGGAACGAGGAGTAGATTGTCGGGGTTTGCGGGATCAATGTTGACGTATTTACAGGTTTCGAGGCCATTGGAGGCGACAATGTAGTATATGTCTCCGTAAACGATGAAGCGTGTGTCTGTTACTTCTTTGCAGGCAACAAAATCGCCGTGACGAATCTCGGAGTGCATAGAATCGCCGGTGATGATGGCACCAAAATCGCAATCGCGGAAACGAGGATCATGGAGATAGTATTGCGGTTGGTATAATCTGTCATCACGATAAGTTTCTACAAAGGTTGCTGTGATTGGCGTATTGTACATTGGCAAGCCTGCCCAGTCTCCGAAAGCTTGGGCATAATCCTCGGGGCGTAAGCGCTGGTTGGGATTCTTACCTAAGATGATGATCTCTTTCTTTCGTGAAGGGCGTGGCTGAAGAGAGGCTGACAGCTCCTGCAATTCGCCGGCGGGTAATATCGTCCGCTGAGCGATCGCTTTTTCCGCCTTTTTTATGTCGAGCTTAAAAGCAGTGCAAAATGCAGCCAGGAAATTTTCCGTGACGGTGCGCTTACCATTGAGCAAGTTGCTGACCGAACCCACAGAAAATCCAGTTTTCTTGGCAATTTCTTTGCCGGGGGATTGGAGCTTAAGTTTTTTAATCTCCTCTATAAGCCAGTGATAACGGGCGATTGCGAGTGTATTGTCCTTCATTGTGGATAACTACTTTTCAAAAACTTGTCAAATTATTTGACAACTTGTCAAAAGTTGTCTTTCTTTGTGTAAGAGATGACAACAAGATAAGGAAAACAGAGCGAAGAGCGAAAGGGCAGAGAGCGAGGAAGGCATTCCTCTGAAAAAGCGGGATAAATCCCAGAGGAACAAGGAGAGGGCGAAGAGCGAGAGAAACCAGAGTCATATGATTGGCGCGAGACGATCTCCCCCGGCCTACGGCCACCCCGTTCAAAGGGGAATTAAAGAGAATTAGAAAACTAAAAATAAAGAGACGTATGAACAGAGTAACTATTCCCGCCTATGACAGCTAGTGTGCCGATCTCCGGCGCACGTATAAAACGCAAACCAAGCAGGATCAATAACCTGCATAACTGTAAGACAAAAGCGTTTTGATGTTCATGCGAAGGACCGGGGTATGAAGTGGATCATTGACCCTGGTCCTTTTTAAAAATCTTTCGACCTGTAATTATAGTTGCTGTAACGAATGGTAATACTATGCTAACTAAACAAGAGAATTAATAAACAGCCCTTATAGACCAATATGAAGTGTACAGGAAGAGATAAGTTGCCTGAGTGAAAACAAAAAAATGTATGCTCCTTAAAACCTTACAGTGCAACCACTCTCCTCCACTTCTTTGCTTACCTATTTCAATACAATTATAGATATAGCGGAGGGAAGAACCATAAAGTATGCGAGCGTGTGATAACGTCTTCTATAAACCTTCAGGACTTCCCTCCGCTATTTTGCCAAGTAAAGCCGATAAGCAAAACCTGTAAACTATAAACCTATCAATATGACAAAGATCATTGTAACAAATTATGAATTGACAGCCGACTACATTTATGCGCAACTCAGTGACGGTAAGAATGACTGTGAATACAGGCTTGACAGAACGGAGTATGAGGATTGGCTGACGGATGGAACCGGGATGGTAGACATGGGATTTACACACCATAATGGCAATGTGCTGACAGAAGTAGAAATAAAAGAGCCGATAGCGGATTATTGGCTGCAAGGTGAAGAAATCAATAATTCGCCTGTACTGGAACATTTGCAACTATACGTGACAAGGGATGAGTTATCGCGCAGCCTGGCAAGAGCGGCAATATTAGAGCAATACCTGAAAGACCTGCTGGAACAGCTGGAACCGGTACAGCGAGCAGATGGACAAACTACCCTGCTGGAGTATGGCCTGATGTGCAAAGAAGCCGGAGAGCAGGGAGCCAGTGCCCTTTTCAAAAGAATCATCACGTCGCGAAGCTTGTAGAACCCTGTACCAATTGCCCACAAATTCAATTATCTTTAAGGCAATTAACAGATATATAGGGCGATATGAAGAAAGCAATACTACTGTGTTCCATAATGATACTCGTTTTGTCGGGAGCGGCTTACTCGCAGGATTGGCAATGGGGCAAACGAGGCGGTAGTGAAACGCTGAGTGGAAACGGCATCTGGGAAACAGTGTATGATATCACGACCGACAACAATGGAAATATATACGCCCTGTGCAGAGTAGATCATCCAGGAATGGATATTGACGGACATCCACTAACAGGATATGGAGACTATGATATTATCATTACCAGCTTTGGCTGTGACGGGACATACAGATGGAGCAAGGTGATAGGCGCTGATGACCATCAAGATGTGGGTGTTGCGATAAAAACCGATGGCATGGGAGGCGTGTATGTCTGCGGTGAAGTGTATATGCCGACGGATAACTATGCAGCACATTTCGACAATGACACAGTTATCAGTTTTTCACGGAAGTCACTATTTATAGTAAAATATGACACCAGCGGGAACTACCAATGGTTGCAGATGCCACAGTCAGATACGGTGACCAGTCATTCGTATCAACGGTGTAAGTACTTTGACATGGACGTGGATGAGTCGGGCAATACAAGAGTACTAGCATTACTTGCACCCGGTAGCTATCATGGCGGAACCTACATAGTACAACAAATGGGTGTACATATGATGCTGTATAACCCGAATGGCGACTTTATATTAGGAGAAGTATTTGATATTGAAATGAGCCAAATACCAAGCAGAATACCAAGGATAGTACGTAACCAAAATACCGGAAACTATTATCTAGCAGGCTCGAGACCCGGGGGTGGTGCAGACACCATAAACATAGGAGGCTCTACTATAACAGGCAATGGTTATGTAGCAGCATTTTCTCCAAATGGCAACCATTTATGGACAACACAAGGAGACAGCACAGCTACCCAATCAGGATTTGACGGGAGACCGATACTCGATGAAGCGGGGAACATATACATAGCGGGCAGAACCTATAATGGCGAGCAGTTTGCCGGGCATCAGTCGGTGAATACAGTGCCGAACAACCAAGTTAATGTTCCTTTTATAGTGAAACTGGAAAGTGAAAACGGAAACCTGATATGGGCAAAGAACTCATCGGGAAAATCAGGGCGTGGGATGGCAGTAACGATGCGTAATGCAGACGAAGTGGTGCTTGCAGGAATGTATGACGGAAAAATGAACTGGGCGGGATACAACGGACCACAAGGACATCATGCAGACAATAACCAGGCAGACGATGTTTTCCTCTGCTACATGAACAGCAATACAGGAGCTGTGCTACTGGTAGATACGTTAGGCTCTGATTTCGGGTCGAGGGACTTTGCCAACTGTATCACCACCGATAAATACAGCAATGTGATAGTAGGCGGACGTTTTGAGAATGAAATGTATGTTGATGCCATTGATACACTTGTCATGAAAGGCGAAACCGCAGATATGTTTATAGTTAAGCATGGTGTGAATACCTGCGCGACATTGAGCATAAGTGAAGTACAAAAAAGTAAGACACCGACAATATATCCTAACCCGGCATTTAGAACACTTACTATTGAGTTTACAGAAACGATAAAATCTGTTGTAGTTATGAATGCAATTGGACAGGTAGTTATGTCGAAAAATGGGACCTGTAAGAAAATGATGCTTGATGTGAGTGCATTGAATAGTGGCATATATTTTGTTCGTATAAATGGAATGCAAATGGAGAAATTTTTGAAAGAATAAATCTGAACAATACCTATCTTATGAAAAAGAAATTGCTCTATCTATTTCCTATTATTGCTGCAGGCATTTTCTCATCTTGCAAAAAAGACTACACCTGCGTGTGTACGGCCACAATGACTTATGAAATAAAGTCGGCTAAAAAGAGTGATGCAAAAGATGAATGCGACAGCCATGACAATATATGCCCACCGGGAATGATGTGTTTTACCTTCTGGAATTGCGAACTGGAGTAAGACTTCCGCATCAACAAATAATAAAACTAATTAAAGAGCGATTGCTATAATATAGCATCGGGTTTGTGACCTTGTAAAAAGGCATGTGACCTCTCATTGGATAAACCTAACTAAAAGCCAGCTATGAACCTAAGCGAACAGCAGATGAAATTCTGCGAAGAATACCTAATTGACCATGATGCTACTTCTGCGGCAGAACGCGCAGGATACAGCAAAAACACCGCCAAGAAATGGGGAGAAAGGCTGATGGGCAATGTGATGATCAGTGACTATATAGACGAACTGCTACATGAAAACGCAGAAGTCTGTAATAAGAGTTTTATCATTGACCATTTGAAAGAAATAGTACGTCGCTGTATGCAGGTTAAGCCTGTTATAAAAAGGACTGCAGGAAAGAAAGGGCAGGAAACAGTGAAAGATGAAAACGGCTGCATGGTGTATGAATTTGATGCAGCTAGTGCATTTAAGGCACTGGAACTTTTGGGTAAACATATGGGGATGTTTGCTGACAAAATGAATAGTCCGGACAAAGAAAAAAGGGCTTTAATATAATCATAGACGGAATAGACCCGTTGTCGGAACCAAACCTGTAAGAGATGCAACGGAATGCTATAACCCAACAACCACGAGATGATGAGACCATCTCCCTTGTTGTACCTAATGCCGGACGCGTGTTCACACCTGTATTTCGGAAACTTTGGTTGAGCGGCAAACGATTCATCATTAACAAAGGAGGTGCCGGCAGCAGTAAGTCGTTCAGTGCGGCACAAAAAGAACTGTTGCTGAGTTTTAAGAGGAAAATGACGATACTGGTGACACGGAAAGTGGCCAGCACGCTAAAGGATAGTGTGATACCATCGTTTAGAGAAAGAATGCAGGAGCTGGAAGTAAGCCAATACTTTGAAGAGAATAAAAGCGAGCGAACATTCTACAATACTGAAACCGGAAGTAAATTTTTGTTCAGAGGTTTAGACGACCCGGAGAAACTGAAATCGATAGAGGGGATAGACAGAATATTGGTTGAAGAGGCGACAGAGATCAGTATAGATGACTTCTTTGAGCTGAACAGACGTGCCCGCGGCAGGGAGCGGATTCAGATAACACTGAACTTTAACCCGATAGACGAGCGGCATTGGCTGAAGAAACACTTCTTTGATCAAGAGATTGAAAACTGTGAGGTGGTAGAGAGCACCTATCACGACAATCAATTCCTTACCGAAACAGACAAAGAACAAATAGCGATACTGAAAAAGTATAACTATAACCAGTATCGCATCTATGCATTGGGAGACTGGGGCGTGGCGAGAGTAGATAATCCCTGGCTGTATGCCTTTGACGTGAAGAAGCATGTATCCCCTACTCCGTTGACAGTAGTACCGAATATGCCTGTGCATTTATCATTTGACTTTAACATCAACCCGTTGTGTTGTATTGCAGTGCAGCAAACACAGCACTATGGCCCGAATAGCTATATAAAAGTATTGAAGGAGTTTGAGCTGCGGAACACAACTGTGAAAGAAGCCTGTAAGATCATAAAAGCTGCATTTCCTCATAATGTGTTGACGGCAACCGGAGATGCTACAGGCCGTAACAGGAATGCAGGATACACGAGTGGTAACGAACACCTCTGGAAGCAAGTACAGAGAGGGTTGGGGTTATCGAGCGCGCAGATATTTACGCCGAAAGTGAATCCATCGCACACCAATAGCAGGCATCTGTGCAACTATGTGCTTCAAGAACACAATTCGCTACAGATTGATCCTTCTTGCAGGGGCCTAATTAATGACTGCCTAACGGCCAGGCCGATTGTGACTGACGACCAGAATAAAGAGGATCAGTTGATGAAGGGAGCTGGTGATAGTGTACTTGGGATGAATCTTTTTGATTGCTTCAGGTATTTACTGGAGACGCATCATGGGAAGTTTGTGGGATAATCTCGCGAGAGTACACCACCCCAAAATTTAATGCATCGCTATAGCGGATACATTAAGTTTTGCCCCCTTCTCCGAAAGGAGGGGTATCAAATTAATTCTAGTTTAAACTTATAAACAAATAATGATGGCTACAAGCACGAGGGCTAAGAAAAGTGTGCCCGTGAAAAAATCTACTCCGGAACATAGCGATGACCGATTGAGGTATATATATACTGACGCAGCAGGGAATAACTATTTCGAATTTATACATGATGCTTCGATGCCGTATAAGCGATATGTGGATGCGCAGGTAACAGAGAAGATGGTGAGGCTTGGATTCTCACAAGCGGGAATAGAAGAGGTGATAGCGGTGTGTAAAAAACTGTCGGTGGATGGAATAAGGACTGCTGAACAGTTGCGTCAGGATATACTGACTATCGGGAGCAACCTGGAGGGACGGCTTGGTTACCTGACTAACCATAGGGCTTATGAGCAGTTTGCATCAATTTTTTACTTGCTTGAGGATGAGCCAGTGGTACCCAGTGACCGTTGGTACCTGAAGAAGATAGATCTGTGGACAAATGACGAGCAGGCGAGGGATTTTTTTTTGCACGGGGCGTACAAAAAAATACATGGCTTAGCGAATATGTCGTTGGAAGATATGATGCTGTCTTTCAAGGCGGCGGAGCTAAGAGAGCAGAACATACCGAGCCTTCCACAGAAATAAAATTCTTCCTGCAAGAAATGGGCGAGCTACACGCGGCTATTGCAGAGGGTAAGCCGAGTGAGATATTGGCGATAGAGTCGTTTAGTGTGGATGAGTATTATTCTTTCCTTGTGGCGAATAATGCGAGGTGTGATAAGATAAGGAGGGAGATGGAGAAGAGGAATGCGAACGCATAAAGGGCTTTGCTGAAGTAAATGCTTCAGCTATAGCGGGTACAAGCAAATGCTTGAACCAGTTGGTAGACTTGTAGCATGCTTTTTACGAGTCAACCTCGCCAGCGTGAAAAACCAGCTTCGCCGTTTTTCGCGCATCCCCTCCTAAAAACAGGAGAGGAGTTTACTTGGTTTTTTCCAGAAAGTGGATATCTATTTTCGTCCGGAACGCTATCATTTCTTATCTTTGTGTATCAAGTCTTTTGGCAGCTGTGGCCAATCTAACACGGCGCTTTTTCCTTTTTTATAGAACTTATAAACCTAACCTAATGGGTAATATCAGCAATATCTGGTACTCAAAGAATAATGGCGGCAGCTGGGCTGAAACTAAATGTGCACTTGACGACTGCTATTCTATCCCATATCATAGTATAGAGGACGACAACCTATATTTACAAGCAGACCTTCCGAGTGGGATATGGGTGGATAAGGTATGGATAGCAGACCCTAATGGAAATCGTGTAACAGATATAAAGGCGATAAGTGAATGGAAGATAGTAGAAGGACCTGGCTTCTGTCACTTAATTATCCGAGTGCCGCCGGGACATGCGTGCAGGCGAGGACTGGAGTGCTTCAGGTTTGAGATACCCCTAATGACAACGTCAGCACCGATCATAGAAACAGACACACTGATCAGCGAACCGTTCCATTGTCCAACCTGTGAACCTACCGTAAAAATAAGTAGTGATTATTGCCTTTCGGATAGAGACATTAACGGGACATTTATTTTTGATACCAGCGGTTTGGGAGGAACACACTATGGAGGATTGAATAAAGCAAGAAACGACTTCAGGATACAGGCTGTCTTGAAGCAGTTGCCGAGCCAGGTAACATCTAACCGAAACCTGCGTTGCTTTAACTACCGGAGCAAACTGCAACAGCGCTACAAACTACAGGGTGCCATGACCGACTTTCCTGAATATATGGTGACCATAATAGAAAGTATTTTTAGTGGTAAGACCATCTACATAGACGGTGAGGAATATATGCTAAGTGAAGAGAAAATATTTATGGAAAGAAATGTAGAGGGTCGCAGCATGATGAGGCTTGAGGCAGAACTAGTGAAGTGCGAACTAGACGTGATACACAAATGCAGCTGTGAAGTTATCAGCAGCCCTCATCCATGATACTGAGAGATGCAAGAAATGTTGCTGTAGTTAACTAAAAAACAGAGTAAAATAAATAATAAATCATTTATATTTAAGGTATGAAATTATTCGTTCTTGCATTTCTTTGCGCAGTATGTCTATCTGCTGATACAGATAAAACGAGAGTGCGTGATGAAAGCCTTAGAAGAGCCATTGTGGATAGCCTGTATCAAATAGATATCAAGGAGGGGGAAAGAGTTGATAGCTTTAAGGTACTATCTGTAGATAACTTGTCGGAGAAGGGATATATGGCGAAGTGGATGGAGCGGATAAAACTCGGGCTGATATTTACGGAGCGCAGGTTGGAAATGTTTGACAAAGAACTAAGCGGCGACAGAAGCAAGTATAGTAAGGCGCAAATGGATAGCATCAAAAATATGCGCAATAATATCCTAGCCTATTATTCGTTGCAACAATATCAGCTTGACAGTTGCAATACCGTACTGATGTATGCAGACACACTAAAGGAATATGGACAATTGGCGCATGTATATCGTCTGTTCAGGAGTAAAAAGGGTGTATTTCTGAAAGGTGACGGGCAGTACCTTATAACAAGAGACATGAGGGCCGAACCCTACTATGAACATCATGATACTGTAAGGCTGATCAATGATTTTATCCTGGAGTCGCGAAGGTATATGCGTGTGGAGGTGGCTGATTAATGCGGTAGTGCGATAATACTATTGCGCTTAACGAGCATGAGGACTGAATGTGGATATGATGCCAATGAGAATAATTACAAATTTATTATTTTAGTGTAATGAGATATGTGCTATTGGTATTAGCCGCGATGACTTTACTCGCCTTTAGCGGGAAAGACAAGAAGTATGCCGACTTAAAGGAACAGATAGTTGACCACCTAGCTAAAGGGAAGTACCCTACAGATAGTGTTCATTTTATAAGTGTTAAAGCACTTACTGAACAAGAACTTATCTTACAAGGCTCAGAGCATTTTACATTCCGTATAAAAGATGATAGCAACCATCTAAGCATTCCCACCATGTTCCTAGAAAATGCATTATCGAGAATACACAGGGAAAAAGAAGGGTCGACTGAATACAAAGAAACAGCAGAAGATATTGCTAAATATAATTCTGAAATACAATTGATAGAAAATAAAATTGCCGCTTACAAAACGAGCCGCGACAGCTGTATTGCTTCTGCAAAAACGGCTGATAATCGAAAAATTATTGGTCACTCATACCTCGTATTCGTGAGGTGGAAATATGAGAAGATGGATCTACCAGGAACGACCATGAGGTATCTTTTTTTAAACGACAGGCTGTTAACTTCATGGTCCCATCCTGTATCCTTCCCTAATTAGATACAGATCAGCAGTGATCTCTACGCTATATTTCCCTGCGTACCTAAAGGGTAAATAAAATTCTTAAAAGGATATTATTATGCCCGGTGCATTAGATGTACTAGTGGAGATACAATTCTCCGCCAACGACGCAGTATTAAAGGAAATAAATTCTCAACTAGAGAAAGAAAGTAATATTCTCAAAACAATAGAAGAGCGGCTAAACTTATTGAATGCTGCTGCGAATGGGCAGAGTGCAATAGGAGCGCAGCTGAAACTGGTGAATAAGGAGATAGAGGAGACGAACAAGCTTCTTATCAGAATGCAGAGCAACTACAAGACCGTAAACTACGCTGCTGAATCTCTAAAGAGCCAAAACAATATATGGGCCTCACTGGCCCTTTCCATAGGTAAAGCGCCGGAGGCTATGGACAAACTAAAAGCAGGAGCCTTCTCCCTGGTTTCTGCACTTCCGCAAGTAGGAAAAGAAATAGATAATATAGCTGCAACCAATGAGAAGTTGTCAAAAGCAGGCAAGCCTACAATTTCTATTATGGAGGGGTTAGGCAAATCCTTTTTATCAAGCGGCAATCTTGCTTCGATGGCTGCTGCCGGTATTACATTCCTGATAGGGAAGATACTGGAAGAAAGTGCAGCGGCAAAAAAAGCAGCAAAAGACAACCAAGATTACTTAGATAGTTTGCAGCGCATTAAAGATGCATCTCAAAGGAAGACACTTGAGGAGAATAATGACCTATCCTTTTATTACAATAAAGCTCAAGATCGAAATGCCGGCACTACAGAACAAGTAAAAGCCGCCAAATATCTACGGACAACTTATCCAGGGTCCTTTGGAAGCAAGAGTGTGGAAGACATAATGACGGGAAAAGCAGAAGATGCCTACAAAAGAACCGCAGCCGCTGTAGAAAAACTGAATGAAGCAGAGGTGGAACGCCAAGGGCAAGTGGATGCACAAATGAAGCGTGACCAGTACACACCTGAAATGAAACGACTTAAAAAAGAAATAGACGAACTGAATAAAGAACGTAGCGATGCGTCCGCAGCCGGATACAACGGAGTAGTTGAACAAATCGGAATGGAGCTACAACAGAAACGCCACCGCTACGATCAAGTTTACAAAGAATTTGACAAGTATGACAAACGTGCTGAAGCGCATGAGCAAAAGCGCCGGGAACTCTCGTATGATGCTGAAGACCTGAAGACAGCAGGAGGCGGTAATAGCGGGCAATTTGCTCCAGAGAAAAATAATTCTTCTAAAAAAGAGGACAACTTCCTTGAGGAAATCAAGAAGTTAAATGCTAATTATATAAAGGAGAAGGCGAAGATACTATCTGAGGATGCAGCCATTAGCAATGACAGCATAAAAAAGAACATAGAGGAAGAGCGAAAAGCAGCATTCACCCGACTTAATGAAATGGTAGATGCGAAGAAGAAAGAACGAAACCTGACTACCAAGGAAGAAGAAGAAATAGCCAAGACAAGGATATCTATTAATAGCAAATACAATTTTGAGCTGCTTAAGGAACTTGATGACTATAATAAGAAGAGACATCATATAAATGAATCGTTCTCTCAACTGCAAATGGACAACGACAAAAAAGAACTGTCGTTAAAGAAAGATGACCTTGACGCAGAATTAAAGCTCATAGATATAAAATACGAAAGAGCAAATCAAAAAAACTAATGAGCGCTATGATGAGTTGAAAAAGGATGCTAAAAAGCATAGCGTGGATCTGCAAGCTATAGAGGACGAGAAAGAGGATGCCATACTAGCTATACAAGTTGATGGAAACATAAAAAGGCTGAATGCACAACTAAAACACTTTGATGACCGAGCGAAATTAATAGAGCTGGAAACAAGTACCCTGTTGGCTAAAACGGATACTGAAGCACAACAGGGAATGCGAAAAGTGAAGAATCCACAAAACAAAGCTATTCTGATAACCCAGAGCAATATGACCCAAAACCTGCTGCAACAAGATGGTTTGCAGAAGAAGTTGGCTGAAGCAGAAAAAGCTAAGTCAGCCCTGGTACTAAATCCCTTTGCTACCGATCTACAAGTAAAAGATGCTGATAACAATGTAGCTAAGATCACCAACCAAATAGAGATCCTTAAAGTTTCCTACCAAGGTATGGATGACGAGTTGAGGAAGCAGAAAGCAGCAAGAGTAACGGGCACAATAAGTGACGTGAATGACTCTATACAACAGATAGGTGGCGTTGTGGACACCTTTATGGCTGCAGAACAAGCCAAGACCGCAGCACTGATCAGTGAGCAGGAAAAACGAGTAGAACGTGCAAAAGAGTTTGCAAAAAACGGCAATACGGCAATGCTGGAAGCCGAACAAGAAAGGCTTACAGCACTGGAGAAGAAACACCGAGAGTACGCAGAGAAGCGAAAAGCGGTAAACACCATACTTGTAGCCAGCCAGCAGGCAGTGAATGTAGCTGAGGCAATAGGTGCGGTACTCTCCACTGCAAAAGGTGACCCTTATACACTTGCTGCCCGTGTGATAGCGGCTGTTGCAGCACTTGTGGGTGGCATAGCAGCAATCAGTTCTGCGGTGAAAGAAACCGATACCGGCTATGCATCAGGTGGATATACGGGTGATGGCGGCAAATATGAGCCAGCGGGAACGGTGCACAAGGGAGAGTACGTATTGCCACAGGATACGGTGCGCAAATATGGTAAAGAACGCCTGGAAGCATTGCACTATGGACGCATTCCTGTGGAGCACCTGACGGGGAGCATGCTGAGCGTGAACTATGCCGGAATGCTGCAAACACATCACCAAGCCAAAACAGGAGCCAGCTATGATATGCGAAGACTGGAGAGCAAATTTGACCTACTGCTGGAAGCCTATAACAGCAATGGCGGCACACAACTGAACATAGATGAGAACGGCTTTGTAGCCATCTATAACAAACATGTGAAAAACAAAACCCGAATCAATAAACTCAGATAAGAATGGACTATAGACTCAGATATAGATTTGCTCACCTAGGGCAGACAGACTCTGCAGGCTTTAATGGTGCGCTTGACAGCAACAGTGACTACACCGCGTACATAGAAGAGCCGGACAAGGTAACCTTCAGCTTCGGGCAGATGGATTCTAATAATGTTGATCAACTGGATAGTACCGGCATAGATAAAGGAGTGAGCAGTACCCTCACTGTATTTGGGAAAGGGTACGAATATGTGAAGCATTGGCTGATAGACCATAGCAACGCCTCGATCAACAGCATAAAAGTGGAGATATATGATATGCTGTGCGGCAAGAGCATGGGCATATGGGAAATGAAAGCAGACAACCTGCAATGGTGTGTAGATGAAGAGTGTAAACTGGATGTGAACCTGAATGAATATACACCAGTAGGCAACTGCCTGAAGAATACACTGGTGAAAGACAATCACCGGAACTGGTTCCCTGATGATGGGGTGCCTGGTGGCAAATGGGACCAAGTGGCATTGATCAATAATGCAGACTATATTCATCCTACATACCGGTATTGTGATGATGTGAAGCCACAGTTCATACAAAACTTCATCTTTGCCGTGGCGCATGGGTTGGTGATATCGCTGAATATGCTCGTCTGGCCAATAATAGCGATACTGGATGTGATGGATGCTATATGCTCACCTTTGGGCATACCGTTTACCGCTGATGAAGATTTTGACAATACGCTCAATGATTTTTATGAAGACATCTTTAGTAAGTTACTGGGATGTGAGCGTATGCATCCTGCGCCGTTTGTGCGCAACTACTTTATCAATGCCTGTAGCAAGTGTGGTGTAGCTTTTGAGAGCAATATCTTTAATGAGCCGGACCCGGCATCAGAGCATGGGGGGCGATACTATAATACCTGCCACATGTTCGCGCCGATCAGCTGGGGACTGAGAGACAAGCAGGTATGGGATGATAAGAAGAACTGGCTGCCGAAAAATGCTGTGAATGACAGCCTGTTGGTATATGCTTATAGTCTGAAGGATATGTTCAACGCGAAATTCAAGCTGGAAAACGGGGTTTTCTCCTTTCACACGAAGAATAAATTTCCAACGCATATTGTCTTTGATTTTACAACAGAGGAACATAAGCGACTAATGATAAGCCCTTTGTGCTATGGGTGGAATGCACAGAAGAAGTATGCGAGTACGAAATTTGAACTGGCACAAGACGTAAAAGACCTGGCCGGTGATGAGGCACGCCACCGGTATGACGGCACCAAAGACTGGACGGAAAGCCTGAGTGACACCAATAAGAAATTCTTTGAGGGCATAAAGGAAATAAAAGCAGATCAGTTTGGAGCGGCACGTTTTGCTGTAGATGGTGTGGACCAGAAGCTGGCTTTTAAGAAACTAAATGATGAAGACTTTTTCCCGCATGATGTGTTGCTGATGGACAAGGATGTGTGCCAGTTGGGGAAATTGCTGATATGGGATGGAGTGAGTGAATATAAGGATGCGAAGGTGATAAAGGTTACAGCACACTTGGCGTACAAAATATGGTGGCGAGATGACTGGATTTTCAACAATATAGATTGGAGCTATTCAATTTATAATTATCCTTTATTCTTTGATTGGAAAACAAATGATGGAACAATCGACACTACAATTCTACAAGAGCATAAAAACCTATTTGAGCTCCATAAAATAGATGATCCTAGTAAAAACGGCATTCAGAATAAAACCTGGAATACTACTATGGAATTATGCTGTGCTGCGTTAAATACGCTAGTATATGATGACACTAGCCAAGATGGCCTAATGGCACATCTAGATTATCTTGTAAAACTAAATGACACAGAAAAAGGATGCATCCGTCGTATAGAAATAGACTATGACAAGAATGAGATCCGCCTTGCAGGAGAATTAAAATATACCTAACACTATTTTAATGTGCAGGTAATTGGAGCTTTATCAGGGTATTGAGCAACGAAACCGCCAGCCTGACCAGTGCATTGTGTTTTGTAAGCATCCAGGTCCCCTTTAGTTGATTTATAATTATTCGTACTAATCTCATAACCATCTTTATCTACACATTGACAAGTATAATCTTTCTTGCAGGAAGTGAGAGCGAGGATGGCGAGGATGGTGATGGTGTATTTCATAGCTGTTGTTTTAGTGTTGTAAATATAATGGGGTGTAATGAAAAGTCATAGTTTGTGTGGATAGGATTTTTGGGGAATGGATAAGGGTTTGAGGGTGAAATGGTTGTGATGGATCTGTGCGAGTCACATCACCCCAAAACTCAACGCACCGCTATCGCGGATGCCTTGAATTTTGCCCCCTCCTTGACAAGGAGGGGTATTGGGAAGATGACGGCCTTTTGCGGATTATTCGGTGGCGTATAGGAAACATTCTACGCCGGAATTGGGGTTGACTGCGGCGATGGAATCCTGGGCAAGTTCACAGTAGGGAACGCCGTCGCTGGCCTTGGAGTATTCAGCTTCGTATTTGTAAACGATCTGTCCGCGGTTACTGGAGCAGTCGCAATTGAATTTGTCTTTTTTCTTCTCGCATGAAGCGAGTGCCAATAAAGCAAGTATTGTAATAGTATATTTCATAAATGTTGTTGTTTGTACGCGAAAGATAATGACGGGCTTGAAAAGTAAATGTTAAAATAGCAATATTTTATTATTTGTGCAAGTAGAAGTTTCGCGAGTTAACCCAACCCGCCCAAGCTAAAGCAAGGGCACCCCTCCCTGAAAAAGGGCGGGGAGTCGGAGTATGAAGATGTGTATATCTTGATTTCCGGGAGGGCGGTGCTTTTTGTATATTTGTGTTGTGATAATGACCTTTTATCACTGCTGAATTTTCCTGTGTTTACGCGGGTCTTGTGTATCTAAAAGACCATCATTCTTCAAATCTATAAACCTACGACCTGATGGGCAATATCAATAACATTTGGTACCTGAAAGACAGTGGTGGCGACTGGGCCAGCACAAAATGTGAGCTGGACGATTGCTACTCTATTACCTTTAATCCTGACCAGGATGACAGCCTTTATCTGCAAGTAGATATGCCTAACGGATATGGCGCTACCGAGGTATGGTTAACAGACCTTGCAGGAAATCAGCTACAAGAGATACTTGCCTTCACAGACTGGAAGATAGTAGTTGGAGAAAACACCAGCAGGCTTATCTTTAAAGTGCCACAAAATAGTTATGCCTGTAAAGGAATACCTGAAGAGCAGGAAGTCTGTATTCTGAGCCTGTATGATGGCAACCCTATAAATGAGCCATATGTAGATGAATGGCTGGTCAATCCGTTCAGTACACAGATATACGTTATTCTCAACACCACCACAACGATAGATTTTTACGAGATAAGTGCGGGGCAATTACCGAGTGGGTGGACTTTTGTGTCGCCATTTGAAATACAAGTTGCGTGCGATGCAGTTCCTGACTGGGCTATTACTAATATCGTATTTGTGAATAGCACCTTAGGAATAGGCAACCACACCGGCGCATGGCCGCTGAGAGTGAGAAGAGATCATATCACTGTTTATGTACCGCTTAACTGTTTTCGATTTGAAGTGCCGCTGATAAATGCAGTGGGCGTAGTTGAGAACGTGCTAATGAGTGAGCCGTTCCATTGCCCCAACTGTGAAGAAACCTTAAAATTAAGCAGCAACTACTGCCTGGCAAAGACGGACATCTTCGGGACGTTTGTGTTTGATGCATCGGTATTGCCAGGTACACACTATGGGGGGCTGAACCATGCGAAGAACGACATGAGGATACAAGCGGTGTTAAAAAAGATGCCCAGTACCTTGAAATCGAAAAGAAATGTGCGGTGTAATAATTTCAAGTCGAAAATGATACAGCGGTATAAACTGCAGGGGTCTTTCCCGACTGACTTCCCGAACTATATGGTGAATATTATTGAGAGCATCTTTAGCGGAAAGCACCTGTATATAAACGGCGAAGAATACATACCGGACAGTGACACAATCTTTACAGAAAGAAATGTAGCAGGACGCAGCATGAAAAGGCTGGAAGCAGAACTGACAAAATGTGAGCAGGCTGTAGCCTATACCTGCGACTGTGAGCCACCGAGCTGTGAGGACAACCCGATAAACTACAATGGCATTGTATTCTGCACACCAGCTCCAGACCAGGGTTATGGTGTTGACAGAAGTATCTGGCGATTCTCTATTGACCCGAGTGCAATAACCGGAGGTGTTACCCCTTATGAGATATATGACTGGCAAGCCTACATATGCGAGGGTACTATCAGCCCGCACAATGCATTCAGCCAGCCGTGGAGTGATAGTAGTGACAGTAATTTTTACAGGCGCGGCGGTTCGTACAACGGAGATTGCCGACACATAGATGCTAATAATGACGGGGACTTTACTGATCCCGGAGATACAAATATTTCAGCGGGTTGTAGTTGCCTATCGGTACTGGTGAAAATAAAAGACCACAGAGGTTGCGTGAAACAACTGGGCAATACGGTAGATATAGATGACCTGAGATGTGTGGGACAAGATGGCAACATAGTACTCAGCAACATTACAAATAATAGTGTGGACTTTATAAGTATTTCTCCATTTCCCGGAGGTGCCACATTTGATCTGACATTTGATGGTACGAACTACCCTGTAACGGGTGTCAGTAGTTTACCTTATACGCTGAGCGGGCTTACTGCAGGGACTGAATACAGGGTCAAAGTGAGGATCAATTGTGGTGGTGGTAGCGTGAGAGGGTATATAGGGCCGGTGGCGTTTACTACGTTGCCGTAGGGGAAGTCGCCCCCTAGCCCCCTAAAGGGGGAATATGGGGAGTGCTTGACGGGAGTAGCTGACCCCGCCCAAGCTTCGCAAGGGCACCCCTCCCTGCCAGAAGGGGAGTCTGATGACGCGAGAAGACCCACCCCGCCCTTCGGGCACCCCTCCCTGAAAATAGGGAGGGGAGTTAGTAAAAAAGAGAGCAAATATAGATACGCCGGTTGTGCGTTAAAACAGCCATTCCAATCTACGTTGTGAGGAGGCACGTAGCGAAGCCTCTGAAGAAAAAATTTTATTCACTTTATTAATTGAATCAACGATGGTTTGTTCATCAAGCTGCGTAAGCAGCATTAGTATTCCGCAGGTGGGGAACATATGTAGTGTGACCACACGCGATGATTGCAAAAGTAAACTGATACTCTTCCGTTGTAACCTTTCCATACCCAGTGGTACAGACGCGGCAAAGGCTGCGGCACTGGATGCCATGATAACGGCAAAGACGCTGGGTTCAACGCCAAAGCTGAAGGACTTTAACTGGGGAGACCCACAGACAACGGACTTTGCTTTCCATGATTGTGCGCCGGCAGTGCCTGTTGTGACACAACGTGAACTAACAGGTAGCGACTTTAACGCGATAGATGTAGATGAGCTGGGTAACCCAGCGCTTTATTTTGACCGCGACTTCTGGGAAGGCATTACCGCAGGACAATATTTCAACTTCGGTTGGACCACCTGCAATGGTTTGCTGTACCTGGGCGCACAAGACAGGAACTACACAAAGTTCATGACAGCGGTAATGAGCGCGTTCCAGGCAGAAGATAAAACACTGCCTAACAAGTGTATGGAAGTGAAGAAATTCGTGCTGCGTTTCCTGGGAGACCCATTGAAGCACTTCCCTAAACCGTACATGGATCTGTCGACACAGATAGGAACATATCCTCAGCTATTGTCGCTGTATTAGTATTCTACATTTTAAGTATTTACCTAAAAAACCTCCATCATTCATGGAATTCCAAGAGTTGTTTACAAAGCTAAACGACGGTAAACTTGCCCCTCCCACTGATAAAAGAAAGTGGGAGGAGGCTTGTGACCGTATCTGTTTACATGCCAAGGGCATTCGTCCGCAGTTCACTAACCCGCGTAATAAAAGAGGCGTGGGAGGATTGATAACACCTGCGAACTACGAGGAACGTTATCAGTATCTATTTGATAACTATATCCTCAACAGACATCCTAATGAGCAGGAAGAACACTACCAGTTCCGGCTGTCAGTGTACCCGTTGCTCGCGCAAGATGTATACCTGCGGGGGAAAGAGCAGATAAGCGGGTCGATATTCCAGGCGTCGCAATATACTATTGCTGCCACTGAAGAAGCGGAGCAGCGATACCTGGATAGCATCGATTTTGAGAAGCGGGTGAAAGGAGAATTCTTTGAACATATCCTGACAGACCCGTTCGGGAAGTTTGCGGTGGTGGAGTTGCACAAGGGTGAGTTTGGCAGTGATGAAAAAGCGCAGCCGGATATAGAACTGGTGGAGAGCAGGTATATACTACACTATGAACCTAAGGAGCATATCCTTTTCAGGGCGCAACGTGATGTAGCGGGCAAGAAGCTGCTGTACTATATGGACAGGCGGTATTGCATTAAACTGATACAGACCGAAGCCAGAAAGAAAGAGTATGCGATACTGGCAGCTTATGAGCATGGGCTTGGAGTATTGCCGGTGGTGGATAACGATAAAGAGCTGTTCAAATCTTTTGTGACCTGGGCGGACCTGATAGCGCGCAACTTCTCGGATGACGAGATTGTAGCAAAGAATAATAACCATCCGCATATACAGATGGTGGAGAGTGTGTGCAATGAGTGTATCTGTCAGCGAGTAGTGAACTATCCTTGTGATGATTGTGAAAGTGGGGTGCAGGAAGAGAATTGCCGGACCTGTAAGGGACGTGGCACCATTTCTGTCAACCCGGGGGAGGTGCATGTTATCAGAGAGAGTGAGTTCAGGCCCGGAGAATTGAATAATGGCAATGGGATGATGGACAGGATAAAATTCATCAATCCGGATGTGAGCATCTCGAGGAATAGCTTTGACCGATGCTGGAGGATATATGAAGCCGGACTGAGGAGCCTGCACCTGAAATACACTGAAGATAACCAGAGTGGTATAGCCAAGGCGATAGATAGGGAACAGCTTTACCTGCTGATTAGTAATTGCTCGGCGCATGTGTTTGAGTTGGCGGATAAGATGCTGGGACTTCTGTTTGGGTATTTGCAGATGGGCATAGCGGCGAACAAGCCATATGTAATAGAACAACCAACACAGTTCCAGATAAAGACGGAACAGGATGTGCAGAGCGAGATCATAGCGTTAAAAGATGCTGACTTATCTGTACGTAGGCAGAAGACAGATGAGTATATGCAGATCGTATACAGCGGTAACCAGATAGAGCTGAAGAAGTGGAATGTGGTGAAGGTTTGGGATAGCCTGTATTGTATGACGAATGATGAGCTGAATAGCAGGCAGGCTATAGGGAGTGCGCAATTAATAGACTTTGTGAAACATGATAAGGTGGAGGTGCTGCTGAACCAGGTGATATTGGATAGGGGTGTTGGGTGGTTTTTAGGTGCGAGTCTAAAGGAGGTTATTGGGGTTTTGGATGGGGAGGTGTGAGGGAGCGTTGTTCGACAAGCGCGAGAAAACCCACCCCGCCCTTCGGGCACCCCTCCCTGAAAATAGGGAGGGGAGTTAGTAAAGTTCTCTATTGAGCTTGATGGTACATTCTCAACAACCCTTCGACAAGCTCCCGTCGCGGCTTTCCTATCTCATTTTTTGGGATTAAATGTGGATATGTAAGTGACTGAATATTTTATCAATTCTACTCTATTTCGTAATTTTACAGAACTATAAACAACCTAAATCTATCAGCCGTATGGGCAGGTCTAAAAAGCAGCAACCTAGTGCTGCGCAGCCTCTGGATGAGGCTTCTAATAAAGCAGAAACAGTTATAATTCCTGATGAACAAAGTCCGGTGAGAGGTGCTTCTAAACGTAGAAACGTGAAGGGCGTTAAGCCTGGAGAGGTCGTGACGGTTCATAATAAAGAGAATGGCGCGGTGAACGAGATGACGGCGGAGTATGCGCTGAAGTTGGTGGCGAGGGGTGAGGGAGTTTATGAGATTCTTAAGTGATTCTTATTAACGCGAGTCGACACACCCCTACTCCTCTCTAGAGAGGACGTATTACTTGTTATTCGCGAATATGCACCATCCCCATTTGTAAAAGCCGCCTTTGACTCTTTTACAAATGTCCCCTCCTCCACAAGGAGGGGAGTTTACCATGCCGCGAGTCACCCACCCCGCCCCACGCTTCGCATGGGCACCCCTCCCTGCCAGGAGGGGAGTCTTCAAATAAAATTTTCAATTCTTAATCAATAACCTAAAAACCAATTCTAAAAAATGGCTAAGGAAAACAAGACGGGGCAGAATGGCCCTGCAATGGAGACTGTTGTGGAAACAACTGCAAATGCTGCGCCTGCGGAGCAACCCAAACGTAAGGAAGAAAAGAGGCATGAAATAGCGCTTCAGTATGGGCAGTGTATCGTTGCGCCGGTGGGTAAGGAAGAGGATGAGATCCTGACGACGATAGATGACTGGAACAGCCTGTATAATGCGGGGGATAACCAGGGTCGTTTTGTGTTGAAGGCTGAAAAAAAAAGTTAGTGGTGAATAGTGGGGGTAATGTGTATGGGATAGCTGCGGGGAAGAAAGGTGGCTGCCGGAGTTGTGGGTGATACCCCTCAGCCCCCTCCCGCTGAAAATAGCGGGATAAATTCCGAGGGAACTGTGTGGCGCGAGTAGACCTCCGCTACCCCTCCTCCCTCCTATGCAAACGCTCCGGCGGGCAAGCAAGAGGGGACAGCGTGAGTGCATTGCCTGACAAGCTCGAGACTACCCACCCCGCCCTGCGGGCACCCCTCCCTGAAAATAGGGAGGGGAGTTTGAACTTCAAATCTTAACTATAAAACTATAAATCAAATATGGAAACACAGAAGGTGCAATTAAAGAAGCTGTTTGAACAGTTGGGGTATAATAGTGAACGTGCGGAGGAGATGGTGACGTCTTTCTTTGATGTTGAAGAGGGTGCGGAGGTGGAATTGCCTATAGATAATATTCTGCTGCAAGCGCAGGAGTATGCCAGGCCTCATTTGAGGAGTTCGCTGAAGCGGGAGTTCAGTCATGAGTTTAAGGGGCAGTACATGGGCGAGGCGATTAATAAAATAGTAGCTGCCTCTAAAGGGAAAATACGCAGAGCGAATTATGAGGATGGCAATGTGGAACGCGCACTTGCTGACCTTGTCGGGCTGCTGGAGCAGGGAGCGGAGAGTGAGAGCGAGGATGTTGTGAATGAGTTGAGGGAACAACTCGCTGCGCTGGCATTAGAGAAAGAACAGACGGTGACGCAGTTGCAAAATGAGTTTGCGGAAAGGGAGAACAATCGCCTGGTGTATGATGCTGTGCTAGGTAAGCTGGGGGCTCTGCAGCATCCCGGAGAGGGAAAGGTGAGCAAACGCCTCTCGGTAGACCAGCAACATGCGGCGAGGACGATACTGCGTGAGTTGGGTGATGAGTATGTGCTTCGATATGATGAAGAAGCAAAGGATATAGCTGTGTATGACAAAGCCAACCCTATGGAACGTGTAAGTGATAACGGCAAGCCGGTGAATGTGAATGAACTGGTGGAACGCTCCCTGGTGCGGAACAATTGGATAGCACAGAGCAATGGTGGTAGTGTGAGTCCGCAACACTTTGCGAACAGGCCGGTGCATAATGTGCCTGTGAAGCAGGTGAATGAGGGAAGTGAGTTCAGGAAGCGGCTGGAAGCGGTGGTGGGAGATAAGTAGATAGGTTTGGGGGTTATAGGCCTCTCCTGTGGGAGGGGCTTTTTTGTGTGCTCCGTCTTTTGACGGTGGTTTGGGTAGTTTAGACTTGTTATCTTGGAGGGGTAATTAATTAAGATTTATGACTGAACAAGAATTATTAGCAGAAGCGAAGAGGTTGAATGAGGAGAAGAAGTATGAGGAAGTGATCAAATTACTGAGTGACGAGCATTTACAGCGATATGATAGTACTGACTTACGCAATGAAAAAGCTGAAGCCTACTATTGGATTGGTAGTAAAAATGATGATAGTGAGAACTATGAGAATGCCATAATAAATTATAGCAAATCTCTTGAGTTAAATCCAGATGACATTGATACACTTAATGCAATAGGTGTAACACACCATAAAACAAAAAAATATGACAAATCAATTGAGTACTATAATAAAATAATCAATAATAATCACGATGCCCCAGCTTATGTATATTCTAACTTAGGGAACTCTTACTATCTAAAAAAAGAATATGAAAACGCTATCAATTCTTATCAGATAGCTATGGACAAAGATCCCGCTTTCCCAAATTCTTACAACGGATTAGGAAATGTATACTACTCGCAAAAAAAATTCGACAAAGCAATTGAAGCTTATCTAAAAGCTATTGACATAGACAATAAGTTCTCCTGGGCATACAATGGATTAGGGGCTGCGTATAAGAACAAGAAAAATTTTGAAAAGGCAATAGACTATTATTTACGAGCAATTACTTTAGACAGCAATTATGCAGGTCCTTACTATAATCTAGGCCTCTTATACTATCAACAGCAGGACTATGCAAATTCCCTTAAGAGTTTCCAAAACTTCATAGAAAAAGAAAGCGATAAAGAAATTTTCTATTATAACGATGCACTAGAAAAAGTCAAAGAACTTAGAGAACTTATACGCAATAATTCCGAGGAAATAAATAAAATTGTTGAAGACATAAAAAGCAAACTCTTCTTCGAAGAGGCATGCGTAACTCATTACACTGGCTTAAGTATAACACAGACAATTCTACTAAATATAGAAAATGTATTCAGAATATCTGAAGGTGCATACTTAAATGACACATCAGAAGGAAGAGAGTTATTTAAGTTCTTGGATTTTCATAATAAACCAATCATTCAAGATGAGACAATTGCGCTGCCATTTGTAAAAAAACCGTTCATTGGTAGCTTTGTAACTGAAGGGAAACATGACGACCTAGGATTATGGCGAATGTATGGAAAAGAAGATGGCGTAGAAGCGAAGGGATGTGCAATTACAATCAATAGACAAAAATTAATAGATGCCATAATTGCGACAACGCCACTATCACCTCTAGGCATAATTCCTGAAGATCTAAAATTTTACAGGGTCGCATATAGAAAGCCTGACAATAACTTTATAGTTCCAGATGTAGACAAATCTATTCAAGATGGTCTAAATGAATTAATGATTAATTTAGAAAAAGAGATTATTAAATTTAGAGATGATTGTAAAAAGAAAGAAGATAAAGGACTTGATACGGCTGATGCAGTTCAACAAGTAACCATAATGTTGAATAATATTGCATACCTATTCAAAACTGCAGAATATCAATATGAACAAGAACTAAGACTAATCGTAGAAAATTATTGGAAAGACAAAAAAATAGACCAATCATTTAAAATCCCTAAAGTGTATATAGAGCTTGTAAATATTTCTCCATTTGTAACTAAACTAACATTAGGACCAAAAGTTGAAAGAGCGGAAGAATGGGCTGCAGCATTTCATTATCAAATGGAACAAGACAGAAAACATCTTAGTGATGATGAAAAACTTCCTTTAGAAATCTACATCTCCCACCTTCCCTACAAGTAGAAAATACATATCCACATTCTGCAAAAAAATTTCACTCGAAAGTGGAGAATTTGTAACTTTACATCGTAGTTGTGGTTGATACAATTACGGCATTATTTGCTCTCATCTTTGGCTGGTTTACGCCATTAAGTAAACTGATTCTCGATACTAGTTACTGGATACTCGATAGTATGTTTTAGCTCGGTTTCTGAGATCTCCAATCAATTCTTTACGCACAGGCGAAACGCGTATCAAAGTTTCCGATCAACCAGATTCTTAACTTTTTTAATTGTTTATCATGCCTGATGTATGTATCATACCTATGCAGCAGAAGCTATACGACTTATACGATAGCGGACAGTTGCGTAGGCCGGTGGGCGCTTATGGCGCGCTTACCTCACAAGCCAATAAAACAACCAATCCCGTAGAGGTGGCATTGGTTGGCAAGGCGAAACAAGGCCATAAAGCAAAATACCAGATAACGTATGTAGATGCAGAATGCGACCCAGTAATAGAATGCGGTGAATCAGGAAGCGGCATCTGTGATACAGGAACCTCTGAGAGCGTGCAGACCGATGTAAAGACTATCGGCAACTGTATCACGCTGAAGAATATACAGATCACGACAGACCAGTTCAGGGATTTGTGTAACTACGGTCCGGACGCCTGGTTGACCGCACAGTTGGTAGGCCGCCTGGATACCGGTATGCGTGCAATCAACGAAGCAATAGCTACGACACTTTGCGCTAATGCGGGTTGCTATGAAACAGGGAAGATCGCGCCTAAAGACATCGCGCTCATCAACCCTACAACCAACACGCCTATATTCGGCGCTACGCGCCAGATAACCCAGGATTTCCGCAAAGCAGGCATCATGGGTGACCCGATACTAATAGGCGGCGATACACTGGATATGTATAGCTACGGACAAGAGTACGGCGGACAGACTCAAGGTGGTGCCAACTTCCGTGAACCGAAGTTCCCGATATTCTACGACAACCAGCTTTCCAATGTATGTCCTATCGTGGGCAGGGAAACACTACTGGCGCTTGCACCGGGTGTGGGACAGTTTGTGAACTACCTGTACAACGTAGGCGATTTCCAAACGAACCTGGGTGGCAACATAGACCTGCTGAGCCTTTATCAGCAAAATGTGGCCTATACGAAAGGTGTGCTGGAAGATCCTGTTACGGGTTACCTGTGGGATATGAGTGTGGTGTACGACACCTGTAACGATGTGTGGAAGGTGAACCTGAAGACAAACTTTGATGTTTGGACAATGCGCCTTACGCAGTGCTATGCACCTTGCTTCACCGGCATCGTGAAATATGGCGTGTGCAACTTTGCACCTCCTACCTGCGAGTCGATAGCAGTAATACTTCCCGGACCTTCACAAGGCTAGTAACGGGTAGCATACGAATAGTTGAGGGCGTGGAGATAAGCGCCGCGCCCTCTTTTTATAAACCTTTATTCCAATCAAAACCTATGAACGCTAATTGCTTAGATAATCTCATCTCTATACCTGACGATTGCGGGGAAACACCGGCATCACTATCAGGTTTTGCTATAACCGATCTACCAGGCATTACCATCAAACAGAGTGCAGCGATAGCCAGCGAGAAATTCGTGAGTGGTATTAACCTGCTTCGTGATGCGAGGCGCAGAGCCGTGCTGCAAGTCAGGAATGATCTCATCAGCTTTCTGCAAGGCAATGGGTATGTACCGAGTGTAGTACAAAGCGTGTGGAGCACACTGGACAAAAGAGACGGCTCGATAAAGCTCGCTACCAGCCTGGGTGACTTCCGCGGAATAGTGTTAAAAGCCCAACAAAAGAATTGCCTGCTGCGCAAGCTACACATACCATATGTGTATGTGAAGGCTGACCATACCGGCGCATTAGTATTACGCATAGAAGATGGTGAGCACAGCTATCCTTTTACATTTGACAGCGTGGCGGGAAGTATCAGTAAAGTAGCGGTGAATTTTACAGCTGAAACTGATGAGGTACACATACTGCTGCCGGATTTGGTGGACGTATACAGCGTACTACCTAACTGTCAATGTGGAGGCAGCACGACACCGAAGAGTAATTGCGCCAAAGTAGCGGGTTATTACAATGGGATCGAGACCAAAGGTGAAGGGTTTGGTATATGGGCGGATGTACAATGCAAGTGCGACTATAGCTACCTACTGTGTCAATTAGCGACAGATGGACTGATGGGTGAAGTGGTATTATATAAAACCGGCATCAACATAATGGAAGAGCGCATTAAGACGGACAGGCTTAATTACTTTACGACTTATGGTCTGCCTGAAGCAGAGAAGACACTCGAAGCATGGACTGCAGCCTATACCGAAAAGTGGAACACACTGATAGCAGCACTACCTACCCTACTTCCGCGAATGGATAAATGCGGTTGCCTGGAATGCGGCAATTATCGTGCTGCGAACGTATAGGTATGTTCACATCCCACAATATCAAATCATGAAACTCGAAGAACTGGCCGGGGCTCTCACAGAACTCAAGGAAAGGATATTCATCGCTATCAGTGAGGATTCTGCGGCTGAAGCTAATGAAAATCTGTTGACTGAACTGCGGAAACGTATTATGGCTAAACAGAACCAGCCTGTAAATAAGAAGGAGACTGCAGTAAGTCCTGCACCAAAGCCATCATCGAAGAAGCTTAACGAACGGCAGTCGAAATTCCTGAAAGCATTACCTGTTATGGAACAACCGGATCAGACCTCAACGAAATCAACAGCTGATTCAATACAGCTGGAAAAATCGGGTAGTGGATATATGATAGGCGTAGATAGTGAGCTACCACAACAAGTAAAAGACTTGGCAAAAGTGAGCGATTCTGACATGCAACGATACATAGACACATTAACAGAGACCGCTAAAAAACAATTAGACCAAATACTATGACAACATTTTTAGACATCCTGACGGAGATCCGCGACCTGCTGCTGGAGAACATTTCAGCCTTTGATGAAGGATTCGCGTATGCGCGACTTGACCCTAACCTGGGCTTGACAGTAACACAAGGGAATGAAGCACACTATGTTGGCATCACTGATGTGGAAGGAGACTACTTCTATATACGTGTACCACACTCTGTGAACGGGACATATATAAATGCCATTTCCAGTATAGCCGGAAAGTCGAAACAAGACTGCAGTGTGGCGATAGCGCAGAAGTGCCCATGCGCGTTAGTTGCCGTAATGAAAGAAGCGGATGAGTTCAAACTCAGTGATGCTATAGTGAACGAACTGTTGAAAACAAAGGTGATAGATGTAAAGGCTGTTTGGATAGATCCTGTAGCGATCGTAGAACAGGAATTCAAAGGACTGGATGCGGAAGCCATCAATGCTGTGAAAGCCCGTATTGACAATAGAACTATCATCAGAGTCGACTTTGACATTACCCGAAATTTTGAAACCCATAATTGTACCTATCAATTCTGTAAACAATGTTAGCACTAATCGCATTTTGCATTTTATTTCTTGTCAGCGCAATCGCTGCAAGCGGCACTTCCAAACTCATTATGATACTAATTGAGCCGGGAGAGCTTTTAGGTAGTTGGCAAAAGAGGCTGAAACAAATAGAGCCGGAGAAAGGAGACAAAAACTACCACTTAAAAGAATTCTGGTACAAACGGCTTGGTGGATGTGTCATCTGTATGAGGCAATTCATTTCAGAGATATCATTTGTTATGTTCTGCATCATATATAGCATATACGGAACATTCCCGACGACATATATAGACAATATATTCCTAAGATGGTTGCTTAATGTCGTTCTATTCATCGGATACTGCGGTAGCACTCTACAAATAAGCCAATGGCTGGAATACAAACAACCTAAACCTGAAGAACCCGAGAACATTATAGAAACCCGATACAGAAACCCTAATAATAATTAATACTATGAACTGTAATTGCCTGGCATATCAGTGCCTGAATATTGACTACAACGAATGTGACAATGACATCAGCTTACCGTTGAACGCCGATGAAACAGGAACATGGGTAGTCCAGATAGAATTCGGTGGTACCTGGGTGCGACTGAATATAGAAGTAACGGAGGGCGAGCCGATAGTGATACCTAATATTCTGAATGAACGCTATATACATACAATCAGGCTATTAGATACTACAAAAGGGTTGTTCAACGATACCTGTTACAAGCTTCAAACGAAGATAACAAATCCTATAACCGTTTAAACCTATCCTATGTTAATCCAAAAAAACAAAACAGTGCTAAGCTTTATAAAGCCTACTCCGGCCTGGGCCACTTGGGTATTCCGTATTGTCTTTCTGCTGACGACAGCCACGACCATCATTATATCCTCTGAACCAGATATAACAGACCAGGTGAAAGTGAAATTGAGCGTGTATTTGAAAGCTTTTGACTTTGTGATATGGGGATTGGCAAGAGGCATCGGAGTAAGCAAAGAAGAAATCACTCATGAACAAAAGGAGGTAGATGATGTCCAGAATACCTGAAGAGATAATAGCATTTTTTACTAAATGGTGGGTGTATGTACTGTATGTACTGATAGGAATAGTTGGCAAATTCAGCTGGGATATTAGCAGAAAGAAGCGCATAACATTTTTAAGCGCCATTTCTACAGTTGGCATAAGCGGATTCATTGGCTATATAAGCAGTGTGTACTGCAGCAACAATAATTTAGCAAACAAGGCAGCCTATATCGTCCCCATTTGTACACTCTTAAGCGACAAGATCATCTCCTACCTGATATTCCGAGTGAAATGGAAAGAGATAAAGGATGCCTTCTTAAATATCGACCCTGATTAAAACAAACCTATGAAGAACATTATCACAAAAATAATGATCGCCGTAAGCCTGGCGGCAATGGTACTTGGCATGAGCAGTTGCTACACAGCAAGGACCGCAGAACGACAAGTTGACAAAGCACATCATAAATATCCTGCGGTGCCCGCGAAATTCTGCGCTGAGCGCTTTCCACCACTTGACAGCATCAGTATCATCACGGAATACATTCAAGGTGAGGATATTGTCTACACAGACACACTAGTAGAGAGAAACTATATACTCGACACGCTGACACTCACTAAGTACATCACCAAAACAGTAAAGACAACCGATACTCTACGTGACACCAAGTATGTTCAACAAGAGAACAAAGCGATGCTTGTTCTTAAAGATCGAAAAATAAAAGAGCTAACCGAGCAAGTAATTACTCTTACTCATAGCCGGAATAGCTGGCGAAAGTGGGCGTTGGTATTGGCAGGCATTCTTGCGCTCTACGTTTTGTTCAGGGTCATCAAACTATATGTCTTCAAAAAATAAAGCCTTATTATGAATACAAGTAAAAACTGCGTGCTACTATTAAAACACTATGAAGGCTGCAGGCTGGAAGCCTATAAATGCTCTGCCGGGATATGGACAATCGGTTATGGCAACACCTTTCATGCCGACGGGAGACCTGTGAAGCAAGGTGACAAAATAACGCAAGATGAAGCTGAAGAGCTATTGCCTATTATCCTTAAAAAATTTGCACAAGCTGTATTCAAAAGAACTGCCCGGATGGAGCAACATGAGTTTGAAGCGCTGGTTTGCTTTACCTACAACATTGGAATCGGAGCATTTGAGGGTTCAACTATGCTCAAGAAGATACGCAAAGATTTACCTGCAGCAGAAATAGCTGCTGAATTCCAGAAATGGAATAAGGCAAAAGGGAAAGTGCTTAACGGATTGGTGAAACGTAGGGCAGCAGAGGCGTGGCTATATGAGAAAGGCTCAGTGAGGATATTTTAGTCCTAATTACTTATCTCGAACCTCACAGGCGTAGTATAATACACCGCCACGTCTTTTCCACCTTGTTTAGCAGGCTTCCATTTGGGCATGGCTTTAATAACGCGAATAGCCTCTGCATCCAGTTCCTCCGAAACACCTCCTTTGATCTTGACATCTTCTATGGCTCCCTGGGCAGTAATAACAAAGGTGACATAAACCACTCCTTCTGTACCATCGTCAACGGCTTTTCGCGGGTATACTACAGAATTACGGAAATACCTCCCTATATCACCCGGAAACTCCGGTGGCTGTTCTGTTTGTGTATATATTACTTTGGCTGATGAATCTGAAGAAGAAGCAGGCTTTTCCTGTGCCTGTGTTGCTGATACATTTAGTAAAAGCATAGCCGTAATTATCCATTTGATCATGGCAATAAATTATCTTCTGCAAAAATACATCTAAAAATAATTCGGGATGCGCAATAGCACATCCCGAATTATTATAATTTTTTATCTAGTTGGCACGCATCATACGCTCTATACCCGGGGAACTTTTTTCAAAACTGAATGTTAACCACTTCCCTTCCGTATCCAGGTAGATACCTATTACCGCATCTTTTTTATCAAACTCTACTTTATACAGGTTAGCCGGTTGTCCTTCATTCTTGTCACCTATGTATTTGAACTCTTTCAATTTGCCATACTTTTCTGTCAGCTCTTTCATGTTCTCAGCATTCCAGACCTTTTCAGCTGCTTCCATATCAGCACTTTTTCCATAGAGCTTTTTAATACTCTCTATTTTTGCCTCGTTATACAGCTTTTGTAAATTGGTCATGGCTGTTTGGTAATCAGCACGAGACTGACCAAAGCCGCAAAAAGCCGCGAGGATAAAAATCAATGATAATAATACCTTTTTCATATGGTTAAAGATAAAGAATTATCCTATTCATACTCCAGCAATTTTCCTTAATTTCAGCTAATAGTTATGCTCAATCCTAATAAACAAAACTGAGTAATAATGCTAACACCTAAAGGAACACTTCGCACCTGCTTAAATGGCCACAAATACTATAAGAGCAGCGATTGCCCTACTTGTCCTATATGTGAGCAGGGCAATGCGCCAAAGGATGGCTTTCTATCAAAGCTTTCAGCTCCTGCCCGCCGGGCACTGGAGAATGCAGGAATTAAAACCTTAAAGCAACTCGCCACGCATTCAGAGAAAGAGATACTGGTGCTACATGGTATGGGTCCTGCTTCTATGCCTATACTGAAGACCGCACTAAAAGAGGAAGGCTTATCTTTGAAGAAGTAATGACCTCGAATGCGCGACAACTACACCGAAGGGAAGACCTTTGAAAAAACAGACTTTACTGCGGAAAAATTTATCCAGGGCGAGTATGAAGATTGCAACTTCATAAGCTGCAACTTATCGGGCATAAACCTTAGCAACAGCCGCTTTACCGATTGCACTTTTCAGGATTGCAACATGGGCAATGCAAAGCTTGGCGGCACTACCATAAACAACATCACATTTAAAGGATGTAAAGTTCTTGGTTTGCATTTCGGGGATTGTGATAGCTTTTTATTTTCTGCCAACTTCTATGATTGCATATTGAATTATTGCTCGTTCTTCAAAGTACCGCTGAAGGCTACTACGTTCAAAAACTGCCAGATACACGAAGCGGACTTCTCTCAAGCTGACCTTACTTCTGCCACTTTCGACAATTGCGATCTGACAAAAACACTCTTCGACAAATCCATCCTTGAAAAGACAGACTTCCGTAGCGCTTACAACTACTCCATCAATCCGGAGAATAACCGGATGAAGAAAGCGAAGTTCTCCGTTCAGGGAGTTGCTGGCCTGTTAGATAAATACGGAATTGAAATCAGTCAATAATATTATTGGGATGAAAACATTATACACATTGCTATTCAGCATGACTTGCTTTTCAGCTCAGGCACAGTTGGAGATCAAACACCTCACAGGTAACGTCTATGTATATACCACCTACCACGAGTATGAAGGAACACCATTCCCATCTAACAGTATGTATTTAGTGACAGATGATGGTGCTGTTCTTTTCGATACGCCTTGGGATAGTGGGCAGTTTCAGCCTTTACTGGACAGTATCAAAACAAAACATGGTAAAGATGTCAAGCTGTGCATCGCCACTCACTTTCATGCTGACAGAACAGCCGGACTCGAGTACTACAAGAGCAAAGGGATCAAGACCTACACATCGAAACAAACCTTTGAGCTATGCAAACAGCATAACGAAAAAACTGCCGAATACCATTTCTTAAAAGACACTACCTTTTCAATAGGGTCAAATACATTCGAAACTTATTACCCCGGGAAAGGACATGCCCCGGATAATATTGTGATATGGTTTCCGAAAGAGAAAATATTGTATGGGGGGTGCTTCGTAAAAAGTACAGACGGTCAGTCCCTGGGAAATATGTCAGATGCCAGCATACCCGAATGGACCATCAGCATTAAGAATACTATCTCCCGATTTCCAAGCCCTATCTATGTGATACCTGGGCATTTTGGATGGGAGAACAACAAAAGTCTGCAACACACATTAAAGCTGCTTCTGAAAAATAAAAAATAGCTAAAAGAAAAAGCCCTCCCGACTTATAGTTGGGAGGGCTTTTCTTTTAATCATATCTTCCTTTTAGCCTTAAGCTGGTTTTCAGCATTACCGGTATCATGTGTATGCTCATTCCCTTTGTGCCCATGTTCAGTACCTGGGGTTGTGTTTCTACTCCTACGCCCAGCCACTTGAGGACGTTATACTGCGCACCTACTACAAAGCCATACGTATGCCATTTATTCGCCATTTTTCTATCGGTGGTCGTGCCCTCACTAGTATAAGATATCTTATTATCCATGCACCTACCTGCTGTAACGCCCAGGTCAATATCAAGCTTCCATGGACTTATATTGATGCGCTCCAGAACTATTAACCCTACAGACAGTACAGGCTTACCGTAGGAATAATCCCTGCTGGGCATAGGGAAACGTGCATGCGACAATGTATATGCCACCTCATTTGCTGAAACCGACAGCCCTACACGGATATTCAACGGAATCTTTACTGTTGCGGCAAACGATGCCGCATAGCAATTCTTCCATAGGACATCATAGTCTTTGCTAAAAGTAGTAGCGTCAATATCGTTATTAGCAATACCACCTTTAAGGCTGAATTCAACTTTCTGTGCTGTACACAGAGCAGGGATAAGTAGCAACCCGAGTAGAAATGGTTTCATTCTTTATATATTTAAGGTTCTAGGTAATAGCGGTTTATCAAGCGCAAGATACGATAAAATAAGAACGCAGAATTCCTTTTTGTAGTATACATCTGCTTTTCTCATTAAAAATCTCCGGCATAAAGAAGACGTAGAAAACAAGGGAAATCACCAGCCAATTAAATGTGAAACCTGTTCTAAGGGTGCTCAGCGTAATGGTTATTTACCTAATTTTATTACATGACAAAAAGACTAGTAACCCTATTGTACATTTTCATGAGCTTCACCTTAACCTCTTTCGCACAAGTTGAAAAGGGGCAGACCGAACTGGAGACAGCTGCCAAGATGTATGAAGGTGAGAAATATTCCCAGGCACTTCTTTGGTATAAAAAGTCGGCTACTAAGGGAAATACTGAAGCGATGGAAATGCTGATAGAGATGTACATCGAGGGCCTGGGCGGACCTGTTGACCTGAAAGCAGCTAAACTATGGCAGGCTAAACTTGATAAGGCCAACGCAAACGGCGAGAAAGCCGAGAAACCTGAAAAAGACGATGCTGACGACGAAAAAGAGCCCAAACGCAAAAAGCGCTCTTCAAAAGATGATGAAGACGATGATAAGCTACCATACAATAAAGTTGACGGCTATGAACCTGACTAAGGTCATTATATCTTCCTAATAACATTTTAACGTGCTGCCGGATGTCTCACCCGGCAGTCGCTTTTTATTGCTCTCCCATATTTATGTTACTTTTACCATAGATATGAAGTTTGAAGAGTACCACATTTCCGACGAGATAAAGAAAAGCATTGCAGAAATGGGCTTTAAAAAGCCCACAGACATCCAGTTCCGTGCTATACCCAACATACTAAATGGTGATGATGTACTTGCCATAGCCCAGACAGGTACAGGTAAGACTGCTGCATTTGCGATTCCTATTTTACATAAGCTACAGAAGCGTAACAATAGAACAGAGCACGGACAGGTTAGCTGCCTGGTAATGGTTCCCACCCGCGAGCTGGCTATACAGATCTCAGAAGTATTTAAGGATATTGCCAAATATACCCAACTAACCATCCTCGGTCTTTACGGAGGTATAGAACAGGAACCGCAGATAAAGATGTTGCAGGAAGGCGTGGATGTACTCATCGCGACCCCGGGACGAATGTTTGACCTTATCAGCCAAAAACATATTGATCTGAGCCGCACCAGCATATTGGTGCTAGATGAGGCCGATCACATGTTGGACCTCGGGTTTATCAAGGACATACGGGATGTACTTCGTCACCTGCCCCGCCAACACCAGACACTATTCTTTTCTGCTACTATCGATAAAGACATTAAGGAGCTTGCTTACGATATAGTTCGCAATCCCATCCGTATACAGATATCACCTAAAGACCCTGTTTCTAAAAACGTGAGTCATGCAGTGGCTTATGTAGAGATGGACGACAAACGTTTCTTCCTGGAACGGTTAGTAAGGGAGTTTCCTGAAAAGAAGATACTGGTATTCGTCCGTACCAAGGTGCGTGCGGAACGTGTCTTTGCTGCTATGCAGCGTGTAGGCATTGAGACGCTTACCATGCACGGAGGTAAAGAACAGGAGAACAGGCTGGAGGTAATGGATGAATTTAAAAAAGGAAATGTAAAGGTGCTCATTACCACAGATGTAAATGCCCGCGGTATAGACATACCCAACGTGGACTATGTAGTGAACTATGACCTCCCCGATGTTCCCGAGAATTATGTACACCGTGTTGGTCGTACTGGTCGTGGTGTACAAAAGGGACAAGCTGTATCATTTTGCAGCACGGAAGAGAAGCCGGTATTGAAAGAGATAACCAAGTATCTCACGAAAGATATTACAGAGATGAAGATTGCCAAAGACGACTACCGGGAGACTATCAGCTTTTCGGAAGACACACCTAACGACAACTGGAAACTACTGCTGGAGCAGGACGAGAAAGAACAGAAGGAATTGAAAATGAAGAAGAAAAAGAAAAAATAACTTCTTAAAACAAAGGATATGATGAAACTATTGTGGAGTTGCTTAGTATCGGTCATAATATTCTTTACAACCAGTGATGCCAACGCTCAGAAAAAACACGAAGCGATGGGTATCACTTTCAAAATACCTTCAGACTGGATCATCACCGATGAGCAGCCGGAAAGCAACGCCATATCTTTCTCTTGTGAAAAAGAAGGAGAAAATGAGAGTGGTAGTATTTCGTTTGCTTACATAGGCCGCGACCTTGACATGAATGCCTTCCTCGCCTTGTGTATGCAGAATGCGGAAAACTCAGCCAACATAAGCGATGGCAAGAACTTCGCCTGGGGCAAGGATACCACCGAAGTGGCGGTTGGGGATTTCGTAGCACGACAGGTAACCTATACAGTCTCATTTCTCGGCCTGGCATTTTCTAATAAGATATTAGTACTAAAGGCGTGCGGCAACATGGTGATGCTCAACACCACCGAAGCCGACGAAGACCACGACAAGAACAAAAAAGGCTTTGAGACAATCATGAAGACCTTTAAGTGCAAATAACACCACGTCTTTATAATATTATCCGATACTGCGATTAGCAATTCCGAATATCACTGATCCGATTTCTGCTGACCTTTATAGAATGATAAAGGGACTATTCGAAACACACTTATTTGTAGAAGACCTCAACCGTTCCATAGAATTCTATCGCGATGTGCTGGGCTTACAACAATGTTATTATGAAGAGGCACGCAGGGCTTCTTTCTTCTGGATAGGTAAGCCTAAAGAGGCTATGTTGGGGCTCTGGGAGAAACCTAAAGAGCAGGTAAAACCAAGACATTTCGCTTTCCGTTGCGATACTGAAGACATTCTTAACAGGTCGGTTGACTTCCTGAAAAAGCATGATCTGAAGCCATATAATTTTCTAAAAGATGGCAACGAGCAGCCTATGGTTTTCGCCTGGATGCCTGCCCTGGCTATATACTTTAAGGACCCGGACGGTAACGACCTCGAATTTATTTCCATTCTTAAAGGAGATGCCAGACCTGAGCTGGGTGTTATTACTTATGACACATGGCTCAAACAAATTGGCCAGTAGTAATTAAAGGTCTAATTTACACCGCCGGCATTAGCCTATGAGGGGTCTTTGTAGATTATCGAAATGATGGTATTTCTCAATGATCGCAAGATTCGAAGAGCTGGTGAACAGCTTCGTAGACAATCAAATAGGGCTGTGTGAACATTTCCTTTCCAAAGAACTGGCTACCCTTTTACAACACGACCTTCAGGACCTCGACAGGAACAATCGCATGCTTGCGGCGGGCATCGGCAACAACGATATCAAAGACACGAAGCAAAAGATCCGTGGGGACAGGATCTTCTGGCTGGATAAAAAAAATAACAGCCTCAACGAAAAAGCCTTTTTAGAGCAGGTAGAGGATTTTATAGACTACCTGAACAAAACCTGCTATACGGGTATCAATGCCTACGAATTCCACTACGCCCTCTACGATACAGGCAGCTATTATCATCGCCACAAAGACCAGTTCAAAAACAATACCGACCGCAAGTATTCCCTTATCAGTTACCTCAACGACGACTGGCTGGATACAGACGGAGGTGAACTATTAGTGTACCAGGGGGAGAAGACCGATACCATACTACCCACCATCCAAAAGGCTGTATTCTTTGACAGCAACCAATTGGAGCACGAAGTAGCAATAGCCAACCGCCCACGTATGAGCATTACAGGTTGGTTGAAGCGGGTATAACAGTTCGTTTTCACCCTTTTATTGTCGCGTTTACCCTCCACTGGCATTCTTTTGTTGCAATACCTTTATGTCAACATAAAGAACTTACCATGGCTAATATCAGCGTATTCAATTTTTTAACGGTCAACGGATTTTACAAAGGAGCAAATGAAGACATCAGCTGGCACAAACACCAGGAGCAGGAAGGCGAGTTTGCGGCTACTTCGCTCCAGGCAGATAATATTCTTCTTTTCGGTCGTACTACTTTTGAAATGATGGCAGGCTATTGGCCTACTCCTATGGCTATAGAACAAAATGGCAAAATAGCCGAGGGAATGAATACTTCTGAAAAGATCGTTTTTTCCAATAGCCTGAAAAACACAGATTGGAACAACTCAAAAATAATAGGCGGAGACATCATCGCTGCTGCGAAGCAATTAAAAGAAACATCAACCAAAGACATGACCATCCTCGGTAGTGGCACTATCGTATCACAATTTGCAGATGCTGGATTAATAGATACCTACATGCTGATGATAGACCCCGTGGCCATAGGAAAAGGCACTCCCCTCTTCAAGGATATGAAGCGCCAACTGGATCTTGAACTGATAGACAATAAGGTCTTCAACACAGGTGTGATACTCCTTGTATACAAGCCAAAGATATAGTCAACACAAAGCAGTATAAAAGAAAAGTGCCACCTTAATATATTAAGGTGGCACTTTAATAAAACCAGTTTCTCTATTTTTTGTTCTTTAAAATATTGTTGGCATTCGCAAGGAAGGTTGTTTCTTCCTGTCCGCGTGGGCCATCAGGATAACCTAATGAACCAAACGCAGCGATATTGAATTTTCCTGCCTTGTCCTTTGTCAGATCAAATATCCAGATAGTAGGATAGCCCTGCACTTTAAATGCCTGCTGCAATCCTGCATTTTGCTCAGCTAACTTTTGCGGCAACTGTGTCTTCCTCGGGAAGTCCAGTTCCAGGAGTATCACGTTATTCTTCGCCCAGGTCTTAAAGCCGGGCTTTACAAATACTGCTGCTTCCAGTTTATGGCACCAACCACACCAGTCGCTACCGGTAAAGAAACCAAATATTGGCTTCTTGGTTTTTTTAGAAACTTCATACGCCTGCTCAACATCTGTGTACCAGGTCAGGCCATCTTTTACTGTTTGCGCACGGAGATCTTTACCCACCAATAACAGCAGGCCAAGCGCCATAAATATTACTTTAGTTATCCTTGTCATTATATCCTTTTATGTATTGTTGTAAGCAATTTACTTGCCATTCCTTGCTAAAAATACCAAAAAATCTCACATACGGCGTTTTATGCCAAAATACATGCCCATTTTATGATTTCATTAGGCAAATGAGGGACTTTTAGATATTTGGTACACCTTAAAAAATGTAAATTAGTACACCCTCAAATACCGAAAAACAGGACAAATGGACAAGAACAGGCAGGCGATCGAGATTTTCAATAAGAATGCTGCACTCTACCAGAGCAAATATATGAGTGTGGATGCTTACCGCATTTCATTAGACCTGGTTTGCGATAGCATACCCACAGGAGCAAGCATTTTAGAACTCGCCTGCGGCCCGGGCAACATCACCAAATACCTGCTCGATAAACGCCCCGACTTCAACATCCTCGCTACCGACCTTGCGCCCGAAATGCTAAAGATCGCAAAAGCCAATAACCCTTCCGCCAATACACAATCTCTCGATTGCCGTGAGATAACTTCCCTCTCCCAAAAATCCGATGCCATTGTGTGTGGATTTGCACTGCCTTATTTGTCAAAAGAAGAAGCCTTGCAATTAATAAAAGACAGCGCTACTGTACTCAACCCCGGCGGCCTGCTCTACATCAGCACCATGGAAGATGATTATAGCAAATCAGGTTGGATAACGGCCTCCACAGGTGAGCAGGTGTATATGTACTACCACCAGGCCGACTACCTGGAGCAGGCAATGACAGAGAACGGCCTGCAGCTCATACATCAAAATTCCCAACCTGCAGCCAACGGTGATACCGACCTGGTAATGGTCGCTAAAAAATTGGCATAGGCATTTCAGACTGCCATAACGTTGTCAGTGCATATTTATAGATTTGCAGAAACATAAGAGATGAAAACGCATACTACCAACTATCAAAATGCTTTTATAGAAGTAGCGGACGATTGCCCTGCCACATCAGGAGAAATGCCGCCGTTGAAGGGCGACAAGAAAACGATAGGCAATATCCAGTTTGACCTGCTCTACGAACATCCTTATGAACATACTTCAGACGATGTCATCTTCAGCACACATGCCATTCGCAATGGCCTTAAGAAAAGCGAATTAAAAACCGCCCGTGAAGAATTCTTCTGCAAAGGCCAACCATGTATGCGTACCTCTCCACTCACTAAGCGATACGGCTGGGGTGTACATAGTGATGATAAAGGGAAGGTCGCTATCTACCCAGTAGATTCCGCTGAATATAAAAAGTTAGCTAACGATAAGACTTTGCAACATACCAAGGCAATGAAGACCAGCAGGTGATTCCCCGGAAAACTATTGCACTAACTTACCCGACAATAACAGACAGTTAAAGACTTCGATCATCGAAGTGTTTTAAGTTATGTCTTTTAACTTATCACTAACGCATATAACTTTATCATAACATCCGCTTAATACCGGCTTCATACTAATTGAGTCTATTTGCTAAACCAAATGCCTCATAAGGCAAAGCAATGGTAAAAAGGGAAGTTGATATCGTAGTGCTGTCGGACATTCATCTTGGTACATACGGATGCCATGCGAAAGAGCTACTGCAATATTTAAAAAGCATCCAGCCCAAAACCGTCATTCTCAACGGAGACATCATAGACATCTGGCAATTCTCCAAGCGCTACTGGCCGGCCACACATATGATGGTGATAAAACACATCACAGGCCTTATTGCAGACAATGTTCCTGTCTACTTCATCCCCGGCAACCATGATGAAATGTTGCGAAAATTCAAGGATTTTCAACTGGGCTCTCTAAAGATCACCAACAAGTTATCACTCCGTATCGACGGTGTAAATATGTGGGTATTCCACGGAGATGTGTTCGACGTAGTAATGCAGCATAGTAAGTGGCTGGCAAAGCTCGGTGCGATCGGTTACGATATGCTCATACTCATCAACCGGATGGTGAACTTCTTCTCCATCAAAATGGGTAAAGGCAAAATATCACTTTCTAAAAAGGTAAAAGACAGCGTAAAGTCTGCGGTAAAATTTATCAACAACTTCGAGACAACCGTTTGTGATATCGCTGCCGAGAATAATTATGACCTGGTCATCTGCGGACACATACACCATCCTGAAATAAAGAATGTCCAAACCAAACACGGTGAGGTCACATATATGAACTCCGGCGACTGGATAGAAAACTTAACCGCACTGGAGTATAACGAAAGTGGCTGGCGCATATACAAATACGCTGAAGACCTTATCGCCCAATCGGTGGACATAGACAACAAGGGCAAAAACAAAGAAAGCGCCAAGCAGATGATGCTTACGCTGATGCAGGAGTTGAATGTAAAAGGAAACACACCCGAAGCAGCATAATATGAAGATCTTATTCGCGATACAAGGTACAGGGAACGGACACTTAAGCCGGGCAAGAGACATTTATCCTGAGCTATGCAAATACGGAGACGTAGATATACTGATAAGTGGGACACAAGCCGATGTCAGCCTTCCCTTCCCCGTTAAATACAAATTACATGGCATGAGCTTCGTCTTTGGCAAACGCGGTGGTATTAGCATGCTGAAAACTGCTAAACAGCTGAACTTGTTCAAATTAATATCCGATATAAGAACGCTGCCGGTAAAATCATACGACCTTGTAGTCAACGACTTTGAGCCGGTTTCCGCCTGGGCCTGCAAAATAAACAAAGTGCCTTGCGTATCACTCAGCCACCAATGTGCCGTATTGCACAAAGACGCACCTATACCAACCCGTCATGATTGGGTAGGTGAAACGGTATTGAAAAAGTACGCACCATGTACCGCGTCATACGGCTTTCATTTCAAAGCCTTTGCTACCAATATATTCACACCCGTTATTCGCAAAGAGATACGGGATATCAAACCGGTCAACAATGGCCACTTCACTGTCTATCTACCGGCATATGATGATGAAACGCTTGTGAAACACCTCTCTCATTTCCCTGACGTAAACTGGCAGGTCTTCTCCAAGCATAATAAGCAACCTTTTACCTTCAAGAACATATCAGTTTTCCCTATCAATAACGAAGCCTTTATCAAAAGTATGGCTGCTTCTGCAGGGGTATTGTGTGGTGCGGGCTTTGAAGGTCCGGCAGAAGCGCTCTTCCTGGAAAAGAAGGTATTGGCCATACCCATGAAGGGACAATACGAGCAGCATTGTAATGCTGCCGGGTTACAACAGCTTGGCGTTCCGATCATTAACGAACTTCACAAAAAATACTACGCTGATATAGAAAAGTGGCTAAATGACGAGGAGATCATTCATGTCCATTTCCCTGACAATACCTCTACAGTTGTACATAAACTAATGACAGAACATGCCAGCCAAACCGGAATTCCTGTTACAGCCACTGACCCAAGTGGCAGGCAGGGCTTATCTGCTGCTTATTAAAGCCTACGAGGTCTTCATGACCATATATCAATAGTTTCCTGACTGTATTCGGTCAAGAAATTATCAAGGGTAATCTTTCCTTAACATTAAGGCAATATTAAAAGGCTTCCTTTGGACAAACGTTAGGTATGTTAACTCTGAAAAAAGTGTTTAGTCCCGGTGGAAATAAGTTCTTCACATTGTTTGATGAAGCAGGAAGCAACCTCGTGGAAATGAGTGGCATCTTTGTTTCGATCATTCATGAAGACAATGTGGTGGTTCGTGATACAATGGTGGGTACTCTTAAAGAGCTGGAAAGTAAAAATGACATTACCACACACAAAATGTTCATTGAGCTGGGTAAAAACTTCATTACCCCATTCGATAGGGAAGACATCCATGCCCTCATCAGCGGCCTGGACGACATAGCAGATTTCATGTCCGCTACTGCAAGGCAGATACAGAGTTACAAAATGACCACTATACCCCACTCTACCAAAAATGTAGCCAACAACCTGCAGAAGCTCATAAAGCTCATATCAGAAGCACTCAGCCAGCTGCAAGACAAAAGGCACCTGGAGCTACTCTATCCTTTGTGCATAGACATCAAGAAAACAGCCGACCTCTGCACCTCACTTACTGATGCCGGCATCTCGCGTGTATATTCCGACAACAACGACCCGATAGAGGCCGTTAAACGGCTGGATCATTACGAACTGATACATAACATCCTCGAAAGGTGCTATAGTGTAGTAAACGCTTTAGAGACCATCATTATTAAGTATTCTTAGGTAGCCCCTATAACACTACCATGATATATAAAGATTAAGAGCCGTAAATTGCGGCTCTTAACATCAAAAGCAAATAACTGGGGTTATTGGAAAAAACTTGCTATTTTGGCAGATATAATCTGTTGATATGGCTACCTATAAGCCGGGATTGCATATACTCTCCAGCTTTTCTTCCTCAAAAGAACATTTAGTTGACCTAAATGGAGTTCGCACTTTATTTAATGCACTGATCTCTGAGTTGGGACTGGAAAAGGTAGGTGAAGTTTATCATGAGTTCCCCAACGGAAGCTTTACGGCAGTTGTGTGCCTTACTGAATCGCACATTTCCATACATACCTGGCCTGAATACGAGCATGCGACATTTGATGTCTTCCTGTCAAATTACCAAAAGGACAATAGCGATAAAGTGAAGACAATATATGAGCGTACATTATCCCACTTCGATGGCAAAGAATTAAACAAGCAAGAAATTAAGAGATAGTGCCCCTTCAGAACACATATGGAAACGATAATGCAAAAGGCAATGTAGGTTGTCCTGCATGTAGTCATAGAATTGCCTACTATGACGCGCAGGGAAGCGAATACTATGGTTGTCCATCCTGCGGAACCTACTTCAGGGAAGCAGAGAACAAAAAAAATATACTGGAAAAATTCAGGAAGAAAGTAAGCATCGGCGTACAATATATTCAGCCAGAGCTATCCAAACCGACCCTTGCGCTTGGCTCCATCTGCAAAATAGACGACAAAGAATATACACTCACAGGGTTTCTGCTTAAACAGCAGAAAGATGATTATTCCAAATGGCATGAATACCTTCTATTCAACCCATCAGAAGAATACTATACAGTCCTGTCGGAGTACAACGGACATTGGACCCTTATACGCCGCTCATTGGATCAGGCGATAAGAGCAACAACGTACAATGCTACATCAGTTGACGGAGAATTCTCAAGGTATCTATCCTATAAATTTGAAGTGCTGCAAGCAACCGGAGAATTTAATTGGAACGTACTTGAAGATGAGCAGTGCAATGTTACCGAGTATGTGTTGCCACCCAAGTTACTGGCAAGGGAAATGAGAGACAATAAGTCGGAATGGTATGAGGGTGAATATAAGACCAAAGCACAAATAGCTTCGTACTTCAACATCAGCAAATACAAACTGCCGGCAAGGACCGGCATTAGTCCGCTGAGTGGTCATATATTAGATACGTCCTACTGGCCGGTAATCATCTCTAGTGTAATCATGGCCGTATTGGTGTTGCTGATAAATCTTTTCGTAGCAAAACCTGAAAAATTGCTACTTAAGCACCTAGTAGAACCTCTACCTGATTCAACAGGATGGAGCTACACTAAGATGGCAGTGACACCGTCATTCAAAGTAGATGGACCAACAGCGGTTGAAATAGACATTTATACCTCCCTGGATAATGAATGGCTGGAAGTACCGGTAACACTCGTGAACGAAAAAACAGGCGAAACTTATGAGTTTAGCAGGGCGATAGAATACTATTCAGGTGTAGAAGGCGGGGAATCATGGAGTGAGGGCAGTAGAAGCAGCGAGATAATATTGTCGAGAATGCCCAGCGGTTCTTACCATATCAACCTTGAAATATATGGAGAGAAGGATAAAGGCAGGGATATAGTAGTAGAGGTAAAGCAAAATGTCTTCCTCACCTCGAACATTGTTTTGATAATTACACTATTGGCCATAGCACCTGTTTTACTTCACACCCGCAAAAATTTATTGCAGGACGTATCATAACGACATGCTATGCTTGAAAAGATAAGCCGGATAAAATACTACCTAATCACCATGCTATTAGCCATAGCAGGATATACATGGGCTCTCACCAACGGAACCAAAATAATAGGCGACGATAAAGAGAGTAAAGAAGAACGGTCAACCAACGGCGCAAGAAGCTTTTATCACAAATAAATAAAAATATCCGTATATGGACATGATAAACATGAAATACGTTGTAGCCTCTATTGTGTATTCCTTTATAGGAATATTTATATTGCTCATTTGCTTTATAATTATAGAAAAGCTGTCTCCGGAGAATCTCTGGAAAGAAATATTGGTCAATAAAAACGTAGCACTGGCAATCCTGGCAGCAGCATTTATGATAGCTATCGCTATCATTATCAGTTCAGCAATTCATGGATAAAAGCACTACTAATGACTCAATTGCAGCAAGGCCCTTACAGGTACTGCTGTTATTCTCCGTATTTGTTATTGCTACCTGCGGACTCATTTATGAGTTGATAGCGGGTACTCTTGCCAGTTATCTGTTAGGTGATTCCGTAACACAGTTCTCCACTATCATCGGCGCTTACCTCTTCTCTATGGGGATTGGCTCCTGGCTATCTAAATTTATTGACGGGGACCTGCTGAAGTGGTTCATCCGTATTGAAGTATTGGTAGGTATCATAGGTGGCATCAGCTCGTGCCTGCTTTTTATTCTATTTGAATATGCTGTTTCCTTCCGTATCATCCTTTATACATTAGTGGGCATCACAGGCATACTTGTGGGGCTAGAGATACCACTGCTAATGCGCATACTGCAAGGCCGGCTGCAATTCAAAGAACTCGTGAGCCAGGTTTTTACTTATGATTATATAGGTGCGCTGCTGGCTTCGGTCATCTTTCCGCTGGTATTAGTCCCCTACTTGGGACTGATAAGAACATCCATTTTCTTTGGGCTGCTGAATATAGGTGTTGCATTATTTGTGCTGTACAGATTTCCTGAAACAAAGCGCTATCGTACAACATTCACATCCGGCATCGTTTTCTTCATCATGCTACTATTGGGTGGATTTGTCTTTGCAAATCGAATTATGACCTATACTGAAACGATCGCATTTCAGGACAAAGTGATCTACAGCAAAAGCACACAATATCAACGAATAGTTCTTACACGAAATAACCATGAACTGAGACTCTTCCTAAATGGCAACTTGCAATTCAGCTCATCCGATGAATACAGGTATCATGAAGCGTTGATACATCCGGGGATGCAAGCACTACACAATGCTAAGGACATACTGGTATTGGGCGGAGGAGACGGACTGGCAGCAAGGGAGTTATTAAAATACCCCTCTATCAGGTCTGTTACGCTGGTAGATCTGGATAAAGGTATGACCGCGCTTTTTAAGGAGAATGAGATATTGACAGAACTCAATAAGAGATCTTTGCTCGACCCTAAAGTTACTGTAATAAATACGGATGCCTTTAGCTGGATAAGAGATAACAGGAAAGAATATGACGCCATTTTCATTGACTTTCCTGACCCTTCGAACTATTCTGTAGGAAAATTATATACCAACTCATTTTACGCCGAGGTTTACCGCTCGCTGAAGCAGGACGGATTTGCTGTGGTGCAATCCACCTCACCATATATGGCCCGGAGATCATATTGGTGTATCAACCACACAATTGAATCAGTTGGGTTCCTTACTATCCCGTATCATGCCTATGTGCCGTCATTTGGTGAGTGGGGATATACCTTATGCTCCAAAAATTACACTTGGAAAAATACAGGACAGCTACCCGCAGGCCTTAGATACATGAATAAAGCAACAATGGAAAATATGCTTTATTTTTCACCTGACATGGCAGATGTCCCTACCGAAATTAACAAACTGAACAATCAGGTACTCGTGCATTATTTTGAAGAAGACTGGGGACCATATACACACTAATACAGGCGAAACAATCGACCGTAAAAAATTTCTCTGGTACTTACTGGGCGTTCCCGCTATGGTATCGGGGTTGGGGGGCTTGTCTTGTAACCGGCAGAAGAGAATAACCGGAAAATTTGTAGGAAACTCAAGCACCATAGGGCATATGCTTCGCGATACATCTCAAATACCCGCCCCCTCAAAAGAGATAAAGACGCAGGTATTAATAGTGGGTGGTGGCATAGCAGGACTCTCAGCAAAACGATGGCTGCGCAAGAACAGTAAACTTGACGTGCTGCTCATAGAGATGGCGGAAGATGTTGGCGGCAACTCTGCCTATGGCGAAAATAATGTTTCTGCATATCCCTGGGGGGCCCATTACCTGCCAATACCTTCACTGCACAACATCGAACTTATAGACTTCCTGCATGAGCATAATATCATCATAGGATTTGATACCAAGGGGTTACCTATATATAACGAGTATTATTTGTGCCATGACCCTGAGGAACGTCTCAATATCAATGGGCATTGGCAGGAAGGGATTATTCCACAACTCGGCGTTCCGGACGAAGACAAGAAGCAGATAAAACGATTTCTGACGGAAATGGATGTTTACAGATCAGCGTTAGGTAGCGATGGCAAAGATGCATTCGCAATTCCACTGGACAATTCGACTTGCGATGAAAAATATCGAGCACTGGACTCCACTAGCTTTAAACAATACCTAACAGAAAATGGGTACACCTCTACATATCTGCTTTGGTACTTGGAATACTGCTGCAAAGACGACTACGGCTGTAATATAGCCGGCACCTCCGCTTGGGCCGGGATACACTACTTTGCAGGAAGGAAAGGAAAAGCAGCGAATGCAGACCCCTCGGCGATACTCTCCTGGCCGGAAGGAAATGGCTTCCTGGTAAAACAGTTTAAGAAAGAGGACAACGCAGGTATAATGTCTTCTCACTTGGTGTATAAATTAGAAAAAGACGAAAAGCAAGTGACCGCTTATGTCTATGATGCGGCTAAAAAAGAGAGCATAACGATAGTTGCCGAAAAAATCATTATGGCCACACCGCAATACGTTAATAAAAAAATACTAGCTGATGTAGCACCCGACAGAAGTGTTGATACTTTTGATTATGCCCCATGGATAATTGCTAATATCACGATCAATGGGATGCCGGCACAGAGAGGCTTAGCACTTTGTTGGGACAATGTAGTGTACGATGCGGCTTCTGTAGGTTATGTAAATGCCAATCATCAAAATATCACTACAAACAGTAAGAAGGTGCTCACATTCTACCTCCCTTACACTAGTGACACACCAAAAACAGAAAGGAATAAACTCTATGCAGCTTCTTACGAACAACTGCAGGATAAAATACTAGAGGAACTGAACTACGCACACCCAGGCATCAGGCAATATATAGAACATATGGACATCCGGATGTGGGGACACGGCATGATTGCTCCTGTACCCGGTCTTATATGGGGTACACAACGGCACTTGGCAAAAAACAATATTGACAATAAAATATTCTTCGCCCACTCTGACCTTAGCGGAATATCTATATTTGAAGAAGCATTCTACCAAGGAATAAAAGCGGCAAATGAGATAATGGGTACATGAGTAAGCAAACAAAAATACAGCCATGGATAAAAAATGTATCGTTTGATGCATGGTTCATACTTACGCCCCCATTCTTGGCATTGCTGGGCGTAGCACTTCTGCCTGCGGAGTTGAAAAGCGGCAATGAAATGCCATTGGCAGGATGGATATTGCTTATCCTATTTATTGACGTCGCACATGTTTATAGCACGTTGTTCAAAACTTATTTCAACAACACGTATTTTAATGCCCAACGCCAACTATTCATTTGGACACCTATTATATGCTACGTTGCCGGCGTATTAATCTATAGCATAGATGGTATGCTATTCTGGAGAATATTGGCATATACAGCTGTTTTCCATTTTATACGACAGCAGTATGGTTTTATGAGGTTATACTCGCTGCATGAAACTAAAAAGAACTTATCATCTAAGATCAACACCGCTGCTATTTACAGTGCAACGATCTATCCTATAATATATTGGCATTGCACTCCCGGCAGAAACTTCACCTGGTTTGTTGAAGGGGATTTCCTGGCGCTTAACTCTATTATTATAAAGCAGTTTGCCCTTGCCCTTTATCTGGCAATCATAACCACCTACCTGTTAAAAGAAGCATGGCTTGTAGTAAAGTCAGGAGAAATAAACATCCCACGAAATACAGTGATCATAGGCACTACGGTATCCTGGTATTTCGGAATAGTCTATTTCAACGGAGACCTGGCGTTTACGCTACTGAATGTGGTATCCCACGGAATTCCATACATGGCATTGATATGGATCAATCGAAGACCTTCTGAAGTAGCGACAACGGAAAAAAGAAAGGTTTCTTCCACTATACTGAGCAAGAATGGGTTACTGTTCTTCATCAGTACAATTATCCTATTAGCATATCTTGAGGAAGGGTTGTGGGACGGACTAATATGGAAAGAGCATGGGTCGATATTCTCCGGATTTTCGATCCTGCCCAAAGTTGAAAATTCAGAGCTTCTGGCGATCCTGGTCCCGCTGCTGGCACTGCCGCAACTTACGCATTACATACTGGACGGCTTTATCTGGAGAAAACAAAAGGCATAACAACGAAATACGCATTCCGCCCCCTGCTAAAGCATAGGTTTTATCATAACGCTTTACAGCAATGGATATATACAAAGAACAAGAGCCGCAATTTTTGCGGCTCTTATTTTTTGTATGACGTTCACTCATTACTTCTTGGTAAACGGTATAGCCACATTTTGGCCACCCGCATTCAGTATCAGCAGGTAGTTACCTGCAGGTACGTCACCAATGGTAATTTGCTTGTCTATCATGTTATTCTCTGCTTTCAGCTTGTCTGTTGCTATTACCTTTCCAGTCACATCCAGGATCCTCACAGCAGCCTTGCCATCCTTCATTTTCACAACGCCACTCAAGTTAAACTGGCCGTTATTTGGATTAGGATAAAGTATCAGGCCATTCTTGCTAGCTATCGTACCTACTTCTAAGCCAAATACGATACTATTAGACTCAGCGCTACATCCGTTAATATCACTAACGGCACATGTATAAGTTCCGTTCTGTACAATAGTATAAGTTGACGCGGTTTCTCCCGGTATCGCTACACCATTCAGGTACCATTGATAAGATGCAAATGTTCCTGTAACGGAAAGCACATTACCGGCTTGTGTGATGCTCGGTGTTGGTGGTGCATTTACCGTTACCAGTATAATAGAACGCTGACTTTCACATTGACCGACTGTCTGGCTTACATAGTAAGGGGTAGTACCCGTAATTGTTGTTTGCGGTGTTGGCGCTATCGGGCTACCTACGCCACCTGTCAATACGTTATACCAAAGCAGGTTGTTACCTGTTGCAGTAAGTTGCGCAGCTATATCGTTTTGGCAATACACGATAGAGCCTAATACATTCGGCGTGTTTGGCGACAATGATGATGTTACCACCAACGTTTGCGCCGAACTGCTGCCACATGCATTGTTAGCAACCACGCTTATTGTTCCACCTGCAGAAGTAGGTGTCGCCACTATTGTATTGGTAGCACTCGTCCCACTCCATCCACCCGGAAGTGTCCAGGTATATGAGGTCGCGTTTACATCCAAGGGCACGGAATAAGTTACTGGGTTCCCCGAGCATACAGTTGTATTTCCTGTAATTGCACCCGGTGTCGGCAATAAGCTACCACCTATCACAGCGGTAGTAACAGCAGTATCCTTACAGCCCTGCGGCGAAGTAATGATCAAAGTATATGTACCACCATTCACAGGTTGCGCATTAGCAATAGTAGGGTTTGATAATGCTGACGCGAAACTATTCGGTCCTGTCCAGCTATATGTTGACCCTAAAATGGTGCTCGTTCCTGTAAGCTGCAATGTACCACCGGTACATACTGGAGTATTGCACGATGCCGTAGCTACAGGTGCGGCATTTACATTTACCACCGCAACGGCTGAAAGTCCCGGACATGCACCGGAAGAAACCATTACTGTATAGCTGCCACTTGCTGTAGCTGTATAAGAGCTGCTTGTTGCCCCGGTAATATTTACAGTGTTCAATAACCACTGGTAAGTATATCCTGTTCCCGTGTTTGCATTAAGTACAACGCTTCCGCCCGGGCAGAAAGATAAAGGCCCTGCAGGCGTTATTGTCGCGGTCGGCCCCACATTAACGGTAGTGCTGATCACGTTAGATGTATCGCTGCAACCTCCAAGGTTAGTTACTATTACGTCATAAGTACCCGTAGCCGTTGCGTTATAAGTACTGCTCGTAGCTCCGGCTATGTTCACGCCACCATTCCGCCATTGATAAGTAACACCACTGCTGATGTTTGCTGTCAGTGTCACAAAGTTACCCAGGCAGAAAGACGTTGGCCCTCCTGCAGATATACTCACTACCGGCACATTGTACACATCAATGTATGATGTCTTGATCAGTGTATCGTTACCCATATTATTGGTCACTACCAATGTTACCGGGTAAGTTCCTGCTGTATTATAGGTAACCGCCGGGTTAGCAATGGTAGAAGTTGATGGTGTACCACCGGGGAAACTCCATAACCTAGAAGTGATTCCGGAAGACGAGTCGGTAAACTGAACCGAACCACCAGTGCAGATAGCCGTATCATTCACACCGAATTTAGCCAGCGGCCCTATCGCGATGTTCACGTTATCCAGGTATATTGATTGTCCATAGTAACCGATATTTTCAAACTTCACCAGTACAGGGTTACCAACAAAAGAGGTAAGCCATACCGTATCCTTACGCCATTGAGCAGCAGTTGGTACAAATATGCCTGCTGTATAGTTTGGTGCCGTCGCCAGAACTGAGCCAGACTTGGCATATACAGGCGTGTATGTATCACCACAATCGGTAGAAACCAATACCCTGAGACTATCAGGATAAGTAGATGAATATGGTGCGTGTGCTACGTCAAAAGTAACACGTGCGTTATTGGTATTGGTCAGGTCAACTTTTGGCGCTATGATAGCGTCATGATCACCACCGGTATTTACGGCATAATTATCGAAACGGATAGACTTCGTACTGGTACCAAACCCACCGGCTCCGGTATAGCTGGCCCAGTTAGTGCCGCTCTCTGATAATAATTGCCAGTTTGTAGGTGGATAAGTGACGCCTTCAAAACCTTCTACAACGTCTGTGCCCTGGCCCACTGAAACATTGATGTAATTGGTCTTTGTTTCTACATCAGTACCATTAGTTCCAACTGCAGTGAGTGTGGCATCGTAAAGTCCTACTGTATTGTATACAATCATCGGGGTATCCAATGTTGAAGTACTTGGCGTACCACCCGGGAAGTTCCAGCTAAATGAATTGACACTACCTATGATCGTCTTGTAATAGCGAACCGTATCGCCGGGGCAAACTATCGTTTTGTCTGCATAGAAGTCCGCAACCGGGGGCAAGTTCAGGTTGATGCCCGCTTCCCATACACCCCGACCGAATGTCGATAGTCTAAGTATGCTATTCACCGTACCATCATTGAAGATCATGAAGTCAGTGTAGTTAGCCACGCTCGGTAGTCCAGCAGCATTTGTCCATGTGGTACTGCTGTTGTCTTTATAATATACATAGGCGCCCATACTTACAAACAGGCGTTCATTAGTTGACTGGTCGTCATGAATGACCTTGCGGATATTAATGCTTGGCAGATTGCTGGTGATATTTGTCCAGTTGGCACCCTTATCTGTAGAGCGCCAAATGGTATTACCACAGGTAACATATACTATGTTGGCATCATTCGCGTTTGTGGCTACACTACCCGTAGTACCTGTACCGGCCGGGGTGGCGAGTGTAGTAAAGGTCGGGGTTGCTGCCAGCGCGTTATCACTTCTCAGCAATTGGTTGCCTGAGTTCAGCACATACAGCGTATTCACATCAGCCCTGCACGATGCTATACCTCTCACCTGGGTTGCGTTAGTGGATATCTGTGTCCATGTTGGCGTGCCTGTATTAATATTTGTACTCCTCCATATTGTTGATTGACCAATAAAGGCCAGGCTGGTCTGCACGGGCGTAAACTCCATGAAGTTATTGTTGCTGGCAGCTATCGGTGAATTAAAGCTCTGATCGCCACCAAGCGGTTGCAGCGCACGGCGCTCACCCTGGTCCATATAATATACTCTTGCATTCGGGAGATAGTCAAACCAGCAGCGGGAGAACCAGTCACCACCGCGATTGGTTTTCCATATGCCATCAAAGTATAGTTCACCATTATCCTGTGTACCTATACTTACCATTTGTTTTATCAACGGACTTTGTGCAGCCCTGTATATTTCTGTTGCCGATAAGCCGTCACTTCTTTGCGACCAAACGGTAGCAACCGGATCTGTAGAGAGCCATATACCACCATCATTTGCCTGGAAAAGTTGAGAGTTGTTGTACGGGTTCCATTCCACCTGGTGCATATCGGTATGCACCTCGTTCCACCACGACGTACGTTTGCTCCACGTTGCGCCTCCATCTGTTGAACGCCATACACAATGTGCAATGGCTATAAGTTCATTGGCATTTACAGGGTTGGCGTTGATGTCTATATTATAATTTCCCTGTGAACCAGAGGTAGGACTGCCATCGTAACATACCAGGCACTGAGTACTGCTGTTATATACGGTTGTAAAGTTCAGCCCGCCATCATTAGAGCGCATCACCATTCCGTTACCACCTGTTGTCAGAAGATAGACTCTTTGCGGGTCATTATTACTTACCGCCATACGCATACCGCCATTACCACCGGGAGGTGTTACACCACTGGTAGCAGCTGTCCAGGTACTACCAAAGTCATTACTGTAATAGAAGTTCGTTGCAGTACAGGCATAAAGTATATTGTTACTGCCCGGTTTTGCTTTCATATCCCTGAATGAGCCTGTAGATAAGTTGGAAGCCGTCCAGGTCGTACCACCGTTTATCGTTTTATAGATACCATTATTGGTAGCTGCTACCAGCACATCATGGTTTGTAGGATCCATCAGGATCTCTACAGCCATACGGTTCCCTATACCTGTGTTGGCCGCAGCCCATGTGGCGCCACCATCGGTACTTTTCCATATTCCGTAGTCCGTGCTGTAATAGTCAGCATCACCCAGGCACAGGTAAAGGATGTTATCATCAGTAAAGTCTATACATACCGAAGAGCAATTCGTGGTAGGCAGTACTTCAGTACCGGTAGTTGGCGCCCACGCCACACCGTTGTTGTTACTGATGTACAAGCCTCCTGATGCACTCACCGCATATATCTTATTGGGATCTGTAGGGTGGAACTTCATCTGGCTCACACGGCCTATACCATGTATCTGTCCGCTCACATTCGTAGGGAATGCAAGTGGTCCGGTATTAGTCCATGGTCCAACAGGTTGTGCAATGGCAGTATTTATACTGAGTAGTAAAAAAAGTTGTAGTAAACCTTTTTTCATGTTGTTGAATTATTTCTTGAAAAAATTATTTCCTGTTATTCTCGTCTTTTATCTGTTGCCAGATAGCGAGTCTTTCGGTAGGTGTCAATATCCTTCCATCATCCTGCACATAGGGAAGCATTTTCTCGTGCCAGCGATGATACTTTTTCACTTGTCTGCGCAGGTAGCTGTCTTGTTCTATTTTTACCTGCTTTTTCTTTGAAGGTGTCTTCTCCCGGGCTTTATACTCACCTATCATATCATGCTCGCTCGCAGGGAGGTCATTGTGCTTGAAATAAGTATTGAATGCTTTTTCTACTTCAAAATAATTGGCAGTAGTATCGTCAAGCATTGCTATCCAGAGTGGCTCACGGGCGTAGTCCTTCTCTGTGTACTTTGGGGATTGGGCGTTTGCGCACAAGCTGAGCAATACGCATCCCAGGGTGATGTAGAAATTTCTTATTTTCATTAAATGGAATATGTAGTGATAAAGGTACTTATAAAACATAATTTATCACTCTATATGGGGTAAACACACAAAATCTTAATGTGAAAACCATTTTTCAATAAAAAAGACGGTCCATAGTGACCGTCTTTTCAAAAGAATTCATGTGACCTGTATTAGAAGCTACCTCTCACAGATATTACAAAATTTCGCCCCGGCGCATTGATACCCGAAGCAAACACACGATAGCTTTGGTCGAGGATATTCTCAACGGCGAATTGTACACCTAAGTATTTATTTACTTTGTAGCCTGCTCTCAGGTTCAGCGTGTACCACGATGGCATACCGTCAACAGTTGCATATTGCTGGTTGTCTTCTCCAAACGGATTGTATTCAGCAATACGTTTCCAGCCATTATACATAGCATAAAACTCTGCGTTGACATTATTGATGCCGTACATAATGCTTGTTTTACCAAACAAAGGCGGAATGTGATCCATCGGCACCTCAACATTTGCAGCATCAAAGAACCTGCCGTAGGTATAGTTAATGGTGCTGTATAAACTCAGGCCTTTCACGATCTTCACAGTTATTGCGGCATTCATACCATAGATATACGCTTTTGCTTTGTTCTGCTGTGCTACTATAGCGGTTGGTGTGCCCTCATAGTCAATAGAATCTTCACCATTCAGGGTGAACTTATCCATTACCATGGCGTTTCTTACCAAGGTATAGAACCCATTCACATCAACTTTTATCCTGTCGCTGGTAAAGAACGATATACCCAGATCACCACTGTACGTGTACTCCGGTTTCAGGTCAGGATTGGGAACCACCAGTTGTTCACCTGCAGCAGTTTCAAACACCTTACCTATATCATCCACATTCGGCGCACGGAAACCTGTGGCACCACCCAGTGTAAACCTCCAGTTATCTCCAAGCATGAATGCAAGACCAAGATTACCACTCCAGGCAGTGTTCTGCTGTGAGGCTTCATTGTAAGGGAAAGGATAGAACTTCTTGTTGTTGAATGTGGAGTTAAGGCTCACGTAACTTAATCGCACACCATCATTCAGCACAAGCCTGTCATCGATGATCTTAAATATATGCTGTGCATAAACCGCACCCAGGAACATAGTGCTTCCACCATCAGGATAACGTGTATCAATAGCTTCGCTTTCTCCTGTCACTATGTCTTTTTCTGTAGCGGTTGACTTCACCGTATTGTTTTGGCCATCTGTGCCGACTGTCAGTTCATGCCTGCCCATTTTTTTGCGCAAGTCAACATTGTAGCCCAATACACCGATATTTTCAACGCGGCTTTGCAGTCCGTTCTTGCCTCTTTCGCGCTGGTTGCGGCTTTCTTCTATTGCCTGGTAATTCACCCCTGCTTTTATTTCATCAAAAGCTCCGTTCAGGTTCACCGCATTGAATTGATACGCAGCCATCAACCTTTCCTGCGGACCATAATACCACTCTGCCCAGCGCAATTTGCCGCCTTTACGGTCAGTAAGCCTGTCATAGCGGGGCACATCGGTGCTATTAGAGTATTGCAGGTTCAGCGTATGGCTCACCTTGTCACTCTGCTGAAACAACAACTTCTCCAGGATATCTACCTGGCTGTAACCACTTTGCTTTTGCAGGTTTGGATCATCGCTCACCATTATGCTGTCAACACCATTCACACGTTCCACATAGTCATACCTCATGCCGAGACTGTCATAACCATTAGTTACATTAGCGCCTTTCCTCAGGTCGCCAAACTTGCTGTATGTAACAGAGGTAAGAGACGCCACTTTCTTGCCACCAATATTAAAATCGGCATGGCCTGCCATTTCATTATTAGCAGAGCTGTAGCGCAGCATCGCATTGACCTTTACATTCGCCTTGCCATCAAGCGACAACTTTGGTTTCAAGGTGCTGAAGACCACAACACCGCCAAGCGCATCACTGCCATACAGTGTAGATCCGGGGCCATAGAGTACTTCTACCCTTTCCAGCATATTATTATCTACGGTTATTACATTCTGCAGGTGCCCTGCACGATACACAGCATTATTCATCCGCACACCGTCTATCACCAGTTGTATCCTGTTGGCTTCAAAGCCTCTTATCACGGGGCTACTGCCGCCCAGTTGGCTCTTCTGTACAAATACATTCCCGGTTTGCTCCAGCAGCAATCCCGTATTCTGAGGCATCATCCAGTGGATGTCCTTTTGTTTTATTACTTGTATCGGCTGAACGATATTCTTTTTTTTCTCGTCAAATTTATTCGCGCTAATTACCGTTTCGTTGAGGGTAACAGAGACGCTGTCCGTTTGCGCGGATGCCACGTAAGGCAATGCCGCGCACAACAGTATGTATATGCGTTTTGATTGCATGCAATTGCTTTTAATCTAATGAACAAATAGATATCTCGGGTGAAGAGTATTCTTAAGCAAAAGCAACTTCCGGAGGATGAAAGAACGTGTTTGCAGGTAACAGTTGGTAAAATGCCCCCGCATACATCGCATTATGGGTTCTGTTATACTGATGTGGATATGTATGATAAATAATCGTGTCAGGGAAAACAGCTTCAAATACCAACATCTTAACAGGCTGCCTTTCACCACTTCCCGGCATACTGCTTTCATCAAAATGAGTATATACTATTTTCAGCAAATGGTCGTCCTTTAAGTCATAATGTCCTACTATCAACACCTTGTCATCCTTCACTACTTCATTCCTTACATCAAACATTCTTCCCTTATACCTTATCTCATCTTTCTTTATCCACACAAGGTCTTTCATTTCTTCCCGGCTGACACTAATGGTATCCCTCAGCTTGTTCTTGCTCCATTCAGACGAGCGGACCTCTTTGTAATGAATGAAATGTGCCAGCTGCACAAGGGCAAGGCTTCCCTGGCTACAGATAAGTAGCACTATAAAGAAGCGGCTGACAAAGCGAAGCACGCTATTTGTAGAAGGTTTAGGCAATTACCTGCTGAATGATTACTACAAATCTAGCTTTTAACCTTTATGTTTTTTTGAGTTTTACATAAAAATACGGCAGGCAACAAAAAAGCCGCCCAAAATGGGCAGCTTCCGTTCTTTAACCTCACTTAAGTTTATAGTCTTGTAATTTTCTTGATCACCGAGCCCGACCTGGTCGTTACAGTAATAAAATATTGTCCCGGCGAAAAATGTTGCTGTATGTTATAAGCGCCTGTAGTGTTCTTTATCGCATCCTCATAGACTACACCACCCACAGCATTTGTCATCACGATCTTGTCCCCCGGCTGCAGCTTCCATCCTTTTGTTGATACAACGAACGACCCTTTACTCGGATTAGGATAAACGTTTATTTCTTTTTGACCAACCAACTCTTTCACACTTACAATACTCCCCCCTTCTACATAGTCAATTATTTGATTGGGATTAACGTTCACGTAGTTTTCATGGATACCCGACAGCCACTCTATCTTCACGGAGTCAATAACAGTTGCATCCCCAAGCCCAAAGTGCGCACGCATATCATTCTGGCTGCAATAGCCCGACTGTGCGGTTATCTCCCTCATCTGCCATACAGGTGTACCATTGATCGTTGCTTTCACTCTTATTTTTGTCCCGATGGCAGCATAATTGGTACTATCTCCTACAAGGTTTATCGTTATCCATTTATTATTATTCCCGTCATTATGGTAAAGAAGGTCGGGCCTATCAAATCCTCCATATTTACAGGTTGCCACTGCCAGGTCTTCAAATCCATCATTGTCATAGTCGCCGAATGCGCAACCATAGCTCCAGTCCATATCCATAACCGGCGCTACATTATTAACTCTTGTAAATGTGCTGTTGCCATTATTTATGTACATGAAGTTGTACAGCAATCCCATCCCGAAAGAATTAGTAACAAACAGATCAATATCCCCATCATTGTCAATATCAGACCATGCAGAACTGAATGAACTGCCGATAGTATTAGATACCGTATCCGCAGCCATTAGTGTAAAATTAAAATTGCCATCATTGCGATACAGGGCATTAGGTGTTTGTTCATTAGCCAGGAACACATCAAGGTCGCCGTCATTATCAAAATCTCCCCAGCTACTGCTCATCGTGCTACCTGCGCTATTTACGATCAGCCCTGTCGTTACTTTGGCAAAGCTGTCTATATTGTTCCTGTATATATATTCATCCTGGTTGCTTTCGTTGGTTACAAACAGGTCAAGGTCTCCATCATTATCCATATCTGTCCAGTTCACAGATCGTGAATTGGATGAATCATTGGCAATACTCCCTGTTAATATCTTAGTAAACACATTATTGCCATCATTATGAAAGAGCAGGTTCCTGTTATAAGCTGCACTGTTGGTCACATACAGGTCTACCTTGCCATCCCTGTCATAGTCTCCCCACGATGCTGTTTCACAATAGCCGCTACTCGTTGTCACCGTTCCGGTGTTTGAAGTAAATACTCCTGTTCCGCTGTTCGTGTAGAAAAGGTTACTGGTATTGTACCAGTTGGCCACGTAGCAATCCAGGTCGCCGTCATTATCGGTATCCGCCCAGGTGGCCCCATCCGAGGGCTGGCCGTCCATCACTATCGGATTACTGCTTACTGCTGTAAATCCACCTGTACCATCATTCAGGTAAAGCATATTATTCTGCCCCCCTGCAGGTCCGTTTGTTATCATGCAATCTATAAAACCATCAGCATTCACATCTACCCAATTCACACTTCTGCTGTCGCCGTTAGTTGTTACAAGTGGCCCGGTAAGTATCTTGGTAAAGGTCTGGCCATAACTTTGTGTAGCCGATGATAGTGAACCTGCAATTATTATTGCAGCCGAAATAATACGTAGTCTGATGTGCATATACCGTGGTTTTAATGATGAAACAGAGGTTTATCAAACTTAGCAGTGTTCAGCGCCACTTTCAGATAAAGTATTCGTACGTAGCAACAATGGCGACATAAAACAGTCACGCTATAATAGATGCAGTTCAGGCGCAGGAAAATGCATTCTGTAAGTAATATCCTGCAATTGGTCGCCTATTCTACAACAAGAACAAAAAAACCTGATATTTATAGCATGAAAAATACCCGGCAACCAGGGCTTCATATATTATTCTGGATAGTGTACTTCGGGGTGAACCTGTTTAATGAGTTGTACCTATCACGTTCATTTACCGATCATCCTTCCTACGAGCTGTTTTACAATTCTGTATTATCGCAGCTACTATCATTATGCCTTATCAAGATACCCACGGTATATTATGTGCTGTATTTGCTCATACCCCGCTGGCTGAGATCACCCTCCAGGGCAAAGCTTGCTCTGGAATTGGTGTTTGTTCTCTTCTTAATGGTGCTTTGCTACCGCGGACTTATACAATACATTATATGGCCTTTTATTGCTAAGGAATCACCTCCTCATCTTACCGGCCTGCAATACACAGCCCGTTTCTTCTATTCCTTGCTCGACCTGTTGCAGGTTACGGGCATAGCAGCCGCTATAAAGCTATTTCGCCTGCGTATTGCGGCCATGAAGAATGAAAAAGTACTGATACAGGAAAAACTGCGCTCTGAAATGCAGCATCTGCGTGCACAGATAAACCCTCATTTTCTCTTCAATACCCTCAATAGCATCTACGCACTTTCCCGCGCGCAGTCTTCGGCTACCCCGCAAGCTGTTATGCAGCTATCTAAAATACTGCGCTATATGCTTTACGAAACAGAAAAAAAGACTATCACAATTGAGGAAGAGCTGAAAATAACACTTGACTATATAGAGCTACAACAAGTACGTTTTGGCAACAAGGTACAGGTAAACATAGAAAAGAATATAGACAATACCGCTACGGCCATTACGCCGCAGATACTATTACCCTTGGTTGAGAATGCTTTCAAGCACGGTACTTCTGAGGTCATTGGCTTGTCGAAAATAAAGCTCGGGATAGAGTTGATACAGCACCAGTTAAAAATTGAAGTGCACAACTCCCTCGGAACTGCCAAAGCTAATCCCTCAGAGGAAGGCATCGGCTTGGCGAATATGCGCAGGAGACTTGAGTTGCTTTATCGCGACTATAGTCTTGTATATGGAGAAAAGGGAAATAACTTCGTAGTAGAACTAAACATCAACTTGAATAGCTATGCGGATATTGAACTGCTTGATAGTGGAAGATGAGCACCTGGCGGCTGATGTGATAAAGGATTACATATCGCAGGTACCTGGATTACGACTAAGATCCGTTTGCCCCGATATTTTCTCCGCCAATGAAGTGTTGCGAGAAGAAAAGACAGACATCATTTTCCTGGACATTAACCTTCCCAAGGTTAGTGGCCTTGATTTTATGAAAACACTAAGCTCCAGGTATCATATTATCCTCACCACTGCATATCACCAATATGCTATAGACGGATTTGATCTTAATGCCGTGGACTATCTTTTAAAACCTATAGAGTTCAGCAGGTTTCTCCAGGCTATCAATAAAGTGTATGAGAAGGAAGGAAAGACCGTTGAAAAAAACACCACCTCAACCACCGACAACAAATTCTACTTCTTCAATACCGACAAGAAAAAGGTAAAGGTTTATGTCAGTGATATCGACTATATAGAAAGCCTGAAGGATTACGTCAGTATTCACGCGAACAATAAAAAAATCATCACGAAATTCCAGATAGGGGAAATAGATAAGCTATTGGAAGAGGATACGTTCATACGCATTCACCGTTCATTCATCATCAACATCTCCAAAGTAACTGCTTACAATGCCACAGAAATAGAACTAGGCGAAATATCACTCCCCCTCGGCAGGACCTACAAGGAAATGGTAGAAAGGAGGCTGAAAAACAAGTAATGAAGCAGCATCACCCAAAGTATAAAATATAGCAAGACTAGCTACTTTTCAAAAAATCTCCATCTACAATAAGAAGCTTCACACCATTCTCAGAAAATGAACGGTGTGAACTCAATTCATCAGAGACAACATAAGTTCCTCCTTTTGTCAGCCTGGCCTTCTCACCGGTACTCAATTCGGTAATGAAGTCTCCTTCCAGGCAATAAACAATATGGCCTTTTTCACACCAATGGTCTGCCAGGTAACCAGGGGAATATTCTACTAGTCGGATCCTAAGCCCACCCAATTGAATTGTCTGCCACAGGGCGACCCCTGTTTCTCCTTTGTATTCCACTTTCTCAATGGAGGTCCAGTCTATTGTCTGAAACGGTATATTGCTCATAGTTATTTTCATTATAAATATTATGGTATCGTCTTCATTCTGGCCAGCTTGCCATTGCTACCTGCGAGGAACATCCAATTCTGATCCTTGCTTGCTTTAATGACATGGAAACCTTTGTCATCGCTTAATGCTTTCCAGTTCACCCCATCATCAATAGAGATGTCTATACCGGAAGGCCCAACAGCGAATGTTGTCCTTGTCCTGCTTTTCTTTGCGGGGCGCTCACTATCTATCTGGGCCAGGCATTCTCGATAGCCACGTGTGGTGTTCTGCGGCGCCAGCCATTTCTTTCCTTTATTATGGGTGTAGAAGAAATTATCTGTTTTCAACGTATCACGTGTGTAGTCACCACCTGCTATCAGCCAGTGCTTTGCACTTCCACCCGTAATAATTGAATATATGCCTGTGCTTTCAGAGCCTCCCAGCATAGGAGTAGGTATGCTGCGCCAACGCTTGCCCCGGTTACCAGAGAGGAACACTTTTGAAGTCCTGCCACCCTGAACTATGATCACCATACCTTCTCCGAAGCAACTGATACTTGTGCCACTTGCTGCGAAAGAGGCTTCACCCTGCCCCATCTCAGGCCGGCTCCGCTCCTTACGCTCTTCCCATGACCAACCGCCATCTCTTGTATAGAGCAGCAGCATATGTCCATTTACAGGGTCTCCATGTATAAGGCCCTCCTCACCGTTCCAAAAATCTACACCATCTATAAAGGCAGCGCTATCTGTGTTTGTATATACCTGTTTCCAACTGGCTCCACCATCGTTGGTCCGGAGGATATATGCAGGACTTCCTGCATTGGCAATGATGGCATTGCTAGAGTCGAATGCATATAGGCTACGGAAGTCGCAGTTTTCATAGCCGCTTACCTTACTGAATCTCCAATCCTTACCGCCATTCACGCTGCGTCCCACCCAGCCTTTGCTGCCACTTACCCATATGGCATGTTCGTCCGCCACAGATAGACCGCGAAAAGAAGCATCAGTCTTGGTCTCCAGATACTGCAATGAGTACATTTGCCCATAAGACATAGCTGATATCAGCAGAAGAAAAAACAGTAGAACCAGGCGATGCATAAGGCAATTTACATAATATATGCTCATGCGGATCTTTGGCCATTCGAACCAACTAAAATTAAAGACAAATAGTAAGTCGCAGCTTCAATTTACAAAATCCTGAATTTTTGCTTGATCTTAATGACCTCATCATGCAGATTCTTGATTTGCGTATTGATATCGAACAGTGGAAGTACGAACAGGAATGTCTTGCATGACGTACATCTTAAATAGTACATTTCACGTGCAGACGCAGTAGGTTGATCACAGACTATCTCAAAAGCTGTATGTTCGCATTTGGGGCATTTCGTACCACTAAAATTAGTCTTTGACATACTCTAATATTAATGCAATAATACCACTGCTCATATTGGCAAAAAGTGACGAAAACATGAGTTGGCGATGATCCTTGTCATATATGCCCGCAAGAGAATGCCATAGTTTTACACTCTATTCAACATAATACAATGTCTCTAAAATATAGCAGTGTAGAAGATGCTTTGAACCTGGTAGAAAGTAACAGCAGGGTATTCATCCAGGGAGGTGCCGCTACACCGGTCCATTTAGTAAATGAATTGCTGGCCAGGTGGCCCACTCTTAAGAATATCGAGTTAGTGGCAATTAGCCTTTATGGGGATATCAATTGGAAACAGACAGGCGTTACTGACAGCTTCTATCTAAATTCCCTGTTTGTTTCTTCTAATATCAGGGATTGGGTGAAAAGTGATGCCGGAGACTATATACCGGTGTTCCTTAGTGAAATACCCAGGTTATTCGAAAATAACATCTTGCCAATTGATGTGGCCATTGTACAGGTCTCCCAGCCCGACGAACACGGCTACTGCACTTTAGGGCCTTCTGTTGATATTACCTTCAGTGCAGTAAAAAACGCAAAACGGGTAATTGCACAAGTGAATCCTGAACTACCAAGAGTACTCGGCGACGGTGTATTCCATATATCGCACTTCGCGGCATTAACGTGGCATAGAGAAGATCTCGCTGAAATGGACTACAGCTTGCTTGCTGATCCCGTAAGCAGAAGAATAGGAATAAACGTAGCCGAACTGATAGAAGACGGCTCAACGCTTCAATTGGGAATAGGTACAATTCCTGATTCAGTACTGGAGAACTTAACTACTCACAAAGGATTAGGGATACACACAGAGATGTTTTCAGACGGAATTATACCATTGGTAGAAAGTGGTGTGATAACCAATGAGCATAAAAAGATAAACCAGGGAAAGATAGTCAGCTCATTTGTATTAGGAACAAAGAAAGTATATGATTTCATTGACAACAACCCGATCGTTAATTGCCTGAACGTCGCATACGTCAACGATACATCTATCATCAGAAAGAACCCGAAAGTAATAGCTATCAATAGTGCAATTGAAATAGATCTCACAGGACAGGTATGCGCTGACTCGATAGGAACACTTCAATATTCCGGAATAGGCGGGCAGATGGATTTTATGAGAGGTGCTTCGTTGTCAGAAGGGGGCAAGCCAATAATAGCACTTCCTAGCTCAACAAAAGATGGGATATCAAGGATAACACCTTTTTTAAAACAGGGTGCAGGTGTAGTTACGACAAGGGGGAATGTACACTATGTGGCGACAGAATATGGGGTTGTAAACCTCTACGGAAAGAACATGGCTCAACGAGCTAAGCTGTTGATAAGTATTGCACATCCTCAACATAGGGAATCCCTGGAGGTGGCTTATTACCAAAGATTTGGGCAAACAGTATAGAAGTGCTGTCTTAAAGAGCAATGTCATTAACATGAATGACTGCCGTCATTGAATAAACCTGCGTATCGCAGGACCTTCGTGAAAAATAATACAATGATCGTCGAGCAGATATATACAGGGTGCCTCGCACAGGCCGCTTACTACATAGAGCATAACGGAGAAGCTGCGATCATAGACCCTCTAAGGGATATCAGCACTTACATTAACAAGGCTAAGGAGAGAAACGCAAAGATCAAATACATTTTTGAAACCCACTTCCACGCAGACTTTGTATCCGGGCACGTAGATCTTGCTAAGGCTACAGGCGCGACCATAGTATATGGCCCGACAGCAAAGCCATCCTTTAACGCGCTGATAGCTGAAGACGGACAAACATTCAAAATTGGCAACAGGTCGATAAAGGTGCTATATACCCCGGGGCATACATTGGAGAGTTGTTGCTACCTGCTCAGAAACGAGAAAGGCGAGGATGCCGTACTTTTTTCCGGTGACACCCTGTTTTTAGGAGATGTAGGCAGGCCCGACCTTGCCCGGAATGCTGACATCACACAGGAAGAACTTGCCGGCCTTCTTTATGAATCTATACAAGACAAAATACTCACTCTGCCCGACCATGTAATTATCTATCCTGCACATGGTGCCGGCAGTGCCTGTGGCAAAAATATGAGCACAGACAGGTTTGATACACTCGGACACCAAAAAATAGTCAACTATGCGCTTCGAAAAGGCATTACCAAGCGCGAGTTTATAAAAGAAGTGACCACAGGCTTAACCAAACCACCACAGTACTTCCCTTTGAACGTTGCCATTAACAAAGGTGTATCAAAAGGGATAGACGAGATAATAGCAACAGGAACTACACCGTTAAGTATAGGCGATTTCATCGCGCAAGCCATGGAAGGCTCTAAAATGATATTGGATACAAGACCTGCACAGGAATTTGCTAAGGGATTTATACCCGGCTCCATTAACATAGGTATCGATGGTGATTTTGCGCCATGGGCAGGTGCACTGATAACCGACATAAACCAGCAAATCCTCATAGTATGTGATGAAGGAAAAGAAAAAGAGGTGGTTGTACGCCTTGCAAGAGTGGGATATGACAACAGCATTGGCTACCTCAAAGGTGGAATAGCTAGGTGGATAGCAGCAGGAAAGCCGATTGATACTGTTCGGTCTATTAATGCAGAAGAACTAGCTGATATGCTTGAAGAACAACCTGTTTCCACTTTGCTGGATGTTCGTAGGCAAAGTGAATTTGATACAGAACATGTTATAGGTGCTGAAAACGTACCGCTGAACTACATCAACGAACATGTAGCAAGGCTGGACCCTGACAATACATACTATATCTATTGTGCAGCAGGATACCGGTCTATGATCTTCATTTCCATACTCAAAGCAAGAGGATTCAACAATGTCGTTGACGTAAAGGGCGGTTTCAAAGCTATCAAAGAAAATGGCAGACTATTTATCAGCAGATACCAGGCCCCTGTAACGATGCTATAGCAAACTTAAGCATTGGCACGTTCGCCAAATAGCCTGAAAGCTTTGTATTGCTTCTTTTTCTTCAGTCCAAAGCCCTCAATGGCAAATTTACTGATGTGCGTTACTGCTTCCTCTACAGAATCAGTAAAGAGGAACAGATCCAGATCAGTCGTATCTATCGTTTTTGCAGTGATCATCTTCGACAAATGACTATATAGATCAGCGTGATACTCTTTTCCCATTAATACAATGGGAAACCGCTGGAACTTACCTGTCTGTATCAATGTCATCGCTTCAAAAAACTCATCAAGGGTGCCATAACCACCGGGCATCACTATAAACGCATAGGAGTATTTGCTTAAGAGCGTCTTCCGAACAAAGAAGTAATCAAAATCCACCCATTTATCCAGGTACTTATTAGGGTGTTGTTCTTTAGGCAAAATAATATTGCATCCAACAGACCTTCCGCCCACATCCTTAGCACCCCTGTTTGCAGCTTCCATTACACCGGGGCCTCCACCCGTAATTACGGTGAACCCAAGCTTGGCCACTTCCTGCCCTACCTTCCTTGCGAGTTTATAATAAGGATGATGCTCATCAAATCTTGCCGAACCAAAAATGGTGACACAAGGACCTGTGAAATGCAACTTCCTGAAACCGTATATGAACTGGCGCATTACTTTCAACAAAAAAAGGAACTCTTTCCATCGCGAATGTGGCCCTTCAAGAAACTCGGCCTCCTGCATTGAGCCAACAGGCGTAAAATTTTCGTTATTCTGCATAATTAAAGTGAGCGTTCAAATCTACCGCTAACGCTGGAAAATCTGATACGATAGTAAATAGATGTTTTATGGCCCGGCGCCTGGTTATGCCAGCGTTCAGGTGTTGAATCTGGTGGCAATGCCGTTTCGCTTACTTTGAGGTCCAACATTTCTTCTGAAAAATACTGACGCGCTTCTGTTATATCTTTGTTGTCGGTCAACTCTTCATATCTACCCCATGCTATAACACATTTCCAATTGGAATAGTCTTTAATTTCATCTACTTCAAAGCAAACTTCCGGATTAACCCTCATCATCTGGATCTTCATTCCTTCGTGAGCGTGACACAACACATGGTCCCCCATAAATACAAAACTAACAGGCACTACATACGTTAGTATCCCATCATTGCAGCCTATACGGCCAAGGAGATTATTTTGTAATACTTCCGCTATCTCATTTTCATTTAATACCCCAAGCATGAGATCATTTATTTGTTAATTAACTATCTATGCACCAAAACTAACACTTTTATAATGCCACTGCAGTGACCACAGTCAGTATTGTATTTGACCACCATCATTTTAAATAGCATCATAATGTGTTCTATTTGTATTGAAAATTCATGCCATGGAAAAAACGATCAGAACAACGGCGATAATATTACTTATCATAAACGGCATATCAGGGCTTGCAGGAGGTTATGGCTTGATATCGGACCCTTCAGGTAAGGGCGTAAAAATGCCTTTGGAATTACTCGAAGGTTCACCGTTCAACAACTTCCTTATTCCCGGGTTAGTTCTATTTACATTTATCGGAGTTTCCAGTTTAGTAGTAGCCTATCTTGTAGCTAACCGTCATAAACACGCTCCACTTTTACTCATTTACCAGGGAGTAACGGTCTGGATATGGCTTACTGTACAGATCATTGCCATCAATACTCTTGACCCTTTACAACTGGTATATGGCATTATCGGGCTGATATTAGTTCTTTGCGGAGCCATGACCAGAAAAAAGCACTCACTTTTACATTACTAACCCCGGGTATAGTTTAAAACGGCCACCAATTATGGTGGCCGTTTTAAATATAGACAAACAAACATTACCTGGCTGTCATACCACCATCTATCACCAGTTCTGCACCGGTTATATAAGAAGCTTCGTCCGACACAAGAAACAATGCGCCATTAGCAATTTCATCTGTAGTACCCATTCTCTGCATAGGGCACATATTCTTCACCATCTCGTCACCGCCTTCCATCGTTGCAATAAAATCTGTCATCGGAGTTAAAACGCCTCCGGGGTGTATAGAGTTGACACGGATATTGTCTTTGGCTAATTCAACAGCATTATCTTTAGTGAGCAATGTAACGCCTGCCTTTGAGGCAGAATAAGCTGCACCATTCCCGCCAACAATTCCCGCAATGGAAGAAATATTCAATATGGCGCCACCACCTGCCTTACGCATGTGGGGAATACAGAGTTGTGTACCTATAAATGGTCCGGTAAGATTTACAGCTAATGTCTTGTTCCAAAGCTCATCGGTGGTATTATCCATGTTCAGGCCCGGCGGGTAGATGCCTGCATCATTCACCAGAATATCTATTCTTTCATAAAGGTCTATCGCCTTCGCTATTACTTTCTCCCAACTAGCCCGTAAGGTGACATCATGCCTGATACAACCAATACTATGTCCGCCCTCTATTGCCGCTTTCACCCAGTCATTCAGTTTATTTTCCTGCGCATCGGTAGCAAGCACCTTAGCGCCCTGCTGCGCGAACATTATCGCGATAGCTTTACCTATACCTCCGGCAGCGCCGGTGACGATCGCAACTTTGTCTTGTAGTCTTTTCATAAGAATAGTTTTAGAATACAAAGAGACAGGATAAATGCGGAAGGTTCTATGATGACGATCTAACGAAAGCATGATAGTTGTCACCATGACTTCATCCGCCCTAAACAGACAGTCAGTTCAGGAGCATGAACAACAGCCCTATTACATAAATAGTCGTGAAGATTAATTTATTATACTTAGCCAGCCACTCAGGCAGGAAAATATCGAAATTGTGTCTTGAAGATGTGCTGTACCGCCTGGCAATATCAGTTAGCGGACAATGCCCCTTAAAAACCAGGAGAACGACACCTTCAAGCAAAACAATGGCAGCAGCAAGCCAGGAATACATAGTAATAGTACCTGTAAGGCCGCTCCACAACACAAATCCTATAACCAATACCATCGCAACCCATACTAATGTGTGAATGGCTTTAATAAGCAGTAGTTTGGAGTTGTTGCTAAACATGGCATATACAGGGAATTACTTTTTATGACAGCAACTGGCCTTTACCTCATGCTGCGGTGTTACTTCTACTTTTGGGCTCAGGTAAGGAATACCTAAGTTCATCCCCCGCAACACAAACAAGCAACCGAAAACAAACATTACAACAGGAACCAGTTTTTTAGCATGTTGCAGGCGGAATAACGGCGCCTTACTTTTCAGAACCGTTATACTGATAAGCATAGGCAGAGTACCTATCCCAAAAGCATACATAGCTAATATGGCATCTCCGGTATTGTTTGACACCACCGCGGCGGACAATGCCATGTACACAAGTCCGCAAGGCAACATCCCGTTCAAGGCACCGGCTACAAATAAAGCTGTAGGAGAAGGATTACCTATAAAGCGGCCGATATGCTTCTTAATGACCGATGTCCATGGTAGGTTGATCTTTACTGCGTGATTGGGTAAAAAAGAAAGGATACCTGCAAGCAATAGCATAATGCCGAGTGAGATAGACACATATTGCTGCACCTGGGGATTGAATATCTCCTTAAAAGAATGCAGGACCAATGCGAGCAAGGCATAAACACTTATCCTGCCGAAGTGATACAGGAATATGCTTAACCACTTACGGAAACCCGTCATAAACTGAAACGGCATCACCCAAATGATAGGACCGCACATACCAGCACAATGCAGGCTGCCGGTAAGCCCCATCACCAGGGCCATCGTTAAAAGTGCTGTATTCATCATTTCAGATCAACATCCGATTCCTGGTAATATTTTTTTCCTTCACTCTCCCAGTTCATCTTCAGCTTATAACGTTCATTTTTCAGGTTACCGCGCTTTAAAACGATATCTCCATTATCAGTATGCTCGTTAAATTTCCTGTCCAGGGAAGCACTTATAGGTGAATAAAAGTGGAGATCTGCATTTACTACCTTATCCTTGAACTCCTGGGGTAAAGAGATTGTCACATAATCAGCACCAATAGCTACGGTAGCCGGCGCAGATAATGCTGCCTGGTTACTGCTTGCGTCAATTGTATTTTGATAGGCGATCTCTTCTGCATAATAATCCTTGGAAACAAGGTCAAAATCCTGGCGCATACTACCTACAATAAGAATAACTATTATTGCAACGAAGCCGCCATACAGTAGTGCAACCCGTGTCCCCCATCCTATTTTTGTTGTCATGATCTGATTATTTAGTTGCCATTAAACGGACCAAGAAATGAAGTGCTGACCAACTTTATCTTCTTGCCATCTTCATAAACGGCAATAGTTAGTGGTGTCTTTCTTTTTACAATATCCTTCTCGTCCAGGTAGATAAACATGGAACCCGATGCGGAAGCCTCTTTAGGCACTATCAGTTGCTCATCTCCTACTATTTTAATTGTTCCCTTAAAGTTTTCCGGTTTAAACTCCAGCTTCTTGTCTTTGAAGGTTTTATTAAGTAACCTGTAATTATATAAGTTACTCAGCTGGTTATTAGGTTGCTTCTGAAATAGCTGTCCCGGTGTCTTTAATATAGAAATACCTACATCAGTACGGCTCATCAGCAAATACCCTTCCAGTCCCAGCAACAGGCACATTACAATGGTATATGCTTTCATGCGGGCAGTAAACCTGAACTTCTTCTTCTGCGTGATATTATTCTCAGAAGCATAACGTATTAAACCCTGGGGCAACCCGACAGCTTTCATCATATGATTGCAGACATCAATACATGCCGTGCAATTAACACACTCCAGTTGCGTACCATTTCTTATATCTATTCCCGTCGGACAAACCTTAACGCACTGCTCACAGTCTATACAATCGCCGATAGTTCGCTCTTCCTTTTTATTGAACTTTCCCCTTTTCTCTCCGCGTTCGTGATCGTAAGCGACTATGATGCTATCCCTGTCCAGTAGTACACCTTGCATTCTCCCGTAAGGACAAATTGTGGTACAAACCTGCTCCCTGAGCCGTAAATACACAAAAAAGAAAACTGTGGTAAACAACAACAGGATTCCAAAGCCGCCAATATGCTCAATGAAAGGACCACGGATAATAGTCCGCAATTCATCAATACCTATGATGTAAGCCAGGAATGCATTGGAGATAATGAAACTGATACCCCAGAACAATATCCACTTACCACCTCTTTTAATGATCTTATCTGTGTCCCACGGCGCTTTATCTAATTTCTTCTGGTGCACTGCATCGCCCTCTATCCAATACTCTACTTTCCTGAAGACCATCTCCATGAAAATGGTTTGCGGACAAGCCCAACCACAGAATACGCGTCCAAAAACAACCGTGAATAGGGCCACGAAAACAATGAAGACCACCAATCCTAAACCAAATATGAAAAAATCCTGTGGCCAGAATATCTGTCCGAAAAGAATGAACTTCCTCTTCAGTACATTTATCATCATGAAAGGATGCCCATCTACCTTAACAAAAGGCAGCGCGAAAAAGACAAACAGATAAATGATACTGAGCCATGTCCTGGCGGTGTACAATTTCCCTTTGGGCTGCTGCGGATATACCCATATCCTCTTCCCATCGTCGCCTATCGTCGCTACCTTATCCCTGAAATTCCGTTCTTCCTGCACCTTTACCTGGCTCATAATTTTCTATTTCTGCACTACTTTACCTACAGTGCTATCTGCTGTGCCGCCCGGCGTAGTATCCATGTACTTATCACCCTGTGGATCCTTCGGCGCAGCGGGTTTGGTTCCCTTTAATTGAATAATAAAACTTGAAATTTCAGCGATCTGCTTAGCCGAGAAGTCATCCTTCCAGCTCTTCATACCCTTATCGGGCCAGCCGTATTTTATTGTTTTGAAGACATCTTGCACACTACCACCATGCAACCAGTACTCGTCGGTAAGATTTGGCCCTACGCCTCCCCCTCCATCGTTAGCATGACAAGCAGAGCAGGATGCTTCAAATATCTTTTTGCCCGCAGCAAGCGTAGATTCATCTGTAAGTAACTTCACCGTGCTTTCATCCACATTATTGGCAGATGTAGCCAGGTACTCTGCCTTTTCTTTTTCAGCCTGTTTCACTTCGGCGATATATTCCTGCAACTGGCTAGGCCCGGTTTCAGAAACATGGAAGCGCCACAGGTATATAACGCCTATTACTATTGTAAGATAGAAACCATACTTCCACCATGGTGGCAATGCATTATCCAGCTCCTGTATACCATCATAGTTATGATCAAGCAGGATATCCTTTTCTTTCTCGATAGGCACCACTTTATTAAACCTGTCCCAAAAGGAGGTTTTTGTGATCGCCTTTACTGCAGGTGCCAATTCCGGCTTAGCATTAAGTATGCCTATCAGTATCTTAATTAAGATCAGAATAGTGAACAGCAACAACAGCTCGAATACGATCAGACCCATTATCAGGTAAAAATCGAACACAGCTATTCCTCCTACTGACCCGGCATCCCAGTTAACATGAGGTGCCGCTTCTGCTGCATCTTGTGCAAAAGCAGAAACACTCGCCATGAGGCCGATAAGCAACAGCAGAACAGATTTTCCGGGAGTCCCCTCTTTGTTCTGTTCTTTTTCAATATCCTTATCCTTCCATACTATGGCCAGTTTTCTGAGCACACTGCCGGCCATGCCTATCATAAACATCAGCATAACTGCAAAACCCAGGAGGCCTATCAACAGGAAGTTAGTAGAACTCGCAGCGGGCGATGGACTCGTTGACTCAGCTGCCAATACGCCCAAAGGCAGGAGCAATAATAGTATGGGGAATGTTCTTTTAACGTAAAACTGCATACAATAAATTTTATTCTTGTTCAGATCCTGAGAAAGGAAGTTTTTTCATAAAGCTGATATAACTTTTATCCGCCTTCAATGCCCAAACGGACAAAGCAGTAAAGAAGACAAAAAATATAAGCAGGGATATAAGCGGGTAGATCCCTACCCCGGTTATACTCTGTAAATAATTGATGAATTTCATGTCGTTACTATTTGCTTTGAGTTTCCTTTTGTTGCAGTTTTATATCTGTGCCCATTCGTTGCAGATATGCTATAAGGGCTATTATCTCCTTGTCACTTTTCGTCTTTATATTGTCCTTAGCAAGATTTGCCGCAATGCCATCTGCCTGTTTCATCAGTTCGCTATTGGCTATCTTATCGTAGCCTGCAGGATAAGGAACACCCAGTGTCTGCATGGCCCGTATCCTTGCACCTGTTGATGCTGTATCTATTACATTGTCGAACAGCCATTGATAGTTAGGCATTATAGAGTTAGGCGACATACTGGTTGGTTCATACATGTGGTTGTAGTGCCAGCTGTCAGGATACTTGCCTCCTATTCTCGCCAGGTCAGGACCGGTACGTTTACTTCCCCATTGGAACGGATGATCATACACGAACTCCCCCGCCTTGGAATACTCACCGTATCTCGCCACTTCACTACGGAAAGGACGAATCATCTGGCTATGACAGTTATAGCAACCCTCCTTCACATATATATCACGTCCGTGCAATTCCAGCGGTGTATATGGCTTCACACTGCTGATGGTCGGGATGTTAGATTTTACCATGAAGGTGGGTATGATCTCTATCAATCCGCCAATACCTACTACTATCAGGCTAAATACCATCAGTTGTACCGGGCGACGTTCTATCCACCTGTGCCAGTGGTGCTTGCCATCATCCAGGTATACTTTGGTCAATGGTGCAGCCTCAGCAGCTTCATCATTCAGAACATCTCCTTTACGGATTGTTTTGTATAAGTTATAGCCCATCATCAGAGCTCCTATCAGGAACAGTGTTCCGCCGATACCACGTGCTGCATAGAAAGGTCTCATCTGCTGCACTGTTTCCATGAACTGGTATTTCAACTGACCCTCTGCTGTAAACTCTTTCCATGCAAGGCTCTGCATAAAGCCGGCGAAGTACATAGGCACGGTGTACAGTACGATACCTAATGTTCCTATCCAGAAGTGCCAGTTAGCCAGCTTTTGTGAATAGAGTGATGTCCTGAATATCCGTGGGATCAGCCAATACAGCATACCGAACGTTAAGAATCCATTCCAACCAAGCGCACCCACGTGCACGTGTGCAACGGTCCAGTCCGTGAAGTGACTGATAGCATTCACGCTTTTCAAACTCAGCATTGGCCCTTCGAATGTTGCCATACCGTAAGCGGTTACCGCAACTACGAAGAACTTCAGCACCACATCTTCTCTCACTTTATCCCATGCGCCTCTTAGTGTAAGCAAACCGTTCAGCATACCACCCCACGATGGAGCGAGCAACATTAAAGAGAACACTGTACCAAGCGATTGCGCCCAGTCAGGCAATGCAGTATACAACAAGTGGTGTGGGCCTGCCCATATATAAAGAAATATCAGCGCCCAGAAGTGAATGATAGAAAGCCTGTAAGAATACACCGGTCTGTTAGCCGCCTTAGGCAGAAAGTAATACATGATGCCCAGGTAAGGTGTGGTAAGGAAAAAGGCCACGGCATTGTGTCCGTACCACCATTGTATCAACGCATCCTGCACACCTGCATACCATGAATAAGATTTCATCATGGAGAATGGTATCTCAACAGAGTTGACAATATGCAACATGGCAACGGTAACGAACGTGGCTATATAAAACCAGATGGCCACATACAAATGGCGTTCGCGGCGCTTGATAATAGTACCGAACATGTTCCAGCCGAAAGCAACCCATACTATCGCGATAAGTATATCGATAGGCCATTCCAGTTCTGCATACTCTTTACCTGTGGTGTAGCCTGCAAGAAGCGTAACGGCCGCGAGTACGATAATGGACTGCCAGCCCCAGAAGTGGAACTTACTCAGCTTGTCACTGAACATCCTCGCTTTACACAAACGTTGCAGCGAATAATACACCCCGGTAAAAATACCATTACCTACAAATGCGAAAATGACCGCATTGGTATGCACCGGCCTTACCCTGCCGAACGTAGTTGCCGCCATACCCATATTAAGGGCCGGGTATACTAACTGGAATGCGGCTAAAATACCTGCAAGCATCCCTACTATACCCCAAAGAACGGTAGCATAGGCAAACATCTTTACGATCTCATTATCGTAAAAGAATTTATCTAAGCCATTACTTGATTGGGTACTTGTTTTGTTGGAGCGCTTACCATCGTCGAGTGGTAACTCTTGCGTTGAACTCATGTAATTATACTTTATTCGTTGATTGTTTTACTTCGTCATCATACAACATTCTCATAGCGGAACCTTCCTTGTCTTCAAACTGGTCTGACCGTACACTCCAAATGAATGCCCCTAAAAAAGCGCCCGCTACCGCTATACTTGCTACTACCAGGACATAAAAAGCACTCATAATTCTGCTATTTGAAACTCAAAACTACTACCCGTCGCATGACGATACTATGACTGCACTCAAGCAAAAAGATGATTAAAATCATCACTTTCCTGGGGCGGCCGAATTGCTTTTTAAAGAAAGACCAAAACGCATAGCGACAAGACTACCTAAGCCGGTTGTAATAAGTACAATGCTGATGGTGCTCACGGGCATTAGAATGGCCGCGATCATCGGGCTCATCTTCCCCTGTACAGAAATGTACAGGCCTGCAATATTGTAAATAATGGAAATAATGAAACTCGTTGCGATGATTACCCGTGCCGACCTCGCCAGCCTCATCATTGAAGGGAAAAGCGCGAATTTATTGGCGTCTAAAATTGCGTCGCAGGATGGAGTAAAATTATTGATATCGTCAGCCAGTGTAATACCAACATTGCTTTGCTGCAAAGCACCGGCATCATTTAGTCCATCACCCAGCATCAACACTTTTGCTCCTTTAGCCTGTAGTTTCTCTATATAGTGAAGTTTGTCTATTGGTTTCTGCTCAAAAAGCATTGCGCTGGATAAACTGAACAAACTCTTAACCATGTCTTTCTGACGATCATTGTCACCCGAAAGCAATGACATTGAATAGGACTTGCGTAGCTTTTGCAACATTATCGGAACGGGCTTCCGCACATCAGAAGTAATAGAGAAGGCAGTCACTTTATTATTGATACGGACGTAAACCGTACCCTGTTCTCTTTCCTTCCCTTCTCCGGGCACCCCTATAAACTTGGCTGACCCCACCAATATCCTATCGGTGCAGATGTACGCCTCTATCCCTTTGCCCGCAGTTTCCTTCCAGCCGGAAAGACTGATAGCGGCGCGCGGGCCAATGTATGTTGCCAATGCACGGCTATAAGGATGTTTACTGGATGCAATAGTAGCTGCCAGCCAATCCTTTTCCATTTCGCTCAGCTGGTGCCCTACATACTCTATATGAGTACTACCCTGTGTAAGCGTGCCTGTTTTGTCAAATACTATATGATCTATCTTTCCAAGTTGTTCTATTACCGTAGCATCCCTGAGGAATAGCCCGTTGTTACTGAATATACGCAACAGGTTACCATTGGTATAAGTGGTGGACAATAAAAGCGCACATGGGCACGCTACAATAAGCATCGCCGAAACCGACGGAAGAATTTTCGACGGGTCATTGATCGCCCAGTATACTGCTGCAATGGCAGCTAAAGTCAAAAGCACATAAGTGAAATACCGGCTCAAAACATGCGTCACACTGTTTGCATCATTTTGACGGCTCTTATTCTTTGAGAAAGAAAAGTGGTTCCATAGTGAAGTCAGGTAGCTTGCTGCCACGGGTTTCGTTACTTCCATGGTGAGTTGCTCCCCTACCTGCCTTCCACCGGCATACACCAGGCCGCCAACTTCTATTCCCACCGGCTCACTTTCTCCTGTCACAAAGCTGTAGTCCACATTGGCGTGTCCCTTTATCACTACTCCGTCGGCAGGTATTATTTCATCATTATGCAGTTGCACTACGTCCTTCTCTTTAAGGTCTCTTATGCTTCTGTTTTCTATGCCAGATGGTATCAGTACATTCACCGCTATCGGGAAATATGCTTTGTAGTCTCTGTGGAAGGAAATAGACCTGTACGTCCGTTCCTGCACTACACGGCCTACCAGCATAAAAAACACGATGCCGCTCATGCTGTCAAGAAAACCGCTACCCGAACCACTCAATATTTCGTAAACACTACGGGTAAACGTTATCAACAGCGCCAATGCTATAGGTGCGTCAATATTGAGCATTCTTTGTTTAATACCCTTCCAGGCAGAGATAAAAAATTCAGACCCGCTATAAAAGAAAGCAGGCAGTGAAAGGAGCAAACTGAACATTCTGAACAACTGCGCGTACTTATGCTCAATGGATGCATCGCCCGACAAATACTCAGGAAAACTAAGCATCATAATATTACCAAAACAAAACCCTGCTATCCCTAGTTTGTAGATCAGCTTTTTGTTGTAGGTCTTACGCTCTTTGCCGTCTGCATCGTCAAGGCTTATATACGGCTCATACCCAATGGTAGCCATTAGTTCAGCCACCTTTCTTAAGCTCACTATATCCTTCCGGAATCTTATGGTCACCTCTTTAGTGCTGAAATTCAGCCTGCTCTCTGTTATCCCCGGCTCCATCCGGTTCATGTGTTCCATTAACCACATGCAGGAACTGCAATGAACGCCCGGTATATACAGCGTCACTATTACATTCTTCCCGTCGTTGAACTTGTATAGCTTTGATGCTATCTCCTCATTGTCCAGGTAAGAGAACTTATCATTTCTCACAGGTTTTATCTGCGACAACCCCGGATGCGATTGCAACTTATAATAATCGCAAAGGCCGTTCTCATTAAGTATTTCATACACCAGTTTGCAACCCTCACAGCAAAACGCCTTATCCTCAATAGCAATACCTTGGGTAATACATAGCGTGCCGCAATGGTAGCATACCGGCTCTTTCTGCAAAGGCCGTTCTATGATCACCGTGCTCTTATTGCGGCTAACTGTGGGCATTTATATTCTTTTGCGCGTACTGTATCGCCGGAATGAGACTGCTTTCCTCCTGCACCGAAAGTGCATCGAGCAAAATAACCATCAGGTCTGCCGCATTCTTCAGCCAAAGCACTATACTATCCATTTCTTCGTTGTAAAGCGCATCAAATTCCTGCTGTATATAGGCGGAAGTGTTTTGCACCTTTTTTAATGAAGCGGCAAATTCAATCAGTCTTAGTGTATGTTGCATATCACAATTGCCGGAACAGTTAGCGCAATCATGCCCCGTCCGGCTTTTTTCAGACAACTCCTGCAGGTAAGGGATGTACACATTCTTTCTTTCCTCCACAAATAACCTTACTTCCGTAGCCAATGAAGAACTGTGACTAATCAACTCGGTTACGTGAAGCTTATTTTCACTTATCTCAAGACAGGTATTAATGTTGTCGCATAGCTTATCTAATAGGGCATAGTATCTTACAGAAGTCTCATTGATAACCTCAGAAAGGTTAGAATCCGGCCGTGTGGTCATTTGCTTGTGTCTATTTACCAGCAAAAGTATACAGCCGGGGGACACCGTCTAATGATCCTGACGGCTTAAAAAGATGATCTTCGTCATTCTTTCACTCATGAACGCTTGATATATTGCAACGATGATGAGTATCACTCTTTTCATTGATCGTAGTTATCAATGAGGTTATGAAAGGACGATATTTTTACATGAATAAATTTGAAGATGCAAGCCACAATGGGGGACAGCTACAAAAATACTAACCTGGAACAACAGATGTTACACGAGCTTGATACTTGGCATCGAACACTGAACTATATTCAGCAAGAGAATATACATTTAAAGAACAGGCTCTCAGAAATTATAAAAAACGGCATGGACGATACGCTGCTGGAGCAGGTAGAGTATTTTCAGAATCAATTTCTGAACAAGGATGCTATTATCACGTTGCTAAGGCAGGATATAAATATAGAACGAGGTCTGGATGGGAGTCTGCCAAATAAGAAAAACTGGAAAAAACACGACAAACTCAGAAAGGACATGGTAATGATGGAGGCTGAGTTTAACAAGCTGAAATTCGACTTCAATGAGTATCTGTCACAGTCGCTTTAATTAAGCAGGTTGGCCAGTTTCTTCTCATTCAGTATGTAAATGTCTCCCTGCTTTATGTCAATCAGCTTTTCGTCTTTGAAATCGCTCAGTGTGCGTATTACTGACTCTTTCGCTGTGCCCGCAATATTGGCAAGATTTTCCCTGCTTATATCAATAGAATAGTTCTCAACCCCCTTACCATATTTGGCATACAGAGACAACAGGGCATCAGCAACCTTCTTTCTCAGTGAATTATAGGCTATACTCAGCAACTGCTGTTCCTTTTCGGTCACATTATTAGCCAGCAACTGGATAAATTTTTGCATTACATGCCTGTTGTTGTTGATCAGGTTGTCAAAGTCCTCCTTGGGAATTACCGCGAGTTCTGCTGCCTCAAGTGCTTCAGCCGTCTCTTTATAAGTGGTATTCTCCAGCATCGCTATAAAACCAAAAAAATCACCTTCATTGTACAACGCCGTCACCAACTCCTTACCATCATCATTTGTTTTGTACACCTTTACTTTACCGGACTGTACATAATACATCCTGTAAGGATGATTGCCTTCGGAATATATTACTTGCTTCTTCTTGAATAATGTGGTATCCCTGTTGTCGGCAAATGTCTTAAGGGCATCTTTACCTCCCGCACTCTCTATAAGTTCATTCACCCCTTGCAGGCCGGTGGCGATTTCCTGTTTTATTATATCAGCCTTCCTGAGCCGCGCTTCTATTGCATTGAGCAGTTCTGTACCGTTAAATGGTTTTGTGATATAGTCATCAGCTCCAAGCTCCATGCCTTTTCTTATTTCACCACGCTCAGCCTTTGCCGTAAGAAAAATAAAGGGAATATTATTGGTGTCACTATTCTTTTGCAGCATATGTATTACGCCATAACCATCCAGCACGGGCATCATTATATCGCACACTATAAGATCAGGCTTGTGTTCTACGGCAAGTGCAACCCCTGCTTTACCATCAGGAGCTGTAAATACCTTGTAGTTAGACATTTCAAGGATCTCCGCCATATTCTCACGGATATCCTCATTATCCTCTATTAACAGGATCGTTTTCATAAGTCACTTTCTTGTGATGCACTAAAATTAATAAAAAACTCAGTTCCTTCACCTGCTTTACTATTACATTTTATTTCTCCGTTCATTAATTCTACGTACTTCGAAACAATATGCAACCCCAATCCCGTGCCTTGGATATTAACCACATTCGTACCCCTGAAAAAACGTTCAAACAGATGTTCCTGGTCTTCCTCCGGAATGCCAATACCGGAATCTTTCACTGTAAGAAATACATCCCCATTATCCTTTACCCCCGTTTTTATCTCAATTACCCCGTCTTCTTGCGAGAACTTGATAGCATTGGAGACAAGGTTCATTACAATATGTTTTAATAGCGATTGATCAAGGAATACGACCTCCGGACCGGTGTGGACATGACTTACTTTCTGATCTTTTTTAAAGATGGGTTGTAATTCCGCTCCCAGGTGATCCATAAACTCCTGCAGGTTAAATTCACTCAGCCGGACCTGCATTTTCCCTTCTTCTATCTTACCCACCGACAGGAAGTCGTTCAGTATATCCGTAAGCATATTTACCGAGGAAACGATTCTTTGTATATGCCTGTCTCTTTTAGGCTGATCATCTCCGCTCACGTACTTAGACACAAGATACGCAGATGATAATATGGTGCTCAGTGGTGTCCTGAATTCATGTGACGCCATTGACACAAAGCGTGACTTCAGCTCGTTCAGATCCTTTTCTTTTTCCAAAGCATCGGAGAGCGACTGAGTTCTTTCCTGAACCTTCTCCTCCAATTCTGCATTCAGCCTGAGCAACGCATTCTCAGATTCCTTCCGCACAGATATATCACTCACAAAGGCGATCGCGAATTTTTTCCCATCTCTATCATACGGGCTAAGGCTTACTTCTACAGGAAATTCTGTATTGTCCTTTTTTACTGCAAAGAGGTCCATCCCGGTGCCCATCGGCCTGCTATGGGCATCTCGGCCGAACTTCTCCCTGTGCTGAATATGCCTCGTCTCATAACGCCTGGGAATCAATATTTCAATTTTCTGCCCGATCAACTCTTCCTTCTCATAAAGAAACTGCTTTAAAGCAAATTCATTGATCTGCACTATTTGGCCCCTATCATCGGCTATAATAATGCCTATAGCAGCATTATTGAATAGAGCCGTCAGTTCATGATTGCTGTCAGAGAAGTGCACCAGTTGAATTTTATATATCAAATGTAACACTCTTATCGTAAACCTATGACTTTCATCATCTTTTTTGAAAAGCAACCACGATAAATTTGCCATCGGAACTTGAAAATATCATGAAGTATTGGAAGAAACTGTCTGTTAAAGAGCAAGATCAATGTATTACGGATGCACTAAAGCAAAATATTGACTTTAAACAAAAGATAACATTAGGTATCCCGGCCTCATCGCTCGATCCATATGTTTTTCCTGACCATGCCGGCTTTCTGAAAGATGCACCACTGCTCAGGTGCTATGTCCAAAACCCGAATCATATAGGCTGTCATACATTGGGAGAATCCGAACTGTTCTTCAAGGGTACACAGAAGATAGAGCGCGATGTGATAGATATATTGGCCACAGATATTCTCGGTGCCGGAGTGCATAGCTGTGACGGATATATAGCCGCCGGTGGTACAGAAGCCAATATCCAGGCCATATGGATATATCGCAATTATTTCATTAAAGAATACAATGCTACCCATAACCAGATAGCTATCCTCTGTTCTGAAGACACACACTACTCTATTGCCAAGGCATCAAACCTGCAGAACATATCTTTATACCAGGTACAGGTAAATGAAGACGACAGGAAACTCGTACCGGAAAAACTGGAGCTTACAATAAAGCAGGCCATCAATGATGATATTAACTTCTTTATAGTGGTGAGTAATATGGGCACCACCATGTTTGGAAGTGTTGATGACACAGAGGTTTACACAACGTTACTTACTAAGTATAATAAACCGTTCAAGTTGCACGTAGATGGTGCCTTTGGCGGATTTATCTATCCCATCAGTTGCCCTGAGAACACAAGCAATTTCACTAATCCACACGTCTCTTCCATTACCTTAGATGCACACAAAATGTTGCAGGCACCGTATGGCACCGGCATTTTCATTGTACGAAAGGATATGATGCAGTATGTATACACCGAGGAAGCCCAATACGTTAACGGAATGGACATTACGTTAAGTGGAAGCAGATCGGGAACAAATGCTGTCGCCGTATGGATGATACTAACAACATACGGCCCGTATGGTTGGCTGGAGAAGATCAATAAACTACTTTACCGGACGGATTGGTGTTGCAAAGAACTGGATAAGCAGGGCATTCTATATTACAGGCATCCGAAAATGAACATCATTACGATAAAAGCCGAAGGCATCAGTAAGGCTATAGCTGAAGAATTTGGCTTAGTACCTGATACTCATTCCCGCGAACCGAATTGGTATAAAATAGTTGTGATGGACCACGTTGAGCTTCATCATCTGACGCAACTCATCACCAGGCTAAAAAGTGATAAAGGCATGGTAGCTTAAAACACAAGGGCATGGTTAAAATAACAAAAGCCGCTCAATAAGCGGCTTTTCTGTGAACCGGATTGGACTTTTTTCGAACCGGATTATTGAAGGATAAAAGCTGTTTTCACAGTTACCCTAAAATCGCTTGATAAGAAATAGAGATGTTTGCCATTGTTGAACACATTTTCAGCAAATGTTTTTTCTTATCCGGCTCAAGGAGGATTGCGTAACACCCAGATAAGATGCCAGGTAAGACAGTGGGATGCGATTAACCAATTGCGGGTATGTTTCCATAAATGCCAAATAACGGGTGGTGGCATCTTCAGAAACCAGTGGACTGCGCCTTTCAATTTTTTGGATCAGAGATTTTTTGATGATTTTGTTTATTATACTTTCCCAACCTACTATGGTATCGGAAATATCCTCCCAATCACGCTTGGAAAAAATAATGAGCTTACAGTTTGTAACGGCCTGCACATATCCTGAAGAAGGGATTTTGTTTTCAAAACTGTCCAGATCTACGACAAAGTTATTTTCATCAATGAAATATTTGGTGACATCGTTGCCCTTATTATCATAGTAACAGACCCGGAGGATACCTTCCAAAATAAATCCGACCTGTTTTGCAATCTTTCCCGCCTCCGAAAAATAATCATCCATATTAAGCGTTAATACCCTTCCTTTTTTCGTTAGGAAGTCGATCTGTTGCGTGTTCAGGTTTCCAAACTGTAGCAGATAGTTAATTACTGTTTCCATATTATTTCATTTGGCTCATTATTAATTTGTCGAACATTCTGTCTGATAGTATTGCTTTCAAAAATAACATCAATTTAGCGCCTGAAGCTCCAGCGTATCTCGTTCTCGGACTTTTGGCCTCGATGCCTTTTTTAATGAGTTTGGCAATCACAATCGGATCCGATGCGTTTTTCTCAGTCGCCGCATACATTTTACTGACCCCTTTTGCCAAATGTCCGTATGGTGTTTCGCCCGAGATACGGTTTAGATATTCAGTTCCCAACCCCGTCATTTCGGATTTTGTTCCACCCGGTTCAATCACGATGACGTCAATGCCAAACTGTTTAACTTCTTTGCGGAGCGCATCACTCAATCCCTCAATGGCAAATTTACTCGCGTGGTACCACACGCCCATTGGCAATGTCACTTTGCCACCAATGGATGAAATATTTACGATCTTGCCGTATTTGTTTGCACGCATAATTGGCAAAACCAATTGCATCAGGCGAGCTGCGGCAAAAACGTTCACGTCGAATTGGTATTTTGCATCAGACATCGGCATGTCTTCCAATGCTCCATAGTAGCCCGAGCCGGCATTGTTGATCAAAATATCTATTCGACCTGCTTCTGTCAGAATTTGTTCCACGCAAGCCACAATACTGTCTTCTTTCGTAACATCCCAAAATAGCGGTTTGATATCGAAGTTTTTCAGCTCTTCCATTCTCTCCACCCTGCGTGCGGTGGCGTACACATTATACCCGTTTTGCGCCAAAAAAATTGCGTTTTTTTTTCCAATGCCAGATGATGCTCCGGTAATCAACACTGTTTTCATTTTTTTATTCTTTTATTAACCCTGCAAAGGTTGTCCATTTAAAAATCAAAATATTTGCCCTATGGCAAAAAGTGATTTCAATGGTCGGATAAGTGAATTCTTAGAAATTGGATTCGAGCCTATAATTAACTCACAATAGGCAACTTACAAGAATGTGCAGAATGTATCAAAATAGGAAAGCCGCTCAATGAGCGGCTTTTCTGTGATCCCGTTGGGACTCGAAATATGTGGTTAAAGCATTGACAATCAATACCTTTTTATTATTGGTCGATTTTTAGTCGATTAATTTCAAGAACTTATCTGATTCGGCACCTAATTTTACTCAAGCTTACTTTAGTTTACAAAGTTACAAGAATCACTACAATTTTAAGTCCGTGAATACCCGTCTTTCGACTGTAGTTTGGTAATATATTTTATCATATTTTGTATATACAATCTATATACTATGACAAAGCCCCCAATCATTAATGCACACACTCATATATTTACGAGTGACCACGTACCTCCATACCTTGCAAAGAAGTTTCTTCCTCCACTTATTCACGGATTAGTATCTCTCACCTGGATAGTGTGGCTATTCAAAAAATGGTATAAAGGCCCCTATTCATGGCAATTCAAGCCTTGGTACAAGAAAGCGGCAATGTCTATCTACCGCTTTAAAATAGCAATTACACGTACCTATCTTCTATACATCGCATATTTAGTTGCCGGTATTTGGTTAACTATACAAGCATTGTATATCCTCCTAGATATAATGCACTCCATAAGCCCCACAGATTCAAAGTTCTTCTTGAAGATCCAATCATTCAAAGAATGGTTGATCGCAAATAACATCCTGTTGGCTGACCCAAGTATCTTTCAAAGTATCGTCATCATTGTAGCGCTTTTTCTACTGTTCCCCAGTGGCAGGAATCTGATCATGTTCATCTTCAAAAAAATATGGAGCGTTTTCGGAATGTTGCCGGGTAAACACTCGAAGGAACTTATCTCCCGCTATATCAACTTAGGGCGATATGCCTTTCACGAGAATCAAAGTTCGATATTCCAGCGGCTTCGCGACCAATATCCTAAAGGGACCGGCTTTGTTGTATTACCTATGGATATGAAATACATGGACGCTGGTCCTCTAAAAACTGACTACCGCGACCAAATGAAAGAACTGGCGGAAATGAAGGCCCGAAAATCCTACAAAGAAATATTTCATCCTTTTGTATTCATAGACCCAAGGAGGATGGAAGAAGAACCCGATTTTTTCAGGTATACTTCAAACAACGGGTCAGTTTCCTTAGAGCAGTGCTTTGTAAAAGAGTATATAGAAGATAAAGGCTTTAGCGGGTTCAAAATATATCCGGCCCTAGGTTACTACCCTTTTGATGAAAACCTGCTCCCGCTTTGGAAGTATGCTGCAGATAACGAGATCCCAATAATGACCCACTGCATAAGGGGAACTATCTTCTACCGGGGCGACAAGAAAAAAGAATGGGACGAGCACCCGGTATTTCAACAATCTATCGACGACAATGAATACTGCCCGCTTCTGCTTTCAGAAATGAAGAATGTCGAATTTAGCATCAATTTCACCCACCCGCTCAACTATCTATGCCTGTTACATGAACCTTTCTTAAGAAAGCTTGTGAGCAAATCAGCTCAAAAAGTGAAAGATGTATTTGGTTATGCCAATGATGAAACACCATTAAAGTATAACCTTGAAAAACTGAAGATCTGCTTCGCTCACTTCGGCGGGGATGATGAATGGAAAAGATTCTTTGAACTGGACAGGAACAATTACAGTAACCACGTTATCAAATATCCTGAAAGAGGTATTGACTTCTTCAGGAATGTAGATGGTACAGAGTCTAAAGGAAAAATAGAATATTTATGGAAGTATGTAGATTGGTACTCCATTATCTGTAGTATAATGATACAATATGACAATATATACGCCGACATCAGCTATATATCGCACGACGAGCAAATACACTCGTTACTAAAAACGACTCTTGCACATGAACGTATGCGCTCAAGGGTTCTATTTGGCACTGACTTTTATGTAGTTAGGAATCACAGGTCTGAGAAGAACATTTTGAGTAATACGATTGCTGGCTTATCCGACGAGGAATTTAACCTTATCGCGCGCACCAATACTGTTTCATATTTATTAAGGAAATAACTATAAGATACCGCTTTGACTTAAGAACCTGCGAATGAAGAATCTCGCCATACCTGCATATGGTTCATCGGCATTGGTATACACAAGCAGTTGGTCCAGTTCGAAACGGAATATATTTTTCTGTTCCTCTGTCTGGTCAACATCAAGCCTGTTATACTCCCTTTTAACACGTTCTATCTGGAACAGCACCTGGCTGAACCTTTGTTTTCGCTCAGAGACCAGTTCATGGCGATGGAGGACATAAACGTCTATTGAAGCCTTGCCCATTTCACTAACACCTTGTATAACTCCCTCAGTATCATCATAGGAAAAATGCTCTTCAGGGTTCTCCTTGCAGGGGTTGATAAGTAACCTGACCTTTTCTTCCTCCTCAAAGGCATCCGGTGACATATCATGCCGACTTACTCTCTTAGACTCATCGGCCAATGGAAACTGATCAAGCTTACCTCTTGACTTGAGTTCATCCTCTTTGTACAACAAATGCCTTCTGCTCTGGTTGCAGTGCATACAGGATAATAAGAGATTGTCCCAGTCATTTGCCAGCCAATAGTATCCAGGCGTTTGAGGATTCTTCTCATTCACTTTACCCTTAGGCCTGAAATGTTCAATATCACCGTCTGACACGTGCCGGTAATGGCTTTCACAGTATGCACATTTTGCAAATACCTTCTTTAGCTCATCCTTTACTAAGGGATCCCCGTAATGGTCGAATTTAAATGCCTTTGCGCCGGGCACTGCAGCTGTATAGTGCTCAATAGCAAGTTGTGTCTCTTTGTGCCATTTCCTTTTTTTATCAGAAAGAAATGCAGGAGCTGGTGGCCGTTCTATCTTTATCATAGCCAATCCAGTTTCTTGTCACTGATCATGTTTTTTACCATGTTCACCGTCTCATCCTTTATAGTTTCTCTTGGGATAAAATTGTCGTCGTGCCTTTGAGCGAGACTTTCATTGATAACCCTATACAATGTCTGCATATGAGGATTGGAACCCAACATCTCCTTGTCTGTCAATATCTTCTGATATCGTTCTATATTCTGCTTGTCCTCATCGGTCCGCTCGTTCTCAATTTTGCTAAGAAGTTTGTAATACTCCTCGTATACTTTCTCACCTTCACTATCCATAGTATTGACAAGCCCGAACAGGTCGGAGGTAAGCAGTTGGTCTATTCTCAACAGGTTGTGGTCGGGCAGTTTGGACTTATCAAGGACAACCACATGCTTCTCCTTGCCTTTCCCATGCTCTGAAACGAACACTACAACTTCTCCATGAGAAAGCCCTCTCAAACACAATGGCTCATGGCTGGTGACGATAAACTGAAGTTTAGGGAATGCCCGTCTTAATGCACCCACTATCTTCATTCTCCACCGGGGATGTAAATGGTTACCTAGTTCGTCTATCAGCACTATTCCCTGGGTTGAATGATAACCCGCGGTATCAACGGACAAAGTTTGCATGATGTCACAGGCGAGGGCAATTATGGCTTTATAGCCATCACTTAACTCATCCAGCTTGAAATCACCATCGTAGCTTTGTATTTTCAGCTCTCCTTCATCTAGTATTAACAGTTCCCCCTCATTCATATCCAACAGATCAAATAACGCAGGGGCAATTCTACTCTCAAATTCATTACTACGTAACTCCAACAACCACTTTTTTACATCCAGCAGGGAAACACTGTAGTCGAACAAATTCAAGACATTCGCAAACCTGGTACGGTGTCCGGGGTCATATTCCAGTTTACCCATGGGTAAAAGCCTGGTAGCTCCATATGCGAGTATGAAGATAGGCGGCTCTTCTACTGCTGTTATAAACTCCTTTTCATTAAAATGTAGTTCTATAGGAGCGGTATGCTCATAGCTATACACCTTAACAAAGCCCTTCTTTTTACCTCGCTTCAATATCTCACGGGGGCTAACGTCAATGTTCTTCAGTTGCTCCCTTCCTGCAAGTGTCAAGGCGATAGCTTGCAGAATGGAACTCTTACCAATACCATTATCGCCAAGTAGTAATAACCAGGATTCTCTTAGGTCAATTTCATTGGCAGGCAATACATCAAGCTTGAGTTTCTCAATACTTCTGAAATTCTCTATCTCTATCGCCCTTATTGAGAACCTCATTATTTCAGAGAGCTGATCATTGAGCGTATCTAAGTTTTGCATCGAGGCAGTGACTTCCATCATAGGAGGAGCCATTGCCTTATACATCTCATTACCGGGAGGCTTTGCTCTTTTCCTGCTACTACCTGCATTCTCCCATCCATCAGCATTGTTACTATACCATTCTTTAAAAACGGCTCTCAACATGCCGGCATATTCCTGTTGAGGGGCATCAGAAAATAGTTCTGCAACGTATTTTTTCAGGTCAGTGATAACCTTCGCACTGGACTTTGCCTGGAATGCAACAAGCCTGCTTAGGAACTTCCTGGCGCAATTTGAGCGGGCCACAATCAACTCCTGCCTGTTTAATCCCAATATCTCTATTGTAATATGCCCTTTCTCTGTTAAGCCAGTGCACTGCCCGTCTGGTTTGAAATGTATATGTTCTTCAGGGACATCAACACACGGATCAACAAAAAGTGGCTTTTCATTCTGTAACAGCGCGCCTTTAGCAGTCACCATCGCCCGTATCCCTTCCACGGGAAACCAATCCCGCTTATACTTTACATTGCATATCTGGCAGCTGAGATATATGTTTTCCCATTCATAGGCAAGCCACCAGTAATGTTCCGGTGAGAACTCCTTATTCAGGTTCCGGCTGCCGGCCTTCGGTCTGAAGGTATCCAATTCGCTAACAGATACAGACCTGATAGCACTTTCACAATAGGCGCATTTATGGTTGAATACGGAAGCTATTTCCTTTGTAATGGGTTCAAAGAGCCTGGAGTCAAATTTCAAGCGGCTCTGACTTACACTTCTTCGCTGATCAGCAATATTGCTGTTGGCCCTTAAAACTCTTTCAGATTTAAAATAACTTGGCGACTCCGGTCGTATTATCCTAATCATACGATTTTAAATTAAAAAGAATATTAATTATAAAGTTTGTTTTTCACCTTACTAAAATGATTCTCAATAAAGCCTACTGCATTGTAGTAGAAAATATCGTCGATGATATCCTTTACAGGTGTTACTAGCTGTACCCCTGCCTCCGTTGCCAATTGCACGAACATGCCCTCAAGTCTTTGAGCAAAGGAGGGCATCTCGGTTATATTACGACAGCAATCCAATGCCTGGATCAATCCGTCAAAATCAGAACCGATACAGATATGCTTCAGTGGGTCAATATCAATGTTATTGTCTTTGGCGACCCGGCATATATGAAACACATTATTGAGGAAAAATCTCGCATGCCTGTCCGCAAATGGGCCGGGAAGTTCCAAAAGCTCTTCTTTCTCCTCTTCCTGATCAAGCAAGTCCTGGGCTGTCAGTAGGTTGACATCGTCGTCACCACTTCCTGTTATGTCGAGTTTATACTCCGCATCAACATTTGAAGCAAACTCCCCTATTTCATAAATGCTGACAAACTCCTTCTCTGTATCAGACACGTCGGAAGATGTAAGTTTTTTGCCAGCTCCCAATATCCTGACGTCCAACGACATCCCAATTATCCCCTTGCTTTTCAACACTGCTGCAATGTCTTCATCGTACATATTTATAGAGACAGGATTGAAACATGTTTCATCTATATGCCCTAGTTTCTTTTTGTATGTAACTTTATAGTAGGAAAGGAATTTCTGATAAAACCGCTCATTCTTCGTCACGTAGCTACCAATATCATCCCAGGAAAATCCTGTTACCCCCATATGGCTGGCAATTATCGGGCGATCAGGGAAGTTCTGTGCATGATGCCTGTAAAACTCCTTTCGGGCTTTAAGACTCATATGCTTAATGTCTATCAGTACTTTCAACTCTTGGGCCCTATTTATTAATCCATATCCGCGATTGGGGTCAGGTTTATTTTGCTCATCCCTATCCATAATGCCATCTCCAACCGGCACAAGATTATACTTACTAAAAAACTTGATGCCGTAGCAATGATTCACGAAAATATTTGGCGCAAGATGTGCAGGGGTAAGGTATAGAAACAAATACCCCTTATTTACCTCCGTTTCAAATGCATCAACTATAGCTGCTGTATCGCTGGTGTCAAAATTATCAGGGTAAAAATTGTGCACCCCCTCCACACTTAAAATGATATGTATAGTATCCATATCATCCGAGTTATATTCACCAATGTCCGTCAGTACCTTTACATTCTTGTTCTTTAGAATAGGACTGTTACCTGGCGCAGGCATATGCAGGTTCTTCCACTCCTCGTTGCGCACTTGTGCGTAGGTATAAGTGCCATCACCCATTTTTTCTATCCGGCTCTTATCGATCTCTTTGTAAAATGGGGCAAAGCTCTTTAGCAAGGCTTGGTTCATCATGGCCATTTCCGGGGCATACATAGGCATACAGACTAGATTCATATTCCCGCATTCCACTATCATTCGCAGGGAACTTTGGGAGTCCAGTGCGTTGCCAAACGCGACATCTTTCAACCTGATGTTCTTCCATGGAGAGACCCGGTTACCCTGTTCTTTAAATAACGTTTTCAGGACCGGGTGACAATGAAGGTCGAAGTATCTTCTAGACATACAGCTATACTTTTCTTTTATTACCAAAACCTAATAACAGATTAATTGCAGCGATAACATTTCCATCATTGCTAAAGGCTCCATCGTAGGCGCGACCTATAGCAAGGCTCAATATCTTGTTAGGTGATACTGTGTATTCGGCATTTACGGTAAAACGCCAAGTCGGACTAACAAGAGAAGTATTCAGAACGCTGCGATAAATCGCTTCACTTCCAATTGTAAATTTACTTTGTGAGTTGTCATAGAGCAAGCGGATACCTGAATCAAATGTATTTACATCATCTGTTTGTAATAGTCCTTTGTCATCAGCAAAAATCTTGTCAGGGTTATATAGATATCTAAGCAAACCTAAAAAGGAAAGACCCGCTTTAGATTCGTATCCTAAAGTTATCCAAACGCCTGTTCTGGACAGATAACCCTTATCGAAAACCTGAGATGGAAAGGCGAATGCTACGCCGGCAGCCAAATCTGCCTTGAAGCCATAGCGTTTGAAGTCAATTTGTTTTGCTATTGATTTTAGTGAGTCCAGAATTTCTGTATACTTTTTATCATTGTATTTCCTAATTTCCCCCTGTATAGAAGCCATCCTGTCTTCCGCAGCTTTTTTCCAAGCAGCATATTCATCACTACTGCTTTTGCCTTGACTTGCCAACTCACGCATTTTTGCACGATATAAAGTCAAGTTCTCATCAGCCTTGCTTTTTTGATCATATAGCTCGTCATAACTGCTTAGTATTATCTTAAGTTGCTCAGAAGATGCTCTCATCAGTTTATCAGCTTGTTCGCCAACAGCCCCCCTGACCAATGACGTTTTTATTCCAAATCCTAAATTTGTGTTATTGATGTCAAAAGCGTCAATATCATTAGTAATAGCTGCTGATACAACAAGATTCTGCCAAAGATTTTCTTTTAAATTATTAGACTTAAAACGAGGATAGCTTATTTTATCTCTGCTAAACATCCATGCTGGTGCAATATCTATCGCATAGCTATTAGGTAGACCTTGAAAATTATTCGTAGCACTTAAGATTGAAACCGCCATGGCGGACGGGTCTGAGAACTGTTGCACATCACTTGGAGAAATACCTATCAAATTCGCACCGGGGGAATTAGGAGCCTGCAATAAATTCACCTCCAACGTAGAATCTTGCTGGGCATTGGTGTAATTCAAAAGAGAAAAAAAAGCTATTATGATGATTAGGTTTTTCATGACTTCTTCTCATTATATTGTGAAAAATTCAAAATCTCCGGTATACGCTACGTAATCACCATCATTAGCGACAGTATGACTCATTGTATATCTGTAGACGTTTACCCCACCCTCCATTTTAACAGTAACTGAGGTATAGTTGTTATCCTTATTAGTGTCATGAACTATGATATTAATAAGCAGTGTACTTCCCTCTAAATTGTCTTTCGAAATATCTAACTCGTAAATTGGATCAGCTTGAGTACTCATATCAATCCGTCCAATAATGTCCCCATCCAGAATTACACTGCCAACTGCATTTTGCCTGTTTCCGATAGTAACAGACAATTTAACCACATTGCCAGGTATGATCTGGTAGAAGTCACTTACAACAGTTTTTGCCATAGAATAGATTTTAAAAACAGTATTACATTAAACACCGCCGTTTACTCCGCCGGCATTTCCACCTCCAGTTCCGCCCGTTGGATTTCTACCTCCGGATGCATTTCCTCCCGGCGGAATTTTTGGTTGGGCAGTCCCGTCCCTACCTTTACCTAAAATGTACCCTGAGATACCGGAAAGTATTGCAGCAAGCTCGCTACTTTGTAATATCCCAAGCACGCCAAATAGCACAACTGCAATAATTAAAACGAATATTGTTATGAATTGTAGTCCATAATCTCCCATCAAAATCATTACAATAGGACGATCGGATAAAAATGCTAAAAAGAAAAAAGCGAGAAGTGCGCCAATTAATATGATGAAATACAGACTAACTTTTTGCTTGTGTGTTTGCTCTAGAAGCTCAATAGCCAAAAGTGAATCAAGCGTGGACCTGCACCTGTTAATATCTTGCTCTGCATTCTCTATACCCTTTGCGATGTCATTAAATGCGGCGACTTGCCCTTTAGATGTTTCGATAGCGACAGAATCATAAGAAATTGCTCTCATTACTTCAGTTCTATTCTTTACTACTACTTCTTTTGAGTCCGTAATTTCATTCAGTAAATTTTGTGGCACTTGAAGCGTCGTTCCACCATTTTCCGAAATTATATTATTCAGCCTGATATATTTATTCTGATAGGATTGTAAGATACTGTCGGCCTTAGAATACTTAGCCTGTTCAACCTTAAGCTTTTTAAGGTCTTCGTCCCTGGTATATAGATAATCCCTCAATTTCTGAATATTCTTCTTGTCATTCTCATCCTTGAAAGTTTCATCAAAGGTTGATACATACTTTGATTCTTTTTTTTGTGCAAAAGAACCAGTAACACTAATAACAAAAGAAAGGAATGTTAATAATCTGATAGCTTTTTTCATAGCAATGTGATTTTAGATTGATTCTGAAAATGGAAACTGGACATTCGATTACGGCTTGATGAGATACTTACTAAATATCCAGCCCTCCAGATCATTCATTCCCTCTACTGTCTGTTGCACCTCTACAAAGCTCCAATTACCTTCACGCTTCAACACCTCCACTTTCGTATTTTTGGGCAGGGCAGACTGAGTAAGCTGGCTAAATGCAGTGCCGGCACCAGACCGGATATTTACAGCAGTTGAGGTAACATAATCATCTATGGTCTCATCTTTTCTGCCCATTGCCTTCGCCCTTACGCTAGCCATCGGGAAAGCCGGACCAGGATCAGACTTGCGCAGGGGCGATATATCATCATGCCCTATCACATCCTTCAGTCCATAGGTTTTCACCAGCAGTGTCGATAGCTGGATGACCGCTTCTATCTGCTCAGGCGTGTATTCATGCCAATGACTTGCCTCTGCCTCATTTTTATGCTTCGCCGTTACTACATCATCCTCGGGGATTACCTTCATATCCACAGGGCATATCCAGGAAGCACCACTTTTCCTCACCCTTCCCCCATTCACTATCTCAATGCCTATGGAGTGGGAATTCAGCCCAACAATGCCATTCCATTGGCTCTTTCCTGCATGCCAGGTCACAATATCAAATGGAGCGAACTGCGTAATGCTCCCGTCCTTATCGATTAGCAAATGTGCCGAAGCCTTTGCATCCTTGTTCATAAACCAATTGACCGATGATCTCGCGGTGGTAACTGCGGTGAAGTGTATCACCAGGTATTGAGGGGTGTACTTCCTCCCCTTATTGGGGGTATTAAAGAAAGGTATTTGCTTTCCATTATCATCGTACAACAAGTGGTTCTTTATGTTCATAGCATCAGTATTTATCCTAAAATAGAATAGCAACTTCAACCACGAATACTTCAAAAGAGGTAATTTCTCACCTTGACTATTTCAGTGATTTTTTTATATTTCCTTATACTTAACTGCACACCTCATCCGTTGTAAGTAATATCGTCCGGGGTATTTCACGATTTAATAACCTGACCCGATCCTTTGCATCAAATTGTTTATTTATTTTAGAATATGTAAGGCGTTATCAACTAATCACATCCATAAACCTAACCTGTATGGGAGATATAATAAGGCTGGCTATAGCCGACGATCATAAAATGATGCGTCAATCCCTTGTGAGTTTCTTAAATTCCTACAACACCCTACGGGTGGAAACTGAAGCCAGTGACGGCAGGGAGCTCCTACAGAAACTCAATTACTCGGAAAAGCGGCCGGATGTATGCCTGATGGATATCTCAATGCCTGTGATGAACGGGTACGAAGCAACCAAAGAAATACGCAGGCTATATCCTGAAATAAAAGTATTGACCGTAAGCATGTTTGCCGATGACTTCAATATCATCCATATGCTCCAGAATGGCGCATGTGGGTACATCCTAAAAGACAGCTGCATAGAAGAACTCGTAAAAGCAATAAAGATCGTTCACGAGCATGGCTTTTATAACTCCCCTACCATCACCAATGCGTTGAAAATCATGATGCGCAGCGAAGTGGAAAAGTCAAAACCCTACGTCCTCAATGAAAAAGAGATACTCTTCCTCTCTATGTGCTGTACCAAAATGACCTATCTGCAGATAGCCAGGAAACTTTGCATTAGTCAAAACACCATCTCTACACTCACAGATGAGATATACCGGAAGATAAAGATCAACACCCGACTTGAACTAGCCATATTTGCCATGCGGGTAGGTATCACACCATATAATGACAAAGAGAAAATCTAGACAATACCAGCCCAGAAATATATCCAGATAGAGGCTGCCAAAAGCTTCACACTTTTTGAAAAACAGATCGTTCTTCTGCTTAAGCGTTTGAGATGCGTTCTCAGATCAAGATTCTTACGCTCAATACCGTTAGTGCTATTTCTTTTAGTGTAGTGTAATGCCACAGGAATTAAGGTCCGATATTGCGGTAACTTGTCTGTACATATCCGCGTTGCGCGGGACACGATTATTGCGTCGGTTACCCTTCTGAGGACTGCATTCGTTCTACTTCCTATACTGAAGGCAACCACTTCTTTGGTGTCCTTCCTTAAGGCATAGGTTATCCATATTCTACTTGTCTTCTTCCCTACAAAAGTGCAAAGTTCATCCACTTCATACTCTTTGCCCAAACTTATGGCAGGCTTATTAACTGTTTTCGCGATGCTCAATATTCTACTCAAAACCGTATTTACGCTTATTGCCAGCAACCGAGCTATACTTCGGATACCGCTTCCCTCTTTCAATAGGGACACTATCCACTTATTGGTCTCCTTTTTATAGGCATTATAGAAGTACGTCCCTAAAAAGCTCCGTTTACATGTCTTGCATATATACCTCTGCCTGCCATGTGCCTTTCCGTTTTTCACACATTTACCCACACAATGGATACATTCCTTTTGTCCATCAACACTTTTGAGACACCTGGTATCTTTTGACAGCATAAGAGGCCGTTTAAAGCCTTAAAAATAAAACAGGCAGCCACTTGGCCGCCTGTTTTTTACACTTTTTTGAGTACGAAAAATTTCTCGTTTACTGATTTATCAGCCTGTTACAGGCATATCAGCACTTTTGAGACATTACCTAACCCTCAAGAGTATCCCTGTTTGCGATCGTATATTATATGTCAATCTGAAGATTGGCTATAATCGTGATGTAGTCAGTCTCTTCCTAGCGTGATCCCTTCGCAATAGATATTGTTGCAAGGAAAAAAATGCCAAATAAAGCAATGACTAAGACATGGCCTAATATCCTATGAATTTTTGATTCTCCAGAAAAGTGCGTTAATGAATATGCTATAAATTTTGGCGTTACAATTCTTTTGACAATAATATACGCTATGTAAATCGAAATCAAACCTAAGACTACTGCTAGCAACAAATTTTTAAATAGCATAGGTAGCAATAAGCCTACTGGTAGAACAATTAAGAAAAAAAGTACTAAAGATAAATATAAATGCGTCGACAATTTAGGATTTGTACTACCTAGTAGAATTGAAATCCGGTATAATCGATAATATAAATAATATCCTATATTTTTCATACTGCAATAATAATAATGTTCTACCAGTCCGTGAAAAAATTGGCAATTTTTGTCTTATACGAGTCTAATTCTCCAGAACCGTCAATTAATGTAAACGCTAGAAGAGCAGCAAAACCGATTGGATTCGAGACAGAAACAAACATAAGTGCTCCAGATACAACTAAATCTACTGCATCTTTACCTTCAAATGTTCCAGTTGCTCCTTTGTAAATTGCAGATACTACCGATACAGCAATTCCAACTACTGCAACTTTTTGCGAAATATTCTTAATTTTTTGAATAGTTTCACTTGCAACTTTTATGTTAGATTTCAGATTTCTTTCTGTCTGAGTAACAATTTTTAATTTTTCTGAAATTTGATTAGCCTTTTGTACAGCATCTAATTCTTTTGTCAGGTTTTTAAGCTCTGTGACTTGTGACATCTTGAGTGTTTCTAGGCCTGAGCCAATCAATCCAACTCCCCAGTTAATAAGATCTTGTGGTGAACCTTCACCATTAGCAAATCCGGCAGTTGTAACCTTTTTCTTGTCCTTTTCATCTTCTGCAGCCTTTATGGTTTCTTTCGTATTTTTGGGATTCGGCAAACTAACATCACCTGCATTGCTACTTGTGGAATTAGAATTACCGTCGCTTCCAGAACCGCTACTAGAACCGGAGCTTACGTCAGCTGAAGTTGATCCACTGTTTGGCCCTTCTTGGTACTTATTCCCGTGTTGATTAAAATATCCACCAAACTCCCAAGTGCCGTCTTCATTCAGTTTAAATTTAGCCTGATACACGCCATTAAGTTCACCTTCAGAAATCGTAAATTGAAACAGTGATGTTTGTCCAAATGTGATTGATTGTGATCTGTCCTTTCCAAAATAAACCTTATTAAGTTCTATTGCACTATCTTCATCTGACGTAGGTATAGAAACTTTGCCCCCATCCGGTGTACTGTATGTTGTAGTAGGAGTAGTGGTTTCTGGTTCTCTTCCTTTTTTATCTGTATATTTTATTGGATTATTGAAACTATAGTTATAAGGGCTCATTCCCGCATACTTACTCTCCATTGGGTCCACCGCCCCCCACCTACACAGCCAAGGTATATAATAACGTGCTCCATGGTAATAAAGCCCTGTCTCTTCATCCCGCTCTTTGCCTGTATACCGGTATCTCTTCGCTACTGCGTTTATGCTGGCGTTCATTGCCTGGTAGCTTGTAGTACCATAAGGGTGGTATTCCTCATAGCTTATTATGGCCGCATTCTCATCCAGCTCCAATGAGGCTGTGCTCAGGTGGTTGCTGTATATATAGCGTGTTAGTTGTAGCGCAGCACTATCTGTACCATAAGTGCGTTTTTCTTCCATAGCTATACGTCCTGTATCATCGGCTATATGCACAGTAAACCGTTCTATATCCAGTACATTATTTATATACTTACGGTATAGCTCATAGCTGCCCAGGTATATTCTTTCCTCCCTTATCCTACCAGGCTTCAGGCAAACCTTCCTTATCCGCTGCCCGCCACTGTAGTTATAATAGGTGTTCAGGGTATTAGAGGCATTATTGGTATTATGCAATTCATTCTGCGCGTTCCAGGCCATTGTTGGCAGGTGCGGCATGGTTTCCATATTGCCACGGTCGTCGTAAGTATAACTGAACGGTGTGCTACTGCCTATTTGCGTTGTATCCAACTTGTTAGTATCCGCAATGTAGTTATAGGTCCGTGTATAGCTATTGCTTCCTGCACTATGTTGCAGCTCCAGTATATTGCCTACCACGTCATAGGTATAGTGCTGCGTATAACTTTGCACCGCAGTAGCGTTACCTTGATGGCTTGTTTGCCATCCTGCATCATCAAAGTTATCATCAGCACCTATGGCTGTCCCTATCAGTTCCCTTCCTTCTGCTATTATCAGCCTGTAGAGGGCATCGTAAGTAAAGTCCTGGTTAGGTGTTATCACAGAATTACTGAAGTACAGGTCTTGCTGTGCATCGTCCTGTATCTGTGTAATATTTCCTACAGGGTCATACCAATAGTTCAGGTCCTGGTATATGTCACTGCTCTTCGTGGTCAGCAGCCTTATTAGTCTGTAGGTCTTATCATCATAAGTATAGGCGGTCTTTGTTCCGTTACCATACCATATTGCCTCTCTCTGTCCACGGGCATTGTAGCGTATATCACTTACATAAGTTGTTTCAGTTTCCCCAATTCCGGCAAGGGTCATGTACACACCGTTCAGTGCACCGGCCTTATCATAAGTGTTTCGGGTAACATTGCCACCGGGGTCTGTAGAGGTCACGGGCCTACCCAGTGCGTCTATCGTCACCTCTGTTATAAAAGTATCTGCGGTGCCTGTATTAAGAGCAGGGCTACTATCCCAATCTACATCGGCTATTGTATGGTCGGTCAGCAACTGCTGCTTCGTATCTACCGGTACACCTTTAAAGTCATAGGCATCTACCCATGTCAGCCCTGCGTTGTCATAACTTTTGTGTAGCTGTCCTCTCATATTGGTGAGATGCGGGTCCGTCAGGTCTTCACCATATTCCTTCACTTCCAACACATAGGTGATAGGCGTAATGCCTTGAGTTACTTCCTTGGTAAGTGGCCTTCTTAGTTCATCATAAGCGAAATGGAATTGCCGGTCTTCGGCATCCCATGCATATAGGGGCTGGCCTGCAGCATCAGTCATCATATACTGGGTGCCGCTGTCTATACTTGTTTGTGTTGCTATTGCTTTTAGTAGGTTGTACCCGTAAGAGAGGCAAATGAACGGGTCGTTAGGGTCTGTCTCACGTGCATCATGCACTGCAATCCGGTTACTAAGTATATCCAGGTCAACATAGCTATTTATTTCGTCACCTTCATATTCCGCAAACTGTGTGGTATAAAAAGGTCGTGCAAGCGTATCCAGGTACATGATAATTGGTGTATCTCTGTGCTCATATGCCTTTGCTGCTGCATCTTGTTGCTCGGCCGTTGCAACTGGAATTGGTGGAAAAGGCGTTGTGTTTGTATTCACCTCGTACCATTCGCTATCCGCTACAGTATCATTATTATCATAGCTCACCTGTTTCCAAGCGTCCCATTCCACTTTGCTGTAGCTGCCATCGGGCAGGTCCGTACGTACAGCACGACCTAATGGGTCATAGTGTACTCTCGGGCTCACACTGGCTGCATCCGACTGTTCTGTGGTATCATATTCATGTGTACTGCTGTAGTAGAGCTCATACTGCATTACCACATTGCCCTTGTTGTTGTATACGGTCTTACCGCTACCTGTCCATCTCGGGTCACTCGTGATGGGGTCATCTGTCGCCTGCACTTTGTGCATAGCTACTCGCCCAAATCCATCACTATAGCTTATTCGCACCAGTGTAGGACTTGTGGGATTATCTGCATAATGCTCTTCCCGCGCTATCATCGCCACTGCCGTAGGCTGCGCCTCCAGGTCATATATACAGCGCCATGTCGCTCCTTGTAGCACATTCCCTGCCTCACCGTAAGGATCATCCCAAAAGTCTGCCTGCGTGCTTATATCACCTGCGTCTTCCGGGTCTATGCCCGCAAGGGTATCACCCTCGCTGCCTTTACCTTTCATCGCTGTTGCCACAGGCATACACAGCGCGTCATATAGTATCTCGCTTATGTTCAGGTTAGGGTCGGTCATCTGCGTGGGTTGCAGGCATCGCCAGTCATAGGCGTTTACAGTGCTTATATTTCCTTTAGCATCGGTAACACTCTTCGGCAGCAGGTAATAGGTTTCCGTGCCATTGTCCCAATAACCAATAGTCGTTTCATTTCCCCAAGGGTCAATAAACACAAACGGCAGGTAGAAGGATTCCGCCGGGTTACTATCGTAGGCTACTGTACCGCTCGGTATCCACACCCAAGATGCGGGATCACCGGAAGGGAAACCGGTAACAGTGCCATCACGTTTGTATCCACCTTCATCCAGCATGGCATTAGTTATTCTCCCGTCATACCAATCGGCATCATTTAACACCCCTCCGGAAAAAGCAAGCTGGTAGCTTTCGTGGGGTATAGCCAGAGATTCAATGATTCCCAACTCCAATATATCTGCGAGATCGTTGCTTAAAAATAGTGAACGTGCACAGGACAGCATTCGTTTCTCAGCTGCCAAAGGTTGTGAGCTCGCAAATGCATCAGTAAAGTCAATACTGGTAGCATTGGTAAATTGTTCTTTGATATCAGCAGCCAGCCAAAAAGGTGTGGTATTCAATTGCAACCACCCCAGCTCATAATCCTTCGACTCATAAGGCAACCTAAGGCGATAATGTTCTTTGGATGCTAATTCGTCATTGGTGTACAATATCTGAGTGTAGACCGCCAGCATCTTCTCTTGAGCAGCCACTACCGCGCCCGGTGTATCCACAGGTATCTGAGAGGAATTACGTGGATAGACGACATTAGCTTTCTCCATGATGTTCCCATACTCGTCTATTGCTGTAACCAGTTCATGACTAATACGCGGGTCATCCACGTTGCGCTCAAAGTGCCAGGATACACTTTGCTCCTGGTATGTGTAGAAAGTACCGAATCGATTCTCTTTCTGCGGCTGCAACATCTTTACGCAGTACCCCGATGCTGTTACAACATAAGGATGCTGTTCCTTATCGGTACCATCAAGCGCATATACCTCCTGGCGCAGTGGCACCGACTTTAGCGCACGGTAAGCTTCTCTCATCTCCTGAGCATTCATTCCTGTGGGCATTGATACATCCGCAGGCAATATCACATCACTATCCGGCGCGGGATAATATTCTTTTGCAAATGCCCTGAGCAAAGTCTGCCTGCGCATCCATGCACCTGTATGATACCATGTCTTGGTAAGCACCGGGGCTTGATCCAGCTCATTACTTTCATCAATTATAGCGGTATCAACATCAATACTATCCACCCTCCCAAAACCCCTAAATTCCCGCTCTTCATGATCGTAATATCCGTGATGATAGCTATAGCTTTGCTTATATGTGGTTTCACTCACCACATCAGAGGTAGTGACCTCACTCAGGCACTGCACGGGGAAAGGTAATTTTGTCGCCCATTCTATGCCTTTCAATTTATCTTCTATATAATACTTTGTCGAACTTTTATAGGTCAGGTTGGTTACCTTACCCATACCATTCATATACATCTTCATGATGTGTGGCTTCTTTCCACCCATCAGGTCTATATAACGCATAGGGGCATCCGCATGCTGTGGTAAGGGAGAGCTCCATACAATACATGCAGTGCCATTACCGAGAAAATCTATCACAGCTATTTTGCTGTATTGCTCTGTGCCGGGTAAGGGATTTATCTCAAAGGCGTCACTCAATGCATTACCGGCGAAATTGATCCATGCCGTACATTTATTGTTGCCCATGTACAATATATCGGGCGCACCTGTGCCGCTAATATCAGCCAAGGTTATATAGATAGGGTTGAAATCATCAGCATTATCAAAAACAGGCGCATTGGTCATCGTTACCTTCCTGCCAAATTTGCCATACCCCATATTCGGCCAATAACAGACCTCTCCATTTTTTATACGAACGAGGTCAGTAAGACCATCCCCATTCATATCAGCGAGAAAAATACTCTGCAACTGGTCGTTGAGTAGAAGACGGGGGCCCTTCTCCTCATCCAGCCAGGCCTGCGATGAGCCACCTATATCATAGCCTTCCTTTCCTTTATTTGCATACCATGTCCATGCACGTTCTTCAGTCAGTAATATATCGGGTCGGCCATCGCCATCCAGATCTATCATCTTGGTATATGGGCTGTTCAGGTTTATGTTCACCTTTTTATTGAAAGCCCTGAACGACTGCCATTGTTGATCATCGTCCAATTCAAAGTACCCCGGCACGGTAGTGTCCATACTTACAACTTGCCTCCGGCCATCAGCATCAAGGTCCTGCCATTGCAAATTATTACCCAGGCCGGTGAACGAAGGTTTTTCTGCGATCTGTACAGCGGGCGTAAAGTGCCCGTCACCCATATTGCTTTTGTAAAACCACCCTTCCGCCTGTTCAGATAATATCCCCGGTAGCCCTACACCCCAAAGATCTACCCATTGGTAAGGGCCTGTCAGCCCTTGAGGTGCATTCTCTACGTCTTTCCTGTCAACTATGTGTATATCGGTGTTCCATTTCAGTTGCTCATATTCTACCGTTAACGGTGGTAGACTTTTCTTAAAGTACGTAGTAGCGTCAATTCGCTTATATCCTGTCTGCTTCACTACAGTAATATAATCAGCCTCAGCAAACGAATCCGGTGTATCATCATGTTTATATTCAAGATCCAGGGAGCGAATCAAATGAGGGGCGATGTCAAGCGTCGGATGCAATTCCCGAAAGAAATGGAACATCAGCACCCTTCTGCATTTACGATAAGTCCGTATCTCAAAACCAGCATGAAAGTCAGAAAACGGGTCTTTACGGCAAGGCCAATGAGTTGTAGAACGTGTAGGCTCAGGATAGCTATCATCGTGATCGCCATAGTCTAATACAGCCTGCATCCAATATACTCCTGATAAAGGAAGTACGGGCTCATAAGCATCCGTTTCAGATATGTAGAATGGCGTATCATTACAATACTTCACGGACTTCAGGTATCTGTTCAGGAACAAAGCCTGACCATTATTCCTGTTTCGTTCATGTGCTACAATCGGCACTTCTTCCAAATCTTCGAGAATGTATTCATATACCTGTACATTTCCTTTTTGGTCACAACTTAACTGCGGCAACCACTTAAAAATGCGGCTTTCGTCTTCGGGATCGGATATTCGCCCATCCTCCGTCAATCCATAATAGGTAGCAATATTGTCTTTGGTTATTACCCGCCACCAGCTTCCGGCGTGCGTGGTGTTGCGTATATATTCAATCCTGGCAAAAAGTCCTTCTATTCTTGGGCGATAACGTTTAACGATATAATCCCCATCTGTAAATTCATCCGGTGTCCAATCTGAATCTTCCAGTAAAGAAGCCACAAGATCCTCCGCGCCTGCCAGGAGAAAAACGTCACTATCTCTGGCATCATTGTATCGCGGTAGCTTTTTATCCGTCTTACGTTTTATTGACGGTAGACTTAACCCCCACCCTAATCCAAATTCGCTGTTACCGCTTCCGGAATTATACTGAAGTGTTAACGCAGGCGTAAATCCACTTCTACCCGGTGTCAGTGGGAAACCTACTTGCAAAGAAGCAGTACCATTTATCGCGTTGACAGTGAATTTCTCATCAATACCTTTTAATGCACCGCCACCCTTGGGCAGAGATATCGATGGCGCAGCAGATTTATAATAAGGGCTTTTCTCATCGTCCTTAGCTGATGGTGGTGCCACGGTATAGCCATCCAGAAGGTGGCCACTCTTTTGAGTGGTACCACTTCCGGATACTTTATCTTGTGTTTGCTTAGGATCGGGTTTCTGATTCATCGTCTAAAAATTTGATCTTCTAAAAATCTACTTACCGATACTAGTCCTCCAATGTATATGTCAAAACGAGATAAGCATCGTCAAATACAGCATCCATATCACCGGCAACCGGTAAAAGGATATTGGTCACGTCCTTAAGTGCTATAGCAAAGCCCTCAGTCGCATCTGGTTCAATCGTAATTGGCATTGCGGCTGTCACATTCAAAGGTGTCCCCCCCATTGGACTATACGAGATAGTACCGGCCGGTGTGCTGCTGAATCCCATATCGTAAGACCCGGCAACTGACGATGGTTTCACCCTCGCTTGCACATAAGCTTCCGTTACATTAATCGTTTTGTTATTTGCAAGGAATGGGAATCGCTGCTCATCCAGTGAGATCACCATTCTCGCATCAGGATCATTAGCCTGTACTGCGTTAGAGTAGGCAAACCACTCGTTTGCAAATTCATGCTTCAGACTGAAGTAACGCTGCAACTCTACTCCATTGGTTGACAACGCGTCCTGAAGTTCCGCTTTGGTCGTGCTTTCTTTTGAAGAATCATATCGCGCTGTATACTTGATGTGAAGAATCACATCTGAAATAGTGCTATAGTCAAACTGGCGTAGTACCTCTTCTCCAACTAGCGTTAGCAGCCAAGTACAGATAGCGCCTTGTCCTTCAAACGGCAGATAACGTTCATCTTTGAAATTCAACTCGAAAGTACCGCTGTCATTTTGTGCACTACTCGTGAATATTTGAGCATTCGTTGACACTACAGTTATTGGATCACCTATCGGATCTTTAATTTCAGCACCTGACTGAGACAACTGGGCCGCGATCGTAGTGTAAGGACCTGTAATGCAAGGCAAACTCACACTGATAGATTTTATCCTTCTGAAGTAATGTCCAGGATAATCTAAATCGAATAGCATGTCATCGCAAACGATTGAACAAGAACCCGTTTCGCGTAATGCCAGTAACTGCATAGGATCTTCCAGAGCCAATGACACATGTTTGGTTAGTTCTAATTCACGGGTATTGGATTCCAGATATGCTATCTCGATCTTCCGCAGATCGTATTGTAGCTTCTCACCACTTAACAAACCCTTCCTTAAGCTATCCCAATAACCGAATCGGATAAAACCCGTACCTGGGACGTCCATCAAAGGCAATTCATACATCAAACACTTTTCTGCTCTTTTAGCGATATCAAAAGCTAGTTGATATGCCTGGAAATAACTCGTAGATATTTGCGTAATCATCCAGTTATACAATTCCTGGTTTGTATACTTGCTGCGCATGTACTCGTCCATCTCCTTAGCATTTGCGATCTGAACTTCATGATTCTTAAGTTCCTTTTCCGCCATGTTCTTTCTGATCTCTGAAGCAATGATCTGCTTATCTATCTGCACCATTTCCTTAAGCGCACTTTCCGCTTGGAATCTCCAATCATCCATCCTCCGAATATATCCGGCTTCCGTTAGAGCATTAGAGGCCTCTGTATTCTTAATAGTAGCTTTGACGGACTGTCTTGCGCTGAGTGCGCTCATCAAAGCACTTAACTCACGTCCACCAAAACTTGGACCCAGGGCAAAAGGAGCTTGAATATTTATCTCAGGAATAATGGAAAGAACAGCACCGATTGCATTGAAATTGCCGGCTCTTGCCTGATGTTTCGAGCTTTCTTTCAACAAACGGATGTGTTCCTCCTCTCTGGATATCTTGTATGGTCTTGAGCTGTAGTAATTATAGCGTGTTTGAACTACATCCTTTGATTTATGCAGCGCCTCAATATTTGCGCTGGCTTCGTCTATTGCTGTTTTCTTAACGCTGGTTATAGTCTCCAGCAAAGTAATTTCCAATCCCGAACGCAACAAAGCCATTGCTTCCGCATCCTTCTTCTCCAAGGCTGACAACAAAGCGCTTCCTAGCCCCTTAACATCGTTGCATATCTCATTTGCCTTCTGAAGCATATACAAGAACTTATAAGGCATAGGCGGTGTACTTAGATCATTCAGCACACTGCTTATATCAAGTCCTGCTGCAGCTGCACGTACGAGCAGTGCCGGATCTATAGGAGGTTCAAATAACGGTAGTTGTCTAACCTGCCCCGTGATGTTCATACAGTTCCTTATCTTGAACAGTCTATCCGCTACAGTATCCCAGTAAGCTAAAAGCTTAGGATTATTTGGCAAACAGAAATAGAACATCTTAATCGGCCTGTATGCTCCCTTTGGAGGGATGTATCCGGGAGGATAGCTTTGAGTAAGATACACGAGTGGACCAGAATTCGGATCTATATAATTTTCAACAGCAACTAATGCGTTTGAAAATGCATCAAGCCCAGCCGCATCTAACTCTGTAAAGGTTCTTGGTCCGGTCTCCGCACGCTTAGGGACCTCCTGAGGTTTTTCACCCAATATATTTGCCGCTATTATATACATCTGGGTGGCCTCATTAATGGATTCAATGGTGTCTCTTTTGTACAATTGGTCTCCCCAGGCGATTAGGTTGTCGAGATACTTCATGACCACATTTTTCATGTACGCAAGTATACGTATCCTGGCAATCGCATGCGGCTTGAATGGATTATTCTCCCATTGATGTACCTGTATCAAGGCATTAGGGCTGTTATTGTTAATTTCAATTAATAGATCAGTTAACGTCTGAACAGTCGTACCGGCTATATTATAAAAAGGCTTAAATTTCCAAAAACGCTGTTTCGATCCAGTAATGTTGTTGTTCGCATCAACGTTTGACGTTGGATCAAAAATGTAATGGAACCATTTTTGGGCATCACTAAACTGCTGGTTATCCATTAAACGCTGCGCGATCATCAACGGTGTGTGAAAAAACAACTCCCAATTGTAAGACGAGTAAGCACCAACGAAGTCAAAATCTACTTTATCTGACGGATAACTATTGTAAACGATAGGCGCTGGCTGGTACTTCGAAACAAACTGCAATGTATCAGTTTGGTCGTCCTGATTGGCAAGATTCATAAACCCGTCCATACCACCCGAATTCATTGCCTTGATAAAGTTATCTACATCTGCATGATAAAAAACTTGGAAGAAGTATTTCAATGCTGACTGCGCACCAGTGTAGTAGTTCGTGATATGAATATCATTGCCATAGACAGTATTCACTGTTGATCCAGGCAGATAGTTTATTGCGGCATTCTGTCCGGCTGACGCAAGCGAAACCGTGCTGTTAGAATTCGGGAAAGTTTTCGGTTCAACCGCTCTGACAAAGAAAATATTGCGGTCATCCTCGTAGAAGAAATGATCTTCGATCAAGTTACGTCTTGCATTCTGCCTGGCGGTAAGCTTATATGCGCCATTGGGAGATGCATTAAGGATCTTAGCAGAGGTTGTCCTTTCCTTATTATTGAAGTTCGTCCATGTTTTCTCTTCTATGTATACATAGTTATTAGTTAGAAAATTTTTATGATTATCTACATAGAGTTTATCGGGCTGCAAACCTTGTGCTAAGTGCGGATTATAAACAAGTTTATTGTCCATATATGAGGTATTCCCGGGATATACAAACGTTACTCCTGCGTATATATTCCTCCAGACAGACGCCTGCTGGCTAAATGGACTAAATTCGAATGTGTGAATGTTGTGGCCTACCTCAGTGCCATTATTAAAGAAGCGATTATAAAACTGGACGAGAATTGCAGCACCACCATTTTCGAGCACCACCGCATAAGGGAATATCTTAGAGATGATTAACTCAGTAACATTCAGTGAGCGGTTTTTCGACAGGAAATTATAATACGGTTTAACGCTTGTACCCATCCACACGGGAAAGGCATTGTTATGGGAAGAGTCAAATATCTCAGCCATATACGATTGAACCAGCGGATTAATATCAAGATTCATCTTATCTGCGCCAACCTTATGTTCCTGCCACTTACCATCTTTGTATTCAGACCAATTCAATGTGATCTCTATTTGAGTTACATAGGGAGAATTGGATGGATAAGTATTGTTTTGCACATCATTTGGCGTGTCATCATTGACACGATTCAAATCATTGTAAAACCAAGGGCTGTTATAATTATTGTTATTTCCCTGATTTGCCCAAATATTATTTATGGTCGCTTGGTTAGCGGGAACCTTCTTCTCTCTGAATGTAAACCAAAAAAGATACAATCGGTTTAACATGACCATCGGAGAAATATGCTTACTCTTTATTTCAACCTCAACTCTTTCCCACGGCGTCCATTCATATTCAACCAGCCTGCGATAGTAAAATTGGTGCGGTTCTCCGTACGTGCGCGCAAATGCGTGATTAATAATTTTACCTGTAACCGAATCCCTGGCATCAACAGAACCCACAGGTTCCAGCTTAGCAACGTCTTTTAATTTCAACAGATATTCACTCATCGCGGCCTCAACAGCTCCGACCGTCACATCCCCCTCCATAAGCTTCGTTTCCATTTCTTCGAAGAAAACCGACTTATTATCACGAAGGTCCGGCTCTATCCAGTTCTCCGGATACAAGAATACTTTACGGTTTGCTTCCCATATACGATACCACTTTCTCCATTGTTTCCATTGGAAAAGAAGAGACGGATCATCAATATGAATGGGTGAAGCTGGGTTTCCATTACTAAACTCAAGACCTAGTAACACCCTGTCGATATATAGCTGGACACTACTTATTGCTTGCTTAATACGTGAGGTAGCCATACAAGGCTCCATCTCAACATCTATAAGCAAGTATGCGAACAGATCATTTTCATTTCGCCATCTTCTCGCAGCGGTTTGAGTTGGGTACGCCAGTAGGAAGTTTACTAAAGCATCCCGCTGCTTCATCCTTAGGACATCACGAAGTGGCTTAGCAACTGTCAGCCAGCCCTCTTCTGTATGCTTGGCTTTTGCGGCCAAAAGTACCTGATGCGCATCATTCAACGTCAAGCCACGATTCAAAGCATTTGTTAACGTTACGGGCTTAAGGCCAGTCCGTTGACACCAAGACACTGCCTTGATGATATTCCAAAAATGCACAATGCTATCCAAGAAGTTCGGCAAATAGTCCTTAGGGAATTTAGCATTAAGTAAACCGGCAGGTTGCGGCGACCAAGTGACAACAGTGACGGTCGAACCTATCAAGTCATCCAACATGGTCCCCCATTCCTCGCGGTTTACGATTGACTTCCAGGCAGCGAACTTATTATTAAGTGCTAGTTGATAACCAGCAGGGTCACTTGCTGTAACAAAGGGCGCAGGATCGAGATCCTTTGCTGCTTCAAGCAGCCGTACAAGATCGTCATCAACAAATGACATCTTGTTTTTTACGTCTATCCACCTCGCCAGTTGTAGCATACCCCTGAATAATGATGTGTTAGGCGTTCCGCTTGGCGTATATGGAGGGTAAGGAATAGGTAATGAAGTATAATCAAACCCAATTACTTCCTGGGCATTCACATATAGATATACAAACTCATAGTTATTCAACTTCAGTTTGTTAGCAATAGAAATCACTTTATAGAACAACCAGTAACTGCTGTATAGTATATCATACATGCCACCGGGCAGCGTATTTCCGTCAAGAGTGATGACATCAGTATTACTATAAAAATCATCGCTCAATAGAGTTTCTACAACAAGATCCTCTGTTTGCATGCTATTCTCGATGATGGTAGCAACCCAAGATGATGGCACCTTGAATTCCTTACTAAAGAACTGATAGATAATATTGGTCAAATTATCTAATGCCGATACGTCCGAAGAGTATTTAGGGAATTTATTCAGTTCATTCCTGAGACTTTCATAAAAAGTCTGCATCACAACGGGAGGGAAGGTAAACGCTTCCTTATAATCCTGAACTAAGAACACAACTTCATCAACACTGAAGGGCGAGGTAGTCAAGGAATCAACAGCATCAAGAATAGTCCCCAAATGATTCAGGCGTTCATCAATTGTGTAGGCAGTATTGATTTCAGGTATATCTATCCCCATCATGAATGAGATAGTAAGGATATCCCTCATCGAGACTTTTATGCTCTTCGATACTTTCGATAGAGAATGAATACGGCTCAAAACAGGCAGGGTGACTACATCCGTCTGCTGGTCAATATTCATATACTCCAGAATCAAAAAAAGCTCTTCCTCCTTAATGCCGAGAGATGCGGCAATTTGTGCAGTGTAGCCCTCATAAACAACGGTTATATTATTGGGATCTGTGAACTCAGGAAGCGGTGTATTAATAACAGCACGGTTATTGAATGACATATCGTACACCGAAGGGTATTCCCGAAGATTATCATCGCCATAATCTACATATCGGTGAATATCAACATTACCCCACCATCCTGTCACATCTTTAAAAGAAATCCTCAATCGTTCTGCTGCCTGGACTATCCTACCTAATACCAAAAAGTCAGCTGCATTAAGGACTGTAACATTAGCAGATGTAAATAGTTTATCTAGATCTTCAATACTAAACTTACCCGTATGCCAGAACCTGATCATTCTGTGAAGTTTATCAAGGAAGGTAGTTCTGGCTGTAGATCCACCGACAAAATCTAGTTTCAACTTTTTTAGGTCGCATGTATCAGGTTGTGTAACATCCGTTGATGTAACAGTTATTTGTCTTACCCCGGCTACACGTTTATTCAGAAAATCTGTTGTGAGGAACTGCAGAAAGTCCTTGTAAGATATTCGCAACTGATGGGTCATTATATCCATACGACCAACCAGAAGATCCATCCAATTGCCACTCAATAATACAGAACTATCAGAAGGATCCAAATAATTTGTAACAGAAGCAGATGCAAATCCATAGAACTTATGGCGATTAGCAGTACTGTCAACATGCGTATTGGTTATAATACTTCCGGCAAGAGTGGAGATACCTAACCATTCACAAAAAATGTCAGCATCATCAATACCAGTGCTCATTCCTACATTAAACGGCTTAAATATCTTAAGTAGCTGATACCTTGCCGCACCCATATGCCCTAGATATGTACGGCTTTCCTCCAGCCCCATGTTGAACGGGAGATTGAATGGATAAAGTGCCTTCGTTAGATTATTTATAGTAGCGTTAGGGTCATATACTACTTTGTATCCTTCGTAATCCTGGTACTCCCAGTTATAGTTCAAACCACCTAAGACCACTTTATACACATGTTCGGGATACGCAGCCAATTCTTTAGCCGTTCCATTAGTCTGATAAGACAGCGGTACAAATGGTGGAGCTCCACCAGAAAGGTTAATAACTAATCGTTCTAAAAGTTCAATAACCAAATCTATGTAAGGAACTGGCGTATTAGTGTTCTTGCAAGTAAGGTCAATTTCCATCAGATCCGGCCGCCTCCTTTTCAACTCATTAGTAAGAGCAGTAAGTGAAGCTATCGGCACGTTAGGTTTTATGAAATGCAAGATATCTGTATAATAAGCGGCCGGACTGTATAAAGACAAGCATTGTTCACAAGCACAATAGTTCATATTGCCAAACAATGTAGCCAGATTGGGGTCAGCATGTGGACCAACAGTTTGTCCGCCCCAAGGGAATACCGGATAAGAATTAGAGTTCCATTGTTGTAATATGTTTACAAACTGGTTAGACGCATAAGTCGCTACAGTAGCTCCATTGGCATATGCCGCAAAGGCTTGTTGGGATCCACCCATTGAATTCGCATACTTAGCCGCGAAAGCTGCCTGCGGCATTTCCATCATTGCAGTAGCGGAATCAATTCCATCCATCTTCATTGCTGCTGCTGCGTCAGGGTGTCCGCCAACCACACGCAGTAATCTTTGAAATGGTGCCAGCGCTTGTTGCACTCCTTCTAAGTCATCTACTTTCCTGGTATCCCATTCTGATTCTTCAGTTATGTCATAAATGCTATGAATTCGCAGATCAAAATCTGGATTGTCACCAATGAAGGAGATCACTTGTGGTCGAAGCTCATTATCCTCAATAAGTAACGGCCCGGTTTCGCTATCACTCATCTTCACTTTCAGTGCCGTTAGGGGAAACATGTCCTGAGAAAGTGATTTCAATTTACGCGCATATAACTCAATGATTGCTTCTTGATCGTCACTATCACCGATTATAGATTTCGGCACGCAAAGTTCCCTTGGACTAGTTGCATCACAAACAGTATCGATCAATGTTATCCATTCGGCCTCGGTCCATTCAGCCATCACATGAATACCGCCAGTAGTCACACCCATTAGATGACTAATGATTTTCGGTTGAAAACCTGCAATCCCGGCAATTTTCAGCCCTCTTTTCGCCTTTTCTGCTTTTACTGCGTCGTAAGTAATATACTCTTCCCAAAAATCGTTGATGTCCTCATACTCCTTGCTATTGTACCTTGTCAGAAAATCTATTGTATCTGATTCTGCAGTCGCGCCCCCGAAAATGTTATTAATTACGGTTCCTATTGAGTAATCTTCATCCAAAATTGGGGTGTCATTAGTCGCAGATACCTGCCAATCTTTCACTGCGAGAATAAAATCATCAATTTCAGCCTCTCCGTAAGTGACAATTACATTTTCGTCCATTGCAGTTTGGACAGTCAAGCGTAACTGATCTTCACTTAAGGCATAAAGTGGATTAATATAGATATTATTGGTTCTTACAAGTGCAAAGAGCAAATCATGTGGAATGCCTGACTCTTCCGAAAAGTGATACGCTTTTATGATTTCTTTCAGAGAACTAATATTATACCCAGTCGTTGCTGCTATATAACTAAGTCTTCCGTCCGAATCACCTTCATTTTGGCTAAAATCTATACTCTCTGCAAAATCCTCAAAGCTCATTGTCGCTCCAAGAACAGAAGACACCCTCCCTCTTAACACTTCATAAATAGGGCTGGTTGAATACTCTTTAGATTCGATTTTCAGATTTTCTTTAATGACATCGTTTCTGGTTGGGATATAGAGATCACGAGATACAAGCACGACAGCGGACCCCGCATCTTCAACTTCAATGTGAAAGCTTCGATTTTTTACGAGTCCCGAATTATTGATATTTCTCAAACTCACTTTAACTCTGTAGAAACCCTCAAGGTCAGGTACTACGGTTGCTATAAGGGTATTGTCGCCAAATTTGTTCTCATATAAATGCAATGTGACATTTGCAGCAGGCACACCATTTAAATCTGTTACAAAACCTTCAACTTGCAAAAACGTATTGGCTGAAACCGCCTTTGCAGGATCTGGTACCGCGATATCATACTTATTTTCATTTAGAACGATCTCAATTCCTTCACCCTTTGGCGCTACAACAGGATCTGGAATTAGTTTCCCATTTGAGTATATTTTGTAACTTGGGGTTATAGTATCATCTCCAATTAATGCCCCTAAAGGATCCGGCACGATAAAACTGAACGCCCCAACTTTATTAGCTGTCACGCTGGAAATTAAACCATAGGCATCGCCCCCATCCCACAACTCAATAAGTACATCCGAAGCTGGAAGACGACTTTCGGCAAAGACAACATGTCCATTAATAATAACTTGTGCCATAAATTCTGATTAAATTATTTAGAAAATATATTTGTTGGGAAATTGTAAATTCTGGAACTTCTAAGTATCAGAAGCAGAGGAGGAGCTTTGATAAGGTTATTCATAAGTCAATAGGGTTTAAAAAAATATTAGCAGAACAATTCTTGTTTAAATAAAACAAGACAACGATTAAAATTATTGCAAGGTTACCGACACGGTGTTCGTTAATTGAGGTAAAAAATCCCCCATTTATTATTTTGAATAATCAGAATATTGACTTATAATCTTAGTAAGCTATAATGAATCCCCCCACTTGGGAATGCTTTGTTCTTTTAAAACAAAAGAATTAGCTTAAAAAAACGTCGTAAAAAAGAAAGATTGTAAAGTGAGCATGTCATATGCATAGGTTTATTGTTCAAAATAAAATTAAGATGGAACTGGGGAGTTACAATAAAATTGTGGATAAGAATGCTGTTTTACAAATTGGCCGCGTTCATTTGGTGTTAAGGATTCAGCTTTTTCTATAAGAGTCTGAATCACCTTTCGTAATCGCGATAGATCGTCGTTCAGCTTGTCAAAATCGCCTAAGTCCGGAGGAAGGCTTTTAGAAATTAATTGTCTTTGGGCGCTCCAATACTGTTGGGAAATCACAATCCCCGTTTTCAGTAATATTCTATTGGTAGAACTGAAACAGTACTGAAAGTTGATGGCATTCTTACCATCCTTGCGCGTGGCTTTGCTAATGATAGCTTTGACTGGATACAACATAATTTGTCGATTTTTTGTCGATTAATAATGTGTAAACCCAAGTAAAGGTAGGAAGCAGTATCCGAAGGCTCCTGTTATAAATCCCCTAAAATCAACGCTTTAATGTAAACCTGCGTAAAAACAAGTAAGGGTTACATTACTGTAACCCTTACTTCTGTGATCCCGTTGGGACTCGAACCCAAGACCCATACATTAAAAGTGTATTGCTCTACCAACTGAGCTACAGGATCAATCACACCCTATTCCTTTCAGAACGGGACGCAAAGATAAGCATATCCGCTTTTTTACAAAAGATTTTCCAATAGTTTTTCCCTTTTTCTTTAAACCCCTTTACTGTAAAGGCTTTGCTGTTGTATTTATATTTTTTTCAAGCACCTTTTTACCCTGATATTAAATAAATTGCAGCAACAAACACACTTTCTCATGCCTGAGATCAAGACCAAAGAGACTGAAGTAAACCCTGTAGATTTCATCAAATCCTTCGCAACAGGGCAAAAGCAGGAAGATGCCTTCACGCTCCTGGAAATGATGAAGAAGATTACTAAGGAAGAGCCCAAGATGTGGGGGCCGTCTATTATTGGTTTTGGCAGTTACTCATACAAATATGACAGCGGCCATGGCGGCCAAATGTGCAGGCTGGGTTACTCACCCCGCAAAGCAGCCCTGACACTTTATGTACTGACGGGCGCTGATGGCGAGGAAGCACTTATTGACCAACTTGGCAAATGTAAAACCAGCAAAGGCTGTCTCTATATCAACAAACTATCCGATGTGCATCTACCAGTCCTGGAGAAGCTGATAAAGCTGTCCTTAAAAGAAATGAACAAACGCTACCCCGATAAGTAATAACTACGGCGTAAACGTTAGTATCCAGTAGCCGGGGCGATAATCATCGGGAATTAAAGAATAGTGGTAGTCGCGATCCTCGTAAACGAAGTCGAAACTATCCCCACGATAGACATCCAGTTCATCGGGTTTTGCCTTTGCACCAAACAAGTAATTGTATATCTGCGTAATGGTATTTATATCCGCTGTTATCCTTTGTGAAAAAATAGAGGGCTTAGGCCTGCCTGTACTGTCCTTACCATTGAAGCGATAGGTGTAATCGATCTTTAGTATTGAAGTATTAGGATGCTCGTACAGGTATTTTATTTCAGTCCCTCCGTCATGGGGATTATCTACAAACTTCACTACATATCCCGGAATACAATTCCTGATGAGTGTTTCATTAAATGCTGCAGCTCCGCTCAGGCTTGTATCCAGCCCCAGCAGTTTTACCCTTACCAGTCCGTCATCGCTTATCTGCGCTTGTACACCATTTGCACACAGTATTATCAGTAGTGTAATAATATATCTCATCACTTGCCTTTTGGTACCGGGTAAAGTTATGAAAAATGAAGTAATCGGCTTAGTTGTGCCGTATTGTGCCAGATCTATATTCAAAAGTAAACTCTGATGCGATGGCATTATACTGAATCGGCCATGGGAGCGGCTTTCAAAATTCCAAACTACCGTTTTACTACCGCTTGGGTAAATGATACTACCGCTTTGGGTAAAGAAAAGTAAACCAAATTACCGTCAAAAGTAAATTTTGCTACCGCCAAAAGTAAATCGTAAAGTGGTGATGTGCAGGTATGTTTCACGACAAGTTTACATAGTCAAAGAGCAATGTTAAAGATACGAAGATGTGGTGGGTGATTTGGATTTTGTGGATAAGATAATGGGTGATGTTGTACTGCGGGTCAGAGCCCCTTTTCTTAGTTAGACACAGGAGCCGTGCCCAATGAAAAGTTGTTCGGGCCGGCGCTGTGCTAACTCCTGCGCCAGTGGTAAGTCTATTTAGCTGTTGGTTCATTAATTGAAGATTTCTTTTTGGTATTCACATCCCGCACTACTAGCTTTGTGTTAGTGAAAAAGAGTATAGCCATAATTGTTTCCTTGTGCCTCGTGTTTCAATGCGCGGTGCAGCTGGGCATTGTGGGTTTATACCAACTGAACAAAAGCTATATCGCTAAAAACCTTTGCGAGAACAGGGCTAAACCCAAAATGAAGTGCAATGGTAAGTGCCACCTGAAGAAGCAATTGAAAAAAGCCAGTCAGCAACAGGAAAAGGACAGCAAGCAGGGACAGGAAGAAGTAGCTGTAGCCACTGTGTTTGTGCTACCTGCACAATGGCAACCCGCTCCACATTATTTCGGTAATTCTATTACACATACATCTTCTTATACAGCGCCGGAAGGGTTCTCTTTCTCAGCTGATATTTTCCATCCACCACAGGTGTAGTTCCATGCGCGAGTTTTTACGCGAGCCTACATCTCCTACCCACTTCCAAGGGGAATTACGTGGGAGTATCATTCATTTACCGATTTAATATTTCAGCATGAAGTATATACTCATGCCTGTGCTTGCAATACTGCTATGTGCAAAGGCTGTTGCCTGCGACGTATGCGGTGGCTCGCAGGGCAGCTACCTGGGCATATTGCCGAGGTATAATAGTCATTTCGTGGGGCTGAGTTTTCAATACCAGCAGTTCACCAGTACACATCCTGTAATGGCAAGCGAAAAAAAGCCTGTGCAGTCACAAAACTTTGTGCGTAGTGTCACTGCATGGGGTAGGTTTTATCCCCTGAAGCGACTACAGCTATTCGCTTTTGCTCCCTATAGCTACAATAGTGCCGTAGAGCCTACACAGACCGTGCTGATGAATGGCATAGGCGATATAAGGGTGGTAGCCAACTACATGCTGCTGAACACAGCAGACAGCTCTCAAAACAGAGTAAAACATACACTGCTGGCAGGCGGTGGCATAAAAGCTCCTACCGGCAGGAATGATGTCACCAACACGGAGGGCATCATTCTCAGCAATATGCAGCCTGGAACAGGCAGTTGGGACTATACAGCCAATGTTAACTATACTTTCCGTATTGACAAGGCTGGCATTAATGGCGATGTCTCGTATAAGCTAAGTGGTGTGAACAAACGCGATTACCGCTATGGCAACAAGCTGAATGCAGGACTTACCGCTTTCTACTGGTACGATAAAGGGAAAGTATCCCTGTTGCCACAGGCCGGACTGAGATATGAACACAGCGATGTGGACTACAGCAGTTACGTGTACCGCATTCGCAATACATATAGTGGTGGCGCGCAGGCGTATGCGGTGGCAGGTGCGGGAATCTACCTGGGTAAATTCGGAATTACTGCTACAGGTAGCTTACCTGTATGGCAGCACTATGCAGGAGGGTTGGTGACGGCAAAACCACGGTTAGAAACACAGGTACAGTTCCTTTTTTAAGTAAGAATTAAAATCCAATTAGAATAATGAAAAACGTCAACAGATATATCAAATATGGCTTAATTATTGCCTTAGGAATAGTTAGCTCTTGTAAAAGAAACGATACAACAGCCCCTGAGCCAACTATCAATATAAATATACAGTCTCCTACAGAAGGCGCTGTAGTAACCGGCGGAAATACGCTGCATATATCAGCGGAAGTTAACAGCCCTGTAGACCTGCATGGCTACGAGTGGAAGATAAGGGATAAAGACAACGGCACAGAGATAGGAAGTGGAGAAGGCCATGTGCACGAAAAAAACTTCACCATAAACGCAGACTATACAGGCAATGTAACAAAAGTTACCAATGCGGAACTGGAAATTACCGTAATTGTAAGTCACGATGGAGAACAGGCGAACAAAAAAGTAAACATTACGCTAAATCCTTAATAAGGTCATTTTTTACAAATCATTCAACACAAAAAATCATTCATAATGAACAAGCTTATAAAAACAGCAACAGTATTATCATTCGCAGTTATCACAGCATTATCCTCTTGTAAAAAGAAAGAAGATCCCGTAATTATTGTAGACCCGCCAAACCCTTCGGGCTCTGTGCATATGGAGTTCTTCAATAAAGTGGGAGGGGATATGCTGATCCTTAATACCGGTCAGTATCAGAACCAGAACGGCGATACATTCAACGTTACCAAGTTCAACTACTTCATCACTAACATAAAGCTGAACAAAGCAGATGGCACCCAGTTTACAGAAACGGAAAGCTACCACCTGCTGAAACAGTCGAATCCAAGCTCAATGACCTTTGACATAGCAGAAGTTCCGAATGGCACTTATAAGTCGGTGACATTTATGATAGGTGTGGATAGTCTGCGGAATTCGTCAGGTGCACAGACAGGCGCGCTGGATGTGAACAATGATATGTACTGGGACTGGAACAGTGGTTACATTATGATGAAGATGGAAGGAAGCTCAAGCAGCTCTACACAAGGTGGAGGTCTACTGCAGTTCCATATGGGCGGGTTCAGCGGTGCGAATAGTGTATTGAGAACAGTTACACTCACCTTCCCGCAAGACCTGGTGATAAACGGCAACGAGCAGCATATGCACGTAACGGCCAACCTGCTGAAAATGTTCGGTGATATAAATATCATTGACTTCGCTACTCTTTCAGCGGTACATATGCCGGGTGCGAACGCGAAAAAAATAGCGGATAATTACCAGCAAATGTTTTCTGTAACGGCAATTGGTGAGTAACTTTATACAAACGAATGAGATGAAATTAGAAAGGCCATACGAATTTGTATTAACAGGTTTAGGAATCGCATTGATGCTGTTTTTATTACCCGCTATTATTAGCGCGTTCTACAGCACGCCCGCATTCTGGATGCTGCTGATAGCTGCACTATCTGTTGGGGTGATATACCTGGGTGTAGAAATGTTCATGAACGTTAAGAAGTTGAATCCTGCTACAAGTATAGTACCTGGAACAAGGAAATAATATTCAAAGCGTTGGCGTAATGCCAATGCTTTGATTTTAGATTGATCACCATAAAGCAAACGAATATGTTACTACGATCTTTAAAAAAAGGAATAATATTGGCGCTGCTCCCGCTTATGGTGGCTTGCGGCAACGATGACACTACCGGCACTACCAGTGAAGACATAGACAGCCTGCAGGATAGCGGTATGAATGAAGCTCCTATAGCTCATACTCCCGGAGCTAAAACAGACCCGGTATGCGAAATGGAAAAGGACGATACCTGGACGGAGTATAGCGTTGTTAATAATGACACTACATGGTTTTGCAGCGAAGGTTGCAAAAAAGCATTTGATGCCCGCCCTGAAAAATATACCGGTAAAAAATAAAACCTAAATCAAAAAAATGAAAACGATCAATGTGCTATTGGTGATGCTGCTGGCCCTTACACTAAGTGCTGCCAGTTGCACACGCCAGGACAAAGCGGGCAAAGGAGGCAATGCCATACTCAAAATCACACCAAGACATCATGACAATCCTATATCAGACTGCGTGGTGTATATAAAGTATAATACCTCTACCCCGCCATCAGAAACGGCGGAAGGCTATGATGAACAAATGGCCGTGGTGATAGAGGACGGAAAGCCTGTTGCCACCTTTACCGGATTGAAAAACGGGAAGTATTATATATATGGTTATGGCTTTGATGCTGATATTTCACAAAATGTGAAAGGTGGGATACCTTATGAGATTACTTCGCAAAGCACTATCAATATAAATGTACCCGTAACTGAAGGAGACTAATGTGTAGCACTTGAAATAATACAAGAGCCATCCCTAAGGGGGTGGCTTTTTTGTATAAAAAAAGCCTGCTGTACAAAACAGCAGGCGTGTCAAAACAAAAAATAAAAAACACAAACCGCTGGCAAGATAAAAATAAAACGGATAAAACAATAGTTATCCACAGGCAATCTACAAAACAGAACAATAAATATAAATATTTTATATTTAAAATATAATAAATTAATTAGTCTCAGCTTGTGTTTCAAGCTGAGACTAACACGTATAAACCAATGTTAAAATTTATTGAAATAGCTATATAGCCTTTCCACGAGCGACATGGCTTGTGGCTACCTCGCCTATAGTGAGGTTGTTCTTTTCCAGCCAGGTGAAGATATCATACTGCACCAGGTCGGTATGAACCTGGGTGGAGCGAGCAATAACTATAACATCATAGAGCAAGCCATGATATTCTTCCAATGCCTTAACGGCATCATCGCAAAGCAAATAATGCAGAAGAAACTGCTTCTTATTCTGCAAGTCGAAAGGTGCTACGGCCACACATTCTATTTCACCAATTTCCGGCAAGGCCGGGTCGAAAGTACCCCCGACTAAATTCTGCAAATCACCACAGAGTTGCTTTGCATCATTCAATGCAAATGGTATGTGTTTCATTATGAAAAAAGTCACTGCGAATATAATGATTTATTAATGTGTTGACAACATTTATAAAAATAGTTTCCCATTTGTTATCAACAAGATATCCTTCATATTCAACGTATTATTTAGACGCTTAAGTATATTCAATTCCTGTGCCGAATAAGAAATCTTTTACAAAAAATAAGGGTTACCTACTTTGCAGCAGGTAACCCTTAAAAAGTATTAATCCCTGATTATTGTTTCACAAACTTCTGAACACTTACTGTACCATCTGATAAGCTTGCTTTTATCATGTATATACCTGAAGCCAGTTCTGATACATTGAATGATACCTCGTTAGTGCCTTCATTTAAAGCGTTGATCTGAGACAGCATAATCTTACCTGTAATATCGGTGATCTGCACACTTACTTCTCCTGCTACTACGCTATTCAGTGCAACTGAGATCATGCTGCTTGCAGGGTTAGGATATACAGATGTAATGTCTATGTTCGTAACAGCGCCATTCTTTACAGCAACTATATTTGAGTAGGTACTGCTACCATCCTTTTCATTCATTTTCAGCCTATAGTAATTGTAGCCTGTTTTTGGTTGCAGGTCGCTGAACTTGTAATTGTTGGCCATGGCTTTGTTGTTACATTTTACAGAGCCAATAGCTGCGAAATCAACGCCATTATCCGAGCGCTCTACATCAAAATGGGTCATGTTCTTTTCAGAAGCTGTAGCCCATGCAAGGTCGTTTATGTTATTATTATTCTTAGCTGTAAAAGTCAACAGCTCCAGTCCCAATGGCACACTACCCAGTGTAAATAAGCCCAGGTTGGAAATAACGGTAGATTGGTTAATATATTTACCATCAACATCTGCTGTTACACTGCCGCCTTTCTCACCCCATTGTCCCGTACCTGTAGTGTCTTTTACTATTCTCAGGCTACCATCAGGTATAGCGCGGTTTTCTGCATCTGTAAAGTAAAACTCTACCTGAGCAGTATAACCTGCACCGCCGGTTTCCTGTATATCGTAATAGCTATGTATCCTGCTATTATAAGGATACGGAGGAACGAGCGTAGCGGGATCTATACCCGAGTAATATTGCAGGTCAACTGTTGTAGGAACAGAGCCACCGGCACCCCAGGTAATTCTTGCAATTTTTCTTTGACCTACACTATATGTTGTTACAGTACTTGGAGCAGGAGCAGCATCAGCTGTTGCTATTGGAGGTAATACGCCCGCAGCAGGAGTAAACTCTCTTGAACCCATATCATTCGGGAAGCCCGGAGTAGTATTACGCACTACGTTATTTATATCAAGACCGTAGTTAGCCATAGCTAAAGCACGGCCATTGATCAACCAGCTATTTGCATCGTTAATATCAACTTCAACGCCATCGCCAACAACAAGCATTACAGGCAGACCTACCACAGAACCTTTATCGTCTGTTGAAACTGTTTTCCAGTCAGCAAAAGTGCTGGTGATAGTACCAAGATAACCCAGGTCGCCAGTAGAATAATACAAGTTGTAATCAACTACATCAAGTACGGGCGCTAAAGCACTGTATACACTATAGTTCACACCACCTGTAGTATTGTTTATCAACACATTGTTAGAGAGGTTCACACCATTGAAATTCACAGCAGCACCTATGTACAATGCAGCAGCGCCACCATCACCACTTACAGGTGCAACGGACAGGTAAACTGTATTATGATACAGGTCATAACCATCTGCCTGGAGCAGCGCTATACCATATGTGCCGTTATCTTCTGTAAAAGGTAACGCAGGATGGCCCTGGCTGGAAATAGTATGGATCTCATTGTTGTAAATTTTTACGTTAGATGCTCCGCCAATAGCTGAATTGACATAGATACCTACCGCGCCGAAACCAGTAACGGTTTCCAGGTTAGAGATATCGTGTATCCTGTTACCAGAGATAGTAGTGTTGAAAATAGACTGGCCAAGGTCAATACCTGTAACAGCCTGGGCTACATCTGCAGAAACACCCATTACAGTATTGTTCGTTATCTGAGCACCATCCACGTTTACTACAGAGATACCGCGTGTACCGAGGCCTTCACCGGCAGTCAGTGAACCTACTATATTGTTACCTATCTGCAAGCCTGCATCAGCCGAAGTACCACCAATTACAGCGATACCTACGCGGCATTTACGAACTATATTTCTATTGAACCTGTTATTACTGTTCTGCGCGGTAGGAGCAGTACCAAGCGTTCCGCTACCACCGGTAATAATACCATAAGAGGTCTCATCGCTATCCACACCTTCAAAAATGCAATTGGTGAAGAGGTTTCCCTCAGCGCCGTTATTACCACCGATAGCAGTACTGCTCAGCCAGATAGCCGCGTTTCCGCCACCTATGGAAGTGTTACGGATAGTAAGGTCTTGTGAGCCTCCGCCGCCTAACCAGTCTCCATCAATAGTAACGTTGTCGGCTCCTCTCAGATTTATGACAGCAGTACCATCACCTTCCACTGTTATATTTGCAGCAGTTGGCTGTATAGTTACGCTTGTGTAGCTGGAACCAAACACGCCACTCGGGTTAAGCGTTGCCATAGCACCGGCCGGCTCAACTATACTTGCAGTAATATCAATGATTATATCACCTGTATGTACACCGGTATTGATTGCAAAGAAAGCGTCAGTAAGGTTAGGGTAAGTAGTAACAGGCCCACCCGTTGATACGTTCACCTGTGCCAGGGAAACGCCGCAACTCAACACAATGCTACTTAGTAATAAGTATGCTTTTTTCATAAGGTTGTTGTTTTTCTCGAATTTGACCTAAAGATATTAATTAAATCGCGTTCTAAGACGCGGGAATACAAATTATTTGGGTGAATGTCCGCCACCGGCCGTACTCTTAAAGCATGATTATATCTAATGGTTTAACTATTATTTGAAGGTAACACTTAACGCGTACTGACGGCATAAAGCCGTACAGACGCTAATAAAAAAACGCCGTCCCCGAAAAGGGACGGCGTTATATGAGGGAAACTCTATTTTCTATTTATTCACTACAAACTTCATCTGTACTGTTCGACCATCGGCAGTTATGCGAAGCATATACACACCGGCGGCAACATCAGCCATCTTCATTTGTTTCTCCAGTTTACCATTTACCACCTGGGCGTTGTCTTTGTACACCACCTGGCCAACAGTATTCAATGCCTCAATTTTAGCATCTTTCACACCTGTCATTCCGTTGAAATTGCCACTGAGAATAAATGTACCGTTGTTCGGGTTAGGGAACAGCTGCATATTCTCTACCACTTTACCACCTGCTGTTACGCTAACATTAATCAGAGCGTTCCAGAAATCGGAGGCGGTATCAGGTATAGCACATGGCGCATTGCTGGTAACAAGTACAGTGAGTATATCCTGATCAGTAAGAGTACTGCTGCTGAATACCATATTGGTTTCACCCGGCAGTATAGTGCCATTCAGGAACCATTGGTAGGTTGGGTTAGTACCACCGTTGAGTACAGTAGCAGTGAAGTCCATAGGAGCTCCTGCAACATATACCAATGGGTTACTGGTTATGTCTACCGTAGGTATTGTATTAGGCGACATGTGGATAGTTACTTTATTGCTGGTATCTGAAGAAGCAGTAGTACAACTTGTACTATTTGTCAGCACCGCAGTAACAGTATCAAGATCTGTGAGGTATGGAGAACCCCAGAAGCTATCGATCGCACCTATTACCGGAACACCATTGATGTACCATTGGTATATTGGTGACGTACCTCCGTCGGTGATAACGCTGGTGAATTCGATATTAGTACCGAAGCAAACCGTATCATCAGGATTAGGCGTGATAGTAATTGTTGGTGTAAGCGACTGCACTACATCTATGAAAACAGAGCTGGTAGCTGACTGGCAACCATTAAGTATAGCCATTACAACATAGTTACCTTCGTCCACCAGTTGAATATTTGCCCTTGATGGATTTTGTGTATTAGCAGTCCATCCGCCGGGACCAGTCCATGAGTACACGGAACCCGCTGTAGAGTTGGTAGCAGTCAGGTTCAATGTAGTACCTGAGCATATTGGTGACGGTCCATCAGCAGTAGGCGTAGTAGGTGTTACAGTACCAATTACAACCAGCACACTGTCTGTACGGGTACATGAGTTAGTACCGGTAGCCATTACATAATACCAACCGGCATTAGCAGGGGTTGTGTTAGCAATAGTAGGGTTAGCCAGTATAGAGAAGAAACCACCCGGACCAGTCCATTGGAATGTAGTACCCGGAGTAGTGCTGCCTGCAGTAAGGTTAAGCGTACTGCCTGCGCATACAGGACCATTGCTACCTACAGTCAGGTTTGGAGCCGGATTAACCACTACGTTAACAGTACCCGGAAGTGATGTACAGTTCTGGTTGTTAGTAACAGTTACAGTATAAGGGCCTGATGCGATTGGTTGAACATTCAGGATACTTGGATTCTGCTGGTTAGAGAAGAAGCTGTTAGGTCCTGCCCAGTTGAAGCTACCGTTTATTACACTTGTTGTAGCGGTAAGCTGCAATGTAGAGAACTGGCAAAGCGGAGAGTTAGAACCAGCTGTTGGAGCAGGAGGTGCATTCGGATCAACAAGTGTTACGAACACATTGTTGTTCAGCTGCGGACAGCCATTCAATGCCATTGTTATTTGTGTATAAGCAGCGGCATTCAGATTCATCCTGCAATATTGGCCTGAACCATTAGATGTTACAGTGAACGGACCTTGCAACACACCATTCCTTAAGTATGTAAGAACATAAGTAGTGTTTGCAGCTAAACCGCAGATACAGAAGCTACCATTTGTTGCGCCGCAAGTAGTTGGGTTAACAGAACTACATACAGTGATTGGACCGGTAATTGGTTTAACTATTATGTTTTGGAAACCTGTATCAGGACAACCACCCAGTGCAGGGCCTATATAAGTGATCCAATAGTTGCCTACAGGAGCGGGACCCGGTTGGAAATACTGTGGCGCACCACCTGTAACGAACGAGCCACTGAAGGTGCCACCCGCAGGTGTTGCTTGCAGTAATACATCAGCACCATTGTCACATACATCCGCAAGTGGAGGGAAGTTGACAAGAGCCTGAGGGGTTGTAAAGATAGAAGCAGTATCGAAATTACTGCAACCGTTAGGATCAGTATAAGTTAATGTGATCAGGAACGTATCCGGTACAGACGTGCTGCCTATTGAAGGATCAAATACCCAGTCCGTACCATTAAATGATACGCCCGGACCAGAGTAAACCCTTGTACCACCAGGAGGGTTAGTAGTACCCACGTTTGTCAGAATTACATCCGGTGCGGTAATACAATGTGTGGTAAGTGCCGCAGGTAAGTTAACATTCGGCAGTGGATTAACCACTACCTGGAAGGTTGTTGTATTCTGACAAGTGCCTTGTACGAAAGTATAAGTAATAGTGTAGGTACCTGCTATAGAAGGAGTAAACATACCTGTACCTGTATTAACAGAACCATTGTTCGGCACACTAGACCATGTACCACCGGCAGGTGTAACATATGGCGTTAAGCTAAACGGTGCAGAGTTCAGACATACCGCAGGTACAGGACCATTGACGAATGTCACAACCGGTGGTTGCAGAACTGTTATTGTTTGAGAATCCTGTGATGTACAACCACCGCTGGTAACCGTATAGATTATATCAATAGGACTGTTTGCAGATTGACCTGCAGGATTGAACTGATTAGCGGTAACACAAGTACCACAATCGTTGGAAGAATAAGTACCACCACCCGGTTGTCCATAACCATTAAGATTTAGCACAGGGCTGTTTTCACAAAGTATAGGGTAAGGAAGCGCCCATGTAATAGCAGGGAATGCAGAAACAGTAATAGGCAATTCTGCAAGACCGGCGCAGCCGTTACCATCTGTATAAACGTAATCAATATCGTGTATGCCTATTGTAGCAGGAGAAAACAATCCGGTTGTAGTAACGTTACCAAAATTCGGATCAGTATATACACCACCGCCGGGATTACCTACCAATTGAACGTCAGGAGCGTTCAAACAGAATGGGCCTGCAGGAGCTAGTGTAACATTCGGGGTAGGATTGATGTTTACCGTTTGATTGATATGCGATAAACAACCTGTTATATTATTTAGATAAGTATAGCTCACATAGTTCACTGTAGGTAACGGACCATCTGCGCCACATGGAATTATGTTACCATTAAACACAAAGTTATTAGGAGTAAAGTCGCCGTAAGTACCACCGGCCGGAGTAGCTTGCGTAAGAGCGAAGCTACCACAGTTACCAAAGCAGTAGTCAGGGATCAAACCGAAAGTAACAGGTGTAGTATCATTCACCACATAAGGCAATGTAACACTACCGGAGCAGTTGTTACCATCTGTAACTGTATAAGTGATGTTTGCGGTAGTACCGCATACAGCACTTGGAGTAAAAGTATATTGGTTAGGCCCAGTAAGGGTAACACCCGCGCCTGAATAAACACCATTTGCAGGAAGTGCATTGTTCAATATAAATGGAACATCGTTGCAGCAGTTAGGTGCAACCTGTCCTGTCCAGTTTACAGCAGGTAATTGGTTAACTGTAACCTGAACTGCGGCAGTATTAACTGTACCAACAGTATTACCAACACCTGTACAAGTTACGACCGCTCTGAAAAACTTAGTAGCACTCAACGGGCCATATGTGTACGGGCTTACTGTTGCCGTAGGTATATTGGTGAAGATCACGTTATCATCAGACTCCTGCCATTGGAATGTAGCTCCGGCAGATTGTCCGCTCAATGTAAGAACTGTGTTTGCGCCGAAGCAAACGCTGTTAGGTGTTGCTAAAGCCACACCCGGAGCGCAAGGGCATTCTGCCTTATACGCCATTACCGCAGTTTGCACCGGGCCGCCGGTTCCGCACGGAAATTTCTCGTGATGAACACGGTACGTACCTGTAGTAGGGCAAGTCCAAACTATCTCAGAACCACCTGTAACACAAAAAGGCCCAACGGTAGGACCTACTATTACATTAGCGCCATCAGTTATTGTCAATGCCTGGTTAAAACCGGCAGGTGCGTTACCACCACCCTGGCAATGTGAGAATGTGTACACACATCCTGCTGTTGCGCTGAATGTGTAATAACGGCCGGATTGGGTCGTTAGGGTCTGCCAGGTACTGGTGAGTGTAAGTGAAGCAGGTACACCGGGTACAGTAGTAGTGGCGCACTGTGCCTGTACATTACGCGGTGTTGCGGCAAACAACACTACCAGCATGGTGAGATAAAGGCTTCTGAGTGTATAATTTTTCATATGCTACTTTATGAACTTGTTTATTTTTCTTGTATTAATGTTTAACTGAGTTTCCGGGTGTTATGTGATTTGCTATATTATGCTTTTTCTTTACAAGCTTCCCGCATCCGGTGCGGCTTTCAAAGTTGTACGCACAACAATTTGTTCACCCGGCCGGGCAAACAGAGCATTGCGGGACAATAAGAAAAGGCTAAGTAATTTTAATTTCATTTACAGCATTTACTCCTCCCTGAAAAATACGGGCAGGACATCACCGTACTAAGATACATAAATCAGAACAAGATTGTTAAGATTTAGATAAAAAAATCATTTCTGTGACGCAGGCACATCCCTGCCCTAAAACGTTCAGCTTCAGATGTCAAGACTGATGTGCCGGGCGATAAAACGGGCGAATTTATGTATAACAGCAGGGATATTAACCTGTAGTTATTTTTTAACCATTTCCGGGTTGATGGAGAGTTTTACCTTCTGCAAGCGCATCTTATCTATCTCGAGAACTGTGAACTCGAACTGCTCGAAATTGATGATCTGGTTGACAGCGGGAAACTTACCCGAAATTTCTAATATCAGGCCTGCAAGCGATTCACTTTCTCCCCTCACCTCTTCAAAGAGGTCGGCAGACTCACCTATGGCGCGACAGACGTCGTTGATGAGCGTTTTGCCCTCGAATATGTAGTTATATTCGTCTATTTTCTTATAACTGTTGTCTTCCTCGTCAAACTCATCGCGGATGTCGCCAATGATCTCTTCCATGATGTCCTCCAGCGTGGCTATGCCTGAAGTACCGCCAAATTCGTCTACCACTATGGCGAAATGGATACGCTTCTGCTGAAACTCATAGCGAAGGTCTTTTATCAGCTTACCCTCATGTACAAAATATGCCGGGCGTACAAGTGTATGCCAGTCCAGTTCATCATCATCTATATAGGGAAGGAAGTCTTTGGTATATATCATACCCGTTATCTTATCCAGGCTGTCAATGTACACGGGCATGCGGCTGTAGCCTGTCTCCAGGCAGAATTTTTTCACCTCGGCAAAGCTCATATCCTGTTCCAGCCCACTCACATCCATACGGGTGCGCATGATCTGGGTAACGGTAATATTATTGAACTTGAGGATGCCTTTAAAGATGTTCACCTCTTCCTTGGTAGCGGTGTGGCCTACTGTAACCTCTATGGCATGTTCGAAATCCTCATTGCTGATATTATTCATGGTTTTGGTACCCAGCCGGTCTTCTATATAATTGGTAGAAGACACCAGCATACTGCTCACCGGCTTAAAGATGCCCTGCATTATATTCACGATAGGCGCTGCAAACAATGCCATACGCATATTATTCTGGGTAGCATACACCTTAGGCAATACCTCCCCGAAGAGCACCAGCAGGAATGTAACCGTCACCACATGCACTATAAAGAAGGTGACCTGATTTCCCGATTCGCCCAGCCCGGGGAAAAGCTCCTTTACCAGCCTGTTGGTGGTGATAACAATGGCAATGTTAATAAAGCTATTAGTAACCAGAAGTGTGGCCAGCAGCATCTTAGGCTTTTCCAGCAGATGAATGGCCTGGCGTGCACTGGGCTGCTCTTTTACCTTAAGGTAATTGATGTCTTTGGCGGTAAGGGAAAAATAAGCTGTCTCCGCACCTGCTGCTATCGCAGTTATGAGCAATAAAACCAATGTAAGAATGAGCAGAATAGTAACATTGGAGGCCTGGGGCAGATTGTCAGTAGCCTGTAGTAAAAGGGTATTGTAAAAAGTGGCTCCAACGGGGCTTTCCAATGTCTAGTGCTTTGGTTTGTTATCAAAAATAAATAAAGGGAAAGAAATAATCTTATAATTCTTTCCCTTTTTATGCAGTATTGTTTCGGTGCCTAAAATGGCAGGTTATCTTTCGTTTCAGGGCCATTAGGATTATACCCGAGGTCACCTGATGTATCGTCGTCAGCAGCAGGAGAAGTATCCGGTGCTATCACATCACTAGACGGAGCCTGGTAGTCGCCACCATTACCATCTTTACGCCTTTCGAGCATTACAAGATTATCGGCCACTATCTCTGTACTAAAATGTTTTCTTTTGTCCCTGTCTTCCCAGGAGCGGGTGCGGAGCTTACCTTCTATGTACACAAGGCTGCCCTTATGCAGGTACTTACCTGCCAGGTCGGCCAGGCCACGCCAAAGAACTACTGTATGCCATTCTGTTTGGGCTATCAGGTTACCATTCCGGTCTTTGTATGTTTCAGTGGTAGCTAAAGGGAATTTTGCAACGGGTATATTACCTTCTATGTGCTGAATATCCGGGTCTTTGCCAATATTTCCTATCAATACAACCTTATTAACGCCTCTCATGGAGATTCAAATTTATCAATTAGTAAAATTCATAACCTTTAAGTCCTTTAAAAGTATAATTTTTTTTCTAGAAAAGAAACAAGGGTCTTGGGGAAGGCCAATTTTTTGAGGGATGAAAGCGGCTGCCAGCTACCTTCTCCTGTTATACTGACAGGCTTGGGTATGCTGAGGCTGAAAAAACGGCTTTCGATAATGCGGTGCGTGAGCCGCTGGCTGAGGCTGCCTTCATACTCCGGGGTGAGATCGGCAATGCCAAGTTGCTTAAATAGCGGGTGCTTCTTTAAATCGCTGCTGTCCAGCGGCTGCTCTGCCTCTACCAGGTAGGGCTCGTGGAGATTCTGCCAAATGTCCTTACCGCTGCGTTTCTGTATCCAGACCTTATTACCCGCCTGGATGAGCAGGTAATGAAAGAACCGCTTCTTTACTTCTGTCTTTTTGCTTTTTACAGGCAGCAAGGCTACCATATCCTGCTTATATGCCACGCATTTCTTCTGCAAGGGGCAATTGGGACAATCGGCTGATGCCCCGGGCGTGCAGACCGTTGCGCCAAGGTCCATGATCGCCTGGTTGTAAGCGGCGCTGTTGTTTTTGTCCAGTAGTTCCTTGGCCAGTTCAGCAAATTGCTTTTTGCCCCCGGTAGTATCGAACGGGGTATCTATCCCAAAGTAGCGGGAAAGGACACGATAGACATTCCCGTCAACCACTGCCTGCGGAAGCCCATAGGCAAAAGAAGCAATGGCCGCAGCTGTGTATGGGCCGATGCCTTTCAAGGTGAGTATGTCTTCGTAGGTATCGGGGAACTTGCCTTTCAGGTCGCCGCTGATGTGGCGGGCGGTGGCCAGCATATTCTTACAGCGGTTGTAGTAGCCCAGGCCTTGCCAGAGACGGAAGGCATCTTCGTCTTTGGTCGCTGCCATAGCGTGAACGCTTGGGTAGGCTTCAGTAAACTTCAGGTAGTAAGGCAAGCCCTGCAAAGCGCGGGTCTGCTGTAGTATTATCTCCGAGACCCATATCTTGTATGGGTCTTTTTCCTCTTTCCATGGCAGGCTGCGGGTATTGGCAGTACTGTGCCAGCGCATTAACTCTTCGGTGAAGTATTTTCTATTAGCGGGAGACATTTCTACCGCAAAGGTCGCAAAGGAATCGCTAAGAAACGCAAAGTCCGACATATTGAAATTGCTCATCTATCGGCCAATACAGAAATGTTTTCCACATCTGCTAATCCACTAATTTGCTAATCAACAAATCAAACTAAAAACTTACTTTTGCCGCACAATTTTCAGCAGCAATGGATATTCAAAAACTGGAAGATATAGCATGCCAGGTTCGCCGTGATATAGTACGCATGGTACACACGAATCAAAGCGGTCACCCGGGTGGTTCACTCGGTTGCACCGAGTACATGGTAGCGCTCTATTTCCACATCATGAAGCATGACCCTAAGTTCAATATGGATGCGAAAGGTGAAGACCTTTTCTTCCTTTCCAACGGGCATATTTCTCCTGTGTTCTATTCGGTACTGGCACGTTCAGGATATTTCCCTGTAAACGAACTGGGCACTTTCCGCAATATCAACTCACGCCTGCAAGGCCACCCTGCTACGCATGAGCATCTGCCGGGTGTACGTATCGCCAGTGGTTCACTAGGACAAGGTATGAGCGTAGCTTGTGGTGCTGCCAGCGCTAAAAAGCTGAATGGTGATGACCGCATAGTTTATACACTGCACGGTGATGGTGAATTACAGGAAGGACAGAACTGGGAGGCGATCATGTTTGCAGCCCACCACAAAATAGACAACCTGATAGCGACTGTTGACGTGAACGGGCAACAGATAGATGGCTCCACCGACAACGTTATGGGACTGGGTTCTATCAAAGCTAAATTCGAAGCATTCGGATGGATAGTGTTGGAACAGCTTGATGGTAACGATATGAAATCCGTTGTCGAAACACTGGAACTGGCTAAACAACATTGTGGTAAAGCAAAACCTGTCTGCATACTTTTACATACAGTAATGGGCAAGGGTGTTGACTTTATGGAAGGCACACACGAATGGCATGGTATAGCGCCAAACGACAAACAACTGGCACTGGCTAAAGAACAACTGAAAGAAACACTAGGGGACTATTAATTCTTCTAGGCATCATATAGAGAAAGGCTCCTGTTTTGGGAGCCTTTATTATTAGGAATCAGAGAATTTTACTCCATACTTTTTTTCAATTTCATCCCAGTCAACACCATAAAATTTATAAAGCTCCTCATATCTCCTATGGGCACTCCAACTTCGCCACTTCCCATCCCAAGATTTCTCAAAATACTTGTTTGAGTCATTAACAATCAATAATGATCTTATTACGCTACCAGCTGGTACAACTTGAATATCATCTTTCAACAATTCGTCAACGTACTTATTAGGTATTATACTATCAAGTTCTTCTAATGTTTTAATACCAAATCTCTCTAATTCTGTCAATAAATTAGATCCAAAATTGAAGTCTTGGATAAATCCGCCCTTCCATAACTTCTCAAATTTTGTTTCGAGATACTGCTTTAATGATGTAGAATTAATCTCAATATCCAACTTCCCTGTTTTTGTACCTTCCTCAACTTGTTTTGAAATTGAATCAATCTCTTTAGCTATATTATTAAATTCTCTATCAGACATTTCTAATGAACCTGCCAAAAGTTTGAATCTACGCGTTATCCCATCAGGCAACTTCCCTGAAAACTTGTAATTTCTATCATGCTCAATTTCAGCCCATGCATGCTGTAAAATAGTCCTGATTTGTATCTCAAATAATTTTTCTTCGAAAATTTTATATTCTGGAAGTTTAAGCCTGTCACTTTTCAATTTCGCTATATAGTGAATAGATTTATAACCAACTTTATCAATTCCTAATTCTTTGCTTTTGTCTAAGCTCTTTTCTTTATCAATTTCAAATACCTCCTCAATAACTTAGCGAACAGCTTCAACTTCATCCTCAACATATGTGATGATGCGAACTCCCGCGAAATCTGTGATTTGATTTATAGGTTCGTCGTATTTATCATTTTCTATTTTCTTTTTGAAACTGTCAATTGTCTTTGCTCTATTAGTAATCATGTGATAGGACAACCCATTAACATCAAGGATTTCCAAGATTATATTCTCAACTTTTTGAGCCAATTTCTTGTATATACCTCTATTTAGAATGTACCATTCTACTGCCAACTCGCTTATCCTACCTTCATCTTTCATATAAACTAATTTATTAATTGCCGCACAAATATAACAGTTACAACAATATTAAAATACAATCGAAATATGGAAAGAACACTATCAGAAATTCTCAAAAGATTCATTATTTCTAAAATCAGCTTTTCTGTTCTGAATGCACTTTGATGTGGCGCAGCACTCTTTTATGTATCGTATGTATCAGGTAGTCACTCCATACGTTCCAATAGATGGTTGGCTTTATCCTATTGTAATACCAGGTGGTACCTTCCAATAATGTATTCCCGTTAGCCAGTTTTGTCAGCTTGAACTGTCCCTGCTTCGATATAAAATATCCATGCAGGTGATTGGGATGAATATTATAAAGGCTGAGTTCCTTCATTGTTCCGGGTTGCTCTTTCACATCAAAGGCCAACAGGTTTGGTTCATCCCAAACAGTGATCGGTTCGACAAATGAGCCCGTGGAAAAATTACAATTCCTTATGGCTCCTACTCCACTGCCATCTATCACCGCATTGATAGGATAAGCGATACCTGTTTTGAAAACAAATTCTTCCGGCTCATCCAACTCCGGGAATACAATTACATTCTGCCACACTTGTTCCGGGCTGGCATTTATCTCTATTGACGTAACCACAGGATGAATGTCTTCTTCATCTTCCGATAAATGCTCAAAGCCCATTACTGCCGGAACGGAGAGGACTAGAAACGTGAGCATCGCCGTAGGAAACTCTTTACTTCTGCTTTTCAGTATTTGTTTGCCGACAAGGTATCCTATCCATGTAAAGAATAGCCCTATGGGTGCAGCCATTATAATACATATAACGCCTTCTATAGCAAACACCAGCAAACCTATACAATAAACCAACAGCGTAAAAAATGCGTTGCGCCATAATTGCCTGTTAGTTAGCTCATTTTTGTACCCATAAATTACTGTAGTACAGATAGCCATTACAATGGGTAGCCAAACAAACAAGCCGACAGTATAATCAGGTAGATAAAAGCAATTAATAAACGTTATTACCCAAAAGATAAGGCAAGTGATCATTATAGCTTTTGTACTTCTCCTGACAAACATATACGCAATATTAAGTATAAAGTCTCATTACCCGACAAGTCTTCCCCTTCCGGAAAATGATACGTTGTTTGTCACCCTGACGCAGGAAGGATCTGTCTATATAAGTACTTATTACTTGCACATGTGGATAGATGTTTCGCTATCGCTCAACATGACAAGAAATAAAAAAGAGTCCCGCTTTTAGCGGGACTCTTACTATTCTCAATTCTTAAATTCTTAGTTCAATGCAAACTTGATAGGCAGTGTGAAGTACACTTTTACCGCTTTACCGTTTGATTTACCGGGCTTCCACTTTGGCATACCCGCTACCACACGTTTTGCTTCTTCATCACAGCCGCTACCAATACCTTTCTGCACTGTTATGTTTCCGATATTACCTTCTTCATCTACTACAAACCTCAATACTACTCTTCCGCTTACACCGGCATCACGTGCCATCTGCGGGTAGTTGATATTTTTAGACAGGTATTCGTTCACATTATACGGCGCTTCAGGCATTTGTTCCACATACTGGAAAATCTCATCCTTTGGCGGTGGTGGAGCTGATACCACACCCGTACCGGTTCCCGGATTGTCAACTATACCGGGATCGATACCATTCACATCACCTTCCTGTGTTTTTACACCTGCCGAAGCTTCCTTCAGTTCTTTTACATCCGGTGGTTTTTCGTCTTCCTTCACCTCTTCATCCTTTTTGATGACAGGCGGGGTGAACTTTACCGTTGGCTTCACCGGTGGTGGTGGTTCCGCAGGTGGCGGTGGTGGTGGTGGCTTTTCAGGATCCACCGGTGGTGGTTCCGCAAGTGTCACCTCTTTCATTATGGCAACCGGCTTTGCTTTTTCTTTTGGCGTCAGGAAGCTGGCAATTGCCGGCGCTGCTATAGCCAACAGTATCACGCCAATACCTATCATACCTGCATTACGCATGCGGGTAGGATATTTGCGGCGCAACTCATAGCCACCGTAACTTTTGTTACGGCCCTCGAACAAGATGTCGAGGTAGTCGCTTTTGAGTATTTTATTGATATCCATTGTTAATGATTCCTTTTTTACTTTAAATAAGACGCTGAAAGGGTAAATTTCCATACCCTAACCTCGCATTAATTACCCGGATTAGCCGCTTCAGTAACTTGTATGAACTCCTGATCTACAGGGGTAATGTCAATGATGGCATAAACCCTTGCATCGTTGATGCTCATTTCATCCAGTATATTCACCATGTCAGCGTAAGTGCTGTTAGTATCCGGCTTTATCAGGAATGTTGCCTGATCTTTAGGTCCTAATGCACCACTACGTTGCAATTCAGCTACTTTCAGCTTTTTAGCAATGATCGCATCACGGATGCCATCTTTATCTTTAAAACCGGTCACTTTCAGATCAGGTGGCACATTCGGGTCTGTTGCCAGGCCTTCATAATAATACACCCTATGATTTTTGCTCAGCAATATGGTCATTGCCGTGCTTTCTTTTACTTTAGTTTGGTCTTTCTCGTCTATCTTTTCGGTATTCGGCATATTTATCTCCATGGTCTTTGGTTTGGCCATAGTTGTGGTAAATATGAAGAACGTTATCAATAGAAAGCCGAGGTCCACCATCGGGGTAAGATCCACACGGGTGGACATCTTCTTACTCTTCTTGACACCGGGGCCTTTCTTATGCCCCCCTCCGGAGGAGGTATCCATTTCTGCCATGGGACGAAGCTTTTTTTATATTGTTAACTTAATAGTTTGTCAGTTCCCAGTTTGCAATTTTCAGTTTTCGGTTTCGCAAATTGCCAACTAAAAACTGTTTACTGCCAACTGATCTATTCTGCTTTCATTCCTTTCATAGACTCCTCATAGGCTGCTGAGCCAACAGGTATCTCTTCCAGGCTTGTTATCAGGTTGAACTTGAATATTTTCCAATTCTCCAGTGTCTTGATCACCTTCTTTACATTAGGGTAAGAAGTTTCGCCGTCTGCTTTTATACAGATACGCAGCTTAGGATTTGTATTCCTCGCACTTCTTATCCACGCGGCCAGTTCATTGGCCTCTGTATTGTTAGTAGTATCTACAGGCACACCGGGAGCTGTAGGAGCGTAAGCATTCTGCTCATCAGGCGGCATTGCCAGGAAAGACTTCAGCTGGCTGAACGGAACACCAATGGAAGAGCCAATGGCAAACGTATTCATTTCCTGCTCTGTGAGGTTCAGCTTCTTATACTCATCTATATTCTGGATCAGTTCCTTACGTCTCAGCTTGTTATCAATAGCAAAGAAGATACGTCCCTTAGGGTCAACAGTTATCAGCATGATATCTGCATCCGGTATTGGAATTGATGAGATAGATGAAGGCGTAACTACTGTTACCGGCTCATCCGGTTTAAATTTTGTAGCCAACATGAAGAACGACAGCAGCAGGAACGCTACGTCACACATCGCCGTCATGTCGATGTTGGTACTTTTCCGTGGCAGTTTAAATTTTGGCATTGTCTAAATTTCTTCTGTTAACTAATAAGATAAAAATCCGCCCTTTTTCCACAAACTCTTTCTATCACCTTACTCTATCAGGCCTATACTATTACTTATAGTTAGCAGCGAAGCTTTGTGTCAATGTAAATCCGCTTTCATCTATACCGAAAGTGATACCGTCGATGATAGTTGTAAAGAAGTTATAGGCAACGATAGCCAGGAATGAAGTACCGATACCAAGAGCCGTGTTGATCAGGGCCTCAGAGATACCATTCGCCAGGGCAGCAGCATCAGGAGCACCAGCAGTTGCCATCGCAGCAAATGAACGGATCATACCCAATACTGTACCGAACAGACCAAGTAGTGTAGCGCAGGAAGCGATAGTAGAAAGGAACACCAGGTTCTTTTCCAGCATTGGCAACTCAAGTGCCGTAGCTTCTTCTATCTCTTTTTGAATGCTCAGTACTTTTTGATCAGTATCCAGTTCGTTGTTATTGATCATGTCGCGGTATTTCACCAGGCCGGCACGCATTACGTTACCCACAGAGCCTGCTTGCTTGTCGCACTCAGATATTGCTGCATCTATATTTTTATTAGCCAGATGATACTGCACTTTACGTACAAATTCACCTGCAGCTACTTTACCTTTCGCTTTGAAGATCGTCATAGCGCGCTCTACTACGAAGCAGATAAGGATCAACGCTGTTGACATAAGGATAGGTACCACCCATCCACCTGAGTAAATAGTACCCATACCGTCTTTAGGCATATGCTTTTCTGCATCTTTGAAGTGAGAAGCCGCACCAAATACAAAATGGAATATACCATGGGCAACCGCCACACAAGCTACCACAACGATAAGGTTGATAAGCATTGTATTCGTACTTTTTGGCTGGCCCGCACGGTTTCCTGAAGAAGAAGGTTTTGCTGCGCCTGTTTTTACATCTGCCATAATTCTGATTTTTTAAGAAAATTGTGTTTTAAGTAATTGAAGATTTTTGTTGAAGTTCGTTTATTGCGTGCTTGCAAAGATAAAAGTCCACTTTAAAAAAACAACCGGGGGCATTAAAAATTCCCCCAAACATAATGTTGAGTTGATAAAGATAAAAATCATACCCTGTAAAACACTCCTGCAATATCATTTAATTTACTGGGAACGCCGCTTTTGGGGAATTATTGTGTCATTTTCTTTAGTCTGACATTTATCCGACAAGTTATAACCCCTTACCTTTGCACCCAAAATAAGACGAGAAAATGAGCTTCAATCCCTGGCACGCGGTAAGTTATGGTGAAAACACCCCCGAAAAAGTAAATGCAGTAATAGAAATACCCAAGAATTCAAGGGCTAAATATGAGCTGGACAAGGAAACAGGTATGTTGAAACTGGACAGGGTACTTTATTCCTCAGTGTACTACCCTGCCAACTATGGCTTTATCCCGCGTACCTACTGCGATGATAATGACCCACTTGACATATTAGTATTATCACAAATAGAAATGCAGCCATTATGCCTGGTGGAAGCCAAGGTTATCGGCGTAATGCGTATGCTGGACCAGGGCGAGGCCGATGACAAGATAATAGCAGTATGTGCCAACGACATGAGTGTAGCACATATTAATGATATAGACGAACTGCCCAACTACTTTATAGAGGAACTCAGGCACTTCTTTGAAGAATACAAGAAGCTGGAGAACAAAGTGGTGAAAATAGAGGAGTTCCAGGGTGCAAGACTGGCCAAAAAGATCATCCAGCACAGCATCAACGATTATAACGTCAAATTTGGCCACCTGGCGACCGAAGCGGCAGTAGATAAATATTGATTATAATTGCACATCATTAAACTTTTGCATGTGGAAATGACTACGGGAACCTTGATAGGATTGTTGATAGTGGGCCTTATAGCCGGCTTTCTCAGCAGCATGGTAGGTATTGGTGGCGGTATAGTGATAGTACCGGCACTGGTGTTCCTTGTTGGCCTTACACAAAAGGAAGCACAGGGTACATCACTGGCATTACTTTCTATGCCGGTGGCGCTGGTGGCTGCATACAACTACCACAAGGCAGGGCATGTAAACTGGAAGATGGCGCTCTTGCTGGCTTGCACCTTTGTAATAGGTGGTTACCTCGGCAGCAAATTTGTCCTGAACTTAGATACTGCGATAATTAAAAAAATATTCGCTGTCGCAATGATAGCAATTGCAATTAAATACCTCTTTTTCGATAAATAAATCATGGCACGTACAAAGATCAAAGACATTTTAGCAAGTGATAAAAGTGATTATCCTGTTACTGTAAAGGGCTGGGTACGCTCTTTCCGAAATAACCAATTCATTGCGCTGAATGATGGCTCCTGCATGGGTAACATACAGGTAGTGATAGATCTCAATACAGATAGCGAACTGGTAAAGAATATAACTGTTGGCGCTTCACTAAGCATCAATGGTAATGTAGTGACTTCGCAAGGCAAGGGACAAACAGTAGAGATAAAAGCTACTGAAGTAGAGTTGCTCGGCGCTTGTGATGCAGAGAAATATCCGCTGCAACTGAAGAACCGCCCATCTCTTGAGTACCTGCGCGAGATAGCGCACCTGCGTTTCCGCACCAATACATTCGGTGCTGTGTTCCGTGTGCGTCACTCACTGGCATTTGCGATACACAAGTTCTTTAACGATAAAGGATTTGTATACCTGCACACACCTATCGTAACAGCAAGTGATGCCGAAGGCGCTGGTGAGATGTTCCGTGTAACAACATTGCCCTTTGACAATCCGCCGCGTGACGAGAACGGTGGCATTAACTATAAAGAAGATTTCTTTGGCCGCAGCACCAACCTTACGGTGAGCGGACAACTGGAAGCTGAGCTGGGTGCTATGGCATTCAGTGAGGTATATACATTCGGACCTACGTTCCGTGCAGAAAACTCTAACACTGCTCGTCACCTGGCAGAGTTCTGGATGATAGAACCGGAAGTGGCTTTCAACGACATCGTTGACAACATGGACCTTGCGGAAGAGTTCATTCAATACCTCATCAAGTATGTACTGGAACACAACCGCGAAGATCTTGAGTTCCTCGCTACCCGCCTGGTGGATGAAGAAAAACAAAAGCCACAGAACGAGCGCAGCGAAATGGGCCTGATAGAGAAACTGGAGTTTGTACTGAACAACAAATTCGAGCGCATCACTTATACAGAGGCTATCGACATACTATTGCAATCACCTGCATACAAGAAGAAAAAATTCCAGTATGAGGTTAAGTGGGGCATCGACATGCAGAGCGAGCATGAGCGCTATTTAGTGGAAAAACATTTTAAGAAACCGGTTATCGTTACCAACTACCCCAAAGACATCAAGTCGTTCTATATGCGCCTGAATGAAGATGGTAAAACGGTAGCGGCGATGGATATCCTTGCACCGGGTATTGGCGAAATAGTAGGTGGTTCACAGAGGGAAGAGCGATTGGAGAACCTGGAAGCACGCATGAAAGAAATGAACATTCCTGCGGAAGAAATGTACTGGTATCTTGATACCCGCCGTTTCGGCACAGTACCGCACGCGGGTTTCGGTTTAGGCTTCGAGCGTATGGTATTATTCGTAACAGGCATGACCAATATCCGTGATGTGATACCTTTCCCGAGGACGCCGAAGAACGCGGAATTTTAATAGTATTTCAAAGGGCTGCTGTTGCAGCCTTTTTTATTTAACAAAGTAGGGGCAATCCCTTGCGGTTGCCCTGCGTAACGCCTATCAAAACAACATATTCACATTTTCAGCGTAATCCCGCAACCTGAATTAATTTTATGCTGTGGCATACAACCCTGAAATACACGGTCGAAAAAGTATCCGTCTGAAGGGATACGATTACTCACGTGGAGGTGCGTACTTCATTACCATCTGCACTTACAAAAAAGAACATCGTTTTGGATACATAAATAGTGATGAAATGTACCATAATAAAATGGGCAACATTGCTATTGCTGAATGGGTGGCACTTGGAGAGAGGTTTAATTGTATTGAACCCGGAGTATTTGTTATAATGCCAAACCACATGCATGGCATCCTACACATTTTAGACTCTTCGCGAGCCGGGCAACCGCAAGGGATTGCCCCTACAGTTGGCGATATGATCGGGGCTTATAAATCACAGGTCGCAACCGAATGTTTGGATATTTGTAAAGCAACAAATCAGACAATGGGTAAATTATGGCAACGAAACTATTACGAGCATATTATTAGAAACGAGGCCTCTTATCATACAATAGCAAATTACATCATCAACAATCCTGCATCATGGGAAAACGATATACTGGGGGCAATCTCTAGCGTTTGCCCTGCGTAACATGAGTGGTTTATCCTACGCCATCATTTATCATACATATACAAAAGGTACAAAACCCTGTCAGGGTCGGCATCTGTTTGCTGTGGTATCGGTCCCGGTAAAGGCCGCTTAGTAAAATACTGCCTGTATGACTCCGTCATCTGCGGACTGTTACCATAATACTGTAGGAACTTATCATGATCCAGCGATAAAGCAGTGGAATACAACAGACTTACTATACCAAACAGGATATATACCCCTGCTACTGCGGCCATCACAAAACGCGGGTATTTCGCACTATAGAAGAATGGGAACACGAGGTAAAGAATAAAAGGTATCATAGGTATCAGGAAGCGTGTATCGTAGAATGGCCATACAAGCACCATAAGAAAATACACCAGAATCACCCATGTGGCAAAGTATTTCTGGATGTCCAACCTTATTGCATTGCTGATAATCCGTACCAAAACCCAAACGCCTATAAATATGTAGATCCATCTCACAAACGGCCCTTCTATATGTAGCATCCTGCCGATCTGCGAGGCAGGGATATTTACCATGCATTCACCCATTTCCTGCAAATGCACATTTATTCGCTCCAGTACAGATACAGGGTTGTGTAACATCTTATTTATCTCCAATTGCTTCAGGTAATACACCTTATCTTCAAGTGCCGGGAGTTTGACCAATGTCAATGCTATAACAGCAATGGCACCCACAAGAATGCTTCCTTTTAATAGCTTGCTGCCAAACAGCTTATCCCGGTTTATATACACCGCGTATAGCAGCAAGCCTATGGGCAATACGATACCGGCAGTCCGCAGATATATAGTTATAACAGAAAATAAAATAGACGGTAGCAAATGCTTTCTCCCATTTTCAAAAAATTTCACCCAATAACAGCAGGATAATAAAAGCATCCATGTGAATAGTTGGTCGGATAGCAGTAATGTGAAGTGTTTGATATTGATAAAGGACAGGAAGAGGAAGATCACAAATATCACCCTGTTCTTCACCGGGAACAGCCTGCAAAACAACAAGCCCGTCATCATTACCGAAAGGATGTTGATGACGACGATCGCAGCGGAGCTTAATAAATTGACATTCTCCAAACTGAGTAGTAAATAAGAATATCCATGCGGGAAAAAATCTATAGCTGCAAAGCTGCCTTCACCAAGTTTCCCCTGCAATAACTCCATAATATTCAGGTACCGCATACTGTCGAAGGAAAGGCGCAGTGGCGTAAAAACATTCAAGGCAACCAGGATAGCTACCAATAAGGCCAGTACCACTCCGGCTATCTTAAATATCTTTGTTTCAAAAATATGCACTAATATCTTCGTGGTTCGTGGGCTAATATAGATAACCTGCACTAATTTTCTCCACAAAAGAATATGAAGGAAGCTATAAGATCATATTTCTCGTTCCACCGAAGCCAGCGTATAGGCATCATCATACTGATGAGCCTGCTACTAGTGCTATTATCGGCAATGGCCGTCCTGCATTACTCAAATACGACAGATGCCGGAGAGAGTAATAAAACGGCTAATACCCGATAAAAAACTAACTTTCAGCAGCAGAATAATAATATATACATCATTTGCCTATTTATTGATTTTTCAAATGGTAGAAAATGTCGTAAAATTGCGCAACAACAGTCCCTCAAATAATTTATGGAGTTTAATTATACAGATACCCAATTAGAAATAGCGAGTATGATACGCGATTTCGCGACCAAGCATATACGCCCGCAGATGATGGAATGGGATGAGTCTCAGAAATTTCCTGTGGAAGTATTCAAAAAGCTGGGCGAGCTAGGCTTGATGGGTGTTTTAGTACCTACCGAGTATGGCGGTTCAGGACTGGGCTACTTTGAATACGTAACTGTGGTGAGCGAAATAGCGAAGGTTTGCGGATCTGTAGGCCTTTCTGTCGCAGCGCATAATTCACTTTGCACAGGACACATACTATACTTCGGTACTGAAGAACAAAAGAAGAAATACTTACCTAAGCTGGCAACTGCTGAATGGATAGGTGCATGGGGACTTACAGAAGCCAACACAGGTAGTGATGCGGGCAATATGCGTTGTACTGCTACTAAGAATGGCGACGACTGGATACTGAACGGCACCAAGAACTGGATAACACACGCCATCAGTGGTGATGTGGCGGTGGTATTGGCCCGTACAGGCGAACCTCGCACTAAAAATAATGTCACTGCCTTTATAGTAGAAAAAGGCACTCCGGGTTTTTCTGCTGGTAAGAAGGAGAACAAGTTGGGCATGCGTGCTTCTGAAACAGCGGAAATGATATTCGACAACTGCCGTATTTCAGATGCTCAACGTATGGGCCCTGTAGGTGATGGCTTTAAACAAGCAATGAAAGTGTTGGATGGTGGACGTATCTCTATCGCTGCACTGTCATTGGGTATTGCTAAAGGTGCTTACGAGGCTTCTCTGAAGTATTCTAAAGAACGTCAACAATTCGATCAGCCTATCTCTAACTTCCAGGCTATTGCCTTTAAGCTGGCAGATATGGCAGTGAAGATAGAAATGTCTGAAATGCTCATCTACCAGGCTGCGGATATGAAGAACCGTGGTGTGAAAATGACCAAGGAGTCTGCAATGGCCAAGTACTACGCTTCTGAAGCTTGTGTGCAAATCTCTACAGATGCAGTGCAGATATTCGGTGGCTATGGTTATACTAAGGACTTCCCGGTTGAAAAGTACTATCGTGATTCCAAGCTGTGTACCATCGGCGAAGGAACTTCTGAAATTCAGAAACTCGTGATCTCGAGAGAGATCTTGCAATAACACTTAAAAGGCTGCCGATTGGCAGCCTTTTTTATTTCTCTATCTTGCTATTATTATCCGTATCGTCCCCAACCATTCCGTCATTGTTCTGAAGTGTCCGTACTTCCTGTCCCACTCACCTGAGGCCAGGTCATCTGCCAGCGCTTGTACGCAACGCGCTTCTACTTCTTCGCTCACAAAACTCCAAGCTGACTGCGCCTGTCGTACTTCTTTCTGCAGAAACGCTTCGGGCCTTCCATAGAATGCTTCCTGGAAACCGTCCACACAATCCAGCGGTACCGGTACTTTTACTACCTCACAATTCCCTCCAAGGTATTCTACTACATGACTGATCTTCGGGTAACGCTGTTTTTCTGCATCTATCACTTCAGGGAAATAATCTACGTTCCAGAATTCATCCAAAGCATCGGGATCAAAGGTCATTACTACTACGGGTCCCTTCGTCACCCTTCTCATTTCCTTTAAACCTTTGTCTATTTCCGGCCAGTGATGAATAGTTGCTATAGCCATGGAAGCATCGAATGCATTATCATCAAACGGAAGTGTGTCGGCTTTTCCTATGATAGCAGGTAGTTTATTATTAGCGGCACGTTGTGCGCGCATAGTAGATGATGGCTCTACAGATATCACATACCTGTCCGCAGGTTCATAAGAGCCTCCTCCGGCACCAACATTCAGTACTGTTTTACTATCTCCCAATGCTTTGTGTACATAAGCTGCAACCCGTTCATCTGTGCGTCTGTAATGAGAATAATTGTGCCCTTCCTGGTCGTAGTTAAAAGCGGGATTGTCGATTTTCATAACGCAAAGATGCCACCCCGAAAACAGAGTGGCATCATAAATAACATTAATTAACCTTACCCTTTCGGATCCAGCGCTTGCTTGATACGTTCGCTCACATCCTGGAGGTGATACTTGCTCATCTTGTCTGATGTACCAGGTATAGCTGCGTTTATCTGTGTGCGCAGGCTCACTAGTTGCGCCCTTGCAACAGATATTACATCCGTATTCTTCACCGCTGCATTTTTACCGTTCGGTGCCATATTTGCAGGATCTACCAGGCCTATCAATGCCTCTGCATAAGCCTTCTGCAGGTTGCGCCTGTTAGCATCTATTACCTTCCTGGTTGCCAGTTCGCTCCATATGCCTTTGCGCACGTCTTCCATCATTACATCAAGTGTATAGGTCTCGTTACCAAAACGGCCACTACCGGCAGACAACCTGTTCAGGCGGGCTGAAGAAAGCAGATTGTTCAATACATTCACTTGTATAGTGCTTACAGTTTCAGAACCCGTCGGGTTGCTGAACTTGTTCAGCACTTCTTTGTTCTGCAGCCACGTGGGCGTTTCAAATAATTGCTTGTGCAGGAAAGCTACGGCTTCCTGTTGTATCGCTTTAGGAGTTGGTTCGTAAACGTCACCTGTTTGCTCAATGCTCTTTGGTGTTTCGTAGATACCACCTACGTTCTTCAGCACATGGTTCATGTAGCGGTTGTACTGGCCGGTTAATGCGCCGTACATTGTTTCGAGGTTCTCATATTTATCTGCTTCTTCTTTGGTCCACTCCTGCAGGTTCACTACTATGCGTTGCAGGTTTTTGATACCATACTCACTCGCCTTCATACTGTTGTCACCTAAGTCTTCCGTTTGCGAACGTGGATCGTAAGGATTTGTCTCCGTACCAAACCACAGGCGTGGATTCGCCGACAGGTTATCCATTATCCACTTGTTCACTATCTTCTTGTCCGCCTCTGCATCTCTTGATTCGGTAGGTGTATAGCCCCACTTGATAGCCCACATATCATACTCACCTATGCGCGGGAAAAGCCCCACTTGTGTGATGCCATCTTCAGGTTGCGCTACATAGTTAAAGCGCGCATAATCCATTATAGATGCTGTGTGCCCGTTGGCTTCTACCCATGCTTTATTACGTAGATTCTCTACCGGAGTACGACTACTGCTACCCATATTGTGGCGCAGGCCAAGTGTATGACCTACCTCATGGCTCGACACAAAACGTATCAGTTGTCCCATCAGCTCGTCGTCGAATTTCATCTTCCTCGCCTTAGGGTCAACTGCTGCGGCTTGTATCATATACCAGTCGTGTACCAGCTTCATTACGTTGTGGTACCAACCTATGTGGCTTTCCATTATTTCGCCACTGCGTGGATCATGCACATTCGGTCCGTAAGCATTAGCAATATCAGAAGGTAAATAACGCACCACCGAGAAGCGCGCATCTTCCAGGTTCATCGTGCTGTCTTCCGGCCATTCCTTACCTACTATCGCATTTCTGAAACCTGCTTTTTCAAAAGCCTTTTGCCAATCGTTGATACCTTGTATCAGGTATGGCCTCCAGCGTTTAGGTGTTGCAGGGTCTATGTAGTAAACAATTGGCTTCTTAGGTTCTACCAATTCACCTTTTTTCCACCTGGCAATGTCTTCATCTTTAGGCTCCAGTCTCCAGCGAACGATGAATGTTTCCGCATTTGCTTTTTGCTGATCATCACCATATACGGTGTACTCATCAGCAAAGAACCCAACACGCGGGTCGAACAACCTTTTCTTCATCGGCACTTTTGGCAGCAATATGAAAGAGTTGTTCATCTCGAAGGTTGCATTCCCTGTGCTGTATGCCGCAGGCAACGTTGTAGAAGGGAAGCCACCGGGAGTTGGTGGCATAAATGACGGTGTAGAAGTAAACGTACGTACTGTACGCACTTCCGTATTAATAGGATAAGAGTTGATGTGTGCAATAAATGACTTATCAGCTTGTATGGCAGAAAGGTTGAAACGCTTCTTGGTAAAAGCGTTCAGGCTCACCGGCGCATTATCGCCTTTAAAGTAGTCTGTCACGTCTATCACCACACTGTTGCTGTCCTTGCCATATGCCTTAATATCAAAAGCGCCTGCTATAGGGTTGAGGTTAGAGTTCCTTACTGCCTTATAGATATCAGTGCTAGAATCTGCCTGGGCGATAGTAGTGATAACACGGAGGAACACGTTTTTGTTCGGGCCTTTCTCCCACTCTATCGTTTCATAGTTTTCCATCTCACCGGCATATACACCACCGCCGCCTGCTACCTTGCTGTAGCGGGTGGTCATGATCGTCTCACGGCCAAGCAGGCTGTCGGGTATCTCGAAATACCATTTATCTTCTACCTGGTGTACGGTGTACAGGCCATGCTTTGTAATGGCCTTATCGGTGATCACCTTTTTATAAGGTTGCGGCCCTTTCTTAGAGGAAGAGCTGTCGGCCTTTGCTCCTGCAACTACAGGTGGCTTCTTTTTATCCTTGCGTTTGGCCGATGCCAATACCGGCAACAGCAGCATAGCTGCAATGAGCGCTTTTTTCATAAACTGTAATGTGAAATATCCCGCTAATATATTGATTATGAGGGAAGATTGGACGGGAGGTGGGTAAATTCCCCCTTGTGGGGGTGGGAGGAGACGCTCAGAAGACAATGTCAAGCCAAAGACCTATTTTTGACCAATAAACACTCAAACATGCGAAACCCTGTTATTCTCCTTCTTTCACTATTGCTTATTAACTCCCTTAGTAGCAAAGCCCAGAAATTTGAATGGGCAAGACATGCAGGAAACCTCTCGGCAGAAACCCACAAAACAGTATGTACCGACCAGGCAGGTAATATATACTCGACCGGGAACTTTGTTGATACTGTAGATTTTGACCCCGGACCCGGCATCAGCAATTTATACGGTACACCTTCCACTACTTCGACCGGGGAAAATCTTTTTATCCAAAAAAATGACCCTTCAGGGAATCTTATCTGGGTGAAAGGAATTAATGCAGGTAGTGACATTATTTTCCCGGGATTGGTAGGATGGGTATACGCCGTTGGTGTAACCATAGACAACAACAACAATATCATCCTGGTCGGAAATTTTACATATACTGTAGATTTTGATCCAGGCCCGGGCGTAGAAGATCTTACTGCCAGTAACTTCAGTGGTGATGCGTTTATTCTGAAACTTGATAGCGATGGTAATTTTATATGGGTAAAACATTTTACCCCGGCTTTTCCATACACAAATGCGAGTTATCTTTTTGATGTAATAACCGATGCCACAGGAAATATCCTGTCAACGGGATCTTTTGGAGAATTTGTTGACCTTGACCCGGGCCCGGGACAACAATTAAGCAGTGCCGCTAGTAATCCTATAATAAAACTTGCTCCTAACGGAGACCTTCTCTGGGCCAAAGAAATTCTTCCCGTAAATGGGGGCGCGTCTTTAATATCCGTGAAATATGACAACCAAGGTAACATCTGTATCGGTGGAGAATTTGGCGGCACCGTTGACTTTGATCCGGGAGTTAATAGTTCAACGCTAACAGGAAATAATACCACACATCTGTTCGTGGCGAAATATGATAATAACTGCAATTTTCTTTGGGCCAATAAAATAGGCGACCACCTCACACATTATAATCGCGGAGGGAAACTGATAGTAGACGCTGAAGACAACATCTTCCTATTGGGTGAGTTCAATGACAGTATCGACTACGATCCGATAGGCACACACTACATCGTTTCCAATGGCTTTAAAGATTTTTTTATAGAAAAATTCGCTCCGAACGGAGACACGGTATGGATCAAACATTATGGTGGGATTGGACATGACGATATAACTAATGGAATATTGGATAACAATAGCAACCTTGTTGTCTGCGGCGTATTCTATGGTGATGTCGATTTTAATACTGACCACAATAATTATGTCCTGACAGGAACAGGCGGTCCCGGCATCGATCATGTAAACGGATTCGTTATGCAGTTGACTACCGCCGGGCAATTAATGTGGGTGAAACATTTCAGGGGAACAGAAGAAGGTAATTTTGCTAACCTTTCCAGCTCTAATGTAAACGCTATTGCTATAGACAATTCTGACAACCTATATGCAGTTGGTGAGTTTTTAGGTAATGTAGATTTCGATTTCGGACCTGATTCAGTTGGTTATAATTCAGCAGGATGGCCACTTATCGGTAATAACCTACCCGATCTCTACTTAGCAAAGATCACTCAAAACTGTGCAGTCGCTAATCATTGTAATGAAGACGGACAAAGCTATACCTGCTATGCCGACTATCCCTACATCAACGCACCCGCATCTGCTTGCTTACTGAGCAATAATGATTGCAGCGATGCACCTGATGCCTGGGGCTTCTGCAGGTACAATGCTACCTCATGGGTTGGATGGTCTGTAAATAAGGATAATGGTTTTGAGGATACACTCAGCTCAACTGCACACTTCTTTAACAATGACCAAGTCAATAATATCGCGGTACCGGGCAACCTTGGTGATGCGGTGAATTGGAAATCAAAACTGGAGTCAACGCCCTTTAACTACCTGGTTGACAATAACCCTGCACAGGGCTCCATAGCCTGGTGGGGAGACCATACAGGTGATGGCAGCGGCATAGATGCAAGTGGTCATGTGGCTTATGTATCCTGCGTTGACGGAGATTCAGTGACTTTGACAGAATACAACTTCGGCACAAACTGCTTTTACAATGTCAGATATATAGACAATGGCCTACCCTATGCATCAGGCAACTGGAAGCCCGACTTCTATATACATATTGAGGAGCCGATGCTTTCTGTAAAAAGCATTATGCAAAATGCAGGCGTTAAGGTTTATCCTAATCCTACAAACAGCAACATAAATGTCACTTTAGAAAAAGGCTTTGCAAAAAATGGAATAATAGTTATCTACGATGTAGTAGGCAAGGAATTATGCAGGCAGGAAATTACAAACGCAACAAACTATTCGTTTAATATTTCTGGATTATCTGAAGGCCTGTACTTTATACATGTATCGGCAAGTAACAAAACAGCAGTCGAGAAGTTTGAGCTGATAAGGTAAGCTAAAGGACCTTCCCATGCGTTAACCCTATCAACCTCCGCTCCAGCGGCGGAATACTATGCACGGTATTCAGGAACGCACTTGTCAGTAGCGGGTTGCCAAAGAAGCCTTGTATCTTTCTGCCCCAGTACAGGCGGGTCTTGAATTGTTTGTTCCAGAGTTTGGTGTAGCAGTCTTCGAGTTGCTGCCTGTCGGTGGCGGTGATGTTGCTGCGGTCGAGTATCTCGCTTTCTTCTATCAGTCCTGTGAGTAGCTTGGCTGCACCTATTGCCATGCTCATGCCGTTTCCGCAAAGGGGTGTTATCAGCCCTGCTGCATCGCCGCACATCATTATGTGATTCTCTATCAATTGCTTGGGCTCAAAGGAAACCTGTGTTATCACCAGTGGTGCATCCCACAGAAAAGTCGCCCGTTGGAAAATATCTTTCAGTACCGGATTTTTGAACAAAACCTTTTCTTCCAGCTCGGCAATATTTCTGAATTCATCCTTTGGCGCGCGGTAGCTGAGATAGCAGAGATTGTATGTATCCCCTTCTACTCTTGAGATACCGCAATAACCGTCTTTGAAATTATCCAGTCCTATCTCGTCGTGCGGGTAATCTATTTTAATGTGGTACTTCACACCTGTATAGCCCGTGTGTTGTTGTATAAACTCCCTGTCCAGTTTTTTGTCCAGTGTATCACGCTTGCCATAGCTGCCTATTACCAACTTTGAGGTATAAGTTGCATCATTGGTGGTAACAGTGAATTGATTATCGGCAAATGTTACATCTGTCACCCTTGTATTCATCAAGACCTCGGCGCCTTTTGAAACGGCCAGTTTATACAACTCATTATCTATCGTGTACCTGCTGATACCAAAGCCGCCCATGTCGAGATTCGTGTAAATATTCTTTCCGTGAGGAGTAGAAAGGCGCAGACGCTTTATGTCAGCAGCCCCAAAAGCTATGGGGTCAAAACCTAATGAACGTAAATATGGTAAGACTTCATTGCTAATATACTCGCCACAGACTTTATGATAAGGATATTCTTTCTTCTCTATCAGCAAGACCTTTCTTCCGGATCGGGCAAGCTCAATAGTTGAGGTGAGGCCTGCCAGGCCACCACCTATTACTATCACGTCGTATATGGTGTCGTTATTGCTCAATCTTTATCACCAGTTGCCAGCGCCATGCCCAGCGCCATTTGAGTGTATAATTTTTTATTCCTGCTGCCGTCAATGTCTCCTCCCAATCCTTTCGGGTAAATGCCCGCGCTACCGAAAGCCTTGCATCATACCGCACCAATCTCGCTTTCGCAAACACAGCAGTCAGCACACTGATAGCATAGTAGGCGAACCAATGCCGGTGCAGGTCGTTAATTACCACCGCCTTCTTTGCCAGTGTATGCATTCGCTGCAATATTTGTACCAAAGCTTCTTTCTCAAAGTGGTGACAAAAAAGGCTTGCGGTCGTGATATCCGCACGCTCACTCATCAGTGCGTCGTCGAATACATTTAAGATCTTGTAGGTGATGTCCTTATACCCAACAGATCTTTCTTCTGCGAACTCTATGATGTCAGGATTCAGGTCGATGCCTGTTAGTTGAACTGTTTTATTTTTCCTCTTCGCCCACTCAGATATTTTGCGCAGCATATCTCCACCACCGCAACCCACATCCAATATAGTAATGGGTTCTTCTTTCAGTTCAAGCTCATCCAGCGCCGATGTTACCACATCATATCCACCCAGTCTTATATTGATCGCCTCAATTTCCCGCAGCGCTATACGAATGTCCTCGCGCGGGATATCCGGCTCGTCCATTATCTCCAATAATGTGCTACGTTGAGAAAAGTCAGGCATGGGCAAATTTTATGCTACCTCTAATATCATCGCCTCCATAGTGATGCCGGGGCCAAACGCGCAGGAAAGTATCTTCTTTCCTTTATCGGCTTCTGTAAGTGTTTTTAAATACTCTCTCAATACGAACATCACCGTAACGGACGACATATTACCATATTCACGAAGTATAGAGTACGATATTGCATTATCTTCTTTACTGATGCCCAGCGATTCCTGGCAGGCTTCCAGTATCTTGATACCACCGGGGTGAATCGCATATTCATCTATATCGGCTTGAGATAGCTTTGCCTTTTCCAGCAGGCTATCCACCAGTCCACGGATATTTCCTTTCACCACATTCGGCACTTCGGGTGTCAGCCTCAGGTCGAAACCAAAATCACCTATACGCCATACCATATCATTACTCGCCGACTGCTCGAACTCAGAGTAAAACGTGCTCAACCCAAGCGTAACCGTGTCTTTATTCAATTGCTTAGCAGATATTATTGCTGCCGCAGCGCCATCACCAAATATTGCATTAGCTACCACCTGGAACGGATCATTGCTCTTACGGTAGTGCAGTGAGCATAGTTCCACACCCGCTATCAACACCACCGCGTCAGGCTCTGCCTTGGCTATATAATATGCCGACTTCATCGCATTGATGGCGGCATAGCAACCCATAAAGTTGATACAGGTACGCTCTACATTCCTTTCGAGGCCGAGGCGCTCTACCAATTGTATATCCAGCCCCGGCGCGTACATACCCGTGCAACTGAAGGTGATGAGATGAGTTATTTCTTTCTTTTCTAATGAAGGCAATTGTGCCAGGCAATCATTTACAGCCTCACCACATACATCCGCAGCATGCTCCTCGTAAATGTTCATTCGCTCCGATACAGGTGTTTCCGGAAAATCGCCTGAGGGATGAAATAATAAATGCTCAGCTTTGTCATTCTGCTCGAATTCACCCAATACACTATACCTGTATTGTATGCCGCTTCTGCCATAAACTGTTTTCAACACCAGCCTTTCTTCCCTGCTAATGCCATTTGCCGCTTCTATAATTGAAGCATGATGTGCCTGCGAAATTTTATGTTTCGGTACTGCTGTTCCTATTGCCTGTATTCCGGGATTGTTCATTCGTTCCTTTAAATTACTCTATATTTATGATATAAAACGCAGGCCTTGAACGCAGAAAAACTAAATCTTTTCACCATCTTCGACCGCGATACCCGCATTCATTTACGTTTACCCTTCTCTTACTACTTGTTGCCCGTCTTTTGCTTCGGACTAAGCCAGGCCTCTCCAATATACGTTACAAACACAATTATTGTTTTTATAGCGCTGCACATCTTCATATATCCCGGCAGCAACATATATAACAGCTATATGGACAAAGATACGGGCAGCATCGGCGGTATCAAAAATCCACCACCTGTTACGCCGAAGCTATATTATGCCAGTATCATTTTCGACATCATAGGTTTACTGCTTTGTTTACTCACAGGTTGGCAAAATTTCCTGCTCATGCTCGGTTACGTTGGCTTCTCGAAAGGATATAGCTGGCATGGCATCCGCTTCAAAAAATATACTTATGGCGGCTGGCTTTCAGTAGCTTTCTTCCAGGGTGGCTATACGTTTCTGCTATCCAATATGGCAGCCGAGAACCTGTTCACCGTTGAATGGCTTACAGCTCGCAACATAGAATGTATGGCCATTGCTTCTATACTCATCGGCGGTTCCTATCCCCTCACCCAGATATACCAGCACAAGCAAGACACCGAAAGCGGCGACATGACCATCAGCAGAAAACTTGGCGTGAAGGGTACATTCATCTTTTCCGGACTAGCCTTCTTCACGGGAGCAATAATACTGCTACACTATTTCTATACCTACTATACGCTCACACAATTCTACATTTTCGCAGCTTGCCTCTCCCCTGTTATCATATACTTTACCGGTTGGTTCTTAAAGTCAATGAAAGACAGCAAGCATGTCAACTATGAAAACACCATGATGATGAACCGTATTTCCGCCACCTGCATGATCATCTGTTTCACTATCCTGCTTATACTTAACCTGTCCTACGTACCACTTATTTAGATGCAGACACCCTCCATATAGTATTCTCCACATCATCCGTCAGCAACATAGAACCATCGGGCAAAAAGGTAACGCCAGTTGGCCTGCCATACACTTCGTCTTTTTCGAGATCAGCTACAAAGCCTGTCAGGAAATCTTCAGGCTTGCCGGGCTTACCATTCTTAAATGGCACGAACAATACTTTATAACCCGACAATGTAGACCTGTTCCATGAGCCATGTTGCGCTACAAATGCCCCACCATGATATTTAGCGGGAAATGATTTTCCCCTGTAAAATTCCAATCCCAGCGATGCTGTATGAGACCCCAGATCAACATCAGGCACTATCGCTTTTTTCACAAGGTCAAGTTTTGGTTCTTTTACTCTTGGATCAATGTTCTGTCCCCAGTATGAATAGGGCCAGCCGTAGAAGCCGCCATCTTTCACACTCGTCAGGTAGTCAGGCACCAGGTCGTCACCAAGTTCATCACGTTCATTCACCGCTGTCCATAGTGTCTTCGTGCCTGGTGCCCAGTCCATACCTACGGGGTTGCGCAGTCCACTGGCATATACACGTAGTTTGCTACCATCAAGATTCATTTCGAGTATACACGCGCGCATCAGTTCTGCTTCCAGCCCTTGCTCCCCTACATTACTGGCACTACCAACACCCACATACAATTTAGACTTGTCACCATTGGTCACCAGGCTTTTCGTCCAGTGGCGCTTGCCGGGGTTTAGGTCAGCAATCTTTACCGGGGCAGCAGTGATTTTCGTATCGCCTTTTTTATACGGAAACTTTACCACAGCATCAGTGTTCGCCACATACAGCCAGTCACCTATCAGTACCATACCAAATGGCTGATTCAGATTCTCCAGTATATAAGTTCTTGTCTCGGGAATACCATCTTTATCGCTATCCCTGAGCAGTGTTATCCTGTCAGCGCTTTTCTTTGTATCGTGGGAAGCTGCAGCGCCTATTATTTCGGCGCCTACCTGCTTTACAAAACTCATATTGGAATTGCTCTCCGCTACCAGCACATCTCCATTAGGCAGCACATACATCCAGCGCGGATTCTGGAAGCCATCAGCATACTTGCTGACCTTGAATCCCGCAGGGGCTTTCGGCATATTGCCATCTTTCCAGCCCAATGATTTACTGAAGTTCTGAACCGACTTGGTAGCATATGGTTCAGGTAGTTTCTTATCCCCTTTTTGAGCAACAGCATAACCGCATGACAGCAAGCCTGTTATCGCTAAGAATAGTCCTTTTTTCATGATGTCGTATTATTACCACCAATACACTTAAAATCCGTACCAACTCATCCTTATTATGGCATAGATTTTTCACCTTTGTAATAGCATCATTTTTGCCGTCGCACACAACATGAAGAAAATTTACCTGCTGATACTGAGTATAATACCATTGTCCTCCTATGCACAGGATGTTACAACCCTTCTTTTGACCGACACGCTATCTGTTGTCACCATAAGGGCTTATGAGCAGAATTTACCCCTGATGAAAACTCCCGCGGCAATTAATATAGTGAGCGGTAAAGACCTGAATAAATACAGTAATACAAGCATACTCCCCGCTGTCAACGCCACACCCGGTGTGAGAATGGAAGAGCGTTCCCCCAACAGTTACCGCTTCGGAATAAGGGGCAGCGCTGCCCAGGCTCCTTTCGGAGTAAGGAACATTAAGGTTTATTACAACGATATCCCTTTCACCGATGCGGGAGGCAATACATACCTGAACAATCTTGGCTTTTACAACATACAGGGACTGGAGATCATCAAAGGACCTGCAGGTAGCTTATACGGAGCAGGCACAGGTGGAGCGGTACTCATTAATAGTTTCCCCGCGGACATAGACAACAGCGCTATAGTACATTATACCACAGGTAGCTTTGGTTTACAAAACGTTGCAGGAGAATTCTATATAAACAACAACAAAGCACAACACGCCATACGTTACCAACACGCAGAGTCTGACGGGTACAGGCAACAGTCGGCCAGCAAAAAGGATATTCTATCTTATGATGTGGCAGTGCAAACCGGAGAGCGAAACCAACTCAGCGCGCACTTTCTCTACACCGACCTAACCTACCAGACACCCGGCGGATTAACTCTTACACAATACAATGCGGATCCTAAGTGCGCACGCCCGGGCACAACAACTGTTCCCGGCGCGGTTGACAACAAGGCAACCATCTATCAAAAGGCATTCCTGACAGGAGTTACTAACAAATTCCGCATCAACGAAAAATGGCAGAACAGCACTACCTTTTTCGCCTCATACAATCAACTCATCAATCCTACCCTGCGCAACTACTCACGTAGTTCGCAACCCAATGTAGGTGGACGCACTACCTTCAAATACAACACAGCAATAGGCAGATCTTCATTGCAATGGGTCACCGGTGCTGAAGCCTTGCAACAATTTGTCACTGAGAAAACCTATAAAAATGATCTCGGCAACCCAGGTGCTATGACTAATGATGTAGAAATAAATAATTTCTTAGCTTTTGGTTTTACCCAGCTCACCTGGACTTATGAGCGTTGGATAGTAACAGGTGGCATCAGCCTCAACACATTAAAAGTAGGCCTAAGTAATTTTATACCTACCTACACCAAACAGAGCAAACAATTCAATAACCAGGTTGCACCACGATTAGCCATCATGCGCCAGTTTAAAAACAATACGTCCTTATACGTTTCTGCAGAAAAAGGATACACTCCTCCTTCCATAAGCGAACTAGCCCCAACAGGCAGTAACGTTAATTTAGGTTTGCAAGCCGCACAAGGATGGAACCTGAGTGTAGGTTGCAGGGGTTATGCCTTAAACGATCGTTTCTTTTTTGATATCAATATGTTCCTATTCCGGCTATCGCAAAGTATAGTGCAACGCAGGGACAGCGCCGGCGGCGACTATTATGTAAATGCAGGAGGCACAGAGCAAAATGGCGCAGACATACTTCTCCGCTATTCCATTATTAAGAATAGCAAAAGCGCTTTATTCAATAACATAGACCTCTCAGTCGCTTTCTCAGGATACAGGTTTACCTACAGCAACTTCGTGCAGGTAGACCAGGACTATTCAGGCAACTGGCTTCCCGGCGTACCAAGACATACCGTTAGCACTATGCTGGATATCAATACCAATTTCGGGGGCTATCTTAATCTGAATTATTATTACTGCGAACCCATTTACCTCAATGACGCCAATACAGACCAAATAAATGACTATACCCTACTTGGTGGTCGCATAGGCTACAGAAAAACCATCAAACGCGTACTACTTGATGTATTCGCGGGTGGCGATAACCTGCTGGATAAAAAGTACAGCCTGGGCAATGACATCAATGCAGCAGGAGGTCGCTATTACAACGCTGCTCCCGGTATTAACTTCTTCGCAGGATTAACTTTTGGCTATAGATACAAGAAGTAGACTCATCTGTTAGGGTCGTGTTAAGATAATACAGTTAACAAAAAACACCGTCGAAAGACCCTGTTTTCAAAAATTCTAATTCCCTACTTTTATCGCTTTAGAGGACGGGGTCATGGTTTACAATAAAATTTTACTAATTGAAGATGATACAGAGAGCGTCTTCCTGCTTAGTAAATTGCTGGAACGTATTGGATTTACACCAGGCAATATATCTGTGTGCGGATCTCTCAGGGAAATAAACAGCATAAAAGAAGATGATTTCCAACTCATACTATTAGACCTTACACTACCCGACTCTACTTATGACCAAACCTTTGAGCGTGTCATCGCTAATTTCCCTCATGTACCGATCATCGTATTGACGGGCAAAGACGAACAAGACTTCGCTAACAAAACTATTCAGCAAGGTGCGCAGGATTACCTGATAAAAGGCAACTTCGGACAAGAACTGCTTCAGAAGTCCATGCACTATGCTATCGAGCGTAATGCCATACGACAGGAACTGCTTAAGTCTCAAGCCGATTATAAAAGGGTATTTGAAGAAAGTCCCAATCCCATGTTCGTCTTCAATAGTAATACCTATGAGATACTTGCTGTGAATATCGCCACCATCAGGCAATACGGGTATAGCGAGCGGGAATTGCTTCAATTAACAATGGACGATATTCGTCCCAATGAAGACATTGAGGCATTCCACAAAATATTAGATACCCTCACTACCAAATACACAGATGCAGGCATATGGAGGCATGTCAACATGGACGGCACCGTGAAGCATGTGCAGATCTATAGCCACAAAACAAGATTCAACAACATTGATGCGATCATTACAATAGCTATTAATGTTGATGAAAAGGTGAAAACGAAGGAACGCCTGAAAGAACGCAACAAGGAAATAACAGATATACTGGATAGTATCTCGGATGGCTTTTACACTATCAACAAGGACTGGGTCATCACTTATGTAAATGCAGCTTTTGAAGAAATATTCAGTCTGAAAAAAGAAACCGCTGTCGGGAAAACTATGTTTGACGTGTTCCCTATGTTCAAGGGGACGGATATGCATAATGACTTTGCCCAAACTATGGCGAATGGTAAGTCATATCATAATACCGTGTTCTCCCAGGCTGCAAAAAAATGGATACAGATCGGCGTTTATCCTGTAAAAGACGGGCTGGCTGTTTATTTACTCAATATCAATGAAGAATACCAGCTGAATGAAAAGCTCATAAACAATGATAAAGCCTTACGTGCTATTATTAATAACACCGATGACATAATCTGGTCTATTGATAAAAAATTAAAAGTTATTGAGGCTAATCAGCCGTTTTGGGACACCATGCACGCCAAAACCGGTAAAAAGGAAGAAGAGATACAATCCGGGGACACTAATGCAGAAGCATTCAGCGATTGGCAACAATATTTTGATCGTGCATTTAGTGGAGAAGTCTTTAAAACTATATGGACCGAGGAAACTGAAAATGGGACTGCATATGCCGAAGTCAGTTTCAACCCTATTTATGACAGCGAGAATAATATTACAGCAGTTAGTTGTTTCTCCCGCAATATCACCGCCGAAAAGACCTATCAGCACATGATAGAGCAGCAGAATAAACAGCTGCGGGAAATAGCATGGTTACAATCGCACAAAGTTCGTAGTCACGTAGCTACCATTCTCGGCCTGAGCCAGTTTGTCAACAGACAAGCCATAACCGACCCTGATCTGAATAGAGTACTCTCCGGAATACAAGATGCCGCAAAAGAACTCGATACAGTAATAAAAGACATCAATACACTTACCAAGAATGTGGATGGGTAGAGCCTGTTGTTTGTTAAAACACTACCCTTCGCAACAACAAAAATCCCGTCAAGGCTTAGCCGAGACGGGATTTTTTATGCAACTCCTAAAGCTCTTTCTTTTCAACGAAATCATACACTCCTTTCTTGTCCTTTGAATAAAACGCAAGCAAGTCTTTAAACTTACCACCAAGAAAATTTATAGTATAATCACCCTTTTCCGGAATAAGAGCATCCCATCCTGAATGATAACAATGCTTAAACACTGTTTTCAATTCTACTAAGGATGCATGTAATTGTTGTTCGTCCTTATACTTTTGAGCATTCTCAATTTTTACCAATTGTTCAAAATCTCCGGGATTAAAACGAATCATGCACCCATAGAACTTGTCAGTAATTGACTTTCCGGGTATAGTATATGAACCTTTACCTGTAATAAATATTCCTGTACGCCTGCACTTGTTTTTATCTCTACATACTTGCAATCATCGCAGGCGAGATCAATATAGTCTGTCTTTACTGATATACTCTTTGTTGTGAACATTTCCGGCGTTTCCCAGTTTACCGCCTTTGCATCTTCTTTACGTTGCGCATTTACGTTACAGGAAACCATAACTACAAGAAATATTATCAGCAGCTTATTCATAGTGTATATATTTTGAAATACGCTGAAAATAATAAAAGCCCGGTACTACGTACCGGGCTTTTGTAAAAAGTAATGATTTATTAATCTTATTTCAGCTTGAAGGCTTTCTTCACCTTAGCTACATAATCCAGCTTCTCCCATGTGAACAGTTCCACCTTTATGTTTTTTGTCTTGCCATCTGCAGACTTGAACGTTTTAGTAACTGTCTCCGGTTCGCGGCCCATGTGTCCGTATGCTGCGCACTCGCTGTACATCGGCTGGCGCAGTTTCAGGCGCTCTTCGATGAAGTAAGGGCGCATATCGAATACTTCCTGCACTATCTTAGCAATAGCACCATCGTTCAGGTTTACTTTAGCAGTGCCATAAGTATTTACATATACCCCCATTGGCTTAGCAACACCTATCGCATAAGATACCTGTACCAATACTTCAGTACAAACACCCGCAGCTACCAGGTTCTTAGCTATATGACGTGTAGCATATGCTGCAGAACGGTCAACCTTTGAAGGATCTTTACCGGAGAATGCACCACCACCATGAGCACCTTTACCACCATAAGTATCTACAATGATCTTACGGCCTGTAAGTCCTGTATCACCATGCGGTCCGCCTATCACGAACTTACCTGTTGGATTTACGTGATAGTTGATCTTGCTATTAAAGAAGTCTTTGTATTCAGGATATAACTTGATGATACGAGGGATCAGGATAGACTTCACATCTTTAGTGATCTTTTCCAGCATCTTTTTCTCTTCATCAAAATCGTCATGTTGTGTAGAGATAACAATAGTATCTATGCGCGTTGGTTTGTTATCATCGCTATACTCAAGAGTTACCTGGCTCTTAGCATCAGGGCGAAGGTATTTCATTTGTTTACCCTCACGACGAATAGCAGAAAGTTCACGAAGCAGTGCATGTGCCATATCCAGCGCCAACGGCATGTAGTTAGACGTTTCATTGGTTGCATAACCAAACATCATACCCTGGTCACCTGCACCCTGGTCTTCTTTTTTCTTACGTTCAACACCTTGATTAATGTCAGGTGATTGTTCATGTATCGCTGAAAGTACACCACATGATTTGGCTTCAAACATATACTCACTTTTGGTATAGCCTATTTTAGCTATTACATCACGAGCTATTGATTGGGCGTCTATGTATGTGTTACATTTTACTTCACCTGCCAATACTACCTGGCCTGTAGTCACTAATGTTTCGCAAGCGATTTTTGCTTGAGGGTCCCACGCAAGAAAGTTATCTACTAACGCATCGGATATCTGGTCTGCTACTTTATCAGGATGTCCTTCTGATACAGACTCTGACGTAAATAAATATGGCATTGAGTATTAAAAATTTAAGTGTGTAATTATGACTGGGCTGCAATTTAGCTTATGTAGGCTAAATATTCAATTTTTAGTGCAATGGCTTTTCCCTGATATGGGGATAAACGAAAAATCGGCCCCCAAATGCATGGGAACCGATATTATATATTATTAATTAAAACTTTATTCTACCGTTACCGATTTAGCAAGATTTCTCGGCTGATCCACATTGCAGCCACGGAAAATAGCTATATGATAGGCCAGCAGTTGCAATGGAACGATGGTTACCAGCGGCGAGAGTATCTCCTCTGTTTCCGGTACTTCTATCACGTGGTCTGCCAGTTCAGAAATGATCTTATCTCCTTTGTTCACTACAGCTATGATGCGGCCTTTACGCGCTTTCACCTCTTGTATGTTAGAAACGATCTTTTCATAAGCACTCTTATTGGTAGCAAGGAACACCACCGGCATGTCCTTATCTATCAGGGCTATCGGACCGTGTTTCATTTCCGCAGCAGGATACCCTTCTGCGTGTATGTATGATATTTCTTTCAGCTTCAGTGCACCTTCCAGTGCCACAGGGAAGTTATATCCACGGCCGAGGTACAGGAAGTTGGTAGCATCTTTAAACTGATATGCTATTTCCTTTATCTGGCTATCCAGTTGCAGTGCTTCTTCTATTTTCTTCGGAATACTTTCCAGTTCATATAGATAAGCACGCAGTTGAGACTGTGCTATTGTGCCCTTCTGCATCGCTATCTGCAATGCTATCAGGGTAAGTATGGATATCTGTGTAGAAAATGCTTTAGTTGATGCAACACCTATCTCAGGGCCGGCATGGGTATAAGCACCGGCATGGGTAGTACGGGCGATAGACGAGCCTATAACATTACAAATACCGAATATCATAGCCTGGCGTTCTTTAGCCAGCTCGATAGCTGCCAGTGTATCTGCGGTCTCTCCCGATTGAGAAATGGCGATCACCACATCACTTTCGTTAATGATCGGGTTACGATAACGGAACTCTGAAGCATATTCCACTTCCACAGGCACACGTGCCAGGTCTTCTATCAGGTATTCACCTATCAGGCCTGAGTGCCACGAGGTACCGCAGGCGGTGATCACAAAGCGCTTGGCGTTGTCTATTTTATTTTCGTATTCACTTAAGCCACCCAGTTTTATCCAGCCTTGCAGCGCGCTCATCCTTCCACGGAAAGAGTCTGCAAGCACTTTAGGTTGCTCATATATCTCTTTCAGCATGAAGTGCTCAAAGCCACCTTTCTCTATCGCTTCAATAGACATTTCCAGCTTCTGAATATTAGGAGACTTCTCCACATTACCCAGGGTTTTTATCATGTAGCTGCCGTCACGATTGATCACAGCATACTCCTGTTCTTCCAGGTATATTACGTTCTTGGTATATTCTATAATCGGGGTAGCGTCGGAGGCTATAAAGAATTCACCTTCTCCTATGCCTATTACCAGCGGGCTTCCTTTACGGGCAGCTACTATCTGGTTAGGATCATTTTTATCCAGCACTACTATCGCGTAGGCACCTACGACTTCGTTCAGCGCTATACGTACGGCATCTTCCAGTGAAGACTTTTCCGTTTTGCGTACTTCTTCTATCAGGTTCACCAACACTTCCGTATCAGTGTCCGACTGAAAAGTATAACCACGTTTTGTCAGCTCTTCTTTTACCGAAGCATAGTTTTCTATGATGCCATTGTGTATGATCGCCAGGTTGCCCGACTGTGAAAGATGCGGGTGTGCGTTTGAATCATTAGGCTCACCATGGGTAGCCCAGCGGGTGTGCCCTATACCTATAGTTGCAGTAAGCTCTTTACCGTCTGTATACGCTTCCAGCTCACTTACTTTACCTGCTTTTTTATAAACACTGAGGCTGCCATTCAGCAGTGCTACTCCCGCACTGTCATAACCTCTGTACTCCAATCTCTTCAATCCTTTAATAAGGATGGGGAAAGCCTCTCTTGTCCCGATGTAGCCAACTATACCACACATATGTTGTGAATTTTATTACAGCTTTGAATATACTACGTTCATGCGAATATTAAAAGCAGGGTTCGAGGCGTTTTTACCGGCCCTTAACCTGTATGCTCCTATATAACCACTGCTAACACCTGTTATGTGCAGGGTCATTTCTCTCTTTTCAACAAGGGCTTTCTGGAATTCACGTGGTACGTTAACTGTATATTGCCTATACTCTTTTCCGTCTATCGTTACTTTTTTGAAGGCTCCGCTTATGAAGTTCAGCCCGCTCACCTCTGTACCACCTGAAGAAGTAAAGGTTGCGTCCGCTATCGGTATCAATGTATCAAGTCCTGCGGCAGTTTTACTCATCAGGTATGGATATAGATACTCCGGTGCAAAATATTTATTGGCATCGATAGATTCAACTTCAGTAATAACGATCTCCGCCTTGTTCACTACTCTGTTCTCCAGCATCTTCACATCTTTCGTACTGATCTCTATTGATAGACCGGGACGGCTCTGGAAGAAAATATAGTTGGCAGTGTCTGCACTAGCTGCTTTCGACCCGCTAATGTCTTGCACTACCCTGTTGAAGTGCGCGCAGTTATCCTGGTCAAAACCAAATACATTCGACCTCATAACTGTCGGGCTGTCAGCATTATGATAGTAAACCACTATCCCTGCTTTAGACCAGTTAGTACCCGCGCCATCGTCCGACAAGCGAAAATATGGAATAGTGTTATTATTGTTATTATTGGTAGCAGTTACGTAGAGGCCTTTGAACGAACCCAGGAAGTCAACGTAGCTTCCATAGTTGGCGCTCTTCAGCCTGTTGACTATAGTGGTTTTATCCAACGGGATACGCAGGTGTGGCATGGCGTTTTTACCTTCTACACTCATAGAGTCTCTGAAGGTACTATTATTGATAGTAGCGGAACCCAACGGTGTAGCGTCATAGTTTCTAAAGTCGTCGTTATAGTAGGTAGCCCCATGCACTAACTTGTTATCATCCGTTACATAGTAAGCAGTATATGTATTGCTCACTGCATTAGCCGTATCACCATAAGTGAACCCGATATAAGGCATTACCAATCTCACTGAGTCTATAAGATCCTCAGCCGGAAGTATGTAGCCCGCGCTTTGCTGCGGCACTACCTGGAAATATATGCTCGCCTCTGTTTTACCTACTTCAGGGTCTTGGCTGATAACACCCACACCATGCACTACCGCAATTCCGTCAAAAGTGAGGCTGGTATTGAACCTGTCGTAAACCGTTTTAGCAGTTACAGACACCGGCGTACCTTCTATTATCAGGCTATCGCCCGCAGGGGTAATGTTGGTATTAATAATGGAACTCTCTTTGCAACCTGTATATGAGAACAAGGCCACAAATGCTATAAACATGGCCGCTATACGGCTAAGGGTATGCTTTGTCAAAACAATTCAAGATTTATGATGAAGGTGCGAAAAGATAAACTAAGAATCTGTTAAGCTTTTATACAGCTCCAGCAGAGGCGTTACATCTTCCTTCCAGCTCTCTTCATACTTTATTACTTTCTTATACCTGCTTGGCTTTATTTCGTCCAGCAATGCTTTGGGCAAGTTAGGTTCTCCTTGTATCACCACATCGGCATACTTAGAGGCTCCTATTGTCAGCGCAAGATTTGTGCCGTCTTTATACGCGTCAAAGTCTTTTTCCTTTACATCAGCATTCACTATAGCTTTCTTGATGAAAGAATCCGGAAGTGTATCGCTGAACTGGTCGCCTTGTGCGGTATAGATAACTTTAGAATAGGCAAATACAGGTTCTTTCTTATAAGCGGTCTTCAGGTACAATGGCAACAGCGAGGTCATCCAGCCGTGACAATGTATCACGTGGGGAGGCCAGCCGAATTTCTTAACGGTCTCCAGCGCGCTCTTGCAGAAAAATATCATACGTTCCGCGCTGTCGTCAAACAGTTTATCTTCATCATCCCTGAAGGCAGTCTTCCGTTTGAAGTAATCGTCATTATCCATAAAGTACACCTGCAGGCGTGCATTAGGAAGAGAAGCTACTTTTATGATGAGCGGATAGTCGTCTTTGTCTATTATTATATTGATACCGGAAAGGCGCACAACCTCATGCAGGCGGTGGCGGCGTTCGTTAATAGTACCAAAACGGGGCATAATTACACGTACTTCCAAACCCGAGTCAAAAGTCTTTATGGCTAACTTGTTGAGTATCTGTGCAAAATCAGAATATTCGAGGTAGGGCGAAAGTTCGTTGGCAATAATCAGGACACGTTTTTTATCTACAGACATGCGGTATTATTAGATTATAACTAGAAAAATGTAATAGTGATACTGGAAATTGTCTGCAAAATTACGATTTTTTTGCAATCCAAACTTTTACTTTGCAGCCTTAAGGGCATTTTACATGGTCATACTCAAGAAAATAGCTGATTTACAGGCTTATATAGCACAGCAGAAGGCGCAGGGGAAGGCCATAGGCTTCGTGCCCACCATGGGTGCGCTCCATAAAGGGCACATCTCTTTACTGGAAACGGCAAGGACGCAGAGAACTTATACAGTTTGCAGCATTTTTGTCAATCCCACCCAGTTCAACGACAAAAAAGACTTCGAAAAGTACCCGACTACCATAGACGAGGACATAAAACTGCTGATCTCCGCAGGCTGCGATGTCCTTTTTCTGCCCAATGTGGCCGAAATGTACCCTGATGGCACTGAAGAAGTGTCCAACTACGACTTAGGTTACCTCGATACTATACTAGAAGCAGCCCACCGTCCCGGCCATTTCCTGGGCGTAGTGCAGATAGTAGCCAAGCTGCTGGATGCCGTGCAACCCGATAAGCTCTTTATGGGCCAGAAGGACTACCAGCAATGCATGGTCATCCGCAAGATGCTGGAACTGGATAACCGCACAAGCATTCAGATGGTAGTATGCCCTACTACCCGTGAAGATGACGGACTGGCCATGAGTTCCCGCAATCGCCGCCTCACAGAGCCCCAAAGGGCTTTAGCAGGCATTATATACCAGTGCCTGGTCTCCATTCAAACCAAAAGAGGCCATGCAGACTTTGAGGTGGTAAAGAAAGAGTGTATCGAACTAATGCAATACAAGGGCCTCACCCCCGACTATGTAGAAATAGCTGACGCCGACACGCTAGTCGTTGCCGACAACTACAAGGACGGCCAAAAGATGGTTGCCCTAATAGCTGCAAAAATTGGCGAGGTACGGTTGATAGATAATATGCTGTTGCAATAGCTGCTAAAAAGTATAATTAAAGCCCACGCCATTCCCGGTCACACAAAGGCCATTCAATAACTTATACCATCTCTTATCCTTGCTTTGATGACTGAAATACATCGTTGCATCAAAACCAAGTAGAAAGATACCCTGTATCAATATAGAATTTCCAAACCCATTCCACGTTGCAGGATTGGTTCTGGTCTTTGCTTGTTCTTTCAGAAATACCCCTGTACCTATATATAGAAAATCCAGCCCGCCATTGATGAGGAACAGGCGCTTATCAGCCTCATACCTGTGTAATAACTCACCGCAACTGTAGTCGGCTGCCAATTCACGCTTTACGCCATAGCGCCCCATCAGTCCAAGTCCTAAATTAGTGATACCCCATATCGCATTCATACTATGGAAGGCTTTCCATTCCTGCGTGTTTGCGGTAAAGTAGCCAACACCACCCGCCACAGTATTCACAGTACCCCACGTGGAGAGTATTGTCATACCCCGCTTGTTAGTTTGCAGACGTAAGTTATTGAGGTTTTTTACTGTGTCTTTATCAAGATAGCCCTGCGCAAAAGTAATTTGTGCAAATAGGCAACAACATAGCGAGAGTAAGATATGCTTCATAAAAAAGAGGGAGTTTTATCTCCCTCTCATATATACGAAAACTATTCCAGTCGGTTTTACTTCACTTTGCTCACCTTCAGCATATTGGTCGGTAAGTGTTCCTGTATCGGTGTGCTGCCGGTGTTCACCACTATGTCTCCCTCGCCCACAAGTTTTTTTTCTTTGAGGAATTCTATCTGGTCGTTTATTATCTGGTCCATGCTTTCTTCTTTGTCGTAGTAGAAAGCTGTTACGCCCCAGCTCAGGCTCAGTTGGTTCACCAGCGATTGTGTTTTGGTAAACACATACAGTGGCGATCGCGGCCTGAAGCTCGAAAGCATAAAGCCTGTGTACCCCGACTGTGTCATACCTATCAGTGCATGCGCTTTTACATCCTTCGCTATCTCGCAGGCATTGTAGCAAAGCGCATCACTCAGGAAAGATGGTGAGTGTGCCTGCGGTATCAGGTTACGGTTATAAACTATTTCTTCCTTTTCCACTTCATTAATGATGCTGACCATCGTTTTTATCACCAGCTCAGGATACATACCTGTTGCGGTCTCCGCGCTCAGCATTACTGCATCAGCGCCTTCCAGCACGGCATTGGCTACGTCTGTTATCTCGCTACGGTTAGGACGGGTACGGTCCAGCATACTCTCCATCATTTGCGTGGCGATAATTACGGGCTTCGCCCTGTGTATGCATTTACGAATGATGTTCTTTTGTATCATCGGTATTTGTTCCAGCGGCAGTTCCACACCCAAGTCTCCACGCGCCACCATCACGGCATCCGACGCTAGTATTATCTCACGCAGATGTTCCAGCGCTTCAGGTTTTTCTATCTTAGAAATGATCTTCGCGCTGTGTCCTTTGCCTTTTAATATGTTGCGCAGATTATGCACATCTTCCGGACGGCGTACAAACGACAACGCCACCCAGTCAATATGTTGCTCTATAATAAAGTCCAGGTCGGCCAGGTCCTTCTCTGTGAGCGACGGCAATGATATTTTTGTATCAGGCAGGTTCACACCCTTCCGTGGCAACAAAGCCCCTGAGTTCAGCACTTGTACCTGCACTTTTTTATCAGGTGTTATCTCCGTTATCAGCACCTCTATCTTGCCATCATCTATCAGTATCTTTTCACCCACCTTCACATCACGGGCAAAGTCAGGATACGATATATACACCCCTTCCTTGGTACCAACCTGCTTCTCATTGGTAAAGTAGAAATGATCTCCCTTATCCAGTTGCAATGAACCATTGGCTATATCACCTACTCGCAACTTCGGCCCTTGCAGGTCGGCTAGTATGGCGATATTAAATGGAAAGCTATCGTTTATCTTACGGATATGCGCAATTACCTCTTTGTGTTGTTCGTGTGTGCCATGGGAGAAATTCAACCGGAACACATTCACTCCTTCTTCTACCAGCGCCAGTAATTTTTCATAAGTATTGCAGGCAGGGCCTACAGTTGCAATGATCTTCGTTTTATGCAGCATATGTTCTTTATCCTTCGAAACCATAAAGGTACTGCTTGTTATCCAACCTTATATGCGGTTGCAGTGTTAGATGTCCATTAACTTATTATTAATACAAAAATTCTCTGAATATATCAACTCATTAACATTATTTTTGCATTTAATAACCAAACATATCTTATGAAAAACAGGCTACTACAAAAAATGCTCATACCGCTTTTGGTATTGGGCTCCGGTATCCAGGCGAGCGCGCAATGTGTCTCCATCAATTGTCCGGCAAATATCAACGTAAACAATACTCCGGGCAGCTGCGGTGCAGTGGTGAATTACACGCCACCAGTAGGCACTACTACTTGTTCCAGTACTGTTACTTTCAACTATACAGGTGCTATCGTTAACTGGACAGTACCTGCAGGGGTAACTTCTGTAACTATCGAGGCGCGTGGCGCACGTGGTGGAAATAGTACAAGCTCCACAATTCCTTCAGGTCTTGGAGCAGTCTTGACAGGAACTTTTACAGTAACACCAGGACAGGTACTAAAAATACTTGTTGGTGAACAACCTTCTCTCACTACTGGATCCGGAAACGGTGGTGGTGGTGGCACTTTCGTAACCACAATCACTAATACTCCTTTAATTGTTGCAGGCGGCGGTGGCGGCAGTGCGTCTACCACAGATTCTCCCGAAAAACATGGCAATATCAGCACAACCGGTGGCACAGGTGCTGCAGGCGGCGGTCTGGGTGGCTCTGCAGGGTCTGGCGGGAGCATTGGCACTGTGGGATTTCAGTCCGGTGCAGGTGGCGGCTTGCTAACCGATGGCGCGCAAGGCTGGACCAGCGGAACAGGTGGCTTTGCCTTCGTTAACGGTGGTGCAGGAGCACCTACTAATTCTCCCGCCCGTGGCGGATTCGGTGGCGGCGGTTCCGGTTCCAGCTATGTAGTTGGTGGCGGTGGCGGTGGCTACTCAGGTGGCGGTTCAGGTGGAAACTCTTCGGCCGGTGTCGGCGGTGGCGGTGCATCGTATAATGCGGGCACTAATCAAACCAATACAGCCGGTATCAACACCGGTCACGGCTCTGTTATCATTACGATACCAACTTCCCTTACCACTACACAAACTGCAGGCCTTCCCAGCGGTGCTACATTCCCTATAGGTACCACTACTAATACTTATTCTGTAACCGATGGCACTAACACCACTACATGCTCTTTCACTGTTACAGTTACTGATAATGAATTCCCTACACTCAACTGCCCCGCTAACATCACAGTGAACAACACTCCGGGTACTTGCGGCGCGGTAGTAAACTATACAGCTCCTGTTGGCGTTGACAACTGCCCGGGCACTACTACGGTACAGAATTCAGGTTTGGCTAGTGGCGCTACTTTCCCAATAGGTACCACTACTAACATTTATACTGCCACCGATGCAGCAGGACATGCAACTCCTTGTTCTTTCACGGTAACTGTGGTAGACAATGAACAACCAACCATCGTCTGCCCTACCACGATTTTTGCCAACACCGATGCCGGTGTTTGCGGTGCAATTGTTACTTATACCACTCCGGTGGGTACTGACAACTGCCCGGGCGCTGCTACTTCTTATGTTGGTGGCGGACTTAGTGGTGACTTCTATCCTACAGGCACAAGCACTATTTCTTACCAGGTAGTTGATAATGCGGGACTCATCGGTACTTGCAGCTTCAACATCACTGTTACAGACAATGAAGACCCTACCATACTTTGCCCTACGGATGTCAGCACTTGCGTTCCGTTGGTCAACAATATTGCTCCGGGTACTTCTGCTGATAATTGCGGCGTAGCTTCTATTGCTTTTGCTACTACAGGTGCTACTACACTTTCAGGCGCTACTGATGCCAGCGGTCAGACTTTCAATGTGGGTACTACAAACGTAGTGTACACAGCTACTGATGCTGCAGGAAATACAGGTACTTGTGATTTTGATGTAGTGATCGTTGCACCTACCAATACTCTGGCAGGCGCATCAGGCACTACTGAAAGCAACATCGTCAATATTAACGGTACAACGGATGCACTAAATACTGATTGCGACCTGATAGCTACTATTGTTCCTTCTGGTGTAGCTCCTGTTTCAGGTAATGCCAACTTCAGTGTGACAATTGATCCTACAGTAAGCAATTACTTCGGACAATCTTACCTGCAGCGTCACTTTGATATAGAACCAACTACTAACCCTGCTACTGCTACAGGCACTGTTACACTGTATGCTTTACAGTCAGAGTTTGATGCTTTCAATGCTGCCCAGGCTCCGGGATATCTGCTGATGCCTACAGGTGGTGTTGATAACGGCGTGATCAAGATCACTCAGTATCATGGAACCGGAACTGCTCCGGGCAACTACACAGGCTCTACAGAGGTGATCACTCCG
>DLHG01000010.1 GCA_002483105.1 Bacteroidetes bacterium UBA7674
ATCAAAGCCACTATATACAGTTCCACCTATTACAAGGCTCCCATCTTCCAGTTCCAGCAGGTTGCTTGGACTACCTCTATGGGGCGACAGGAATTTATTCCAGACTACATTTCCCGATGGGTCTATCTTTTCTATCCAGCAACTGAACTCCGTTTCTGAACTCGACACATTGATAGGCACTTCTATTCCACCACCCAGCCCTATATACACATATCCCCCGTCCTGTGTTTCCTTTATGTCGTCAGCTCCGCAGATAAGGGTATCCTGGTCACTCCACCACCACCATTGTTGGGTGCCGGAGGTATCGGTACGGATGACCATCGCATTATAGAAAAAATTGTTTCCTTGCAACCCATTGTTTGTGCGGCTAGATCCGAGCAGGTAGTCTCCGTTGTCTAAAACAACCACCTTGCTTACATAGTTATTGTATGTAATAGGAAAGTGTTTATTCCAGATCACATTAAAATTACTATCCAGCTTTGTTAATACGGGGTCTGCCTGAATTCCACACCAGACATTTCCCAATGCTATCCATTCGCCGGTGCCTGTAGGTGCCAGACTTTTTAATGAGTAATATTCGTTGTCAGTACAAAATGGTTTGGGTATTTCTGTTACTGCAAGTAATGTTCCTGTGCTGTCAAATCGCATTACCCACGAGAAGTTTAAAAATACGATAGAATCTTGCGTTACCGAAGTAGCAATAAGCACAAAATCACCATTGGGTAATGAATGCATATTGTTGTGCCAACAATCAGTTTCCCTGATAGGGTGTTGGTAGAATGTATCCCTGATCTTAATTCCCATGCTGTCAAAAACAGTAAATCTTACACCGGGCATGTATACATAAGAATTATTGCCAAGGTCATTAATGCTGTCAACGCTTGTTCCGGTACAGTAATATTTTCCATTCCGTTCTATAACAGAGGTAAAATATCCTTCAAAGGAATGCACCCCATCTACCTTATTAAAATAATGCTGCCCGTAGGAGTTGTTCACTCCTACAAGCAGCATCAGTATAAATAACAGGTTTTTCATCTATTATATAAAATTAGCACTAATCTTTCAGTATTTTACCCCTCATCACGTCCTGCCCACTCTCTGTTAGCCTGTAGAGATAGATACCTGCCGGTAGTTTTTCCACCCGCACTTTGTTATCTCCGGCCTTCAGTTCCTGCTGCAATATCATCCTTCCCGTTACGTCTGTCAATATCAGCACAGCATCGCTACCTCTATAGACGATATTCAGCACGTCATGTACCGGGTTGGGGTACAGGTAATTTGCCTCATTTTTCTTTAGGTTGAGCGGGGCCGGTGCGGTATTTTCATGTGCATAGCGTGCCCCACCGCTTGTGTCTAAGTCTGAGCTATCGGGTTCTACTGTTATGGATGTATCAGGATACAGCATTTCATTCTCAAATGTCCTGCCGTCATAGAGCGTCAGCCAGGCCTGCGCCCTGTCTCGTGCCCACATTTTGGCATTGGCGGCTACCAGTTCCAGGGTATCTACACGATTGCTGTCCAGTTCTGTCAGCTCAAGTGTGTCAGCCATCATTGCTATGCGCAGGTTCATCAGTTTTCGTCCCCATACGGTAAACTCCTCATCTTCTTCAGTATTCATACTATATGTTGCCGCTATGTCGTCATATGTCTTGTTAGCCCTGATGATTGTGCCGGCATTTAGCTGCAGATCAGCCAGTGCAAGGTCGGCGTATTGGTCGTCAATTGCTTCCAGGTAGTAGGTCAGGGTATCCAGTTGCATGCCGCCCGTGCTGTCCTGCATCAAACCCGCCAGTATTTCGTAGGGAGGTGCGATAACGGGAGGCCCTACATATGGAGGAAGTGAACCGGGGCAGGATCCAGGAGCATTATCTTGTTTCCTGAGTATCACGCTTCCATAAAGTCCGATAGGCTTTTTGTATGCGCCATTTTTCCAATAATATCGCAGTTCATTCACTTCATTTGTGGGATTGTATAAGGCAATGGTTGCCCCTGCATATTGCACGGTATTATCCGCAACCATTCCAGCAGAAGACATAGACACAAACGGAATTCCCTGTGTTATCCTCACGCCGTGCTGGGTATTATCCGTACCCCTGGCAGCCATGTATCGCTTACAATTCCAGATATCATTACAAAGCAGTTGTAAACCCTTAGTAGTAAATGTATCGAGGTCTCCATTCGTGTTCATGTAATTGGACAATACCCCTACACCAAGGTCATCAAAGCTATTCTCATTAATTTTATTATTTGTGCTGCCACTGCTTTGCACCAGTATGCCTGTGTTAAATTGGTTCACACCAGTGTAGGTATCAAAGTTGTTATCGCGTACCTCGTAGCCCGTGCTGCCGGAAAGCACCAGGCCCGAATATGCCACTGTTGTCTGTAGTGAAGGTGCAGCGGGCACTTTAAAAGTGCTGGTAACTACCTGTGGCGCCAATAGCGAAGTGACTACGGTTCCCACCAGGCTGTTCTCAAAGGTATTGCCTATTACCTGTAGCCCCATCACGGAAGTAGTAACGCCGGAAGAATATACACCCAACCTTAATCCCTTAAACGTATTAGCTATAGATTTCAGCCCGCTGTTAAGGGAGGAGATACCCACCATTGTTCTGTGCTGGTCTATATCTTCGAACAGGGAAGCGTTTACATTCAGCGAGGCTATTCCACCTTCCACTATAAAATCGTGGTAACCACTACCCATACCTGAATTGCGTTTGAATGTACAACTTTGGATAAGTGAGTGGTTGGGTTGTATATATGGAGAGGTAAAACTCGGATAATAATATTTGTTGAATTTGATAGCTGTATAATTATCATAGAATTTAGAGTACATCGCCCTGATGACCCCACCGGTATAAATGTTTTTCCTGTCATCCGATCTGCCCAGCAGTACACCTGTTCTCGCATTTTCTATAGTACTCCCCGACATATACAGGTAACCTTGAAAGCCGGGAGCAGGACTTGTCGCTTGTTGATTAGTGGCAAGCCCCCATACTTCTACACCCAGCCATTTGGTATTATCACCACAAGCTGACGCAGATGTAAGTTTGGAGTTCGCCATATAGACATACCCTCCATAATCCGAACCTTGAATACCGTTTTTAATGATCATCCGCCCTTCCGGCCCGAAATGAAGTGTGATATTAGAGAGAGTGAGTTGTGCCCAGTTCTCTACTATAAAGTCGCCCTTAATGTATATGTCTGTTACACTTCCGCCACCCTGCATAGCTACTACGGGATTACTGGTGGGTGTCCAGGTTTGAGTACCCCACACAGTGTAGTTGTCCAGGTGGTAGGTGCTGCCCGGCACAACGATAGGTATATGGCGGATAAAAGTATCTATACCATTAGACCAAAAGAGGTCTACATAGTCTTGAGCTGTATCTAGCAAAAGATCAGTTAAGCCATAACCAATGAAAGGGTCTTCCTGATACTTTACATAGTAATCTTCGACTGAGTCTCCACCTCCCGGGTAACTATTGGGCCATTTGCTACTATAATAGGTTAAGCTATCTAGCCCGTAGAAATTTTCATGTAGCCCGTCTCTGGAAACGGTCGCGTTTAACGGATAGGTACCAACACTGCAAACTTGCTTTATCGAATAGCATTCTAATGGGTTGCATGGCAAGGGTTGGAAAGTACCATCTTTATCCATAGTAACATGAAATATTAACGAGTCACTCAGGGGTGGGTCAGTTTTGATTTTGAATTTGAATTTGTTGTCCGTTGGTGCATCATTTGCACAAGCTGTAGGTACTTCCAGCCATACATTCCTTATTTTCTTTACTACAGTCAACCTTACATCAAAATTTCTGTAACCTGAGAGCACCAGAGCACCAAACCTTATCATATACACTCCGGGAGGGAAGTTGCTAAGTATCAGATCCGAATCGGAGCCTGTATAAAAAGTATTACTCGGCGTGTTAACGTATTGCGTATCGCCGATAGTAGTTATGTTATAAACATAATAATACCATTGCGGATTGTAGGGCTCGTAGTAGTTGTGATATCCTGCATCAATTATGACGGTATCATCAGTGTATGTCATAAAAGCAAAGTCAGGATAACAGCCGTCCGGGTCATCATTTAAGCTTTCAATATATGCCGGAGAAGCATAATTATTCTTGCTCTTTACAGCTACACTGGGATGCTGGCCTCCCCCGTAATTAGGAAGGGCAGGTTGCGCATAAATTTGAGAAACCTCGAACATCAACAGGCATAAGAACAAAACTCTCAATAGTCTTTTCATAATTGTGTGGTTTTATTGTTAGAAAAAAATACGCTGATAGAATAAATGGTACTTGACTATTGAAGTCAGGGTAGGTGTATCAAACGTAGAGAGAATTTCTTCACGAAAAAACAGTCGAAAGATGGGGAAAATGAAATATTTTTTGTCGCAAATACACCCGTGAGCCCGGATTTTGCACAAAAGGGCCACTTTTATGAAAAAAAGCCCCCACGCGCAACAACGCACAGGTCATACGCGCATCAGCCCAACACTGGTTTAAGCTTTCAGCTTAAATCTAACCAATAGAACGACTTTAGGAGAGCGGAGGGGATACCTTGGTTTCACCTATTTCAATTAAATTTGCGCCATGAAATGCCTTGTCTTAAAATGTTTACCCCTGCTGCTTAGCGCATTATTCTTCTTCTCCTGTAAAAACGGGAACAAGACCGAAGACAGTTCGCCTGTTATAGACCATCCGCTCGTATCAGAACTGAATGCACAGATAAAGGAAAAACCCGGCAGCGCAGAATTGTATTTCAAACGCGGTACCGTACTCCATTCTATCAAAGAAGACTCACTGGCTATTATTGACCTTAAAAAAGCCATCAGCCTCGACTCTTCCAGGTCAGAATATTACAGCACTATCGGCGATATCCTGTTTGAGCACAAAGACATCAGCGGCTCAGTAGTATGGCTGGAAAAAGCAATAAAGCTAAATCCCAAAGACCCCAAGGCCCAACTGAAGATCGCCAAGATGTTCATTTTCCTCAACGATAACGCCAAGGCTTTCGAAGCCATTAATACCGTACTCAGGCAAGACGCGTTTAACCCCGAAGCCTATTTACTCAAAGGCATAGCCTACAAGAATATCAAAGACACTGCCAGGGCTATCTCCAGTTTCCAGACAGCTATCAACGCCCTGCCATCCTATCGCGATGCCATCATGCAGCTTGGCTCTTTATATTCCGCCAAGGGAGATAAGATCGCCCTCACTTACTACGAAAACGCCTACAAGCTCGACACTACCGACGTTTCACCTATATACAACGCCGGCCTTTTCTACCTCAATAAAGGAGACATAGAAGCTGCCAAAAAACAATACACAAGAGCTATCATGAGCGACCGCGAATATGCCAACGCATTCTTTGGCATGGGTTTCGCATTAATGCATCAGGACTCACTGGAGAAAGCACGCAGGCAGTTTGACATTGTAGTAGGTATTGACCCCGCAAATACGGATGCCTATTATAATCGTGGCCTCTGCAGCGAAATGATGGGCAACAAACAGGAAGCTCTTGCAGACTACGAACAGACTTTAAAGTTCGACCCCGAATACCAGGCTGCCATAACAGCTAAGAAAAGAGTGAGTGGAAAGTAAGAATGGTGAACAGGATAATTCTTTTATTGCTGATAATGCTGAATGTGGTAAGCACTAAGGCACAAATACCTGTGCCTATGGATACCACCATGAATATGTACATCACCGCCCGCGATACAGATCTGCTGTGGGCATACAACATATATACTGCAGAGATTGGAGAAGGTGTGGATAAATTGTCCGTTGATTTCTTAGTCCTGAAAGACGAAGATACATTTAGCCGCAAAAGCTATATCTTGGGACAACTTACCCCGGTGAAAGACTTTGTGCTGGTGCCCGGTGAGGCAGGAAAAAAGGGTGCTATTCGCGAGATCGGAGGCATAGAAGTGACTACCTCCAAGGGACTGAACAAACAAGCATATTTAAATTTTGACCCAACGCTACCCGACCCCATATTTATGCTGGAGATGGATGCAGGGTGGAAGACCAGATGAATAAGATCATAAAAATAGCCCTGCTGGCTACAGCAGGCTACTTACTACCACTTAGTAGCTTTGGTATAGGCGAAGACGTCTGTGATTGTATCAAAGTAAAAGTGGGCTCCAGCGACACTATCTCTAAGAATACCTACCTGGCCTACAAATTCTCTATTAAAAATTCCTGCAACTATAGCGTTTGGCTCAATACGGGCTTTTTCGGTTATCATATACTAGACCTTAACGGCACCCCTACCAGGCGGCTCCGTGAGCTGACTTTTGTGAAAAGATATCAATATCCTGAATTTGTACTTATAGCACCTAACGCCGAGTACGAACTGAAGTTTGCCGATGACCCTTTCTACGAGTTTAAAATGAACCGCCGCACTTTGTACAATGTTCGCCTGACCTATAACAATACCCAGAAAAAGACACCCAAGAAAGGTCAGAACTATTTATGTACCAAAGCCTGGAAAAGGTTGTTATATGTAAAGTAGCTCTCCGTTAAATTAGATACCTTTGCGCATATTTTACTACGAATAATATTGATATATGGCACTTATTGCTCCTTCCCTTCTTTCCGCTAATTTCCTGAAACTGGAGGAAGATATTGAAATGATAAATGGCAGTGAAGCCGATTGGTTTCACGTAGATGTAATGGATGGCCGGTTTGTGCCCAATATCAGTTTTGGTATGTCTATCATCTCGCAGATGAAGAAAAAGGCAAAGAAGCCTTTTGATGTGCACCTGATGATAGTGGAGCCCGAGAAATACTTCGAAGAATTTGCAAAGGCAGGCGCTGACATCCTCAGTGTTCACCTGGAAGCATCACCCCACCTCCACCGCAGCCTTCAGGTCATCAAGTCCCTGGGCATGAAGGCTGGCGTAGCTATCAATCCGCATACACCGGTCAGCTTACTGGCCGATACCATCAACGACATTGACCTCGTATGTATGATGAGCGTGAACCCCGGCTTCGGCGGACAAAAGTTCATTCCCCATACCCTCCGTAAGATACAGGAGCTGAAAAAGATCATCAATGAGCGCGGGGCTTCTACCCTTATAGAGATAGATGGCGGCGTGACCCTGGATAATACAGCCGAGCTGATACAGGCCGGCGCTGATGTACTGGTAGCAGGCAATACAGTATTTTCTTCCCCCGACCCGGTGGACACAATAAAAAAGCTGAAGGCCATCTAAAAATAAAACGTAAATTATACCGTTTAGTATAGCGTATGCTGCGTAAATCAGGACTAACCATAACCTTATTATTTTTAACCATCTGTTCTTTTGCACAGAACGCGACCGTGTTCGGCATTGTAAAGAACGAGGCAGGTGCGGTAATTGAACACGCCACCGTAGCCATAAAGGGAACAGCCATCGGTATGACAACCGACCCGCAGGGAAGATACAGGCTGGATATCCCCGCTGATAAGACATATACACTGGTGGTGGTCTACGACCTGGACTACAACACATATAACAAAGAACTGGAACTTACACCCGGTGAACAACGTCGCATAGACATAGTGCTGAAAAGCAAGAACAATGTGCTGAAAGAGGTTGTCATTAAGCACAAGCCTGATGAAATAGGCATGGTAGCTATTGATGTGACCAAAACGAGGGAAAACCCAAGTGTCGTAGGCGGAGTAGAAGGCATCATCAAAACGATGGTGGGTACTAATAACGAACTGACCTCCCAATACACCGTCCGCGGTGGTAACTACGATGAGAACCTGGTCTATGTAAACGACTTTGAGATATACCGCCCCTTCCTTACCCGCTCGGGACAGCAGGAAGGTTTGAGTTTTGTGAATAGCGACCTTGTTTCTAATGTCAACTTCTCTGTGGGTGGTTTCCAATCAAAATACGGCGATAAAATGTCGAGCGTACTGGATGTAGCCTACAAACGCCCGAAGAGTTTTGGTGGCTCTGTAGCATTAAGTATGCTCGGCGCCAGTATGCACCTGGAAGGCGCTTCAAAAAACGAAAAATTTACTTACCTGCTGGGTGCCCGCCAGAAAAGCAACCAATACATTTTACAATCGCAACCTACAAAGGGCGTCTATAATCCATCATTCACCGACGTACAATTATTAGCCAACTTTCGCCCCAGCTTCCAATGGGAATTTGAAGTGATAGGAAACTACGCCCGTAACCGTTTCCACTTTATACCAGAAGAACAAACCAGCAGCTTTGGTGTAGTGAACCAGGCTTACCAACTTCGTGTCTTCTACGATGGCAGCGAAACCGATCAATTCGATTCACGCTTCGGTGGTCTCTCTACCACTTACCGCAGCAAGGATTCACTTCTGAAATTGAAACTCCTAGCCTCAGGCTTCCAGACCGACGAGCAAGAGACCTACGATATAGGTGGCGAATACCTACTCGGCGAACTGGAGACAGACCTCGGCAAAGAAGACTTCGGGCAAGTAAAAACTTACCTCGGTACCGGCGTCATACAAACCCATGCGCGTAACTACCTTAATGTAAATGTAGGTACACTCGCGCATCGTGGTAGCTATAACGCGAAGAAACACTACATACTATGGGGTGCTGATGGTATGATAACCAGTATCACCGATAAGCTGCACGAATGGGAACGCCGCGACTCTGCAGGCTTCTCTCAACCATACAGCCCCAACGAAGTGAACATGCGGTATTTCTACACCTCATCTACTACGTTCGACTATACGCGTGTAAGCGGCTTCCTGCAAGACAACTTCCGCTTCAGCGATTCACTGGATCTTACTATGTCACTCGGTGTGCGGGTGAACTATAACTTCCTGAACAACGAATTTATCGCCAGCCCTCGTGGACAACTGGCATACAAACCTAAAGGTGGTAATACCATCTATCGTGCTGCTGCGGGTGTGTATGCACAACCTCCTTTCTATCGCGAGATGCGTGACCTGAATGGTGTGGTGAACAAGAACCTGAAAGCACAAAAGTCTGCTCACTATGTATTAGGTGTAGAACGCAATTTCAAGGCATTCAAACGTCCGTTCAGGGTAACGGCTGAAGTATATTATAAGCAACTCTGGGACCTGGTGCCCTATGAGTACGACAATGTGCGTATCCGTTATTTCGGTCAGAACACAGCTAAGGGTTATGCCTATGGTGGTGAAGTCCGCCTCTTTGGCGATATAGTAAAAGATGCTACCTCGTGGGTCAGCATCGGCCTGATGAAGACAGAAGAAGACATCAGCAACGACCAGATCGTTTACAAATCTGCTGCGGGTGCCGACAGTGCTACTGCCTCACCCGGCTATGTACCCCGCCCTACCGACCAGCGCTTTATGGTAGGTATGTATTTTGAAGACTACCTGCCACGTAATAAGAACTTTAAAATGCACCTGAACCTGCTCTATGCTTCAGGCTTACCTTTCGGTCCTCCGGATCAAAAACGTTATGGTGATACACTTCGCCTGCCCGACTACAAACGTGTGGATATAGGCTTCTCTGCTTTGCTGCTGGATGGCGCTAAGAAAGAGCGTCCTGCACACAGTTTCTTCCGCACATTTGAAAGCATCTGGCTGAGCCTGGAAGTGTTCAACCTCTTAGGTATCCAGAACACCCTCTCCTACTCCTGGATACAAGACCAGACCTCAGGAGGAACCTACGCAGTACCTAACAGGCTTACTTCGCGGTTGATAAATGCGAAGCTTGTCTTCCGGTTCTGACGACCTAATAATTAATTCTCTCGATACTTTTTCTAAACCCCTTGCCAGTCAAGGGGTTTGTTTTTTTGGTGGTGTATAAGTGGTTGACGTGTGGTTCATAAGTGGTGTACAGGTGGTTGCGAAGTGGTTCACAGGTGGTTGCGAAGTGGTTCACAGGTGGTGTACAGGTGGTTCACATATGGTGTACAAGTGGTGCATGAATGGTGTATGCATGGTGCATTACCTTACGATAGAACAGCACTTAATTCAAAAGTAAATCCGGGCAGCCTGTTTTTGAGCTAAACACAGTAGTAGCAAGGGTTTCAGAATTTCAAACTACCATATAGCTACCACAAAGGTTAATCTAACTTCCACAAATGTAAAGTACAGGTTAACCCAACTTCCATAAAGGTTAATCTAACTTCCATAAAAGTGCATTTTTCAACTGGTTATTAACTTTTGAATGTGGAAGTGTGTTGTGAGGCACAAGTTCGCTACTCACAAATGCCATAGCTGCAAACTTGCGCCAACATAGTTTTTCTTCAAAGAACAAATGTAAAGTTACGAAGAAGATAGAGTGTGATGTGTGCGTGTGGATATGTTTTAGAGAGTGTTAGACGTGATGTTGATGCCACAGCTAAAATGACATTACTACAAGAAAAAACTATTCTACCAGCACCTACTACTTGTCATGTTGAGCATAGCGAAACATCTGTCCACATAAGCAGACAACGCGAATACCCATGTGGACAGATCCTTCCTGCCGTCAGGATGACAAGAGGATAAACACAAAAAAATAGCTACCCGACTGAGTAGCTATTTTTGTACTTACTAAATATCAAATGTTTTATGCCGGTGTTACGCAGGGCAACCGCAAGGGATTGCCCCTACATGTCAGGCAACAAATTAATTACAAATGTATCGCTTCACCGAGCGCTACTTCTATTGCGTCTTTTACGCTTTCGCTCATGGTTGGGTGCGGATGGATGCTATCCAGCACTTCCTGCCATGTAGTTTCCAGCTTGCGGGCAACAACAGTTTCTGCTATCAGTTCCGTTACGTTAGCACCTATCATGTGCGTACCCAGCCACTCACCGTACTTCGCATCAAATATCACTTTTACAAAACCTTCCGGTGTACCGGCAGCGCTTGCTTTACCTGAAGCAGAGAACGGGAACTTACCCACCTTTACTTCGTAGCCTGCTTCCTTAGCTTGCTTTTCCGTCATACCCACAGAGGCTACCTCAGGAGTGCAATAAGTACAACCCGGTACATTGCCGTAGTCCAGTGGTTCCGGCTGATGGTGATGTTTGCCATCTGCCTTCGCGAAAGCCTCTACGCATATCACCGCTTCTTTAGAAGCAACGTGCGCCAATGCCTGACCCGGAACGCAATCGCCGATAGCATAGATGCCGTCAACGTTTGTTTTGTAATATTTATCTACCGTTATCTTGCCTTTGTCGGTTTTCACACCCACACCTTCAAGACCAATGTTCTCAATGTTTGCTACCACACCTACCGCGCTCAGTACTACGTCAGCTTCCAGTACTTCTTCACCAGCGGCTGTCTTCACAGTTGCTTTTACTCCGCCTTTTGTAGACTCCACTTTCTCTACAGAAGCGTTGGTCATGATAGTGATGCCCTTCTTCTTAAAGCTCTTTTCCAGTTCTTTAGAGATATCCTCATCTTCTACCGGAACAATGCGCGGCATGAACTCAACGATGGTCACCTTAGTACCGATACTGTGGTAGAAGTAAGCGAACTCCACTCCTATCGCACCGGAACCAACTACTATCATTGACTTAGGTTGCGTAGGCAATACCATTGCTTCACGGTAACCGATGATGTTCTTACCATCTATCGGCAGGTTAGGCAGTTGACGCGCGCGTCCGCCTGTAGCTATAATGATGTGTTTCGCAGGATGAGCAGTTGTTTTACCATCAGAACCTGTTACTTCTACTTCTTTTTTGTTATTCACTTTACCCATTCCTGTAAGAACATCTATCTTGTTCTTCTTCATCAGGAACTGGATGCCTTTACTCATTTTGTCGGCTACCCCGCGGCTACGTTTTACGATACCACCGAAATCGGCCTTGAAGTCGCTTACCTGTATACCGTAGTCGGCAGCGTGGTTCATGTAGTCCATTACCTGTGCAGACTTCAATAAAGCTTTTGTAGGGATACAGCCCCAGTTCAGGCAGATGCCGCCCAGGCTTTCACGTTCTACAATAGCTGTTTTATAACCTAATTGAGATGCACGGATAGCTGCCACGTATCCACCGGGGCCACTACCTATTACGATCACGTCGTATGCCATAAAGAGGGAAATTTTTAAGATTTAAGCTTTGCAATATAACGCGACAAATGTAGCTTTTTTTCAGAGAAGAGTGAATAGTGAATAACGAATAGAGAATAATGAATATTGATGGTGTGGGATTGTACGCGAGTGGACCCACCCCGGTCCCGACAAAAGGTCGGCACCACCCCTCCCTGAAAATAGAGAGGGGAGTTAGTATACGAGTACCTTTAAAACAAAACAGGCTTTCCGCCCCATGGAAAGCCTGCCTATTCTATTATTCCAGTTATGAATAATATCTTAAATAAATAAATTGACTAGTGTGGCATACGGCCGTTAGCTTCTGCCTTGCGCCTGTGCGGTTTGCTGTCTCCACGATAGGTGGGTGCAAATGCCTTATGGTTTTGTCCAGGTTCGTCCACATTACCCTCTCTCCGTTGCTTTACATACCTATATATCCTCATAGCGGGATATGCCAATGCTCCTGCGGCTAGTAGCGCCAAACCTGCGTTTCTTACTGTCTTGTTCATAATTTAATGTTTTTAGGACTGATATATAAGTCATAAAAACCCTGCCAATACAAAGAGCCGTCCCAACCAAAAGGTCGGGACGGCTCTTATAAAACTATTTATATAAAAATTTATTCTATTCTGCCTTTTTCTTGCCCATAGTAGAAGTGAACAGGAAAAGGATGGCATGCACAATAGCAAAGCCCATAGAGAACTTATACAGTATGTCATCATCAGCATTAGGATCGCTGTGATGTATCATAGCCACTACAGCCAGCAGTATAGCAAGGGCTATACCTGTGAACGAAACTGTTTTAAAGCTCTTATTCAGGAAGTTACCTGCATTCAAAACGCTATTCTTCATACCGTAGAACAGGTACACATCAAGGCCTATGATCATCCATACCACAAGACGTATCCATGTATCTGCAGGCAGGAATACCATCATGAACAGGCAAACACCAATACCCAGGATAGGAACCAACGGAACCAGCGGTGTACGGAAAGCTCGCGGAGCATCCGGCATCTTTTTACGCATTACCATTACACCTACGCAGACCAATATGAACGCGAAGAGCGTACCGATACTGGTCATCTCCCCTACCACGCGGGCAGGAACGAAAGCAGCGAACAAGCTCACGAACATCATAAACAGGAAGTTGTTCTTGGCCGGGGTTCGAAACTTAGCATGTACATCAGAGAACACCTTAGGTATCAGTCCGTCCTTACTCATAGAGAAGAACACACGCGACTGGCCCATCAGCATCACCAGTATTACAGAAGAATAACCCGCAAGGATAGCAATAACGATAGCCGTATTCAGCCATGGATAGTCAGGTTTTACTATACCGTCTGCGCCCATCTGGCCCATTTGCTCGATAGCTACTTTTACAGGAGCTATACCATCTTTACCCGCAAACATACTATAGTTGGCTACACCCGTCATAACGTGTGCGAAGAGTATATATAAGACCGTACAGATACCTAGTGAGACCAGGATACCTATCGGCATAGCCTTCTTAGGGTTTTTGGTTTCCTGTGCTGCTGTAGACACCGCATCAAAACCAATATATGCGAAGAATACGATAGCCGCAGCGCGAACAACACCGCTCATACCGAACTCACCGAATGTACCTGTATTCTCAGGAATGTATGGCGTATAGTTCTCAGGATGGATGTACTGCCAGCCCAATACAATGAACACCAGTACTACAGTCACTTTCAGTGCTACTATGACACCATTGAATACAGCAGATTCCTTGGTACCGCGCATCAGCAACAGCGACATCAACAGTACAATAAAGACCGCAGGCACGTTGATCATACCGCCATCAAAAGGTGAAGCGGTGAATTGGGGATCAATATGAATATTGAAGTCCTCCAATAATTTGACCAGGTACCGCGACCAACTGATGGACACCGTAGCTGCACCAACCGCATATTCCAATACCAGATCCCAACCAATGATCCAGGCAATGAACTCACCCATGGTAGCGAAAGAATAAGTATACGCACTACCCGCAACCGGTATCATAGAAGCAAACTCTGCATAGCAAAGTCCCGCAAATGCACAACCCAGTGCTGCGATAATGAATGATATAGTAATAGCCGGGCCGGCATTGGCAGCGGCTGCTCCACCCGTAATAGAAAAGAGACCGGCACCAATAATAGCACCAATACCCAATGCTACCAGTGAGGTGGCGGTAAGTGTTTTCTTTAAGCCCTTTTCCGAGTCTGACGCTTCTGCAAGCAGCAGGTTCAGTGGCTTTCTGACAAATAATCCCATATTAATTTAATATAGCCACCAAACTATACATAAAATGTGTAAACCCCAAACACATATAGCCCCTTGTGCATAAGTAGCTGATATATAGTGTTAAAGTCACTTCAAAAGCGGGATTTCTCAGAGCGGTGTTTCGTGATTTTTCAGTAGGTTTGCGACCATGTTTTTGAGGAATCTTTGCCTTTCGGCGTTTATTATATTTTCGGTTTTTATTACGAGTGAGAGTAAGGCACAGACGGCACCATTGCTACCAAGTATAGCCGTAGGAACTGAACAAGCGATCAATTTCCTTACCTGGAACTGCCAGTATGATGGTATCAAGTCTATTGCCGTGCAACGCTCGGGTGATAGTATCTATAACTACCTCACCATTGGCTATGTAAAGAAAACCAAGCAAGGCATTCAATCCTATATAGATGGCCACCCCCTGCCGGGTAAAAACTTCTACCGATTATATATCGCCTTCAACAGCGATCTTACCTGGTATAGTAACCGTGTGCGGGTAAATGTAGATAGTAATACCCTGCTGATGCAAAGCATGGTGTTGCCACCAAATGATTCGCTACAGAAGTACATATCTAATGACGATACGGACAACCCGCTGAAAGAGATCATCAGCAAGATGTCCTTTACTACATCTTACGAAGCAGACCCGAACGCATTCAGCTACATCAAGTCGCAATACATATATACCAACCCGCTGACGGGCCACGTAAATATGGAACTGCCTGATGTAAGGAGCCAGCGCTACAACGTGAAGTTCTATGATCAGAAAGAAAGAGAGATACTGGACGTGCCGCGTGTAACCGCATCACCCGCCATTATTGATAAAAGGAATTTCCAGAAGAAAGGTATCTACAAGTTTGTTCTGAGGAGAAATACTACGATGCTGGAAACGGGGTATATTACGATATACTAGGGCTCGGTACTCGTTTCTCGATACTGGATACTCGTTTCTCGATGCTGGATACTTGATGCTCGATCTTTAAGGGAATTAGTTCTCTATTCCTAAGCCCATGCCTTCGTTATCTACACTTTCACTTTTGAGGATGATCTGCAGTTCGGGGGCGAGGCGGAGTTTGTCTCCTGCAAATAGCTTCATCATGCCTATCATTTCTTCGGCATGCCATGAGTAGATGTTGCGTGCAAAGTGAATTGGTTGGCCACCGTAATAAAAGTACAGGTTGCCTTCGTGATGCAATCTTTGTATCAGGTGCTCGTGTGTGTCAAAACCAAAATAATCGAAGCTGTTGCCTTTAAGAGGGTGTGCAGTCTTCTGCACCTGACCTATATAATATAAGGGGCTGATGCCGCTCCAGGAGAAATGGCGCTGACGCGTTGCAAAAATGGTTTTCCTCACTAATACAATATCATACTCATTCAGCAATATCATCTCCTTGCTGAACATCCTTACCAGGAAACGGTAAGAAGCAACAATGTATAAAGCCGAAGAACAAATACTGATGAAAATATCGAACAGGGAAGTAAGCGGCATTGCCTGCATCAGTAAAATGGTAGCCATACCTGAGGTGAAAAGAAACTCTGCCCAGAATAAAACCTGTATGCGAGATTCGGTTCTGTTACCCAGTTCTATCAGCAGGCAGTCACTGCCCCATTTATATGTAATGCTCTTAGTCATTTACTAACGGTACCTGTTTTGTTTTTTCTACATCTCCGGCCAACATCGGCATCATTTCTACAGAAAAAACGTTGGCAAATTCTGCCAGTATTCGCTGCTTTACTTCCTCCTCATCTACTATCCTTCCCAGCTCTTTCCCCATTGTGGTTACGCTTTTATCCGTAATACCGCAGGGCACAATATAGTCAAAGTACTTTAAGTCTGTATTAACATTGAGGGCAAACCCGTGCATGGTGACCCACCTGCTGCTGCGCACGCCCATGGCGCATATCTTCCTTGCCCTTGGCGTTCCGGGGTCAAGCCATACGCCTGTAGAGCCTTCCAGCCTGTCTCCAACTATGCCATAATGACCTATTACCCGTATAATCACCTCTTCCAGAGCCCTCATATATTTTCCCAGATCTGTAAAAAATTGTTCCAGATCTAAAATCGGGTACCCTACTATTTGCCCTGCCCCGTGGTAGGTAATATCCCCACCCCGGTTCGTTCTATGAAAAGATACGTTCAGTTCCTTCAAACGGTTTTCGTTGACCAGCAGGTTTTCCATGTGGCCGCTCTTTCCTAATGTATAGACATGCGGATGTTCGCAAAAGAGCAGGTAGTTGGTGGTATTTATTTTTTCGGGCGGGGTCCTGTCGGCATTACTGTACCACTCAGACTTGAGTTTGAGGTTTTGCTGCATAAAGATGTCCTGCACCTCCCATGCGCGTCCGTACTCAATTAGCCCTAAGTCCTTATAGAAGATCTGCCTGGTTTCCATATCGTACTGCAATTTACGATATCGTGACTAAAATCCCCCCTTTTACTACCTTGGCCGAGTTTTTGATTATCGTTTTATTAACAGTAAATCTGCTACATTTGTTTAGGTTTAATAATAATAAGAATATGTTTGAATTCATGAAGAATAAGATACTGATCCCGCTGTTGATACTGGGTGCGTTAGCCACCTTTTTTTCATTTAAGTATAGCGGTGAAGACGAGAACTCTGAAAAGAGAAAAGCACTGGTACTGGAAACAGTATTGAAGAAAATCAAAGAGCAGCACTACGACCCGAGGGATATCAACGATACTTTCTCTGCAAGGGTATATAGTTCCCTTTTAGACCAACTGGATGGCAGCAAGCGTTTCTTCACACAAAAAGAAATAAACGAGCTCGGTAAATATCAATTTAAGATAGATGACGAGATCAACAATGGCGACCTGGGTTTTTACAATGCCCTTTTCAGCACTTTTGAAGAAAGGATAAATGTAACTGAAGGTTTCTACAAAGAGATACTGGACAAACCATTCACATTCACCAGCAATGAAGAGATTCAGCTGAATGAAGAGAAGCTGCCCTATGCTGCTGATGATAAAGCACTGAAAGAGCGTTGGAGAACCTACCTGAAATTCAGCGTGCTACAAAAATACGTGGAACTGAAAAAAGCACAGAACGGTGAAGACCTGGATGCAGATGCAAAAGATGAAACTCCAGCAGCAGCTAAAGGGCCGAAGAAAACGGATGCCGAACTGGAAGAAGAAGCCCGCAAAAGCGTAGCAAAACTTCATGACCGTTATTTTAAAAGACTGAAAGGCCTGAAAGATGATACGCGTTTCACGATGTTCGTGAGTGCTATTACCGGAACCGAAGATCCGCATACAGACTACTACCCTCCTGAAAAGAAAAAAGGCTTTGACGAATCCATGTCGGGTGCATTCTTCGGGATAGGTGCACAGCTGAAAGAAGAAGATGAGGGCGTGCGCATACTGGAAATACTCCCGGGTACACCTGCACAAAAGCAAGGTGAGCTAAAACCACAGGACCTGATACTGAAAGTAGCACAAGGTGCTGAAGAGCCTGTTGACATACAGGGTATGGAAATAGACGAAGTGATCAAGAAAATAAAAGGCAGGAAAGGAACAGAAGTAAGACTGACAGTTAAAAAGCCAAATGGCAGTATTAAAGTAATACCGATTATCCGCGATAAGATAGAGCGCGAAGAAGTATTTGCTAAGTCGCTGATCATAAAAGGAGAGACCGGCCCTGTAGGGTATATATACCTGCCTGAATTCTATGCCGACTTTGGTGGCAACAATAATGGCCGTGCATGTGCAGAAGATGTAAAAATAGAGGTAGAAAAACTGAAGAATGCCGGTGTGACAGGTATCATCTTAGACCTTCGCTATAACGGTGGTGGTTCACTTCAGGATGTAGTGGATATGGCAGGACTCTTTATAGACAAAGGCCCGATAGTGCAAGTGAAGAGCAGCGCCTCTATGGCAAGGACCTACGAAGATCATAACCGATTAGCGAATGGCGTGCTCTATGACGGACCGCTGGCTATCATGGTGAACACAGGTAGTGCTTCAGCTTCTGAGATAATGGCCGCAGCCATGCAGGACTATAAGCGTGCTGTAATAGTAGGTACCCCAACCTTTGGTAAGGGTACGGTACAGAAAGTAGAACCACTGGATGGCATGCTGAGTAATGTGGCAAGAGAATTACTTTCAAAGTCTGACGACGGAACGACTAATGGCATGATCGGCTACCTGAAACTCACTGTTCAGAAATTCTACCGTATCAACGGCGGCTCTACACAATTGAAAGGTGTTACACCGGACATTACCTTCCCTGATCTTTATGAACACCTGGAACAAGGCGAACGTAAAGACAAGGCTGCACTTAAATGGGATGAAATACCTGCAGCCCCTTACAAGCTATATCCTAATCCTGTAAATACGGCAGAACTTGCAGCGGCCAGCAAAAAACGTATGGCAGCCAATCCTGCATTCTCGCTGATAGAAGAAAGCGCCAGGAGGATCAAAAAGCAAGAAGACAATAATGTTTACTCCCTGAATGAAGCCGCCTACCGCAAACAGATAGAGGAAGCGAACGTACTGGGCAAGAAGGTAGAAGAGCAAGAGAAAAATGCGAAGCCATTGGTGCTCACCAATCCGGCAGAAGATATGGCGAAGATAAATGCCGATACAGTAACTTCTAAGAAGAACGAAGACTTTATGAAGCGCCTGAGAAAAGACATATACCTTTCGGAAACGGTGAATATCATTAATGATATGAACAAGCCATCGATGAAGGTGCATATGGGTACTGGAATGAAATAAGCTTTAATAATTATATTAAACGTGCCCCAACGAAAGTCGGGGCACGTTTTTCGTTATTATATCCTGTCAATTACATTAACTTTGGGCACCCAAACAGCAGATAGATTTGAGACCGTACCGCCACCTTTTTTTACTATTCTATTGTCTATGCCTTTCCGTGTTTGCGGTGGCACAGACAGATGCAGATAGCACTACACCTCCGGCGAGAGAAGGGCAATCGGTAAGGAATGTAGCAAAGGTTTCTCCTGACTCATCAGGAATGGCGAAAGATACCGTTAAGAAGCCATTTGAACCCAATCCTAAAAAAGCAGGTATGTACTCTGCCCTGCTGCCGGGCTCCGGGCAGATATATAACCGCCAATATTGGAAAGCTCCTGTGATATACGCTGTATTCGGCGTAGCCGGTTATTTCATTGCCACAAACTACAAACAGTACAACAAATACAGAACCGCTTATATAGCCACGATAGACCAGGACCCTAACACCATTAGTACAGAACTATATGGTGAGAGTGAATTGAAACAACTACAAGACCAGTACAAACAATGGCTGGACATGACTGTACTGCTGACCTCTGTAGGCTATATGGTACAAGTAATGGATGCGGTGGTATTTGCGCACCTGAAGAACTTTGATGTTTCCCCTGACATTTCTATGCGCCTGCAACCCGTAGCTATGCCGAGCGGCGGCGTGGGATTCGGGCTGGCCTTCAACCTGAAATAAAGTACATCTGTATCCTGTAATGCAGGAATTATTTGCAAGTTTTATTTGCAGCGACTCCTGCTTAACTTTGTATTATGCTACATAGCAAGGAAAGAAAAGACGATTACAAGCACAAAGGGCTCAGGAAGCAACTGGTAGATCTGCTTCGTGAGAAAGGAATAACAGACGAAAAAGTACTGGAAGCAATAAACACCATACCCCGCCACTTCTTCCTGGACCCTGCATTTGAACGGCAGGCCTATGAGAACCGTGCCTTCCCGATAGTGGCACAGCAAACCATATCGCATCCCTATACCGTGGCTTACCAGACACAATTACTGGAAATAAAGAAGTTTGACAAAGTGCTGGAAATAGGTACCGGCAGCGGATACCAGGCCTGTGTATTAGCAGAGATGGGGGTAACACTCTATACCATAGAGCGACAAAAAGCACTGTATGACTACCTGAATGATTTCTTCTTTATCAAAAAATACCTGAAGATCAAACGCCTGTACGGTGATGGTTATGAGGGCGCTCCTACATACGGGCCATTCGACAAAGTGATCATTACGGCAGCAGCTCCATTTATACCGCCCAAGCTAATTGAACAATTGAAACCCGGAGGTATTGCAGTGATACCTGTGGGAGATGATGAGGGTCAGAAGATGATGCGCATTACAAAAGACAAGCAAGGGAATGTGCATGAGGAAGAACTGGGAGACTTCTCGTTCGTACCGATGCTGACAGGAAAGAATAAGTGATGCCCGGGGTTGGATGCTGGATACTCGATGCCAGTATTATCTACTAACTACGCTATACCTAGCCATGCTCCGTTAAGAAAAGTACTGAACTGTCACGCTTTTTTACCGGCTATCTGGTCATCTGTGCCTTCATCCACGCGGTTACTTTATCGGCAAAGTCCTGGTGGAAATGAGCGTCGCGGTATGCTACGTCGCTGATGTTTTTGTGTGCGCTTACCCAATCAGGGTTTTGGGTGATGAGGTGATCTACATCAGGGATCTCCAGATAGGTGGCGTTGCCGGGATGGGTGCTGTTCACTGTGCGGACAATGAGCTCGTGCTCCACGCGGGAGCAGGCGATATAGTCGGCACCACCGAATACTGATAAGACCTTAGCATCAACGTCGGCCCAGCTGCGGGCGAGATCAACGGAGTCCAGTTGTTGCCAGAAGCGCCAATGCCTGCCCCACATATGTTGTGCGCCGGGCTTGTACTCCAACTCACTGGCGACGATAGCAGTGTACTCAGGATTCTTGTGCAACTCAGCAGGGGATTTTTTCAGTCTGAAAAATTCGTAATAGACCTTCTGCATCAGGCGCACGAAGTCTTCAGTTTCGGCAAATGTTTTTCCATCGAGCGGGGCTTGTACCCGGTGCATCTCCAGCAGGAATTCGCTCCACGGGCGATATACTGTAGCAAAAGCAATTACAGCCAGGGGTTTGTGACGCTGTGCGATGATAGGTGCAATTACCCCACCCATAGAGTGCCCCCAGATGAACAGGTTATTCTTATCGGCATAAGGGAGCTGCTCCATGTATTTGTAACCGGCATCAAAGACCCTGATATCTGTTGAGAGGTCGGCGTCTACACAATCGATACATCCGTAGCTATCACCTAGGCCTGTTTTCTCTATAGTAACCACCGCAAAGCCAGCCCTAACCCAAGTGTCTATCAGTTTGCCGTTGTACCCTTGTCCATAACCTTCCACCGAGCCGCAATTGTAACCCGGTATTAATAATACGGCGGGCATCTTATTACTGCCTAAAGGTTTTCGAACAATGGTGCGCAATTGGCATTTGTCCAGTGTTACCCAATCGTACACGATCTCCCTGTCGGAAGCTTTTTCGAAAGGACGCACGATAGCTGCACCTGATCTTTCTATTGACTTAGCACCGGTTTTATATTTCACGTTTACCACTTGTCCTGCGCGTATGCCTGATACATATTTGTTGTATCCTGCTGCGTCACTTATCACCAACTTGTCGATAGAGCTAAGCGTGTCACCTTTGCGGAGGCCCAGCTTATCCAGCGTAGTAGCTGGTGCAATGCTGTCAATAACAAGACCTTTTTCGGAGAATTTGCCATAAGCGCCCATGATGGCTTTGCGGGGTGGCTCCTGGCCATTTGCCTGAAGGAACAGAAAGAAAGCAGTAGCTAAAGAGATGAGATGTTTTATACTATCCATATATGCTGAAAAAATAGTGAAGTATGACGGCAGAAAACACTTAAAAAATGAAAATCCCCCTCATAATCACGCCCCTGAATGTGCCGTATAACAGGTAGAATTGAATAAAAAGCCATTGCATATGCTTAGTAATCAATATTTTTCTTAAATTAGACAGTTATTACAGACAAACAGACATGAAAAACTTATTATACACACTTGGTGTCGCTGCTTTCCTGATTTCTTGTAGCCAGCCACCCGACCCTTCTTTCTGCTGGACATGTACCCAGGAGTACATTTATAACTCTACAGATACTACCCCAACTATACAAAAGAGGGACACTACCAAAATTTGCGACTACACTCAAGAGAGCATTGACCAGCATGAAGCAGCCAACGGCGAACAGATCTATACCACTTATACCAAGAAGCCGCTACGTTGCGTAAGGGACGGTGAATAATCTTAAACAAACAATACTTATAATAACGAAGCGGGCTATATGGCCCGCTTTATTTATTCTACCAGGTTAGGTAACAGAAACCTGTACCCCACTCCCCTAAGTGTAATGATGGTATTACGGGTATTGGCAAAATGCTTTCGCAAGCGGGTGATATAAACGTCGAGGGAACGGGAATTGTAAATGGTGTCCGTACCCCATATTTTCTGCAAAAGAAACTCACGCCCGATAATATTATTCCTGTGCTGATAAAGTAATGCTAAGACGGCCGATTCTTTATAACTCAATGATATGGATCCGCTTTCATTGCGTAATGTTTGTTCACCGGGCAGAAAAGTAAACGCGTCTAAGTATATTTCATTCGGTGATTGCTGTTCATTCCTGCCAAAGCGTTCCGATATCCAGGTGGCGATCCTCAGCTTTAGTTCGTCGATGTTGAACGGCTTACGGATGTAGTCATTGCATCCGGCTTCAAAACCTGCAACTACGTCGCCCGGCTGTATTTTAGCTGTAAGGAAAATGATGGGCACTTTACTGTCTGAGTTTCTAATCTGCCTTGCCACGTCATAACCGTTCTTACCCGGTAGCATAATATCAAACAGGCAAACATGTGGCTCAAACTGGCGAAATGCAGTCCAAACATCAATTCCATTTCTAACGCGCATTACCTCATACCCTGCCTTGAGCAGGGCTTCGGTGATCAGAGTCCCCAGGATGTCCTCATCTTCTACATATAGTATCCTGAATATCATTTTCTACGCTTTTGGAAGTTTGATAAAGAATGTAGCCCCCTCGCCGCGGGCACTTTTTACATATACTTCTCCGCCGTGCATTTCTATCACTTGTTTTACGAAACTTAGTCCGAGGCCATGGCCTTTTACATCATGTCTATCGAAGTCCGGCACACGAAAAAAGGGTTCAAATATTCTCTTGTGAAAGCCGGGCATTATTCCTACCCCGTTATCTGATATAGCGACAACAATATTTTGAAGCTCAGAATGAACCTGAATATTTATTTCCGGTGTGCCATCATTATACTTCAGGCTGTTATCCAATATCGTGATGATAACGTTGGTTAAAAGTGCCTTGTCTGCATATACTTCGCTGCCATTATCAGCTTCTACCTTTACTGTAGCCCCCAGGCGTCCAATGACCATACTTTGCACATCAATAGCTTCGTTGACCACATCCGCAACATCCAGTAAATCCTTGTTTAGTTCGATCTGCTCATGCGTCATTTTTCCGAACGAGAGTATTTTTTCTACAAGGAGTGACATCCTGTTCAGTTCCTTTCGCGCAAACATGCTATGCCTGGGTGACAAAGGCTCTCCTTCGGTTGCTTCATCTATTATTAAACGGAGAGAGGTAAGCGGTGACTTCAGCTCATGTGTCACGTTACTAAAGAGGCTCTCTTTGAATGACGCCATTTGCATTTGCAGCCTGTAGCTCCTGTAAAAAAATATAAAGGCCCCTACGAGCAACACCAGAATAAAAATACCCGAAACAATATTGGGAATGATACCCATCAAAACAACACCGACAGGCAACTTAAATTTCACCTTGTACATAACAGGGTCGAAAAAATCAAGAATAAATGTCTCGGAATAATTATACTGGGTGTCCAATTCTTCCTTGATCACCACCTGGTGAATAACATAATTGAGCATCAGTTTGCGCTCCATCAGTTGAGCCTTAAGAATGGAATCGAAAACAGGAACACCTTTCAATTGACGGGAATCAAATTTCAGATTGTTCTGTATGAGATAGTCCCTGTTGACATTCAAGGGTTTGTTCCCTGTTTCTTCTTTCGCCTCTTCTTTATCCTCATCTTCACCAAACCGGACACTTAATTTCCCTTCATTACGCGTGACTCCAGCAGCAAACGCTATCTTTTCATGTATCTCCTTATCGGTGAGCATGCGCACGGAGTTGTTCAGCAAGGTAATATTAGCTGCCTGTACTGATTGTGCGGCTTCATTTACAAGTATATCTACCTCCTCTAATACTCTTTTCCGCTCCAGTGTATAAGCCTGGTAGCTATTCCAGACCAGTGCCCCGGTAAGACACATCAGCACTAATAAAAAGAGAAAGAGATAGAATTTCTTATGTTTCACTACAACAAAATACAGCTTTACGATATAGGGAAAAAGGGCTTAACGTTATTTAACGTATGTTAACCCTATTTACAAAACGGGCGTTGTTTTTCATAGCATCTTTGACAACAAAAATCACTGTTATGAAAAAAGTATTTTTGACCAGCCTGACCTTATTGTACTTTCTGCCATCGCCGGGTGGTATTTACAGGCATGATGTTGACAAGAAGAAATACACAGATGCCGGAAGATCACCTGAGTTTGATTGTGTAGGTGAAGTGATACCTAAAGAGAAAGGCGACGGAGCCTCCTGCGTGCTGATCTCTGATAAATATGTACTAACGGCAGCCCATGTACTGATAAAGAGCAAAACGAAAGCAGAAGACCAGGATATGAATGGCATAAAGTTGACTGTTTACAAAGTAGTGAGCAGTGAGCCGGGCAAGCCTGAGGACTATACTTTTCGGTTTAAAGGCAAGAAATACAAGGCAAAGAGGATAATGATACACCCTGCCTATCTTGATGAGGCAACAAAGGGAAATTGTGATATAGCCATAATAGAACTAGAGACAAGAATAGAAGATGTAAAACCTGTGATGCTTTACCGCAGCGATGACCTATTGAACCAAAAAGTGACAGGAGTAGGATTCGGGGTTTCGGGACCGGCTAATAAACCGGAAGACGTGTCTCCCCGTCATGACAAGATCGCGGGAGAGAATATTATTGACTCTATTGGTGGCTTTAAGTATGATGGCTTGCCTACTTTGATGTTCGCTGATTTTGACCACCCCAGCAAAAGCGAATGTAATAAAATGGGTTCTGCTCAACCGTGTGCCTATGAATACATGGTGGGTGGTGGCGACAGTGGCGGTGGCCTCTTTTGTAAAACAGACGGGGAATGGAGGTTGACAGGCCTGTGCACCGGTGCCCAAACCGATATACAAACGTTACTTTCCACCGGCTACTACGGGCAAACCATGAGCTGGACCAGTGTAGTCCCCTTCATTAAATGGATAAAAGAGAACAGATATGAAGTGGAAAGATAGCCGAACAATATTCTATTACTATAAAAATAAAGCGGGCTTATAGCCCGCTTTATTTTTATAGTTCCAGTACTTTATTCACTGTATTCCAATTACGATTTGTGAAGAGGACTTTTAGTTTTTTATCGAAGAAGGAACCTTTGATGATCGTTGCCCCATTGTATGGGCGAGTGAGCCAGTAGAGGTTATCGTTCACTATTTTAAAACTGTCCACATCATTACTCAGTGCTTCCAATTGTTTTGCCAGTTCTTTATCCGGTATGGCGTTGAGGAAAACAACGTAGTATTTGTCTTTATCTGTCCTCTGCTTTTTGAAAGGGTCTTTCTTTACTATCTCCGTCATCTCTTCAAGGCTGCGGAGGATGACATCTACTTTCTTCCCTACTGACTTCAAAAGTTTTTTTTCGATTTTTTCAACGAGGAGCGCTTTATCTGTTTCTTTTGAGTCGAACAAGACATTACCGCTCTGTATATAGGTAACGATATTGCTGAAGCCGGGCATAGCAAAGTAGCCCCGAAGGTCTTCCATCTTGATGATGCCTGTGCCGCCTACGTTTACTGCCCTTAATAATGCTATGTAGCGGGGCATATCAGTTATGTTTAAAGAGTTGCAATACCTGGTCAACATAGTTGGCCCCTACCGGTATCTCTACATTCTTCAGGTAGATGGTCTTATTGCGCACAGCCTGCACCTTGGAAAAAGGCACAATGTAGGAGCGGTGTACCCGCAGGAACTCCTTGTCTGAGAGCTTCTCCATCAGGGCTTTCATACTCATCCTTGCCATTACCGATTTTTTCTCGGGGAGATGGATCTTGAGATAATTATCCAACCCTTCCACGTACTCAATGTCTGCCACCGGTATTTTCATCACACTATAATCTACCTTGATGAAAAGATATTGCGGCGACTGTGCAGCCTGAATTTTGAACCTGTAAAACTCCACCGCCTTTTCTACTGCTGAAGAAAAACGGGCATAATCGAAAGGCTTCAGCAGGTAGTCAATAGCGTTGAGGTTAAACCCCTCTACTGCGTACTCACTATATGCAGTAGTGAATATCACCATCGTATCCTTATGCACATATTTCAGGAATTCTATACCTGAAATGGAAGGCATATTAATATCGAGGAAGATAAGATTGACCGGATTTTCTTTTAAATAATTCAGCGCGGCCGTGGTTTCCATGAATACCTCGAGCAGCTTCACTTCTTCATTCTTCTTGCAGAACGCCTGTATCACATTAAGTGCCAGTGGTTCGTCGTCTATTCCTATTGCGGTGATCATGCCAGTTTTATCTCTAATGATACATTGAAATTTCGTTCGTTATCGTCTATTGTCAAACTGTGCTTACCGGGATAGACTAGTTGGAGACGCTGTATGGTAGTATTAATACCCAGACCCGTACCCGATTCCTTGTCCTTGCGGATAAACACCTTTTTATTGTGCACCCCCATCATTACCTTTTTCTTATCCATCCAGATATTCACTTGTATATCTGAGTCCTGCTCGGGGTTGATACCATACTTGAAAGCATTTTCCACAAATGGAATTAAGATGAACGGCGCAATTTGTTTGCCGGAGGCATTCCCTTTTATTTCGCAATCAATTTTCACACGGCTGTTCGTACGTAGCTTTTGCAGGTCTATATAGTTACTGATGTAAGTGATCTCCCGCTCTAAAGAAACGAGTTCCTTTTCCGTATCGCTGATAGCATAGCGCATAATGCCTGATAGCTTCACTACCGCCTCAGGTGCGGCATCTGAGTTGGAAAGCGTCAACGAATAAATGCTATTCAAGGTATTGAAGAGGAAGTGCGGATTTATCTGTGCTTTCAGGAAAGCTATTTCCCTGCTTAATTTCTCATCGTTCAGTTTCCTCAGCTGCCTGTATATACGGAAGGAGAAAGAAAGCACCAATACAATGATGAGCATGAAAAGATTGTAGTCCGGGCCGAGATAATGAAATATTGACTCTCTGTTATGATACCCCGGAAAACGAGGAATAGCGCCAGCTCCCTTTGCTGCTTCGATGTTGGTCACTAACTTCCCCACCTGGAGCGTGATCGTATAGTTGATCCAAAAAAGAGCGCCGAACGAGATCATCACAAAAAATATGACCAGCGAATAAATTTTCTTAAAATAAAAGCGGGGGATTACCACATAGTAGTTGATATAGAATACTGCTATCAGCAAGATATCGTTGGGCAGGCGCGGACCCGAGAACATATCTTCAAATACATCGAAACCGCTCTTGATAGGTCCGTTGGGCCTGAACATTGTGGGCAGGGATAATAATACCAGCCAGCAAAAAATATGCGCTATTACCGTAAAGACTCTTTTCATGCCAATCAATAGCTCGATAAGATGATTAAATTACTAAAAAACAGGGACATAGCAGTATAATTAAAAAGAGGTTATCCGTATTGGATAACCTCTTTCTGAAAGAAATATCTTAAGAAAATTAAAGACGGAAAGACATACCTACATTGATACTCAGTGTAGAGAATGGTAACACAAACTTAGACACCGCAGGGCGGTTTGTACTTGCCTGACCGTATGTGACATTTATATCTTCTTCACCAATGGACTCAATAGCGTCCTGACCGTTCACTTTATATTCTGTAACAGCTATTGACTTAGAGTACAAGCTTAAAGATGTATAGTTCACATCGAGGTACAACCTGAAGTTCTTGTTGATCATAGTATAACCTCCAAGAGTACCCGAAACACCTACGAACATTTCAGGAGTAACTACCGCTGTACTATTGTAGAAAATCTGGTTACCAACTCCATCCACCTGGCGTGTTTCACCTACATAAGTGATATCACTCATGAAAGGGATAGCCGCACCTATCTTGGCATAGATATGAGACCTGACACCTGTGATGTAATGGAATACCAAAGATGGAACTATCAGGCTTGAATATTGAGAAGAAGAAGTAACCTTGACATCCGTACCATAACCGCTGGTTTGGTTACCGGATAATTCTGCTACATACTCATCAGCAGTAGCGCCGACGTTGCCTGCAATTTCAAATCCTACATAGTTGTTGAACATGAAACCTAAAGCCAGATTAGCACGAACGCCTGAGTTATAAGAAATACGCTCCGACTGGTTGAATGTATTACCTACGGTAACACCATTAGCATGAGGTACACCTACTACAACATTTGTAGCACGCAGACCCGGCATAGCATAACCTGCACCGACGTTTACATATATTCTAAAATCGTCATAATAGTATTTAACCTTCGTTCTCTTATCGGGTTCGAAATAACTTTGGTAATCATACTTATAGTTACCATACTGTGCCATAGCCTGCTCTCCTGCAAGTAACACCAATAGAGCGAGGAATAACTTTTTGGTCATGTAGAAAAAGTTTTGGTTAAAGATAATCTGAAAATTCTAAATTTTATAGTGTCTTGAACATTATACTGCCACAACGCCACAATCCTGCAAAACAGCCTTTATTCTAGCTCTGTCAGCATCCCCCAGGTTAGACCCGGAAGGGAGGCAAAGGCCATTTTCAAACAGTTTTTCAGAAACTCCGTTGCCAAAATAGGGATAATTTTTAAAAATAGGTTGTAAATGCATAGGTTTCCATAGCGGGCGGCTCTCAATATTTTGCGCATCCATTGCCAGGCGCAGGGTTTCGCGGGTCATCCCCCCTGTTTTTTCAGGGTCTATCAGCACCGTTGTGAGCCAGCGATTGCTATAATAACCCTCCGGTTCGTTCACAAAGCTAATGCCCGGCATACCTTCCATTTCTTGTTTGTACCAGCTGAACATAGCCCTCCTGGCCTCTATTCTATCGGTAAGCACCTCCATCTGGCCACGGCCGATACCGGCACAAATATTACTCATACGGTAATTATATCCTATATGAGAGTGCTCATAATGCGGAGCGTTGTCCCTGGCCTGCGTTGACAGGAAACGGGATTTTTCCACTAGCTCGGCATTGGCAGAGACCAATGCGCCGCCACCCGAGGTGGTTATTATTTTATTACCATTGAAAGATAAAGCCGCGATATCGCCAAAAGTGCCGCACATCTTACCATTTATAGACGAACCCAATGCCTCGGCAGCGTCTTCCAATACAGGAATGCCATACTTGCGGGCGATGGCCATGATCTCGTCCATCTTCACCGGCATTCCATAGAGGTGAACCGGAATGATGGCTTTTACTTTCTTGCCTTTTGACAAGCGGTCTTTGATAGCTTCCTCGAGAAATTCAGGAGACATGTTCCATGTATCCGGTTCACTGTCAACAAAAACAGGTATAGCACCGAGGTAAGCGATCGGGTTGGCCGATGCGGAGAAGGTCATGCTTTGGCAGATCACTTCATCGCCCGGCTGAACACCCAATAATATTAAACCCAAATGCAAGGCAGCAGTACCCGAGCTAAGTGCAGCAACGTGTACGCCATCCTTCAGATAATCCTGGAGGTCTTTTTCGAAACCATTGACGTTTGGACCCAAGGGCGCTACCCAGTTGGTATCAAATGCTTCTGTAACATAATTGCGTTCTGTACCACCCATGTGTGGTGAAGAGAGCCATATCTTATCCTGCATACCTGTAGTTATTTATTGTAGTTATTTTATTTTTCTAGTTGTTTACTTCGTTGTGAAATTTGATCGGCTTTGCCGGTATTCCTACCGCTGTGCAATAGTCGGGCAATGTTTTAGACACTACTGCTCCTGCGCCTACTACTGTATATAGACCGATCTCCAGTTGATTAATGATCTTAGCGCCCGTGCCTGCATAGACACCTTCCTTAATTAATACCTCACCGGAAATATTTACAGAAGGCATAAATGAAGCGTGGTCTTCAATGGTTGTATCGTGGCCAACAGTGCAACCCAGGTTAAGGATAACAAAATTGCCTATTTTGATGTTTACTGTTATCACACAGCCAGCACAAATGATGCAACCCTCTCCTATTGATACATCATCTGTACCGATGTAGACATTAGGGTGTATCAAAGTAGGAACAGATATTTTGGGATTGGTGATGCTGTCCACTATTTTCTTCTTAGTAGTGGGTGTACCTATCGCAAATGCCATACACAGATCTTCAGGATATGCATTCAGCTCGTCCTTACCACCCAGTACAGGATAGCCATTGATCATTTTTCCTTTGGACTCACCATCATCAAAGAAACCTACGAACTCGTAAGTAGGCGTCTTTTCATTTATCTGGTCTATGAGCATCTTTACTTCTCTTCCGAATCCGCCAGCACCAAATACTGCAATTTTTCTCATGTTGTGTTTTATTTAGAGCCTGTAAATCTTTCCATTGTAGCGGTAGTTGCCGAGCTGATGCCTTCAGGTTTCAATACCTTCATAGCTGTGCGCCAGAGTATCTTGATATCAAGGGCGGCACTCATATTGTCTACATACCAAACATCATATTCAAATTTCTGTTCCCAGCTGATTGCATTTCGTCCGTTGACCTGCGCCCAACCTGTAATGCCGGGTAATACCTCATGCCTTCTGCGCTGTCTTGCATTGTACAACGGCAAGTACTCCACCAATAAGGGACGAGGGCCTACAAAACTCATGGTGCCATTCAGCACATTGAATAATTGCGGCAGCTCGTCAATAGAATATTTTCTTAGCTTCAAACCGGTTGGTGTTAACCTTTGGTCATCGGGCAAGAGGTTTCCGTTCTCATCCTTAGTATCCAGCATGCTCTTGAATTTGAACACATGGAATACTTTATCGTTCAAGCCAATTCTCTTTTGTACAAATAAGACCTTCTTTTCATCCAATACTATTAACAGGTATATGGCTACCACTATCATCACCGGAGATAGCAGCAGTAACAGCACCAAAGCCATCACAACATCAAACAACCTTTTGATATGCCTGTACATCTGCAGGTGTAATATTTAAAATCTTATTGTAAATAGCAAATACTTCTTTTCCTGTATTATTCACATCCAGCGAAGTGAGCAATCTTCTTCTTCCCTCTTTCGCCATTTCCTTCATCTCATTATGATGCTCGTAGGCAAAGTTGACACGCGCTGCAATCTCAGCAGGAGCGGCAACATCTACTAAATAGCCCGTTTCTCCATTCACTACCACATCGGGGAAGCCGCCTACATTTGTAGCGATGGTCGGCACTTCCAGCAAGAGCGATTCCGCCGCACCACCGAGGTTCTCACTGTAAGAAGGATGCACTACGAGGTCTATATCTGCATATAGTTCGGGCACATCGCTTCTTGAGCCGAGGAAATAGATATTATCTCCACAGAGCTCTTTACCCATCTTTATGAGTTCCTGCTCATAATCTTTAGCACCATCCCATGCACCGCCAATTATTACTGCCTTTATCTTTTTGTTCTCTTTTATGCATTCGGCCAGTCCTTCGAAGAAATCTTCGTGGCCTTTAATACCTCTCTTCTGCCCTATGTAGCTTTTGGGTTTATACATATAGGCGACCATGGCGACAATAAAATCATCATCGCTGAAGCCAAATTCATTTCTTAACTTTCCAGGTTCGTGCTTTTTAATAAAACTCATATCTGTGCCGTAGAAAGACATGAATACTTTGCTGCCGGATATGCCGCAGGTGACATATTTCTTACTTGTCCAGTTGCACGTGCCTATCCAGTAATCGTATCTGTTGGATGACTTCAGGTCGGCGTTGCGGAAAAATGAATGTTCTAAGTGCAGCGGCCCCGGAACCTGGAAAATTAATGGTACAGGTAGGGAGAACAAAAATCTGTATAACCTTGCGAATAACGTAGTGACAATAAAGTGGCTGTGCACTATATCAGGTTGAAAGTCTTTAATTATTTTTCTAAACTTCAACAGCTGCATCAATACCTTCACGGGATTAATGCTAAAATGGAACGGGTACACCTTTATACCGTCTGCTATGTACTTGTCTGCCATCTTACCCGGCGGCAGACACACAGCCACCTCAGCACCTTGCGCCACCAGCACTTTTATCTGCCGGTATGCCCAGGTGGCACCTTCCGCCGTTTTTATCAGGTGTAATACTCTCATTAACTCAATACCGCTTTATAAAAACCTATTCTTTCTTTATCCAGTTTACTGTTAGCGTACAGCTTCGCTGTTTCTATGTTGGCTGTTGACATCGCCACCAGTTCATTATTATCGGCAGACTTGCTTTGCAACAGATTGGCGAGTCCGTGAGCATCCTCTTTAGTAAATAAATAATCTTTGTTCAATAATTGCGGGATACCACCTACATCAGAACCAATACAAGGCAAGCCCCTAGCCATCGCTTCGATCATAGCACGGGGAAGTCCCTCTGTACGTGATGCGAGTACGAACATATCGGCTTTGTCTAAAGCCTCTTCTATTTTAGTACGGTCGGTGATCATACCTGTGAAGTTGACCTGGTCCTGCAAATTCATGCTTTGCGCCAACTCCTTCATTTTTTCGAGGTAAACACCGCCGCCAATCCAGGTGAGGTTTACAATCAGGCCGTTCTTTTTACATTCCAGTATGGCATCCAGCATTATGTCCGGGCCTTTATACATCTGGTCAAGCGCACCGATGGAGATGATGTTTAACTCTTCCCTTCCGTTAAAATGACGGGGTGATGATGCAAAGCTATTATCAGGCAAGTTGATACTTGAAAAGTAAAATACATTTTGCGGATGTGTTGCGGGGTATTTGGTCGGGAGTATCGTCCGTTCCACATATGCCACCGCTCTTGCCCTGCTGATGATGCTGCGCGTATTGCGAACGAACGCTTTACCCACCGGCCTGTACAAAGGCGATAGTGAACCAAAGACTTCTTCGGGGTCGCCCACCATTTCTACACCGAATGCTTTATTGCCAATGCTTTTATCCGCCATAAAGAACAAGGCCCCGATAATAGATGGCATCCTGAAGATGTAAGGATAATTATTCGAAGCAGAAATACGCCTGATCTCCCTGATTACCTTAGGTGTCTTCTTCAACAGGTCACCGACACCATGATAATATGGTATAGGCGAGAAGGTAACATTATCACCTGTCACCTTTTTCCACTTATCGCTCGCCTCGCTATTACTTACGTCTTTGGCACGGGCGATGATGTTCACACTAGCGAACACCATCAGGTATCGCTGCCAGAACGGGTAGTCGAATGAAGCATCTGTATATATCTGCCCCGTCTCGTCCCTGTAAAACCGGAACTCTAAAACTATATTTACGCCCAAACTATGCAACGATCAATGGTGAATTAGCCTCTGAAAAAGTATGAACCCCATATACATCCAGCAATTGCTTGTCCGTATTCTGGTAATAGAACGGGCTTTTCAGGAATGAGGTTTGTATTTCGCGTATTGATTCTTTCTTATCAGTGTGTCCTAATTCTTCAATCATTGACACCAGCGTATTTTTCCATTCATTCTTGTCCCAACCATTCATGATGCGGACACCTTTTACTTTGCCTGCTACTTCTTTGTTGGGTTCGATTCCACTTGCCAATACCTGTACACCGGAGGATACTGCCTCAATGATAATACCCGGGAGTCCTTCCCAAAGAGAGGTGGTGATCATAATGTCCAGATTCTTCATCATGTCATATACATTGGAGATATCTCCCTGTATGATGACTTTACCTGTCTGGATATATTTTTTCAATTTCAGTTCTACTGCGGGGTATATCACATTGTCCAACCTGCCAGTCATAGAGCAGACCACATTGTCGTTGCTATCGCAGAGTTCTTTGAATACATCAGCAAGAAAAGCATGGTTCTTCGCTTCATGGAACCTGCCTACGTGACCGATCTTAATGATACGGCTGTAGGAAATAGCATTGTTGGTATTCCCAACAAAACCATTGTATATCACTTTTATCTTTTTACGACGACTCCAGTTCTTTCCCCAAATGGCCTTAGCCACACTTTCAGAAACAGCGATGATGTTCGTTGCGAAGATCATCATCAGTATCCTGAGGAAAAAATCCCGAATCCTTCTGCTTATGGGTATGTCGCCACTGCCCGTGCTACGCAAGTGCGCTATGCGCTTGCGCACCCCCATGAACCAAGCCATCATCAGGAAGATAGATGAGACCATCAATACGTGCGAATGAACCACATCGTACTTTTTATTGCGCAGCAATTTGATGAATTTGAGATAGAAGGAACTATCGAGCCTTATGTAGTGGATATCGCCACCTATCACCTCGGCAAATTCCTGGTCGAGCACACCTTTTGCTCCTGAGAGTACCAGCATATCATACTGCACGCCCGTATTGCGGTTGCGCATGATAAATTCCAGTGTTCTGTTCTCTGCCCCGCCCCTATTCAGTATGCCGAATATGTGGAGGACTCTTTTTTTATTGTTTTCGCTTGAAGAAGACATAGACAATCGTTAAGGTAACAGCCAATAACAGGCTTTGGCCCGGTATGTGCGTAAATGCATTTCTGATAAACGTAAAAAGTATGAAGATGATTCCACCGAGGTAGGAATCTGTTAATATTGAAACAGGCCTTGCGTCAAAAAAATTGAGAAACAGTGACAGCAACATCATAATAATGGCCACACCTGCTGCACCCATATTCATGAAACCCTCCGCTATGGGTGAAAAACCGTAAGGGCCATTCCTGTCGGTCATTGCCACATTCATGAGGCGGAAATCTTTCTGAGAGGCGTCAACGGGCACTAATGTTATCCTGTCGACTATACGCTCAAAAGGTGCATAGATCGTTTCCCCATACCTGAACTTATCAAGGCCGTTGGCGATCCACTCCTCTGCTATCACCACTGTCTGCAAAGACCCACCCATTTCCATAAGGCCGAAAACAGGATTAAAGCTGTTCTCATTAATGCTACCATCTATCCTGTACTCACGCACGAAAGAAATAAGTGACAGCAATACTATTGGCACGATAAAAAATCTCGGCCTCCAGGGCAATTTTACCTGGCGGGCAATAGTGACAAGGAATGCGGCAGCAGGATACATCACTTCTCCGCGAAGCCCCATAACAAAGGCAATTCCTCCCCATAGGCCAAATACGATAATGCCCAGCAACATATCCTTCCTCTTACCCAGCACTCCCAGCAATGTAAAGCCGATACCAATAGCCCAGTATATAGTAGAGATAATAGGATAATTTTCCACGAACCGGAGATACACCCCATAACCTGCGAACAATGCCGTGATACCACCGAGGCTGGACATGATAAATACCCAATAACCGATACCGCCAAAAAGTAGTATATAAGAAAGTACTTTCAGTGATTTGTAGTAAGGGGAATCACTTATATCCTCTTTTGCTTCATCCTCCTGTTCCTCTTCTTCGTCTCCTTCCAGCTCTATGTCTTTCGACTTGATAACCGTTACCAGCGAGAAGGACGCGATGCCTAATACTGCAAGCGCTTCCGCCCTGGTGTATAATGGGCTGTTGATCCAGCGCCATATGAGGTCGTTGCCGGTCATGTTGGTCACATCTATACCGATGGCATTAGCCAATATTACCCCGAAGTGGAAACACCAGAAGATAATAATGAATATGGAACTGGCAGACCATACGCCACGTACGGAGAACTTAATGTTCATGTACATGCAGGCTATAGACAGCAGCGACACATATAGCGAGTATGACTGGTCTTTGAAGTCAGGGGCAAGCAGATACAATGCTATGGCCATAATGACCAGCAACACCCCTGCTATTATCCTGTTAACGTAAGACATCTTTCCTGCTATTGTGTTTTAATGTTTCTAACTAAAGCCTTAGGTACATAACTGCCATCTTTCAGTTTGCGCTGAAGTATGGCGAATGATATAGTATATAAAAAAAGAGTTACTGCCTCTGCAATGATCATGTTTATCACTATCACCTCCATGCTTGCCGCCCTGAAGAACATAAGCCCTGCCAGCACAGCAAACGAAATGATATGTATCGGTAATTTTATCCAATGCAACCTAAGACAGGTAAGAGCAGTACCCGTGAATATATACAGGTAGGTGATGCAACAATATATCATTACTAACACCAGCAAACCTGAATAGGCAGCATACTCACTGGTATATAATATAGTCAGTGCCCATTCACCTAATATAAGAGCGATCAATATTCCGCCTATGCCCAGGAGAAACGCGCTGAATGTAGTACGCCTGAGCAAATGCCTGAAGTCCGCATAACGGCCATCTGCCCAATATACTGCCAATCTCGGCGCTACAACAGCACTCATGGGGCTGATGACCTGCGCTCCAATATTGCGGAAGTAAACAATCGTACCGAAGATACCCATAGCAGAGAGTCCAAGTTTGTTCTCCACTATATAACTGGGGAAGTTGGCCGCGAATTTATCTACAAAGCTCAGGACAAGCACCGGCAGGCATAACCTGAAAATGTTTACAACCACATCTTTCTTAAAATTTATTCCGAGGCGGCGTTTGATGCCGGCGAGCTTTAAAGTATAGCGGGCATCAAACACAATAAGCGCTACCAACCATAATGCAGCCCAACCCAGCAATATCTCGTTAATACTCCACTCCATATATATACCTGCGGCTACCAAAGCCAGTGCGGTTATACCTTTGAAAAAACGAGAGTAAGAAATATAGTCCATGCGCTCGGCTTTCTGAGCAGCACCGTAATACATATCCGACTGAGATTCTAATATCTTGCTTATGGCTACTAATGCGATGGTAATGATCAAAGCAGGCTTCAATACAAAAGCAGCCAGCAACACAACGAGCATAGCAATGGAATTAGACACCAACCTGAACCCCTGGTAATCGTGAAAGTTGAGCCCGTCTTTTCTTTCTGTAATATAGAAGCTGCGCAACTGCATATCGAATGGGATAACAATTGGCGTTACGAAGGCAAGGGCATAGAGATAACCACCTACCTCATCCGACTTGAAATTCTTGATAAGTAACGTGAGAATAAGGTATTGGCTGATGGTATATAATATATTACCAACCAGCGCAAACGCAAAATTTGCCTTTAACGACTTCCTCTTTTCCAATAACTCTGCCCTTGTATCCTAGTGCGTCAATGCACCGGGAACTTTCTCTCTCTTGTTTTGAAGATCATATTGCGGATGTCTTCAGGGTATGAGCTTTACAACTGCCGACAAAATAAGCGAATTATGACAACTATTATGTAAAATATATCATAAAAGAACAGGGGTTTATACTGCTCTGTTTTTTACCGTATTACACGTTAAGTTTTCTTCTTATAAAACCTATAATACTCTCCTTCTCTTTCTTGTCCCCTTTAAAGTAGCTATCCTTGTCACCTCCGCCATAATAGGCATAATATCCGCCGTATCCACCATAGCCTGCTCCTGCTTTTACATCATTCAGTAACAGGTTCACTTTCGGTAACTTACGCTGGCTGAATACTTCATGTATTATCTGCAGGCGGTGCTTAGGCGTATAGCCCAGGCGAACCATATAAATAGAAGCATCAGCATGATCTGCAAGTAGTTGCGCATCCGTTACCAAACCAATTGGCGGACTATCTATTATTACATAATCGAACTGGTAACGAAGGTCTTCAAATAGTTCTGCCAGCTTAGGCAGCAATATAATTTCAGTTGGGTCGGGCGGTATAGGCCCTGCAGGGAAAATATACAGATCGTCAACCACACCCGACGGCACCATTATCTCACTCAGGCGCAGATCACCTACCAGGTAGTTACTCAGGCCTTTGTTCGTAAATATGTTGAGGTTCTTTGTGATACCCGGCTTACGCATATCAAACTCCAGCAATGCTACTTTCTTACCCGACAGCGCAAGTGCAGCAGCCAGGTTGGTAGAGGCAAAGGACTTACCCTCACCACTCACACTGGAAGTAAAGATAATGACCTTCTTATCCTCATCGGGCAGCAAGAAGCGCAGGTTGGTACGGATAGCACGGAACTGCTCTGCAAGTACTGTATGCGTATTCTTTTGTACTACCACTACCTGGTCGCCCTCATTATGACATATCTCCCCTATTATAGGAGCAGTAGTATAATTGGTGATATCCGTTCTGCCGGATATTTTATTGTTCAGGTGTTCTTTAATGTTCAATGCTAAACCCGGAATGCCGATACCAAGTAGCAAGGCCACCAGCAACACAAAAGTCTTCACGGGTTTGAATGGTGCGTTGTCCCTGCGCGCACTATCTATTATTTTAGCATTGGCAAGGGAAGATGATTTCGAGATAGCGCTTTCCTCACGTTTCTTCAACAGGAAGAGATAGAGCTCTTGTTTGATATTCTGCTGACGGGAGAACTCGAGTAACACTCTTTCCTTTGCAGGCACCTGGCGTATCTTGCTTTCTACATTACCTGTATATTGTTGCAACTTGTTGATACTGATCTGCAAGTCACGCTTCATAGAAGTAATACCGCTTCTCATGTTACCACGAAGGTTTTCCAGTTGGGTTGTCATGCTCGCGACCATCGGGTTTTCTTCCGTGCTACCTACCAGCAGGCGTTCCTTCTTCATCTGCAGGTCGTTGTACTTATCTATAACATTATACAAAACGGGCGACTGGATGACCAAAGACGCAGGGATCACCTTTTGATTGGTTTCATTGTCAGACAGATACTTATCAAGGGACTGTACTATTTCCAGTTGCACCTGTTTATCGGTCAGTTGTTTTACATAGGCATCGGAAGAGTTCAGCAATAGTCTTGACTGCTCACTGATGTCGGTCAGTTCGTTGTCTTTCTTAAAGCCTTCAATTTCTTTTTCAACCCCCATCAGTTCCTGCCCTACCAAAGAGAGGCGTTCGTCAATGAATGCGATAGTACTATCGGTAATGATATTATTATCTTCCACATTGGCGGCCATGTATTCCTCTATCAATTTATTGAGGACTGCTTCTCCTTTTTTAGGTAAGCGTTCCTGCAATGTAAGCGCGATCACACTCACCTGCTTGTTTACTGCATTTACAGTAAGAGCACCAACATATTGATCTACTATCTTATCGTAGCTGGTAATACTGATGCGGAATTTTGCATCTTCAATAGGCTCAGCGGTAGCAAGGTCAATCACGGCCTTACCTGTAGGCAGCACCAGTGTATCTCCATATCCTGCTTTCCACTTATTGCCATCACGCGACAGTTGGAGGGTGGCGTTATTGACCATTACCAACTCGTAATCGTAACTCTTATTGTCAACAGTGTCTTTATCATTAGGGAAATACCGGAAGATGAACGGCTTCTTATCAAACAACTCAGACTGGTGTATAGCGCCCTTTGAATAACAACGGACATTCAGCTGCATATCTTTTACTACACGCTCCATCAGCGAGCGGCTTTTAAATATCTCTATTTCATTGTCCACATTGCTTTTGCCGCCCATTCCGAGCTCAGCAAGCACCTGGTTGTCTCCTCCCACACCACTCTTCTTCTCATCTTTGATCATCACCTTGGCTTTGATCTTATAAACAGGAGCAGTGTAGCGCAAATAGAAAAAGGCACATGCCAGAGACACGAGCAGGCAGCCGGCGAATAACGGCCAGTTGTGTAATACTCTCCCTAATAGCTTTTGTACACTATTCTCTTCCACTACCCTGCCTATATCGGGTTGATTTTTCTTTGTGGCCATAAAGCTCTATATGTTCTCTCTGTTAACTTGTACTCTTATACTTCATTACCAATGCGGCAAAGCTCTCTCTAATTAAAATTCACCCGGCTCAATATCACTATCAGCAGCGATATACCTGTTGCTATCAACGAATAACTACGAAGCTTCGCTACATCAGTTGAAGCGATCTTCGATTTATTCGGTTCTATGTATATCACATCGCCCTGGTGCAATACAAAGTATGGTGACCTGAACGTGTTACTGGAGTTCATGTCAAAACGGATATAGCTCAGCTGGCCTTTTTCCTTACGGATGAGTAACACATTTTCCCGTTTGCCGTAGATGGTAAGGTCTCCCGCCATACCAATGGCATCGAGTATAGTTATCGTTTCATTGCTTACAGAATAGGTACCGGGGCGAAGTACCTCACCCAGCACCGTTACTTTAAAGTTGGCCAGGCGCACATTCACCACAGGGCTTTTGTAGTAAGGCGCTGCTTTTGAGCGAACTAATTCTTTTACCTCTGTGGTGTTGAGCCCTGCTACCTGCAATTTACCCGCCAACGGCAGCTCTATAAAACCAAGTTTATCTACACGGAAGCCCGGAATATTATCACTGGGTGTAGTGGGGAGTGAAGCATTGTTCGCACTGCGCGACAGTTCGCCTGCATTATTGGAACCCATGATGTTGTTCAACTCGGGGTCAATACTCTGTATGGTGATCTGGAGGATGTCGTCGGGTTGAATCTTCAGATCAGTTTCACTGGCAAGCGCTAACATTTGCGGACTGTCATAGGCCGTTGGTGATACATCCTGAAAGTAGGCTATCTTCTTATTAGTGCCGCAGCTACTAAACACTGATGCGATAAATATCAATATTGGACATGCAAAACGTAACCCTCTCTCAAAAGGTGATCGCATCAATTTTAAATTTGATGCAAGGTACTCCAGTTATATGGTCTCTACAATACGCTTTAAGCCAAAGTTAATGATGAGGTTGGGGGTTATTCACATGTTATACACAGACCTTTTCATCCTCATTTTCTATGTATATATTTAAACCCTAACTAAAACTCCAATGAAAAAATTATTATTCCTGCTGCTATTGAGCCCGGCATTTGCCAACGCACAGAAACTGGTAAAAGACGAAACCGACCGTTTTACCAAAGAAAAAGTAAAAGAGACCGATTGGAACAAATTGGTGTTTAAAGGGATGAACGCTGTGCGCCTGATGGCGAAAAGCGCCAATAACAAGGTGAGCATAGACTTCAAATTAGCGCAACATGGCAACAAGGTACTCACGGTACAGGAAGGAGACTATGTAATGTTGCTTCTGGACGATGACAATTCGCTAAAGCTGAAAATAGCTGCTTCCAGTCTTTCACAAACTGACCTTGGCCAAAAACGCCAGAATAAGAACCTGGATTTTGAATCGCTCTTCATACCTACTGATGTTCTTTCTGACGATGATGTGAAAGCGCTCAGCTCACACAATGTAAAAGCCATCAGGATATACCTGAGTAACAAGGCTCCTATGGAATTTGAAGTGACTGATAAATTCCACGATGCTGTAAAAGAATGTGTTAAGCTCGTAATGTAATTTTCAATAAAGTAGTAGGGCGGAACACAAGTTCCGCCCTACTACTTTTATATACTATTTCATCTGGCAATTCAATGCCCAGTCCTTGCCAAACTTATCAGTCACCTCTGCATACTTTGCGCCCCAGGGCATATCAGCTATTGGTTGTGTTACTTTCCCACCAACGGATAGCTTTGAGAAAAAGTCATTTAGTTGCGCTTCGTTATCACAATTGATAACGATAGAAGCCATATTGCCTTGAACCGGTTGCCCCTTGTTCAGATCAGAAGCCATGATGACCATATCACCACTCGTCAGCATAGAGTGCATTACGTGGTCTTTGAACTCAGGCGGCATCATTGCAGCCATTTCGGGCATCTCACTTACCTTCTGGATAACCAGTTCACCACCAAGGCAGTCTTTATAGAAATTCATTGCCTCACGGCATTGCATGTCTTTGAAATTCAGGTACGGATTAAGCTTTGCCATAGTATAAATGTTTAGGGTACAAACATAGTAATCCCGTGTAAGATCAAAGGCGTGTTATGACGACATAATAAGGGGTGAATTGCGTCAGCCCATAGACGCATACGTTCTTTCAAAATGTGGATATGTTTCGCTTTTTGCTGTTCGTTCAGGCTACCGTTTCAGGAACTTTGTGAGAGAGGACTTTACTATGTGGGAGCGAATTACCGAGAAACTGAAAATACTATCTGATGCCGCTAAATACGATGTATCTTGTGCATCCAGCGGAGGCAAACGAAAGAACGAGAACAAGGGCTTAGGCAATAGTGCCAATTCAGGAATCTGTCATGCTTATACAGAAGACGGGCGTTGCGTATCGCTGCTGAAAATATTACTTACCAATTTCTGCATCTTCGACTGCGCCTATTGTGTAAGCAGGAAAAGCAACGATATAAAGCGGGCTGCCTTTACCGTGCAGGAAGTGGTGGACCTTACCATTAACTTCTATCGTCGCAACTATATAGAGGGATTGTTTCTTAGCTCAGGCATTTTCACCAATGCCGACTATACTATGGAGCGGCTGGTGCTGATAGCTAAGAAGCTGCGCACCGAACACAACTTCCATGGGTACATACACCTGAAGGCAATTCCCGGTGCCAGTCCTGAGTTGCTGAGAGAAGCAGGCCTCTATGCCGACCGGCTCAGCATAAATATAGAGATGCCCACCGAGCAGGGTTTGAAGCTATTAGCCCCTGATAAGAACAGGGAGGATATGATCCGCCCGATGAACTACCTGAAGACCGAGATACAACAGTATAAGGAAGAGATAGTAAAATTCAAGAAGACACCGGCGTTTGCCCCTGCGGGTCAAAGCACGCAGATGGTGGTAGGCGCTACACAGGAAACAGATCTGCAGGTATTATATACCGCCAATCATTTCTACAAGAAGATGCAGATGAAACGGGTGTACTATTCGGGCTACGTGCCTATCAGTACAGATAACCGATTGCCTGCTATTGGTACACCCGTACCGATGATACGGGAGAACAGGCTTTACCAGGCCGACTGGCTGTTGCGTTTCTATAGCTTTAATGTTAATGAACTGATATCACCGGAGCAACCATTACTTGACCTGGATATTGACCCTAAACTCTCCTGGGCATTGCGCAACCTAAGCATTTTCCCGCTGGATATAAATAAAGCAGAACTGCCACTGATAAAGCGTATTCCCGGGATTGGAGTATCGTCAGCACTGAAAATAGTTGCAGCACGAAAATTCCGTAAGCTGAACTGGGAACACCTGAAAAAAATGGGCATTGCGCTGAACAGGGCGAGATACTTCATTACCTGCAACAGCCCGGATTTTGAAATAAAAGATTACCAGCCACAGCAGATAAAGCAGTTCATACTTACCAAGGGGAACAGTAAGTATGAAAACACCTTCTCACAGCAAATACCACTGTTCTGATGCAGACGCTGATATATGATGGCAGCTTTGAGGGGTGGCTATGCGCGGTATTTGATGTGTACGAGTATAAGTACGCTAATGTAACTATCTGCACTGATAATCAGAGGCAAGATAGTCTGTGGGGAGAGACCCGTCTTGTTTACACTGACAAGCAAAAAGCGGATCGGGTCGTGAAAGGTTTGAAGCAGTATATTTCTGCCGTGGCGATGCAACAACTATACAAGACATTCCTCTCGGAGCAGAAGGGCATGGAGGATATGCTGCTGGAGTATGTACAGTACGTGTTTCGCGAGAAAAAAGATATAGCCAAAGACTACAGTCACCATGCGGCGAGATATGTAGATGATACTGCGCATAAAGTACACCGGGAGAAGCACAGGATGGAAGCCTTTGTCCGTTTCCAGAAAACGGGGGATGACATATACTTCGCGCTTGTGGAGCCTGACTTTAATGTGTTGCCGCTCATACTCAAACATTTCCGCGACCGCTATGCCGACCAAAAGTGGCTGATCTATGATAAGAAAAGAAAGTACGGCATCTATTACGACCTGCACAAGACAGAATTCATTCAACTGGACTTTGATACCCAAAGCAGCAATAAAGACATTGCTGCCATCCTCAACGAGTCAGAACTACCCTACCAGCAGCTCTGGAAGGACTACTTCAACAGCACCAACATCAAGGCCCGCAAGAACATGAAGCTGCACATCAGGCATATGCCGCTGAGGTATTGGAAATATTTAGTAGAAAAACAGCCCGAAATATAAAGGGTGAGGAATTATCCCCACCCTTGAAATATTAACTTTAGAGGCAACTACAGCTTCACAAACTTCCTTACCTCAGTGCCGTCCTCCCCTTTCAGGCTGATGTAGTAGATGCCTGTGGAGAGGTTTTTGATATTCACCTTCGACTCTTTACTATTCATATTCCTTTTCATCATCTCTTGGCCTAAGCTGTTGGTGATGGTGAATGAGGTGAATTGCTTCTCTGTCTTGATGGTGAGTTCTTCGGTGGCGGGATTGGGGTAGATCAGTATCTTGCCTTCTCCTAAGACAACTTCATTTACGCTAGCCGGCCAGCAAGCACCCGTTATCGCAACATTCGTTAGCACAGCAGGCATATAGTCGAAGTAAATACCAGCCTTGTTGGTGACAGACGAACCGATCGGGAAGTTATCTACCATATCAATAGTGTACATCACCATACCGTGTCTTGCAGGACTGGAACTGTCGGGAAGATTGATATTGGGGAATTCAAATTTCAGGATGTTGTATCCGCCGTTGCTCACCTTTGTTACATTCATGAGGTGGGATGCTGCGAGTATTTTTACACTATGCATTTCAAAGCCTGCACTGAGTGTATCCATCACATAAATACGGTGTGCAGTATCATTACCCATGTTCTCAAATGTGACCGTGTATTGCAATCTAGTGCCCGGCACTACACAACCTGATGGTGAAACGTAAACGGCATTAGGGTCGTATGGACCTGTAACGGTGTCGTGACGATTGATGATGTTGTTGGCGGGATTAATGTCGCCTGTTATCGGTGTAATTTCAAATTTTGTTTGGACGGTATCTCCGGGAGTGAGGATTGTGCCATTGTGATTCAAACGGACATGGAGGTGAGCCGGCTGACTAGTGAACGCTGAAAGTCCATTAACGTTCCAGGAAGCAGTATTGCCGGACTGAGAATTGGGAGTCATATTGGCACTATGAAATTGGTATTTAGGGCTGAAAGTCATAGTGACAACTCCATTCTGGGGCAAACAATGTGTGTTGCTTATTACAAAGTCTGCATCAGAACGATTTGCCGCAGTGATCAATGACAAGTTGATTCCAAAATCAAACGTATTAACATTCCCACATGCTAAACCCATGTACTTAGTGGCATTGATGCCCGGTTGAAATACATCTGTAATTATTCCGGTTCCGGGGCAAGCCGGAGAAATATCTCCCGGCAATTCAAGAATTTTGAACTGATAAACATCTCCAACACTTCCATAAGCTTCATAATTAAATCCGCTGATACATGAAATAGTATCAATTGGTAAATTATTCGAAATAACTTCTACAAGTATCGGATGCTGTATCAGGGGTTCACTTACTGCATCATATAAACAATCATTGTTGATATCATTGTAATACCTAACAGACATATCAGAACAGACATCATGGTGATATACAATTGTAATAGAATCTACTGGATTACTTCCTTCATATAAAACCTGATGAATGAAATAATTACCAGTAGCCAGATAGGTATGTTCTATTTGTGCATATCCTAAATTATTACCACTTAAGATTGGTGTAGTTACTACGTTCCCTTCTCCGAAATCTGTTTCAATACTAACGTTTGGTTGATAACTATTCGTATTGACAGTTAACCTAGGGCCGGCGCAGGTGTGCATAGCCTGAAGGTGAAAGCTACCCTGCGTTGAAGTCTGAGACTGAAGATTAGACGTTAATGGAGAACAGTATATAAGCTCCCATGTCCAAGGACTAGGATCTGAAATTAAATTTACTAACGTGTCTATAACTGCAGTATCTACATTGCGGGTAATAAGAAGGGTTGAATTGGGTAATGCATATATTACGTTGGTTATCACCCCACCATTCTGATAGTAAAGATAACCACCTTCACCTATGTAGAAGGTACAATCGTAGTTTAGGGGCATTACAAGAAGGCTATCACCATAACCAACAAAATAACTGGAGCCTGTATCATTACTGATTGTCAGAGTTCCATTGACCATGGTCACGGAATTGGGAATGTTTACATTACATTGCCCCTCTGACCGAAAAGGCACAACGAATACAGAAAACAATAAAAGTAACCTTACGAATTTCATACACCTGGGATTTTAAAGGTTAAAACAACTCATACACCTGACAGACGTAGATTATTAATAATCTGTTAGTAAAAAACACAAAAAAGGGTGAGGAATTATCCCCACCCTTGAAAATATTAACTTTAGAGGCAATTACACCTGGAATACCCCCATCTTAAACTCCTTAATCTCCGGGTTATGGTTGGCGGCGTTGATGCCTTCGGAGATATGGCGGCGGGTTTCTACCGGGTCTATTATCTCATCTACCCAGAGGCGCGCCGCTGCGTAGTAAGACGTAGTCTGTTCTGTGTATTTATCGGTTATATCTTTCAGCATTTGCGTTTCTACTTCGGGGTCTATTATTTCACCCTTGGCTTTCAGCGATGCTACCTGTATTTGTAATAATGTCTTGGCTGCTTGTTCCCCACCCATTACCGCTATCTTGGCATTGGGCCATGCGTAGATGAAGCGCGGATCGTAAGCCTTGCCGCACATAGCGTAGTTACCAGCGCCATAGGAATTGCCTATGATGATGGTGATCTTTGGCACTACTGAATTGGCAACAGCGTTTACCAGCTTCGCTCCGTCTTTGATTATGCCTGAATGCTCGCTGCGGCTGCCTACCATAAAACCTGTTACGTCTTGCAGGAAGACCAATGGTATTTTCTTCTGGTTGCAGTTCTGTATAAACCGTGCTGCTTTGTCGGCACTGTCGTTGTAGATAACACCACCCAGTTGCATTTCGCCTTTGCCGCTCTTTACTATTTTACGTTGATTGGCTACGATACCAACAGCCCAACCGTCGACACGCGCATAACCACATACGATGGTCTTGCCATAATCTTCTTTGAACTGGTCGAACTCTGAATTGTCCACCATGCGTTCGATAACATCTACTACATTATATGCTTTGCTGTTGTCAGCAGATACCAGTCCGTAAATTTCTTTAGGATCTTTAGCCGGTTCGGCAGGTTTCGCCCTGTCAAAGCCCGCGCGGGGTTGTTCCCCTATTTTATCCATTATGCGGCGCACCTGGTCGAGGCACTCCGCTTCTGTGTCAAATTTATAGTCGGCTATACCGCTGATCTCGGTGTGCGTTTTTGCACCACCCAGTGTTTGTATATCTATGTCTTCACCTATCGCAGCCTTCACCAGGTAAGGACCAGCCAGGAATATAGAACCATTCCCTTCCACCATCAGCGTTTCATCACTCATGATAGGTAAGTAAGCGCCGCCCGCTACACAGCTACCCATTACCGCAGCTATCTGGCTGATACCCATGGCACTCATCTGCGCATTGTTGCGGAAGATGCGCCCGAAGTGTTCTTTGTCCGGGAATATCTCATCCTGCATAGGCAGGTACACACCAGCGCTATCTACTATATAGACTACCGGCAGGCGGTTCTCCATAGCTATCTCCTGCAGGCGAAGGTTCTTCTTGCCTGTTATCGGGAACCATGCACCTGCTTTTACAGTATTGTCGTTGGCTATGATCATTGTCTGGCGGCCATGAATATATCCAAGGCCCGCCACAGTACCACCCGCAGGGCAACCGCCATGTTCCTGGTACATTTCATATCCCACAAAAGAACCGATCTCGGTAAATACCGAATCCTTATCAATAAGATAGGCAATACGCTCCCGCGGGCTCATTTTGCCTTTCTCCCTTGCTTTATCCATGGCCTTCTTGCCACCACCCAGGCTCACCTGTGCGTGGCGTTGTTTCATTTGGCTTACGGACATGCGCATAGCATCTTCATTCTTATTAAATTCCAGATTCATTTAAGGTGTTCTTTTTAGCAGAGCAAAAATAACGGGATATTTGGATTATCCGTCGTCTGAAGCATATCAACACCTATTTTACTATCATATATCATATCTATATGTTCTTAAGGCAAGAAAAACGGGGGATTTTTGTACTGAAGCCCAGTAGTATCACCTATTCTGCCCGTCTTATAATTGGGGAATACCCTTTTATTTAGGAACTTTATCATATCAATTTTATTGGTGAGTGTGAAACGATGAGAAAATTCTATATTATTTGTTTTTTACTGTTGCTTACCATAAACCCGAAAGCATTTTGTTCGCACATTTATGGTGGCGACCTACTCTATCAGCATATCTCCGGTAATACCTACAGGATAACAGTAGTGCTATATGGCGACTGCGGCAGTTCAGACCCCGCCACTTTCGCGTCGCTGAACAATTCTACTCCTGAGATATATGTATTCGACCCGCACGACGCGAGCTTTACTTCTAAAATATACTTGCCAATAGACGTAGCCAACTCAAACGTTGAAGTTTCTCCCGTATGCCCGGCTGAAATTGGCAACACAACTTGCAATAGTGGTGTGTTGCCCGGCATAAAAAAATTCGTCTATTACCAGGACATCACCCTCCCGCATAACTCTACCGAATGGACATTTATATTTACAGGGCTGTTGGTAGGCAATACCAGCGCCGGCAGAACGAACAGCATCACCAATATCGTTTTCGGCTCTGCACTGCAGATTATGTACCTTGTTGCTAAGCTCAATAATACTAACGGACCTAACTCTTCCCCGGTCTATACTACAGTTCCCACACCGTTCTATTGTATCAATATAGCACAACAATATAACCAAGGCGCTTCTGACCCCGATGGTGACTCGCTGACGTTTGCCTTAGTGCCGGGATTAGTGAACGGCCAACCAACACAATACGTTTCACCTTATACGGCAACTACACCATTAGGAGCGAGTAGTTTTTCTTTCAACAACAACAACGGGCAGATGTCGTTCACTCCTGACATCATACAAAAATCGCTGGTGGTGAATGAGGTGAAGGAATATAAGAATGGCCAGTTTGCAGGCAGCAGTATGAGAGAGATGAGCTTCATAGTGCTGAACAATTGCCAGAACCAACCACCCAATGGCGACCTGCCCACTAACGCGGGCATCATAGGTGGCATTATCCAGGGTGGCAATACGGTGAATGTATGTGCGGGAGCATCGCTGGTATCGTTTGCATTTTCTCCGAACGACCCTGATCCGGCAGATGATATACAGCTGAGTGTTTACAATACGCCACCGGGTGCTGTAGTGGATATACAGAACAACAATACGCACAACCCCACTGTTACCTTTAACTGGAACACCACAGGCGTAGCCGCAGGCTTCTATACCTTCTATATCAATTACAGGGACAACGGTTGCCCTATCTCCAGCAACCAGACAGTGGCTTATACCATACAGGTAGCTAATCCTTACTCCATTACCGGGCAAGTATTATCAGCTACGGAATGTTCGCACCAGGCGGCTGTTCAGTTCAACATGTATAACGGTATCATCCCCAGAACTGTGACCGTACTTCAGGGCGGCAACATCATCAAGACCTTTACCGATAATACGGGTGTAATAAACGACAGTCTCTATGCTGGTACTTATACCGTACGTGTTTCGTCCAATTACTTTGAATGCGATACCACTATCACCTTTGTGGTAGCTGACAGTGGCAGGTATCCATTCCCGCCACAAGTTGACAATGTCGGTTTCTGCCTGGGCAGCGACCCACAGTCGCTGAATGTAATAGGCGTGCCGGGCAGCACGATACTCTGGTACAATACTGATGGTACGCCATTGCCTGCAGCACCCAGCTATAGTACGGACCAGGCGGGGCAATATAGCTGGTTGATAGCGCAGAAAGTCGGCGCTTGTTTGTCGGACTCAACGCCTATTAAAGTGGTGATCAACGAAAGGCCTGATGTACAGATAATAAATCAGCCGGGGACCATATGCTATGCAGATAAGGTGCACCTGGAAGCAACAGGAGCTTACGACTACCAATGGTTACCATTGGGTAGTATTGAAAAAGTAGGTAAAGAAGCCTATGGCACTGTTACTGCTCCTATTACTTATACAGTTATAGGCAGTGACCTGAACAATTGTAAAGACACAGCAAAGATCACCTACAGCGACATTGAGAATTGTTGCAACTTTGCTTACCCCAATGCCTTTACACCCAACGGTGATGGTAAGAACGACAGGTTCCGCCCGGTGATATATGGCAATATGGAGGAGTATGAACTAACTGTCTTTAACAGGTACGGGCAAAAAATATATTACAGCGAAGATGCAAAAAGCGGATGGGATGGAACCTTCAAAGGTGCCCGTTGTGATGTAGGTATGTATTACTTCCTGGTAAAAGCGAAATGCTATACTGGGCTGAAGGAAGAACACAGCAGCGCTGTTAATTTGCTGCGGTAGGCCCCTCTATCTCCCCTGAAGGGGAGGACATTTTTCCGTTTTAATAAAGATATTTATCAAAAGTTATCAAGGCACCTGAAGTTTCATTCGGCAAATCCATACTATCTATGATAGTATGTGACAGAAGACCCTGATGAAATTTCCAGTTGTCAAACCGATAATGTTTGTCAAGAATATCCAAAACTCTATTTAAATCTGCACGTTGCTGTTCAGGAAGAAAATCATTGGCTAAGTCATTATTGACCTTTGCGATAACCTGCCCTTTATATTTATCAAACAATTCTTGATGCATATGCTATTCCCATTTAAACACCCTACCTGCAACTATATACACCAACACACCCCATCCCAACAATACTAATACATCTACACGGACCTCCCACAGCGAAGCACCATCGAAGGCTACTCTTCTTAGTGCATCATTAAGATAAGTGAGTGGCAATACCCTGCAGAACGGTTGCAACCATGCAGGGAAATTATCTATAGAGAAGAAAGTACCTGCAAGTAAAAATTGTGGCAGTGTGATAATGTTGGACAGTGGCGGTATGGTCGCTTCGCTCTTGGCTAGTCCGCTGATGATGAAACCAAAGCCCATGAACACCAGCAATGCAATGGAGCAAAGCACCAGCATCTCTACAAAGGTTACCCAGCCATGGATCAATGTAAACCCGAAAACAAAACGCCCCATCAGGATGATGATGACAGAACCCGCCAACTGAAAAAGCATCCTCGCGATACCTTCACTGATAATAATTACTTCACGTCGAACGGGTGTAGCGAAGAAACGCTTCAGCACCAAAGTCTGCCGCATATTGAAGAACACGAAAGCTGTACCGAACACACCCGCAGCCAGTAACGAAAAACCTAGTTGCCCCGGCAGAATGAAGTCGATGGTTTTATATTCTCTTACTTCCGACTGGCGCACGTTTACTACTGCCAGCTTTTCGGTACGCTCCTGTATCTGTGGGTCTTGCCGCTGCACTACCTCGTTCAGCACACTACGGAGTTGCATTACCTTATCCATTTGGGAGGAAGCAGCATCTATATTAATGCTGTATTTAGGTTCTGCTCCTTCGGGTAATTGTTGAATATTTATGGTTGCAGCGATATTGCCATCGCTGAGCGCCTTCTTCATTTCGGCTTCGCTGCCTACAGCCACCCAGGTGATGACAGGCACATCGCGCAAGGTTTTGTAAAGTGCGCTCACAGAATCACTGCCCGGAACTTTTGCTACCCGCACACTATAACCACCTTCGCCGCCGAGGAAGCCGAATACCAATATGAATATCAGCGGGAACGCAAGGCTGAATACCACAGCCGACGGGCTCTTAATGATAGCCTGTAAACTTGCCTTTACTAATGCGCGCATAGCGCGTATGTTACTGTACTTTGGGGGAGTCGAATTCAAAAGTCAAAAATCAAATAGAAACGATGCTCAAAGGTAGCAATAGTAAACTCACATCTACAAATGACTTATTTATACAATACTTGTTAAATCTTTGAGCTATATCAGCGCCATGTTAGTGAATATCGTAAATTACAATCGTAAAGGAATTGAGGCATATATACATGAGATACAGGATAATCTTCTGCACGATAATAGGATTGTTGTTACAGGTAAACAGTAATGCCGCGAAGCTGTTTATCCCGATGGATGACGCAGGCCAGAAAGATCACCTGAAAGCCTATGGCGTGGCTTTTGCCGCACTGAAGTTGGGCGTGGAAGTGGATTGGCTGCTCAACTACAAAGGCGGCAGCTTCTGCATGGACCAGGTAGATGCAGTGGAAAGAATGTGCAAACTGCGCGGTGTTGACTATGATATAATGAGTGATGCGCAATATGGCGGTATCATTACTACTATAGCTGATCCTGACTACAATGGCGACATTATAAAACTGGAGAAGGTTCCTAAAATAGCTGTTTACACTCCCGATAATAAGCTCCCCTGGGATGATGCCGTAACAATGGTACTCACTTATGCGGAAATACCCTACGATAAAGTATATGACGACCAGGTACTCGAAGGCAAGCTTCCTGAGTATGATTGGTTGCACCTGCACCACGAAGATTTCTCAGGACAGTACGGAAAATTCTGGGCAAGTTACCGCTCGGCAGGATGGTATATAGAGGATGTAAAATTGCAGGAAGCAACGGCTGCAAAACATGGTTTCAAAAAAGTATCTAAACTAAAACTGGCAGTAGCACACAGGATCAGGGACTTCGTATCTGGTGGCGGATACCTGTTTGCTATGTGCTCCGCAGCTGACAGCTACGACATAGGTCTTGCTGCTGAGAATACAGACATCTGCGATGTACCTTTTGATGGTGATGCGCAAGACCCGGACGCACAAAGCAAGCTGGACTTCAGCAAGAGCTTCGCTTTCAAAGATTTCACTTTGGTAAGAAGCCCTTATGAGTATGAGTTCTCTAACATCGACAATACTTCTGCCAGGCCGTCTCGTGTACCGATGACACAGGATTATTTTACTTTATTCACTTTCTCTGCTAAGTTCGACCCGGTACCGACCATGCTTTGCCAGAACCATACTACAACCATCAAAGGTTTTATGGGCCAGACAACAGCTTTCAAAAAGAGCACGTTGAAAACAAGTGTATTAGTAATGGGCGAATACAAACCCGTAGATGAAGCACGCTACATACATGGCGAATACGGCAAAGGCACCTGGACATTCTACGGTGGCCATGACCCTGAAGATTACCAGCACCAGATAGGCGACCCGCCAACAGAACTGGAGTTGCATCCTAACTCACCGGGTTACAGGCTGATACTGAATAACATTCTCTTCCCTGCTGCTAAGAAGAAACCGAGGAAAACGTAAATATTTTTTGAACCGGGATTAGGGAGGATTTTTCGGATTGACCTGGGGTAAATAGTGTCCACATTAATTGTGTCAATTGGATTAGTCATCAATAGCACTTGATTGACTCTTCATGATTTAAAACGAACTTTTTAAAACCTAAAGAATCCATGTTATCACTGTAGATAACATAATCGTTCCGGGAAAGCGTTTGCCAGGATAGATTCAATTTTTGCTTTGACTCATACATCTCCCAAGTATCATATATAAACACTGTGTCAGAAGAAACCCTATATAGCACTTCTGTTATTGTTTTATTGACATAATGAGCATTAGTCGTATCTACTTCTACTTGACAGGGATTACTTATCTCTGAAATATACGTGCGCTCAAATGTAAGCCCTCTGGTTTCTGTAATAAAACAAATCGGCTTTGTTAATGAAGAATCAGTTAAACAATTGACAGAATACTGTGACTGCAAATTTTGCTCCATTCCACAACTGGTAAGAAGAAATAAGAGAAAAGAAAGTGTCCTATTTATGCGTGAGATCGAAATCATGGTCTTCACTTTTAATTCTTAATAACTGAATGTACCACTTTGGAGCCCCGGCAAATCCCTTAATCCTCTTAAAATCCCGGTTCAGTTAAAACCCAATATTATTCTTGAATATCTTCACGGCTATTGCCAGCAGTATCACGCCGAAGAACTTACGGATAACGGAGATACCGGAAGGACCAAGTAATCGTTCTATGAAATTGATAGAGCGAAGTATCATGAAGATGAAGATTAGGTTGATGAAAATACCTACCAGTATATTGTAAGCGGGAAATTCAGCTTTCAGTGACATTACCGTTGTCAGAGTACCCGAGCCTGCTATGATGGGAAATGCGATCGGCACCACATTACCCGCTTTGCCTTCTTCGCTTTTAAAGAAATCTATGCCTAGTACCATTTCCAAACCCAGGATGAATATCACTATAGAACCCGCTATGGCAAATGAGTGAATGTCCAGCCCCATGAAGTTCAGCATCTGTTCTCCTATAAAGAAGAACAAAAGCATCAATCCACCCGAGACAGAAGTAGCTTGGATAGCGCTGATATCACCCATTTTCTTTTTCAGCGATATGATAATGGGTATAGACCCAAGGATATCTATCACCGCAAAAAGCGTGAAGCTAATGGTGACTATTTGCGAAAAATCCAGTTTTGTAGGCAGTCTCATATGGCAAAGATAACATTAACCACGATTTACCTGATTTTGTTGGATTACTATGATTTAGAGCCTTTTAAATCATTTTTAATCAAGTAAATCGTCGTTCTAACTATATTTGCAGCATGTCAATAGCCGATTACAAACATACTGCTGCTGCGCGTTTTATGCGCTATGTGCAGATAGACACACAGAGCGATCCAAACTCTGATACACAACCAACAACTGAAAAGCAAAAAGACCTCAGCCGCATATTAGTGGAGGAACTGAAACAGATAGGTATAGCAGACGCCGAACTGGATGAATACGGCTATGTATATGCTACTATTCCGGCAACAACCGATAAACAAGTTCCTGTCATTTGCTATTGCGCACACGTGGACACAGCTCCTGATTGCAGCGGCAAAAATGTGAAGCCGATATTGCACATGCAATACACAGGACAGGACATAGTATTACCTGATGACCCTACGGTTGTTATCAGTACAAAGAACCACCCTTACCTGAAAGAAAGGATAGGCGATGATATAATTACCGCATCAGGTACAACGCTACTTGGCGCTGATGACAAAGCAGGTGTTGCAGTAATAATGGACCTTGCTGCATACCTGATAGAACATCCTGAAATAAAGCACGGAAAAATACGCATACTCTTTACCCCTGACGAAGAAGTTGGTCGTGGCGTAAATAAAGTGGACATGAAAAAACTGGGCGCTGAGTTTGGCTACACACTGGATGGCGGCGAACGTGGCCACCTGGAAGGCGAAAGCTTTTCTGCCGATGCAGCGATAGTAGTGTTCAACGGTATCAGTGCACACCCCGGCTATGCTAAAGGCAAGATGGTGAGCGCGATAAAAGCGGCATCAGCATTTGTTCACTCCCTGCCACGCAACGAATGGTGTCCCGAGGTAACAGAAGGCATGGAAGGGTTTGTACATCCTGTAAGTATAGAAGGAACTTTGGAAAAAGCTACGGTAACATTCATTGTCCGTGACTTTGATACCGCTATGCTGGCCACTCATGAGCAAAGGCTCAGGGAACTGGCAGAGCAGGCAGCTAGAGAATTCCCCGGAGTGCAGATAGAGTTCACCATAAAAGAGCAGTACCGCAATATGCGCGAAATGCTGGACAAAGTGCCGCATGTAATGGCCTATGCTGAAGAAGCATATGCACGCGCTGGCATGACGGCTGCTAAGATCAGCATACGTGGCGGAACAGATGGCTCACGCCTATCCTTTATGGGACTACCCTGCCCTAATATCTTTACCGGAGAAATGGGCATTCACTCCAAACAGGAATACGTGAGTGTACAGGATATGGAAAAGGCAGTGGAAACCTTAGTACATTTATCGCAGGTATGGGAAGAGCATAGTTAGCAGTTGACAGTTTTCAATTTACAGTTAACAGTTACCAATTATCGTAACACTTTTTTGAATTTTGATTTTTTAATTTTGAATCTGATATGAACGCACAAATAAAAACCATTTTACTTACCGTACTTACATTGTCGGTATTTGTTATTGCACTAGTAGAACTGAGCGGTGTAAGCAATACCGCCCTGTTCAATAAATACGGTATAGGCAGCAGCCCTACGGGCATGACAGTAAAACAGGAAGAAGACCGTGAAGGCAAAGCTGCCGCAATGCCGAAAACCAAAATGGAGTTTTACGAAACGAAGCACGATTTTGGCGACGTAAAAGAAGGCGATAAAGTACGCCATACTTATAAGTTCAAGAATACAGGCACAAATCCTTTGCTGATCTCTAAAGTAACAGTTGGTTGCGGTTGCACGAGCCCGTCTTTCTCCAAAGAGCCTGTTGCCCCAGGAGGCGAAGGTGAAGTAACATTGGAATTCAATAGCAGCGGCAAACCCGGCCACCAGGAGAAGAATGCCATCATTCACTCTAATGCTGAAATAGACAAAATGTCTATCGGCTTTACGGCAGAGGTAAAATAATACCACAAGTATTTATATGTTCGAACGCATAAAGCATTACTTGTCGCTGATAAAATTCAGCCATACCATCTTCGCACTTCCTTTCGCACTGATCGGATTTACGATGGGGATGATAAAAATGAACGGAGCAGAAGGACTCAACTTCCCGCTTCTTTTCATAGAGGTATTGATGTGCATGGTATTTGCGCGCAGTGCCGCCATGTCATTCAACCGCTGGCTGGACAGGAAATTTGATGCCATCAATCCCCGTACCGCCCAAAGAGAAATACCGGCAGGTGTTATTAAAGAAAGTAATGCACTGATTTTTGTTATTATCAATAGCGCTTTGTTCATTGCCACAACATGGTTCATAAACGAGTTGTGTTTTTATCTCTCATTCGTTGCACTTTTCGTGATACTGTTCTATAGTTATACTAAGCGATTCACTGCACTCTGCCACCTGGTATTAGGTGTTGGCTTATCGCTGGCTCCGATCGGAGCTTATATAGCAGTGACTAATGAGTTTCATCTCACACCAATATTGTTTTCCTTCTCTGTATTTATGTGGGTAGCAGGATTCGATATTATCTACGCTTTACAGGACGAAGAATTTGACAAGGGTCAAAAACTACATTCCATTCCCGCTGCGCTTGGCAAGAGCAAAGCGCTCACTGTCTCTACCCTACTACATATATTCTCAGCGGGATTTATCATTGCTGCGGGTTTCGCAGGCGGCTTCAACTGGATATATTGGGTAGGCACAGCATTCTACTGCTCCATGCTCATATATCAGCATATGCTGGTAAAACCAACCGACCTGAGTAAAGTAAACCTGGCCTTTATGACCACTAACGGGCTCGCCAGTGTAGCCTTCGCAATCTTTACCATCATCTCAATACTTATAGGATAATGAATATCGCACTCATTGGGTACGGAAAAATGGGTAAAGCCATTGAAGAAATAGCTGTAGAAAGAGGCCATAATGTGATCATGCGCATTGGCACTGCCAACCGCCACGAGATGAGTAAAGAGAACCTGCAAAGAGCGGATGCCATTATAGAATTTACCCGCCCGGAAGCTGCGAAGGGAAATGTACTGGAATGCCTGGAAGCAGGTGTACCTCTCGTATGTGGTACCACAGGTTGGAATGATGGACTCGCCGCTGCAAAAATGAAAGCAACGGAAAACGATACAGCTTTTCTGTGGGCATCCAACTTCAGTGTGGGGGTAAACATCTTCTTCGAAGTAAACAAGTTGTTGGCATCGCTGATGAACAGCCACGATGAGTATGCAGTGAGTATGGAGGAAATTCACCACACAATGAAGAAAGACTCACCGAGTGGTACTGCTATCACCCTCGCCGAACAAATACTGGACAACATAGACCGCAAGAAGCATTGGGCAGAAGGTGAAACACAAGACCCGGAAACACTATCCATCATAGCCAAACGCATTGACCCCTGCCCCGGCACCCATAAAATAAGCTACAGTTCACCCATAGATGATATAGAGATCATCCACACTGCTCACAGTAGGAAAGGCTTCGCCCTCGGAGCAGTATTAGCAGCAGAATTCGTTGCAGGCAAAAAGGGGATCTTCGAGATGAAGGATGTATTGGGAATTAATAAATAATAATTACTTTGGGCGTGTAAAAACATACCCCAATGATCTTCTTTGCTCTTATATTCTTTCTGGCACTACTCATACCAGGAATACTATTTCTCTTAACCCTTAGCAATGCCCTCAAAGTCATCTCTCCAAGCAACAGGACGGTTGAGCCATCATCTGTATGGTTGATGCTTATTCCTGTAGTCAATCTATTCTGGCCTTTTGTTCTATATAGCAAGATCAGGGACTCCATCAATTTTGAATACAAAAGCAAGGGAGTAGCCGATACAGCTGAAGCTACTCACAAGATCGGATTGATATTATCAGTGTCTGTACTGGTCTCCGCACTTTACTCAACATTTATTGGCTCCCAAGGCTTGGTAGCTACGATAATCTCATTCATAGTGTTGATTTCCTGGATCGTTTATTGGGTGCAGATAAGCAATCACAAGAAAAAAATGCAAAGCCTTCCTTCCACGGGAGAAAGCCTGATATTCGACAACTACGATATTTAATATCAACCTTATTATACCTTAATGTGATGCGATACCTGTACCTCCTGCTCTGCCTCTTCCTGTCAACTGCATCATCAGCACAGAAAGATATTCACGGAAAGATCGTCGACTCTGAAAAGAAAGGTGTCGCTTATGCTATTGTGCAGGTAGTAGGTTCCGGTACAGGTGTCTATACTGACGAACAAGGCAACTTCAAAATATCCATCAACGCCGATGCTCAAAAACTGGCTTTCTATTGTATGGGCTATGAGCGCAGGGAAATACCCCTTAGCGAGATCAAAACAGGTGAGCTCATAGTTGCACTAAAGGAGAAGATCAATGAACTGGCGGAAGTTTCAGTAGAAGCCAAAGCCTCGCAAAGAAGTGGCAAGTCGAAAATAATAGGTAAGTCCAAACTGAAGGTCGGCGGAGAGATGTACATGAACGTAGGTACGGAATATGGCATCTTCCTCGATACCAAAGGCGGAAAAAATGGCATACTGGAAGAAGTGGTAGTGTATGTAACAGCCACTGGTATACCCGACAGCCGCTTCCGCATACACATATATGATGCCGATGCCCGTTCCAGGCTACCCATCAACGACATCAGCGGCGGCAACATCATAGCCCATGCGGAGAAGGGCAATGAATGGGTGAAGATCAATGTTCGCGACAAGAACATAAAGATACCCGATGCGATCATCGTCAGCGTAGAGTGGATTTCTGATTATGGTAATAACCTTTCGATACAAAGTAAAGGCGTGATGAAATACCAGGGACAGGTGATAGGCTTAACTACCGACTACGGCGCGCAATCCAAATATGTCAAGTTCATCTTCCAGGACAACCTGCAAGCCGCCAACAATGAGTGGCTGGTACCAATGATCTATTGTACGTATCATAAATAGAAAAGACTAATCAGTCAGGCACCATTCGCACCCTCTTCGGACGTATCACTTCAAAAAGAAGATAAGCGCGGCCGTCGAATTCGATAAATAATTGTGGCTCCCTGTACCAGGGCAAACCTGTGCCGGACTTCTTGTGCACCTGTATGTGCAGGTGTGGCTCTAAACTGAAACCCGAGTTGCCCACCAATGCCAATGGCTGACCTAGCTTCACTATATCACCGTCCTTCACCATGGCACTGCCCGGCTTGTTGTGACCAAGGAACACATAGCAGGAATCAGTTTCCACTACTACGGAATTTAGGTTGGTTGGCCCTCTTTTTCTTATAGATGGTGGATTGTCCGGGTTATCATTCTTTACACTGATCACCCTACCTGCACACGGACTGTATATCGTATCACCATATATTTCGTAATCGTTGAGATTGGAAGAAAATACCGCGTTGGCACGGTTGCCATATTCATTCAGCTTTACAATATCAATCGCAAACACAGCGCCGCGGTAACTGTAGTGAAACATATTGGCAGGCAAACCTTTACCTCCCTGCAACACAAAATAATTTCCTGTCTTTAATGGAAAGGCCAATGCAATTCGCTCTGTACGGCCTGTAGTACCGGTGAAGTACAACACGCATAGCGTACCGAAAACAACGCCACCTGCGATGTTCAACCACACCCGCCACTTCTCATGCCTGCGCCGGATAGGCCTCTTGCGCATCAGGCTCCAGCAGAGTACCAACAAGTAGATGATACCAAAACCAAACTTACAATAGATGGAGAGATATACCCATGCGCCGTAGAGATACATCAGGGTTGCCAGTGATATGGAAATAAATATCCTGTGCCAACTGAACTTCAGCGGCTTGCGCACCCCTCTTACTAATATGATCAAACTCCAGAGTGCGATAAGCACAGTAACTCCTGCTATCACATACGTCCACATACTAAAACAGGCTAACCCCTCTATTGGTTAGCCTGTAAAAGTTACGAAGTATCTAATTAACTAAAAAATCATTAACGATTAATTCATCCCGTCCCTACTTCAGGTATGTGTCGAAGTAGTCTGATATCTTCTGCATCAGGTGTACCCTGTCCTTTCCACGCACATTGTGCAGGTGGCCAGGGTAGATAAAGTAATCCAATTGTGTTCCTTCGTCCACGCTGGCTTTCAGGAATTTCACCGAGTGCTGCCATACTACCACATCGTCATTGGCACCATGTATCATCAGCAGGTGGCCTTTTAGTTTCTTCGCTTTGGTCAGGAGATTGGCATCTTCGTATCCATCAGGATTTTCTTCAGGTGTATCCATATAGCGCTCAGTGTACATTGCTTCATACATTTTCCAATCTATTACCGGCCCACCGGCCACGCCACATTTAAAGATACCTGCATGGCGGGTCATCAGAGATGTGGTCATAAAGCCACCAAAACTCCAACCATGAACACCTAAACGATTTTCATCTACATAAGGAAGTGATTTAAGATAAGCTACGCCCTTCAGCTGGTCGTCCATTTCTACTGTACCCAACTTGCGGAAAACTGCTTGTTCGAAGTCTAGTCCACGGTTGCTGCTACCGCGTCCGTCCATGGTAAATACTATGTATCCTTTCTGCGCTATGTATTCATACCACAGGTTACCGCTTGCAGGATAGGCATTGCGAATCAGTTGCACATGAGGGCCATTATATAAATAAACAATAACAGGATATTTCTTAGATGCATCAAAGTCCGGCGGCAATATCAGCTTTCCATAGAGCGGTATATTGTTGCTTGCCTTTAAAGTAACGTTCCTTACCTCTGCCCTGCTGTATCCTGCTAATGGATCTTTCGACGTAAGTAGTATTTTGCTATAGCCGCCTGTTACAGCGCGTATCACACTGGTACGAGGATTGGTCTCTGAGTTGTAAGCATCATACATGTATTTGCCGTCATCACTTACAAATACCTGGTGTGTTCCTTCTCCCTCATCCAGTCGGCGAATATCACCGGTTTCTATATTGGCTGCATAAGCATGTTTCTCCAATGGTGATTCTTTAGTACCGGTGAAGATCACTTCATTGGTAGTTTTATTATAACCTGCAATTTCATTCACCAGCCAGTCACCCTTTGTCACTCTTGTCAGCAGGTCGCCATTGGTATTGTGCAGGTACAGGTGCATATACCCATTTCGCTGGCTCCACCAGATAAATTTATCATCACTACCCGGGATAAAATACAAAGGATGCTGCGGCTCCACATATTTATCATCAGTTTCTACGAATAGTGTTTTCACCTTGGCACCTGTGCGCGCATCGTATTTATTCATCTGCAGGTTATTCTGCTTCCTGTTCAGTATGCCTACAAAGATGTACTTTTCATCAGGGCTCCATGTTACCGCAGTCAGGTATTGATCTTTAGGCCCTTCAGTTTTCAATGTTACATTTCCACCAGTTGCGGGGTTATATACACACAGTGTAACTTCATGCGATGTACCACCCGCCATCGGGTATTTTATCATGTCAGCAGTTGCAGGATCTGTTGCCCAATTCATTATCGGATAATCCTTCACCATCGTCTGGTCCATACGGTAATAGGCCAGGTAGCTTCCTTTGGGAGACAGGAAGATCCCCTTGTCTATCCCAAATTCATTCCTGTGTACTGCCTGCCCGCTGATGATATTCTTATTGGCGTTGTTGGTCACCTTTATCACCTTACCTGCCGGCGTCACCATTTGCAGGTTATTGTCTATTGTATAGGCAATGTTCCTGCTCGCATCCACACTTACGTTCTGAGCGCTTTCTGGTAGTGTCTGCCATAGCTTCCATGACACCTTATCGTCGTTGAATGTGCCGAGATACAACTTGCCACCATTATTGATATATACATGATCCTTATCCAGCCAGGTAAATAGCGGCATGGCTTTCATATCTCCACCTATGGCCTTATTGAGGCGGGAAAGACTCACTACATCTTCGGGTCTGTCTGTCGGAAAATCTATTGATCTCCAGGTTTCAACTCCGTCTGTTTTTTCTATATGATAGAACGTATTGGTTCCGGGGCGCCAGCTACCTTGCTTTATGCCTTGCACAGCGAGTGTTGTCGCCAGGCCGTTTGTGGCTTCAGTAATAGTAAATTCTTTTTGCGCTATTGCTGCCCCCTGGATAAGTCCGCTGGCCACCAGCAATAGGCACACTTTTTTTATTGTATTCATGAAAACGCTGTTATGTACAGACAACAAACATAACGGTTAGTACTAAATAATAAAAATGCAAGGTAAAACCTGTCTTATCTTTATAACGTATTTAACACGATGAGGAAATTATTGACCATACTGCTGCTATTTATCACCCTAAAGACGGTAGGCCAGAAGGATCATAACTGGATGAACAGCGAGGCAGACTGGAAACGCCTCAAACAAGAGCAAACATTATCTATCCCGGCAGCAGAACTTGATACTGCCATAGTAGTGGTCAGCAACAGGCTGTTACAGAAAGACAGTATGCGCTTTTTGAATGAAGACCTGCAAACTGACTATCTCCATTATTTTTTCGTTTACGTACACAACGGCACCTGGCATGTACTTACTACTAAGAGCCTTGCTCACGCCATACAATATCTCCCAAAACAAAACAATGATTGGGTAGTATATACTGAAGGTATGGGCAAGGTGTTCACCGCCAACCTGGACAGGGGGCTGAGGATGTCTTCATTTTACAAAGTAAACGTGCTGGTACTTGACTACCCCAGCATTCACCCCTCTAAGGCTTCTCTCGGTAACTACAACTTCGCCAAACGAAATGCTCGTAGCGCTTATAAATATTTCGCGCCTGTTATTGATACACTCAAAATACTGAGAGACAAAAAAATAATGGGCACAGGTAGCCTATCCCTGTTCTTTCACAGCATGGGGAACAATGTGATCAAGCAACTGGTGAAAAACGACAAACTAAAGAATACCAATAACGAGCTTTGGGTGGACAATCTTATTCTCAATGCGCCCTGTGTGAACCAAAGGAAACACCGTAAATGGGTAGAGCCCATTGGCTTTGCTAAGCGCATCTATGTCCACTACAATCCGGAGGACAAAACACTATACTTCGCACAGCTGGCGAGCTTTAGTAAACAGTTGGGTAAAAAAGTAAAACGGCCTTTGGCTAAAAACGCCATTTATATAAACTTCAATAAAGTGGCAGGAGAAGGACACAGCAATTTCCTTCCTTTCCCGGGCAGGCCAACAGCAGCACCTGAAGTGTATCATCACTACGAGCAGCTTTTCCACGGAGGCACCGTTATACCGGGAGACAGCAAACAATATGCCCCTACGGCCTACAAAAAGATAGGCTGGGATTTACTACCCGCCGACCAATATAGCGCCTCTGGCAAACAGCAATAATTAATTCTATGATGTGAAAACGTGTTTAAAGTTTCGTTGCGAGAGCGGCAAAGTGATGATAAACTCAGCCCCCTCTCCGGGTTTGCTCTTAGCAGTAATCATTCCATAATGAAAATCAACCACCTTTTTACAAACAGCCAGACCTATACCTGTGCCTTCATACTCGCTCTTGCTGTGCAATCGTTGGAAAAGTGAAAATATTTTCTCCAGGTAGACTTCTTCAAAACCTATTCCATTGTCTTTGATGGATATCCTGCAAAATTGCTCATTGTCCCAAAAGTGCGGATTGTACAATACAGACAGCCTGTGACCTGCGAACTTAAAATATTCCATCGGCATTTCCCTACCCCGAATCACGGTTGCTTCTATACTAATAGAAGGTGGCACGCCAGTTTTTGCAAACTTAATAGCATTGGTGATCAGGTTCTGAAACAATAGCCCAAGCTGTGCTACATTGGCTTCAATTTCCGGCATCTTACCCACTTCAATGTTTGCTCCTGATGTCTTGACCAGCACCTCAATATCCGATAAAACATTTTTAATTACATGGCCCATATCCACTTTTTCAAAACGGTTACTATTTGCGGAAAGGCTGGAGAATTCCAGGATATCGTCTATCAGTTGCTGCATACGGGCTGACGAGCTGATCACTTTGTCTATATAAGCCTTTCCTTTTTCTCCCAATGCAGCGCTGTACTCAGCATCAAGCATTCCGGCAAATGTGATGATCTTTCTCAGGGGTTCTCTCAGATCATGAGAAGCTATTGATGCAAATTTTTCCAGTTCTTTATTGGTAGCTTCCAGTGCCTGCGATTGTGCTAATAGTTCTTGTTCTACTTCCTTTGCTTCAGTAACATCCTGTCCCGTACCAATCATGTAGCTGATATCACCCTCGCTGTCCAGCACTACTTCTCCTTTGGAGTGAAGTGTCTTTATAATACCATCCGGCATTATTATCCTATGGTAAAACTCTTTGAAGACTTTCGTTTCAAAAGCATTCTTAATGGTATTCTCTACATACTCTTTATCGTCCGGGTGTAACCTGTCCGTATAGTGAGCATAAGTGACTTCAGTATTGACATCAGAACCATATATCTTCCGCATGGTATCCGACCATGTCAGTTTATCATTCTTCACGTCCCAGCGCCAATGTCCCAATTTAGCTATCTCCTGGGCCTCATTGAGCATGTCGTTATTTATTTTTAACTGTGTTTCCGCATTTTCCCGTTGAACTACTTCATGTTCCAATTGTGCTGCTGTCTTAAGCGAAAATGCTGTAGGCAATAATTTAACCAGGTTATAAACGGTTATCCAACTAATAACACCGGTAGCAAAACGCACCAATGCGCTCAGTCTATATGCCGGGTACCAGAATGTTATTGCATCGAGTAAGTGTGTAGTGCCGCAAGCCAGAATGAATGAAGCGAACAGGAAATACACTTTCTGAAAACGAACTTCCTGCCTGCGGGTGATATATCGAACGATGATGATGGGAATAGCAAAATAGGCCGTCCATATCATCAGGTCGCTGATGATATATAACCAGCCATGAAAGTCCGTCCACCTGCCGCAGTGCCATCGCGGAGGAAAACCATCATCTGATAATAATTTACGGAAAAACTCTTCTACCTCATTCATTGGCGACTGCTAATAAGCAGCAGAAATTTAGAAAAACAAAAGGACTATTCAGAAAAAAAGGCCCTCAAATTTACTGAGAGGCCTAAACTATTGATAATCAATTACCTTAAAAGCTATTGATCACTTGCCGTATCTGCACCAGTTTTCCGAGTAAACTTTCAAGATGATCTAAGTGCAGCATATTAGCGCCATCCGATTTTGCATGAGCGGGATCAGGATGTGTTTCAATGAACAAGCCATCAGCGCCTACTGCAATGCCCGCACGCGCTATGGTTTCTATCATAGCGGGATTACCGCCTGTTACGCCGCTTGTCTGGTTCGGTTGTTGCAAAGAGTGCGTACAATCGAGTATCACAGGAACTCCCATAGCTTTCATGGTAGGTATACCACGATAATCCACTATCAAATCGTGATAGCCGAAGGTAGTGCCACGATCAGTTAATGCGACTTGCTCATTACCGCTCTGGCGTATCTTATCCACTGCAAATTGCATCGCTTCGGGGGAAAGGAATTGCCCCTTCTTTACATTGACTACTTTCCCTGTTTGTGCTGCCGCTACCAGTATATCTGTCTGCCTGCACAGGAAAGCCGGGATCTGTAGTACATCGGCATACTCTGCCGCCATAGCAGCTTCGCTTGCATCATGTATGTCTGTAACTATCGGCACGTTAAATGTACTTTTCACTTTACCCAGTATCTTCAGCGCATTATCATCCCCTATTCCGCTAAAGCTATCGAGGCGGGTGCGGTTGGCCTTGCGGTAAGACGCTTTGAAAATATAAGGTATCTCCAGTCCGTCACATATCTTTATCACGCGTTCTGCAATACGCAAAACCATCTCTTCACTTTCCACCACACATGGCCCGGCCATGAGGAAGAAATTATTGCTGCTATATTTTTTGCTGAATTGCTCCAATGAAAAGCTCATTACTTAAAGTTATATCGATTAACATTCACTCAGGTTCAGTGGCAGGTTCGTCGCCAGTCCGCCCTCTGCTGTTTCTTTATATTTATGGCTCATGTCAAGAGCTGTTTCCCACATCGTGTTCACTACCGCATCCAATGAAACCTTCGCATTATCCGGATTACTTTGCATCGCCAGTTGGCAAGCCGTTATCGCTTTAATAGCGCCCATCGTGTTACGCTCTATGCAAGGCACTTGTACCAGTCCGCCTACAGGGTCGCAGGTGAGTCCCAGGTGATGCTCCATTGCTATCTCCGCGGCCATCATGCACTGTCGCGCACTACCACCCATACACTCCGTAAGTGCCGCAGCAGCCATTGCCGACGAAACGCCTATCTCTGCCTGGCAACCACCCATCGCTGCCGACAGTGTTGCTCCCTTTTTGAATATACTTCCTATCTCCGATGCCGTTAACAGGAACTGTACTATCTTATCATCATCGTTCCCATTACAGAACGCTATGAAATATTGCAATACCGCAGGTACTACGCCCGCAGCACCATTTGTAGGTGCCGTAACAACCCGACTGAAAGAAGCATTCTCTTCATTCACCGCCAAAGCAAAACAACTCACCCAGTCGAGTGTAGTCTTAAAATCATTGCCCCCAGACTGTATTAGTTTCAGCCATTCATCGTAGCTGCTGTAGGTATGTCCCTTTAAATATTTCTTGTTCAGTTCGTAGGCACGGCGTCTGACCTGTAAACCACCCGGCAACATACCACCTATGTGCGCACCACGATAAATGCAATCGCGCATGGTATGCCATATGTTCAGCACACCGGCTTTTGTTTCTGCTTCACTGCGCCATCCATGCTCATTCTCCATCACTATCTCTGATATACTAAGTCCTGTTTTGATGCACCAATGCAACAGGTCAGCACCGGTATCTATCGGGAAAGGCAGTTCAACTATCGTCCCTGCATTATCACCCTCACCGTCTTTTATCACAAAACCACCACCTATAGAGTAATATGTTTCCGCTATTTCTACCCCATCATTGAAGGAGCAGAGAAATGTAAGCGCATTAGGATGCGTGGGTAATGTTTCAGTAAAAAGGAACACAACATCGCGTTGGGGATCAAAACCAATTTCATGCTCTTGTCCCAGCAGCATTTGTTTTTGTTCTTCTATTTGCTTTACACGGACATCTATCAAATTTACATCAAAAGTCACCGGGTCTTCTCCGCAGAGGCCAAGTATCACTGCCACATCTGTACCATGCCCCTTACCTGTTTTTGCAAGAGAGCCATACAAGAGTACCTGCACTGCCTGTACCTTATCTATACCATGAGCTTTCACACTTTCCAGGAAACGAAGTGCTGCCCGCCATGGGCCTAATGTATGCGAACTACTGGGTCCTACTCCTATCTTAAAAATGTCAAATACCGAAATGGTTTCTTTTTTCACGCCTGATTTTAGTTGAATGCAAAAGGGAGGAATATGAAATTCCTCCCTAAAGATACTATGAAAGCAGTAATTAACACGCTATCGAACCCACAGTAAAACATCTCCGCTCCCCGCTCTCTTTCTCCACTCTGGCGAAGCCTACGGCATTAACACATGGTCAATTACATGTATAACACCATTGCTCTGCTTCACGTCACTAATAGTAACTTTGGCTACTCCACCCTTTGCGTCTTTTACCCACAGCGATTTGTCTTTTTCCATGATGGTCAGTTCTTCGCCTTGAACGGTTTTCACTTTGGCCATTCCTTTGCCGTCTTTTACCATTTTCATCAGGTCTTTCCCACTCCAGCTACCCGGCACTACATGGTAAGTAAGTACCGTAGTCAATGTACCCTTATTCTCCGGTTTTACCAGGTTCTCCACTGTTCCCGAAGGCAGCATATCAAATGCCGCGTTAGTAGGAGCAAATACCGTGAAAGGCCCTGCGCCTTGCAGTGTTTCTACCAGTCCTGCTGCTTTTACAGCCGCTACCAATGTAGTATGGTCTTTAGAATTAACAGCATTTTCTACTATGTTCTTGGAAGGATACATTGCTGCGCCGCCTACCATTACTGTTTTCTCTTTCTGAGCTGTAGCTTCTAAAGTTGTGATACCTATCAATGCCATTGCCAGCATAGGAACTAAAATAATACGTTTCATAAAATTGCTTTTTTGATTTGAGTAATGAATGTTTACAGATATACTTACGGCGGAGTTTTATTTATGGATTTCCCGAAAATGAAAAAAAATCAAAAAAAACGCCATCCCAAGGGACGGCGTTTTTGCGTTCGCTTTATCATATCTCTTCACTGTCATCCACTCTTCGCTCTCTTTCTCCGCTCTGGCGAAGCTATTCCGGGTACCACTGCCTCACCCTCACCTCTATTCTTTTGTTCTTATCATTCACCAGCTTCTTAAAGGCCATGATATTCTGCCCGCGATGATGGTACGGGTACACTATCCCCGGCTTGAACGCCAATACCGCGCTGGCAGCCTGGTTGATATCCATTGTATACGGCAAATTCATGCAGATAAAAGCCAGATCTATGTTCTTCAGTTCCCTCATCTCAGGTATATCTTCCGTATCACCTGATATGTACACCCTCTTTCCACCGATGGTCAATAGGTAACCATTTCCCCTTCCTTTCGGATGGCGGGATTCCGCCTCTTCCGGCAAATTATACATCGGTATAGCCTCAATAGCAATACCATGCTGAGTGGTCTTTTCTCCATTCTTCAACACCACTATTTGCGGCTTCCATGCGGCAGGTAGTTTATCTGCTACTGCTTGTGGTGCTACTATTATGGCTTTGTTCTTATCTATGGCCTCTATCACCTTTGCATCCATGTGGTCGCTATGGATATCGGTGATCAGTATCAGGTCGGGAGCTGGCAACTCTTCAAAATAACTCGCCTTTTCAGCCGGATCTACATAGACTACTTTATTATCAGCCTGCAGCACCAACGAGGCATGGTGAACAGGTATTATCTGCAACCTTTCTCCATTTTTCCGCACCTGTGCAACCGATGTTAACGACAGGAGCAGCGCTATAATAGCAGGGTAAATCTTCTTCATAGCATCTCTTTTATATAAAGTTAAAACATTATCAAATCACTAATATCATGTCTGTTTTTAACACATCTACAACTTTCGGTATATTACCTTTACTTCACAACAACAAAACAAAGAGGGTATGAGATCATTTTTCACCAAGGCAGCAATGCTATGCGGACTCCTGTCTGTATTGCATTTCGGCGCATCTGCGCAAATAAAGCCCAACGCTCCCGTAAAGATCCCGGCTCCCAGGGACATCAACTATAAAAACAACTACAACAAATACGTAAAGGACGAGGCTAAATTCAACCACGCCTACCTCATCAACGGCGAACAGGTATTGCAGATGAGCAAGGTCTCCCCTACTGTACGCATATACAATGCCATAGACGATAACGGCAAAAGGATGTGCATTTATGTGCCGGTCAATACTATGCTGTTCGACCTGTGGAGCGACAAGCTATATTCGCAGGACATAACAGGCAAGGAAACTGAAAGTGCTGCCGGAGATCCCGCTCCTGTGGAACCTATCACAACAGCACTGGCTCAAAAATATATCTGGAACTATATCGGCAATAAGAAAATGGATGATATCAATTCATTCGTTGTGAATACACAGACTTTGTTGCTGTACCTGAACAGGACTACCAGCAGCATGTTCCTAAGATACTATCATGCAATGGACGATCATGGCCAGCGCTACCTGATATGCTATGGAGTGGACAAGGAAGGTAAAGACATGAAAGATGTACAGTACCTGCTCGACCGCACCAGTCTTTGTACCAAGACATGCGAAAGCTATGAGATGCCCAAATTAAAAGATGTAGGCTTCGTGAAGCAATAAGTTCTTTATAGGAATGAAAAATAAAAGATCCGAAAAAACATCCCGCGCATACGGGATGTTTTTTTATTGAAATAGATTCTAATGTTTTTCTATAGGCTCTTCCTTCGAACCCTCATCCGGAATCTGAACAACAGGCTGTGCATTAGGCTTGAACACCTTCTTCGCAAATCCCTTCAAAGATATCTTCGACGTATCAATCAGTTTGTGTGTGCTGAGGTAATGCACTACTTTATGTTCCATCCAGTGATGCAGTGGCAGGAGTATAGCGATCAACACTATTTTAAAGGCGAGAAATGTTACAGGCTCACCATGTGTTATGTGGTGTATCTTATGATCGGCCAGCATAATGATGAACTCGAAGAAGAAGATAAAGGAAATAAAGCCCAGCCCCTTCAGCACAGCTGCCGGCACTTTAAAAGATCCCAGCATCGCAAGGATAATAAAGAATACCACTATCATGATACTGATACCCATGTACTGGATGTTATGCTTGCGCTCGGTCTCCTCCACTTCGCGATGAGCAATGAGCTCTCTTTCCCGTGCTTCATTTTCTACTTCCAGCTTTAGCAGTTCTTCTTCCTGGTGTACTAATTCCGCCTGCCTGGAGTATTGCAAATTGAGTTTGGCAAATTGATACGCTTCTGCTGTCTTTCCCTGGCTATAATACAGAGAATCCAACTCTTGTGTCAGCTCAGTTAAGTATGGAAGGTATTGGGCATCTTTCGCATGTACAAAGGCCTGGTGCAGTTTTACTTCCGCTTCGTTCAACTTACCTCTTCTCAGCAGGAACTCTCCATATCGTTTATAAAAATTACTCAGGTACACATTATCCCTGTTGCCGGTTGCCAATTGCCCTTCCGCCAGTTTATAATAATATTCGGAAGAATCGGGCTGCCCATTTACCTCTGAAATAAATGCCTTCAGGCGATTGTATAATGCAGGGTTTCTCTTAGAAATAATATCCAGTTCTTCGGGATACCTTTCGGTATATAATTCTGAAAGCTCTTTAAAATAACCGTTGTTGATCAGGTAAGTCCTGTATGTACCAAAGAGTATGACTTTAAAACGTGTATAGTTGTGACGTATAGAGTATTCCAAAGCATGCCTGGTAATTTTCTCGGCAGGCTCACGCTCATTATTATCAAATAAGAAGCCTGCAAGATTCAGAGACAACTTAATAAAACGGACAGAATCCACTCCATGCTCCTTTTGCAGCATTTTGAATTGCGCCATCTTATACTCCTTCGCTTTCTCCATATTGTCAATGAGAGAATAGAAAGAGGCCAGATGTTGATAGCAGGTAAAGATCAGGTCATCACGGTCACTTTTTCTGGACAGATAGAGTGCATCTGTATATTTTTTAAATGCCTCCACTTTTTTGTTGGATAATTCCAGGCAACTCCCCATCAGGAGCATTGTACGAACCTTCAAAGTCGGATTGACAGTGAGGCTGGCATAGTAAAATGCCTGCCCTGCATCATCCAGTGCCTCCTTGACCTTGTTCTTGTATAAGTTCACTTTGGCAGAAGCGATATACGCGTATGAATGCCAACTGTTATCATTCTGCTTATTGGCTAACTGTTTAAGATTTTTGGCATAGGAAACAGCCCTGTCGGTAAAATATTCCTCCGGATTCTCAAAATAACGGCTATATATTTTTACAAGCTGGCTATCCTCAGAGCTCAATGCCGCATATTCCAACGCCGTGTCAAACAGGCTATCTCTTCCATCAATGTCGTTCCGCAGATCATATTCATTAGCGGTGGCCAGCAGATCATTGATCTTGTCCGCCTGCGGCTCTCTTTTCTCATGTTTCTCTGCCCTGCCAGTGAAAGAATAGAGCAGGAAAAGCAAAATGAATACTATGGAGCCTTTAAAGCGCATTAGCTAACCTTTTTAGATTTTCCGATAAAATAGTTAAAATATTCTAAAATGTATTATTATATTGCAAATAAACACATTCTATTACTCCTTAAAATTGAATAGTCATGAACAAAATACTAATGTATTTGGGCGCGTTTACCCTGTTAAGCACAACTGCATTTGCAGGGGGTACCCTACCTAAGGAACCTGTACAGGTTCCGGCCGCAACAGCACAGTCATATATTACAAATTACAGGACAGCTACGCTCAATTTTTTTGCACACGGTTACTTGCTCAACCTTGAGAGTACCGCAGCTATGAGTCCAAACGGCGTAAGGATGTACAATGGCCTGGAAGGCGAGCAAATGAAGATCGTGCTGGCACCTCTGAATAGTAGCTTCGAAGTAAGTAATGGCCCCTGCTATATGCAGTCGGACGAACGTTTATGTCCAAAATATTGTGACATCGTACAAATAGACGCAATGGGCGCTCCCGAAAGCGTTAGCCCTGAACAGGCAGGCAACTGTGTGAACTTTTGCATAGAGTGCAGAAAGTATGAAACAGTAAATGCGGTTACTATATTCAATAAAACACTCAATACGCTTCGTGCTGCCGGTTTCAAATATGTGCGCATATACAATGGCATTGATGCAGGTAGCAAAAGATACGTTGTATATATTCCTGTTGACGCACAAGGCAAAGAAGTAGCAGTTGACCAGATATTTGTAGGCGACTGGACCTCTGCTCTTACTAATGCAAAATATCCAAGGTAGAATAGCAAAAAAACTTCATAAAATAAAAAGGCTCCCCGGTTAAACCAGGGAGCCTTTTTATTGCTTGTTACTTTCGTTCTTACTTTATCTTCACCAGGAACGGTACGGTCATCATGGCTTTACCATTCATGTCACGCAGTTCTTTTACTTGCTGATAGTATTCGTAATCATCACCCAGTTCTTGTTTCAGGGTTGCATGTACTGCTGCGCTTGCAGCGGTATTACCTTTCAGGCTGCGCATCAGGCTCTCCAGTTTATCTACCGGCTCAGGGTATGTCACTACCTGGAAGTCTTTGAGTTTTGCTTTTGCAGAAGCGCTTTCAATCGCACGGTCAAGGCCACCTAGCGCATCTACCAGCCCTAAGCTCAGCGCATCTGTACCTGTCCATACACGTCCTTGTGCTACGCTGTCAACAGCTGCTACCGTCATCTTACGTCCGGCTGCTACACGGCTCATAAACACCTGGTAGATATTATCAACCATACCCTGCATTTTCTTCCCTTCGTCTTCTGTCATCGGGCGCGTACCGCTCGGGAAGTCGGCATAAGGGCCTGTCTTCACACCATCAAAAGTTACACCCAGTTTGTTCTTCATCAGGTTGCTCACGTTAAACATCATCCCGAATACGCCTATACTACCTGTGATGGTATTAGGCTGCGCAAAAATGCTATCAGCCTGGCAGGCAATATAATATCCGCCCGACGCTGCGTAGTCGCCCATAGATACGATCAGTGGTTTCTTTTTCTTCAGCAGTTGCAGTTCACGCAGTATCACTTCCGATGCCAGCGCACTACCACCCGGAGAGTTCACGCGTAGTACTACTGCTTTTATTTTATCATTATCTGCCACTTTACGGATCGTTTCGGCCATTGTTTCTGATGCAATGCTATAATCTCCGTTCTGCTCGCCGTCTACTATATTACCTTCCGCGAATATCACCGCGATGCGCTTCTCATTAAATTTATTTCTTCCATGCTTAGCGTTTTCGGCATATTCATCAAGGCTCACATACTTAAGGTCTTTTGATGCTTTGGTATCCGTCTTAGTCATCAGGCGGCTTTCCACTTCATCCCAATACAGCAGGCCATCTACCAGCTTATTATTCAGTGCGTCAACAGGTAGTTGTATCGCACCGGTGTTAGCCAGTGCATTTATTGCTCCTGTATCCAGCTTGCTATGTTCTGAAGCGGCTTTCAAGAAATCGTTCCAGAAGCTTTTGATAAATGTAGTTGTTTGCAGGCGGTTAGCCTCACTCATTTCAGTTGCACGGAATGGTTCAGTAGCGCTTTTAAATTTACCGGCATAGAATATCTCCGGTGTTATTTCCAGTTTGTCCAGCGTCCCTTTAAAGAAAGGTATTGTCGCCGCCATACCTTTCAGCTCGATGTCACCTACCGGGTTCAGGTATATACTATCAGCCGCAGAGGCTATATAATATCCTCCCTGGGATATTGCCTCTCCATATGCATACACAAATTTCTTGCTGCGCTTGAAGTCCACTATCGCCATGCGCAGTTGTTGCAGTGTAGCGAAGCCATTATTAGGCGCACTTATTTTTATCAGTATGCCCTTTATCTTATCGTCGGTCTTTGCATGGTCTATAGCTTTTACCGCATCGTAGAGGCCGGCGGTATATGCATCATCGCCACTAAAGGCAGCCAGGGAATTCTTTTCACCCTGCTCATGCATATGCTTATCCACGTCTATCACCAGTATAGAGCCCGATGAAATTGCTTTGGCCTCTTTTTCTTCAGTTGCTTCGGAGACCATGCTTACCACCATCCCTATGAGCAAGCCAAATACAATAACCCCTGCAACGACCATCGCCAGCAGGGACGCAAAAAACATCTTAAAAAACTGTTTCATCTATATATTACCCGTTTTTAATGGATATCAAAACAAATATACGCGCCTAATATGGAACATGTAAACGCTTATCGGTAAATATGGGGTAAATCGGAGGTGAATTATGCCAAAGCAAAGGCGGGAGCTATATTTGTACCTTATATGAAACGGGTATATCTACTACTGGGCAGCAATGAGGGCGACAGGGCACAATGGCTCGATGAGGCTACTCTCGAACTCTCGCTACACTGCGGCGATATTGTCTTAAAGTCGGCGATATATAGCACAGCTGCATGGGGACTGGAAGAGCAGCCAGACTTCCTGAATATGGCAGTGGCCATTAACACTCATCTTTCTGCAGAAGAATTTCTCAAACAGATACAAGCTATAGAAAAAAAACTGGGCAGGCAGAGAAGTATAAAATGGGGACAACGTACCCTCGACATCGATATCCTTTTCTATGGCAATGAGATCATCAACCAACCCAACCTAACTGTTCCCCACCCACGTATGCAGGACAGGCGTTTTGTATTAGTACCACTCAATGATATCGCACCCAACGTGATGCATCCTGTTTTCAACAAGACCGTAAACACCTTACTTTCGGATTGTATAGATCCTCTGGAGGTAAATAAAGTATAAAGTATTACACCTTACATCCTAGCAGCGTTTATACTACTAAAAATAATATTCTGCTTTTTTCCAACCTTAAATTTATACAGCAGGTCTTATTGGTACACTTAATCATCTCATAAAGTACCACATAATGAAAAAATTAGTACTGGCACTCTCCTGCATGGCCTTCTGCGCCGCAGCCAACGCCCAATATCTATTTGGGTTCTCACAACAAGGATTTAAGAAATTAAGCCTCACAACAGGGCTCGATACACTTATTATTCCCGGGCTAACATTCTATGAATACCAGGCCAACACCACTTCCGACGAAGAACACCGTTTTTTCTGTATGGCAAAAAGCTGGGGAACCAACAATGAACCTGACACTCTTTTGTCTATCGACATAGCAACAGCAACGGCCACAAAGGATACCATCACGAGGGGGACATTCTTGCTACCTGAATACCACGATGAAAAACTTTATGGCTTAGGCCCGACAGGCTTATTTGAGTATGACCTCACCACACACCAGATGACGTTGATTGACACAGTCATCAATTCACTATCTGCCGAGCAGGCCAGTTTCAATCATGCCACCAATGAATATATATTCATGAAAAAGGGTCCCAACCAAAGCAATTTTCACGACACGCTTTGCCGTTACAATATCACCACCGGCTTGTTGCAACGCGACACCATTCCGTCTGTGAACAATTGCTTTGACTACTCTGCCGGTTCTGATAAAGCATACCATATCTCTATACACAACGGGGCTGTCAAAGGCGTATATGTGTACGACTTCGCCACTAATACCTACAGCCTCGGAGCACAAATAGCCAATGCAGGCATCATGTCCAGCGTTTCTGCCGTAGACCATATTAACAATACTTACTACTTCATACAGATAGGTAACGGCAACAACCGTGACACTGTCATGTCTTATACCGATGGGGCCGGCGCAGTAGAAAAAATGGACATCACTAAGAACAGCCTCGCCAATATCGAGTACTTCGCTACCGCCCCTCCTCCGGTAGTAACAAATGTGAAGAACGTAACCGCCGCATCTGCATTCTCTCTCTACCCGAACCCGTCTCACGACAGAGTAACGTTGCAGCGCAATACCAGCGCTGCCGCTAACCTGATCATTTACGACATCACGGGTAAAATTGTTTCACAACAATCTATATCAGGGAACGATCAGGATATTGACATTCAAAATCTCGTCCCTGGTCGATATATTATCTCAGTAGTAACAGATAGCCGGACCGAAAACAAGGTGTTTGAGAAAAAATAAACAATAAGTCAGTACATCGAAAAGCACCGCCTCACATGGCGGTGCTTTTCTTTTAGGCACAGAATTTATAACACTATTGGAATAAAACACTAACTATGAAAAAGTTCATACTATCATTTTGCGTACTGCTATCGGTAACAACCACTTACGCCCAACAATTCTACATGAATGGCCGGTTTTCCAACACCACACCTGACCTTAATGCTGGTATAGATTCTGCGGCGTTCAACTTTACCAATACTACTTACACCTATTTTATCAACAACAATCCTAACCCGTCATCATTCGGAAGCTATGCTATAGTAACCGGTACATCTTCAGATACATTGGTCCTTATGGAAGACAGCCTGGGTGTTTGTTCTAATAATGGTACAGGCACAACCGTTAAAATGGAGATAGATAAAACCATTACTCCCTACTTCAGCATTATACTTTCCGAAACGGCTCACTCAATGGCTAGCTGCCCCACCCATTCTTTGAGGATGTCGGGAGATTTTATCGCAACTTCGGGTACTATTATCAGCACCTCTTCTGTAAATGACACCAAACAGGATAACGGTCTGCAAGCATATACCTATGGAGGCCGATTAATGGTCACCGGTAAGTACAATGAAAGAGTTTCTTTACTGGTCACTAATATCAACGGTCAACCGGTATTGAAAACACATGAGACAAGCCTCACACAGGGCCAAACCAGCACATTTGACCTTAGCGGACTAAGTTCAGGTATATACTTTGTACTTATACAATCAGAACACGGGCGAAAAGCAATAAAGGTGGCTCTTTAACAATATCTATAAGGGTTTGACAAGAAAGGGGGTATGGATATCATCCATATCCCTTTATTATGCACAGCCTATCAACATATTAACAAAAAGCTTGCATGTTTTCTTTTATTTCTTTAACTTAACTGTCGTAAATTCGCGGCGCCTTAAGGGCGTCTTTTAATAGTCTCACATAAAATATGGCTGCGGATGAATTGACTCTTACCTAAGGAAATTTACGTGATATGGATGCAGGAATTGCCAAAGGCAAATCAAAAACGAATTTAAAGAAGGCATTACAGGAGAACTTTGGTTTTAATGGATTTAAAGGAGAGCAGGAAGCTATCATCAGGAGCATCCTTTCCGGTAAAGACACTTTTGTAATTATGCCCACGGGCGGTGGCAAGTCTCTTTGCTACCAGTTACCCGCCATCATTAGTGAGGGAGTCGCTATTATAGTTTCGCCACTTATCGCCCTGATGAAAAACCAGGTGGACCTGGTCCGTGGTTATAGCAGCAGGGATAATGTAGCCCACTTTCTGAACTCAACACTCAGCAAAACACAACAGAAGAAAGTAAAAGCCGACTTGGTGGAAGGCACTACCAAACTACTGTATGTAGCTCCCGAGACACTGACCAAGCAGGAGAATATTGATTTCTTCGCCGACCTCAATATATCATTTGTGGCTGTAGATGAGGCACACTGTATCTCTGAGTGGGGACATGATTTCCGCCCGGAATACCGCAAGCTGCGCGATATGATCGTGCAGATAAGCCCGGACATTCCTATCATCGCGCTTACAGCCACAGCTACACCTAAAGTACAAGACGACATTATTAAGAACCTGGGACTCAAAGACCCGGATATATACATGGCTTCCTTCAACCGCCCTAACCTGTATTATGAAATACAGCCTAAAGGCAAGAAGGAAACCATCATGAAGACCCTGGTGAAGTTCATCAACACCATGAAGGGTAAGAGTGGTATCATTTACACGCTCAACCGGAAGACCACTGAAGAACTGGCCAGTACCTTGGTTGCCAACGGCATTTCTGCGGTGGCTTACCATGCAGGGCTGGATTCAGGTGTGCGTTCGCAACGCCAGGACAAGTTCCTGATGGAAGATGTGGATGTGATAGTAGCTACTATCGCCTTCGGTATGGGTATCGACAAACCGGATGTACGCTTCGTGATACACTGGAATGTACCTAAGTCTCTTGAGAACTATTACCAGGAAACAGGTCGCGCCGGCCGCGACGGACTGGAAGGGAAATGCATTCTATATTATTCTCATAAGGACGTTCAGAAGCTGGAACACCTCATGCGCGATAAGCCACTGAGCGAACGCGAAATGGGTGCCCAACTGATCACTGAAACGGTAGCCTATGTGGAAAGCGGTGTTTGCCGCCGCAGGTTGCTGCTGCATTACTTTGGTGAAGAGCACAAAGAAGAAAATTGCGGCAACTGCGACAATTGCCTGAAGCCTAAGGAAATGCTGGAAGTGAAGGACAGCAGCAAGATAGTTCTGGAAACTATCAAGGAGCTCGACGAACGCTTTGGCATTGACTACGTGGTAAATGTCATCATGGGTAAGAGTAACCCTCAGATAAAAACCTTCCGCCACGATCAGTTGAAATCGTTCGGTGCCGGTATCGTAATGGAGATGGAGGCCGACTTCTGGAATTCTCTTATCCGCCAGATGATGCTGGAAGGCATGGTGCGCAAAGACATAGAAGAATATGGCTTACTGAAAATAACAGAGAAGGGGCACAAGTTCCTGAAGAAACCACACCTGATATATGTGGCCATGAACCACAACTACCAGGATGCCGATGGAGATGATGAAGAAGCCAACTCAGGTAATGCCGGTCCGCTGGCAATTGACCCTGTACTGTTGGGTATGCTGAAAGATCTCCGCCGCCAGGTAGGTAAGGAAAAAGGACTTCCGCCATTTGTCATTTTCCTGGAGAATTCCCTGGAAGACATGGCCATGAGCTATCCTACCACACTTGAAGAACTGGAGAAGATACAAGGTGTGAGTAAAGGCAAGGCGATACGTTATGGCAAGAAGTTCATTGAAATGATCGCCAAATACGTAGAGGAAAACAACATCGAGCGCCCCGACGACTTCGTGATGAAGAGCATCGTGAACAAAAGCGGCATGAAAGTGTTCATTATCCAGAACATAGATAAGAAGATACCACTGGAGACAATTGCCAAGAACAAAGGCCTCAGCCTGCAGGATCTACTGGTGGAAATGGAAACCATAGTAGCCAGCGGCACCAAGCTGAATCTTGACTACACCCTGGAACAGGAACTGGACGAAGACGAGCAGGAAGACATCTTCGAATACTTCCGCAACAGCGAGGACGACAACCTGGAAAGTGCCTATGAAGAGTTCAAAGACAATGACGTAAGCATAGAACACCTGCAAATGATGCGCATCAAGTTCCTGAGTGAATTTGGTAACTAGAACCATGATTCTTTAAATCTCGAAGATCAACCACGATAATAAAAGGGCCTCCGATGGGAGGCCCTTTTAGCTTAAGCACTATATTCAAACCAAGAAAGGGTTGCTTATAACAACCCTTTCACTGTCAATCTATTATATAGCATCATCTAAATTTAATTCGATGCGAAAAATCTACCCTTCTTTCGGTGGAGTATCCTGCTTAGGCGGACGTTGTCCCCTGTCCCTGTTACGGTTATTCGGGCGGTTAGCACTCGGTCTGTCTTGCTGACCACCACCCTGCTGACCACCACTTTGCGGTGGGCGTTCCTGCTGTGGCCTGTCCTGCTGAGCGCGTTGTGGTCTTGGCGGACGTTGTTCACCACCCTGCTTAGGTTGCTGCTGGTTACGTTGTTCGCCACCTTGCTTGGGCTGCTGACCACCTTGCGGGCGTTGCGGCCTGTTACCTTGCTGACGTTGTTGTCCTTCGCCTGCTTGTTTCGGTTGCTGGCCTTCACCTTGTTGCTTTGGCTGCTGACCCTGTCCTTGCGGACGTTGTGGCCTGTTGCCTTGCGGGCGGTCACGACGGTCTCCGCCCTGGGCTTGTTGCCCTTGCTTCTGGCCGCCTTGTCCACCTTTACCTTTATTACCTCCACCTTTCTTCCTGCTCGATTTCTCCAGCGCTTTCAGGCTGATCTGGCCAACGTCATTCACGAAGCCCATATCTACTACCTTCATGCCTGCCTTATTACTGCTCAGTTCCAGTTCTACCGGTTGCAATTCTTCAGCCTTCTTGCCCTCCTTATTCATGGCAAGTATTTCCTTCACCCTTTCAATAGCCAGCGGATATTGCTTGCTGCTGTCGGAGAAAGTGTACCACATCAGGTTTTTGAAGATATCTTTCTTCTGGAGGTACGCCCTTCCCTTCACTGTTTCTAATGAATCGGCACTTTCAGGGAATACGCGGAGCGCATCCATATAAGTATCCAGCTCATAGTTCAGGCAGCATTTAAGCCTGCCGCACTGGCCGGAAAGTTTGGTCTGGTTAATAGAAAGGTTCTGGTAACGCGCAGCGGTCGTGTTCACCGACTTGAAGTCGTGCAACCAGGTGCTACAGCAGAGCTCACGGCCACAAGAACCGATGCCACCTACTTTACCACTTTCCTGGCGGGCGCCTATCTGCTTCATTTCCACTTTCACTTTGAACTCACCTGCATATGCTTTGATGAGTTCACGGAAATCCACGCGGGAATCAGCTGTATAGAAGAAGGTAGCCTTCTTGCCATCAGCCTGTATTTCCACTTCGCAAAGCTTCATGTCCAGGTTATGTACCTTGGCCATAGCCCGTGAGCGGGTCAGCATATCTGCTTCGCGTTGCTTGTTAGTATTGAATATCGCGATATCCTCCTCCGTAGCAGGACGGAGCACGCGCTTCAGTGTAGGTTCGTCCTGAACGCCATACTTCTTCATCTGCAGCTTTACCAGCTCGCCTGTAAGGCTCACCTGGCCCAGATCAAAACCACTAACTCCTTCAAGGGCTATCCATTCGCCCTTTTCCAGTATATGGTTGGTATTATTACGGTAAAAGTCTTTCCTGCTACCTTTATTAAAAGTTACTTCTATTACCGGGTAAGGTTTTGCACTATCGTGCAAGGGTAACTCTGCCAACCAATCGTGAACATTCATCCTGTTGCAACCACCGGAACTACATCCTCCGTTACTTTTGCAACCGCCTGGTTTTCCGCTAGAGCCGCTCCCACAACTGTCACATCCCATTTATATATATTTATGATGATGCAGACAATACAACTGTCCTATCTTATTGCTTTATATTAAAGAACTCTGTTTACAAATATTGTAATCGGTCTGCACCTATTAGTTGTATTCCTGCTATTTATGAAAAATAGTAAATAATCTACAAAGTTAACTCTTTATTCCTGATAATGTACTGCATACGGATGCACATGGCATGTAGCTGGGTCTTTGAATGTGCATTTCTTTCTATATAATAGATAGTATCAGTGATGGTTTCAACCATTCCTGCGAGGGCCTCATGCCCTATATTCATATTGGCCAGCTTTTGGGCAAACTCAGCTTCTTCTTTAGGTAACGCTATTGCTCCGCCGGGAATATACCTTGCCCTGATGGCCTGCTCCAATAACTGGATAACATAGTGCAAAAAATTCTTCTGTTGTTCCCTGCCCGATTTCGACCACTCATCAGCAAACTTCGTAATGGCCAATCCATTATGGGTAAAAATGATATTAAATAGTTGCCTCACTTCGGGGAACAGGTCGTTCTCAGCATGACGAACTAATCTCAAGGCCTCGGTAAAACTACCATTGGCAATATGACCTATCTGCAGGGCTTTTTTCGACTCCGCCATAGAGCGGGATTCCAGACCGTCCGCTATATCCTGCGCATTGATCGGGGCCAACCTCACCAGTTGAGTGCGCGATAGGATAGTCGGCAATATATCCTCGCTGCTCTCCGCTATCAGTATCATAATGGTATCCGCAGGCGGTTCTTCTATCAGCTTTAGTAATATATTACCTTCCTTACCCAGGTACTCAGGCCGCCAGATGATTTGTACCTTTTTGCCACCTTCATACGATTTCAGGTTCAGGGCATCTATTATCTCCCTGCACTCTTCGGCGGTAATGTTACCCTGCTTGTTCTCAGCATTGATGAATTGCAACCAGTCGTAAGTTGTACCATATGGCGACTGCGACACGAACTCCCTGAAGTCCTGTATAAAATACTTGCTCATTGCCTTGGTCCCGGCCTTGGGCGGTATGGTGGGGAAGCTGATGTGCAGATCGGCATGTTCCAGCCTCGCCACCCTGTTGCAGGAGGGGCACTCGCCACAGGAGTCATTCTCCTTCTTGTTCTCGCAGAAAATGTATTGAGCCAAAGCCAGTCCCAGCGACAGGCCACCCGTACCTTCCGGCCCTGCCAATAGCAGCGCATGCGGAAAATGATCGGATTGCCACATTTTCACCAAACCTTCCTTTGCCGCCCTTTGCCCAACTACATTACTGAATAACATGCCTCAAAAATAGTGAAAAAGAAGGTGGGTAGCAGGAGTTTTTAACCGCAAAGACGGGAAGACGCTATATAAAATCCCCCCTTTATGCGATAGCCTTATGCGTGCAAGCGTTTATACAATTCCCCCTTTGTGCGATGGCCTTATGTGTGCAAGTGAAGGGGGGTAGGGGGATGTCCTTACCAACGAAACCGCTTATTACCCCCACCTAATAAAACACTAAGCGTGACACGCCAGGGTAGATAGAGCCGCGTAAATTTGCCTATCTTATGGTCTTCGTCAGTTCCGGGAGCAAACACATAGGCTTCAAAGCGCCCTGTTTCTTTAACATCAGTCCACGTGTTCTCGGAAAAATTCACACCGAATCCGGCCTGCGGTTCGAAAAACAATTTAGGAGTTATCAAAACTGATGCCCCTACTATCGCAGATATGATCTTTGATTGCATTACGGAATTAGCAGACGAAAATCGCACGTGAGTATCATACATTGAGTACGTTCCACTTCCCCATTTTGATTGCTGTCTGCGGTAGAGGCCTTCAAGCGCCAAAAAGCCACGGGCGTTTGATCCGCTGGCAAAGTAATGCTTAGCAGCTGCCCCTACACGGAAGTCTGACATTATTTGTTTTTCCTGGTGCTTCCTTGTTAACGTTGTGAACAGCGGAACGCCCAGGTCTACCTGGAGCCCCCATGTCTCAGCAAAGGTATATTCTACTGATACAGGCAACAATCCACCTTTATCATCGAAAATAGTATTAGGAGTAAACTTCAGGAAGACACGGTCTGAGAAATAGAGTTCACCTCCGCTTACACTTTCCCGCTCGCCACGGCCGCGATACTGCGCTGAAGAAGGAATAGAAAGTGCCAGTAAAGCACAAAGGGTAATAAGACGCATTGGGAGGTTATAGTTTGATTGAGAATGCCGCAAGGAATGTGCCAGAAACTGTTGAGTATCTCCGCCGTTGTTGGTCGCCTGACCAACAACCTCGCGCATAGCAAACACCACAGATCAAGCATTCAGTATCGAGCTCCGAGTATCGGGAATGTGGATATGTCTTTCTCGATGGCACACGTCATTTTCGTAATTTTACAATAGCAAAACTCCCCTCCTGTTTTTAGGAGGGGATGCTGTCAAAAAAGCCGCAGGCGGTTTTTGACAGCCGGGGAGGTTGACTCGCGCAAAGACACGACAACGGGTGCTAAAAACACCTAAAACCGCTACCAACAAGCACTTTAGCTCTTTCTCATTCCTGCCCGGCTGCATAGACGGGTTGCAGTTCGTTGCAGTTTCACAGCAGTTGGCTGCGGTTTCATAGCAGTATCCCGCAGTTTCACAGCAGTTGACTACAGTAAAATAAAACTGACTCTCAACTCTCCTCCTTTTTTCAAGGAGGAGTACCCGCAGGGGGAGGTGGTCTTTCAGGATCTAAAAATGAGGTTACAACAAAACCGAAATGACCTGACGCAAGACTGAAACAACATGAAGTAAAAGTGAAGTAACATGAAACAAAAGTGAAATAAAAGTGCAGCAAAAAGCAGCAAAACTGAAACAAAAATTAACGCCCTCCTGCCAGGCTTGGCTTCCAGGTTAGTCTTCCTTACCTAACATGAAATAAAACCCAAAATTGACTGTCATTGCAGATGAATAATACAAGCAAATAATAATTTCCCTAATTTACTCCCATCATGAAATACCTTTTAAAAGACCAGGAATCAGCAAGGCTAACATTCAGAAAAGTAGAGCGTACAGATTACGATGCATGGCTTCCGCTGTTTCACCAGGAAGGAGTAGCAAGATTTTTAGGCATGGAGCATATCGCCACCGCAGAAGCGCAATGCGATCTGTGGTTCGAAAAATGCGCCGATCGCTACGAGAATAACCTCGGCGGATTGAATGCGCTGATCAGTAAAGAGACAGGTAAACTGGTAGGGCAAAGCGGGTTGCTCATACAGCATGTAGACGGCGTGGACAGAATGGAAGTAGGCTACTCTATCCTACCCGAGTACTGGAAAAAAGGTTACGCCATAGAGGCCGCCGGCAAAGTGCGTGATTATGCTTTTGAAAATGAACTCACCGATTCACTTATCTCTATCATTCATGTGGAGAATTTCCCATCAATGAAAGTTGCGGAGAACAATGGCATGAAGTTCTTGCACGAGACTGTTTACAAGGATTTTCCCGTAAAGATATTTGGTATAACGAGAGAGGAGTGGGAGAACAGGCGATAGTTAAAATGATTGTCATTGCGGACTTGACCCGCAATCTATTATTTTTGCGATAGCAGGAACGGAGTCGCGGATGATGGCATGCGCCATTCAGAAGTTTGTGGGTCAAGCCCGCAATGACAGACATAGAGTTATAAAAACAAAACGTCCCGCACCTTGGAGGTGCGGGACGTTTATATTACTTAAAAAGGAGCTTATTTCTTCACCATTGACTTGAAGGTCGCATCATCCACTTTCATCGGGTATTTCTTGCGCATCTGGTCGTTCCAGTTCCTTTCAAGGAAATCCTGGTACTCTGCAACTACATAGCCACGGGCCTCATCCAGCGTTTTTGTTGTCTGTTCGTTATATACTTCATCTACTTTTACCAAAGTATATTTACCATCAGCCGATTTAACGCCATCTGTTATTTTGCCTTTTACTATGCTTGCTTGCGGTACATCCTTAAAGCTCTTGAATTCAAAATGTCCACGCTGAACGGTAACAGCATCTACATTGCCGGTTACATTCAGCTCTTTCACTACATCTTCTTCTTTCTTGCTCTTATCAGCCAGTATCTTCTTACCCTGCGCCAGCGTATTCTCATCTTTGAACTTATACACTACGCCCGAAAAACCCGGGTCCCATTTATACTTGCTCTTATTCGCTTCGTAGAATGCTTTCAGGCCTACAGAATCTCTTGAAGCCCTGCTCCATACGTTCCTGTCCATCAACTCGAACAACATGATACCCGAACGATATTCGTCCATCAGTATCCTGAAGTCCTTATTCTCTTCTACCAGTTTGTGTTCTTCCACGTCGTTCACTACAGTGTTGACATAGTTCTTATAAACATCTGCCAATACAGCCTTCTTAGGCCCTGTTAACCTGCCGCGCGCAAAGGTCTCAGCAAAGTTCATAAAATCGTTTTGCTTGTAGTCCTTACCGGCAAGTGTGAAAACCGGCTTGTTCATTGTCTTGTAATCTGCCGCTTTGAAGACGTTAGCTTCTTTACCTGTGTCCGGTATCTTAGCTACTTTAGCATAGAGTTCTTCCATGGCGGCAGCATATTCTTTAAAGCCGTTCTTGGCTTTTACTTTCTCAAAGTAGAAGTCTTTAGCTGTTGCTGAACGGGAATCGTTCTCTACCTTTCTTTTTAACTGCTGTTGCAGAGAATCAAAAGGCTTCAACGGTGTTTTTTCTATCAGCTTCACGATGTGATAACCATAGTCTGTTTTTATCGCTTCAGAGATGTCACCCGGCTTCTTCAGTGCAAAAGCTGCATTTTCAAAAGCAGGCACCATTTTACCACTACTAAACGCAGGCAATACACCACCTTCATTTACAGAGAATTTATCGTCTGAATATTTCTTCGCAAGCTGTTCGAAAGGAACACCTTTTTTCATGTCTTTCTTAATGCTGTCTATGCGTTGCAGTGCAAGCTCGTCTGCCTTATCGCCTTTAGACTTAGGGGTAGTAATAAGTATATGCGCCACCTTCACCTCACCACGAGACTGGCGTTTTTCTATCACTTTAACGATATGATAGCCAAACTGGGTGCGGAAAGGAGCTGATACTTTACCAACAGGCGTAGCATAAGCCACATTCTCAAAAGGATAAACTGTTTGCAATGCAGTAATGAAACCTACGTCTCCACCATTGTCTTTTGAAGAACGATCTTCGGTATATCTCCTGGCCATTTCGCTGAAATCAGCGCCCTTCTGTATGGCTTTGTATATACTGTCAATCTTATTGTAGGCAACAGTACTGTCAGTACTCATTTGATTCATTATCAGGATATGGGCAACATGCACCTCTTCCTTGATCCTGTCGTATGCCTCACGGATCATCTTGTTGGTGATCTCTTCATCCGTAAGATAATTCTTAGCCAGTTGCTTACGATAGTTATTCAGTTCGCTCTGAATATTGGCAACCGTATCCAGATGCTGTTGTTCCGCTTCAGACACCTTCATACGGAACAGGGAATACAGATCGAGGTATTCCTTTAGTGCCGCTTCACTGTAGTCGGGCTGTTTGTTAAGTGTATTTTTTTGATAAACCCTAAGAAACTCTTCTTTAGATACGGGTTTGCCTCCATAGGAGAATAAGGTCTGTGCAAATCCGGTTAAGGAAAAAATACCTGTTGCAAGGCAGGTCAAAGCCAACTTACGCATTGTCTATATTGATTTTTTTCTATTTACTTTTTTTGAGTTAATTTTTCTTTTTTCTCGAGGTTCTCTATCACTTGCGGAATAGTGCTGTGATCGAGCTTTTTACCACGTATTATTTTCTTATCATCCAGTAAATATATAACAGGAGTGCTATAAACGTTGTATTTAGATCTAAAAGGTGATGTGCGCTCCGGATCCCAAAGGTGTATCCAGTCGTCCAGCTTCTCTTTTTTTATCACATCTTTCCACTTTTGCTCGTCGCCTTCTACCCTTACACCCACTATTTTCACGCCTTTATCCTTCAATACCTTCTGGTACATGGAGTCGATACGCGGCACCTCGTGCAGGCAATGACCACAATCAGGAGACCAGAATACCAGGAGTGTATATTTTGATTTTATGCTATGCAGGGTAACATCCTTGCCACTAATATCCTTCATTTTAATGTCGTAAGCTACGTTGCCCAATACATTCGGAGCTATTTTCTGAGCCTGCTCTACGTATTTCTGTAATTGCTCATTTTCCAGCCAGAAGGCTTTCCCCTTCATATAATAGTTCTCTACAAGGTAAACGAAGACCTCGTCCATGCCCATTATTTTGCTATTCTCTACCCAATGTGTGATCCACCACAGTGTGTACTTAAACATGTCCTTGGTACCCTCAGCCTTAGCCAGTAGCTTATCGGCTTCAAACTCCACGCTATCTATGATAGGTAATACCAGCTTGGTGAAATACTCTTCCATCTTGGCATCGAATACCGGGGTATATATCAGCCTGTCGTCCTGGAAGTCGAATTTATCCCAGTAGTGACCTTTATAGTAATTGTAAGCAAAAGAAGAGTCTTTTGTCTTACCGTCTGCCAGGTAGTGGTCACCTTCAGGAACCACAGGAACCTCCAATGAATTGAAAATAGAAGTTAGCATTGTGCCGGGGTTCTTGCTCACGTAATCGCTTCTGTAGGCGAGCAGCTTCTTAGAACCTTCAGTCAGTTGCTTACGGATAGCAGCAGTGTCTGCAGCGTTTTTAGCTGTAGCCAGCTTGCCTTGTATCTCTTGTTGCTTACCGCCAAAGTCGCGGAGGAAACTAACATAGGCCTGGAAACGCTCGTTCTCAGGAGAGTTCTTGAATTTCAGGCTTGAAGGTAATCCGGAAGCTGTAGCAGTAATACCTATATCGTTGCCGTTATCCAGCAAAAATTCGAAATAGGTCTTCTTGTCTGAAAGCAGCATCATGTAGATACCGCCTGTAAATTTCTCAGTGGTTTGGAAAGTAGCGACACCGTTCTTATCCAGTTTAGCGGAGTCGGCTTTGTAGATGGTAGGAAGTGGTTTACCGTAGTAGTGGGTGAGGTAAACCATCGAATCAGTTACATCGGTGAATTTGAGTTGGATTTTATACCCGTCTTTTGCAATGGCATTTTGCGCCATTGCTGTCATGAACAGTAAGGCAATTAATGTAATTCGCTTCATACAATTAGATCAAAAGAGAAATTTAATTTTGTTATCGCTGAGATAGACAGCAATAATAACACCTTTGTTGGTGCAGGTTCACAAATTTAAGGGATGAATGTGGTGTAACCCAACGTATTCAGTGTATTTTTGCACTTTCTTACATTAATTATTAACAAAACTTTGTCAAAAAGGAAGAAGAAGCAGCCGGCGTATAACATTAAGATTAATGCTTATGCGGCAGAAGGAAAAAGCATCGGGCAGTTGGAAGACGGGAAGGCCCTTTTTGTCGAGAACGCCATTCCCGGCGATGTGGTAAATGTGCGCATTACCAAACAGAAAAAAAACTGGGCCGAAGGCAAGATCATAGAACTGGTGAGCCCTTCGCCCGACAGGATAGAACCGTTTTGCCAACACTTTGGTGTATGCGGCGGTTGTAAATGGCAGATGCTGCCCTACAGCCAGCAAATACAATACAAGCAACAGCAGGTTCACGACCAGTTGCAACGCATAGGACATATAGAGTTCCCTGAGCTGCAAACTATTATTGGCAGCCCCAAGGAGCGGTATTACCGCAATAAACTGGAGTTCACTTTCAGCACACAGCGATACAGGACCAACGAGGAACTGAAAGCTGCCGAGGGAGAAATACTGGAAGCAGAACCGGCCCTGGGTTTCCACGCACCGGGGCTGTTTGATAAAGTAGTTCCGATACATACCTGCTATCTTCAGCAAGAGCCAACTAACCTGTTGCTAAAGGTGCTAAGAGAATATACTGAAAAGCATAACCTACCCTACTACGACTACCGCAAGCAATACGGATGGCTGAGAAATGTCATACTCAGGATAGCGCGTACCGGTGAGATACTCATTAACCTGGTGATACACCATGAAGATGAGCAAAACCGTATAGGGGTGCTGGAACATATAAAAGAAAACATACCAAACGTTACTTCGCTGCACTATACTATTAACCCTAAGATGAATGACAGCATTCATGACCTGGATGTTGTACTCTACTATGGCAAACCGCATATAGAAGAAACGCTGGAAGATTTCCGATTTAAAATATCACCAAAGTCATTTTTCCAGACCAATACTTACCAGGCCGAAGCGCTCTATAGCATCACGCGGGAGTTTGCGGGGCTTACAGGCAATGAAGTACTCTATGACCTCTACTGCGGTACAGGTAGTATAGGTATCTTCTGCTCTAAGAAGGCGGGAAAAATAATAGGCATAGAGATGGTGGAAGACGCCATAAAAGACGCTTACGAAAATGCCGCAATGAACGGACTGGATAATTGCAAGTTCTATGCCGGTGATGTAGCCGCTATCTGCACCGATGAATTCTTTGAAGAGCATGGTAAGCCTGATGTGATCATTACAGATCCGCCGAGGGCTGGTATGCACGAGAAATTGGTGCAACAATTATTGAAGATGAGAGCGCCGAAGGTAGTGTATGTGAGTTGTAACCCTGCTACGCAGGCAAGGGACTTACAGTTGCTGGATGAGGCTTATAAGGTGACAAGGTTGCAACCTGTGGATATGTTCCCTCATACGCATCATATAGAGAATGTGGCGTTGCTGGAGCTTCGATAATTTCTTTGCTTGTGTTATTTGCTCATGTTGTCTTTACTTTTCTTTTGCTTGCCCAAAAGAAAAGTAACAAAAGAAAAGGGCACCCTACGCCATGCGGCTCCGCCGGGCTCGGGGGCCAACGCTGCGTGTTGCGTTGAGTTTAGCCTTTCTCTATTCAACTGTGCGCTGGTTTCCTGCCTACCACCAGAACTTCTATCATCTACATCAATATCTACAAGCTTCAGCACTCTTCCCTGCTTCAGTAAGACAGGAAAAGGCGCAGTCTTAATTCTCAGCTGTTAGAACTTTATTGATCTATCAAATAAAACGTCCACTCGGTTGAGTGGACGTTTTTAGATTTAACCTCTTAAATATTTCTGTTTTTATTTATTAGCCAGCATTGGCAATACTTTACCTGTGCGGGGAGTTTCGGAAGTTGCTTTTTCTTTGCTGAAGAAATCCTTTGCTATTGATATTTCGTCTCCTTCGCTGAATAAAAATGATAAAGAGACAGGGACAGATGCTACTAATATTGACAACATTAGTGTCAACTTCATGTGGCGGCGTTTTTTCTTAGTCATTGGTTTGTGTTTTGGTTTGTGCTACAAATATGCTTGTTCAGGGACGTATATATAGTATTTATTGGCTTGCTTAACGAGGAGTTTGCAGATGGTTAACGAGCCATTATCATAAAAAAGACTGCTAATGAGGCGGCCATTCAATGGTACTGCATACCTATTTTGTTTCTTTATGAACTTGTCTGTTTCATAAAAACATAAAAGATAATTAAAACATATAGTGTTTGGGTATAAGTCCTAAATTTGGTAGATGAATGTGAAGCTGCTGTTTATTGTATTGTACCTGGGATGTTTATCCCAAACCAGCCGGGCGCAAATAGAGAAGTTATTACCGGGCAACTACTGGCAGTATAGCACTACCACCTATAATAAGGACGGGAAGCATATCTATAACTTCACCCGCATAGCCTCAGCCGACTCAATAAAAGAAGTAGCGATGCGCTTTGCAGATAATGGCACCTTTAAAGAAGTAGTGAATAAAAACCACCCCAAGCCTGCACGCTCCGGGAAGTGGAAGACTAGTAAGGATACACTGATACTTGACTTCCCCAACCAAAGGTGGCACTATAAAATACTCTTTATGAACAGTAAGGAGTTTCAGTGTACAATGAGTAAGGGTTAGCTATATGGCTTACAGTATTGAACAAATAGAAAAAGGCAGATACCGTAATTGTACCCCTAAGGGAAGCAAAAAGCTTTTCAAGAAAAGCCTGCATAGGAAGACACGACAGAAGATGAAAGACCTGGAGTATGTTCCGAAAGACAATCGCTACAAGGGCTGGGAATTGTAATTCCTACTTCCTTGTTAAATAGTTATAATCCTTTAATAACTGCCTGAGCAGGTCTTCGGGGACAAGGTTGGTTTGGAGGTTTAGCACCTCCTTTATACGACCGGCTATTTGCGCCATGTATATTTCGGAGTCTTTGGTTCGCTTGGTGCTGAGGAGGTTCCGTATGCCGGAGATGTCGCGGTCGGTGAGCTTCATTACTTCGGGGAAGACAGCGGTGTATTGGTCCTCTTCTATTTCCAGGTATATGGTGTCGTGCAGGTGTGTTTGGCGGCGATTGTCAATTAGGACCGTATCGGCAGCCAAATCGCCCAACCTCATGCCTTTGGCAGTGATAGCCACAGACAAAACATCGGGCAAATAGAATATCAACAAGAAAACAACCAAAAACAGCGATTCCAAAACCACGAAAGGCATCATGAACAAAACGAGGTTGCCCAGTCCTAATGCCCAACGCAATAAAAACTGACCAAGGGTTGGTTCATCGCCATTGAGGGAAATGACCTTTAACCCTAATGCCCGCTTGCCAAAACTCTGCCCGTTCATGAACTGCTCCATGAGCAAGGGATAGAGATAAGACGGAATAGAAGCAAATAATATGAAGAGTACATACTCCAGCTTGGTGTCTAAGCCGAAGGGGAGGATGAGGAACTTAACGACAATATAATTGTAGGCACATAAGACCACGAAATCGATGAACCAGGCAAGTACCCGGCGGAGAAAAGGAGCCGCTTTGAACTCCAGGTCGATATTAAAAGGGGTCGTGATAGTGATCAGGCTCATAAAGCGTAGTCAACAGATTTACTATGAAAGTAGGATGAAAGCGATAAAAAACCGAAAGTAGTTAGAAATATTGCCGAACCTTTTGACAAAAGTCTTAAATTGTTGTCTTAAAGTTAGCGGCCGATAAATGCGTGAAGGGCAATTTATAAAGCAGAACATAGACCGATGGAAGAGCTATGAAGAGCCAACCGACGACCCTGATGAAGTAGCCAAACGCTTCACTTACCTGGTGGACGATCTCTCCTATGCTAAGACATTTTATCCATTCAGCAATACTGTAAAGTTCATCAACGGACTGGCATTGCGTATATACCTGTCTATATACAGGAACAAGAAAGAAAAAAAGGGAAGGGTAAAACTATTCTTTGCTCAGGAACTGCCCTTGATCATCCGTAAGCATCATCGCACACTGTTGTTTACTTTCCTGTTCTTCACTGCCTTTATGCTGATAGGCATTTTCTCGGCATGGCAAGACCAGAGTTTTGCGAGGGGTGTGCTGGGCGATAGCTACGTGGATATGACCGAACAGAACATAGCGCAGGGCGACCCTTTCGGGGTGTATAATGGTGAAAATGAGTTGGTGATGTTCCTCTACATTGCCTTCAACAATATTAAGGTGGCCTTTATGTGCTTTGCATCGGGGATGCTTTTCTCTGTAGGCACCATATGGATACTGTTTGAGAATGGACTGATGCTTGGGGTGTTTGAACAAATGTTCTTCCATCATGGATTGGGTGTGCAGTCGATACTGGTGGTATTCATACACGGTACGCTGGAAATTTCGGCAATAGTAATAGCCGGGAGTGCGGGGTTGATGATGGGCAATGCCCTACTTTTTCCCCGGACATTTAAAAGAGCTAAAGCCTTTAAGATGGCGGCGAAGGATGCCATAAAAATAATGATCAGCCTGGTGCCGATATTTTTGGTAGCTGCTTTTTTTGAAGGATTTGTCACCCGCCATACCGGTATGCCGGTAGCACTGAGTGTAACGATACTCTCTGCTTCTTTGTTTTTCATACTCTGGTATTTCGTGTATTATCCTATAAAAGTGAGTAAGCGAATGAGGGAGGCGGGAAATGAATAGATACCTGCTGATACTTATTGTTTGTATCGGGCTGTTGCTGCCAACGGGATATAGTGTTACTGCACAGGCAGCTGATACCGAGACGGAGACCAGCGCACCAAAGCGCAACATAACCGCTTCTGAATGGAAAGAACTTACCAACGATAAAGATTTCTCTTACCGAGATAAGGTAGAGAATAAGAAAGTCCCTCCGAAGCAAAACAATAGTGCATTCGCTAAATTCCTCCAGGCCGTGGGTGCTTTTTTCAGCAGCGGCATTGGCCAGATACTGATGTGGGGGCTGCTGATACTGGTAGTAGGCTATGCGGTGTACAAGCTGATAATAGGCGAACGCAGCGGGATATTTGGCAGGAGTAGCAAGAACCAGGGCGAAGATGTTTCAGCAGTAGTAGAAGACATCAACGAGACCAACTGGGAAAAGCTGCTGGAGAGCGCCCAAAAAGAAGGCAACCTGCGCCTGGCTGTCCGGTACAGCTATATGCTGTTGTTGCAAGTATTGCAGCGTAGTGAACTCATCCAGTACAGGAACGACAAAACGAATTACCAATATGCCAGTGAACTAACAGACACACCTTACAAGCAACCCTTCCGCCAGCTATCCCGCCAGTATGAATATGCCTGGTATGGCAACTTCCCAATGACCGAGCATAGCTACGAAGAGTATATAGGTACACTGATGAACCTGAAAAAGAAACTAGACAGATAAATGTGCCGGCTACTTACATATTGCCTGTTTGTTTTCTGTCTTGCGTTGCAAGGTTGTAATAAAATACAGCCTGTGAACTGGGAGGTGACGCTGAACCAGGAAGACAAAAAGCCCTATGGTTCTTACCTATCTTATAAAAGTCTGAAACACTTTTTTGCCGGTGTGGAGATAAAGACCTTATCGACGGGCTTCCGATATGACAATATTGATGTGCGCATGAAGTACCCTGCTGATGGCAGGGCACTGATGATACTGAACGGACTGAGCTTTTATATTTCGGATGCGGAACTGGAACAGTTGATCAGTTTTGCTCAGGCGGGCAATGAGATACTATTGTTTGGCAATGCTTTTGATGATAAGCTGGAAGAACGGCTAAAGTGCTACAAGCCCTACTACTCTCTTACAGGCGACCTGGAAGATATGCCGCTGACGAATGAGTACACAGGGAAAGACAATATGAGGTGTATATCACTGGCATCGGATACAAATACTAAGTATGGTTACCAGGGAAGAACGCTGCAGGGATACTTTCAAATTGAGAGCGGGAAAGAGAGCGGGAGCGGTATTGAGAGTGAGGAACAGAGCGGGAGCGGAGGTGAGACGGAAGAAGAGAAAGAACTACTGGCGCACGCAAAAGGAGACGAGGAAGATACGGCAGCACGGAATGAAGAAACGATAAGAGCTGGTGAACAGTTTGGCGAGGAGGACAGATATGATGGTGACCCTGTTGTAGAAGAAGAAAACTACATTGACGAAATTCCGGAAGTATTGGGTGTGGTGAATGGCAGTCCTAATATGGTGAGATACGCTGTAGGTGAAGGACATATAACACTACATGCTGCACCGCTGGTGATGAGTAATTATTTCTTGCTACAGGACAGGAACCTCGAGTATTTGCAGGGTGTATGGAACCTTTTCCCGGAAGACATCACTCATATATACTGGAACAGTTACTATAAACATCATGCTGAACATTCAGACTTTGGCATATTGTGGAAACACCCTGCTACGAGGTGGGCATTGACCTTGTCCATCATTGCATTGCTGTTGTATGTGCTGCTGGAGGTGAAACGCAGGCAACGTGCACTGGCGATCATAAAACCACTGGAGAATACGTCTGTGACCTTTGTAGAAACGGTGGGCCGGCTGTATTACAATAAAGGTAACCACCATAACCTGGCAGAGAAAATGACACAGCACTTCCTGGAGTGGGTGCGTAGTCACTACTACCTGAATACGAACCTGCTGGATGATGTGTTCATCAAAAATTTGACAGCTAAGTCGGGATTACCGATAGAAGTGGTAAAGAACCTTGTAGAAATGATACATGAGATACGACTCGGCGGTACCAATATTGACGAGCCGTATCTTTATCACCTGGACAATACTATTCAACGATTCTATAAAAATAAGAACGCATAATGGATACTACAGAAAATATAACACCCGAACAACCTGTTGTCAATCCGCTGACGGAGCTGATAGATAAAGTGCAGGATAGCATACAGAATATAGTAGTGGGGCAACATGAAATGATAGAGCTCTTGCTGGCAGGAATACTGGCAGATGGCCACATGCTGATAGAAGGTGTACCCGGTGTGGCGAAAACACTAACGGCGAAACTGATAGCCAAACTGGTAAATACCAACTTTTCCCGGATACAGTTCACACCCGACCTGATGCCGAGTGATGTGCTGGGGACGAGCGTGTTCAATCCGCAGACGGCAACGTTCCAGTTCCGGGCAGGGCCGATATTCAGCAATATGGTACTGATAGACGAGATCAATCGTGCCCCGGCGAAGACACAGTCGGCACTTTTTGAAGCCATGGAAGAGCGACAAATAACTATTGACGGGCATACCTATAAAATGCAGGAACCGTTTATGGTGCTGGCCACTCAAAACCCGATAGAGCATGAAGGAACCTACCGGCTGCCGGAAGCGCAACTGGACAGGTTCATGATGAAGATAGTGGTGGGCTACCCTACCCTTGAAGAAGAAGTAAAAATACTGGAGCGCCAGAGCGAACATGGCATAGCTGAACTGCTGCAACAAGTGGAGGCTATCATCACACCACAAATTCTTCATGACGCTCGACTGGCGGTGAGACATATACATGTAGAAAAGAAACTGATAGAATTTGTCGCACTGATAATACACGAGACGCGCAGTGACAGGAGTTTATACCTGGGTGCATCGCCGAGGGCATCTGTAGCATTGCTGCAGATGGCGAAGGCAATAGGAGTATTGAGAGGCAGAACGTTTGTAATACCTGAGGACATTATACATGCTGCTTTACCAGTGTTGAGACATAGAGTCAGCCTCACACCTGAAAAGGAAATGGAAGGATTGACAGCTGATGATGTGATAAAAGAACTGATAAGCAGGATAGAAATACCCAGGTAATGAGAGCGGGTGCGGAGGGCGAAGAGCGGAATTGTAAATAGTCACTTTAATTAATGAGCAAAAAAGGCTACATAAGGAATCTATACCTGACGAAGACATGGTACTTGCTGATAACAGCAATTATCGTGTTGTTCTTTAGTGCGTTCTTTTTTGGCTTCATGATTAATGTGGCTTTGTTGGCGATAGCGATATTCTCTGCATTGACATTGATAGATTACGTGTTGTTGTTTGTAATCAGGGGCAACTTGAGAGTGGTACGAATGTTGACACCGCGCTTTAGCCTGGGAGATGAGAACAAGGTGCGCCTGACCATACACAACTCATTCCCTTTTAAACTACATGCAGGCATTATAGAAGAATTACCTGCGCAATTGCAGAACAGGAATTTTTATAAAAAGCTGTCGATACCGTTTAACAGTAAAGCATCCCTGGAGTATATCATCCGTCCAACAGAACGGGGTGAGTATGTGTTCGGTGAGACACTGTGCTTTATCACCTCGCCTATCAGGTTGGTGCAACGCAGGATAGTTGCTGGTGAAGCGAATGTGATAAAGACCTACCCTTCTTATATGCAGCTAAAAAAATACCAGTTGCTGGCTATAAGTAACAGTACGTTCTTAGGGGCAAAGAAGGTGCGCCGACTGGGACATAGTTTGGAATTTGAAAAGATAAAAGATTATGTGCAGGGCGATGATGTTCGCAACATCAACTGGAATGCTACCGCCAGGAGAGGCAACATCATGATCAATACCTATACTGATGCGCGACAGCAGCAGATATACGCGATAATAGATAAAGGCAGGGCGATGAAAATGCCGTTTGATGGTATGACATTGCTAGACTATTCTATCAATGCCAGCCTTGCTTTGCTGAATGTGGCTTTGTTGAAACATGACAAGGCAGGGTTGATCACCTTCTCTAATAAGATCAGTGATATTATTTCAGCAGAAAGAAGGAGTGGGCAGATCACCCACCTGCTGGAAGCATTGTATAAGCAACAAACTGAATTCAAGGAAAGCGACTATGCACACCTGTTGTCAACCATGACTAGGAAGATAACGCAGCGGAGTTGCATACTGCTGTTCACCAATTTTGAGACCTATTCGTCGCTGGAACGTCAACTGCCATTTTTGAAGCAGATGGCAGCAAGGCATTTGGTGTGCGTGATATTCTTCAGAAATACCTTGTTAAAGGAACTGCAAGAGAATCAACCCGACAATACAGAAGGCATCTATATAAAGACCATTGCTGACCGATTTGATTTCGAGAAAAAGCAAATAGTAAAAGAGCTGCGAAAACACGGTATCCTTTCCATCCTCACGACACCGTCGGAGCTAACCCTGGATGTCATCAATAAATATCTTGAGCTGAAAGCAAAGCAAATGATATAGTTTCTCGTCTTATAGATAGAAACCATTCGTTTACCTTTAAAACCTCATTTTATGAAGAAGATACTTCTATCCTTCTACCTATTTGCTGTGCCTTTTATCTCCAACAGCCAAAATTTTTACAACACCACAGATTCCATCGACATCGGCAACATAAAAGCCATGGTTCAAGTACATGGTGAACTCTGGCCTGATGAAGATCATAGATTCTGTGAATTTCCAAAGGGCTCCAACAAAAGAATAGGAACCGCGGCGGGATTATGGATATCAGGCTACGATGCCGGCAATACACAACATATTTCAGCAGCTATATTTCGCGGTATCGGCGTTGACTTCTGGCCTGGCCCGCTGGACAATTCCGGCAATACGACTACTGCAACAATGGACAACTGGGCTAAGATATGGAAGATCAACAGGGCAGATATAGATCAATACCTCAGCCAGACAACACATACTGTAAATAATACGCCTGAAGTAATACTTCACTGGCCGGCTAAAGGCAATCAATATGCTATGGGAGCCAATAGCACTCCTTTGAGTATAACTGAAGACATGGCTCCGTTCACAGACATGAACGGCAACGACGTATATGAGCCATTGGCGGGTGATTTTCCATCTATCAAGGGAGACCAAATGCTGTGGTGGGTTATAAATGATAACGGGCCAACGCATACCTCCACCGATGGCATACCATTGAAAATACAATTGCATATAAGTTCTTACGCGTACAACAGAGGCACGCTAATAGATAATGTAGTGTACTACGACTACGAAATTAAAAACAAGTCTGGCGGTGACTACAGTAATGTACGTATAGGACAATTCGCCGACCTTGACGTGGGTGATTGTTTTAACGACTATGCAGCTTATGATATGTCACGGAGAATGGCCTATCTGTACAATGGCTCAGATTCTGATTATCACTTTGGAACGACACCACCGGTAGTTGGGATAACTATGATAAAAGCTCCGGGAGATGGGGTTAACTATTATCCTGCAGGTAGCTTTATGGCTTTCAATAATGGCGCGCAAAATGGTTTGAATACCGATCCGCATGTAGCAGCTGACTTCGATCACTATATGCATGCTGAATGGAAAGATGGCAGTCACCTGACCTATGATTTCCAGGGAGCGGGCATACCATCGAGTGGAATAGGCGGTATAGGTCCGCAAGTGGATCATATGTTTACAGGAAACCCGACGGACAGCAATGAATGGTCAGAATATATTGCTGGAAATCCTCCGGGAGACAGACGCGCCATCATCAGCACCAAGGACTTAGCCTTTAATGCGAATGCTACTTTACACCTGGTTACAGCGCTTGTAGTAACAGATGAGAGTGCTAACAATTCCTGCCCTGAACTGGACATAACAGGCATACAAACCGTTTGCGACACAGCATGGGCTGTTGCACAAACACTACAAATAGCAGAGCCAATTGGCATCCATACTCTAAACATTTATCCAAATCCTACAACGGACAAAGTTTACATATCGCCTACCATTGGTATTGATAAAGTACAAGTAATGGATATAACAGGGAAAATCCTGAATGTACCGGTACAAGACAAACAGGGCACTGCAGAAATGGATCTCGCACAGCTCCCTGCAGGCACTTATTTCCTTGGATACACCTACAGAACACAACGCTTTGTGAAAAAGATATCAAAACTTTAAGCCCCTATATACTAGATGTGAAAAACCCGCCTCCCGAGGCGGGTTTTTCATTTGTATATATTAGTGTAAATTTCAGGCTGAATTGAAAAGTGAACTTCCTTAATAAAAACTACAAGTTAATTCTATGGTTGATACCTATTATCAGCCTTGCGATGCATTGGCAGATCTTTAACAGAGACCTGGTAGGAATACATGTGTGGCGGCAAACCCAAACTCAAACAGTCATCAAGAACTATTACACGGAGGACATGAATATTTTTCATCCCCGCATAAATGAATTCCGCAATGAGGATAGGATCATAAAAATGGAATTCCCGGTCATGCAATGGCTATTTGGTGTTTTCCATAAAGCATTCGGGAGCCACATAGCCATTAGCCGGATACTTACCTTTATTATGGGGCTGTTTTCGATATGGGGTATATTCTATTTACTGAAGCGGCTTTTTGATAATAATATTATCGCAACGATAGGTGCATGGGCATTTTGTTTCTCTCCCCTCTTCTATTATTACACAGTCAATCCATTACCGGACAATTTCGCGCTTTGCTGCGGTATATGGAGTGCAGGTCTTTTCTTCAAGTATCTGCGAAGCGATAAGAACGTTCCTTTAATTTTCAGCGCGATAATGTTGTCGCTGGCAACGCTTGCCAAACTACCATTTGTTCTTTATGGAGCCGTTGCGTTTACCGGGATGATCCTGACCATCAGAAAAGGAAATACAAAGGACGGAGTGAAAATAGCGGTGGTGTATGCACTTTCACTGGTTCCGGCGGCGCTGTGGTATATAAGCGCTATACCAACATGGGGTGAAAATGAAGTCTTGAAAGGAATATTGGACAGTAGCAACAACCCTTTTACCATCCCGGACCTGCTGCAACATAACCTGACCTCAGTATTACCGGAGATGTTGTTGAACTACGGTTCGGTGCTGTTCTTTATAGCCGGTTTTTATTTCCTGTTCAGAAACAGGAAGACAGCACATCCTTATTTTCCGATACTAGCGGCATGGGGCGTAGCTATTATCGCGTACTTCATTTTCGAGATGAATGCGATAGGGAAAGTACATGATTACTACCTGATGCCTTTTTTGCCATTGCTATTCATATTGGTGTCATATGGTGCATTTCACCTATTGAAGTGTACAAGCAAATGGAAGAGTACCTTTACCATTGTACTACTCACATTGCTTCCATTAACTGCATACGTGAGGATACAACACCGATGGAATACAGAATCACCTAACTTTAACCCTGTTTATTATCAATACAAAAAAGAACTGCGTGACCTGATACCGCAAAAGGCGCTCTGTGTGGCAGGAAATGATGATTCCCATTTTATATTATTGTATTATCTTGACAGGAAAGGTTGGGCTTTTGACAATGACCAGCTTGACGGCGTACTTTTGGCCAACTATGTTAGCCAAGGGGCTGAGTACCTGTTTATAGATAGCAGGATAGATATGAGATCAGATATAAAGGAACACCTGGGAGATAATATATTTGAAAAAGAAAACCTCCGGGTATATAAATTGAAATAGTGCAACGAATAACAAAGACCTCTATAAGAGTAACAATACTGGCAATTGCTACATGCTTCTTTTTCTCTTGTAAGAAAGAGCAGGTATACTTTCAGAAAATAGAAGTGGTGGAAAGTAATACTACATCCCGGCTGAACAGGATACAGTTTGTGAATGACACTACCTGTATCATTGCAGGCGGGGAACGTTTTCTGAAAGCGGAAGTGCTGCGCTCCACTGACGGAGGATATACCTGGGTGTCTAACACCAACTTCCCCGAGACAGGTAAAGGACAATATGGTTTCGGTATAGACCCTATGGGAAGAGTATGGATGTCGGGATTTGACGGTACCATGCTTTTCTCTGCTGACAACGGAGCGAGCTGGGCGGAAAGGCGTATTGGCAACTGGGAATTCCATGTGGGAATATCATTTGCGAACAACAACAGGATGATTATGGTGAATGCCCGGGCACAGAAAGGAGGGTCTATAGTAGTAGCTGATACAAACCTGCAGATACTGAAAACCACCGATTATACTTTCGGACTGAATGATGTACAAATGGTGAATGAACAAACGGGATACGTAGCAGGCTATGGCGCAATACTAAAAACGACAGACGGTGGTGAGACATGGAACTACCTGGATGTTAAGAATGACAACTTCTATGCACTGGACTGCAAAAGTGAAAATGAAGTCTGGGCCTGCGGATATAACGGCACTATTGTGCATACTACCGATGGAGGTGCCAGTTGGGAAAAACTAAGAAACGGCAATAATATCACCGCGCCGAGATACAAGCTTCTGGATATCGTCTTTAAAGATGCCAACACCGGATATGCCGTGGGCGAAAAGGGGCTCGTGATTCATACCTCCAATGGAGGCAAGGACTGGGAAAAATACGGTGAGTTCACAGAGAACGCCTTACGGAGCATAACAATATGTCCTAATGGAACACTGCTTACGGTGGGAGATGAGGGCAGTATTTACCGCCTGCATCCCTGATATTTGTTTCCGACACATGTCTTTTAAAAATTGATAAGGCTAATCCAACTTATAACTTATTTTTGCACACAGTTAATCGATTAAATACAAAATATAATAATGTTAGCAACACTTAGTGAACAGGAAGTAGTACGCCGTGAGAAGCTAAAGGAATTGGAGGCATTGGGCATAGATCCATATCCTGCGCCTTTATTTGAGATAACACATACTGCCAAACAAATAAAGGAAGAGTTCACTGAGGAGAAACAGGAAGAATTTAAGTCTGTATCGTTTGCAGGCCGTATCATGAGCGTTCGTGATATGGGTAAAGCCAACTTTGCAGTGTTGCAAGACAGCACCGGCCGTATACAAGTGTACATCAAACGTGATGACATTTGCCCGGGTGAGGACAAGACCATGTTCAATACTGTCTGGAAAAAACTAATAGACATTGGTGACATCATAGGCGTGAAAGGATATGTGTTCATTACGAAGACAGGAGAAACATCTATACACGTAGAGCAGTTCCAGATACTGACAAAATCTTTACGCCCGTTACCGGTTGTAAAAGAAAAAGACGGTGAAGTATTTGATGCAGTAACCGACCTGGAATTTAAATACCGTCAGCGGTACGCAGACCTGATAGTTAACCCCGGTGTGCGCGAAACATTCATCAAGATTACCAAGATGAAAAATGCGATACGCGAATTCCTGAATGAGCGTGGCGCATTGGAAGTAGATACCCCTGTGCTGCAGAGTATTCCCGGTGGCGCTATAGCCCGCCCGTTTGCTACACACCATAATGCACTGGATATTCCACTATATATGCGTATTGCCAATGAGCTGTACCTGAAACGCCTGATAGTAGGTGGATTTGACTGGGTATATGAGTTCAGCCGGAACTTCCGTAATGAAGGAATGGACAGAACGCACAATCCTGAGTTTACCATCCTGGAATTCTATACAGCCTACAAAGACTATATATGGATGATGGAAACCACGGAAGAGATGCTGGAAAAAACAGCTATTGCCACGAACGGAACCAGCACCAGTAATGTAGCCGGCATGGAAATTGACTTTAAAGCTCCTTACAAACGTATCAGTATATATGATGCGATAAAAGAACATACAGGTTTTGATATCGGCAGCATGGATGAAGACGGACTGCGTGATGTATGCAAGCAACTGCAAATTGAGACTACACCATCTATGGGTAAGGGAAAGCTGATAGATGAGATATTCGGTGGAAAATGTGAGAAGCACTATATACAGCCAACATTTATTATCGACTACCCTATTGAGATGAGCCCGCTGACCAAAAAGCACAGAGAAAAAGCCGGACTCGTAGAACGCTTCGAGCTTATCATTAATGGCAAGGAGATAGCCAATGCCTATAGTGAGCTGAACGACCCGATAGATCAACGTGAGCGTTTTGAAGATCAGGTAAAGCTTATGGAACGTGGTGATGATGAAGCGATGTTCATTGATTATGACTTCCTTCGCGCGCTGGAATATGGCATGCCACCTACAGCCGGAATCGGTTTTGGTATAGAGCGACTGGCGATGTTGCTCACGGGTAATGTATCCATACAGGATGTGTTGCTCTTCCCGCAGATGAGACCTGAGAAAACGAATGACTAATATTAAAGCCCCCGCTAAACCGGGGGCTTTATTTTTCTTGAAATATCATCGTATCTTCCCCTTTCACGATGAGAAGCCTGCTCATAAATATCATTCTTTTATTGTCATTCTGTAGCATTGTCTTTATTTATTATAAAAAGGACAAACGGCAGGAAAACTATATCGATCATTTTTCGAAAAGCCTGAGCGGATTGAAAAAGATGTTGCCGGGGAATGCGAGGCTGAACTACAAAGGAATGCACTCAGACCCCGTAAATGAATGGGAAGGCTATCTACATACCCGCTATGTATTGGCTCCTATAGCATTGGGTACGAGTTTCCCTACAGATTCGACGTTGATCATACAAAGATTGGATGCTGATACATCGGCAAAATATATTGACTCTACTACAACTATAATCTGGGAATATAAAGACACTACTTATCACTACTATCTTATCAAATAACCAAGCTGAATGAATAAAAATACACTACAGATATTATGGCTGGGGATATTCCTCAATATGATCAGTATGCTGTATTTCTTGTCGCTTGCTTTTTATATTCCATTTATTGTCGTCCCGTTTCTTGCTTTGGGATGCGGCGTAATGCTATACAGGTATTTCCTCAAGCATATCAAGTTTGTGCCTGAGGAAAAGAATAATAAGGCAATGCTGGTACTATCAGGATGTATTGTGGCTTTAACTGCTGGTTCCGCAATACTAGTGAGAAAGAATGGAGACATCGACTCTATTAGTAACTGGAATTTTTTAGCTGCCTATATAGCAGACAAAGACAATTGGAAGAACCTGTTCGTTAATTCAGGTACAGATGCACATCCTGACTATCCTTTGGGCTACCCCGCAGCTATCGCATTCTTCTGGCGGTTGTTTGATACCAGAGAGGAGATAGTATCGCTGGCTATTACATATATCCCTACCCTTTGCATACCTGTGTTGGTATTCCTTCAGCTTTACAAGAGACACTTGCCGATAGCCATAGTAACATTCCTGCTGTTCCTGACAAACGTGTACTATGTGAACCTGGGCCTAAGTCAATATGCAGATACCTTGCTTTCATTCTATCTTCTTGGAGCTATTATAGCGATGTACCACTATAAGCAGAACAGCCAACCACTTTACATATTGCTTTGTACTGCACTGCTGGGTTGTTCTCTTTGGGTGAAGAATGAAGGTGTAGCCATCTGTGGAATATTTGCACTGTTCTATTTCCGGACATTCATATCTAAGGCTAATATAAAATATACGCTAGCGGGGATCATACCGTTCTTACTCACTTTTGCATTCTTTAAGCTGGCCTATGCCCCTGCCAATGACCTTGTTGCACTCTCTGACAATGTGAGCTTCGGGTCTTTCATTGCCGATAAATCAAGGTATAAACTGATACTGCATTACTTTTCATTCGCTATAGACAGCTCTTTCTACCCGCTTAAAATAATGTTTTTTGGATATTTAGGTTACTGCATATTTACTATACGCAACATGAGCAAGTCCTTCTATATGCTGCTAACTATACTAGGCTGCTATTTGCTGATATACCTGTTTACACCACGCGACCTGGACTGGCACTTACGCACTTCTATGGGCAGGCTGATCGCTCAGCTTTTCCCTTCGTTCATACTGGTTCTGGGACTGGAGCTCTCTCAAATAAGGATACCTACGATGAATATAAAATCAACAAACTAAGTACAATGAACATTCTTTTATACTTACTACTGCTGATAGCTACCGATGATAAATATGCTGAAAAGATAGCAGCCCACAGGCAGCATTATAAAGAAGAATTCCTCACAGAAAAGAACTCACCACTGAAGGCTGCTGATACAGGTTACCTGCGCTTTTACGAACCTGATGAAAAATACAAGGTATCGGCAGAAGTAGTGATAACGAAAGCTGCCGTCCCCTTTAAGATACAGACACACAATAAAAAGGAAAAAGACTACAAGGAATATGCAGTATTAAAATTCAAACTGAAGGGTAAGAACCTGGAGCTTCATGCTTACCAGAACGTGAACTGGGAAAAATCTGCGGAACATAAAAAACTGCTCTTTGTCCCCTTTACTGATGACACAAACAATAAAGAAACATACGGCGGCGGAAGATATATAGACCTCAGCATTGAAGATATACAGAGTGGAAGGATAGAGCTGGACTTCAATAAATCCTATAATCCTTATTGTGCTTTTGCGGAAGGATATTCCTGCCCTATTCCACCAAGGGAGAACTCATTAAATATCCCGATAAAGGCAGGTGAAAAGCTATTTGGCAAAGAAGATCATAAAGAACATCATTAATAAGAAAGGCGTCGGATATCCGACGCCTTTCTTATTGAATATACTTCGGTTAAAATTACTTAACCCCCATTTTGGCTTTTACTTCATTCATCATATCATAGCTTTCTTTAGCAAAAAGAACACCACTGCCTTCAACTTTATCGAAAACATAGTCGTATCCTTTTTCCTTAGCTACGTCGTTGATCGCTTTCTTAGCTCTTTCGATATGCGGTTGAAGCAATTCTTCTCTTTTCTTTACGATCTTCTCTTCAGCACTTGCTTCAAAGCCTTGCAGGCGTTTTTGCATATCCTGTAGTTCTTGCTGAGCAGCTTCTTTCTTAGCGTCAGTCATTGTCTTTTCACCGGCAGTATAAGCCTGGTATTTATCATTAAAGTCTTTCTGCAATTGGCCATACTGGTCAATGAAAGTCTTTTGGTATGCTTCTACATCAGCATAAGCCTTCTTAATTTCCGGTACTGCGTTCAACAGGTCAACAGAGTTTATATAGCCGATCTTCATTTGCGCGGACGCAACATTACTAACCAGGAAACCACAAACAACAAACAATATTATCTTCTTCATTATACTTTTTTATATTTTATTTAAGGTAACGCAAATTAAAAGTTATTATTTCAATACACCAAGTATTTTCAGCACATCGTCGCTTCTGTCCAGCTTAGGGTCGGCGTAGAATAAGGTAACACCACCCGCTTTGTCCAATACTACTTCAAAGCCCTTATTGGCTGCCATCTTTTGTACAGCATTATATACCTTATCCTGAACAGGTTTTACCAGCTCCTGGCGCTTGCGGAATAATTCGCCTTCGTAACCGAAGTATTTCTTTTGCAGGTCTTTCGCCGCTCTCTCCTTGGTAGTTATTTCTTCTTCCCTTTTCACACGCATATCATCAGAGAGCATTGCGCGCTCTGCCTGGTAAGATTTATACATGCGCTCTACGTCCTGCATCCTGGTATCGATCTCAGTTTGCCATCCTTTAGAGTATTGGTCAAGCTTAGTTTGCGCGTCTTTATAATCTACGATCTTATCCAGTATGTACTTGGAGTCGATGATACAATACTTCTGTGCCTGTACTGAAACCACAGAAGCTACGAGCAGCAATAAACTAAAAATTGTTTTTTTCATTTTAAAACAGGTTTTATCTAAAACAATATACCATTAATCAGGCTCAAAGCCCAGCATAAAGGTAAAGGCTCCTAAGCTTTTAAATTTAGTAATACCGGCTGCCTGATTGTATTTATCAAAGCCTATGCCATAATCAAGACCGAGCAAGCCAAACATTGGTAAAAATATCCTAATGCCCACACCCGCATCACGGTTCAGCTTGAATGGATTGTATTCTTTAAAACTACCCCATGCATTGGCTGCATCTACGAAACCGAGTGCATAAATTGTAGCAGATGGGTTAAGCGATAACGGATAACGGAGTTCGGCAGTGTATTTGTTAAATATAGTAGCATTCTGCGCATACACCTTGTAACCACGCTGCGAAATGATATCCCTTCCTATGAAGTATGAAAAACCGGACAGGCCATCGCCACCTAACTGGAAACGCTCGAACGGAGAGAAACCAATATCGGAGTTGTAATAGCCCATGAAGCCATACTTAGTGCTCAGCTTGAATACCAGCTTACCAACTATGGTTTGGTACCAGTCGGCGGTGAACCTGTATTTATGATATTCTATCCACTTGTATCTCTGGCTGCTTTCCAAGCCTGAGTAATCCCTTCCACTGAATGAACTGAACGGCGGAGTGACCTGGAATGTAAAGCTGATATTAGAACCTGACGTAGGATACAATGGTTGGTTGATAGAATAACGCGCCAGTACGAACTTTAAGTACAGGTTGTTACTAAAACCATTGTTAAAGTCTTCAACAAGTGTGTATTCCTTCAGGCGGTAGTTGTTATAGTTAACCCCCATCGTGAAGATGAAGTTATCATCCGGCCATTTCAGCCTGCGGCTAAGTGACACACCACCACCTACCATACGGAGAAATGATGAGCTGGCAGGAGTAGGAGCAGATGCTCCGGAGAAACGGCTGTAAACGAAACTTGTAGTAAGTGCATTTGGCTTCTTGCCACCTAACCAAGGCTCGGTGAAAGAGGTACTGAATGAGTTGAAGTATGCACCATTGGACTGGTAATTAACAGAAAACTTCTGGCCATCACCAACCGGTAACGGATCCCAGTATTTAGGTTTGAAGATATTGCGCATAGAGAAGTTACTGAAAGCGATACCTATGTTACCATAGAAATTAACACCTCCACCAAAACCTGCGGAAAGTTGTAACTGATCACTTGACTTCTCTACCAATGAATACTCTATATCCACAGTACCATCCTGCGGATTAGGTTTAGGAAGTATTCCTATTTTCTCCTGGTCGAAGAAGTTAAGGTTAGCTATTTCTCTCTGTGAACGTATCAAAGCTTCACGACTGAACTTGTCACCAGGGTATGTTCTTAATTCACGACGTATAACGTGTTCGTTGGTCTTGTCATTACCTACTATTATTACATTCTTAATAGTAGCCTGAGGGCCTTCTGTTACACGCAATTCAAAGTTGATCGTATCTCCTACAATTGATGTTTCTACCGGGTCTATACTAAAGAACAGGTAACCATCATCCATATAAAGGCTACTTACATCGCGCCCACCTTCAGGGCTTAGTTGCTTACCTATGCGTGTTTCCAACAGCTCCAGGTTGTAAACGTCACCTCTTTTAATACCTAATATGGCACTAAGTTGTTCGTTAGAGTATTTAGTATTACCTCTCCACTCCATATCGCCGAAGTAATACTTATTGCCTTCGTGTACATCAATGTCGATGTTCAGGTTGCCGTTCTCCACTGTATATACACTATCATTGCTGATAGACGCATCCCTGTAACCCAATGTATTATAATAGGCAACAAGTGATTCCTTATCTGTCTCGTATTTTGCCTGGTTAAACTTAGAAGACGTGAAGAAAGCGTACCTGAAGTAAGGGTCAACAGCATCCAGTGTTTTAGACAAAGAAAGCGGGCCGCCGTAACGAAGGTATTTTCCGAACGAACGTTTCTCCATTCCCCTTGCGTTGTACTTGTCAGCCCTGTAAAGGCTTAGTCGGGCCATTTCTTTAGTTGACTTCAAAGTTCTTTTCAAGCGGGCATCTGCTGCCGCATCATTACCATAGATGTTTACCTGGTTGATCTTGGTTTTAGCACCTTTGACGATATCAAAATTCAGAATTACAGAGTTTACATTCGTTGTATCCTTGCGCTCTCTTACTTTAACACTCACGTTGCCGAAACCCTTTTCAGCGTAATATCTCCTGATACGCACTACCGCTTCCAGTTTTGTAGCATCTGTTACTACCTTAGAAGATACCAGGCCAACTTTATCTTTCAGCTCCTGCGCTTCGCTTTTCTTAATACCTCTGAAATTGTAACGCGAAAGACGCGGGCGCTCCTCCACCACTATCTCCAGGAAAACTTTATCGCCTACAACATTCTTTATATTAATAGCAACATTAGAGAAGATATCCTGCTTCCAAAGTACACGTATCGCTTTTGCAATATCCTCGTCGTGGGGGATCTTCACCTTTTGGCCAACAGAAAGCCCTGAAACTGTAATGAGTAAGTCTTCCTCAATGTATTGTAATCCTGAAACTGTGATACCACCTATTTCATACTGCTTTTGTGCAACGCCATTTACATCACCACCACCCTGCGCCAATACAGTATCGGCTGAAAAAAAGAGGCAACATAAGAGAAGGAAATAAGGCAAAAAGGTTTTATACATGTTGGTGTGTGTTCGTTTGGATCTGCTCACTTGTTTTACCAAAGCGGCGTTCGCGCTGCTGGTAATTGAGTAAAGCCTCATATAAATGTTGTTTGCGGAATTCCGGCCAATGTACGGGCGTAAAATACAGCTCCGCGTAAGCCAATTGGTATAGTAAGTAATTGCTGATCCTGTATTCACCACTGGTGCGTATCATCAACTCAGGATCAGGGAAAGGTGCTGTATTAAGATACGAGTGAAACAATTCATCGGTTATATCCGCTGAATTTATTTTACCTGCCTGAACATCCTCTGCTATTTTTTTTGAAGCTTGCAATATCTCCCAGCGCGAACTATAGCTAAGTGCCAGTATCAGGTTAAGGCCATCATTCATAGCTGTGATCTCTTTGGCCTCGTTGAGTTCTCTTTGACAAACTTCAGGCAAGCTTTCAAAATCACCAATGATGTGCAGGCGTACATTATTCTTTTTCAGCTCGTCTATTTCTTTGCGAATGGTATTGACCAGCAATTCCATCAAAGCGTTGACTTCGTCTTTAGGACGATTCCAGTTCTCAGCGGAAAAAGCATAGAGTGTGAGATAAGAAATACCGAGCTCTGCACTGGTGTTTACGATCTCGCGCACACTGAGCACACCTTCGTGATGGCCAAAGACACGGTCTTCACCACGCTCCTTGGCCCAACGTCCGTTACCATCCATAATAATGGCTATGTGGCGGGGCAACCTGTCACGGTCGATGGATTGTAAAACCTCCATATTTAATTTACAGAAACGGTAGTTTTATAAAAGGTGTGCAAAGGTACAAAAATAGCTGGTAGTACCCTTATTCAATTGGGCACATATTAGTTTAACGCCACTTTAACTCTGCAGTGTACAAAAGAACAAAAAAATACATATAAACACTGTGGGGGAAAAATTAATCTGCAGGAATTGTTTTTCTTTCTAGCTTACCATCCTATTTGGCAGGAAACCTTATGATAGTTGAGTTAAGTAATTCAAATTCCATACTAAGTACCTGGGTGCGGGAGATAAGAGATACCAGCATCCAGAACGACAGAATGCGCTTCAGGCGCAACATGGAGCGTATAGGAGAAGTTGCGGCATATGAGCTGAGCAAGCACCTGATATACGTTACAGCAACAGTACCTACCCCCCTGGGAGAGGCTGAATGTTATGTGCTAGAACAACAACCCGTGGTTGCTACTATCCTGAGAGCAGGCATCCCCTTGCATCAGGGTATACTGAACTACTTCGACATGGCAGATAATGCTTTTGTGGCCGGATACAGGAAACACCACCGGGATGGCAGTTTTGAGATAGAACAGCACTATATCACCTCCCCGGAATTGGCCGGGAGGCCATTGATCATTGCCGACCCTATGCTGGCCAGCGGTTCATCGCTGATACTGGCGCTGGAGAGCCTTACAGATGAACAAAAACCATCCCAAATACATATAGTTTGTGCTATTGCATGTACGGTAGGTATAGAGTTGGTAAAAAGACGTTTCCCTGAGGCTTACATATGGGCCGGGGCGATAGATGATGAGCTTACTGCGCGCGGTTATATCGTTCCGGGACTTGGGGATGCGGGAGATTTGTCATATGGGCATAAAAAACAATCCTGACCCAACTAAAGAAACTTTAGTAATGTCTTGTATAATTATAGGAAAAGGCTTATTTTGCTTCAAATAAAAGATCATAAACATTAACAAAATTCTACAGATGAAAAAAATATTACTGGGAGTAAGTGCAGCAATGATGGTAGCGGGTTCTGCTTTTGCACAGGATGCTCACTTTACTCAATATTTTGCATCGCCCATGACATTGAACCCTGCACTCACCGGTCTTACTCAGTGTGACCTGCGTTTAGCAGCTAACTATCGCCAGCAATGGGGTTCTGTATCGGCTAATCCGTACACTTCAGGTACCGTATCATACGATATGTCTACCCTTAAAGGCAAGCTCAATAACGGCGACGCTGTGGGTGTAGGTCTGTTGGTGCTTTATGATAAATCAGGCCTGGGTAGCCTTCAAAACATTACTGTCGGTCTTTCTGCTGCTTATCACAAAGCTTTCGGTTCTGCAAAACAGCATAATATCTCTTTAGGCTTCCAGGGACAACTGGTGCAAAAGAATATTGACTTTACAAAACTTCAGTTTGAAGACCAGTATGATCCTGCAACAGGTTATGCTACTTATATAACTACAGAGAATCTTGGTAATTCGGATGTGAACTACCCTGACTTCAATGCAGGTATCATGTATTCAGGTCGTGTAGATGAGCACGCTACTGCTTATGTAGGTTTCTCTTACTACCACCTTACTCAGCCGGTTGAATCATTCCTTGATGGTAATAACAGGATACACTCCCGTTATACGGGTTATCTTGGTGGTGCATTCGATCTGAACGAAAGGTCAGTATTATATGCTAGTGCATTGTACCAAAGCCAGGCTAAAGCAACAGAAATGTTGTTAGGTGCGGCAATTGGCTGGATACTTAATCCGGGTCATGATGAAGAGTTCCAAAAGAACACGATCTTCTATCTTGGTGCCTGGTATCGTATAGGTGATGCTGTTGCTCCTTATATCGCTTTCGAGTGGTCTAAAATGCAACTGGGTGTTAGCTATGACGTAAACATCTCAAACTTCAGTGCTGCAACACGCGGTATGGGTGCTTATGAAGTATCTCTTATCTTCAACGGTTGCATCAACAAACGTGAGAAAGGACCTAACTACAATTTCTCTTGTCCTAAATTCTAAGACAAACACCTTTTATATAAAAAGAGCCCTGCTATTCGCAGGGCTCTTTTTTATGTATTAATATCCTAACTTTAGTATACAAAATTAAACCTATGAAATACCTGATCCTTTCCTCAGCATTATTATGTGCGGTATCTGCCGATGCGCAAAAATTCATAGCTGGCATAAATGCCGGTGCTTCTGTTTCCGGAAACTTTAAAGAAGCCCCTAACTACTACTTGACAGATGGCGACATCATGAAAAACAACATTGACCCGGTGGTAAATGTTCGATTTGGTGTTCGTAAAAAAGCGACTGAATATGGTTGCCTGGTTTCGGTTAGCAGGTTCTCCCAGATGGTTGATGACCGATATATAGCCAAGCCGGAAGAGGGTTATATTATTCCACACAGAAAACCTTTTAACGGATATGTACGGTATAATCTCGCTGAACAGGCATTATCTGTGCAATTCTATGTCAATCAACATTTAACCCTCGGTAAATTTGATATGTATGGCGGCATTGCGTTGGGACAAGGTAAATTCTTTGTGCGCAATAGTTATATCAGGAGCCAATTGGAGTTGCCCGGCCAAACCGGTATTGATGACAACACCCTTAGAACCACCAATACATTTACATCCAGTATTATGTGCGGATTGAACTATAAGGTCTCTGAAAACCTATCGGTGAATATGGAAGCCAGCGGAAACTATGTTGTTCCGTATAGCATGAAGACCGACCGCTTTATACATTTATATAGTGTCCCGGTAACGGCAGGTATCAGATATACACTCTTCTAAACAGTCTTAGTATTTCTTCATAGCATCAATACCGGCAAACGTATGGGTGGGCGGCGATACTATAATAAGTACATCAGCTATATTTGCTCCATGGAACAAAGAGTATCTATAAGAAAGGTGACCGGCATTGAAGCAATGCTGGAGCACTACGAGCTGATAACGCAACTCACTCCTACCCTCACTCTTGTTGCATATGAGTCTATGCTGGAGCAAATGACCCCTCACAATTATTACCAGGTAGCAGCCTATGAAGGTGACGTATGCATTGCTGTATCCGGTTACTGGATAGGCACAAAGATATACTCCGGCAAATATTTAGAGATAGACAATTTTGTTGTAGCCGAGCAACACCGTTCAAAAGGCATTGGTAAAATATTGCTGGACTGGCTGACAGAAGAAGCAAATGCACATAACTGTGAAACGATAATGCTGGATGCTTACGTAGAGAATTTCAAAGCGCATCATTTCTATTACAGGGAAGGTTTTATAGCGAGAGGGTTTCATTACCTGAAAAAAATGTAGGCCGGGTTGTTGACCGACCTACATATAAACTATCACTGAAAATATCTAGTGTCTTACCATTAGCTTCATAGCCTTTCCGTTATACATCACTACATACATACCGGTACTGAAACCAGACATATCAATCGTATTATTTACCTCCGCAACTTTACTATAAACTTGTTGACCAACTGAGTTAGTGATCGTGATCTCTTTTCCTTTAACTGCAGTTGGTATCAATATCGTAACTGAAGACGATACAGGGTTAGGATATACAGACATTGCAGCATCGCTTGATACCACTTCCTCTACAGAAGTATTCTGGTTGTTAAAACCAAAGGTGGCTGTTTGTATCACGAAGTTGCCGGTACCGTTAGGAATCCTTGCAAAGCCCATATTCGAAGGCTGCTGCCCCCAGGACACACTATCAATTAATTGCTGTGCAGCATTGAGCAGGTAGAGTATCTCACCTGAAGCACTCAGCTTAAAATTGGCATGGTTGGTACCTTGTGCACTGTCTTCATCAGCCCAATATATAAGATATCCATCGGCAGGTATTACTGTTCCGGCTGGAATCTCCCACTTATCCAGGTTGCCGATATTATCTGTGAGATAAAAGCCGCTGATGTCTATTGACTGCGCTGACTTATTATACAACTCTATCCAATCATCAAAATCACCCGCATTGTCGCCAAATGAGGAAGCATTATCTGCCATCAGCTCATTGATCACTACGCCCGGATTAACAGCAACTACCGGGGCAATATTATATATATACACATCGTGCTCGGCACCAACAGGTAAATAACTTACAGAGTGCGCAATATTATTAGCAGCGGCTTCTACATAGTAACGAACCCATGTCCCGGCAGGCTGACCGGGAATAGTAGCACCATATGTACCATCACCGGCAGCGCCATCATTGTGCGCACCATCGTCGTACATAGTTTCCTCGGTGAAGTTTCCAACTAACTCTGTAGAGTAATAAAGTTTTACGCCAAAGATGCCGTTAGTAGAAGTTACATCACTGGTAATGTGGGCTTCTTCATTAGCGTTAGGTACTACCCATTGTTGGTTGGCAGAGTTGTGATAATATGCGTTGGCTATAACAGGAGCCACTTGTGCTACTTCTGCATTAGCCAGTAAATTATTGCGGCGATTATTCACGAAATTCTGCAGTACAGTAACCTCGCTATTGAAATTTGCGTAAGTGTATATTTTCTTAGGGTCAGACTGCACCAGCGCATCTATCATTGCCTTGTAATTATTCAGCATAGCATTGCATGAAGTCACATCCAGTTCCTCGGTGATGATGGTACGCATATGCGCCAGGTAGCGTTGCCTCCATTGCGGTACCGCAAGTAACTTATTGAGCAAAGGGTAGTTTGCGTCATTCTCATGATAGAACGGACTCCAGGTGACACTTTGGGTATGAAACGCTGAATTACCATCAAACTCATGAGGGACCATACGGCCTGTTTCCGGCTCATAATATGCGTAGTAGTCCATTTTACCTTTATATACATAGCTATCATCATCAGAGAAAGCAATTTCCGAGGCCAGGAACCAGAGCGTCCTGTCAATATCCATATATGCAGGTAACAGACCCGGTAAATTGGCGACAGTGGTATTATCCAGCTTATCGCATACATCTACAAGGTAAGTCCACGGATTTGTAACATCGCTGCTCTTCAGGGTATAATATTGCTGGTAAGAGCTGGCATTCGGGCCTAAGTAGTTCAATGCTGCAGTACCGTCACCCCAGCCCGGAGGGCCTTGTACGTCTGTCGTTGCGCGCCAATGAGCCCCATCATTGCTCAGGTACCACTCTTCCAGGAAATCCTTATTGATCTGCTGCACATGAGGATATATACCCCAGTCAGCATTATTAATATATAAGTGCACAAAATTAGCCTGGGCGGCAGGAATGTGCTTTCTTATCTGGTGTAAGTAAAACACCTCCCTTAAAAACGATGCATCCTGAAAGGCGTTGTTGAGGTTGAGTGTATTATAGCCCATCAAGTCCTGGTTAGCATGAACATGATCCATAGACAAATTGAAGGACTTCTTTTGGGAATTTTGAATCTGCATATAGGAGGTATTCCCTTTAAAACGCACCCCAATACTGTCGTAAGTAACATTATCAACTGTTAAAGAAGCAGGAATATCAGTTCCAGACTGGTAATTCTGTGTCATCAGCTGCCAGTAGTTGGTTTGGCCGAAATTCAAGTAGAAATTCCTGATAGTAGCCGAGTCATACAATCCCGGAAGATCTTGCTTGCCCATTACCAGCTTTCGCCCGTTATCCGTAAAGGACCATTGTTCCGGAATAGACTGAGCCATTGAAAGGGTGGACAAACCTGTACATAACACTACCTGCAAGGCGGATATCAATATGCGTTTCAACATAATTATCGTTTGAGAACTTACTATTTATAAATACAAAAAAACACCAATAACAACATTAGACGTAATAAATGTTGCGAATCATTCGTTTTCAGGGACAAAAAATCGAATTTTTTAAACCTGTCAATGCCTGATTATAAAGGGGCTATTAAAATCTAAACCTTAATCTTATATTGCCATAGAGGAAAATAATTTCTTAATTAGATGTATGTACATATATTTGCATTATGAAACTGGAAGACGCTATTAAAAGCAACAAGTTCAGGGACGAAGGCCACAAGGCATCATTGAACATTCTTTACACAGCCTATTGGCTGAAAAGTAAGTTCAGCGGCGCGATGAAAGAACTGGGGATGACCTCAGAGCAATTCAACGTGATGCGCATCTTGAAAGGCAAACACCCTGAAGACATGTGCGTGAAAGATATCGGCTCCAGGATGATTGAAAAAAGCTCAAACGTGCCTCGTATCATTGACAGGCTGGTGGACAAGAAGTTGGTAAAAAGGGTAACTTCGAAGGAAGACAAGAGGGAAACACTGATCTCTCTTACCGACAAAGGGATCAAACAGCTGACGGATGCCAGTAAAATAATGGACGAGATAGGAATGAAGGTTGTAGGGCTCAATAATGAAGAGGCTGCACAACTGAATGAGCTTCTAGAAAAGCTAAGGGCATCTGATTAATCAAAACATAAAAAGCAAATATTATGGCAACTACATGGAATTTAGACACCTCGCACTCTGAAATACAATTCAAGGTGAGGCACATGATGATCACGAACGTAACGGGTCATTTCGGAACATTTAATGCTACTGTGGAAACAGAAGGCGATGATTTTAGCACTGCTAAAATTCACTTCACAGCGGATATTGATTCGATCAATACCAAGAACGAACAACGTGATGGCCACCTGAAGTCTGAAGACTTCTTTGACGCGGCGAATCACCCACAACTGACCTTTGAAGGTTCAGGACTGGAAAAGGTAGATGATGAGAACTACAAACTGCATGGTACACTTAGCATCAGGGGTGTAGCAAAGCCGATCACACTGGATGTAGAGTACGGCGGCACGATAAAAGACCCTTGGGGCATGACACGTGCGGGCTTTACTGTAGAAGGCAAGATCAACAGGAAAGAATATGGCCTGCACTGGAGTGCAGCGACTGAGGCAGGCGGATTGGTAGTAGGTGATGACGTAAAGCTTTCTGCAACAGTTGAGTTTACAAAAGCATAATTATATTTTTCATACTGATTATTTTAACAAAATGGCTGCTTCAGGCAGCCATTTCTGTACCTAGTGGCGTGATTATTATGCGTTTATGGCATGCCGACATCTACATTATCGTAAAGAGAAGAAAATGGCGAATAATCCACATGATATAGAACTGCCGAAGGAATTCTCCGGGCACGCACAATTCGTTTTGTATAACAGGTACGGTGACCCACGCGTTTGCGGTTGGGAAAACAAATGGATCAACCACTGGAAAATACAAGAGCGCTTCCCATGGTTCCCTGAAAAGATCATCATGGTACATAAGCACTTCCAGACTATGCTGGAGAAAGCAATTCTACAGCTCACCATCTACGACCTGTATAAAGAGATCAGGTCTTTTGTGAGCTGCTTCGAGATCCGCAACATGAAGGTCGATAATTCATTATTGTCGCTGCATTCGTGGGGTGCAGCAATAGATCTGAATAGTATTGACGATGATCCTACCATGGCCAGGTGGAGCCTCGATTTCCTGCGAATTATGACCGAAAACGGTATTTATTGCGGTCAAAACTGGATAGAGCGGAAAGACCCGATGCACTTTGCTATGGTAAATGGTTAAGAAAAAGTTGTAACTTTTTTCCGGCTAAACCGATATACTATATATGCAACTGGCAGGAAAGACGTATTTTATTACCGGCGCGAGCCGCGGAATAGGCAAAGCAATAGCATTAAGACTGGCAAAAGAAGGGGCTAACATAGCAGTTGTAGCTAAATCGGTAGTAGAAGATCCGAGGCTGGGCGGCACGATACAAGGCTCAGTAGAAGAAATAAATGCAGCAGGTGGTAAAGGCCTTGCCATACAGTGTGACATCCGTGATGAAGAGCAAATAATAAGGGCTGTACAGCAGACCATCAGCATCTTTGGTGGCATTGACGGCGTAATTAATAATGCCTCAGCCATCTCCCTGAGTAAAACAGAACAAACAGAGGCAAAGCGCTTCGACCTGATGCACAGTATTAATGTGCGCGGTACCTTCCTTGTGACCAAGCATTGTATCCCTTTCCTGAAAAAATCAAGCAACCCGCATATCATTACCCTTTCTCCCCCACTTGATATGGACCCGAAATGGTTCGGGTTCTCCGTGGCATATAGCCTCACCAAGTTCAATATGAGCATGATGGCGATTGGTTGGGCAGATGAATTTAAAGATGCAGGCATAGCAGCGAATGCATTATGGCCTGTCACCACAATAGCCACAGCAGCAGTGAAGAACTTACTCGGCGGCGATATGCTGATAAACATGAGCAGGAAACCGGAGATACTGGCCGACTGTGTGAACTGGATAGTGCAGCAACCTGCTAAGGAATGCACCGGCAATACTTTCCTGGACGAAGAGATACTGGCGAAAGCAGGGATCACCGACCTGGAACAGTATGCAGTAACACCGGGTGGGAAATTACAAAAAGACCTTTTCGTAAAATAGACATTACAACACGCACACTATACAATGGACACTATATTATCAATTAAGAATGTATCAAAAGCATACGGGCGGATACAGGCCCTGAAAGATGTGTCTTTTGATGTGCCTGCAGGCTCCGTATTCGGGATACTTGGGCCAAACGGAAGCGGAAAGACCACTATGCTGGGCATACTACTGAATGTACTGAAAGCAGATGCCGGCAACTATTCCTGGTTTGGCGGTGCCGCACCGGCCGATGCGCGCAGGCAAATAGGTTCGTTGTTGGAAACACCGAATTTTTATCATTACATGTCGGCTTACGATAACCTGGCCATATCCGCCGCTATCAAACAAAGAGGTGATGATGACAGGGACAACGTGCTGAAAAGGCTCGGTCTGTTTGAAAGAAAGAACAGTAAGTTCCAGACTTTCTCTTTGGGTATGAAACAAAGGCTAGCTATAGCAGCGGCGCTGCTGGGTGGCCCTAAGATATTGGTACTGGATGAGCCTACAAACGGGCTTGACCCCGCGGGTATCGCCGAGATACGCGATATGATACGCCAGCTAAACAGGGAAGGCATCACCATTATTATGGCCAGCCATCTGCTGGATGAAGTAGAAAAAGTGTGTACGCATGTAGCTATACTGAAAACAGGTAACCTGCTATTAAGCGGTCCGGTAAATGAAGTGCTGCGTAGTGAAGACCAGGTAGAAGTAGGTTCACTGGATGTGGTAGCGTTGGAAAATGCAATGAAGAATATGCCGGGTATAACAAAAGTGCAGCCCCTGAATGGTATGCTGCAATTGAATTGCGATGCCAGCGTAACCACTACGCAGATCAATGACTATTGCATCAGCAAGGGCATCACTCTTTCCCACCTGTTGCTGAAAAAGAAGAGCCTCGAAACCAAATTCATGGAGCTTACCAATTAAAACACACACAAAGATGAAAGCATTACTTGCCATAGAATGGCTTAAAATAAAAAAGTACCGTACGGTATGGATACTTACACTACTGTTTGCCGTACTGATTATTTCCTTCAACCTCCTGGCAGACTCTAACGTACTGTCAATAGGTGGCGGTGGCCCTAAAGGCGCGAAACAATCGATAAGCATTATTAATTCCGACTACACCTTTTCATCGGTATGGTCCAATACAGGCTTCTGGATAAAACTTTTTACCGGCCTGCTTGCAGTGATCATCGTGATACTGACGACTAATGAATACCAGTTTCGTACAAACAGACAAAACGTTATTGACGGATGGCAACGCACGCAATTCTTCAATGCTAAATGGGGACTTGCCTTATCACTCAGCATTATCATTACAGTTTTCAACTTTGTGATGGGCTTTAGTTTTGCTATGATCAATGGCTCTCATATTGCCGACATAGGATTGCACGCTGAAAAAATATTTTATGTCTTCCTGCTGACGCTTAACTATTTTGGTTTGGCACTCACGTTGTCGCTGTTCCTGAAAAAAACGGGTATGTCGGTGTTGATATTCCTGTTGTACACTTATATTATTGAGTTCATGCTCTCGCAGCTATTGAACCATAAAGTGATGGAGAATATCGGTAATTTCCTGCCGCTGCAATCGAGCGCGGAGCTATTGAACTACCCTTTCCCTGATATGGTAAAACAAATGATACCGGGTGAAGTGCTGAGCGATTCAGTCTATATATTCGCCTCTATCGGGTGGATCATCATATATTACTTTTCCGGAAGACAGAAATTACTCAAAGGGGATTGGTAAATTTGCCGGATGCAAGACGACAGGCCGGTAATATTAGTAACGAACGATGATGGTATAGCCGCCCCGGGTATCAGGGCTTTGGTAGAAGCAGTAAGAGACCTGGGGCGTGTGATAGTGGTGGCTCCTGACAGTCCGCAATCGGGCATGGGACATGCTATCACTATCGGACACCCGCTGAGGCTATATAAAGCAGATATATTTGACGGTATAGAAGCATGGCAGTGTTCGGGGACACCTGTTGACTGCGTAAAGCTGGCAAAAGATAAGATACTTCACCGCAAGGCCGACCTTTGCGTAAGTGGTATCAATCACGGGGCCAATAATTCTATCAATGTTATCTACTCAGGAACGATGAGTGCTGCTATGGAAGCCGCTATTGAGGGCATTCCGTCTGTTGGCTTCTCATCGCTGGACTATAACTATGACGCGGACTTTACCGTCGCCAAAGAAGTAGCCCATACCGTTGCGAAAAGAATGCTGGCCGCTGAACTACTACCCCATACGTTACTGAATGTAAATATCCCTATCACCACACCCGGGGATTTCAAAGGCCTGAAAATATGCCGCCAGGCATATGCCCGCTGGCAGGAAGAGTTCGACCACCGTGTAGACCCACGTGGAAAGGACTACTACTGGATGACCGGCAAATTCCTGAATATGGATAAAGGTGATGATACCGATGTTCAGGCTTTAGAAGATGGTTACGCCTCTGTTGTTCCCGTAAAGTTCGACCTTACGGATTATAAGGTAAAGGAATGGCTGGAGCAGGAATGGCATAACTAACAATCCTAATATTTACTCCCTTATCTCTCCCCCATCTTCATTATCTTGCAGCCTGATTTATGACAAAAGGAATGGATTTTAAGCGATACCTGGTAACGGCAGCTCTCCCATATGCAAATGGCCCAGTACATATAGGCCACCTGGCGGGTTGTTATTTACCTTCAGATATATATGTGCGCTACCTCAGGGCACAGAAAAGAGATGTAAAATACGTCTGCGGCAGCGATGAGCATGGTGTGCCGATAACTATCCGTGCGATGAGGGAAGGAATTACCCCCCAGGAAGTAGTTGATAAGTACAATGCCATTATAAAAGACAGCTTTCAGCAAATGGGTATCTCTTTCGATATCTATTCGCGCACTTCTAATAAAACACATCACGAAACATCGCAGGCTTTCTTTACGAAGCTGTATAACGATGGCTTGTTTGAAGAACGTGAAAGTGAACAATACTACGACGCTGAGAAAGACCTCTTTCTTGCCGACAGATATATAGTGGGTACTTGCCCCGTATGCAGCAATCCGAATGCATATGGCGATCAGTGTGAAAAATGTGGCAGCACATTATCTCCGGAGCAACTTATCAACCCACGCTCTGCATTAAGCAATGGTGCCCTGGTCAAAAAGCTGACCAAGCACTGGTACTTTCCACTGAATAAGTATGAGGAGTTCCTGAGCGACTGGATAGTAAAAGGAAAGAAAGACGAATGGAAAGCTAACGTTTATGGTCAATGCAAAAGCTGGCTGGATAATGGTCTGCAACCACGTGCCATGACCCGTGACAGCAACTGGGGCGTACCCGTACCTCTTCCTGATGCAAAAGGAAAGGTATTGTACGTATGGTTCGATGCGCCGATAGGATACATCAGCGCCACAAAGGAATTAACGCCTATGTGGTCTGACTACTGGCAACAGGAAGATACCAAGCTAGTACACTTCATTGGCAAGGACAATATTGTGTTCCACTGTATCATATTCCCGGCAATGCTGAAAGCGCATGGCAAGTTCGTACTGCCTGAGAATGTACCCGCGAATGAGTTCCTGAACATTGAAGGTGAAAAAGTTTCCACTTCCCGCAACTGGGCAGTATGGGTAGATGAATATTTAAAAGATTTTCCTGATCAGCAGGACGTATTGCGCTATGTGCTTTGCGCTAATGCACCGGAGACAAAGGATAACGATTTCACCTGGAAAGATTTCCAGGACAGGACCAATAGTGAACTGGTTTCCATCTTTGGCAACTTTGTCAACCGTGCGTTTGTGCTGATGCACAAACTGTGCAACGGCAAAGTGCCTAAGCTGCACGAAGATGTAATGGACGATGCAGACAGGGATCTCATCAATGCTATCAAGAATGCAAAGAGCCTTGTAGAAGCTGATATAGAGAACTATAAATTCCGCGATGCATTGTATGAGGTAATAGACCTTGCCCGCAAAGGCAATAAATACATGCAGGACAAAGAGCCATGGATAGTAGCAAAATCACTGGCTGAAAACCCCGAGAAACAAAAACTAATAGACAACTGCCTGCATATATGTTTGCAGTTATCTGCCAACCTTGCTATCCTCTCCAATCCATTCCTGCCCTTCACAGCGCAGAAGCTCTGCCACATGATGAAGGTGGTGGATCGTATGCTTGACTGGGAAAATGCCGGCAAAATGGACCTGCTGAATGTAGGCTACCCGCTTCGCGCCCCTGAATTACTGTTCAGAAAAATAGAAGATACAGAAGTGGCTGCACAGGTAGAAAAGCTACATGCTAACCTTGCAGCAAGCACGGCAGCGCAAGCTGTAGCACAACCCTCTGAAGAACCGAAAGAGACACCTGCGGTGAAGCCCGAGATAACTTTTGATGATTTTGCTAAGATAGACCTCCGTGCGGGTACTATCGTCAGTGCTGAAAAAGTGGAAAAAGCAGATAAGCTGCTGAAACTGGAAATAGACTTGGGCTTCGAGACGCGCACAGTTGTTTCGGGTATAGCTATGCACTATACCCCGGAAGAAATAGTAGGTAAAGAGGTAACTGTTGTGGCTAATCTTGCTCCACGCAAGATGCGCGGTATAGAAAGCAAGGGCATGATACTAATGGCGACTGATAATAACGGAAAGCTTATTTTTGTATCACCTTTGGAGGCCGGAACGAACGGCAGTGAGGTAAAATAAAAGTCTCAAACATATAGCTTCTATCATGAAGAGGAAAACACTTTGGTGGATCATAGGCGGTGTGGTGGTATTAATAATACTCATCGCATTGGGCAAATCTAAAGGTGACGACGGCATAAAGGTAGCAGTAGAACAAGCTGCCCTGCATACCATTACAGAAACCGTTACAGCCAGTGGCAAGATATATCCTGAAACAGAAGTAAAAATAAGCCCTGAAGTCAGCGGCGAAATTATAGAACTGACGGTAGAGGAAGGTGACAGTGTAAGGCTGGGTCAATTATTGGTCAAGATCAATCCTGCTATATATAGTTCTATTGTAACTCAGGCCGAAGCAGGTGTACAGCAATCGCGTGCGGGTGTAAGTAACTCCAGGGAATTGGTAGCACAGGCCCAATCTCAATTTGAGCTCGCTAAGGCTACTTATGAGCGCAACAAGAAACTGTATACGGATAAAGTAATATCTGCATTGGAGTTCGAACAGGCCGAAGCTTCGTTCAAAAGTGCAAGGGCATCTTATGAAGCGGCCAAGGCCAGTACCTCAGGTGGACAATATGGTGTAAAAGCCGCAGAGGCCAATCTTACACAAACAAGAGAGAACCTACGCAGAGCTACTATCACCGCTCCTACATCAGGCGTAATATCTCAACTGAATGTAAAGAAAGGTGAACGCGTAGTAGGTACAGCCCAAATGGCGGGTACAGAAATGCTCACAATTGCTGACATGAGCCGCATAGAGATACGCGTAGACGTTAGCGAAACAGACATCGCCAAAGTAAAGCTGGGCGACACGACAATAATAGATGCCGATGCTTACCGCAACAGGAAATTCACCGGCATTGTTTCAAAAATAGCAGTATCGAGCAAGACAAACGCGCTGACGCAAACGACTTCTGACCAGGTGACAAACTACATTGTTCACATCCTGATATTGCCCGAAAGCTATGCAGACTTGCAAGCTAATTTACCTAAGGGGAAATTTCCTTTCAAGCCCGGCATGTCGGCTTCTGTAGAGATACAAACCAACAGGCAAACCAATATATTATCCGTACCTGTAAATGCTGTAACTACCCGTGACTGGCCCGATAGTATAAAAGATAAGAATAAAAATAATCCCTCATTTATACTCGAAGAAATACGCCAGGTGGTCTTCATTTATGATGAGAAGACCAAGAAAGTCTCTATACGCGACGTAAAAACTTCGCTGCAAGACAATACGTATATACAAGTGACACAGGGACTTAAAGCCGGCGAGCAAGTAGTGACAGCCCCCTATGGCGCTATAGCCCGTACACTAAAGGACAAGAGCAAAGTAAAAGTAGTAGAAAAGGACAAGCTCTTTGAAGAAAAATCTGAAGACTAATTATCTATGGTTTGTTAACAGATAGTCCTTATTTTTGAAATATTCCATAATAAACATAAGAGTACCCTTTAATAATGGCGAGAATAGTAATTGTGCGGTCGAATGAATATATGAACAGGTTCAGAGGTTTTAGCCTCCACCTAAACGGAGAAAAACTGGGAGATATATACAACGACGAAAAAGAAGAGTTCGAGATACCGGAAGGCGAACATGAATTAGTGGCTAAGATCGATTGGTGTAGCAGCAGCGTTATCAACTTCAATATCAGTGGAAATGACGTGCAGACATTCAACGTTGGCGGCTTTAAACATAACAAGGCCATATTGCCAATGGCAGCAACATTGGTGTTCCTCCACCTGGTGATGAATATATTTTTTCATATTCAGCTTTCCATTTTCTTTATTTTACCGTTACTTTTATTGCTGGTATTCTATATTAGCATTGGCAGAAGACAATACCTGACTCTGGAACAAACAGATCTCAGCGGGCTTTCTGCCGAAAGGGTAAAATGATCTGTTCATTACACACACTACTTTGGAAGAAAATAACGGCTTAGGCACAATAGGTATTATTGGCAATGGCAGCTTCGGCACAGCCATCGCAAAGATCCTAACTGACAATGATCATATCATACATTGGTGGGTACGCAATACTGAATCGGTTCAACACCTGCTTGATCGCCATCACAACCCCCGTTACCTTACTTCGGTTCGCTTTATACCTGAAACAATAAAGCCTACTACTAATTTACAGGAAGTACTGGAGGCATGCGATACGGTGGTTTTTACCGTGCCTTCCGCTTATGCGCAATCTGTGATAGAAAGCGTAGATCCATCGCTCTGGATGAGTAAAAACATCATCTCCGCTATTAAGGGTATTCTGCCTGCCAGTAATTTATTGCTCAACGACTTTCTGACCGAACACCTGGGTTATAACCTACAGCAATATGTTGCAATCTCCGGTCCATGTCATGCAGAAGAAGTAGCGGCAGAGCGGTTATCCTACCTTACCTTTTCCGGACTAAACGATTCGCTTACGGCAAGCGTTGCTAATGCTTTTAGTAATACTTATATCAACACTACATACAACCACGACATTTGGGGCGCACAGTTTGCGGCCGTACTGAAAAATATATATGCGATAGGTGCCGGCATGGCCAATGCGCTTGATTATGGTGATAACTTTCTGAGCGTATATATTACCAACTGCTATCGCGAAATGCATACGTTTCTCGAAATGCACTTCGAGAAAGTACACCCGTCCAACGAGCACCCTGACTTCCATACAAGCGCTTACCTGGGCGACTTACTGGTGACGTGCTACTCACTACATAGCCGCAACCGGGCATTGGGAACGATGTTGGGGAAAGGCTATTCAGTAAAAGCAGCTATCCTGGAAATGAGTATGGAGGCTGAGGGCTATTACGCAGCAAGAGGAATGCAATCCATCTCTCAGAACTACAATATTGATATTCCCATCGCAAGCGGCATTTTCAAAGTGCTGTGGGAAAACATGCCCGCCTCGGATATGTTCGTAGCAATGGAAAAATCTCTTATCTAGACCTCATAGAAGTTTAATTCGTCATGGTTCAAAAAAATTATATAGTTTTGCAACCATTATAATTCTCTGCCCATGATCCTCTAATTTCCGCAGGGCTTATCCCTGCGATACGCATCTCCAGATAATTGCAGCCATAGTGCTGTAGTTTCCATTATTTTTATTCGGCCTCTTCAGGCCAATCATTTAATTTATCATGACTAACACCAATGCGCGCACTTCGCGCGGTAAACATATATTTCAACTACTGAAAGAATCCCTCAACGGGAAAGAGATCGACTATACATCGGGCAGTATCAACCGTGCCATATTCCTGCTATCTGTGCCTATGGTACTGGAAATGCTGATGGAATCAGTATTTGCGTTGGTAGATGCTTTCTTTGTGAGCAAGATCGGAAAATTCGCAGTTGCTACTGTAGGACTCACCGAGTCTATGCTTACTATTATCTATTCACTGGCCATCGGCCTGAGTATGGCGGCGACTGCTGTCATTGCCCGCCGCATCGGGGAGAAGAACCCTGAGAAAGCCTCACAGGCTGCCATGCAGGCCATCTATCTTACTACTATAGTCTCTATAGCAGTAAGTGTTATAGGCGTCTTCTACTCACGTGATCTGCTGATACTAATGGGTGCAGATGCATCCATTACTACGGATAATTATCACTACACAGAGATCATGCTCACAGGTAATATCGTTGTGATGATGATATTCCTGATCAATGGTATTTTCCGTGGTGCGGGTAACGCGGCTATAGCGATGAAGTCGCTTTGGCTGGCGAATATTCTGAACATCATCCTCTGCCCTACCCTTATTAATGGTCTCGGGCCGATACCTGCCTTTGGATTGAAAGGCGCTGCTATAGCCACAACTATCGGCAGAGGCTGTGGTGTACTGTACCAACTGTACAACCTATTTAACGATAAGGGCATGATACGCATTAAGCGGCCGCACCTTAAGTTTGACTTCCCGGTAATGGGTAATATCGCCCGCATAGCAGCAGGTGGCACAGGACAATTCCTGATTGCCTCGGCCAGTTGGCTGTTCCTCGTCCGTATCATTTCCCGTTTCGGTAATGATGCTATTGCAGGATACACCATAGCTATCCGGATATTGTTGTTTGCACTGCAACCCTCATGGGGCATGTCCAATGCCGCAGCAACACTTGTAGGACAGAACCTTGGCGCCGGTCACCCGGAACGGGCAGAAAAGTCAGTATGGAGAACTGCATTTTACAACATGATTTTCCTGGCAACGATCGGGACAATATCCATTGTGTTTGCGGAGCCAATACTGGGTTTCTTCATTCACGATGAGCCGGAAGTCATCCGTTACGGAAAGGAATGTATCACTTATGTATGTATGGGATACTTGTTCTATGCCTATGGCATGGTGATAGCACAATCTTTCAACGGCGCGGGAGATACCAAAACACCTACTATTCTTAACCTGTTCGGCTTCTGGTTCTTCCAGATACCTTTGGCGTATGTAGTGGCCGTTCATATGGGCATGGGGCCTAAGGGTGTCTTCATGTGCATTGCTATAGCCGAAAGTGCGATGGCAATTGTGGCTATTTTCCTGTTCAGGAGAGGGAAATGGAAACTGACAAAGGTCTAAGAATAGAAGATTCGGGCAATAAAAAGGGAGCGGTTTGATCCGCTCCCTTTTCTATTTCTGTTTGGTCTTACTTTATCTTGTCAACATATATTGTATCACCTGTATTGGGTGCTATCACTATCTTGTCTTCATATCCCGGTCCCGATATGAAAAGTTTGGTAACGGGGCACTTAGCTATATTGTCTATATCGTAGCGGGCAAGGAAGTATCCTGCACTATCGGTATAGTCGATATTCCCTTTTTTGTATTTCCCCTTCATGGCGGCAACAGTCTCCACAGTCATTCCCGGAACAGGCTGACGGGTTTCACTGTCTTTTACATATGCTTTTACCTCATCCCTGCAGGTACAGCTTGCAACAAAAAGAGATATTACCGCACTGAATAATATATACCTATAGCTCATATATGGGTATAAAGATAACAACGAAATTTATAGAATACATAGGTTATTGCCTTATAACTATACAATAACAATTGATGTATCTTTGCAGCCTTAAAATTTCAGATAAATGCCGACTTTAAATCTCCCAAATCAGACCAATTTTTATAAAGGAAAAGTACGTGACGTATATACCATTGCCGACAAGTACCTGGCGATGATCGTAAGTGACCGTATCTCTGCTTTCGACGTAGTATTACCACGTCCTATTCCTTACAAAGGACAAGTGTTGAACCAGATAGCTGCCCTTGCTTTGGATGCAACTAAAGACATTCTGCCTAACTGGATGCTGAGTACTCCATTGCCTAACGCAACTGTAGGTTACAAGTGCGATACCTACCCTGTAGAAATGGTAGTTCGTAATCACCTGACGGGTCATGCATGGCGCACATACAAAAGCGGCAAACGCGTATTGTGTGGTATACCTCTGCCTGAAGGACTGAAGGAAAATGATATGTTCGAAACACCGATCATCACGCCTACTACCAAAGCGCACGAAGGACATGACGAAGATATCTCCCGTGAAGAAATAATCAGCAGTGGTTTGGTTTCTGAAAAAGAATACGAACAACTGGAAAAATATACACTCGCATTATTCGAGCGTGGCCGCCAGATGGCAAAAGACCGCGGACTGATACTGGTAGATACCAAGTATGAATTCGGTCACATAGGTGATACTATCTACCTGATAGATGAGATCCATACTCCTGATTCTTCCCGTTACTTCTATGCCGAAGGTTTTGAAGAGCGCCAGAAGAATGGTGAGCAACAAAAGCAACTCTCTAAAGAATTCGTTCGTGAATGGTTGATGGAAAATGGCTTCCAGGGACAAGACGGACAACAAGTTCCGGAAATGACCGACGAAGTGGTGAACAACATCTCTGACCGTTATATAGAGTTATTCGGACAATTTACAGGTAAGCACTTTGTAAAAGAAGAAGTGAACAACGAGCAAATGGAAGCCAAGCTGATAGCAGCCCTTGAACATCTGCCTCCTGTACCACAACAAATGGGAACTCTGTAAATAGCACGAGTACAGTTAAAGAATTATCAAAAAGGTACCATCAAAAAGTACCTTTTGGAATTTTGAACTTAGCGAAGCGGTCTCACTGAGCAACGCGAAATAATTTTAAATTAATGTCAGAAAGTACAAGCATACCACGCATCATCCGTTCCCCTCGCGGCAACGAGCTGAGCTGCAAGAATTGGGTTACAGAAGCGGCATTCCGTATGCTGCAAAACAACCTTGACCCGGAAGTAGCAGAACGTCCTGAGGACCTTGTAGTATATGGTGGTATAGGTAAGGCTGCCCGTAACTGGAAGAGCTTTGATAAAATTCTGGAATGCCTGAAAGACCTCAACGAAGACGAAACGTTGATGGTACAGTCGGGCAAACCTGTGGGTATTCTTCGTTCTCATAAAGACGCTCCCCGTGTATTGATCGCTAACTCCAACCTGGTAGGTAAGTGGGCTACATGGGAGCATTTCCGTGAACTGGAAGCAAAGGGCCTGATGATGTACGGACAGATGACCGCGGGCAGCTGGATATATATCGGCTCCCAAGGTATTGTGCAGGGTACTTATGAAACGTACTTATCACTGGCTCATAAACATTACAACAGCGATACACTGAAAGGCACATTGAATGTAACAGCAGGCCTCGGTGGTATGGGTGGCGCTCAGCCACTGGCTATTACCATGAACGAGGGTGTTTGCCTTGCAGCTGAAATGGAAGAATGGCGTATGCAGAAGCGCGTGGAAACGCGCTACCTGGACAAATACACTCACGACATAGACGAAGGCATCGAGTGGGCATTGGAAGCTAAGAAGAATGGCGAAGCAGTTTCTATAGGTGTGTGTTGCAACGTTGTAGACCTGCTGCAAAGATTAATAGATAGAAACATTACACCCGATACTCTTACCGACCAGACATCGGCACACGATGAACTGATAGGTTACTTCCCTGAAGGATTGAGTGTAGCAGAAGCAAATACATTGCGCGACAGCAATCCCGATGAATACATCAGGCGCTCATTGGACACAATGGCTAAGCATGTTCGTCAGATGCTGGAACTGCAAACACGTGGCGCTATCACGTTCGACTATGGCAATAACCTGCGCGGACAAGCTAAAGACAAGCGTGGTGTGGAAAATGCATTTGATTTCCCCGGCTTCGTTCCTGCTTATATCCGTCCGTTATTCTGCGAGGGGAAAGGACCTTTCCGTTGGGTAGCATTAAGTGGCGATCCTGAAGATATTTATACTACCGACAAAGCACTGAAAGAATTATTCCCTGACAATAAAGGATTACATCGCTGGCTGGATATGGCAACTGAGAAAATTGCCTTCCAGGGATTACCGGCACGTATATGCTGGCTGGGTATGGGCGAGCGTGAAAAAGCAGGCTTACTGTTCAATGAGCTTGTTCGCACCGGTAAGGTAAAAGCACCGATCGTTATTGGTCGCGACCACCTTGATTGCGGTTCTGTCGCCTCACCTAACCGTGAGACAGAAGCCATGAAAGATGGCAGTGATGCCGTAGCCGACTGGCCGATACTAAATGCACTCATCAACACAGCAGGCGGTGCCAGTTGGGTATCATTCCACCATGGTGGTGGCGTAGGTATGGGTTATTCTCTACACGCAGGCATGGTGATAGTAGCAGACGGTACAGAAGATGCGGACAACCGCCTTCGTCGTGTATTGCACAACGACCCGGCAATGGGTATTCTCCGCCACATGGACGCAGGCTACGAAGACGCCGAAGAGAATGCCGATGATTTTGATTTAAATATCTGGAAATAATGATAACCGACTGACGAACAAAGCCGTCATTTCGAACGCAGTGAGAAATCTCCTGAGAAGTAGCGACAAAAGCTCAATCAGGAGATTTTCTTTTTAACTTTACTCACATGTACAGAATAGGACAAGGAACAGATTTCCATCAACTTGCAGAAGGCAGAGAACTTTGGCTGGGTGGTGTATTGATACCACATACTAAAGGCGCAGTAGGCCACTCGGATGCGGATGTATTACTCCATGCAATCTGCGATGCGATGCTGGGCGCTTTAGCTTTGGGCGACATAGGCAAACATTTCCCCGATACTGATGCTACTTATAAAGGCATAGACAGTAAAGTATTGCTGCAAAGAGTTTACGCCCTGATACACGACAAAGGTTATTCAGTAGTAAACGTGGACAGTACCCTACTCCTCCAGGCACCAAAGATCAGCCCATATGTAGAGCAGATGCAAGTGGCGATATCTTCTATACTCAAACTGAGCATACACGATGTATCTATTAAAGCAACTACTACAGAAACGCTGAGCTTCATAGGCCGCGAAGAAGGTGTGGTAGCTACTGCCAACGTATTGCTCCAAAAGTTCTAAATTACAGTACAATCATTGCTATGAAGATCTTGAAAATATTCCTGGTGACTTTATTACCCTTCCTATTCTTTTCCTGCAACCCCGACAGGGATAGGTTCCAACCTGTGCAAACCTACGGAATCATAGATGCCAACATAAATGGCTTCACATGGTCGGCAAGCAGCGGATATGCGGAATACCAGAATTTCAGTCTCACGCTTTTCGGGTCTGCACCCGACGGCTCCTCTTTATCCATGACCATCTATCCGTACAACGGATTAGGTACTTACCAGGCCAACAGCCCCGCCCAGTTCTCTTTTTATGATGTGGATGGGTATCAGTATTATGCTACTACAGGGTACATAAGCATTACCAGCGAGAATGCAGGACAGGTACAAGGTAACTTCTCTTTCTCCGGCGTTTCCAATGGTGGTGCCTTACCAATAGACATGAGCGGCAGCTTTAACCTGTATTACTAAAACACAAGAAGCGGTGACATAAATGCCACCGCTTCCGCTTATTTATCACACTACACTTCTTTAGTCTCTATTAATATTGCACTTAAGCAATACCCGCACTCAACTGGGTCTTGGCATTGTAAGCCATTTCCTCTGCTTCATCCAGTATGGTAAGAATGCGATGCTTGATATCATCGTTCAATCCATCAATGTTCTTGTCCAGTAAACCTTTCAGGTCATCAAGATTGGCATCAGCCTTTCCTACCAGCCTGTTCAGCTTGTCCTTGATCCTGTCAGCGCTTTCTGCTATTTCTTCTCTCAGGTCTTCTCCTTTTTGTGGGGCGAGTAGTAAGCCTGCAACTACTCCTAATAATGCGCCGGTTAAAAACTTGTTCATGATTTTCAGATTTTTTATAAAGAATAAATAATTACTTACCGCCAAACAAACGGGATATCAGGAATATTACTAACCCCACAACACCCACAACTAATAATACCCCGACCCATACGCCGGCTTCAAAAATGTCCCCTATCAGTTCGCAACTGGTTAAGGAAATTAGGATGGCCAATAAGCCGAAAATCGATAACTTTTTCATTGTGTTGTGCTTTAGTTGGTTTACGATGATTTTCTCAACAATAATGGAGGAAACAAAACCATGCCAGCCACTCAGTTAATCATTCATTATACATCCGGCAAATACACCGTTGAGCCATTAAAAAACGTACCTTTGCCAGTCTTTTTGAAGCATATATGCAAAATATTAGGAATTTCTGTATCATAGCCCATATCGACCACGGTAAAAGCACCCTGGCCGATCGCCTTTTGGAACATACTCACACTATCTCTGACAGGGATATGCAAAACCAGGTACTGGATGACATGGACCTGGAACGGGAAAAGGGTATTACCATCAAGAGCAAAGCGATACAGATGGACTTCGAAAGGAACGGGCAGAAATACAAGATCAACCTTATCGATACTCCCGGCCACGTAGATTTCTCTTACGAGGTCTCCCGCGCTCTGGCTGCCTGCGAAGGCGCCCTGCTGCTGGTTGATGCTTCACAAGGCATACAGGCACAGACCATATCTAACCTTTACCTGGCTCTTGAGAATGACCTGGAGATCGTCCCTGTTATCAATAAGATAGACATGGATGGTGCTATGATTCCCGAAGTTACCGACCAGATAGTGGATCTCATTGGCTGCAAGCCCGAGGACATCATCCTGGCGAGCGGTAAATCAGGCATCGGTATTGATGACATAATGAATGCCATCATAGATCGTATCCCTGCTCCCAAGGGAGATCCGGATGCACCATTGCAGGCCCTGATATTCGATAGCGTATTCAACTCCTTCCGTGGCATCATCGCCTATTATCGCGTGGTGAACGGAACTATAAAGAAAGGTGACAAAGTAAAGTTCTACCACACCGGCGGCGAATACTTCGCTGATGAAGTGGGCGTACTCAGGTTGGGGCTCTCTCCACAGAAAAGTGTTTCTGCGGGTGATGTGGGCTACATCATTACAGGTATCAAAACAGCGAAGGACGTGAAGGTGGGTGATACCATCACCACTGTTGTGAATCCAACACAGGAAGTTGTAAAAGGTTTCGAGGAAGTAAAGGCGATGGTATTCGCAGGTATCTTCCCTGTAGAAACGGACGACTTTGAAGAGCTGCGTGATTGCATGGAAAAGCTTCAGCTGAATGATGCATCCCTTTCTTTCGAACCGGAAACATCACAGGCACTTGGTTTTGGTTTCCGTTGCGGGTTCCTCGGTATGCTCCATATGGAGATCATACAGGAGCGCCTGGAACGTGAGTTCAACCAGACGGTTATTACTACCGTACCCAACGTTAGCTTCCGTGCATACCTAACACGTGATAAGGAAAAAGCGGTGATAGTGAACAACCCTACCGAGATGCCTAACCCTACACATCTTGACCGCATTGAAGAACCGTTCATCCGCGCACAGATCATTACCCTACCCGACTATATTGGTAATATCATGAGCCTTTGCCTCGGCAAACGTGGTATCCTCATTAATCAGCACTACCTCACGCCAACTCGTGTAGAATTGATATTTGACCTGCCGCTTACGGAGATCGTATTCGACTTCTACGACAAGTTAAAATCTTCAACCCGTGGTTATGCCTCATTCGATTACCATCCACTGGATTACCGTGACGCCGATATCGTGAAAATGGACATCCTCCTGAATGGCGAGAACGTGGATGCCCTTAGTGCATTGATACACCGCAGCCGTACACAAGACTTCGGTCGTAAGCTTTGTGCTAAGTTGAAGGAACTATTACCTCGCCAGCAATTCATGATCGCTATACAGGCAGCTGTTGGCGCTAAGATCGTTGCCCGTGAAACTATCTCAGCTATGCGTAAAGACGTTACCGCCAAGTGTTATGGTGGTGATATCAGCCGTAAACGTAAGCTCCTCGAAAAGCAGAAAGAAGGTAAGAAACGTATGCGCCAGATAGGTAGCGTAGATGTACCGCAGGAAGCATTCTTAGCGGTACTGAAACTGGATGATTGATTTCTGAAACACTTAGCGTCAGCACGGCTCCAAGCCGTCAGACGCGTTGTAAATAATTACAAAACGCAAAGCCTCCGCTTTGCGTTTTACATTTTCAGGCAATAAATCTTTCCTAAATACGTTATATTTCTTAAATTCGCATCTATGGAAAAGGCATACAAAAACATCCTCGGCATATCTGTTCTGCTTTCAGTAATCAGTCTTTTACTGCTGGGTGGCGATTTCGTAACAGGAGGCGGCGTGTTAGCATACGCCCTTTGGGGAATGATATTTACCATCCTTTTCTCCGTGCTCATCGGTACCAGTTACTATGTGGTGCAGAGAAAAGGCAATGATTATGCGGGCATCCTTACTTTTTCAATACTTCTGATGCTGTTCTTATTTACTATGGACTACCTCGTTTGGGACGTTGCCACTCCGGCTCCGCCTGCCAGCAGGGTTATCTTTGAGTTGCTCGTTTTTGGCGGTATGTATGTCGGCATTTTCTTTGTCGTATTTTCTGCTGTCTATTTTGCTTTTAAAAAATCGGTCAGTTTCATAGGTAGATTACTGGGCAAGCAATCCTAACCATACAATTCCCACACACTGGCTCAGTGTTAACGTTGGCCCACAGAGAGTAAGTATTACTTGCCGATCTCAAGCCTATATGGCTTTGCAGTTGTTAATACACTACGTATTGCAAAACTTTAATTCCCGTGGCACTATAATTGCCCAGCTTACTATAAGCTCGTCTACCACCCCGACTTGCCTAAATAGTTAACATGAGCAAAAACGACAACGCACACGAATTAATCACCGCAAATAAAGAACTGGCATTTCAATATAAGGAAAAGGAAAAACGTGCATCTGAACTACTTATAGCCAACAAAGAACTAGCCTTCCAGAATGAGGAGAAAGAAAAGCGTGCTTCTGAATTGATCATCGCTAATTTTGAACTGGCGTTCCAGAACAAAGAAAAAGAAAAGCGTGCTTCCGAACTGGCCATTGCCAACCAGGAACTATTCTTCCAAAATCAGGAAAAGGAAAAACGGGCTACAGAACTTATAGCTATCAACAACGAACTTCTCAGGCAAAATGAAGAGATAAAGCTTGCTGAAGAACAACGGGCGTTCGATAGCCGGAACCTTGATGCCATGATCAATAATACAAATGACCTGATGTGGAGTATCGACCGGAATTTTAAACTGATCACATCCAACAAGCCTTTCGATACAATGATCTTGAAATTGTACGGGCGGCAGGTTAACAAAGGTTTCGGAATACTATCTCTCGATTTCTCCGAAGAAAAACTGGCGCGATTCAAACGTTCTTACGAACGCGTTTTCGCAGGGGAAATATTCTCGGAGATAGAATATACCGATATACCGGAACCGGAATGGACTGAAGTATCCTACTTTCCGATAAAAAATGGCAATGAGATTCTCGGCTCGGCTTGTCATTCACGAAACATCACAAAACTCAAACACGCCGAACTGGAATACATAGCCATCACCAACGACCTGCTACAGCGTAATAATGCACTCGAACAATTTTCACAGATCGTTTCCCATAACCTGAGAGCACCGGTAGCTAATATTCTCGGCGCCACAAACATGTTCAACAATATGAGCCTGACGGAAGACGAGAAATTGACGATTTCCAGGGGCATTAATGAGTCCGCTTCAAAGCTGGATGATGTGATCACGGAACTTAACCAGATATTACAAAACAAGGCATAACGTTTCGACACTTATCCACAATTCTCTGCCTTTGTCAATCTCTGTAATATCTTTATAGCAAATCATTTGCTATGTCATCACCATTCCTCGGATTACGCACTTTAGGGTATAGAGTTACAGACATTACTGCCGCAAAAAACTGGTATACAGACATCCTGGGCATCGAACCTTACTTCGATGAACCTTTTTATGTAGGCTTTAATGTAGGGGGCTATGAGCTGGGGCTTGCTACTGAGGAACATGTGGACACTTCTATAACCGACAACGCTACAACATACTGGGGCGTAGAAAACGTGCTGGAAGTATATGACATGCTGCTTTCTAAAGGCGCTACCGAGCACGAGAAACCAACCGAAGTTGGCGGAGGCATTATAGTAGCAGCAGTGAAAGATCCATGGAATAATATTTTCGGGATCATATACAATCCGCATTTCAAGCTGCCTTAATCAACGCTTCCTGTACACCTGTCTTAGTATCAGGATAAGAAGATTTACCAGTGCTGAGAAAGCATTGGTTATTATGATGGGCCAGTCTTCTTTCAGGATACCATAATAAGCCCAAAGAGATAAGCCACTGACGAGTACGATCAGCATCATCGGCGAAATATCCTTGCCTTTCTTTTCCCTGATCAACTTGATCAGCTGCGGCAGTGACGCTATGCCTGTCAACACGCCCGCGACTATTCCTATTATGCTCTCCGTTGTCATTGCTACTGAAATGTAAAATCATGCCCGGTAAATCACCCTATACAGGTGATAAAACATATAGCCCAAAACAGTCACTTTTGGAAAAACACTAAAGTCATGAAAAAATCAACTCTATCTATCGCATTTCTATTCATCGGGCAGCTGGCATCAGCGCAACTTACCTTTCCCGCTAACGGCGGAAGTACAAAAGGCAGCGTAAGCGAGGACATCGGGCTTACGCGCGTAACAGTTGATTATGGTCGCCCCGCTGTGAGAGGACGCGAAGGAAAAATATGGGGCGAGACGGTATATGTCGGTTATGCGCCTAATCCCGGTTTCGGATCAGCCACTAAAATACCCTGGAGGGCGGGAGCTAATGAGAATACCACTATCACTTTCTCTACCGATGTGACCATAGAAGGAAAAAAACTGGCTGCAGGTAAATACGGTTTCTTTATAGCTTACGACCCGAAAGAGTGTACTCTGATATTCTCTAAGGACACAGAAGCCTGGGGCGCCTTTTACTACAATGAAAAAAATGATGTACTACAGGTAAAAGTGAAACCCAAACCTGTAAACGAAAGCATGGAACGGTTAACATACTTGTTCTCCGACCAGACAGACAGCACCGCCGTCTTGTCACTCATTTGGGAAAAGCTCTCCATTCCCTTCACTATTGGTACTGAACTACAAAAACTGCAACTCGCCAGCATAGAGCGCGAACTTACAAGCAGCAAAGGGTTTACCTCACAAGCTCACTTGGAAGTAGCAGCATATTACATGGAGCAAAACATAAAATTAGACGAAGCGGCAAAACACCTGGATATTGCAGCCCGTGCTATGCCTAACTTCAATGTCCTTTCTACAAAAGCAGAACTGCAGGAAAAAATGGGCAAGAAGGAAGAAGCAGCTATAACCTTCAAAAAAGCGATTGACGCTTCAGCTAATGCCAGTCAGGCACACAACTATGCCCGCAGGCTACTACAGGAACAAAAGAACGAAAAGGCTTTTCAAGTATTTAAGATGAATTACGATCGCTACCCGAATGTCTATACCAGCAATATGGGCATGGCAAGAGGCTACTCAGCATTGGGCAATTACAAAGAAGCTCTGAAGTACGCCAATAAAGCACTTTCACAAGCACCTGATGCAAATAATAAGACAGTGGTAGAGAAAAGTATTGCTGTGCTGAAGGAAGGCAAAGACATCAATACACTTTAATAGACCTAACTACTTTTTAGTAGCCCAAAAATAACCGTAAGCGAAAACGCCGATCCATATCAGCCCTTTAATGAGGAAAAACATGAAGCCCCAAAAGCCGATGCGCTTCAGCCATTTTTTGCCCTTACTAGTGGTTTCCGTTTTTTGCTCTTCCATTATTTAATTCAGAGATTGCAAATATAGCTTTGTCACCTCATTGTCAATTACAAAAACGGGAAATATTCAGTTCTTCCGGTTACACACTCTTTTATGTAGAAAACTCCTGTAAAACCTGTTGATATCCTGTTTATAAGCTGTCAATAAGCCTCCGATATCCACATTCCTACCCTATTTAAGGCATTATTCTTATCGCTAGCTGATGTGTACTTACTTCTACAAACCCCTTTATGGGTTTGGCTCTACACAAATAATAAATAATACATGCATAATATGACAATTCATATTATACAATCATGCAAAGCATTACCGCCAACAGACGTACTCGAATAGTATTTAACTCCTAGTGGCACAGCCTTTTAATTATTGTAGCGACAATGTTACTATCCTAAGCTATTAAAAACATAATAAGATGCAGACCGGAAAAGAAAACAACGAGCAGAAAGGCAAAAGCAGGATCGCAAACAGGGGCTTCGCCTCAATGACTCCTGAGCAACAAAGACAAATAGCCAGCAAAGGCGGACAGGCAGCACACAAAAAAGGTGTAGCACATGAGTGGACTTCTGAAGAAGCGAGAGCTGCCGGCAGAAAGGGCGGACAAGCTTCTAAGAAAACTGCTAACACTGAGGAAAAAGAAAGCAAGCAAGACAATCCTGAAAAAACAGATGTCAGCAGATCAACCAATGCAGAACCTTTGAAAGAAGAGCCTGACAGTGTACCTAATGACGAATTGAATCCACAAAGACAAGATACGCTGCCAAACAGAGGTGCTACAAGAAGATAACCATCTTATATAAAACAATGCTTAAGGCTACAGTTTATCTGTAGCCTTACTTACTTTTGAAAAAGTGATAGAAAGCGCTTTTATCACCTACGATGTTGATATATGGAAGCAGACAGTTTACATTATTGGTGGGGCAACCCCGGAAGCAACCTCACCTTGGTTCAAATAGGGATGAGAGCTTTTATTACTTTTATTGCGGCCATCATTTTGTTACGCATATCAGGTAGGCGTTCCTTCGGAATGAAGTCTCCCTTCGACAATACATTTGTTATATTGCTCGGCTCCATCTTGGCGCAGGGGGTTATTGGGAACGTAGAGTTTCTTGATGGGTTGATGGCCTGCCTGGTATTGGCGGTAGTCCACAGGCTATTTGCCTATTTAAGTATCTATTCGGGCAGGTTTGGCGGTTGGATAAAAGGCGAGAAAATCCTCCTGTACAAAGATGGCAGAATGCATCGTAAGAATATGAGGCGAAGCCTGGTGAGCGAAGGTGACTTTATGGAAAGACTTCGCCTGAATGGCTGTGAAAGTCTGGACGAAGTAAAGATCGCATATATGGAGCGCAACGGAGAAATAAGTATAATTAAGAAAGGCTAGTCTGCAACAGTCCAGGTATCTGTCCTTCCGAGCATTGATACACCTACATAGCCTCTCACTTCCAGTTTACCTCCCTTAAGTGTCATTTTACAACTATAGGTCTTACCGTTCTTGGGATCGTAGATGGTGCCATCCTCATATTCATCAGCACCGTCTTTAGTAAAACCGCGGAGTATCAGCAAACCCATTACAGGTCGTGTCCTCAGTTTAGCGTTGGAATTATTTATATCAAGTTTGGGCTTACCATCACGATTGGGTTCTGCCAACCAAACGATCTTGCCGTAGAATTTTCCGTCTTTAGCTTTGTATATCTGTATTTTACCTGTCTTCTGGCCATTGAGCCATACTTTCTCTATCGGGTCAGCCTGGGCCAATGCAACGGTGTGAATGCCAAACAGTAGTGCAGTAAATACTATAAGTCTTTGGAGATATTTCTTCATAGCCGTACGATTTTCCATTAATAAATTTAAGAAAAATCGTGCGTACGTAAATGTTAATTTGCGTCAACTATACTACCTATTCCTGAAATACTTTTGGTGAGCGTGGGCGGATTCCCTTTATAATGTATACTGCCCACACCACTTATGGAAGCCGAAAGCGCATCGCTCACGCTGACCTTAATATCACCTGCTCCGGCTACAGAAGCACTTACTTCCTTGCTTTGCAAGCCATAAGCTTTCAAATCTCCTGCACCCGAAAAATGATACTGGGCAGAAGTAACCATGCCTCTTTTTATATCTATATCAGCAGCACCGGCAGCTTCTACTGTAAGCTTTGTTGCATTTATCTCATCTATTTTCACATCTCCCGCACCTGACACTGTCAACACAAATTCTGCAGCTTTAATATTACCCTCAGTTTTCACGTCTGCAGCACCCGATATAGTCAATGACGACAATGTGCCAACTACTATTTCAGCTTTTACATTCTCATCTATATCAAAACTGAAACCATCTTCCTGGTACAACTTCAGCACACCATCTACTACTTCAGTTTTTATTTCTTTGATCTCCCCATCATATCCCTTGAACAGCACAGACGCAGGAGCACCTTCGCGTACAGTGATCACGGCGTCCACAGGAGCTGATATCTCTACACTATTAAATTCAGAAACTGCTCTTTTCACAGTTTGGACATTGCCCCTGTCCCAACGCGGACCGCAGGAAGAAACAAACAATGTAATACAGCAAAATGTCGCAAAAAATAATCCCTTTTTCATAGACAGTAATTTTAAAAAAGGGCTGAAGTAAGGCCTTTAGGATTTCCTATTGCGCCTGTACCATACAAAGCCAATAGTCCCCATCAATACCAAAGGTAATCCTGCCAAGTATATGATACCCGCATTAAGCCCCTTGGCTCCATTACTACCCAACCCCGCAGCGGTCTTAGTACATACTGAGCAACCCTGTGCATTCACCGTGTGAACGGCCAGCATGAGCACCAGTACTATGATCAAACGCTTTATCATGACAAAAGTAATTTCTTTGTATAGCAAATTTACCGCAAAAAGGTGAAACACGCACATTAGTCGGTAAACACCCTGATTTCCAGACTAAAACCTATCAGCTAATTAGCTAATCATCAAATCAGCTAATCAACTATAGTACGGGCTGATAAATACATACACCAGCACACCTGTAATACTTACATACAACCACAGCGGCCATGTATATCTCGCCAGTTTCTTATGTTTCTCATATTCCCCTATCAGCGACCTGTAAGCGGTAAAAAGAATGAATGGCAATATGATAGCAGCCAGCGGAATATGCGTGATCAGTATGATGTAATAAATGGTCTTCATGATACCCTCACCGCCATACTTTGTATCACCCGCAAGCAAGTGATGCGCTATATATGAAACAAGGAACAGTATAGAAAGGAACATAGCATAGAGCATCAACTTTTTATGCAGCTCATAACTCTTTTGCTTGATCGCAACCATCGCCCAAACCAATAGAATGGTAACAATAGAATTGATGATGGCGTTCGCCATAGCAAAAACGTGGACATCAAATCCCAGGTCAACTTTCAATTGGACCCTTGACAACAATGCCACCACTGCAAACACTACAAATGAAACAGTGTATATCAGCAGTTTAGCCGTTTTATCATTCTTCTTAATAGATGGTGTAAGCATAAAACAGTATGTAAGGAAATTATTTTCGCGGCAAAGATAAGATGACACGCGTATTCATTTTGCTTTTATTTATCCCCTTTCTTCCGAAGCTTCCTTTTCTTTTCCATCGTCACAAGCACTACAGCGTCTGCACATTTCTTCAAGCCGACGGGGTCGAGTCCGTCAAAATATCCACGTATATACCTATCCCTGTCTATCACTACTATTTTCTCAGTATGTATAAAATCATCCATGCCGCCGGTGCCCTCTTCCATCGTTACACGTAGCTCCTTGCGGGCATAGTTGTAAATGTCTTTCCGGTCTCCCGTCAGGAACCACCACCTGTCATGGTTGGCACCATACTTATCCGCAAATCGCCTCAAGCGCTGAAATGAATCAGCCTCCGGATTCACAGTTATAGATATAAGGTGTACACCTGTATCATTCTTCTTAAAGGCCTTTTGCAGCATTGCCATGTTCTTCGTAAGCTGTGGACATATAGACGGGCAGTCGGTGAAGATAAAATCCACTATCAGGATCTTCCCTTTCAGGTCCTTATTCAGCGACACCTTATCCCCCAGTTGATTAACAAGCTCCAGGTCGGCTACCTGGTGAAAGATGGTATCGTATTCCATCTTGCCGTCGTTCATAAAGCTATCTACACCGTCCACTATAAAGTGTGGCGGACGTGGTATCTTATCTTTAGACAAGGCTCTTGTAATAAAGTATAAAGATAACGGCAGCACAAAGGCTGCCGTTATTCCTAAAATACCTAATCTAATTATTCTATTAGATGATTGACTCATTATTATGGCTTTGGCAATGCGTTATTCATATCCAGCCAGAAACCTCCATCGTAAAGGAAGGCAATGATGAACCAGATGAACAACACTAGCGGTATTAATATCATTATCATAAAGCTCTTCACTTCATCACCAAGGTGCATGAACACAGATACGATCCACGCAGCTTTTACTACTGTGAGAATAAGGAAGATAGAGTTCAATATCGCCCTAGGCATTGAGTAACTGAAAAGCAGACCCAATGATACTTCCGCAATGGTGATTACGAGCAATATCCAGAATACTCTCCAGATACGGCCTATTTGCTTTTTACTCTCAGGTGAAGTAACATCTGTATGATGTGACATTACACCCGAATAAAGTTTCGACTGATCACCTTCATACAGGTGTAGTGTGCTATTACTATCGTGATTATGTGCTGACATTTTTCTTTAATTAGTTGTTGGTTGTGAGTTCAATAAGAAATCAAATAAGATTAAAGCAGGTAGAAGCAGGTGAATACGAATACCCATACCAGATCTACAAAGTGCCAGTAAAGGCCTACCTTCTCTACGGTCTCGTAGTGTCCTCTGCGTTCATAAGTACCGTTTACCGTTTGAACCAGTACCAGTATATTAAAGCATACGCCTGAGAATACGTGGAAACCGTGGAAACCGGTAATGGTAAAGAAGAAGCTAAAGAAGTTGTGCGTCGGGTTTAATGCCGCTGTACCGCCCGCGTTAATAACGCTCGCTACTTCCGGCTTGGCCATGTCGTAGTATTGCGCATATTGTATTGTACTTGCAGGATCAGTGAATGTACCCCACAGGCCGCCTGTTAAGTGGCCAAGGTGTGTCCACTCCCATGCCTGGCAGGCGAGGAAAGCGATACCACCAATGATCGTCCAAAGCATCCATTTAATAACACCCTTCCTGTCTCCGTAGTGACCGCAGTGTACGGCAAGTACCATGGTAACAGAAGACATGATAAGGATAAAGGTCATCAAGCTCACAAATACCAGCGGAAGATCCATGTGCCCCATGAAAGGGAATGCATGGAAAACCTTATTCGGATCGGGCCATACGCCACTGAAGAAACGTTTTGTACCATACGAAATAAGGAATGCCGAGAACGTGAATGCATCCGATAACAGGAAGAACCACATCATCATTTTACCATAGCTTACGTTGAAAGGCGATCGCCCTCCTCCCCATGCTTTAGGTTCCGGTGCGGTTGTTGTGTGAACTTGTGCCATAAATTGATTTAAAAGTTGCCTTGGTTTTGTGTATTTGGGTGCTAATTTCTAAAAAGATTTACTGATTTGCCAGAAAGAACACAAATAAATAAATCCACAATACATCTACGAAGTGCCAGTATGTTGCCATTATCTCCAGCCCCGTAGCATTGTAGACCTTTACGTTCGTCCTAAATGCGCGGAAAAATACAATTAATAATGCAATTATTCCACCCGCTATGTGCAATAAATGTAGTCCGGCTATGATAAACAGGAATGACTCACTTGGGTTGCCATCTATCTTTATTCCGCCGGCATACAATTGTTGAAAACCTATATATTGACTAATGCCAAATGCCACACCTAAAAGAAGGGTAATTGATATCAGCATTTTGAATCGGGGCATTGCCCTGCTCTTAAAGGCTTTTACACCCATATGCATCGTAATGCTGCTCAAAACGATCAGGCCTGTAGATACCCAGAAAATAGTGGGAAGGGTATAATATACCCAGTTGCCCTGGCTCTGGCGGACGATATAGGCACTTGTGAGACCAGCAAACATCATGATAATGCTGCAGATAGCCACCCACATCGCAAACTTCTGCGGATGTATTTTTTTTCTCTGTGCCGTAGTTTCCACTATTCTTTCCATCTTTTACATCTTATCAAACAACAATGCCAGCAATACGACAGGCAGATAAATGAACGAAGCAAACATTACCCTCTTTGCAGACGGGTAATCATTTTTCTTATAAAACACTACCGAGGCAGCAAAGAACATAATACCGCAGGCTATCATCACCCACATACCTACATTACCTGTAAGCCCTACTACACGCGGGGTAATAGATATTGGTATCAGGATAATGCTATAGAACATACATTGCAAAGCCGTGAACTTAGAGCTACGCTCCTGCGAAGGCAGCATACTGATGCCGGCTTTTTTACATTCATCATAGCTCACCCAGGCAATAGCCCAGTAATGCGGGAACTGCCAGAAGAATTGTATCAGGAATAATATCCAGCCGCCCAGGCCTAATGTACCTGTAAGGGTGCCCGTAGCCGCCACCCAACCCAATAAAGGGGGCATAGCACCCGGTATAGCACCTATCAACACTGCTATTGGGTGGATACGCTTCATGGGCGTATAGGCAAAACCGTATAATAATAAAGAGATGAAACTCAGGATACCCGCCAGTGGATTGAAGAAATACCCCAGCATCAATGCACCACCCAAACCCGAGATAGCAGCCACAGCCCATGCTTCAGCTAAGCTCATACGGCCTTCCACCAAAGGGCGGTGCATGGTACGCGTCATCAGGCCATCACCTTCACGTTCCAGTATCTGGTTAATAGTATTAGCGCCACCGGTAACAAGGATACCGCCAATAAACAATAATAAAACCCTGGTGAGATCAAATGGAATGCCCGGAGCGAGCAAATACCCTATTACGCTGGAAAAAACCACCATGAAGCTCAGGTTTGGCTTCAATAACTGGCTATAGTCTTTGACCCTGGCCATCAGCAGTGGTTGCTGTTTAACATTTATCGGTTCTTCCCGCAGCATTCTTTAATTACAGAAAATTGGTAAAAAGCTGGGCAAAGGTAATAAAAGCGTAACTTTTAATACCACCTAATTTTCCCCACTTACCCATATAAAGAATGACAATATCAGGCTATTTCGATAGCCTCCTTTCGGAGGAGTGGTCAAAACTCAAAGTCTCGCGCAATGGCGCTTTGAGTTTTTGGGGATGATGTAAGCGCGCTATGCCAGGTTCTCCCCATTAACCCAATTTAACAATCCAAAACCTAAAATCACCATATATTGTATACATGATCCGTAACCTCATCCTTATACTATTATTCTCCTCTTGCCAGGCACTCAATGCCCAGACTTACTCCAAGGAAACATTGGAGAAGATAAAAGCTGTAGAAAACAGCTTGGCCGGCAGAGTAAAAATCGAAGGCCAACCGGACCATAATATCATTGACCGGATGAAATACTACGGAGTAAAAGGCTTGAGCATTGCTGTAGTGCATAATTATAAAGTAGTTTGGGCAAAAGGTTATGGCTGGGCAAATGAAGAAGAAAAAAAGCCTGTTACAACCGAGACCCTATTCGAGCCGGGCTCTATCAGTAAGTCATTAAATGCTGTAGGTATTTTAAAATTAGTGCAAGACAAAAAACTGGACCTCCATACCGACATCAATACCTACCTCACTTCCTGGAAATTCCCTTACGATTCTGTTTCAAAAGGCAAAAAAATAACTTTAGCCCAGTTGCTCAGCCACAGCGCGGGATTAACCGTTCATGGCTTCCCTGGTTACGATCTTGAAGAAAAGACACCGACTGTACCACAAATACTGGATGGCATCCCGCCCGCCAACACACCACCTGTACGATCACAAATTGAACCGGGGCTTAAGTCTATATACTCAGGCGGCGGCACTACCATTTCACAATTGATCATTACCGACATTACCAAACAACCCTACGATGTCTTCATGTATGAACACGTCCTGAAGCCAATGGGTATGGCCGGCAGTTCATACAAGCAACCTCCGGCAAAAGAAAAACTACACTTATGCGCCACCGGGTACACTGCTGATGGTTCGCCCGTCAATAATAAATTTCACGTTTACCCTGAGCAAGCTGCAGCCGGCTTGTGGATGACACCAACTGACCTTTGTAATTACATTGTGGAAACACAACTCGCCTACCTGGGTAAGTCAGCTAAGGTATTGGATCAACAAATGACCAAACTCAGATTGACACCATATAACGATGAACAGGCAGCGCTTGGCGTGTTTGTAGAGAAACACAACAATACTACCTACTTCGAGCATAGCGCGGGCAATTGGGGCTTTAGCGGACAATACTTCGGCAGCCTGGAAGATGGTAACGGTGTAGCAGTCTTCATCAATTCCGACAAACCCGGCCTTCTGCCTGAAGTGATCAATAGTGTTGCTACTGTTTATAACTGGAAGGACTTTTATAATCCTGTTTCAAAAAAAGTAGTGGCTGTTCCCGAGAATATTTTGCAAACATACCCGGGCATCTATATGTATGGTAAAGATTGGGGCAGCATTCTAAAAAAAGATAATGAGTATTTCCTTTTTTCAGACGGCATATACAGTAAAATGTATTTTTCATCTCCCAATAGCTTCTTCAATATGGAGTTCTCTACCGAAAAAGAGTTTGTGAATAATGAGAAAGGAATCGTAACCGGCTACAAACGCAAAGCAAATGGAAAAGAATTACCATCGGCTGTAAAGATCACAAGGCCGGATACACTTACGCTTGATAAATTTCAGATGAATAATATCGCATGGCACCTTTTGGAAACTAAAAGGCCATCAGAAGCCATACCGTATTTAAACCGTGCCCTGCAACTAACACCAGGAGACCTCCTTTCTCTAGGCAATCTGGCGCACAGCTATCTGTTTACAAATAAATACAACGAAGCTATCAACATTTACAAAGCGCACCTCACAGAAACCGTGGAAGCGAACTTCACATGGAATAATATGATAAAACAGGATTTCCTCTTCTTCAAAAGCAATGGATACGATGCGACTGAAATGAATAAAGTGTTGGCCGAATTGGGAATCAAGTAAGACAAACCTATCCCAGACTGTCATCCTGAGGCACGAAGTATCTATCCTGCATGACAGATACTTCGCGGTCGCTCAGTATGACATTAAGACCTTGCATTGTTACAATTAAATCCTATTCAAAAATTCCACACTCCTCTCCACCACCTCTTGCATCTTCTCCGGCAACACATCACCCTCCCACGGATGGCTCCTTCCGAAAACATGGTCGGAGTCCACAATAAACAATTCCGAGGTTGGTTGCCATTCATGAAGCAGATGCGCTTTCGACACAGGCACTGCCGGGTCAGCGCTACCGTGGCAAATGAGTATAGGTATTTCCAAACCCTTTATCGCCCGTTCTATATTCAGTCGAAGCTGGTTTTGCAGGTAGTTCTTATATAGCTGATAGTACAATGGCATTTCCTGTTTGGTACGGCCATTAGTATAATACTGCACGCCAGTCTCTTCCCACTCTTCCATTTTCTCCAGGTCCCAGCTACCCCATGGTGTTTTGCACTCACTTACAGATGCCCACGTAACAACAGCTTGTACCCTTGCATCTTCGGATGCTTTCAGCAATGCAATCCCACCTCCCCTGCTGTGCCCCAGCAAACATATCTTCCCACAATCAGGATTCGATTCCTGCACCCAATCGATGATAACTCCTAAATCATCCAGCTCTTTGGTGTAGTTGTTATTTCCATAAGCCTCGAGGTCGGCAAAATCCTCCGGTTGCTCAACGGTCGTACCATTATGTGAAAAATTGAACTTTACGAACAGAAAACCCGCCTCTGCAAATTGCTTGGCTATCAGGTCGAAATTCCCCCAGTCTTTAAATCCGTTAAAACCATGCGCATAGATAACAACGGTCTTACCGGCTGTCTTACCCATATAAAAAATATCTGTCAGCATCGGTTTCTGCCCGCTACCTGTTATCTGTATGTCTTTGATAATGGTCATTTGCACTCTTTACCCTACTAAATTAAAGAAGCCCGCTCACTTAGAGCAGGCTTCTTTTCAATATCATTTATCACTATTCGTTATTCTCTATTCGCTAAAAATCTACCAGCTACCACCGGCTCCACCACCGCCGGAGCTACCACCGCCGAAGCCGCCAAAGCCACCTCCGCCGCCACCCCAACTGCTGCCGCCACCGCCGCCTCTGCCTCCACCACCAAGCAAGTTGCCCAATATCATCCCTGTTATGATATCACCGGCACCACCCCTGCTCATATATTTTCCGCCACGATTGTTACCTCCACCGCGGGAAATCGCGATGATAATAATGACGATGATAAAAATGATCAGCCCAACCGAGCCGCCTTTATCTTTCTTACCGTGTTTGGCTTCTCCTTTGTATTCTCCTTTAGTAACGGCTATTATCGCATCTGCTGCTTTTGAGAAACCGGTATAGTAATCCCCTTCTTTAAAGTGAGGCACCATTTCATTACGGTATATCATACCCGTCTTCTGGTCAGTAAGAACACCTTCCAGGCCCTTACCTGTTACTATCCATATCTTCCTGTCGTCTCTCGATGCCAGTAATAATACACCGTTATTTTTTCCTGCCTGCCCTATGCCCCATTTATTAAATAGCTTGATGGCATAGTCTGAAACATCATAGTCGCCCAGGCTGGAAACAGTGACGATACTGATCTGTGTAGAGGTAGTATTGTCAAACTCTACCAACTTATTCTCCAGTTCCTGTATATGGTCTGCACCTATCATTCCCGCAAAGTCGTTGACCAACCTTGGCGGATTAGGCTTAGCAGGGAAATCTTCATCTCCCCTGGCAGAAACAGTAAATACTGAGCATACTACAAACAGTATGCTCAGCACTACAGCGAATATTCTTTTCGAAAGTTGTTTCATTATTTACCGAAGACTATTTCGTCCGGGAGTTCATTTTTTGTTATTGTCGGATCGTAAGGGAAATGTTTGGCCATAGCATTGCTGAGTTCATCAATGCAGGCACAAAGCCCTTCTCCTATCTTGCCTTGCTTCAGATGTGTTACCAGATGCTCAGCAGCGCTTTCCCAAAATAATGGGCCACCCGCCAGTTCATAAATAGCAGCATCACCAAACAAGGCAAACTGGTGGTCCTTCAAAGCCATGTAGATAATAACGGCATTTCTCTTTTCCGTCTTATCCATGGCCAGGCTCACAAATACTTCCTTTGCCCTGTCCAGCGGGTCCATGTATTCGCAATGCGCCTCTACGTACACACGCACCTCAGCAGTGGTCTTTAGTTCCGCTGCTTTTATGCGCTCTACCACCTGGTTTTGCACTTCGGCGCTCAGCAAAGGTTTCTTCGAGAAAAAGGACATCAGTTGATTATTTAAAATTCTACTTTAGGAGCACTTTGCGCGCCTTCATCCGCCTTGAACATTGGCTTTTCTTTAAAGCCGAATATACCTGCTAAAATATTAGCCGGGAATGAAGTAACCTTTACGTTATAATCCTTCACTGCACCGTTGAAGTCATCGCGGGAAACTTTTATCCTGTTTTCCGTTCCTTCAAGTTGGTCTTGCAGGGCAAGGAAGTTTTGGTTTGCTTTTAGTTGCGGGTATTGCTCAGATACTACCATTAAACGGCCGAGCGCCTGGCTCAATTGTCCTTGTGCAGCCTGGAATTCCTGCAATTTTTCAGGAGTAAGGTCGCCGGCATTCACATTCATTTGAGTAGCTTTCGCACGAGCTTCTATTACTGCAGTAAGTGTGCTCTTTTCAAACTCTGCAGCACCTTTTACTGTGCTCACCAGGTTTGGTATCAGGTCTGCCCTGCGTTGGTAGCTGCTTTGCACTCCTGCCCATTTCTCATCCACAGTTACACGAGACTTATTCATGCCGTTGTAGCTGCACCCGCCTATCAAAACTAATAGAACAAGAATACCAATAACGATATACGACTTTTTCATTTTGTATGATTTTTACCAAAAGTACCCCTTTGTCGGGGAATAACGAAAGAAGCATCCTGCCTTTTCGGCGGGATGCTTCTTTTTGTAGGCCAACGTGCCTAAAACTAGTTTATATGGAACCTCGCACTGATACCGAACATGTTATGTGAGAAGAATCTCGGATCTTCCACGACGTTTACCGCCGGTTTCATGTCTGCACTCAGGCTTAATGGAATTTTTTTGAATTTATATGCTACTCCACCAATACCGTCAAAACCGAAGATACCTTCTGTGTTACGGTTAGTATAGTAATAGTCGCCGCCACTATACATCCTGCTGTTGTGGTCCCAAACTCCTCCGTGCATACCCATACCAAAGAATATCTGCCATGATGGATCAGGCATATATATATGATATTCAAGAAGCGCTACAGCGTTGAAGCTCTCGCCTCGGCCATTACCCATCAGCCCACCTGCATTCAGCTGTGTTTCTATTACCCAGTTGGGGGTGGTGAAAAATTTAGCCGTAAACCCACCACCATCGGGTGTGGCACGTAAGCCCAAGGCCACGCTCCCATTTTGCGCCGAGGCATCCGTATGGGTAAATGCTAATGCAATAATTCCTGCCAGTGTCAATATTACCTTTTTCATGTTCTTAGATTTTCTACACTATACTATAAATACATGCCAGCAGTATGGCAGAGCCCGGGGCTTTCACAGAACCTTAACACTTATAAAAACAGGAATATTTACATGTTGTTATCGCTAAAACCCTATAAATCACGGTTCAGAAAGCTATTTTTGCGCAAAGTTCAGTTTAATGACATACGAGGCTTCTTTATCATACGCACAGGAACAAGATCAACTTGACCCACTTTATGGATTCCGCGAACGGTTCTTATTTCCCCAACATGAGGGCAAAGATGTCGTCTATTTCTGTGGTAACTCTTTAGGCCTCCAACCAAAGAGCACCGCCTACCTGATGCAGAATGAACTGGAAGACTGGGCAAAGCATGGTGTGGAAGGTCACTTCCGTGCAAGAAACCCATGGTTCTCTTATCACCATATTTTTACGGAAAGGTTATCGAAGATCGTGGGTGCAAAAACCAATGAAGTGGTGGCGATGAATACCCTCACCGTCAACTTGCACTTATTGATGATATCTTTCTATCGTCCTAAAGGTGAGCGATACAAGATCATCATGGAAGCTGGCGCATTCCCTTCCGATCAATATGCCGTGGAAACACAAGTACGTATGCATGGCTATGAGCCGGAAGATGCGATAATTGAAATTACTCCGCGCGAAGGAGCGCATATAATAGAAGAAGAAGACATACTGAAAGCGATTGAAGATGCCGGTAGCTCATTGGCACTGGTTATGTTCGGTGGTGTGAATTATTACACGGGGCAATTCTTCGACCTGAAAGCGATTACCGATGCAGCACATAAAGTGGGCGCATACGCGGGTTTCGACCTGGCACATGCCGTGGGCAACATTCCCCTGCAACTGCATGACTGGAATGTTGACTTCGCCTGCTGGTGTTCTTATAAATATCTGAACTCAGGGCCGGGTGCAGTAGGTGGCGCTTATGTACACGAGCATCATGCTTCCAATCCTAAAACATTCCGACTGGCAGGATGGTGGGGCAATGATGAAGCCACCCGTTTCAAAATGGAGAAGGGCTTTATCCCTAAAGACACCGCTGAAAGCTGGCAGATGAGCAATGCACAGGTGTTCAACATGGTGGCGCACAATGCATCGCTCGACATCTACGACAAAACAACTATCACCGCACTGCGCGAGAAAAGCGAAAAGCTGACAGGCTACATGGAGTATTTGCTGAAAGACATTACCGAACTTCCTTTCGTCATCATCACCCCAAGCCACCCGCAACGCAGGGGCTGCCAGATATCTATGCTCTTCACCGAAAGGGGACGCGAGGTATTTGAGAAGCTGACGGAAATGGGTGTAGTTGCCGACTGGCGTGAACCGAACGTGATACGCATAGCGCCGGTACCTTTGTACAATACTTTTGAAGACGTGTATAGATTTTATGAAGTGCTGAAAAGCTTCTAGTAGCGAATGGCTGTATTTTTCAACATAGATAGTTTACCTCATTTTAAGAATGCAGTCATTACCATTGGTACTTTCGATGGTGTGCACCAGGGTCACCGGACGATACTGAAGAAGGTGGTTGACCGTGCAAATGAAGTGAACGGTGAAAGTGTACTCATCACCTTTGAACCGCATCCACGCAAATTACTTTTTGCCGAACAACCACTCTGGTTCATCACTCCTCTGGAGCAGAAATTAAAACTGGTGACCGATGCAGGCATACAGCACATAATAGTAGTTCCATTTACAAAAGAGTTTTCACAGCTTTCAGCTGAAGAGTATGTTGAAGAATTTTTAGTAAAGACGTTTAACCCGCATACGATCATCATCGGTTACGACCATCACTTCGGGCACGACAGGACAGGGAACATAGAACTACTGAAAAAATTCCAGGAGAAATATCCTTACCAACTGATAGAGATACAAGCACAACTGATAGACGAGGCAGCCGTGAGTTCTACAAAGATACGCAAAGCACTAAAAGATGGCCAGGTTGGTGAAGCATCGGCTATGCTGGGCAGGCACCACAGCATCAGGGGTATGGTAGTAAGAGGGGCACAATTGGGCAGAACCATAGGCTACCCTACCGCCAACATCAGGCTGAACGAACCGGAACAGATCATCCCCGGCATAGGTATCTATGCGGTATTTGTCACACACGACGGTATACAATATAAAGGAATGCTGAGCATAGGTTACAACCCTACAGTAACCAACGACCGCTCTATAAAAATAGAAGTGAACATCTTCGATTTCAACAAGGACATCTACGACGAAATGATAGAGGTATCATTCGTTGCCCGGCTAAGGGACGAAGTAAAGTTTGATGGACTGGAAGCACTGACGGAACAATTACATCAGGACAAGGTCGATAGTCTTGCTGCGCTCGCTTGATACTACACTATTTCTCTGCGATACAATTATCTCCCCCGAGAGCTTTACAGGCTCTTTCTGCTTCGTACTTGGTAGCAGCTTTCATCGTGCCATTAGGCGACATTGCACCGGTAAGGTCAGGGCATTTGCAGGTATATTCTTTCATGCAGCTTTGGATAGAGAACGAGAGGATAGCGAACATCAGTATAGCTACTCGGGAAAAAGGATTTTTCATTTTTATTGGGGTTTAAGTTTAGAATAAATATAGATGAACTTTTTAGAAAAAAAGCTAATTCCTGGCCTGGCTTTCCTCATTCATCCAGAAAACAACAGGCACTGACTTTACAGACTTTATTGCAACTCCATCTATCTTTGCCGGTTTCCAGGCCGGCATTACAGATATAATGCGTAAAGCTTCTTTATCGAAATCTTCACTTAGGCTTTGTATAACTTCAGCATCTGAAATACTGCCATCTTCGTTCACAATAAATTGAACAGATACCTTGCCCTCTTTACCTTCCATTAAAGCAGTTATAGGATATTTCAACTCCCTACCGATAAACGTGCTAACGTCATCACCATCATATTTCGCTTCTATAAATAATGATTCGTACGGTATTTCTTTCCTGTCCTCTGAATAACCTTCATAACTTACTACTTTATCGTCTTTACGTACTTCATGTCGCTTCAGATCACCACTCTCAAAATAAACATATATATCCCCTATTATTACATCTTCATTGTACTCAAGTTTTATCCAATCTTTTCCGGAATTAGGATAATAATAATTCCATTTCCCAACCTTTTTACCATCATCATATCGTCCTGATAATTTTTTACTCCCATCAGAATAATATAATTCTACCTCGCCATCATTCTTTCCTGCTTTATATTGCTCCTTAGATTTCACTACTTCCGTTCCCTGGAAAAAGGTATACCACAGACCTGTTTTTTTCCCTTTATTAAATTCACCTTTTACGATTGCCTTATGTGTAGCTGAATCATATCTTGTAACTACCGAATAACCTGTGCTACCCGTATACTTTTCCATTTGCTTAGTACTTTCGTCCTCGAAATACTGGATATGCGTATCGTACTTTTCTCCAAATTTGTATGTACTCCAGCTCTTTTTCTTTCCTGAAGGATAAAAGGTCTCCATATCACCATGTAATCTTCCTTCTGAATACACATCATACCCCGACAATTCCCCGTTTTCAGGATAGTAATATGTCCATTTACCAGATCGCATGCCGTTTACAAAAGGCCCTACTATAATTACCTTCCCTGTTGCAGAATCAAAACTGCGCATTTCTCCAACCGGAATGCCTTCTTCAAAATCTATCACCCCGTTGAGCACACCAGGTTTATCGTAGTAAAAATTCCATCTACCAACAGGCCGGCTACCCTTAAACAATACCTCAAAGCGTAGATTGCCTGAAAAAAAGAACGATGCAAAGTATCCATTTAAATAGCCACTACGATAATATCCCGCACCCTTTACTCTGTTTGCATTTTTATAATAATACAGCCACTCACCTTCCTTATCCGAGCCATTATAATAACCACTTTCCTTTTTGGCACCTGATATGCTATCAAAAGTTGCGTAAGGCCCGAGAAGGATGCCATTTACGTAAAAACCCTCTTCCTTTTTGACACCTGTAACTGCGTCAAAAATGGTTTTCTTGCCATCCAATTTATCATTTATGGCATTACATTTCATTATCAGATTGCCTGATAATGAATCGAATTTTGTAATTGGACCATTAAGCAAACCATTCTCATACTTCGCTACACGTTTTGGTTTACCTGAAAGACTAAAGTACTCTGCACATCTGCCATCCAATCTATCATCAACATAATTTCCTTCTGCTATTTTTTTACCCGAAGGATCATAAGTAATGTACTTGCCATGCCTGACCAATGGCTCTACACTTTTACATGTAACATCCATGTATTTCGCACCATCCTTGTAAAACAAGTGCACTTCAAAAAGCTCACCTTTCTTTTCGTGAGTCCTGTAATAGGTCGCCTTCGCCTGGGATATAGGAACCAGTTCTGCATTCACATAGACCGCATCTCGCTGTGCAAATGCAGAACTAATAGTAATAGCAAACAAAATAATAGTATACAGAAAACGGCACATGTGCAAATACGTCATAACTAAAGTGAAAAGTTAACAGGCAAAGTGAGTTTAGTAGGTATAGGCTCATCATCTTTCATCGCAGGCTTCCAAAGCTTCATAGCACTTATCAGCCTGATGCTCTCTGCATCCATCAGGGGATGAACTTGCTCTACTACTCTTACGCGACCTACCTTACCGGCTCCATCTACTACAAAATCAACCAGCACATTTCCGCTTATGCGTCTTATTCTGCACTCATGCGGGTACACAACGAAAGTTGCCAGGTAAGATTTGACATCAAATGTGGGCATGGATTCAACTTCAAATGGTGTATAAGTCAGCTCGCCACCCTTTTCATCATACCTTTTGCCGGATACAAGCGTCCCTGCCGAATAAAGCTCTTCGCGTTTCAATGCTCCTCCAGGATAATAGCTTTTCTGCGAACCATCTAGCAAATCATGAACATAATTTGATATTATCCATGCCTTTTCGGGCTGTGCAGCTCTGTATGTCTTCCACTCACCCTCTTTTTTACCATCCACTACAGTACCTTCTGTATTTTTCTTGCCGTCCAGATCATAAAAAGTCACGACACCATTGCCGGTAGATGTAAAAACGCCCGACATATTAATAATGCCTGACGAATAGTAGAACTCCTTTAAGGTATACTTCTGATGGTCTATTTGCTCCTTTACCTGCAACAACTCAGCATTCTTCGCATAATAAATCTTTCTGCCGCGGCTATCAAAGTAGGTCGTGTCAGGGCGGGTGTGAGCTACATTACACAACAAGAGTAACAAAAGGGCAAACAGGTATCGCATTTAAATTGGGCGTTAAAGTCGTGTAAAAATAATGCTGTTATTGAGAAATCATAGTACAGGTACTTTATTATTTCTTCACCAACACATAATAAGCCGACTGGTCTTTCCTGTCTCCAGAAATGCAGTGGTGGCTTACGGTAAATAGACGAATAAAATCAGAATCAGGTAGTTACCCGTCTCATGTAGACGGCTGGTAGATTTAACAACCATTGCAGTCTCCAGGGTTGTGGCATTCCTTAATATCTTTTGAAAAATACCTCCTTATAAATTCCGGAAACATATATTAGTAAGATACGACGCGTTGATTTACCTTAATAGTGGTTTCAACATTGCCTGGACATGGAAAACAAGAAGTTCAATCACCTGGAGAGAGTTAATACCGCAACTTATCCTTTCCAGGAATTCACTTACCTTTCTGATGATGGTAAACTTGCAGAGTTGGTGAGTAATGAAGGGACTGTTCACTATAGAAGACTGGATTTCCTGGAATCTCCCGCAGATGCACCCCGTAGTATATTAGTGGGTACTGTCCGGTCGGTATTATTTCAGAAAAGCTAACGAATACTAAAATTCCCACAAGCCTAATCTGCCTGTGGCCGGAATGGGTTCCTCAAAAACTTCTGCATCCGCAAAGAGCCAGGCGAAACGTGCTTTGTTATCTCCGAAAGCCTTTTCCTCAAGGCTGAGTTTATCAATTTCATCATCAGGCAATTGGAGTTCACCCACCCTGACAATATCTGTTAGTTGCACCTGTCCTATAATGCAACCGAAAGGCAGTTCCTTAAAATTGCTGATGTGTTTTTTGATAGCAGGATTTTCTGCTACCAGCTTGCCCGCTTTTCCCGCACTGGCATGTATCAGCAGCAGGCCCCGGTATGGCGTAGACCAGGAACGGGTCTCTATCTTCTTTAAGCCCATGATCACCAGTGAAGCCCAGGGTTGGAGGAGTGATAATGCTTTGGTTTGCTGCATGGTGCTAAGTTAAGGAGTATTTATAGGGGCACAGCTTTTATGTGTTATCAATGATGGAGCAAAAACTATATGATGTATTGATCGTTGGCGGGAGTTATGCCGGGCTACAGGCGGCAATGACCCTTGGGCGTTGTATGCGGGATGTACTGGTAATTGACAACAGTACACCGGCCAACAGATTTGCCGCGCAGGCACACAACCTGATAGGCTACGATGACACTGAGCCCGATAGAATAAGAAGGCTGGCCAAAGAACAGGTACTTGGCTACCCTACGGTACACCTGCATCAAGGTACATTGACCTCTGTACTGGTACAAAAGGAAGGTGATATTATTACCGCCACCGACGAAGAAGGAAATAACTATATAGCTAAGAAGTTACTGTTAGCTACAGGCTTAAAAGATGTCCTCCCGGATATAAAAGGCTTCGCAGAATGCTGGGGAAAATCAGCAGTGCATTGCCCCTACTGTCACGGCTTTGAGGTAAGAGGTAAAGAACTGGGCCTGATGGCAAGTTCTTCCGCTATGATCAATTTCCTGCCGCTGATACACAACTGGAGTGAAAAAATAACCTTATTTATTGATGAAGACTTTGCAGAAGAAACAGAGCGCTTTATAAAGGAAAGAAATATTAAAGTAGTAAGGTCAGAAATTGCAGAAGTGCAGCATGTAGATGGCTATTTAACCAACGTCATTACAGCAGATGGTGAAGACCATATGCTGGACGCATTATTTGTTAGCCTGCCCTGTGAGCAGCAAACAGATATAGTAGCACAACTGGGTTGCAAGCTGGATGAAAGCGGATTTATTGAAACCAATGTTGTAGGTGCGACCAATGTACCCGGTGTATATGCCGCCGGGGACTGCACCACACCTATGCGCGCTATCTCCGTAGCCATAGCCGCAGGATACAAAGCCGGAATAGGCATTAATAATGAATTGATAACTGAGCGGCTATAGATGACTACCATATGGTATGTCAAAAACATCACTACCTTCATGCAGGTTATGGAGCGCTATGAACAACAAATATCAATAGAGCTGCGGGATTGGCAACGGAAGATGCAGCAAGGTTCAACCATTATGGGGCGCCTGTCAAGAAAAGTGCAACATAAAATCAACAACCTGATACCTGAAAAGGTGCACAAAGTAATTACCAAGGCATTCAAGCACACCATCAATGCCGTACTCACAGGTGCTGAGTTTATTTCAGGAAAACCCTATGCTGATGCCAACCTGCAGATGCGCGAAATAAGGGTAACGGAGCGCATTAATACCTACAAAAACACCTCAGCTGCCGAAGGCGCTATAACAGGGGCAGGTGGCATATTATTAGGACTCGCGGATTTTCCCATATGGCTGACGCTGAAGATGAAATTGCTTTTCGATATGGCGGGCATATACGGACATGATGTAACGGATTATAAGGAGCGGCTTTACATACTCTATGTTTTTCAACTGGCCTTTTCATCGGGCGATTACCGCAAGGATATTTATAAGAAGGTAGCCGACTGGGAGAACTTCAGCAAGACACTACCGCCGTTTGATGAATTTGACTGGCGGAGTTTTCAGCAGGAGTACCGTGATTATATAGACCTTGCCAAGATGCTGCAACTGATCCCCGGCGTGGGAGCATTTGTTGGGTTTTATGTCAATCATAAACTGACTGACAAGCTGGGCAAGACAGCGATGAATGCTTATAGGATGCGGTGGTTTGAGCAGGTTTAATCTACAAAGGCTTTTATTTTTATGTCCCTTTCCAGGAGCAATTATTTTCTGAAAGCCGCGCCTGGTAAGGGGTGATTATTTTTTATGTCTCTTTTGTGGGGTGTTTATGTCTGCTATGTGGGACTTATGTGTCCGCTCATGTCCGTTTTGTGTCCCCATATGTCCGTTTTATGGGACTTTTATGTCCCTTTTATGTTCGGTGTTTTGTGGATAATGATTTGCGCGAGTAGCACCACCCCCGATGTCAAAAGTCTCCGCTGCGGCGGATCTTTTGACATCGACCCCTCCTCCACAAGGAGGGGTATTTTATTAGTGTGTCATAATGTGACGGTGGATTGCCATAATGTGCCACTCCAGTGCTCCCGCTATTCAGCTGGACAGGCGTAATGCGTCATTTTTTTGCCGTAATGTGCCACTTAATTGCCACGTTCTGTCACTTTTATTTTAATGAAATCCTTTACAGGAGCGGACTTAGCAATAAACAGGCTGTAATGAGGTTTCTTTTTGAATGGCAAACGAGCCTTGCTTTTATTTGCTGCTCCTGCATAGAGCAAGCGGTAGTATAAAGTTATTAAAATAGTGAGTGGCGGGCAAAAAATGATATACACATTGACAGCTTACATAGCTATTCAGCTATTATGATTCTCTGCCCAGCGTCCTCTGTAGATATAGGTCAGCAGGTCGAGTTCCCAGGCGGCCATCTTAATATCTGCCATTGGAAATTCATACTGCTTTGATCCGCAGTTGAAACGAAAAGACCTGGAGGTACCACTTGATTCTTTGTTCCCCCAAAGCCGATTCCTACCCATGTGACCCACATTGGCTATACGCTCATTCTCAATTTCGCCCCAACTAAATGTGCTTTCTTCATACACTGTTATCCCTTTATCATTCATCACCAAAATCGGATGCTCCACTGAGACAAGTGTCCGTTCGTATACCTTGGTCTCCTCAGGAATATCAGGGTCATCAACAAATCCCATATCCTGGTCGAAGCGGTTGAGCAGCTCTGTTAATTCCCTGCGTTGCGGAAGTGACATCCAGCCACGCATGCTGTCATGAGATCCCACGTGTAATAATTCAGCCAGTTCAGCTGCGCGTTGTAGTTGATGGATATCGGCGGCATTGGTATATGCCCACAACCGCCACTTAGGCCTCATCCGTGAAGAATAGATAGATGCAACGATGATACCTATAGGAAAATGCAGTAAGGTCAGCCAGGAGAAACCAAAGATGAGCCATACCACGGGGATGGATAAACTGGTAATAGCCAGTATCTGCCGGGCGGGCACCCGCACCATTCCTATACCACGGATGATGGCGGATCTTACAGTTATAGGAAGGGTGGACATTGTACTAAGCTATGAAAAATCTGGTAGTCGCGTTGCAAACGCTATTCCCGGGCATCCTCGTTGCAAACGAGGACGAGACGGGGCTTCAGTCTAAATGCTGCCGGGCGCAGCCCTTAGTTCTATTTGTTTGATTTAAGCTAAGGAAGTTTAAACCAGTGGGGCGAGTGGGTACATTTAGAACAGCCGCCTAAAGAAACTTTGTAATTATAACAGCAGTCCAGATATACCCTATAAATCCAAGAAGTGACCCTAAAAAATATCTGACATACCATTTACCGTCATGTGATGGATAACGTTTAATTAGGGTTTTATAGCGATCTCGATAGAAAATTAAGAAATAGTTCAACAGTAAAAACGGCAACAAATAGACTAGAAAAAAGCTAGCAATTGCGTCTAAACGTGTGCCAGGGAACAGATCAACATTAATACTTAGGATATTGTCCATTATTCCTAAATCGTTCAATATAAACTGTAATAACAGCAAATTCAAAGCCATAGACATTGACGTAAAATTCATCAATGCAAACTTCCATAATCCGGAATTATCAGGTCTAGATTTCACTTTAACTATACCATCAACCCAAATTTTATAATATAAACTCATATAGTTTATTGTCTATCATTTACTGCGTCGTAAGTTAAGATGACTCCATCATATAATGTAACGCCAACCAACCGGGAATCTGTCTGAACTGGAATTCGTGGAATTTATGGAATGAATGAAATGTGTGGTGGATGCGTTGTATGTCGATTGGGCATTCGTTCCAATGCTGCCGGGCGCAGCCCTTCGTTTTATTTATTTGATGAAGCAGAAGCTTAAACCAGTGAGGGTATACAATTAGCATCCAGCCTTCCATAATATAAGTTCTAACGGTTTAAAAAAACCATCAAGCCTACATTTTTGAACATGATGCTTTTTGAAATTTTCAAGTAATCTATAATCGCCTGTGAGCATCCTTAACTCTGAAATTTTTTTCAGTGGTGTTTTTTTGATAATCATATCCAAACTCATTCATAAATGCAATCAGACTAAGATGAAAAATCTTCAACCGCTCCAGCCTCAATCTATTTTCTGAAGGAGACATGCCATCAATAAAAGCATAGATTGGTTTAATTTTATCCAATATCAAAGGCTTATTGTCCATGAACTTATCAAGATTAATAACTTCATTATTTTCGATTAAATTGTTGCTGAAATTTTCAAATGGTGTCGAAAAAAAATGGTCTGTAGCAAGCTGAAATTTTTCAAAAAGATCAACATCGCACATTACATCGTGAAAAAGCCTGAAAAACTTAATAGTCCTTAGGTCTGACTTATCTGATATTGTAGTGTCTAAATGAATTAATTGCTTTTCAATCAATTGTATGTTAGCAAAAAAAGATAGAAAGTGGTAAACAGTTGTATCGAGATAATGAGTATCAACAGTATAGTTCCCACTCACACTATGCCAATTTTCTTGATGGTTCTTCGCAAAATTCTTTAATCTATTATTAAGCTTTTCTCCAGCTTTGAGTAATTTATTTTTATGCTCAGCAAATACATTTTTAATCTTTTTTATTTGTTCTGCTTTAAAGTTTTGCCTTAATTGAAATATGTGAATTTTTCTGTCTACCCATGGCTTTATAACTAATATCGTTGCTAATGATGTCCCCGCTGCTATTGAGGCTGTTACTATTGCTGTTTCCATAGATCTGATTTCTATCTAGCTTTAATAGCAAAAAATATGCAATAAGTTAAAAAGTGTTAAAATGGCAGGGATTATAAATAATTTGGCAGGCATCCCCCCTCAAAAATTATTTTTGCCCATATCACTCAAAACCGTACCTTTGCACTCCAATTCTCAATATTGCTCTTATTATAAGATCGTATTTGGGAGAGTTGTAGATGGGGTAACACCCTGAAACACAATTCGTTAACACCAAAAAAAAGTTTAAATGGCTAAAGAAATCACTGGCTTAGTAAAGCTGCAAGTAAAAGGCGGCCAAGCCAATCCGGCACCACCAATCGGACCAGCATTAGGTTCTAAAGGTGTCAACATCATGGAGTTCTGCAAGCAATTCAATGCTCGCACCCAAGACAAAATGGGTAAAGTTCTGCCCGTAGTATTAACAGTTTATGCTGACAAGTCTTTCGACTTCGTAATCAAGACTCCTCCTGCGGCGGTTCAGCTGATGGAGCATTCCAAGATCACGAAAGGTTCTAAAGAATCTAACCGTAACAAGGTTGGTAAGGTAACCTGGGCACAGGTAGAAGAGATCGCTAAAGATAAAATGGCTGATCTTAACTGCTTCACAGTAGAAAGCGCTATGAAAATGGTAGCCGGTACTGCACGCAGCATGGGCCTGACAGTAGAAGGTAACGCTCCATGGGCGTAATTGGTTCACCTTATTAAAACTTGCAAAATGGCAATTACTAAGAAAAGAAAAGCTGCAGAAGCTAAAATAGATACTAACAAACAATATACCCTTGCAGAAGCATCTGCACTGGTAAAGAGCCTGAACTGTACAAAGTTCGATAGCTCTGTAGACGTGCATATCCGTCTTGGTGTTGACCCTAAGAAGGCAGACCAGGCATTGCGCGGTACGGTGAGCCTGCCTCACGGTACAGGTAAAACAAAGCGCGTATTGGTGCTTTGTACTCCTGATAAAGAAGCTGAAGCAAAAGCAGCAGGTGCTGACTATGTAGGGCTTGATGAATTTGTAACAAAAATTGATGGTGGATGGACCGATGTAGATGTGATCATCGCTACACCGTCTGTGATGCCAAAGATAGGCCGTTTAGGTAAAGTGTTAGGTCCTCGTAACCTGATGCCAAACCCTAAGACCGGTACCGTAACCAATGATGTAGCTGCAGCAGTTACCGATGTTAAAGGTGGTAAAATTGCCTTTAAAGTAGATAAAGCCGGCATCATACATGCTTCCATTGGCCGTGTGTCGTTTGAGCCAACTAAGATCGCTGAGAACGCGGCAGAACTTATCAATACGCTGGTAAGAATGAAGCCTGCAACAGCAAAAGGTATCTACCTGAAGGGTATCAGCATGGCATCGACCATGAGCCCGGGTATAATAGTTGATACCAAAGGCATGTAAAATGCCACTGTGTCGGCTCAGCCGACATGGAGAGTGAAACAAATTGATCACGTTCCTGAAGAGGGGCAAAAAAATTAAAAAATGACACCTGCTCAAAAAAGAGAAGCTGTAGAAATACTGAAAGAGAAATTCTCTCAATACAGCAATTTCTACATAACTGATACCGAGTCATTGAACGCGGAACAAGCGAGCACCTTACGCAGACACTGCTTTGATAAGCAAGTGGAAATGAAGGTTGCTAAGAACACCCTGATAAAGAAAGCTCTGGAAAGCCTGGATGCTGAAAAATACAGCGGTGTATTTGACTCTCTGAACAATGTAACAGCATTGATGTTCAGCGACAATCCTAAGGAACCAGCAGTTATCCTTTCAGCTTTCCGCAAGGCAAGCAAAGGTGAAAAGCCGGAACTGAAGGCTGCATTTATTAACGGAGACATCTTTGTAGGAGATAACCAACTGGTTAACCTTACTAAGATCAAGACGAAGAACGAGCTTATCGGCGAAGTTATCGGCTTACTTCAATCTCCTGCCAAGCGTGTACTTGCTGCGTTACTCAACTATCATGAGAACGGCGCAACTACTCCAGAAGCGGCAACTGAGGCTCCGGCAGCAGAAGCGGCTCCTGAAGCACCAACTGCAGAAGCAGCACCAGCACCTGAAGCTCCGGCGGCAGATGCTCCTGCAACTGAAGGTGATGCACCGGCAGCAGAGTAATTACCAGTTAGCAGTTTATAGTTGGCAGTTGCCAGTTATAAATTGAGAACAAAACAAGCAGTATACAATTATCATAAGCACTAACTGCCAACTGTAAATTGAGAACTGCAAACTAAAACGGCTTCCAAGCTTTATTATAAAAAACTATTTTTTAAAAATTATTAAAACATTATACAATGGCAGACATTAAAGCATTAGCGGAACAACTGGTTAGCTTAACAGTAAAAGACGTTCAAGAATTAGCAGACGTACTGAAAGCTGATTACGGTATAGAACCAGCTGCTGCAGCAGTAGTAATGAGCGGCGGAGACGGCGGTGGCGCAGCTGCAGCTGAAGAAAAGACTTCTTTCAACGTAGTATTGAAGAGCGCAGGCGCTTCTAAACTGAACGTTGTGAAAATCGTTAAAGATCTTACAGGTCTTGGACTGAAAGAAGCAAAGGAACTGGTTGACGGTGCTCCTAAGAACGTGAAAGAAGGCGTAAGCAAAGCTGAAGCTGAAGATCTGAAAGCTAAGCTGACTGAAGCAGGTGCTGACGTTGAGATCGCTTAATTCTAAATAAGCTTATAGTAAAAATCCCCCAACGAAAGTCGGGGGATTTTTTTGTGCCTATGAAAACGGGGCAGACATAAGAAAGGCTGCCAATGAGCAGCCTTTCTTATTGATATTCTTCTGTGTATTAGTTGTCTTATTTCTTTCGAACGTAGAACATACCGTTCGTTATTACTTCCTGGTTCGAAGTATTAATTACAGGGGCGAACTGGTAAAGCGTACCGCTGAATTTACCTCTCAGGTTGCCGTCTTCCGTTCCTTCTACCACTACAGTACCTGAACCTGCGCCAATAGATGTGACAAAGCCCTGGCCTATATAATTATTATCGAGCGGATTGTACAGAATGTGTGTGACACTGCCACCTGAACCATCAGGGCCTAATGTATAGGTACCGGCACCATTGTAGTTGGTGAGTACAATTGAAATGCTTTGTATCTGGGCAGGATTATCTATCCTTGAAGCAAAGATAATTGCCGTACCCGGCACGCTATCCGTCCAGCCACCGGCGATAAAGTCGGCTTGAAAACCATTAAGGTCCGCACGTATATAGCCAATAGGGATAGTAACACCTGATTCAGGATTTAAAGGATTTAGTACCGTTCCATCGCTTGCTTCAGGGTTAGCGTCATAGTCGCCATTGTTACAAGCGGTAAAAACAGAGCCTAAACCTGCGATGAGTAAGGCTGACAGGAACACTTTTTTCATAAAGGATATTTATCAGTATAAAGATAGTAAGCCTTGTAACAATACAAAACATTATTTTAACCGCAATATATATGCCAAATGGATGAATTTAAGAATAATGAGCCTCTTAATTCCTGCTTTTGTATTTTTTAGCACAATATTTGGCTTGGCTAAAACGATAAAGGACATTAGCATGATAAAACAAGGACTTATCATATCATATCGGATGCGGCTGATAATGTTTACCGTGGTATTGCTGGGCTACCTGCCTGCCTATAGCCAGGTAATGAAAGGATATGTAACAGACACAGCCAACAACGAACCCCTACCCTTTGCTCCTATAAAACTTGGGACTACCGGCCAGGGAGTAGTCACTAATATAAACGGCCAATTTGAATTTCAATACAGCAGTGATATAGAATACCTCGAAGTGTTCTATCCCGGCTACGAAAGCGCTAAGTCGTATCTCAGCCCGGACAATGCCGCGCTCATACGTATCGGCCTGAAAGCCAAAGAAAGTGAACTGAACGAGGTAGTGGTAAAACCACCCTATGATAAAATAAGAAGAATACTTGCTCAAGCTGTTGCTAACCGAGAGGTAAACAATCCTGATAAATATGACTGGTACAGGTGCAAGGTGTACTACAAGATGCTGGCAGATGTAGATTACAACATAGCCGACTCGGTAGCGCAGAAAGATACGAGCGGAGAAATAAAGGAGTTGAAACAATTCTTTGAAGACCAGCACCTGATGATGTCCGAGACCTATAGCATCCGCAGCTGGAAAAAACCACAGATGCTACAAGAGCAAGTGCTGGGCACGAGGGTATCAGGATTTAAGAAATCATTGTTCACAGGTATGGTAACAGACATACTCCCCTTCCACTCTTACAACGACTACATTACCCTAAATGGAAAAGACTACCACAACCCGGTAAGCAGGGGCAGCTTTACCCACTACGACTTTAACCTGAATAATGAACTATTGCAAGGTACTGATACGCTATGGATACTGAGCTTTAAACCAAAGAATGAACAGAGCGGGCTTGCGGGAACAGTCTATATCAACTCTGACCGATATGCTATAGCGTACTTTGTAGCTAATGCTTTTGACAAAACGCTCAGCCGGGAGATAAGGCTTGAGCAACAATATCACAAGACCGGGGGGAAGTGGTTCCCGCAAGAATTGAACTATATACTGAGATATAAACTAGGTGACAAAAAAGAGCCTTATGAAGTGCTGATGAAAGGCTACTCGCGAATAGACTCTGTGACCTATGAAGAAGAACCCGGTTTTAAGTTTGACAAAGCGCACAGCACCAAACTTGTAGGTGACGCAGATGTGCTGAGCGATGAAGCATGGCAGGCATTGAGGCCGGAAAGCCTGAACACAAAAGAGCAAAAGACCTATATAGTAATGGATAGCCTTATGGAGGAAGCGGGCCTTTCCGATATTGTGAAGTACCTGGAAAAATTACCCGAGGGCAAAATACCCGTCTCTGTATTTGACCTTGACCTTGCGCGCTTGTTCAGCGCCAACAGCTATGAGGGGACCCGATGGGGCCTGGGGCTACAAACCAATGAGCGGATAGTAAAATGGCTCTCGGTAGGTGGATGGTTTGGATATGGATCCAGAGACAAAGAATGGAAGTATGGCGGGTTTATGGAATTGTATGGAGACAAAGAGCATGAATTTGTATTCCGCTTCGGGTATGAGAACGACCTGCGTGACCCCGGCCGTGTACGGCTGAACCGGGAGCTGGACAAAAACTACCTGCGGAGTTACCTGATGAGCAGGGTGGATAATATTGAAGCTTATTATGGCTCTGTGAGAAAACGTATAGGCTACTGGAATGTAGCGCTGAGTGGCAGATGGGAAAATATAATGCCACAGTACAACTACAACTTCTTGTACGAAGGGGCTAACCACTCAACATTCCGAGCGAAAGAAGTGTCGCTTGACTGGCGTTATGCATTTGCCGAAAGAAGAGCGCCTATGTTCGGGAGATATTATAGTACCGGCACGAAGTATCCTATATGGTATGGCAAAGTAACAACGGGGATACTGGAAAGCGGCAACATGGAAACCCAATACGTGCAAGCACTTACAGGGGTGCAATGGCACAAGCACATTAACAGGATAGGCCATGAACACTTCCTGCTGATGGCGGGCAAAACATGGAGCGACAATCCCCTACCCCTGAGCAAATCATTTGCGGGACAGGGATTGAGATATGACAGGAACAACTCCTATTACTCATTTGGCGGAATGCTGACAATGTACCCCTATGAATACTACAGCGATGAGTTTGTAAGCCTGATATGGAGACATGATTTTGACTGGCGGCTCTATACTTTAAATGAAGAAAAATCAGCCATCAGTTGCGCGCCATATATCAGCGTGGGACATAACATACTGTATGGCAAGATGAAGGATAGAAGCGTGCACAAGAATGTGGCTTTCTCAGTTCCTGATGCAGGCTATCATGAAACGGGGATCATGCTGAACAGCATTGTGCGCCTGAAGTACTTCAATGTTTATCACCTTACGCTGAATGTGGGCTACTATTACTATTGGGCTCCGGTGTTTGACGCGAAGAAGAACGGCAGGTATCTGTTTGGCTTTGGGGTTGACCTGTAACCATCGGGTTAAGCATTGAAAAAAAACTTAAAAACACTTAACCTTTTTTAAATTATTTCTGTCTTAGTATGTAATAAGGCTGATTATCAGCGCCTTATTAATTTTTGATTAAAATCACCAAAATCATCAACCATGAAAAAAATTCAACTCCTTTTCTCAATGGCCATGCTATGCGCTTTTCCGGCTGCATTGAAGGCACAGATCTTCACCCAGGGCGATATTTACCTGATGCGAATGGAGTCTGCCACTCACGATTCCACAGTCTGTCATAGCACGGGTATGGTAATGTATGATATCACTATCAGCAATTCATCGCTGAATGATACTGTAAAAATTGTGGATATGAATTCACAAACACTGATACATACAGAAGTCAATACAACCGGTGCAACGTCATGGAACTTTATGTACATGGCTCCACTGACAAACTCGTATTACCCTGACCACCAACTGACGAGCAATTATGCTGTATTCACCGGGCCGATGCTTAAGGTAATCAGTGACGTTGACACGATATACAATATCAACAATAACTTTAATTACCTCGTTGCTGACCCGTGTCAATATGGAACAGTATCCGGAAGGGTTTATATAGATCACAACGGAGACTGCCAATACAACACAGGCGACCAGGGTGTTAACGGCCTCTTTGTACAAAATTTTGTTTATGTGAACATGACAACTGTACAAAGCAATTTCCATATGACAGATACCGGCGGCAACTATTTTATGCCCTGGGTTCAGGAGTCGTGGATGACATCTTATGATGTTTCTATACCTTCAGACTACCAGTTCATTTTTCCGCTCAGTACCTGCAATCCGGGTAGTTATACCTTCAACACATTACCGCAGATAAATGTTGATTTCGCACTTGAATGCACCAGCAATATAGACCTGGCTGCCGGTGCAGGTTCTAATGGCACCGTACGCGTTAATACTCCATTCTATATGGATCCCTATGCTGCTAATACCGGTTGTGATACCGTAGGTGGTACGCTTACCCTTGTAAAAGACCCGTTGGTATCTTATGATGCCTTACTGAGCACTTACCCGGCTGACTATGTAGGTGGTGATACCCTGAAATGGTATTATGCAGGCATGTCAAACGTTAGTAACGGTCCATTCTGGAACAGCTTCATGTCCTCTATACATCTTACCCCTGATCCTTCATTAAATATCGGCGACTCAGTTTGCTTCCGTGTGTACACAGATATGCCGGTGAATGATATTGACATGACCAACAACGATCACAGCTTTTGCCTGCAAGTGGTGAACTCTTATGATCCGAATATTAAAGAAGTATCTCCTAAAGGTGAAGGCGTAATAGGTGGCATTCCTCCTACAACTGATAAGCTCACTTATACGATACATTTCCAGAATACAGGTAATGCTCCTGCATTTAATGTAAGTATACTGGATACACTGGATGCAGACCTGGATCTTGCGAGCTTTAAAATAATAGGCAGCAGTCATCTTATGTCTCCGCAGTGGGTAGCTCCAGGTATCGTAAAATTTAATTTTAACAACATTATGTTGCCTGATAGTGGTAGCAACGAGGCAGCAAGCCACGGTTATGTTACCTACCAAATCGACCTGAATGCAGGGCTGAACATCGGTACGCAGATAAAGAACACAGCGCATATATTCTTCGACAGCAATCCTGCTATTGTTACCAATACGGCGCTCAATACCATTGCATGGCCGGCAAGTGTAAGCAATACAAACGCTGCTTCAGGCATTAGTGTCTATCCTAACCCTGCCAGCGACAACGTATATATACAAGGCAACGATAAACTTGAAGGAACTGCTTCCATCTCTGATATCAGTGGTAAACTTATCAGCAGCCACGAGCTTAACAGTAACACTACCAGGATAGATGTAAGCAAACTTCCTGCAGGCGTTTACCTGCTGAAAGTTGTGAACGGTGGTAATACAGAAGTTCGTAAGTTTGTAAAACAATAAAGACCGGAATTCTTTCCGGACCTATCATCACAATAAATATTAAAAGCCTCCTGATTCATCAGGAGGCTTTGCTTTTAGCATAACTTACAATTTGTTACACAGAAAAATACTTACGCTATGATATATCTAAGCCCTGCGCTTACACCTGCATAGCGAAACAAAATATCAGTCACTTTCGTGATACGCAGAATTTTCACTATTTTTGACGGATTAATTCACCTATATAATCTACATTTTATGCAGAAAAAACTTTTACCCTTTGCGTTACTTCTTATCAGCGCAACAGCAATTGCCCAACCAACCCTTACCAGCAGTTCCAACCCGGTTAACGGCAGCAGTTTCACTTACTTCATTTGCGATTCAGTAGGCCCCGGCGCATCGGGCCCAAATGTTACCTGGAATTTCAGTGCTCTGAACTCCACCAGTAACCTGGTACAGACTTACAAAAACTGTCCGTTTGCCGAGTGTGATACATTTGCAGGCAGCAATATGACCAATGCGAACGATACCAGCGCAGGAGGCTATTACATAGCAAACGCCAATAAATTTGCCTGGAATGGTGAGCACGTAACAGGTGGCCCTCGTTTCAAGTACACAGACGAACGTGATATACGCAGGTATCCATTCACGATGAATAACACTTATACCGATACACACCTTTCTACCTTTTCTTCTGTTGGTTACCCATGGCAAAGAAGGGGTGAAGTGACCGTTACCGCAGATGCTTATGGCACCTTGCAGTTACCTAACTATACGCATACAAATGTTCTACGCCTGCATTATGTAGATTTTATGGCAGATAGCGCGTTGGCATTCCCTATGAGCTCGGACTACATCCGTGATGTATATGAGTGGTGGGTGCCGGGACAAAAGGAATACCTGCTACATGTAGAACTCCTGAAACTCCTGCCTTCTATGCTCAACCCTGACACTATGACCTACACCACCATCATCTACACCAACCAATTCCCCGTGAGTGTGAATGAGATAGCAAACAACGGCGACATTAAGATATACCCTATTCCTGCTACTGAGGTGTTGAATATCAGTGTTGACAATCACAATGTGAATAGCATCGAACTAATAGACATTGTTGGAAAAAGTCTCGCTCTAGTTAACGGAACAACCGGCAAGAACGATTACACAATCAATACAAGCGCTGTACCTACCGGTATTTATATTGTCCGCATCAATACTGATGAAGGAATAATAACAAGGAAAGTAGAAGTGGAATAATTTCCTAGCCTAATACATAATAACAAAGCCTCCTGATAAATCGGGAGGCTTTGTTGTTTATATGGTCTGCAGCAAGCAAATGCTTGCTCTATGGTGGGTCTAAGCAAATGCTTAGACCAGAAAATGTCAAATCTTGCTATTGAAGTTACCTGTGTTTATCTCAACGGTGAATTGTACTACGCCATTCTCATCTTTATAGTTGTAAAACAAGACCACGTTATTATCTCTAAAGGTTTGCATCTGGGGATTGTTCCTGGCTATTTCAATCAGTTCGGGTTCAACCATGTCTTTATATGCGAGATAATTACGAGGCTCTTTATGCGGATTGAGAATTGTATAATTGTAGATCAGCTTCTTACCGGGTTGTGTTGCAATATTGTCCAGACGGGTCACGTCATTGATCATCATGGGCATCTGTTGATTCATAGAAGCCGCCATTTCCGCCATACCTTTCTCAAAATCAGTGATGGTAGTGGTTTGCGAAAAAGCACTGCCTCCTGCCAGGAGCAGAAGAAAGGTGAAGATGACCGGGAAAAGACGCTTGTGCATGATCAGATATTAGTCGGAAAATATAAAGTTATGCTAAACAGCCTTTACTTGTAGTCTCCCGCGTTAATTCTGATATCAAATAGCTTTTTGCCGTTCTCGTCTTTATAGTGATACTCGGTAATAACCCCATCATCGCGAAAGGCCTTCATCGCGGGGTTGTTTTTAGCGTTATCTGTCAGGTTCTTTGTTATTTTTTGTTGCAATACGGTGTAATCAACTTGCCCCGGCTCTGCAGTTATGGTATAATTATACTCCAACACATGACCTTTCCTGGCGCTCACATTCTCCAACCTCATAATAGTGTCAGTAGTCATAGGAAGTGAACTATTCATTTCAGACACCAGTTCCCCCAGTTTACCATCCACCTCATCAGAAGAACATGACTGAGCAGACAAACAAATAGCCAGGGCGAACATCGCCGTGTAAAAAACGTTTATTAACCTTGGAAAAAACATATAAAATTGCTTAAAGACTATACGGTTACTTTTAAGTTCAGTTCGTTCAGTTGCTTTTCATCAATAGCCGATGGGCCATCCAGCATGACATCACGACCGGCATTGTTTTTCGGGAATGCCATGAAGTCGCGGATGGTTTCTTGTCCGCCGAGGAGCGCACAAAGCCTGTCGAAGCCGAAAGCGATACCACCATGCGGCGGCGCACCATACTCGAATGCACCGAGCAGGAAGCCGAACTTCTCATTAGCCTCTTCTTTGTCCATACCGAGGGCCGCAAACATCTTCTCCTGCAGATCCCTTTGGAAGATACGGATAGAGCCGCCTCCTATTTCAGTACCATTCAGCACTATATCGTAGGCGTTAGCTTTTATTTCCGCAAAGCGGGCGCGATTGTCCATGAGCTCAATATGCTCCGGCTTGGGAGAAGTGAACGGATGGTGACGAGCCGCCCAAGTATCCCCTTCTTCATCGTACTCAAACAAAGGGAAGTCAATTACCCATAGTGGCTTGTAATCATCGTTGTTCCTTAAGCCCAGGCGGTTACCCATTTCAAGGCGAAGCTCACTCATAGCTCTGCGCGTGCGCGACTCAGCACCTGCCAATATCAGGATAAGGTCTCCTGCATTTGCACCGCAGAATGCAGCAAAGTTCTTCAATTTGTCTTCAGTAAAGAATTTATCTACACTACTCTTCAGTGTTCCGTCAGTATTGTATTTAATGTTGACCACACCCGTCATACCTATTTGCGGACGTTTTACCCACTCGGTCAGTTCGTCCAGTTGCTTGCGTGTATATTCGCTTGCACCCGGCACAGCAATAGCCAGGATGCTTTCCGCTTCGTTGAACACTTTGAAGTCTATACCATTCAGTACATCAGCATATACTTTGTTCTCAGCCTTTGCATTCTGAATTTTCATTTCAAAACGTATATCAGGCTTATCATTACCATAATGCCACATAGCATCATCCCACGTTATGCGAGGGAATGCCTCTGTCATTTGTATGCCTTTTACATCGTTGAATACGTGCTTGAACAAACCCTCAAACGTATTCAGCACATCTTCCTGCTCCACGAAGCTCATTTCGCAGTCTATCTGGGTAAACTCAGGTTGACGATCAGCACGAAGGTCTTCATCACGGAAGCATTTTACTATCTGGTAGTATTTATCGTAACCACTCACCATGAGCAGTTGCTTGAAGGTTTGCGGGCTCTGGGGCAGTGCGTAGAACTGACCGGGGTTCATGCGGGAAGGCACTACGAAATCACGTGCGCCTTCAGGAGTAGATTTTATGAGATATGGAGTTTCGATATCCCAGAAACCCTGGGTATCTAGATAATTACGAACAGAACGATTGACCTTGTAACGCAATTCCAGATTCCTGCGCAGCACCGGGCGACGAAGATCGAGATAACGATATTTCATGCGAAGGTCTTCACCACCATCGGTGTCTTCCTCGATGGTGAAAGGAGGCGTATTGGCCGTGTTCATGATAGCGAAATCATTCACTTCTATTTCCACATCGCCGGTTGGCATCTTAGCATTCTTGTTGCTACGTTCCAGCACTTTACCTTTTACCTGTATCACATACTCACGGCCAAGAGGAGTCTGGTCGAGACGTGCATTGAGTGACTCGTTGAACAACAGCTGGGTAATACCATAGCGGTCACGTAAATCGACGAAAGTAATAGCGCCGAATTTACGAACGGTTTGCACCCAGCCGGCAAGGGTAATTTCAGTGCCTGCATTCTCTAAACGCAGCTCTCCACAAGTATGTGTACGATACATAAAAATTCTTTGAAAACGCTGCAAAGATAGCTGATAAAGCCAAAACGCCTAAGGGGCTTTTCGGGAGGTTTTGCAACGGTTATCCATGTGAGCCATGATTATGTTACGCAGGGCAACCGCAAGGGATTGCCCCTATGATTGTTCGGATATAAAGCAAAAAGGCCTCCGCTGATGCAGAGGCCGTTCAAATATCAATTAAAACGATTACTTGTAGGTAATGCCCATATTATGGAACATAAATGCCCATTTATCGGCTGCTTCCTGTATGATCTTGTCCGTTGGCTTGCCTGCGCCATGGCCTGCATTAGTCTCTATCCTGATGAGGATAGGTTTGTCGCAAGCCTGGGCCTTTTGTAATGTAGCAGCAAACTTGAAAGAGTGAGCGGGAACCACACGGTCGTCATGGTCGGCAGTAGTGATCATTGTTGCCGGGTAGCATGTTTGAGGCTTTACTGCATGAACCGGAGAATACTTCAACAGGTAGTCAAACATTTCCTTGTTGTCCTCAGCAGTTCCGTAGTCGTAAGACCAACCGGCTCCGGCAGTGAACTTGTGGTAGCGCAGCATATCCAGCACGCCTACCGCAGGGAAGCAAACTTTGAACAGGTCGGGGCGCTGAGTGAGGCAAGCGCCTACCAACAGGCCACCGTTAGAACCACCGGAAATAGCCAGGAAGTCCGGTGACGCATATTTCTCCTGTATAAGATAAGTAGCCGCCGCAATGAAATCGTCGAATACGTTTTGTTTGTTCATTTTAGTACCTGCATCGTGCCATTTATCACCGTACTCACCGCCACCGCGGATGTTAGCCACAGCATAAATGCCTCCCATATCCATCAGTATGACATTGCTCAGGCTGAATGAAGGAGTGATATTGACATTAAAACCACCATAACCATAAAGCAGCGTCGGGTTCCTTCCGTTAAGCACCAGGCCTTTCTTGTAGGTTAAGATCATTGGTATCTTGGTTCCGTCCTTAGACTGGTAAAAGACCTGTTTGCTCTCATATTGGCTAGGGTCGAATTTCACACCAGCTTTCTTATACACGTCTGACTTACCAGTTTCTATATTGTATTTGAAGATAGTTGGCGGGTATATGTAAGAAGTGAACGTGTAATACAGCTCCTTTTCTTCCATTTTACCACTAAAACCACTAGCTGTACCCAGGCCGGGTAATGCTATAGTGCGCTCCAGTTTACCATCAAGGCTGTACTGGCGGACTTCTGAAACCGCGTCTTTCAGGTATTGTGCGAAGAATTTGCGACCGCAAGTAGAAACCGTAAGCGGGAATTCTGTTTCGGGAATCAGGGTCTTCCAGTTTTGCGGCTGCGGGTTAGCTGCATCCACTACAACCAGCTTACGATTAGGCGCTCCCTGGTTGGTGACGATATACAACTTGCCATTCTCTGCATAAACTACATCCTGCTCATGTTCAAAATCGGTAACGATACGCACCAATTGAGATTTTGGATCAGTGATATCATACAGATACAGGTCATTTCCGTAAGTAGCATTAGCACCTGATATGATAAGGTACTTACCATCTTCTGTAACACCGCCGCCTATGTAGCGCCGGGGTGTTTGTTCACCACCAAAGATCAGCTTATCATTGCCTTGTCTTGTATTTAACTGATGGTAGTACAGTTTGTGTAATTGAGTTTTCTCAGAGAGCTCGCTACCTTTTGGCTTATCATAGCTACTATAGTAAAACCCATCATTATCTTTCCAGGAAAGTCCACTGAACTTCACATCACGTAGGGTATCACCTATCATTTTCTTACTGGCAGCATCCCATACTATAACCTTCCTCCAGTCTGACCCACCCTCTGATATCTGGAAAGCGACGAGGGAGCCATCTTTGCTGAACTCTATGCCTGCCAGGGACGTGGTTCCTTCGCGCGAGAAAGTATTTGGATCCAGGAAAACTTCCGGGTCACCATTACCTTTCTGACGATAAAGTACATACTGGTTCTGAACTCCATTGTTCTTATAGAAATAAGTATATCCACCTTCAACGAAGGGAGCGGAATATTTCTCATAGTTCCAAAGTTCTGTGAGTTTTGCTTTTATCTTTTCAGTCCCCGGAATGGCCTGCAGATAGTTTTGGGTGTAGGCGTTTTGCTCTTTTACCCATGCCCCGGTTTCCTTAGAGCGATCATCTTCGAGCCAGCGATATGGATCTTTCACAGTAGTACCGAAAAAATCATCTGCCTGGCTTGACTCTTTTGTCTTGGGATAATTGTCCATCTGGCCTTGCTCCGAATTTTGTGACATAGCATTTTGCGCGGTTAATAATACTACTGCGGACAGTAAGATATATTTCATAATAACTAATTTAAAATGTGGCGGAGCAACGAAAATAGAGAAAATAGAGGGTTACGCCAATTAGTAGCAAAACGGCATGTTTTATGCAAAATATAGTTTAACACCTCCTGTAAAATAATATACCGAGAGGAAAGGTTATTTTTACACGGTTTTTGTAAGAAAAAGTCTGAAAAGGTTTCTTAAAATATTAAGAAATATCTTCCTGGGTATTATTGGCCTGTTGATATTGATAGTGGTACTGGTGAATTTCTCACCGGTACAGAACTTTATTGTCACAAGAGTCACCAATATACTTTCGGATAAATTGAAGACAACAGTCAGTATCCGCAATGTAAGAATCGACTTTCTTAACCGCTTATTAATAGAAGGGGTTTATGTAGAAGGCCAGGCCAAAGACACACTATTATATGCGGGTAAAATAGAAGTAAAGATTACGGACTGGTTCTTTGTAAAAAAAGAAAAACCTGTCATCTCTTACGTTGGGCTACACGATGCGTATGCACATCTATATAGAACTAACAAGTCTGATGAGTGGAATTACCAGTTTATTGTTGATGCATTTGACTCAGGGCCATCAACAAATAAACCGAAAAAGAAAAATGACTTTGAGATAGACCTGAAGAAACTGGATATTCACAATGTGCGTTTCCATATGGATGATGCATGGGTAGGCCAGGATATAGATATGGACATCGGCGACCTGGACCTTGATGCTGATAAGCTAGACCTTAAGAACAGGAAAATTGATGTAGATAAAATAGACATCAAGAGCTTTGTATTATCTATAAAAGATTTTCAGGGAGGCAGGCCACCTAAACCGAAAGTGGCCAAACTTGCGGACACAACTTCGTTCAACCCCAACAACTGGGATATCAACTTTGATAAAATACTATTGGCGGACTGTTCTTTTAACCTGAAAGCCAACGATAAGACCCCGGCGAAAGATGAATTTGACCCTGAGCATCTAGTTATCACAGGAATAAATCTTGATGTAGATGGGATATATATACGAGGCGATACGCTTCATGGAAAAATAGAACACCTGTCGGCCAATGAACGTTGCGGACTGATAGTAAGAGAGCTTCGAAGTAAGGTTACGGTTTCGTCGTTGGCTTCTATTTGTGAAGACCTGTACCTGGAGACCAACAATAGCATATTGCAGGATTATTATGCCATGCACTATCATCGCTTTACCGATTTTAAGAACTACATCATGAACGTGCGCATGGAAGCGCACTTTAATAAATCGAGCATAGACTCAAAGGACATCGCCTACTTTGCTCCAGCATTGAAAGAGTTTCCTGCGAAAATATCATTGGCGGGGGATATTAAAGGTAGTGTGGCAGATATACAAGGAACAGACCTGTTTATATCAGACGGCTCCAGCACTGTGAAAGGTGACCTGCATATGATAGGACTACCTGATATCAACTTCACCTTTATTGACTATAAAAACGCAGAAGTGCTGACAACAGGTGCAGGCATATTGAAATACATGCCCGCACTGAGGAATGACCCGAATATAGCCATAGAGAAACTGGCTTATGTACACTTTAAAGGGAACTACAAGGGCTTTATAGAAAACTTTGCTGCGAATGGTGTGCTGAGCACCAACCTTGGTACAATTGAATCGGATGTGCAACTAAGTATGCCGAAGTTCAACAGCAACACTGCCGCATATTCCGGCACTGTAAAAACTACGAATTTTAATTTAGGCGCTATACTTCGTCAACCGGACCTCGGCACTTTGACTTTTGACGGTAAAGTAAGCGGCACTTCTTTCGATCCTGCTATCGCCAAGATAGATATCAATGCAACGATAGGGCGTATCATCTTCAAAGGGTATGAGTACAAGAACATATATGCAGAAGGAACGTTGGCCAAAAAACGCTTTGATGGTAAGGCCCTGATAGATGACCCCAACCTGGCCATGGCCTTCAATGGTACATTCGACTTTAATGATGATCTGCCTAAGGTAAACGCTACTGCCAATGTGTTGGCCAGTGATATGGCCGCCCTTAACCTGACAAAAGATTCCATCAAACTCAGCGCTGACTTTGACCTCAACGCAACGGGTAGTAGTATTGATGACTTTATCGGTTCTGCGAAGCTCTATAATATTAACCTGATAAGAAATAACCACCGTCTTGATGTTGACTCTATATACCTGAACTCAGGCTTTGAGAATGGCGAAAAATTCCTGACCGTGCAGAGCAATGACGTGTCGGCCAACCTGAGAGGAAATTTTGAATTGAGTAGTCTTCCTTACTCTTTCCAGTATTATATATCGGGCTACCTGCCTAACTATATCAGCCCGCCAACAGAAGCTGCACCACCGCAGGAAATCACCTTCTCTATCACAACTAAATCTATCGACAGCATATTGGGTGTGATAGCAACGGGAGTAACGGGCTTTGAGAATACTACACTTAATGGTTCTCTGAACACCATCAACCAGACACTGACGCTTAACCTGAAATCTGCCAACGGCTCTATCGGTTCGGTCCATATGTATGACATCAACATAGATGGAACGGGAGATTTTCGCAGACTGAAAGTAGATGGTAGTGTCAGCTCTATAGTAGTTGGCGATAGTGTAGTGGACGGCTCACTGAAGCTGAATGCCTCCCTGGGCAATGACTCGTTGTTGTTCAAAATTGCAACAACTTCTGCGGGCTCTTATGGTACTGCTACCCTTAACGGGCAGGCGTATGCCAGCGGAGACTCGCTATACCTGACCATGCTGCCATCGGAGTTCTTCCTGAACAAGAACAGGTGGGAGATTCCTTCCAGCAATAGTGTAGTATTGAGCGACAAGTACCTGTACATAAGGAATCTGAACATAGAATCAGGTTTGCAGAAAATTGCTATTAATACAAAAGAGGAAACGACCAAGCAGACAGTTGACATTAAGGTAGAGAACCTGGATATAGAGCAAATAGGAGCGATAGCAGGTATCTCTGAGTACCAACCGGAAGGGCGCATAAATGGTAGTTTCCGGATAGATAATGTATTTGGCAAGCAGTACTTTGTGGCTGACATAAAAGCCAGCGATGTAAAATTGCTGAATGATACGCTAGGCAATGTGATAGTAAGCGGCAATTATGACCAGGCGAAGGACATGCTTTTCCTTGACCCTGTAAGTGGTATATACAGAGGCATTGCAACGATAAATGTATATGGCAAAGTGCGTACTGACAGCACCAGTAATCAAAGACTGGATGGTGGTATTCGCTTCAATAATGCCCCCCTGTCCTGGACACAATCCTTCCTGACAGGATTCCTCAGCAATATACAAGGTACAGTAGGTGGAGAAGTTTTCCTGACAGGAACAGGAATATCACCGGAACTAAAAGGCACGGTGTACCTGAATAAAGTAGCTACAAAAGTTGACTTCCTTGGCCTTACCTACAGGATACCGGAAGCCAAGATAGTGATAGACGAAAGCAAGATAGACCTTGGTGACATTAAAGTACTTGACCCTAATGATAACATCGCCAACCTGAGTGGTATCATTACCCATCAGCGGTTCAACAACATGCGTCTTTCCTTCTCGATGAAAGCAAATGAATTTGATGTCATTAACCTGAAAGAAAATGAGAGTTCGGTATTCTATGGTAACCTGACAGCAAAGATCGACCGCTTTAACCTGACAGGACCGCCTAACAATATTAAAATAGACATTACTGCTACCCCGATGAAGAAGTCTCACCTGTTCCTTCCTGTAGATCAGGGGTCGGATGTTAGTACTTATAACTATATACAGTTTGCCCAATATGGACAAGAACAACCGGTGATAGTAAAGAGCCGTAAGAACAAAGTAACGCTGGTTATTAATGCAAACCTGACACCCGATGGTGAGATAACAATGGTGATAGACCCGACCACCGGTGATGCCATTAACGCATCAGGTTATGGCAACCTGAAGCTGAACATACCAATTGGCGGAGATATAACTATGTATGGCGATTACCTGCTGGAATCAGGCGACTATACATTCACGTTTAACCAACTGGCCTTCAAGCGTAAATTCATTCTGAACCAGGGCAGTAAAATATCGTTTAAGGGACCTATTGCCGAAACTGCGTTGAACGTAGAAGGCATTTATACAACTAAGGCCAGACTGTATGACTTATTGAGTGACGGTGAAAAGTCAGCATTGAATTCCGGTGACGCAGGCGAGATTGCAGAAACAAAGAAACCTCAGAATGTGGATGTAACGCTCCATATGAAAGGAACATTAAAAGAACCAATATTGAGCTTTAATCTTGACTTACGAGACAGGAGTTCCATGGGTACACTTGCTTACCTGAAACTGGAGTCTATTAACAAGAATGAGCGTGAATTACTGGATCAGGTTGCATCGTTGTTGCTTGTAAATACCTTCATATCGCCTCAAGGTCTTGGTGGAGGCGGTGGTTATGCGGGTGTTGCTATTAATAACATCAGTGATATCGTATCGTCTACGGCATCATCACAGTTAACTAACATTGTCAGTAAACTAACAGGTAATGAGAACCTTACAATAGACCTTAAATACAAGAACTATAACCTGAGCGATCCATCAGGCGGCATCAACAGGAATGCGTTTACCGGCATGGTAACGCAAAATCTTCTGAAAGACAGGCTTATAGTAGAAGTCGGAGGATCGTACGATTGGGGAAGGCCCTCTACCGGCACAGCTACATCTAATACATTTAACCTTGCCGGTGACTTCAGGTTGCAATGGCTGATGACTGAAAGTGGCAATTTCCGCCTGAACCTATTCCGTACCAGTGCTTTCGATGTGCTTTCGGAAAAAAACATCTCCAGAGGCGGCATTGGTTTGACCTGGAGAAAAAGCTTTGACGGACTGGATGATTTCTTTAAGAGCCGTAACCAGCGCAAGCTTGACAGGGAGAAGGAAAGACAGGAAAGGGAGAAAAAAGTAGGCATCGGCCCTATACCTTATGAAATGGATAGCCTAGTAAAAGGCACCTGGTAATTAACGTGCTGCTACTTCCGTAAGATAAGTTGCCAGCAACTTTGCGATAGCATCCCAACCAAAACTATTCTGAATCACCTCGATACCTTTAGCGCCTACCTTCTTACGTAAGTCCTCAGCACTCAATAATTCAATAACACTATTGGCGAAAGCTGTTGGGTCTGTCTGCATGATAGCACCATCACCACTGGCGATGCCAAGGCCTTTGAAGCCTATATTGGAGCATACTACAGGAATGCCCATTGCCATAGCTTCCAGCACCTTGTTCTGCGTACCTGCACCAAAACGAAGAGGTGCGACGACTACACTGGCAGTGTCATATACAGCGGCAATATCTTCTACAAAACCTGTAACACTTATGTAATCGTTTGCTAAGTCCTGCACCTTTTGCACAGGACGTTGTCCGGCAATGACAAACTTTGTCTGTGGAAATTTCTGATGAATGGCAGGTAATATTTCCTGCACGAAATAGACTACCGCGTCTACATTCGGTGCATAGTCCATATTACCGGTAAAAAGTAAAGTATGGTTGTGGCTATAATCATGCTGACGGGGATGAAAGGTATCAAGGTCAACACCATTAGGTAGCAGACGGATATTATCAATCTTGTGCGTCTTCTTTAAATACTCCAGATCTTCAACAGAGCAGACAAGCGACATGTTGTACTTCTTAAGTATAGACTCATACTTTAAGACACGCCTCTGTTCCAGTGTTTCAAAAGATTTCTTTAGTACACTGCTCTTCATCTTCATTCTTCTTTCCCAATAGAGCGAGAAAGCATCAGGGAGATCAAGTATGCGGGGAATATCCTTTCGTTCTGCCAGATATGGTGACATACGCAGGTGTTGCACATGCACGGCATCAAACTTATGAACTTTTAAAACCTCATTAAGCTTTTTCTGCATCTCAGCAGACTTGAAATATAATACCTGCAAAGGCGTATCGTCCCAGGCCGCAGAAAGGCAATTTATCGCAGACTTCCACTTAGGCAAATATATGAGATGTACTTCTTTGAATATCTTTTCGAGTTCTGTGCGGTATTGTTCTTCCTCGGGCGTTTGAGTGAAAGTAACCAGGTACAATTCATGCTCCTTTTGCAATCTGCGGGCGAGATTGAAAATTTTCAGTTTGTCCCCACGATAAGGGGGGTACGGTATCCTGTTAGCTAAGAAGAGTATCTTCAAGATAATATTGTTTCTTTAACCGCAAAGGCGCTAAGCTCTTATTTTTCAGCGAATGCCTGCGATGTCTGCGGGAGATATTTTACAAACAAAGGAAACGCTATTTCAAAATTTCATGTCCGAGTTTATCCCGCTTTGTTTGCAGGTAAAACTCGTTGTGCGGATTAGGTACCGTTTCTATTGCTACGTTTTCCACTATTTCTAAACCATAACCTTCAAGGCCAGCGCGCTTGCGTGGATTGTTGGTCATCAGTTTTATTTTAGACACACCCAGGTGACGAAGTATCTGCGCGCCTACACCATAATCACGTTCGTCCATTTTGAAGCCTAAAGCAAGGTTAGCTTCTACTGTATCCTTTCCTTCTTCCTGTAATTTGTACGCTTTCAGTTTATTGAACAAGCCTATTCCCCTGCCCTCCTGGTTCATATACAACACTACACCTTTACCGGCAGCTTCTACCATTTCCATCGCCTTGTGCAATTGCTCACCGCAATCGCAACGAAGTGAGTGGAGTATATCACCTGTAAAGCAAGAACTATGTACCCTTACAAGTACAGGCTCACCTTCTTCCCAGTTACCCTTTTTCAGAGCAAGATGGTTTTCACCTGTATTGGTCTGGCGGAAAGCATACAATTCAAAGTCACCGTATTTGGTAGGCATATGGACATGTACTTCTTCTGCCACTAAGCTTTCCGTACGTAAGCGATATTCGATCAGGTCTTTTATAGAAATGATCTTAAGATCAAATTTCTTAGCTATTTCTTTCAGCTCAGGAAGACGCGCCATAGTGCCATCGTCGTTCATGATCTCTACCAGTACACCTGCCGGTTCAAATCCTGCAAGTCGAGCCAGGTCGACAGTAGCCTCAGTATGTCCTGAACGGCGAAGTACACCCTCATTTCTTGCCCTTAACGGGAAGATATGGCCGGGGCGACCCAAGTCTGCGGGTTTTGTATCGGGATTAATTAATGCCTGTACCGTTTGGGCACGATCGTGTGCAGAGATACCAGTGGTGCAACCATGTCCGATCAAGTCAACAGAAACAGTGAACGGAGTCTGGTGAAGTACGGTGTTATCCTGTACCATAAGGTTCAGCTTCAGCTCATCGCAACGCTGCTCCGTAATGGGGGCACATATAAGTCCGCGCCCGTGCTTGGACATAAAATTGATAATTTCAGGAGTAACATTGCGCGCGGCAGTTACGAAGTCACCCTCGTTCTCACGGTCCTCATCGTCTACCACTATCAGCAGCTTACCGTTCCGGAGGTCTTCAAGGGCTGATTCTATCGTATCTAACATATATATCTCTGCTAAAAATAGGATGCAAAGTTACGCATGTTATTGCTACTAAACAGGGAAACATGCAATAATTAAAGCTATATATAACGACAGGCAATACGGTTATAGGAGCGCTTCGATGCCTTTGATGACCACATCTGCCACAGCTTCCTGGCGGTACTTCTCTTCTATCAATACTTTGCCGTTGGCAGCAATACGCTCTGAGGCTACTTTATCTGACATAGCCTTACGGATAGCTTCCTTGAACTGGCGGGCTGAATTGGCAGAGAAGTAATGTATGCCATTTTCGGCTTCTATACCTTGCATACCCACATCGGTGCTGATGACCAGTTTACCTGCAGCCATAGCTTCCAGTATCTTCACCCTGATGCCACCACCTGAGCGCAGGGGCACTATGAGTATCTTCTTATCAGCTATAAAAGCACCTGCATCTTCCACCTCACCGGCACAATGGAGGCCATCGGGGAGCCTTCCCTGGAAGTATTCAGGCATATTTCTACCGGCAAAATAGAATTTAAAATCAGGTACGACATTCATCACCTGTGGCCATATCTGCGAAATGAACCACTTAATCGCCTCGGCATTGGGCACCCAATCCATAGCACCTATATGATACCCTACCCACCTCTCGTTTGTACTCGGAACGATATCAGATGTGTCAATACCGAAAGGCGCTGTCACCATATTAACATGATGGTACAGGAAATGAACTATAGCCGCATCATCCTTCGTTATCGGCAATAGCAGATCGAACTTTTTCCATGTCTCTATCTCAAACTTCTTGATGCGCTTAGCGAGATTTTTCAGGTATTGTTTCTTGAACGGATTTTTTATTTCATCGGAAAGGCGTTCCCATATCTGGTGCTCCACATTGTGCATGCGGAGCACATTTACTGCTTTGCTGCTTTCTTTAATTGTATCAAGATAAGTGGCCAGGAAAACACTTTCCATTTGAACTACTTCGGGCTTGAAAGAAAGTAACACCTCCTTTAACTTCTTCCCGAATGAGCGATGATAAAAACGTTGAACGTGATTGGGCTTCCTGCTAAAAAGATAATTAGCTATTGTTGGCAGCGTCTTTACGTCGTTGTTCACAGGCACGGTGGCAAACCCTGCCAGCCCTTTAAACAGTTCATCCAGCTTCTCCGCAGGGACAGGATGACGTGTAGTGTGCATGGAAAGCAGATATACCTCCCAACCCGCCTTCCGGTATCCTTCTATCATTGATTGCACAGCAAGATTGCCGCCATCATTAAGCGGATAAGGGATACGATTGGTCAATATTAATATGCGTCTGGCCTGCATAAGCTGCTAATTACAAAAATAAAAACACAAATTGAAAACTGTACTTTTGCATCATGCCACAAAAAAGGATCGTCTTCCTGGGCTCAAAGCCCATTGGCTTTGAATGTTTTGCCTACCTGCTCTCAGTAAAAGAAGCGCTGGATATTGAAATATGCGGCATCCTGACCAATGTACGAAAGGAATTTGGCGCAGCACATGACCTTAACACTTTAGCTACCGAACGTAACATTCCTATAATAGCTGATGTGGAAGATATCCCTGAATGCGATATACTCTACTCGGTACAATACAATAAAATACTAAAGCAGGTACAAATAGAAAAGGCGTCACAAGTAGCAGTAAACCTGCACATGGCACCCTTGCCTGAGTACAGAGGCAGCAACCAATTCTCATTTGCTATCATAGATGGCAAAAAGGAATTTGGCACTACCCTGCACATAATGGACAGCAGGATTGACCATGGCGATATACTTTTTCAGAAACGATTTGCCATACCTGATAACTGCTGGGTGAATAACCTCTATGAGCTGACCTTTGATGCTTCGCTGAGCTTATTCAAAGAAACCTTAGCCGACATTGTAAGCGGTAACTATACTGCTACCCCGCAATCAGCCCTTGAAGAACAATATGGCACATCACTGCACTATCGTGACGAAATAAATGAGCTGAAGTGCATTGACATCAATTGGGATAAGGAAAAAATCAACCGATATATAAGGGCAACCAGTATGCCCGGGTTTGAACCACCTTATTATCTGGAAGACGGCAAAAAAATGTATTTTTCAGGAGAACAATCATGAGCCGCAAACGCATAGTCCTTACTGTAACATCCGAGCTTAATTATGACCAGCGCATGATACGCATCTGTACGTCTCTGCATAATGCGGGCTATGATGTAACAATTATAGGCAGAAAGCGGCCCAACAGTAAACCACTAATAGAACGACCATACAAGCAGATAAATATAAAGCAGCGGATAGATAGCGGCAAGATGCTCTATCTCATCTACAATCTAAAATTGTTGTTTATACTACTGTTCAAAAGGATGGATGTAGTATGCGCGATAGACCTGGATACAATATTGCCGGTTTACTGGATATCAAAACTAAGAGGCATACCGAGGGTGTATGATGCACACGAGCTGTTCTGCGAAATAGAAGAGATCGCCAGCAGGCCTAAAATACAAAAGATGTGGTATGCTATAGAAAGGCATACTGTACCCAACTTTAAGTATGGCTATACAGTAAACAAAAGCTATGTAGATGAATACAGGCGGATGTATGGAATAGATTACGCCATAGTAAGGAATGCCACAATACTGAAACCACTAACTATTCCGGAAAAGAAGGAAAGATATATATTATACCAGGGCGCTGTGAATCATGGGCGATGCTTTGAGCAACTGATACCTGCAATGGCACAGGTGGATGCGAAGTTGATCATCTGTGGTGAAGGAAATTTTTATGCTGAAGCACAACAGATAGCAAAGCAGCATGGGCTGGAACACAAAGTGATCTTTAAAGGCTATGTGCCCCCGCACGATCTGCCTAAATATACTATTGAAGCCTATGTAGGGATCACCCTGTTCGTAGCTACCAGCCTGAGTAATGAGCTGTCGCTAGCCAACCGCTTCTTTGACTATATGCATCACGGTGTACCACAACTGGCAGCGCGTTATCCTGAGTATGAAAATATCAACAGCGAATATGAGATTGCTACCCTGCTGAGTGAAATAACACCGGACACAATCGCAATAGCACTGAACAAACTGTTGAACGATACTGAGTACTACAACAAACTGCAACAAAATTGCCTGAAGGCAAGAGAGGTGTATTGCTGGCAAGAAGAAGAAAAACGATTGCTGGCTGTTTACGAAAGATTATTCCCGGAGTATGGAAAATAGAGATAGAGAAAATATAAGGTTCAGTGTAGTGATACCGGCATACAATGCGGAGGCAACTATTGCCGCCAGCATTGAGTCAGTGCTGGGACAGTCTTATCAGCCGTACGAGATAATAATAGTAGATGATTGCAGTACTGACAATACAGCTGAAATAATTAAAAGCTTTGGTGAGCAAATAACCTATGTACAGCTCATTACCAACAACGGGCCTTCGATAGCACGGAACAAAGGCATAGACAAGGCATCTGGCGACTATATTGCTTTTCTTGACCATGACGACCTTTGGCATAAAGACAAACTAGCGCTCGTAAATAGTATATTGGAGTCGCAGCCACAAATAGACTTCCTTTACCATCCTTTTACCTTAGAAAATATTGACAGTATTACGCTGCCTGAGAGTGGTGTGGTATACCGGATGCCATTCATGAAACTGCTGGCGAGAAACGTAATAGGCACACCCTGTGTAGTAATGAAGCGCAGCATCCCCCTTCGCTTTGAGCCAACAATGAAATACGCTGAAGACTACGACCTTTGGCTGAGGATAGGTTATAAATACAAGCTGCACTTTATTAATATACCACTTACCCAGATCAACCGGCCTGTACTATCGCAAGGAGGACTAAGCGGTAGTAAATGGAAAATGCGCAAAGGTGAGATGCGTGCTTACAGGAGGCTCTTAAAACTCAATCCCTTATTCATATTCATGCTTCCATTCCTGCTATTCAGCAGCTTGTTGAAGCATATCGGTAAGATGTTCAGTTGAGGCTAGACGATTCCTGCTGCAGTTACTTCCCTTAATTCTCCGTTCTCAACACGTACCACTCGCGCGGGATATTTCTGTATGATGGTATAATCGTGAGTAGCCATAACAAAACCTGTTTGATAGTCGCGGCATATGCTGAACAGCAATTGCATTATTTCGTCCGTAGTATCAGGATCAAGATTACCGGTAGGTTCATCGGCAAGTATCAGCTTAGGATTGTTAAGCAGGGCACGGGCGATGTCCACACGTTGTTGCTCACCACCACTCATTTCATAGGGCATTTTGAAGCCTTTACTTTTCAGGCCTACCTTACTCATTACATTTTCGATCTTCTCCTTCATCAGCACCTTATCCTTCCAGCCTGTAGACTTCAGCACGAACTCGAGGTTATCATGCACATTCCTGTCTGTGAGCAAACGGAAATCCTGGAACACGATGCCGAGGTTCCTTCTCAGCAATGGAACCGTCTGCCATTTCAAGTCCTTCAGATCAAAACCTGCAACTGAGCCCTCACCTTCCGTAAGATACAGATCGCCATAAAGTGTTTTCAGCAAGCTTGACTTACCTGTACCCGTTTTACCGATCAGGTAAACAAATTCACCCTTACCAACCTCAAGGTTCACATTCTTGAGGATAAGCGCTTTACCCTGATATATATTGGCATTACGGATGGAAACTATCTTGCTGTCGGACATTTGCTGTTGCGATTTGGTACAAAGATAATAATAGCAATCTTATAGCCTGTAAAATACGGAATAATACCTTGATAGAAAAAGCCCTCTCCCGGTTTATCGGGAGAGGGCTTTTGAAAATATTAATAATAGCTATTAATAAACTACCAGTTTCTCTGTATGAGATTGGTTGTTAGTTATTACTTGTACCATGTACATTCCTTTAGCTCCTAAGCTTTCTGAAGGAATTTCGATTGTAACATATTCACTATTGATTTTTTGTGATGTTTTATACACCAATTTACCCGTGATATCTGTTACCATAACGTTGGCATCAGCACCAATGTCACCTTTAATAATAACGCTTGAGCTACCTGTAGTAGGGTTAGGAGCTACCACTATCTTACGGTCTTCGTTTATCAGTGTATTGGCTCCTGTAGGGAAGTTGCTGATATTCAGGCGATCCATATAGAAGTTGTTAGAGGTAACCGCCCCTATAGCATTCACATGCGGCCTGTACCTGAAACGGAAGAATACACCGTCAACACGTGCAGAAGGAGGAACACTAATGCTCATCAGTGACCATTCACCCATCCATCCTGGTTGGTAAGGTATGGTTACATTACCATTGTTGAATATTTCATCTTCTTTCAGGGTCTTGATATCAATCCAGCTCTCACCACAATTGGTGGAATAGCTGATAGTCAGCAAGTCTTTCATATCAGTGTAGAAAGCAGAAAGAGCAGTACCGGCGAACATATAGTTCAGGTTACATTCTCCGTTAGCCATTGTGCTAAGGTTGAATGCAGGTGTAAAGAAGTCATCCACATCACCTTCAGGTGAACCTATATTATAGTGTGGCTGAGTGCGGGTATCATAACCAGTATACATCATGGAAGAGTGGTCATAATATCCTGTGTTATTATTGATCTGCCATTTGAAGTTATTATCGTAATAGTTGAATATCGGATACTTATCCAGATCTCCGCCCGGAGTAAACTCCTGGAAATAGAAACCATTAGAAACAGGATCTATTCTATTAGCTCCGTCAGCAGCATACACTAATTTCTTAGTGAGTGTATTGGAACCGGCATTACTATTTGCAGTAAGCGTCACATCTACCCAACCCGGTTGGCTAAAGTTTGTCTGAACTATTTGACTGGTAGACGAAGAAATAGTAGCGCCGTTAGAAAGAGACCAGCTTATAGAAGTCACTGTATCCCTCCAGCTTGCATTTTTGAAAACAAATTTTGCATTAGTACCGGCACATAAAAAGTATGTAGGATTTGTACCCAAAATAGGATTGCCATCTGCCTTTATCCCCGGATCGACAAACATATCCGCCATAGGGGGCATATCAAATGCAGGCTCAGTTACACCGGTAGCATTAAGGTTACCAACGCTCCACAGATTATTCCTTCCCGCAGTATTACTATTTAGCGCCTCATGCATACGATATACCTGGCCGTGCGTAAACATTTTTGCACAGTAGGTATAATCCATAATATTCTGGGAATTGTTGGTATCAGGGTAATCGACAAATGAATCTATCCCGATCACTGAAGATGGATACACCTTTAAATAACCAAAAGAACACGTGGTATCATATAGGTCCGTTGGATTACAACCAGCAGGTGAATGACCCTTAGTTGGCGGTGTATCATCAACATTATCATCACCGCAAGCAACTTCCGGATTATTCGTTCCACCCCATACGTGGTCTATATTGAATGTATGTGCCAATTCGTGTGGGATCGTGTTATCCTGGTTAAAAGATGATGCTTTAGAAATAACACCGTCATACCAGGGTAGTTGTTGGCCGGATGCAGGCTTAAGAGCGAACGCTGCCGCTTCTAAATTATCGGCATTCATATTGTTTATCAGCCAGATATTCATGTAAGAAGTGTTTGGCCAGCCACCTATTTTGGCTTGGTTATCCCCCTGGGTTGTCAGGTAAGAAAAATGCCTGGTGATACCGGTAGTAGGGTTCCCCAATGGATCTCTTTTAGCAAGATGAACCCTTATCCTCGAATTGCCTATATACTTCTTGAATGGCGCTATTACGTCGGCGGTATCTGCGTTCATCTTTGCGAAAACTTCATTCCACTGCTTTACAGCATTGTAGATCTGGTTGTCCGGAACGTTATTGAAGTTGTTAGCATTAAGATTGGTACCATACTGGTGTATGACGTGAATTACAATCGGAATATCGTAGATAAAGGTGGGATTGCCCAATTGATCTGCGTCGGTTGATTTAGCATATTTGCTGATATCACCATTAGCCAGGCCCGCACGGATCTGCGCTTCAATAGCTTCATCAATAGCAATCTGAGGGTATTGCTCCTTCAGCTTTTTGTGCATCTCATCTGTACCGCAAGGCTTGATATTCTGGGCTCCTGCACTAACTCCTATGGTAAGAGCAGATAGAAAAAGTAAGGCTTTTTTCAACATTGTATATCGAGTTATATCACTAAGACGTATAATCTTGCTTCCAAAGATAAAAAACTGTTAACTTTTTTCAGTTTTTTTTTATTCCACAGGGGCTGAATTAGTCATGAAGGAGTAAAACTTTTAATATATAGTAAAAAATAACACTTGATTAAACACCAAAAGCGAAGACAAGTGCTTCGCTTTTGGTAAACAGATCCTTTTCTTATTGTGCTGCATATGCAACGACAAACTCTTTTAGGAAATCCTCCAGCTTGTGTTTGCCTGAGATACCAGCTTTTGTTTCCTGATAGTGCTCCTGGGCTCTTCCTTCCCTGAAAGCCTTACCCATTGCTACATAGTTTTCAGCCATATCCCTGCTCAAACCACTTTCCAGCATCGCTTTCATTGCATCTTCATCAGCAAATTGTAGCCATGGTAGTCCATCCTTTCCTATAGCCTTGCCTGTAGTTGCCGCTACATCACTACCCTGCCTTTCATCACTGATCACATAGTCTATGCTATAACCTGAAAAATCAAGCTTGCTCAATGCGTCTAATGCCCTGGCTGCTATATCCTCATGATGCGATAAGGCCATCTTCTCTTCTCCGCCACCAAAGTTGGAACCCATGATGCCGGCATGTTGTATCATTCCCAGCATCGTATAGAAGTTGTAGAAGAAGTATCCCGGGCGCAGCACTTTTACATTCATGTCCTTCAGTGCTGATAACCGATCCTCGAGGTAAGCCAATCCATCTATTGGCCCTGCACCGCTCCTTAAGTGAGCTCCTATACTGCTTAATTGCACTATATGTGTAATCCTGCTGCCTTTTATTGCAGTTATGTAGTTATCCGCAACCTCCCTGGCATAGGTAAGAAAATGCGGCACAGCGAAATTCGGCGGTATCATCAGGTAGGCAGCATCTGCGTCTTTAAAGGTCTCAGCCAGGAATGCCATATCTGTTACTGAACCGACTGCTGCCTGCGCACCCATACTTTCTATCTCAGCTACACGCTCTGCATTGCTGGTAATAACTGTCACGTGGTGCCCTTCCTTTACTAATCCTGTTACTATAGGTCTGCTGATGTGTCCTAAAGCTCCTGTAATTACATATTTCTTCATCTTTTTTGATTTTTAGAACCACAAAGCTACCTTTGTACTTACTTTTCTACAAGTACTTACCCCAAAGTATGTATCTATGACTAAAATAAAAGAAAGCTCCACCCGCAATGCCAACAAGCAACTGGCGCTCAGTGAATGCCCTGTTACCTATTTCATGAATAAGATAAGCGGGCACTGGAAGCCTATTATACTATACCACCTGTTGCCGGGGCCGAAAAGATATAGCGAGATAAAGAAAGCCATACCGGCCATCACAGAAAAGATGTTGATACAGCACCTGAAGCAACTGGAGAATGATAAGATATTGATAAGGACACCTAAGCCGGTGGTGCCACCTTATGTAACGTATAGCCTTACACAGTCGGGCAAAGAACTAGGGCCTGTACTGGAGGCAATGGGCAAGTGGGCTATTAAAGAAGGCAAGCTTGAAATACAAGACGCTAATGGCGTAATGAACTTAACAGAAAAGAGCGGAGAATGATCTCCGCTCTTTTTTAAATATTATTAGCCTTGTGCTTGAGCAGGTTGTTGTTCCAATTCCTCCAACCGTGCTATCATCTTCATTATATCTTTCTTCACAACCAGGTTTCGCGAGGCATCATGCTCCGCTATCAGGAAGCTTTTTAAATCTTCGGGGTGGCGCATCTTGCAGAGCGCCTTCTTTCTATCCATGTAATCTCTCACTCGTTGTTTCATGTTTGTTTTGTTTTAAGTAGACAAAATGAAGTTACGGGATAAATGGATGCGAACAACACATATCATATTGCTCAGTTTTAACATCGAAAAGGTGCAAGATCACTTAGCGTGCATTTTTCTTAACCCTTCATACAACCCGAAGTGGCCTATAGTAGCATGGTTGTATTCGGGGAAGTAATCGAATTGCAATTTGATGTTCTTGTTGTTGAGCGCTTCTATCTTATCTGCCATTACATTCGCATCGACCTCCATCACGTGTGGCTCTTCGCTAAGCCCGAGTCCCTCTTTACCAACAGCTATATATACTTTTGTCCTTTTAGCAGGAACAGTAGCTGACAACACAGGATTGTAGTTCAGCAGTGAACCATTGTCCCACCACAGGCTCGGACTAATGATGAGATAATTATTGAACATCGCAGGTTTCTTCATCAAGACCTCGCAAGCAAAAAGTCCGGAGAGTGATTCACCTACTATCGTCTTGTTGCTATTCGTCCTGTAGTTCTTTTCCATATATGGCATCAGGTCTTTCTCCAGGAAGTCCATGAACTTTGCAGAGCCCCCGGTAGTTGGCCATTTCTTTTTATCCATTTTCGCCGTGGTCGGGAAGCTCATGTCGCGCTGCCTGTCCGTATTGGCGATACCAACTACTATAGACTGCGGTATGGCGTTCACCCAAGGAAATGAGAAGAACTGCACTAATCCGCAGAAATGTATATAGTCTTCGTCCACACCACCATCTAGGAGGTAGATGACATCATATTTCTTATTCGTAGAATCAGAGTAGTCGTCCGGCAGGTAAATATTTACCGTCCTCTTCTCACCCAATTGAGTGGATTGTATCTCATAGCTTGTTCCAAGAGTGATAGCTTTCTGCGCCTGCGTTAAAAATGGCAGCATCAACAGGCAGATGAATATTCTGATCTTATGCATTCTCAAAAATAAGTAAACTTACCTGGCGATGAAAATAGGTACGTTCACCATATGTCTCACCGAGTTGATGGTCTCGCCAAATATCCAGTCCTTCATCATCTTGTGCCCGTGGCTACCTACTATCAACAGATCACTTTCTGTTTCGCTTACGATGCGGGCGATTTCTTTTGCCCGGTTCTTGAAGCCCAGTTTACCCGTAGCTAAGAACCCTGCACTCCTGAATTGCGCCAGGTATGCATCCAGTCCTGATTGATCGTAACGTGTTTCAAGATCGGCTGCATTTTTTTCGTGCATACGCGCAGGGGCGCTTTCCACTACATGTATGAGAATGAACTCAGTTGACGGGTTGGCCATCTGTATGGCGTAGCGCATCACGCTCTCATCATTCTCACTGAAATCTAAAGCGAGGGCTATTTTATTGAAAGCCGTGCCCTTAAGTGTTTGCAATTCAGGTACCGGCCTTTGTTTGTGTATAGAGGCCACGGCTTCCCTTCTGCGTCTTATCCATGGATATACAATAGTGATGACCAGCAGGGCAACAAAACCTAAAGCACCTATTATTATCAGTGCTTTGGCCCATGTGCTCTCAATAGCGGACATCCATCCTAAGATACTTTCATACACGAGCTTTAGATTTAGTACTACGATAATGGAAGCAATGATCCATGCTACCACTTTTGTTTTCATGCCTATGGTAAATTTACCCATCCTTTCCTTATCACTGCAAAAATGAATGAGCGGAATAACAGCAAACGCCAGCTGCATACTCAACAGCACCTGGCTAAAGACGAGCATTGAATCGACCTCTTCTTCACCCATTATCGCCAATACCAGCACCGCAGGCACGATAGCCAACAAGCGGGTAAGTAGCCGTCTCATCAGCGGATTGATGCGCAGGCGCAGGTATCCTTCCATTACTATTTGCCCTGCAAGTGTACCGGTTACTGTAGAGCTCTGCCCGGCCGCTATCAGTGCGATGGCAAAAAGGTGTGAAGCCCATTCGTTGTTAAAGATATTAGAGAGCAATACGTGCGCATCTTTCAGTGTTGCTATGTGCTGGTTACCCGTGGAGTAAAATGCTGAAGCTGCCAGTATCAATATAGCTGCATTCACAAAGAAGGCCATGTTAAGGGCAATCGTGCTATCCAGTATATTCAGCTTTATGCTTCGCTTGATAGAGGCATCGTCCCGCTTTATTTTCCGGGTCTGCACCAGGGCGGAGTGAAGATAAAGGTTGTGTGGCATTACCGTGGCACCTATGATACCGATAGCTATATACAATGCGGCGTTGTTAGGAATGGAAGGGATAAATCCTTTAGCTATCTCACCAAGATCAGGCTTTGCGAAAAACATTTCGACCAGGAAGCAACCACCCACCACCGCTACCAGCGTGATGATAAAAGCTTCCATCTTCCGCATACCCAGCTTTTGCAGGTAAAGCAGGATGAATGTATCTGCAAAAGTGATCAGTACGCCCCATATCAAAGGTATTTCCAAAAGGAGGTTCAGACCGATGGCCACACCGAGTACTTCGGCAAGGTCGCAGGCAGCTATGGCTATTTCGGCGAGTACATATAAAGCAAAATTCACCCCGCGAGGGTATGCTTCACGGTTACACTGCGCCAGGTCACGCCCCTGCACTATTCCCAGTCTTGCAGAAAGTGATTGAAGCAGCAATGCCATGAGGTTACTCATAAGGAGCACCCATATCAACGCATAGCCGAACTGTGCACCACCCTGGAGGTCGGTAGCCCAATTACCCGGATCCATATACCCCACACTCACCAGGTAAGCAGGCCCGAAAAAGGCTGCTATCCTTCGCCATGATTTCTTCTTCGTGGCGGGGTCTATGCTCTCGTGAACATCGCTGAGGGACCTGTCGTCGTCGTTAAACCGCACAATCTAAATTTATTTTTAGGCAAATCTAAAACATGAGATCCACATATACAAATACAATATTGTTAAGGGTTTCCTACATTATATAGAAAGGCTGAATAAATCTAGAAAATAATTACTACTAAAAAATTAGTTTATAAACTAAATACTTAGTAGATTTACTAAAACATTAGTTGATATAATGAAAACATTCAAGCCATTAACCAAAGCAGAGGAAGAAATAATGCAGGTGCTGTGGCAACTGGAGCACGCTTTTATAAAGGATATTGTTGACGCATTACCTGAGCCAAAGCCGCATTATAACACAGCCAGCACGATAGTAAAGATCCTGGAGGACAAAGGTTTTGCTGATCATGAGTCTTTCGGTAAGTCCAACAGGTATTTCCCGCTGGTAAAGAAAGAGGACTACAGCAAGCGGAGCATGAAGCAATTCGTGAAAGGATACTTCGAGGGATCATACAGCAACATGCTCTCCTTTTTCGCGAGAGAAAAAGACATCAGCATAGAAGAACTGGAAAGCATACTGAAACAACTCAAAAAGAACGCAGATAAATAATATGCTATGATATACCTTATTCAAGCTACATTTTATACGGCTATACTATATATGGTTTACCTGCTCTTCCTTAAAAACAGGAGCGACCATCACTGGAGCAGAGCTTATCTGCTGCTAAACATGATACTACCTTTCGTGTTACCGCTTATATCACTGCCCATCTTTGAGCGAAACAATGTAGCGATATCAGAAGTGGTATTGCCGGTCATAACTATAGGCACACAAGTATCGGAACAGGCGAAGCAAATTAACGTACTGCCTATTATATATATAGGCATCAGCAGTGTACTATTGGGTTACTTTATAGCACAGGCATTCCAGATAATGCGTTTCATTAAAAGAAACCCGTCTGAAAGAACAGGAAAGATCAGGCTTATAAGAAGCACCGGCATGGGGCCGGGCAGTTGGTTCAACTATGTATTTATTCCTGACACTGAGGCAAATGACGCCGTTCTAAAGCACGAAGAAGCCCATGTACAATACAAACATAGCTGCGATATAGTATTCATAAGATTATTGCAGTGCATAGCATGGCCGAATGTGCTGCTGTTCTTAATAATGAAAGAGTTGAGAACTGTACATGAGTTCCAGGCGGATGCAGTAGCTGCTAAGGATAAGGAAACCTACAACACTACTCTACTTAATGAGCTATTCTACACCAAACACTTTTCACTATCACATACTTTTTTCCATCACCCGATAAAACGCAGAATTATGATGTTGCAAAAGAACAAGTCCCACGCAGGCAAAATGAAAGTAGTTACCCTGTCAATGCTATTGATGACGGGTATGCTATATATACAATGTACAAAAGAGGTGTCGGCACGAACAACAACCACACAACCTGAAGAACAAAAAATGGATGCGACCGGTGTTTACAAAGTGGTTGATAAGATGCCCAGGTTCTATTACACCTCAGACCTTCCCGGCTTCCTGATGCAGAATATACGCTACCCGGAAGCGGCAAAAACCAACAAAATAGGCGGACGAGTAGTAGTGAAATTTATAGTGGATGAAGAAGGAAAAGTTACAAATGCTCAAGTGTTGGAATCTCCGGACAAATCTCTTTCTGAATCAGCCTTGGCGGCAGTAAATAAAATGCCAGTATGGATACCTGGTGAGAAAGATGGCAAGAAGGTTAAGGTGTATTTTACTTTACCTATATCGTTTGTGCCTGAAATGCCTACCGAACTTGATAAAAAAATGAAGAAAGCTTTCCTGATGGATGCGAATTCATTGAATAACGGACAGGCGAACAATGATGGCATTACGCGTATCTATCCTTTTTACGATGGCTGTTAGAAGTCATAATTAAGCAATTTGTAAAAACGAAACAACATGCTATGATATACTTAATTCAAGCAACCTTATACACGGCCATATTATACCTGGTGTATCTGGCCTTCCTGAAAAACAGGAGCGATCACAACTGGAGCAGGGCTTACCTGCTTCTGAACATGGTACTGCCATTTGTATTGCCACTAATATCAATGCCTGTTTTTGAACAAAATAGCACCACGATAGCGGAGGCAATGCTTCCGGTGGTAAATGTCAGTACTGATCTGTCGGACAAGGCAGCAAGTATTGGGGTATTGCCCATCCTGTATATATCAATCAGTTGCCTTTTGTTGGGCTACGTCCTGGCACAGGCGGTACATGTAACAATGTTCATCAAGCGACACCCCTTTGAAAAAATGGGAGACATCCGGCTCATACGCAATACCAGCATGGGTCCGGGCAGTTGGTTCAGCTATGTGTTTATTCCTGCAACGGACGCAGATGCAGCTGTGCTGGCCCATGAGGAAGCGCATGTACGCCACAAGCACAGTTACGATATTGTGTTGATGCGATTGATACAATGTGTGGCATGGCCAAATGTGATACTGTTCTTTATAGCGAAAGAACTGAAGACCGTACACGAGTTCCAGGCCGATGCGGTAGCGGGTACCAATATGGAAACCTATGGCACCACCCTGCTGAACGAATTGTTTCATACCAAACACTTCTCCTTATCCCACACATTTTTTCATCATCCAATAAAACGCAGAATTATGATGCTACAAAAGAACAAGTCCCACGCGGGAAAAATGAAAGTTGTTACCCTATCCTTGTTACTGGTAACCAGTATGCTGTATGTGCAATGTACAAAGGACAGCGATTCAGCCGCAAAATCTAAAAATGAAGAACTAAAAGAAGACGAAATTGCAAACAAGCTTTACGGAAAAGGTTTAAAAATCGAAAAGTTAGACCCGGACGCGCCTCCTCACGAACTGGAGTATGATGTTGCACCGGAATTTGGCAGCGACCTCATGGAATACATGGCAAAGAATATTAAATACCCAAAGAAAGCGCAAAAAGAAAAAATAGAAGGGCGTGTTGTGGTAAAGTTTGTTGTGGACGAAGAGGGCAATGTTACCAATCCTAAGATAGTGAGATCTCCGGATCAATCTTTATCAGATGCGGCACTAGATGTGATCAACAATATGCCTAAATGGAAGCCCGGTGAAATGAAAGGAAAAAGAGTAAAAGTATCTCTTACTCTTCCGGTATCTTTTAAGCTACAATAGCAAAAAATTAAATATCCATATATAAAATCAGCTCTCGTGTTTCTACACAGGAGCTATTTTATTAAAACCTATATCATGAAACAACTCATAAACGCAGTATTGATCCTTTTATTCAGCACTACGATATCAGCACAGCAGGTGTCTGACACTACTTACTTACCTCCTACCAAAGCAAGTAATGTTGGTGCCGGTACTACGGTAGTAATAGATGAAGCCCATAATAATTTTCATACGCTGAATGGTAGATACGCCCCTTTCGCGAAAGTTTTGACGCATTCCGGCTATACTGTAGCTAGTAGCGGTGAAACTTTTACCGATAGATCTTTGAAAGGAATAAAAATATTGGTAATAGCAAATGCCATAAATGAGGTGAATCTGCGCGAATGGAGAACACCCACTCCTTCTGCATTCACCAAAGATGAAATAATAGCACTGAACAGCTGGGTAAAAAATGGCGGTTCTCTTTTTCTTATATCAGACCATATGCCATTTGCGGGTGCAGCGAAAGACCTTGCCAAAAGCTTTGGGTTTATCTTTTACAATTCTTTCGTAAGAGATACAAGCAAGGACAATGGCCCTGATATATTTACCACCGCTTCAAAAACATTCAATCCGCGAGCTTTATCAATCCCTGACATTGACAGTGTTGCTACATTTACCGGGCAGGCATTTGATATACCTTCTAAAGCTACATCCATTATCACTTTTGATAGCAGGTATACCATATTAATACCTGAAGAAGCCTGGGTATTTGATAAGAACGTCACCGCACTTCCGGCGGAGGGGAGATCGCAATTAGCGATTATGAACTATGGCAAAGGGAAAATAGCTGTTTCGGGTGAAGCAGCAATGTTCACCGCACAAATAGCCGGAGCAACAAAAGTGGGCATGAATTCTGTGGATGGTAAAGAAAATCACTTCTTACTAGTAGCCTTAATCAGATGGCTAATGTAAAGCCGGTCTGCACCATACCACGTTTCCCTGATTACTCCATTTGTCTATTGCATCGCCCCCCCGGCTTGCGCCGGGCTAACGCAATATTTCATACACTGTAATGTAGTCCTGATGACGATAGTCACATAGAGAACTGACCATCATCATAAAAGAATAATAACAGCTATAATAAGTTTGTCCAAAATGGAAAAAACTTATGAAAAAGAAATTTTACCCAATGTTGATATTACTGTTGTCATCACTGTGTGCGAGTGCGCAACTTGACAGCACGATCATTTTCAGACCCGGGCCGGGTTTGAATGATAGCACGGACCAAGGTGGCATAAACGGCGGAAAAGACGTTTTTGTTCACGAGACATATACCACCACAAACTATGGGAATTCAAGCGCAATTGAAGTAACGCCCATCAGCAATTGCAACCAGACACACATGCAATCATTTATGCAATTTGACCTGACAACTTTACCTGATACTGTGGATTCAGTATTTGTCGGATTCAAACACCTGGATCAGATCAATTATTGTCTGTCCAATTGCACCGCCGACTTTTATTTTGCTGCAATAACACAGGAGTGGTATGAACAAGATGTAACCTATGGCAACAGGCCTGCTTTTGATACAGCATTCTACGGCCCTATAACAATCTCATTCCCTGATACCGCTGCGACAAGAGAATATAATATCACCAATATGTATAATCTCTGGAAGTCGGGAACAATTCCAAATTATGGATTTGCGCTTTACTCTACCACCATTGGATGCAATAACGCCTGTATCATGTTTTACACGTATAGCTCAGATGATACAGCAGAAGCCAACCGCCCGTACCTGAAAGTGCGATTCACGGCGGATACAACTGACCCTTCTTCTATAACATCTTCTTTTGCTGAACAAACGCAAGTGAAACTATATCCTAATCCTGCAAACAATGAATTGAATGTCTCTTTCAATTACCCGGCAGGAAATGAGGCTGAGTATATAATAACCGATATGTTGGGCCAGGCAGTAATAAAAGAACGTATAGTTACTGCCAACCCGGGCAAACAAAACACAAAAATAGATATACAAAGATTGCCACAGGGCATGTATTGCTATAAGTTGCAGACTGCCAGAGGTACGGTGACTCACAAATTCTTAAAACAATAGCATTACTTATCACAACGAAAAACAAATCCCGGGATAAGCCCGGGATTTTGTTTTCACAAAAAGCCTATCCCTTTGTATCTTGCCCCCAGTTATGAGTAAGGAAATAGTAGTGAGCGGCATCCGCTCCACGGGATATCTACATTTAGGGAATTACTTCGGTGCCATGCAGAACTATGTGAAGATGCAGGACAGCCACAATTGCTACTTCTTTGTAGCCGATTATCACTCCCTTACTACTCACCCTGACCCAAAAGACCTGAAAGCAAATGTTTTCCGTGTAGTAGCAGAAAATGTAGCGAGCGGACTGGACCCTGAAAAAGTAGCATTGTACGCACAAAGCGATCTACCGGAGATACCCGAGCTATACCTGATGCTCAACATGATGGCCTATAAAGGCGAACTGGAAAAAGTCCCCACTTTTAAAGATAAAGTCCGTCAGCAACCCGAGAATGTAAATGCCGGCCTCCTCACCTACCCTGTACTGATGGCGGCTGATATAATGATACACCGAGCAGTCAAAGTTCCCGTAGGTAAAGACCAGGAACAACACCTGGAAATGGCGCGCAATTTCGCTCATAGATTCAATAGCCGTTATGGTGAACTGTTCCCCGAACCCGTACCATTCAACTTTGGCTCTGAGCTGGTTAAGATACCGAGCCTTGACGGTGCCGGTAAAATGAGCAAGAGTGAAAATATCAATGCGACCCTCTACTTAGCCGATGATGATGATACTATTCGCAAGAAAGTAATGAAGGCGAAAACCGATTCAGGCCCTACCGAGCCGAACAGTGAAATGCCGGACTTTATACAGAATGTATTCCTGCTGATGCACCTGGTATCAAATCCTGCAACTGTGGATACTTATAGAAGTGCCTACAATAATTGCACAATACGCTACGGAGATATGAAAAAACAGTTGGCGGAAGACATGGTAGCCTTCGTGCGCCCTATAAGGGAACGTGCAGCGGAATTGCAACAGGATGAAGCGCAAATACAACGGATATTAAAGCAGGGAGCGGAGAAAGCGAGGGAAAGTGCCTCTAAAACCATCTCCGAAGCCCGCAAATTGATTGGCATCAACTATTATTAGAGAAGAATTACCCATTTTTGTTAATCGGCTGGACTTTTACCTCCTACTGTATTATATTGTACCATAGTCAATTGAAGATATGCCTCCAAAGTCTGCACTAAAACATATTGCCGTAGCCGGGAACATAGGCGCGGGGAAAACCACCCTCACTACTATGCTGGCCAAGCACTATAAATGGATGCCCCATTTTGAAGACGTAGAGCATAATCCCTACCTGGTTGACTTTTATGAAGACATGCAGCGCTGGAGTTTCAACCTGCAGGTGTATTTCCTGAATAGCCGCCTTGCCAATCTAATCGACATTAAGAATAGCAACAAGACTGTTATCCAAGACCGTACCATATATGAGGATGCACACATCTTTGCACCCAACCTATATGAGATGGGGCTGATGACCAAACGTGACTTTGAGAACTATGCCAACTTCTTCGGCACATTAAAACGTATGGTCACCCCTCCTGACCTGCTGATATATGTAAAAGCATCTATCCCTAAGCTGGTTGACCAGATCCAGAAAAGAGGCAGGGAATATGAGGAAAACATCCGCCTGGATTACCTCAAGAGGCTGAATGAATTCTACAACAAGTGGATAGACGGCTATAAAGACGGTCCGCTGATGGTGATAGACATAGACAACAGCAATTTTGCAGAGAACGAAGAAGACTTTGCAGAAGTGGTACGCCGTATAGACGCCCAGATAAACGGCCTTTTCTAAAATTGTAACTTTTCACTACTTTATACGATATACCAATAACGGGCAACCTCCCGTTCGATTGGATATTTGGATATTTAAATAAACTGTATGCTAAGGATACTTACCCTTATTCTATTAACTATATCATTCCCCGTAGCTACATATGCCGGCATTGTAAAGGGCAAGGTAACAGATGACAAAGGCGAAATATTGCCGTTTGCCATTGTGTTTGTTAAAGGCAGCACCATAGGCACCAGCGCCAATGCCAACGGCGAGTATGAGCTCCACCTGAATGCGGGCACCTACCAGCTTACAGCGCAGTATATGGGTTACAAGCAGACTGTACATAGTGTTACCATAAAGAATAATGAAACCATACAGAAGACCTTTGTGCTGAAAGACCAGGCATTGGAGATGAAAGAAGTAACCATAAAGGATGAGGATCCTGCCTACTATATCATCCGCCAGGCTATTAAAAGAAGGAAGTTTCACCTGCAGCAGGTAAAATCTTTCCAGACCTCTATATACCTAAAGGGAGTACTGAGAAATAGGGCGCTAAAATTTGATGGAACACTAAAAGTAGTGGCCGGTAAGAATGCTGAAAAGGAAATAAGAGAGGATATGGGCATGGACAGCAATGGTAAAGCTGTGATATACCTCTGCGAGGAAAAAGCAGATTACTATTCACAGGGAGATAAAGAGCGCACCGTTATCCGCTCCGTAAAAGAAAGCGGCAGCCCCAATGGGTTGGGCTTTTCGCAGATGCCATCTGTTATCACATTCTACGAGAACAACATCAACATCATAGACAATGTGAACCCACGCGGTTTTGTTTCACCTATCAGCGAGAATGCGCTCAACTACTACAAGTATATATATGAGGGTGAATTCAAAGAGAATGGATATACTATCAATAAAATAAAAGTAACACCCAAAAGGCTGTATGAACCGCTCTTTGAAGGAACAATGTATATCTCCAGTGACGACTGGGCGATACATAGCCTTAACCTGCTGGCGACTAAAAAGAATGCACTGGACTTCCTTGATACATTACGAATAGAGCAGGGCTTTCTTCCACTGGAAAAAGATGTATGGGTAGTAAAGAGCCAGGTGTTATACCCTACGCTGAGTATATTCGGTTTTAACATTGGTGGTTACTTTGTGACCGTATATGACAACCAGAAAGTAAACCAACCAATACCGGACAGTATTTTCAACAACAAGATCACCAGTAGCTACGACAAGGATGCGAATAAGAAAGACAGCACTTACTGGACAGATCAGAGACCTATACCCCTTGCAGAAGATGAAGTGAAGGACTATGTGGTAAAAGACAGCATGAATGCTAAATGGAGTGACCCTGTGTATCTCGACTCGATGAGAAGAAAGCATAACAAATTTCAACCTACGGAATTGATACTAAGCGGATATTCATATCGCACGAAGGAATACAAGCATACTTTTTCCATCAATCCCATTATCGGCTTCTTACCCGGTTCGGATGGCATGGTGAACTACAATACCGTAGAAGGCATTAATATCTCTCCCCGCCTCTACTGGGACCATACAATAGATACGGGTAAAATCCTCGAAGTGAAAGTAGCAACCCGTTATGGAGTAAGCAACCAGCACTTTAATGCAATTGGCGGAATCAGCTATCGTCAGAATGATAAATACTGGCGCGGCAAAAACTGGCAAATAGGCGTTGATGGCGGAAGCTATGTATTTCAGTACAATCCTGACAACCCAATTGACCCCATATACAATGTATTCTCAACGCTCTTCTACCAGAAGAACCACATGAAGCTCTATGAGCGCATGCAGGGCACTCTATACTTCAGTAAGAACCATGGCAATGGCTTAAGGTGGAATGTACGTGCGTCTTTCCAGGAGCGATATCAATTGACAAATACCAACTTCTACTCGTGGGCAGGTACGGAGGTGCAACCCTTTACAGACAATACGCCTGCTCAACTGAAAACAGCCTTATGGACCACGCACCAGGCTGCTTTGGTAAAGGCAGGTATCATTTATAAACCCGGTTATACTTATACCCTCTACCCGGATTATAAGGTGGCCAATGGCAGCAGGTGGCCAACGTTCAGTGCCAACTACGAAAAGGGCATTTACGGTATCCTGGGGAGTGATGTAGACTTCGACAAATGGCGTGTAGGTATTTCCGACCAATTCAGGATGAAGTTAATGGGCAGCCTCTCATACAATATAGCAGCAGGTGGATTTATCAACAGCAAAGTAGTTGGCAGTCCTGACATGATGCACCTGAATGGAAACCAGATAATACTGGCATCCACTTATCTGCGTAGTTTTCAAAATCTTCCTTACTACACACACAGCAATACTGAGAGCATCTACGGAGAAGCGCATATAGAATACTCACTGAAAGGATTGCTGACAAATAAAATACCACTGATGCGTCAGCTTCAATGGTATCTTATCCTTGGTACAAATACTTTCTATGCTAATAATGGCAATTACTACACGGAGGCGTTCGTAAGTATTGATAACATAGGTTACAAAATGCTGCGCTTATTCCGTGTTGACTTTGTACAGTCCTGGGACAGCTACAAGAGCAAACCATCATTTGCCGTACGCATTGGCCTGACCAACCTGATACAATTTGGCTCCGGCAGGCGCTATGACAGCAACGACGAATGGTAAACGAACCATTACAGCCTGATACCCACACCTAACCTTGCAGAGACCTGCATGGGGAAGGCTTCGAAGTTGGCCGTTCCGTAGCTGGCATTTCCTCCTAAAACAGGTGCAAGATCCTTTTGATGCGCAAACTCCATGGTGGCGACTGTTATCGGGATATTCAAATCAATGAACACTCTTTTAGAGACATTGTAGTTCAACCTGGGTGCCACGTATGCCCGCAAACCATAACGCTGGTCTGTCCGCGGGTAACTGGTTGAAGTGTACGGTACGTACCTGTCAACCAGTACATACGGATTGAGACCGGTACCTAATGATGGTTTTAATTTCCAGTCTTTCTTCTTAGCAAAGTTGATGATGCTTTCATACCGCAATGAGATATCAGTTGTCATTATCTTCATTCCGATAATACTTACATTACCCCTGTAACTCCTATCGTCCCTCCTGTTGATGCTGAAAGACGATAATTCTATTTCACGCGAGTTACCTTTCTTGTCATTCCACATAAAGGCTATAGATGGTTTCAAAAGGGTCATGTCCTTTAACCTGTGAGTAGTCGATCCAGGGCCTACTCCGTTATATCTAACGGAATTCTGATAACCGAATGAATTATAGACCTTGATAGCATATTTGGGTGTGACCACCGCATTGTCGGTCTCCTGGGCACCTGCATGGAGGCTGCCTAACACAATAAATGATGATAAAATGGTGATTTTCATGAAAATTGGTTTTGAACAATAACGCTATAGCATCTATATTATTATATAGTATGACAATCTATATGGCTATTAAGAGAAGGTGCTTAAAAAGTCGTAAATTACTGGAAGCTAAAAATCATACTTATGAAATGGGCATATCATATCAAGCATAAGGTAAAAGCGACCGCTATTCTCTTCATCATTATACTGATAGTTGTCTTTGCGCAGATGAGCAACCGCGTGAGCGTTTCCGACCTGGATAGGTCTGTTTCGTCTATACACCAGGACAGGCTGATGCCGGCCACTTACATCTTTGAGATCAGCAATCATTTATATCAAAAAAGACTCGCGCAGGAACACGCTACGAACACCACACCACAAACAGCCACCCACGACGAATCTATCGCCCTGCTGATCAAAAACTATGAAAGCACTTACTTAACTGTAAATGAAAAGAAAGCATGGTCGGAATTCAAAACATCGCTCGAAGGATATAATACGCACTATGCATCTGCAGGATACAACACCCCTGAATACGATAAAGCGTTCAATAAGGTAATAGCTTCACTCAGCGCATTGAATAACATACAAATAGGTGAAAGCAATAATATTCAGAAACAGTCGAAAAGCATTGTAGGGAATACCAATATGCTATTTGAGTTTGAAGCAGCGCTGCTCATCCTGTTATCGCTGTTTGCAATGGTGATCATTAGCATATCCGACAAAGCCCTGTTCTTCAAACCGAAAAAAGCATCGCTTAACTAAAGATGTTCTAGTTGGCCCCGGAAATGAGCGAGCCTTCGTTGAAGCTGCCTACGAACTTCTCCTTTATTATCTGGTCCATGCTGTAAAGCCCGGCGACCTTCTCTCGCAGGTATTTAATGCCGAATATTATTCCCTGTCCGAAAGCCGCCCTGTTGCTGGTTTCGTGTGTTAATCGGATAGTCTGGTTTGGAAGGCCAAAGATCACTTCATGTTTCCCTACGATACCGCCAATACGGATCGAGTTAACGTGCGTTTGGTGATCCAGTCCCAGCACATTGGCTATCCTAAGCGCCGTACCTGAAACTTCAGGCTTGTTCCTAAAATGTTCTTCTATTATCTCGATATCAGCCCACGGAGCTATCTTTTGCAGCACTTCAGAGATTACGATGAGAAAGTTGACACCGAGTGTGATATTCGGAGAGTACAACACACGTGCAGTTTTTGACAATTCCTCTATCTTCTGTATTCCTGTATCGGGATAATTGGATATGGCAGATATCAGGCCTTGTTTACTTTCCTTTATTGCTTCAAAATAGTCATCAATAGTACTGTAATGTGAAAAATCCACTACTATATCTACAGGATGCTCCTTAAAGAAATCTGCATAATTTAACCCTTCAGCGGAGATTATTTCTCCTTCATCTTTATGCAGGCCCAGTAGCTGTCCGGCATACTCACCCTCTTCAGAATGGGAACGCCTGACCACCCATTTTAAATTGATGTCAGGTTCATTGATCAATTCTCCTGCTATTACCTTACCTGTTTTACCGAAGCCCAGTAAACCTACATTAACCATAACAAAACTGGTTTTTGTATCTCCCGATTGAACGCATCAGCGAAAATAATATAAACGGGAAAGTGTGTTACACAATAGAAACCGCTATGTGATGAATAGTATGAAGCGGTAGTTACCGTATGGAAGATAGTGATAACTCATGAGTTTAATGATATAAACAAGCCTATAAATACAGCCGTAATATCAAACACGAAGAAAACCAATCATTTACACGATTTACATAGCTAATAAACAGGCATAGTTTTTATCAATTCATCTTGCCGCATGGCTGGTAACACTTAATATCCGATATTAGCTGAACAATATGCACTTATGATATTTCCTGATTTCGCCGATCCGTCCGTTTGGGTAAGTTTACTCACACTTACTTTCCTGGAGATAGTATTGGGTGTAGATAATATAATCTTCATCTCAATCGTAGCTGACAAGCTTCCGCAGAACCAACAACGCAAAGCGAGAAACATCGGTTTGCTGCTGGCTATGTGCTTCCGTGTAGGATTGTTACTCACTATCAACTGGATTATCAGTCTGAAGGAACCATTGTTTACCATACCTGCGATGACAGTTTTAAAAAGCACGGAAATCGGCATCAGTATTAAAGACCTGATACTGATAGCCGGAGGTATATTCCTGATATTCAAAAGCACACTGGAGATACACTATAAATTGCAAAAGCCCGATCACGATGACGAAAAAAGTGTAAAAAAAGCATATAGCTATGGTGCTGCGATAATACAAATAGTGCTGGTAGACGCCGTATTCTCCTTCGACTCTATACTTACAGCGATCGGATTGGTGGAGAACGTAATAACGATGATCATAGCCGTGGTTATCTCTATACTGATCATGATGGCGTTCGCGGGAAAAATTACACGTATCATTAACTCACAACCTACACTGCAAATGCTGGCACTCAGCTTCCTTGTGGTGATAGGAGTAGTATTGGTAGCCGATGGTATTCACCAGGAAATCAGCAAGAGCATCATATACTCCTGCCTTGCCTTCTCTTTGCTGGTAGAAGGTCTGAATATAAGACTCAGGAAGAAAAGAGAATACATTACCCTGAATAAGCAGGATGAAGTTGATAAGATGAAATAAATCGCCTTCTGCGGCGTTCTTGTACCAAACCGTTTCCTATTGAGGCTATTAGTGGTAATCATATCATTGTTCGTACTTACCACTACCACTCTTTTCGGTCAGGTAGAGGTTTCTGCAAACCTTGAACTGGGCTATCCGTTCATGACCAACCAATACAACAGCAAACTACTCTACAACCAATTGACACCCGGAGTGCGCTTAGGCCTCAGCTACAAGCCGGAGGATACACAGTTTTTCCCTACCCTTCATTACGCCTTCGGCAGAACAAAGCTTCCGCTCAGGGAACTAGGCAAGAATGTAGCCGTAATGGAACTCAACTATCAGAACCTTATGCTCAGCGGCAACTTTGTGATCCATTATGAGGATTACAGCCAGCTATATATCTACGGTGGAATTGGTGTGGTGCAGCTAAAGAACAAGGGACTTGTCGTTAGCGGGCGGGATGGCAACCAGATAACAGCCAAAATAGATTCATCGGCCAATATTGATAAACGCTATCCTGCCATCAACCTGGGCTTTGAGTATGTTGTTGGCAATACGATGAACAACAACATATATATCAGCGTGGGCGTGAATGTTCAATACTGGTATTTTGTGACCAACAGGAACAACTACTTCCTGGATATTACCGAGGCAAACGGGAACAGTTACATCACCGAAAGCGCCCTTACAGGTCATGCATTCGTCCCTTACTTTTATATGTCCTTACACTATATGCTGAACAGGGATATGTTCAGGAAGGGAAGATAATGATTACTTTTATTGGCCAAATAAAACAACATGGATTTACAACAAGAATTTGAACAAGCGGAAATAGACGTGAACAACCTTAGTTCAAGGCCATCAAATGATATACTCCTTCAGTTGTACTCGCTGCATAAGCAATCGAAAGTAGGTGATGTAAATATCGACCCTCCATCTAATCCATTTGATATCATTGGTAAGGCCAAATATCAGGCATGGGCACAACAAAAGGGCAAATCAAAAGAAGATTGTATGAAAGAATATATAGCCCTTGTGCAAAAACTAAAGGGCTAAAAGAAAAGTCCGGCCCAAAATGGGCCGGACTTTTTACTATAATATTTTACTTCCGGCTATTTTGCGGGAGTAGCTTCTATTTTACTTTCTGCAATTATTACTTGTCCTTCTTTCATTTTGGTAGCAACGCCTGAACTCAATACAACGGTTCCGTCTGCTTTCACCAGGTCACCATTACCGGTCACCACGTTTCCTTGCAGGGCTATTTCTTTACCATTAGTAACCAGGATGGTTTTACCATCTTTCATTATCACTTGTTCGCCCTTCAGCAATACTTTGTCATTAGCAGATACCCCGTTAGCGCTCTGTGCACTTGCTGAATAGCCTGCAAAAGAAAACGCCACAACGGCAAGACATGTAATTATTTGTTTCATATTGGCTCTTTTAGTGTCCCCAAGATAGGATTTTATCATTTCTTATGGTATAAATCGGAAGTTATTTTAAAAACATTGTATAAAGAATACGAACTTTGTATCTCTAACACAGGATCATATTAACCTGAAATTGATAACTATGAGATTACCAATAAAAACTATCGTATCCCTGGTATTACTGGCTGGAACTAACAGTTTCGCACAGCCGGTCCTCAACGGGCAATTACCGGACATTGGCTTTTCAGCCCCTATGTATCTGGGCACTAATATTACAAGTGCCGGCACTGGCGGTGCCGGGGTTGAGTGGGACTTTGGCTTTCAGTCCACCTTTAACTTTCTCGGTTACCTGGAATATACAGAAGTCGCGAACACTGAATTTGCAGATGACTTTATTACCTGCAACCTTGTTGCCCGGAAAAGGATATCAGGCGATACTACCTATACATACTATACAGACTTCGGCAACTATGTAGAAATATACGGCGAGAATATGGGCGCTCCGGCAGCAAATAAATATACCACTGATAAGAAGATGCTTTGGGATTTCCCGATGAACTATGGTGACAGCCTGGTGGATACCTGGCAGAGCTTAACAACTTCAGGAACCATAAGAAGGTATTATGACGGTTATGGTACGCTCATCACCAACTTCTATGAATTTCACAATGTTGCCCGTATTAAAAATGTGGATAGCTTTTTAGTAGGTGCCAACATGGTAGGACGGACCAGTTATACATGGTACACTACCGATGCTCTGTTACCCGTAGCTCATTTTGAGGACAACGGCCAACAGATGACGATACTGAAAATGTTCCCTGTATCTGTAGGTAATACATCACGTGAGAATAACATCGTGCGTTGGGCTCCAAATCCATTCAGTGAAAGGACAACACTCTTAATGGACAATGTTGTTCCCGGCACCAAACTCATACTCACCAATGCTTTAGGCCAGGTAGTGATGCAACAGGAAGTAAATAGCAACAGCACCACTATTAACAGGAACGGCCTTAACAGCGGGATCTACTTTTACAAGGTTCACAGCAATGAAGGCATTGCCGCAAAAGGAAAACTAGTAATAGAATAATGATAAGAGTCGGGAAAATAGTTGCCACACATGGCCTGCAGGGTGCCGTGGTAATGACGCACGTAATAGGACACTCAGATTGGTTGAAAAAAGAAATGCCGCTCTTTATAGAACTAAATAAAGAAAGTTATATCCCATACTTTATTGAAGAATTCAAAGCTACCAATCATGAAGAGTACATAGTGAACCTGGAAGAAGTGGACCAGATGGAGCAGGCGAAGAAGTTCATAGGCAAGAATGTGTACGCACAGGAAGAAATACTGGCCGACAAAGCTGCCGATTCTCCCCTGCTTTGGATAGGATTCGAAGTAACAGACAGGAAGCATGGCAAACTTGGAATAATTGACGACATAATGCTCACTGCTAACCAATGGCTGGCACAACTCACCTATAAGGATTCTGAAGTATTGATACCATTGATAGAGCAAACAATAGATGGTGTCGACCTGAAGAAGAAAAAAATGCAGGTAAATTTGCCGGATGGTCTACTCGAGGTTTATACAGGTTGAACCCGGATTTTAAAAGGATTTATTGGATCAGCCACGGCTCCTTTTACCCTTTTAACTTTCTACCCCCATTATCTTTTTGACTTTTGAATTTTGACTTTTAAATGCGTATAGATATAATAACCGTTGTTCCTGACTTGCTTACGAGCCCGTTCTCTCATTCCATAATGAAGAGGGCGCAGGCCAAAGGATTGCTTGACGTGCAGGTGCATAACCTCCGCGATCATACCCCATATAAGCAGGCTCAGGTAGACGACTACCAGTTTGGCGGAGGCGCAGGAATGGTGATGATGCCCGAGCCGCTGGCCATACTGATAGAAAAGCTCCAGGAAGAACGAAAATATGACGAAATAATATACATGACGCCTGACGGGCCGCGTTTTGAGCAAAAAACGGCCAATACGCTCTCCATGAAGGAGAACCTCATGTTTATTTGCGGGCATTACAAAGGAATAGATGAGCGTATCAGGGAACATTTCGTAACCATGGAGATATCTATAGGCGATTATGTACTCAGCGGCGGGGAACTGGCCGCTGCCGTAGTAGTAGATGCCATAGGCAGGTTGTTACCTGGCGTGCTGAATGATGAGACCTCGGCCCTATTTGACTCCTTCCAGGACGGATTACTGGCTCCGCCTGTATATACACGCCCGGCCGACTTCAGGGGCTGGAAGGTGCCTGAAATACTGCTTTGCGGTGACCCTAAGAAAGTAGACGCCTGGAGACACGAGCAATCGCTGAAAAGAACAGCTGAAAGACGCCCTGAGCTGTTAAATGACGAAAATGTTGATAAGTAGCAAATAATAGCCGGATATTTTTTTTGCAATAAATAATTTATCGCTTACCTTTGCAGACCCAAAATCATAGTAATAATGAACGCCGTAGCTTTTGTACACGAGCAACTGACAGGGAATAAAGATTTTCCAAAATTTAAGGCCGGTGATAACATCACGGTTAACTATAAAATTGTAGAGGGCGCTAAAGAACGTATCCAGTCTTTCAAAGGAGACGTGATCAAACGCCAGGGCCGCGGTGCTACTCAAACTTTCACTGTTCGTAAGATATCTGACGGTGTAGGTGTTGAGCGTATCTTCCCTATCATGTCACCGAACATTGATTCAATCGTATTGAACAAGAAAGGCCGTGTTCGCCGTGCGAAACTGTACTACCAACGCGAACGTAGCGGTAAATCAGCTCGTATCCAGGAAAAGAAACAAGCAGTTGCTACCAAAGCTCCTAAGGCTAAGGCTCAGGCATAATACTGTAACATCTTATATAAAGAATGCGCCTCACGATACCGTGAGGCGCATTCTTTTGTGCATTTATATGGTCCGTAACTTATTACAATCCTAATACCTTCAGCGCATTTCTCGCCTTCATCCAGTTGATCTTATGCAGGTCAACACGGAAAGAAATGCTATTACCAAATACCTTTCCGGCATACATGGTATTCATGTAGTCTTTAAAATCTTTACTCAGCACTACAGGAAAGTAAACCGATATTATGTCGTAAGGCAGTGCTATCTCAAAACCCGCATCATAGAGTACCTTTTGCCCGCTCGGGTTAAGTTTGCCTGCATTGGAGAATGTACCAACGTCAAGGAACAAGCGCAAAGGCAGTTTACCCAAAGGCAGATCAGTAGAAAGATTTAATGCTGCCAGGAAATTATCCGACCTGCCTATCTGTGACGCATACAAAGGTGTCGGTACCTTAAAGCCACCTTCCAGCATAGATATCTGGTGTACTCCTGCCCCGGTCTGTTCGCTCCGGCCAAAGTATGTGCCGTCGTAGAGATAATCTTTATCTCCTGTATAGGTACTATTCAGGTAATACCTGCTGATGTCAGGCGTAGGATTCATTGTAATGAATTTACCCGCGAATGCTCTTATATGCAGCGCTTTGTTTTTCTTAAAATATTCAATACGCAGTTTACCCTCCAATGCGATCTTTACGAAATCTTCGTTGAACTGCGCCTCTGCACCATAGCTGAATGGATTGAAGGTTCGCTCATTCTGGTGAGTGTAGCGAACAAGTCCATACATCTTTTGCTGTTGCAGAATAGATGGCTTGTATAAACTATCCGATACATCAAGATTGAACTGGTAATAATCTTCCTGGATACCATAACCTTTCAGCGTAAGCGTCTTGGTAACAGGACTCCGCAAGTCGTGTTCATTGAACCTGAAACTAAGTGACGGCGCTATTTTTATAAAGCGGGCATTCAACGCATCCGGAATATTCTGCGAAGTAGTGTTGTAGTTGAAAGTCTTGCCATCTACTTGCAAAGTGATCTCTTTGAACAGGTTCTCCGGGAACCAGCTATAACCTACAGACCCTGCGCCAACAAATGACTCCGATTTAAAACCATACATAGGTGCCAGCACATAGCGGAACCTATTCTCCGGTATCGTCAGGTTGTGAAATACCAGTCCAAGCTCAAAGCCATCGTAATAGTTATACCCTATCGCAGGCAGTATAAAGGTTTTATATCGCTCACCATAGCCAAACCCGGCAAAAGGCTTCAGTGCCAGTCCACCGCGATGTGACAAACCCGAACGTCGATATATACTATTCTGATGTTTAGCGTCGGGAACATTACTACCAATTCTCAGTTTTGTCCAACCTTCCGCACTATCAGGGAGTTGTAACGTCGTTGTACCTTCAAAAGGAGCTGACCACACATTTGCTACTACACTATCACCCCTATATGCCGACACATACACAGGTGCTGCAAAACCACTCTTATTCCTTACAGTCACCTCATTATTATCTACATTCTTTATTTTATAGTCTATCCTGTTATCTGTGGTCAACACATCAGTAAAGAACCAATCGATATTCTTATCAGTGTGCTTTGCCATGCTGGCTTTAAAATCTTCGGGGTATGGATGTTTATGTTTCCAGGTGTTATAGTAATCCTGCATCCCAGCTTTATAGTTCTCCTCTCCCATGTAGGCTTCCAGCCAATGTAACATTAAAGCAGTTTTGTAATACACATCTATGCCGTAGTTGATCTCGGTGAAATTAGCAGAAGTTTGCTCCAGTGCCTGGTCTGTATGAACACCTGTTTCATGAAAATATACTATTGACTCGGGCCGCACCGGGCTGGTGATAACGAGGTACCGGCCTGTGTCATTCACCTTCTGAACAGTATCATACAGATCATAGTCCCGTAACGTGCGTTGTTCATAAAAACTGTTCAAACCTTCATCCATCCAGGCATGGTCTCTTTCATTTGTAGCCAGTATGCCATAAAACCAGTTGTGCCCGGCTTCATGTATGATTACGGTCTTCAACATGTATCGTGCATCCCTGTCTATAACTGTTACAGTAGGATATTCCATGCCGCCACCTGCGTGCATATCGCCTTCTATCGCTTTGATGGTTTTATATGGATAGGCACCTACAAGAGAACCATAAGACTTAATAGTTTTCCTCAAATATTCAGTTCCATGTCTCCATTGTTTCTGCGACTCAGGCAGGAATGCAGCGTAGCAGGTAACAAGTTCACCACTACCCGGGCTTACAACGGTATCTTTTCTTACTACCCAGCGCTTATCTGCAAACCAGGCAAAGTCATGCACATTATCCTCATGAAAATGGAGGGTCTTTGTTTCCGCACTACTTGCAGGCCAACTTTTCTTGTAAAGTGTGTCTGATGGAAATTCTTTTTTCGACAATTCATCCAGCCATGCGTTTTCAGATTCGTCCATGCAATTACCTGTTGCCATTACTACATAGTTCTTCGGCAAGGTAATACGTACATCATAACTACCTACTTCGCTATAGAACTCTCCATAGTTCAGGTATGGCAAAGGATGCCAGCCTTTCTTGTCATATACCGCAGGCTTCGGAAACCACTGTGATATAAAGTAAGCCTGCTTTGTATGACCAAGGCGGGAGGTCACTTCGGGGATCTTTACTTTGAACGGCGTTTCTATTTTCAACTTTGCTCCGGGAAGTAAAGGTTGCGGCAGATCGATACGCGCTACATCAGGGATGTTCCTCGACGAAAAATACTCTACGGGCTTATCATTCACTTTAAATGACAGCTCTGATATATTGCCTCGCTTAGCCGACTTTGAATAGTAAAAATCGGTTTCGCCGTTTTCAGCCATTTGCTCCGCATAGTTGGTACGGTCGTGTGAATAGGCATTGGGCCAAAGATGTATGTATATATAAGTGAGTGTATCAGGGGAGTTATTGGTGTACTCCATACTTATATCACCATTGAGGACATGTTCCTTGTCATCAAGGCCCACCTCTATGCGGGTATCAACTTTTTGCTGCCAGTAGCCCTGCTGACCAAAAGCACTGAACGACAACACAGATAAAACGAGGGTAGAAAAGAGTCTCATAAAGCAAAATAAACGGTTGTGATACATATTAATTGCACAACCCGATGAAAAGTTACAAAAAGCCTGATATTTTCTTTGCTGCACAATTAATATTATCTTTTATCGTTAATGATGGCATTAAACAACCACCATATGAGATCACTTATCCTTTTTTCTGCCTCTATCTTCTTCACCGCTTGCGATATAGAAAATCCTCCTTGCGACAACCAGAACCCGATATTCGAAAAGAATGCTCCCGGAAGTGTAGCTTATAATAATGAACTTGCTAAAGTACTGAAAGAACAGAAAGACGATGCTACATTTTATCATGCAGGTTATGATGAAAAGGAAGGCCGGGAATATATGAAAGTGGAAGCACATGCTAAGGCAGTGTGTGCTATGGTATGGATGGATATTTCAGGCAATGAGGACATGGCAAATTATAGGAGAGTAAAGGGCCAGTCGTATGCGCACTCAAGGATATTCGGGTTGGATTACACAATCGTTCCAAATGATTCTACATATGGGTTTACCTTTGTAGATATGACGTGGCTTGTAGACTAAAAATACCCCAGGTATAATTTAGAATGTGTCGCATACTCTATATTCACCTCGTCACCTATATCCAGCCGGTTATAGTCTTCATTGGTCACTTGTATGCTTAGTTTATCAGGGGAACTGATATAGAAGTAGTAGGCATCGTTGCGATGCATGTATTGTTTGCGAAGTATGTAGGCGATCTCTATTGTTTTGGTCCGTCGTTTCAGGTCTGCATGTATCTTTCCCAGGTTAAATCTGTAGGCAAACCACATAGCTGTAAAAGATATCCCAAGAAGTATAGTAACACTCACAAAGAAACGAAGTGCGGAAAACGCGTTAGGCGCTCCTTCAAAGGCTCTGTACCAGGAACCCAAAAAAGGGAATACAAAACTACAAATCATCAGCACCCTGAATATCTTGTAATACATCTTCTTGTCCTTATGCTCTTTTTCTGCAAGGAAGGAAAGCTCGTCCGGCTCCAGTGGTTCTGTATGTCTTATGATGGCTGTTGACACCGATCTAAAGATTATAAATGCCTGAATATTTATGTTCTGCGTATCGCATGAACGATGTAAAATCCAATCCCTTTCCTGTTATCCTGTTGCAGAGTTCTTCTGAGGTATATTTCCGTCCGTGTATATGCACATTCTTCCTGAGCCATTCCAGCAATGGCAGCATATTGCCCGACTCAATCGTTCCTATTAACCACGGAATGTCCTTCTCTGCCTGCTCAAAGAACTGGGCTGCATAAAAACTACCCAATGAGTAGGTAGGGAAATACCCAAAGCTTCCGTGCGACCAGTGTACATCCTGCAGTACACCTATTTTGTCATCCTTAGCCGAAACGCCTAAATACTTTTCATAAGACTCATTCCAGATAGCGGGCAGGTCTTTAGTTTTTATATTTCCTTCCAGTAATGCCTTCTCTATCTCATAACGTATGAGTACATGAAAATGATATGTGATCTCATCGGCCTCTGTGCGAATGAGTGAAGGTTCTACCTTATTCATCGCCTTATAAAAAGCCTCAACAGGAATACTTTTCAACTGTGAAGGGAAATACTGCTGCAATACAGGGTAAAAATGTTTCCAGAAGGACAATCCCCTACCCACGCAGTTCTCCCACAGGCGCGATTGTGATTCATGAATAGATAACGAAGCAGCAGAACCAAGAGGTAGACCATACTGCGCTTCAGGTAATCCTTGTTCATATAATGCATGCCCACCTTCATGTATGCTGCTCCACAACAGTGAAGCGAAATTATGTTCATCCACTCGTGTGGTAACACGCACATCCAACGAAGAGAACGAAGTGGTGAACGGATGCTCTGAGATGTCTTGCCTTCCTGCTTCCAGGTCATAACCCATCGCCTTGAGCACATCCATGGAGAATTCCCATTGCTGCTGCCGGGGGTAGTTGCCTTCCATCACGCTGTCATCTACTTGTTGCGCCGCTTTTATCTTGGCCAATAGTGGCGGCAGTTGTTCCTTTACGTCTTTGAACACAGGTTCCAGCATCGCCACTGTTGCCCCTTTTTCGTAATCGTCCAGCAAGGCATCATACGGGTGCGCTTCATAGCCATACAGGTCTGCCTGTTGCTTTTTCAGGTCTATCATCTTGCCCAGCTCGGTAGCATAGGCATCAAAGCTGTTTTCTTTTCTTGACTGTATCCAGGCGTTATAGCTATCGCTGGTCTGCTGTGTTATCTTCTCAATAAAGTCTATCGGAAGTTTCCTGTTCTTCTCATAGTCTTCCAGGCTCAGTCTTGCATTCGCAGCTTCATCCTCACTAAGACTCTTAGCATCAGCAAGCGACTTCAGCACATCACCATATTTATCACTGGTCAGCCATTCATGTGCCTGGCTGGCTAAAGTTGCCAGTTGCCTGCCCCTGAAAGTATATCCCTTGGCAGGCATATACACTTCCTGGTCCCATTGCAGAACGGCCGACGCAAATTGCAAGTCAGCCGCCTTCTGCGTAATCTCTTTATATGATTCGTATAACTTATTGCTCATTGTCTAATTCAAGTTTATTCTTCCTGTGCTTCCAACCTTACGATCTTATTGACACCATCTACGGCACTCAACTTCTGGCAAAGCACATCCAGTTCTTCCCTGTCATGCACATACACCATAATGGTTCCGTCAAACACTCCGTCTTTCGTCTCTATACTAATAGAACGCATATTCATATTCAGGTCGCTGGATATAACGTTGGTGATCTTCTGTATCATACCCACTTCATCCAATCCAAGGATACGCACGCCTGTAAGGAAGGATATTTCTTTATTCTTCGCCCATTTCGTTTTCACTACCCTATGGCCATAGTGTGCCAATAGCTGCGCGGCATTCGGGCAATCAGTACGGTGCACTTTCAGTCCCTCACCTGAGGTCACAAAGCCAAATACATCATCACCCGGTATAGGCTGACAGCATTGCGCCAGTTTATACTTTATCTTATCCGAGCTTTCACCAAAGATGATGAGCTCAGGGCCTTTTCCGGCTTTCTGCTTGCCCTCTTCATATACCTTGGGTTCCGACTTTTGTTCCTTTACCGGTTGATGCAGCTTATCAGCTATTACGGTCAGTTCCTTTATGTGTTTCAGATCAATGCTACCTACCGCGACACCGTAATACAGATCAAGCAGCGATGGCTTTTTAAAGTACAGACACAGTTCATTTAGGTTGTGTGGCGAAGCGGGTATCTTCATATGTTCCAGCTTGCGCTGTACCATAGCCTTCCCATCTTCAGCTATCGTGCGCTTCTCCTCTTTCAGGTAATATTTAATTCTCGACTTAGCTTTAGCTGTTGTTACAAAGCTCAGCCAGTCTTCTGAAGGCTTCTGTTTTTGCGACGTAATGATCTCTACCTGGTCGCCGCTTTTCAGCTTGTAGCTTAGCGGTACCAGCCTGTAGTTTACTTTCGCGCCAATACATTTCGCGCCTAGCTCTGAGTGTATGTCAAAAGCAAAGTCCAATGCGGTAGCGCCCTTAGGCAACACCCGCATTTCTCCTTTCGGTGTATAGATGTATATCTCTTCGGTAAAAAGATCGAGCTTGAAATCCTGCAGGAAATCGAGCGTATCTGTATCAGGGTTATTCAGTATATCCCGCAGATGGTGTAGCCATGCATCCAGTTTGCTTTCCTGGGTGCTGGCAGCGCCTTCCTTATATTTCCAGTGGGCAGCAAGGCCTTTTTCTGCTATTTCATTCATGCGGTCGGAGCGTACCTGCACTTCTACCCAACGTCCACCTTTGCCCATTACAGTGGTATGCAGGGCCTCGTAACCATTTCCCTTAGGTACACTTATCCAGTCACGAAGGCGTTCCGGGCTGGGACGATAAAAGTTGGTAACGATGGAATATACTTTCCAGCAATCTTCCTTCTCTCTTTCAGCAGTTGTTTTTACAATAACGCGTATCGCAAACAGATCATACACCTCTTCAAAAGAAACATGCTTGGTACGCATCTTGTTCCAAATGGAGTGAATAGCCTTGGGGCGTCCATATATCTCGAAATCGAAATCAAGTGCTTGCAGTTCTTCTTTTATCGGGCGGATAAAATCATTGATATAGCGGGTCCGGTCACGCTTTGTTTCTTTCAACCCTTTGGCTATTTCCATGTACACTTCGGGCTGCGTATATTTCAATGAAAGGTCTTCCAGTTCTGATTTTATTTCATACAAGCCCAACCTATGTGCCAGCGGTGAATAGATATAAGTCGTTTCAGAAGCTATCTTCAATTGCTTCTCCCTGTTCATGCTGCCTAGTGTGCGCATGTTGTGCAGACGGTCAGCTAGCTTAATGAGTATTACCCTCGGGTCATCAGCCAGCGTAAGCAGTATCTTCCGGAAGTTTTCAGCTTGTACAGTAGTATCGGCTTTCAGATCTACAACATTCGATATCTTGGTAAGCCCATCAATGATCTTTGAATATTTCTCGCCAAACTCACGCTCAATATCTTCGAGTGTTATCTCTGTATCTTCTACCACATCATGCAACAGTGCGCAAATAGATGAGGTGACGCCTAGCCCTATCTCTTCTACTACTATACGTGCCACCGCCAGCGGATGAAGTATATACGGCTCACCTGATTTACGGCGCATGTCTTTATGCGCGTCAACTGAGATTTCAAAGGCACGGCGTATAAGACGCTTGTCCCCTTTTTTGATGCGGTGTTTTAATGCACGCAAGAGTGCCCTGTATTCTCTTAAGATGAGCTTTTTCTCTTCCTCGTCATTCTTATTATATATCGCCGTAGTTACTATCTCCATATATCTATCCTATATCCTAATTTACGAAAAAAAGCCTGAATTTATGGGGGTAATGAGTTAATACAATCATAAGTGTTTCCTATATATAGAAAACAAGCTCATTAAGTAAACCTGTAAGTGTTTACTTGTAGTAAAACTTGTAGAAATTGAGGTATTGCGACACCGAATGATCTGCCAGCAACTTCTGGTAATTACTTGCCGATATCATGAATACCTGGTATTCGCTGCTTTGATATTCCCTGAAGACCTGTGAGGTAGCTTTCAGCCCATTCATATATTCTTTGGCTGTAGCAGCATTGGCGAACTTCTTCGTAACTACCACCCCCTCTTTCACAGCCAACATGTCAATACTACTTGTCAGGTTCGCCGCTTTGTGTTTAAATGTGTTGTAATCTCCTATGGCCGACATCATAGTTGTCGCCCTTGCGTCCTTACCGGGGAAGGATACTATTACATAGTGTTCATTGTCGGGTTTGTACGCATATATCGGTGGCACTTCAGCAGTAGGCTTCGCTATCTCTACTTTCTCATCGATCTTGTTAACATTAACTACCGGTGGAGCTTTTACCGTATTGGTATCTATGACGTTTACAACCTTTTTACCAGTGTCAATTTTAGGTGTAACAGGCTTATTTTTATTCACATACTCCAATACCGACTCAGCCCAGGCGCGCAATGTGTCATTGGCATTACCCTTAATGAAATCGCGCAGCAAGGTATCTGCCTGCGCATAGTTACCTGCGCCGGCATACGCCACACCTTCCATCACACGGAAGCGTTTATCATATCTCGGATCTTTATAACGCTGCCTACCGGTTTTCACCCTTTCCAATACTTCGCTGAACTGGCGTTGTATCAGTAAAGCATAAGTAGCATCATAATAGTTGCCCACTGTTTCTTGTAATATCGAATTTGTTGGCAGGCCGGCACCATCTTCTGTCGGTTTTACCAAAGCCGCATATTGAGAATTAGGGAATTGCAACTTTATTTGCTCAGCATAAGACCTTGACTCAGGTATTTTACTCAGCCTTACAGACATCAGGTAATGAAGATATAGGGCGCGGTCTTTATCTTCGTGTTGTTTATATCTCACGTCTAATGTATCCAGCGCACGATCTGCCAGTTGGTAATCTTCCAGTTCGGTTATATAAGCATCACTAAGATCCACATACGCCTTTTGTATCATTTTGTTGGCTTTCTCCTTTTGTTCCGGAGAAGTCGGCAATAGCGACAGCAATGCATCTTCAGTAGGCAAACCATTTTCATCCAATGCCAATCCGTTCTCGTCTGTCAACTCTTCATCAGAAGTGTTGTTACCTCCATTACTCACGAAACCGATCGCCGACATACGCCGCCAGTTATCTACAGCCGGCCGGTTTCCCCATATACGCTTAAACTCGTTCTGACCTTTCTTCATCTGGGTAGCATTGGCAAAGTACCAACCTGCTCCACCGCCTTGATTGAAGTCGTTCTGATTTTGATTCACATTATTCAGCCCTGCGTTCTCAGCATTAAAAATGCTGTCTTCCCGCTGACGTTGTAAGTCTTTTAAATGTTTACGGATGATCGCTCTTTGCTCTTTTTCAGGTAGTAAAGACATGGCCAGCAAGCTATCCTGGTTCTTGATCGTCAGGTATGGGCCTGTAACACTTGCCAACGCACCACTACGACGTGACGCTTCGATCACCGATTTATCATCCGGTGCGTATTTGAATAACATAGACGAGCTGTCGTATGCCGACTTCGCTGCTACATAGTCACCATTCAGGTAATGTATATCGCCCAATGCAGCGAAAGAAATTGCTTTTTGCTTTTTCGTTGACTTCGGAGAACTTATACTTTTTTGAAGATATACTAAAGCCTCATCGCTCTTGCCACTTTTAGAAGAAAGCTGCCCTAGCAAGAAATACACTTGCTCATAGTAGTTAGTGTATTTATAGTCTTTTAGTATTTTTTTCAGCGATGATATGGACTCATCTCTCGCCTCTCCCGATGCCATTGCATTGATCGCAATATTCTTCCGGGCATAGAAGTCCATTTCTATTGCAGGATGAAGGTCAAGTGCTTTCTGGAAATTCTCGGTTGACGCAGCATATTCGTTCTGCGCCTGCAATATCTGTGCTCCCAGGTATGCCGCACGCTGGCGTTGGTCATCAGGCAGATAAGGATCGTCAGCTGCCGTCTGTAGTTGTGTACCTGCAGCTTTCATATTATTGTCATGAAGCATCAGGAAAGCCTTCTCCATAGCCAAACGTCCCTTCAGATTTTCGGGAAACTTGGGATCTGAAGCAACCAGGTCAAGTACCGCTTCAGCATTTTCAGGTTGCCCTGCCCTCACAAAGGTCCTGGATAACCAAAGTATTGCATCATTATTTACGCTCTTGTGTTTCAGAAAGTCGAATGCAGATTCTTTTTCCTCTTCAAGTATAGAAACCTGTTCCTTTTTCTTAGAGCTGCCTGACGAAGATTTTTTCTTTTTATAACGGTCTTCCATCCCTATTATATAGCGGAAAGCCGTTGAAGCATTTTTATAATCACCTTTATAGTAATATGCCTGTCCTAATAATAGGTACAGATCATCCGCCCACTTCGTCCGCGGGTCATGTATTTGTATACCCAAAGACACTTTATGGATAATACTATCCATATCCGGGGCTATCAGCGCGGAATCGAGATTGGGATTAAACGGATATAGGGCTATAAAGGAGTCTAAATTCTCCTTCCCGACTCGCTCCATATTGGCATCGGCCTCCCGCATTTTATTATGCGCGTTAAAATAATAGTTGTACCGGGTAAACGAATTCTGTACGAGCTGCCTCGGTGCCGACCATTTCTTTTTCAGCATTTTCTCGTTACTCCATGCCTTCTGCTTGCTCTGTATTTTCATCTCCAGGGCAAGGTTCATCTTTTGCTCCCGCTTCTTCAGCGCATCCTTCGCCAGTTTCTCCCGCTTCTCCCTACGGTCAGCAAGACTGTCGGCTCTTACCTTGCGCAGGGCGGTAAGGCTGTCTGTTATTACCTTCCGCGCAGCGACCGTACTATCCAATATCTGCTTGCGGGAGGCCAGCGTACTATCCCGCACCTTCTGCCGGAAAGCAGTGGTACTATCATTTATGTGCTTCCTGGCAGTGGCCATACTATCCGCACGTTTTTGGCGAACAAAGTCAACACTATCTGTATATCGTTTACTTTCCCTGTATTTCTTTATAGCCATCAACGAATCACTCCGCCGGGTCTGTACAATTTTTATGCTATCCCGAATAGCATCGCGTATAGCACTCACACTGTCACTTATTCTATCCCGCTCTGCTTTTTGGGCCGCAACTATTTGCTCACGTTCTGTCCGCACACTATCCAGCCGGGCAGTTCTCTCTTTTTCAACACTATCCTTGTACCTGCGGCTTTCTTTATAGCTCCGCACTGCTGCCATACTATCCGCCCGGCGGTCCCTTACAGCCGCTATGCTATCTGCCACCCTTTTACGGGCTGCAGTAGTGCTATCAGTAATACGTTCGCGTGCTGCTTTTGCACTATCAGCTGAACGCTCCCTGGCCAGTTTCAACGCCTGGGCTTCAGCTTTTTTTACATTTTGTACAGAGTCTAGTATTTGTTGCGTTCGTTTGTCGTTACCACCCTTCTTCTGGGCATAGGAAGGCAAGCCCGTAAACAGGCCTGCAAATACAAATAATATATAGATTAATCCTAACTTAAACCTCAAACCCGGGGTACCTTTTTGCTTTATACTATAATAACCCAATAACGTGAAAAATATTATAAATACAACACATTTTTCCTTAAAAATAATACTTGGGGCAATTGTTCCAAAAGTAGTCAAAAATGCCTAATTTAACTTTCCCATTTTATAGTAGGTACGCAATTCATTTATACGCTTACCACTCCATTTTATTCACAATTTCTATACGGCATGCCAGGCAATATGTATCTTGCGTGCAAGGATAACAGATGAGCAATAAACAGTCTGCAAGGCCGGGTGTGTGGAAGAAGCTAAATTCGCACTACCGGCTGATATTTATAGATGATGAGTCGTTGGAAGAGGTGGCCTCTTTCAGGTTGACGCTTCGTAAATTATACGTTCTGTTTAGTGTGGTGTTTGTAATAGTAGTGACCATTACTGTTTGCTTGTTGCTGATTACGCCATTGAAGTATTATATACCCGGATATGGCAACAACAAGACGAACATTCAAATGTTGCGGCTGAAGAAAAATGTTGATTCATTATCCGACCTCGTTGCTGCACAACAGGAGTATGAGGCGAACATCAGGAACGTGATCAACGGGAAGTATGACGGGGAACCGGACACTACCAAACTGGATATGACGTTGGTGAGGAAAGAGGCCATGGCCATCTTCCCGAAAAATGAAGACATAAAGAAGAAGGCAATAGAAGAAGTAAAAAAAGAAACACCACAACACATAAGAAAAGACAGCACCGGAAATGAACAACCCGCAACGCAGCAACAATAGCAACACCATGAAGTATGCCGGCCTGGCTACCACATGGTTGGTAACATTGGGTGTTGCCGTGTGGCTCGGTATAAAGATTGATGAATGGACGAAATTAAATCCCCTATTCACTATTCTATTACCTACCGTAGCAGTAATATCGCTGCTCTGGCAAATAATAAAAGAATTCAGCAAACCGAAAAAATGAACAAAGGCTTTTTAGTGATTACAGTTACTACACTTTTACTGCTGTCTGCAGTATTTTTTTTCCTTGCCCCGGTATTTGACAGAACAGCACTACATATAGGGAACATTGTTATGTCGGTATTATCGCTTGCTTCATATACAATAATAACGAAGCAGCTCAGCGCAAGGCCTATGGCTTTTGTCAGAAGTGTTTCTGCGGCTAGCTACCTCAAGATACTGGTATGCGTGATAGGCATACTCACCTATATCATGATCAACCGCCCCGATGTACATAAGCCATCAATTTTTATGTTGATGGGCATTTACGCAGTATATACTATAATAGAAACAATTTTCGTTCAAAGACTGGCAAGAAAGACCAAGTGATGAAGAAACAGGAAACCTCTTTGGGTTTATTAGCAGATTTTTTACCGGAGCGCAGCTTCGAGATGGTAGCCCCCTTTTTCAGGGATCATAAAGTACACCTCACCCTGACACAGGAGCGCAAGAGTGTACTGGGCGATTATCGTAACCCCACGCCCGACTACCCGCACCACCGTATCAGTATCAATATCAACCTGAACAAGTACAATTTCCTCATTACCCTGCTGCACGAGTTGGCGCACATGCTTACGTATGTACACTTTCAGAACAATGTACCCCCGCATGGTAAGGAGTGGAAGACCCAGTTCAGGCATATATTAGTACCCTTCATGGGCAAGCGCTTCTTCCCGGCCGACGTGGAAGCTGCCGTACTGGCCTACCTGCGCAACCCTGCCGCCAGTACTTGTACCGACCCGAGGTTATACAAAGCACTATACCGCTACGACGAACGCAAGCCCGGCTACACATTGGTAGATGACATAAAGCCCAATGGCCTTTTTGAAATAGAAGGTGGCCGCCGATTCCAGAAAGTAGAAAGCCTTCGTACCCGAAGCCGTTGTAAAGAACTGGCAACCGGCAGGATGTACTTCTTCCAGGGCATTGTAGAAGTAAGATCGGTTAGAAAGTAATATATCTAAATAGTTAATAAAATAATAGCAAATAGCCTTCAGTTGAAGGCTATTTTTCATTGACTACCCCATAGTCTATCAACTTATCACCAATTAACCTATCAACTATAAAAAACTACCCCATTCAGGGTTATCAGTTTAATATTAGTTTGGCTACTTTTGTCTTTCCTAAAAATTATAATAAAATGAATTTGAAGCACGTATTGCTTGCAAGTACAGCGGTAGTGGCTATGGCATCTTGCCAGAACAACGCCAATAAAACCGAAGAGAAGAAAGCAGAGGAGATCAAACTGATCGACCTGGCTAACCTGGATACCACAGTTAGCCCGGGTGAGAATTTTTTCCTGTACGCTAACGGTGGTTGGTTGAAGACTAATGAAATTCCGGGCGACCAGACAAGGTGGGGCAGTTTTAACCAGCTTATAGAAAACAACCAGAATAAATTGCGTGGCTTACTGGATGAGGCTGCCGCAAAAAAAGATGCAGCTAAAGGTAGTGCAGAGCAAAAAGTAGGTGATCTATACCGCAGTGCAATGGATACTGTTGCTATTAATAAGGCAGGAATCGCGCCAATGAATCCGTTACTGGCGAGAATAGATGCTATTACTGATGCCAATGGCGTGATGAAAGAAATAGCAGCTATGCAAACGCAAGGCCTGAGCGAATTGTTTGGTATGGCTATCGGCCCTGACGACAAGAACGTTACTAAGCTGATACCGCAATTCTACCAGGGTGGCATTGGTCTTCCTGACAGAGACTACTATACCAAGACGGATGCGGCTACTGCTGAGATACGTGAAGCATATAAAAAATACCAAGTCGAGCTTCTGAAACTAATGGGACTGGATGAAGCTACAGCTACTAAAGATGCTGCGGAGATCTACAAGTTGGAAGAAACTTTAGCTAAAGCTTCAATGACTCGTGTAGAAATGCGTGACCCATATAAGCTGTATAATAAGTTCAGCATTGACGGCGCTATGAAAGCTACTCCGGGTGTTGACTGGAAAACATTGTTCGCCGACCTGAAGATTGGCAGCCAGGACAGCCTGATAATAGCTACCACTAACTTCTTTAAAGAAGTAGGAAAGCAACTGAAAGCAACTCCTGTTGATGTTTGGAAAAAGTACCTGAAGTTCCACGCTGTTAATGATATGACTCCCTACCTGAGCAGCAACTTCGACGAACTGCATTTCGGTTTCTATGGTAAAACAGTTAGCGGACAGAAAGAACAAAAGCCTCGTTGGAAACGCACTTTAGGCGTTGTTGACGGTGCTCTGGGTGATCTTGTAGGTAAAATGTATGTTGACAAGCACTTTAAGCCGGAAGCAAAAGAGCGCATGATGGAGCTGGTGAACAACCTGCAACAAACTTATGGTGAGCGTATCGACCGCCTTGACTGGATGAGCGACAGCACAAAGAAAAAAGCACACGCCAAGCTGAATACCTTCATGAAGAAGATCGGCTATCCTGACAAATGGAAAGACTACAGCAAATTGGAAATAGTGGGCAACGACTATGTAAAGAACATTCTTGCTACTTCTGCGTTTGAATATGACTATACTATCTCTAAGCTGGGCCGCCCTGTTGACAAAACAGAATGGCAGATGACTCCGCCTACGGTGAACGCATATTACAATCCTGCTTTCAACGAGATCGTATTCCCTGCGGGCATCCTCCAATTCCCATTCTTTGATGGTAATGCGGATGACGCGATCAACTATGGTGGTATTGGTGGCGTAATAGGCCACGAAATGACACACGGCTTCGACGACCAGGGCCGCCAATACGCTGCTGATGGTAACCTGCAAGATTGGTGGGGACCATTGGACGCTAAGAACTTCAATGAGAAAGCTGCTGTTGTTATCAAACAATATAACGACTTCACGATCCTCGATTCAGTTCACGTTAATGGCGAACTGACGCTGGGCGAGAATCTTGCTGACCTTGGCGGACTTGCAATTGCTTACGAAGCATTCAAGAAAACAAAACAAGGCAAAAGCGAAGAGAAGATAGACGGCTTTACACCAGACCAACGTTTCTTCCTGAGCTGGGCACAGGTGTGGCGCGCTAAGTCAACTGATAAGGAAGCACGCTTACGCATCAATACCGATCCTCACTCACCGAGTGAAGCGCGTTGCAATGGCCCTCTGAGCAACATGCCTGAATTCTACAAGGCATTCAACGTGAAGGAAGGCGACAAAATGTGGCGTCCTGAAAGTGAAAGGGCTAAAGTTTGGTAAAACCATAATAGAATACATAGAGTACATCCTCCCGACTTAGCCGGGAGGATTTTTTTGATCAGAAAAATACAATCCCCTTCTGGTTGAAGTGTTTAGCGCTGCGTCACTTCAATCTAACCAATAGAAACCAGGACTCCGTCCGGCAGCACTCATTCCGAAGCTTGGTAGCGGAACCTTTCTCCGTTGTTGGTCGCCTGACCAACAACTTCTTGCGAAAAACGCCCCGTCCATTCCCCTTCTGTCGGGCGTTACCACCCGACATACTCGCGCCTCAAATGTGCATATCATTTTTTGCTGCCCGACAGGCATTTGGGTATCTTTACACAAGCCAAATACCCACCCTTCAGCGGGATGAGGCTGAGTAGGTAGCTCGTGAACAGCCAATAACACTTACACATACTGAAACCCGCTACCACTAAGGATTTCACCAGAACAAAGCTGGCACTAAGCAGCACTTACATAGCACAAAACAGCACTCACACAGCACAAGACGGCACTTACGCAGCACAAGCAAGCACTTACACGGCACAGGGCGGCACTAAGGATTAAACTCAAAAAATTTTTAGGGAAAATTATGGTTTAGTGTGTCTTAGGATAAACGGGGTTTTTCCCCATATCCTCCAACACTAAAATGTCTAAATATGAAAATGAGAATCATCCTGCTGTTATCAACAGTATTCATCTCTTTACAGGCACTCGCGCAAAGCGGCAAGATAACCGGTAAAGTAACAGACGAACACAAACGAGCCATCCCCGGTGCTACTATCGACATCCACCAGTCGGGCAGGAAGATCACCTCCACATCCACAGGCGCTAATGGCATTTATACTATCTCCGTCAATCCCGGTACTTACGAAGTCTTTGCCAGCCGATCCAGCTTTACCAAAAAACGCCTTGTGGCAACAGTTACTGCAAAAAACACCTCTACCATCAACTTTACCTTAACACGTGTCCAATCCCCTGCCGCAAAGGACAAGCGCAGGGAGGTAAAAGAAGGAGACATAAGTGCCGCAGGAGCTGTCAGCACGCAGATTGAAGATGCAAAGGGCATCAGCTATGAGCGCCACGCCGCCAAAAGCATCACCATGGATGAGAATGTCTATAACTACGCTCCCCCACCATCACCAATTGATAATGCGCAGTTCTACAACCCCAGCATAGAAGAATATAAAAAGGTGGCGGAGAATGACTTCATGAATGTACAGGCCAATCCGCTCTCCACTATGTCAATAGATGTGGACAGGGGCTCTTACGCTAATGTCCGTCGCTTCATACAAAGTGGCCAACTACCTCCTGCTGATGCCGTACGCGTGGAAGAAATGATCAACTATTTCAACTACAACTACCCTACTCCTACCAATGATGACCCCATCGCTATCAACACCACCCTTACCGATTGCCCCTGGAAGAAAGAACACAAGCTGCTGAAAATAGGTATGCAGGCAAAGAAGATCAGTTACGATAAACTGCCTGCCTCTAATCTTGTATTCCTCATAGACGTATCAGGCTCTATGTACAGCCAGGATAAGCTGCCATTGCTCATCAGCTCTATGAAACTATTGGTGAACAATCTGCGCAACGAGGATAGAGTATCTATTGTTACGTATGCAGGTAATGCAGGAGTGGTACTGCCATCTACTCCCGGCAGCAAAAAGGAAAAGATCATTGCCGCACTGGAAAAGCTGAGTGCCGGTGGCTCTACAGCAGGCGCTGAAGGCATACTCACTGCCTACAAAGTAGCACAGGAGAATTTCATACGTGGTGGCAACAACCGCATTATCCTTTCTACAGACGGCGACTTCAATGTAGGTGTCAGCTCAGATAATGAGTTGGAAGACCTGATCACTAAAGAAAGAGAAAAAGGCATATTCCTTTCTTGCCTTGGCTTCGGTACAGGCAACTTCAAAGATGCTAAAATGGAAATGCTGGCCGACAAAGGAAATGGCAACTACTCTTACATCGACAATATAGACGAAGGAAAGAAAACACTGGTGAATGAATTTGGTGGTACACTATTCACTATCGCTAAAGATGTGAAAGCCCAGATAGAGTTCAACCCTACAAAAGTGCAATCATACAGGCTGGTAGGCTATGAGAACAGGATGCTGAACGCAGAAGACTTTAAAGATGATAAGAAAGATGCCGGTGAATTGGGTGCAGGTCATACCGTTACCTTTATCTACGAGATCATCCCTACGGGCATATACGACAAGAATGTAAGGCCGGTGAATGAGTTGAAATACCGCACCATAGAAGAAAGCGTTGACTTCTTCAACAACGAGTTTGCAACAATAAAATTCAGGTACAAAAAACCCGATGGTCATAGAAGCACCGAAATGGCACATACCGTAAAAGACAACACCCTATCCATAGGTGAAGCTAATGAAGACACCCGCTTTGCCTACTCTATAGCACTCTTCGGAATGATATTGAAGGACTCGAAGTTCAAAGGCAACGGAACGATACAGGATGTACTGGACCTTGCTAAGAACAGCAAAGGCGAGGACGAAGATGGCTACCGTGCTGAATTTGTGAAGCTGGTAAAGGATGTCAAAGACAATATCTCCATTACAAAACGATAAACCCTTCATAGACATATAACAAAGCCCTCCCTCTCGGCTCAAGAGGGAGGGCTTTGTTTTTAACTAGTTGCTGTATTAGTCCTCAAATCGCTTCAGGTCATTGGTAGTAAACTTCCACTGTGGTGTTTCTATCACCTCTTGCGATGTATCCAGTTCATACCAGGGAGATATGTTCTTGTTCATCGGGTTATTCAGTATTTGTGTTTCCTGTGCAGGCATATAGCTCTGCGCTAACAGGTACACTTTCTTACCCGCTGCATTTTCAGCAACATCTACAACGATCACAGCATGACCGGGAGAACCGCCTTGTATCAGCACATCGCCTGATCTCAGGTCTTTATAATTCACTTGCTTCAACTCCCTGGATAACGATAATGTACCCGCATAAGAGAACACCATATCCATATACTGTCTGAAAGAAGCATAGCTATTACCCGGTGTTGCCCTATTTACCCAATTCGCCTTATTACCTTTTACTGATATTCTGTATCCCTCCATCCATGGGTTATAAGCTGCTACAAAACCATTGGTAAAGTTGAAGTGTATCTTCTTTGGCTGGCCTGTCCTATAGAAATACTCTGCCCGCAGGCGCATCACGGCATCGGCGCATTGCTGCAGGTTTGCTTTGCCAATATCCATCGCTACTACACCGCTGTATATATCATTGTTGTCCTTTTCCTCCCCGTTGTAGTACAACACAGGAGCATTGTGTTCTTTCAACGGCAGATTGCGCAAATAATATCCAAAGGACATCTTATCAAAGGCTTGTCTTTCATACCCATTGGGTGGAGAGAAGCGGCTTTCAATAGTTTTGCCTGAAGGCTTAATAATTTCTTGTGAATGATCACCCCGGGAAATCTGTCCTGTGGAAGTGTCCCGGCAACCGTACACTGCCAGTGGCAGGAGTAATAAAAAACGTAAGTCCATAGCTGAAGATTTCAGCAAAGACGTTTTAAATCCGGTTTTCCATAATTATTTCCGTGTAGCCGCTTTTACCGCCATTTTCATATACTTCAGTACCTCCTCATTTATATCCTCCTCATTCATCATCCTGAAGTAATGATTGTTTTGGGTAGAGCCCGGCACGTTGGCTATCTTATAGAAGCAGAGATTGTCTTCATAAGGTTTGTCGAAATAGAAAACCACATCCACAAAGTTCTTCCCCAGCCTATGAATATGCCCAAGCCGAACATCTACCGACAATGCTATCGCAGACTTAGTAGGGCGGACCTGTATATCACCCAAAGCACTTAGTTCCCTTATGAAATGGTCGTATAGGGAAATGGTCAGTTCCGATTTCCCTTGCAGGTAATCAGACAAAGTTTTGTCGTTGCAGGAATGAGACTGGTTGTCTCTTACAAAAGTCTTCCGGCATTGGGGGCATGTCCACATGAGTATAGATTAGAGGCTTTCCCTTACCTTTTTGGGCAGCTTCGATTTGATCAGTTCATAGGATTGCGACAGGTATTGCTCCCATTCCTTTGGTTTCAGGGACTTATAACGCTCTACTCTCACCCATTTGTTGCGCGCCATGTACGGAGCAGGAATAATGCCATCTCGTTCGGTCAGTTTATCGAAATCTTCATCACTCACCTTTATAGACACATCCTGCGCACCATCATCAATGGTGGTGATGCAGAACATCTTCTCAGCTACCATAAAGCAGATGTGATTCTCCCACTTCACCCCTTCAGTAACACCGGGAAAAGCGAGGCATGTCTCGCGGATCTTATCAAAAGTCATATAGCAAAGATAGAAACTATTTATTGCAGGTTGCAGGTAGCCGACTGTGCATCGCTATTGAGAGATGCTTCATGTTGCTCGCAGTTTTTCTCAGCGCGCTTTTGTGGACTCAAAGCCTTGATATCCATACGTATTACCTGTGAGCCATTCTCCAGCCTGGCCTGCTTATCGTATAGATAGCAGTGGCAACTGAAGGTCTTGCTGCAAGAGGCAAACAGGAACGCTATCAGAATGAAAAGTATGGAATTGCGAAGGGTTTTCATCAGCAAAATTTTACATAAGTTACAGAAAAAGTTGGATTTACTGTAAGGTACATATAGTATTCGGCTCATACCATGTGTTAAATTGCTCTGTACAAAGGTGTTTAGCATCATGCTTTGGCCGCAATGACGAAGTTTTCATATTGATCAGATTCTCTTCAGTGTTTTTTGTCACCGGGTCAACAGTGACACACCGACAAACAAATTGCCTCGAGCACGAAGTCATAAATAACACCATAATAAAAGCACCAACAAGGGCATAGGTTTCTCATTTCCAATAGTTTATACAATTATATAAAATGATCGGCAACAACAGAAACTATATTGCCTATTTTTAAAACTGTGAATAACAGAACACAACATACATTCACCTGGCTCAAGGTATTGGCATCGTTTATTCTACTCGAGATCATATTCTTATCGCTGAGTATTAATATCATCGATAGCCTCTGCTATCCATCTATTATCATTTTTTTTATTGGCATACCAGCATTAGTTGGCCTTGCTATTGGGCTCATTTTGAATTCGCTCACAAAATTCAAATGGCCAATACTTATTTACATCGCAGGATATCTTCTCTCCACATTTATTTGCATTGCAATATTATTTACCCAGTTCAACGACTCGCCGTTTGTGCACTTATCCCCATACGAAAACACACCCCCTACTTTAGATTTCTCAACCGATGCCGATGATACTACCAGTTCCTTCCAAGCCGATGAGAAACACGCCATAGAAGAAGTGCTCTACCTCATGGAGCAGCTGTATCCCTTAGGCGCCTATGTACTTGATGACATAACTACCAAACCGGGTAATGGTGGCATAGTCTGCACCATTATTTTCATGCTTCCTGAAGAAGGCAACAAGAAATACATCAGCCAATACAATGTTAAAGAAGGCGTTCCAAAACCGTTATATATTAAGAGTGATACTACTTCCCGGGCCTACCTGGAATACAAATTGGAGAAAACCTCCGAGTAGATATTGACATGCTCCCACCATTAACATATGTTAATACGGCAAGGCTTCTTTTATCCGCTGATTTTTAACTTATTTTACAAGAGAAACAACACCCATGAAATTCCTCTTCAACCTTTTCATACTATCCGTTATATTTCCTTGTACAGGGAAGACACAAACCAATACATTCCCCTTCCAATCATTAGAATTAGCCACTTATCTGCCAACTGCCACATCCATCAAAGGCTATCAATACACGTTGCCTTACAATGCACACAGCTACTATGCCGACAATGAGCATAAAGAGCTTATCATCCTGCTGAAACTGGAAAAAGAAATAAACGTTGGGAAGAGTGGCGAGGTGCTGGTTTGGGATATGGAAAAGAGCTTAATAAAATGGCGTACTAAGGTCAACACTTTTAATCTCTTTATCACCAATCAATACATAATCACCTCAGAAAAAGGCAACACCCATTGTTACCGTCGCACCGATGGAAAGCAAATGTGGATGAAAACCGATGCCAACATTCAATACATAGATGAAGCAAAAGGCGTTGCCCTTACCGATTATATACGCGGACTTAATATCCATACAGGCAAAACGCTCTGGCAACGATATCTTCCCGGCGAATATAACTGGGAAGGACTGCAACAGGCAGACGACAGCTCTGTAATAGTTGCCACGGGCGGCTTGTACAAACTGAACTTATACACAGGTAAAGGCTGGAGCACATCACAAATAACTGATAAAGGTGAATTTGACCCGCATAATTCGATAGGCGTTATAGCCCCGTTGAAATACTTCCCTGAAGTTCGCGTTCCTGAGATCGGAAGACAGCCATCTCTTACTAAGACTACCACGTCAGGCATTGTAACGGATGGTAATACCATTTATTTTGCCACCAACAAAAGGCTGCTCAGCCTGGATAAAGAAACCGGAACACTTCTTTGGGAAGCAAAACTACCTTACGAGAAAACAGGCGTTTCTTCCCTGCACATTGGCGAGCAGTCCATCGTATATCTGAATGAAGGAAAAGTTTCTAACACTTCCGGCGTACAAAAGCGCTATGGTGTTCCTTACCTGGTTACATACAACAAAGAACGTGGTGATCAGAAAAATGCCGTGATATTTCCGGAAGGTATTATCAATGATGCCAAACTATCGAGCGAACGGATGATCATTTTGGGTGAAGGGGTTATCTATGCCTGCGATCTGGCAACTACGGCAAAGCCTTACACTTTTGCTACAGCGGGGAATAATTACCACTTTATGTTGGGAGATGGATTCCGCATCACCAAAGAAGGCAGCAACGAAAAAATATCTGAAGACAACTGCTGTTATATCTATAATAGCCAGCAGGGAGTGATCCACTTTGAAAAGAACTTTTTCGCCATCACTAACCTTACCAGCGAACAAATAAGCGCCGCCACTACATATAAGAATTATGAACTGCTCTATAACGGCAAGAACACCATAAACAAAAACAACAAGAGCATTATCCAAACCCCTGCTGCTAACAAAGGTTTCATTTTCGCCGATAAGCTATTTGTAGTAGATAGCACTACCATCTCTGAGATACCACTCACAGAACCGAAATAATAACAGGAATTTCTCATAATCATAATAGTAAAGGGGGTAAGCACGATGCTTACCCCCTTTTACATGTACCGCATTGGATGCTGCTTATGGCATCAATACCTTATTAATAACGTGAGTTACACCGTTGCTTGATACCACGTCTGCTATCAATACTTCAGCGCCATCAATCGTTACTTTACCGTCTTTAATTTGAACTTTCAGCTCTTTACCTTGTACTGTTTTCAGCTTTTGGCCATCAGCAAGGTCTGCTGCTTTAATAGCACCAGGCACAACGTGATAGGTAAGGATCTTAGTCAGTTTTTCCTTGTTCTCCGGTTTCAGCAGGTCTTGAACTTTGTCGTTACCTACTTCTTCGAAAGCCATATTGGTTGGCGCGAATACTGTATAAGGGCCTGAACCACTCAGTGTTTCTACCAGTCCTGCTGCCTGTACTGCTGCTACCAATGTAGTATGCTCACTAGAACCACTCGCGTTCTCTACAATGTTTTTAGAAGGTACCATCATAGCACCACCTACCATTACACCCTCTTCGGCTGCCGGTGTTTCAACAGGTACTAATACTGTAGTATCTGCTGTTTCTTCTGTTTTTTCAGCTGAGTCGCCGCAAGATGCTGCTGTCATAGACATTGCAACGATAGTTGCCAAAGAAAGAATTTGCTTTTTCATGTTTAAGTTGATTTTATGTGTTTTGGTTATGATTCAATGTATAAACGTAAATACTGCTAAAAAGGTTTTGAACAATCTCAACTATTTGCAGATAATCTAAAAAACCGTGCCACTTAACAAAGTAGTACATAAAAAAGCCCCGCTAAATTAGCGGGGCTTAAGAATACTCAACATTATTTAGCTATATAACCAGGTGAAGAAATTCTTGACCGCATGATATTCACTTGCGAATATTGCATATTCAACGTTATTTGTCATCTGCAAGCCAAGTGCATCAGCTTTTGTAGGTTTTATTTTGGAACTTGAAATATCCCACCAATAATCTGCTGACCATCTCCCTACGGATGCCGTTTTTAAGAGCAAATCCTTTTCCGATACAGTGCTAGCGCTAATTTGAGCTTCCACTAATATCATAGCATTTTTATAGTCAGAAAATGTAGAATAAAAATCTAGGCTGTCCATTTTTTCTACCATTAGAGCTAAGAAATAGCTATTTGAATCTACAATTTCAATTTCCGTCTCATACAGCTCTTCGTCAACATATTGTTTTGCATCTTCCATGTCAAGGCCTTGTGCCTCTAGTTCATTTTCTAATAAAAATTCAACTAATATACCATCTGAATTGTCGACTATGTCTTCTGGACTGAACTCTAAATTGTTATCAGCGAAATCCTTAATAAAATCTAACCCGTCGTTATGTAACTGTCCTACGTAATCAAATGGGTTAGCCGCATTACCGGGGCTCCTTCCATTCCTTAACAAATTAGGTACGGATTCTTTTTTAAACGAGTTAGGTTGATTAGGAACAATTGTACTTTTGTTACAACTTAGCATAGTTAATAAGGTAATACTTAAAAAAATTCTTTTCATAAAATGACAACCATTGGTTTTATATGGCAAATGAAAATAATTAAATAAATTTACACTACATAATGTATTTTAAATTTTCCCATTGAAAAGCACTGCATTTGTTATATTACTAATTAGTATTTACAGCACAAAGGCACAGATTGTAAACCCGTCCTTTACCGAACTGGGGGCAAACGGCGTCCTGAAAGGCTGGAAACTCGTGGGACAGCATTTTGCCAATGACAGTAATAATGCCCATACTAAACCCGCATGTGTGTACACCTATAATATGGACTACGGTAAAGCCACCTGCATCCAGGCAATTCCTTTCCACCCCGGAAAGACCAAACACTATAAGCTGAAAACATTCATCAAAACAGAAACGCGTACGGGTTATGCGTCGGCATGGGTAAAGACAAGTGACAGCAGGAACAACCACATAGGCTACGACACGCTGGCTGCCGATGAAATAACAGGCTCTACAGGCTGGACAGAATATGAACTGAAGTTCAGCACCACGCCAGATGTTGCCAATTTAGAAATAGGACTATTCCTGTCAGGCAAGGGCAAGGCCTGGTTTGATGACATCTCTATCGAAGAAATGCCTGACGCAGAATTACCAAAGGGCAAAAATAAGATCGCCGAGCAATACCTTGGCGAGATAAGGAATATACTTAAAAACCAATGCTGGTATGCGGACTCGGTGAACCTGGATGACGTCTATAAAAATGCGCTCGATATGTCAGCCGATGCTACCTCAACGGGAGATTGCTACGCAGGGGTGGCATACATGCTGGACAGGCTGGGCGACCGAAACGGGCAGTTCTACGACCCCGCCACTACCAGGAACTGGTATGAAGAGCAAAAGATAAATGATGACCAGGCACTCTACCCCACTGCTGCGATGGATAGCGGATTAGTGATGATCTGGCTGCCGGGTGTTACGTCTTTGAACAAAGTGATACTGCAACGCTACGCCGACACCCTGCATAAACAACTTGCGGCACTGAAACAAAATGAGATAAGGGGCTGGATAGTAGATCTTAGAGAAAACGTGGGAGGCAATGCCACTGCCATGCTTGCTGCTATTGGCCCGCTACTTGATCAAAAAGTATGTGGCAGATATATTCGTAGAAAAGAGACCGTGGACTGGACATACGATAACGGCCGAGCAAACATTGATACCACAACTATCAAAGTTGACAAGCCATACAAGGTGAAACAAACCGGCCTGCCGCTGGCTATCCTTGTCAGTCAACAAACTTATGGTGCAGGGGAATTAGCGTTCCTGGCATTAAAAAGCAGGAACAATATCCGGTCGTTTGGCGAGCCCACAGCAGGTGTTACAGTTAATGAAAAACGCATCACCCTCTCCGATGGCGCTATGCTGTTTTTTACAGCAGGCATTATGGGTGATACAAAAGGACAAAAGTATCATGGTAAGATACACGCAGACGTTCCTGTACAGATGATATATACTGAAGACCATTGCCTGGGCAAGGCTATCTGGTGGCTTAACGGTAAAAAATAAATTAGTGCTCTTCCGGGGGAGGTGGTGGTCCATCGGGATGTGGTGGCGGATGCCCTCCTCTTCCCATACGTGGATGAGACAATATCTGGCTGGCTATTTCTTCTACAAGCTTGTCAAACTCACCTACCTGGTCCGGCGAGAGTATCATCCGCAACTTTATGAAGTGATCGAAGGTTACTTCTTCTTTCTCACGGTCATTCTCCTCCAGTTTTCTGAAAAATTCATTCCTGGCGGCAGTATCTATATCACTTGATTTAAGCAGGAGAAACAAGTCTTTATGCAGCTGACTTTCTTCACGCTGTATCGCTACCATTTGCCCGTGATGTTCTTCCTTCAAAAGCTGGAAGGTATTTTCCTGGTCATTTGTGAGATTGAGCTTTTCACTCATCATCCTGTCCACATGGTTACGTCCCGGGCGTGGAGGCATATGCCCCATTGGTTGCTCTTTGTTATTATTGATCCAAAGGAATGCCAATGTACCACCATTCAACAATAGCAGCAATACGATCACTATTTTATAAAACTGTTCGCTCTTCATAGCCCCGCATTATTACTGCCCAGATCATAATATTCTATCAATTCAGCCGTACCCGTACTTTGACCGTCTTGTACTTGTTCCTTTTCCGTCTTTGCATACCTTGTTATTGCAGTAATATTGAGTGCAAACAACACCAACAGGCAAGCAGCCGCAGCCGACATCACCCCTAGAGGAATACGCCTGGCTTTAGGCAACTCTTTGCCCAACCTGTTTTTTATGTTATCATACAGGTTTCTGCGGGGGCCGGCCGGAGCCATCCCCTCTGTGCTGTTGAGCACATCTTCCACCCATTTGTTTTTATCCTGTTTCATGGCACTGTAGATTTAGACGATAGTATGTGTTTAATCCTTCGCTTCATTATAAAAATCAACCAAAATAGCCCTCAGCTTCACTTTTGCCCGCTGAAATAGCGACTCTACTGCTTTCTCCGAGATGCCCATCACTTCTGCCACCTCCTTTTGCGGTAGCCCCTCTATCTGCTTCAGCACAAACGCCGAGTACTGGTTTTCAGGTAATTGTCTCAATGCCTTAAAGAGCTGAGCCGATTTATCCTTGTTTTCCAGCACTATGCCGGGATGATGAAAATCCTTCGGCTCGTGAAGAAATGCCGTATCATCCTTATTCATCAGGGAAGAGATAAACGCGAAACGCTTTACCCTTTTTTTGTACCGTATCCTGTCCAGGCATTTATTGATGGCTATGCGATATATCCAGGTCTGTACAGAAGACCCTCCCTTAAATGTAGACGCTGCCTGGAACACCTGCAGAAACACGTCCTGCAGGGCCTCCTCAGCCTCTTCTTCCTGTTGCAGGTACAGCAGGCAGGTGTTATAAACCTTTTCGTGAAAAAGGCCATATAACTCCCCCAGCGACCGCTCGTCGCCCCGGGCTATATTATATAAGAGTTCTTCAGCCGGCATCAGGATATTAACTGACAAGATAGTGGAAAAATTATATCGGAGGCAGCAGGGCATTCCTTATTTTAGGGGTATGGAAACATTAGGAATAGGCTCCCGGATAGAGCACGCACACTTCGGCAGAGGAATAGTAGTGGAAGTAGCTTCTGAGTTTTACGTCGTATGGTTCAAATCTCAGAATGCAGCCAAGAATGTAAGCAAGGACTATGACGGATTAAAGGTACTGGAAGCAGCCGCAGCCGGTGAAAGAGCGGGCGGAGGCAATATCTCCATTGCAGATATAGAACAGGCACTTGAAAGCATACTGGACCGTAAACTCCACCAGGTGGATATGGTTCCCCTGGCTGCAAAATGGAACAACGGTACGCTTGTGTTGCAACCATCTGACACCACGCTGCAAAACAAAGAGATCCCCATTGAGACTTTTTTCCACAAGATCGTCATGGTGCGGGACAGAATGAGATTGATAGAACAGAAAATAAACGCGCACAAAGTGCTTACCCCTGAAGAGAAGGTTGATCTGCAACAATACATCACAGGGGTATATGGCTCGCTTACTTCTTTCAATATATTATTCAAAGAACAACACCATCAGTTCAAAGGAAATAGCAAAGATTAGTACTCTATGCAAACCGCAGAGTCCCTTTCAGGAGACTCTGCGGGTAAAAAACATTATAAAAAAAAGTGGCTTCCCCGCTCGGAAGGGGGAAAGCCACTGAAACTATTCATTCACCTTTACGCTTATCCTAAAGATCTTATCCACTCTACTACCTCGTCTTTCGTTTTTCCTAAGCGTGTTTGTATTCTTCCTATCAATTCGTCATCTTTTCCTTCTTCATACTTTACATCATCATCTGTAAGCTCAGCATATTGTTGTTTTGCCTTGCCTTTCAGTTCGTTCCATCTACCTTTTAATTCCAGCTTGTCCATAACTTTTCTTTTTTTCTTAATTGTTAAAAACACCGTGCCATACAGCATTTCGGTGCTAACTGATCAGTTTTTCCGGGCATTTTAAAAAATTGGCACGCTCTATGCCTATGGTATAACAAGAGTATAAAAACGAACAGATATGAAAAAGACGACACTCCTTTACGCGGCCATAGCTTTAATAGGACTTAGCACCCTTACCTCTTGTGTAAGGAACGATTACTATACAGTAGATCCTCCCGTTGACAATAACAATAATAACAACACCGATCCGTATAAGTTCAATGAAGAGTTTAGCAACGATCAGCGTGGATGGGCATTTGGTAGCAGCGCAGACTCTACTTACGCCTTTGTAAGTGGCGGGTTGATGGAGTTCATCAACTATTCAGTTCTTGCTTCCAATACGCAGGTGGTAAATACTAACGGTAATTTCTCCGGCAATTGGCTGATAGAAACCCGCATCAAGTCTGATAATGATATGGGTGTCATATTTGGTAACAGCGGTGATCAATACGAGTATGGATATTCATTTATACTGAACAATGGTGGTTACTATGTGGTATATAAAGAGGGTAACGCTAACACTGACATAACAGTGCTCAAAAACTGGACAGCCAACAATGCGATAAATAGCACCTGGAATGACGTAACGATAGAACAGAAGAATGGATATTGGATATTTATGGTAAACGGATATGAGGTGTATCAGATGGAGGCCCGCCCGATAAATGGTAAATACTGCGGATTTATAGTATTGCCACAAACGCAAGGTTATGCCGACTATCTGACTGTAAGCTGGTAATTGCCCCTTGATATAAAACGAGAAATGCGCCTCCTGATTGGAGGCGCATTTATTTTATCAGAAGTTCATAAAAGCTTTTGTAGTCGCTGTTACCTGTAGATAGAAACCGTATTTACTGATTCATTCAACCCGCACCTGGTAATGCAGAAATAAATACCTGCCGGTAGTTCGGCTATATCCATCATCACCGCACTCTGCTTACTATCAAATGATCGTGAAACCACTTTTTGGCCAACAGTATTTACAAGGGTCACATTCACTTCGCTATTCACAGCAAAGCCTGAATTCCATTTTACATACAGTACATTCTTCGCAGGGTTGGGATATATATCTACTTTATTAGTCAGTGGCAAAGGAGCAGGTTCGCTTGAAGCCAGGTTACTTTGACGGTACATATAAAGTCCGCCGGCCCTTGTACCCACTATCATATCCATCATGCCATCACCATCTATGTCCGCTACTGTAGGCGCGGTACGTGTTGCCAACGCGGCTATATTGGAGTGCACCCCATATCCGGAAGGATATGACACAGTTGTATCTCCATTTTGGAAACCGGTAAATTGGTATAAAGCACCTGTTTCACTACCTGAAATAATATAGTCAACATTGGTATCATCTATTCTGCCTATAAAAGGTGTAGCATATCCTATCCATGAGGTTAGGGGGTCCACCTTCATCTGGCCCAGTTGCGTGTTTATCTTTTTGAGTTTCAGCTCACCTGCTATAGTACTTACATTCTGGTAGTACGCGAAATAGCCAAGCATGGTGCCTATCACAAGATCGGGTTTGCCATCCTGGTCCACATCATATATACAGGGTGCGGCATCAGAACCTACATCTATTATTACATTGTTTACATCACGTATTCTCCTTACAGGGTTTATCCACTCCGGCTGCACTGCATTTGATGCCGCAGCATTTGAGTAAAAAGTCAATGTGCCGTCAAACTCTCCCAGTATCAGGTCGTCCTTACCATCGTTATTTAAATCGCCTGCAGATGGTGCGGCGCCCTTCATCGCTACAGGTACGGTCATGGTATCCAGTTGCAAAAAATTATACGACTGGAAATCAAATGACGGACTTCCGGGACCGGTAGAAGTATTGGCATAATAAGCCAAACGGCTGCGCAAAAGGCCTGACTGGTAATAACCGGCAGAGCCCACTATCAGGTCCGGCTTACCGTCCCTGTTGTAGTCATACAGCATCGGGAACGCCGCAGTGCCCACATCTATCATCTGGCTTACCAGGAAGGAATCGTTCTGAAATGTATAGGTAGGATTATTGGTAGTACCTGTGTTCCTGTAAAACTGGACATTCTTATAATTGTTGGATGCGCCTGTAGCATGCGGCGTTATCAACAGGTCTTTATTACCATCCTGATCTGCATCCAGGTAGAATGGCGATGGATATTGCGCCATAAATATATTCTGCCATATCGTATCCTGGTACACCATGCTATCTACAGGCCACGATTGATCTGCCTTTCCGTTACGAAAGAATTGTACATCTGAATAGGCGAAATTACCATCCAGCAGATCATAATCATTATCATTATCTGCTTTAAAGATGCAAATCGCGTTATTGCCGTCTTCAGTACTTTGGGCAGAGCGCAGCAAGCTACTGTTATCACAAGAGTTATCCATTACGTGTGTCCGCGCTACGCCTTGTGATATTTTGCCCCAACACTTATCTCTGAGTTTTATCCTGATACTGTCGGCAGGAAGAGCATCTTCTACCTGGTAGTTTTTGTAGTAGTAAATATAAGCACCGTTTATATCGTAAGCCAGAAAATCAAGATCGCCATCATCGTCTACATCTATCACACAAGGCACGTCATTATTCTTTACATAGGTATTGATAGGAGGATTTGTGTTTTGATCATTATCATAGGTAAGGAACCTATAGAAGGTAAAGCACAATTCATTACTAGTATTGTAATATCCCCTATAAGCAGCAAAACCATAAGAACTCGCCCTTGAAAACAGGTCGGGTATACTATCATCGTTATAGTCTTCCATGCTCAAATAATCGCTGCATGATGGGAAGTTGAAGATATACTTAGGTTCAAACGTATAGTACGGATTTCCTGCTGTTCCTGTATTGATAAAGGTTTTTATCTGGCGGGGACTACGCTCATATATTACCATGTCCATTTTGCCATCGTTATTCAGGTCTGCCATTGCCGGCTGAGGCGTTTCGAAACCACCTGCCCATGGTGCCGACTTTGGTTGACTATTCATCAGCACAGGCACATTCTGGCCATTGTATTCATAAATAATACCCTGAGCCACAGCCTGTGAAGCCATTAATGTAAACAAGAATGTATAAATGCTTTTCATTAATGTAAATATAACGAAATATTGCCGCTATCAGTGGCTTTAACTTTCAGTTACTAGTCATACTTTCCTTCCTGAAACAAAGACTATATTTGAGCTGTTACACGCGATCAAAAACAGATGCTTAGCCACACAGAAAAACAGAGCGATCCAAATAAAATAAGGCTTATCTTTTATTTGCTATGGCTTAGCTGCAGCGTGATACAAGCGGCCTTCTCCAACCTTATACCTGATGAAACACTTTATTGGAAATATTCGCAACAACTCGCCTGGGGCTATTTTGAACATGCTCCCGGTATAGCGCTGTTCATCAAAGCGGGCAATTCGCTGTTTCATAATGAACTTGGCGTGCGCCTCTCCTCTATTCTGTTCATGTGCGGCGCTATCTATTTTATAGAGCAGATAATACAACCACGCAGGTTGGCACTTTTCTATATGTCGGTAGCTTCAATAGCCATCTTACATATACTTGCCATTCTTGCTGTGCCCGATGCACCATTATTCTTTTTTACCGCAAGTTTTCTCCTGCTCTACAAAAAATATTTGATGACGGATAAATGGTACCTGGCAGTATTGCTTTCTGTAAATACTACCCTTCTGCTCCTTAGCAAGTATCATGGTATCCTCATCATTTTCTTCGCAATCATTTCGAACCTGCAACTATTGCGTCGCCGTTCATTCTGGTTTATGGTGTTATTGTCGTTCGTATTGTTCCTGCCACATATCATATGGCAGTTCCGCAATGGCTTTCCTACTATCGTTTTTAATCTCTTTGAACGCGATGCTCACTATGTACATGACTTTACCTCTGTTCTCAACTACCTGGGTTCAGTACCGGCCATATTCCTGCCTTTCACAGGAGTCATTTTCCTATACTACGCCCTGCGATATAGAGTTGCCACTAGTTTTGAACGTACCTTAAAATTCATCCTAACAGGCACGCTTGTATTTTTCTTTTTCATGTCACTCAGGGGCCGTATAGAAGCCAACTGGATACTGTGTACCATTGTTCCCGTTCTTTATATGGGCTACCATACGGTGATCGAAAAATCATGGGGGCCGAAGCTGATACGCGTATCATTTACCATTACCATTATACTGGTTCTTGTCGCACGTACGATACTTATTGATGGCCTTTGGAAAATAAACCTCGACACTACCAAGTGGAAACAATGGGCTAAAGAAATACAGCAACAGGCTGATGGCCGGCCTGTTGCCTTTATAAATTCTTATCAGAAAGCAGGCGAGTATGAATTCTATACCGGGGAAAGATCTTTCTCCCTGAATAATGTTATGGGCAGAAAAGACCAATATAACTTATGGAATGATGAGGATAAATACCAAGGCAAGGACGTAATGGTGGTTACCAACTATTATCATCCCACCTTTAGTAGCATCGCTACTGCTAAAGGCGATGTGCACTTTATGCTTATCAGCAATTTTCGTTCATCAAGCAATATAGAAATAGAGCCTGCGGTAAAAGAATTGACAACTAACAGGGGAGATAGTATCAGTATCAAGTTTACCGCTAAAGTAAGAGAAGGGCCGCATGTAGATGTAGAAGCGAATGAAGCATATCCCATGCATATCAGTTACGAGCTTTTTAAAGACAATCAACTCTACTCCCATTTCATTACTGACTTAAAGCTGGATAATTCCAGCCTCGATAACAAAGGTCCACTTAGCCTCCGTATTAAAAGTCCTGCTGAAAAGGGTGATTTTAAGCTATTTATCTCAGTATCAGCAGGTTGGCTACCTGCGTCCATTACAGGCGGTAAGGTTATTCTGCACAATAAATAAGCTCATAAAAGATTGAAAAAAACGTGACATCTTCTTGACAAACACCTATTTTCTTAATATCTTTAAGAAAACATCAGGAATTTATGTTTCACATTATCAATGTAGACGGTACAGATTACGAGTATTCGTATGATGAAGGCAGTGAGTGGGTAAAGATCGTTACCCCATGGGTGGTGTCTGTTAACCTTAAGGATAAAATAAATATCAAATTTTATCTGGGTGGTGATGAAGGCAAAGATGTCATTCAGAAATTGAATGATGACCTTCCTTTGTTTGTTGACCAGGTATTAGTCAAGCACCAGGTAAGCATCGCCTAACCACTAAATTATTGCACCATGAAAAAAGAGTACAGCATCTGTACTCTTAAAGATATTTTTGTCCTCTACTTTTTTATCCTTCTTTTTCAGCCTTCCATTTGTTTCGGCCTTCATTAGGTATTACATGTCGCTCACTGTGATAGGAAGAGCGCACTAATGGCCCGCTTTCCACATAATCTAGTCCCATCTTATATCCTTCTTCACGGAAGAAAGCAAATTCGTCGGGGTGTACGAAACGTACTACCTGCAAGTGTTTCTGCGTAGGTTGCAGATACTGTCCAAGTGTTACTACATCGCAACCATTGTCAGCAAGATCACGCAGGCTTTGCAATACTTCCTCCTTCTCTTCACCCAGGCCCAGCATGATACCGCTCTTGGTACGCATACCACCATCTTTTAAACGACGGATGACCTCAAGGCTACGATGGTATTTTGCCTGTATGCGCACCTTGCGCGTCAGGCGTTCTACTGTTTCCAGGTTATGAGACACTACTTCAGGAGCAGCTTCTATAATGCGCTCCAGGTTCTCCCACTGCCCCCTGAAATCAGGTATCAGTGTTTCCAATGTTGTATCAGGATTTAAAGCCCTTACAGCCTTAATCGTATTTGACCATATTATAGATCCTCCATCTTTCAACTCATCACGGTCAACCGACGTGATGACCGCATGCTTTACACTCATCAGGTGGATAGCTTCCGCCACACGCTGGGGTTCATCCCAGTCTACAGGCTCCGGCCGACCGGTAGCCACAGCACAGAATCCGCAGGAACGGGTACATATATTACCCAATATCATAAACGTTGCTGTACCTTCTCCCCAACACTCGCCCATATTCGGGCAATTGCCGCTTTCGCAAATAGTATGAAGCTTATGGGTATCAACCAGGCCGCGAACATGGCGATAACCCTCGCCTGTAGGCAGTTTTACCCTAAGCCAGTTTGGCTTTTTAACACGGGTTTCAGCACCAAGATCAACGGAATTAATTATCGGCAATTCTTGCATAAGAAGCGCAAATTACACTCATTCCCAGCGTCTGCCAAATTGGAACGAGAGATATAGATTTACAAAATATGGAGTGGCCTTTTGGTTGACCATCAGTTCTATCTTTTTAGTGTACAGCTCGGCTGCAATACCGGTTTCTATAGCCAGTTTCGACTTCTTGCGTTCACGCGCGGCAAAATCGAAATGGAGACCGGTGCGGAACTGCAAACCGGGGATATACTTCATCTCCCCGATGCCCTTTAATACACCTGAAGAGCCAACTATATTATAACCAGATAGGAACTCATCTTTACTGGCATCAGAATACTTTATTTCTTCTCCACTGGAAACGTTGAGGTAATAAGGCTTCAGCATACCCAGGGACAATCCACCATTGTATATCCAGTGGATAGAAACAGTACCGGGATCAGGCTTACCGGCTATCATTCTGCGGTTACCATAGCCGATCTTGAATGTGTAGAAATTATTGACCTTGCCGAAAATGTAGCTCTTAGGCGATTCCGCGCCACCACCGGGATTGGTTGTCCGGGTCTCTTTAGCGTGTTTCTTTTCAGAGAACTCTATCTGGGCATAACGAAGGTTGTAGAAGAAATCACTTTCACGTGCTTCGCTCTTCACTACGCCCCTTTCCAGGAATAAGCTCCAGCCATCAGTGTTCAGGCGGATACCACCACTTAATTCCTTACTAATTGGCTTTGGACGGACTATCTTTGGCTTTGCAACGTATGCAGACTTCGCTTTTTTAGAAGAATCAACCGGGGCTGAAGAATTAATAATTGTCTGTGCATAGCCGTGCGAACTGCCTATGAGCAGGAACGACAGTGAAAACAAACCCGTTTTAAAACAATTATTCATTCTATCTTCAAATTACGACATTCTGATTAAAAAATCGAAAACATATAAAAATTAACACAAAATACGTACCATGTTATCTAAAGTCACTTATCTCGGGGAATTACGGACAGCCGCTACCCACTTGCGTTCCGGCACTATTATAGAAACTGATGCCCCCATAGACAACCAGGGTCGTGGGGAACGATTTTCCCCTTCGGATATGGTGGCCACAGCCCTGGCATCCTGCATGCTCACTATTATGGGGATTGCCGCCAGGACTCACGAAATAGACATAACAGGCACCAACTGCGATGTAGAGAAAATAATGGCTGCTGACCCGAGGCGTATTGGTGAGGTAAAGATCAATTTCAACTTCCCATCAGAGCACGTTTATGACGATAAGCAGAAAAAGATACTGGAGCACGCTGCCATGACCTGCCCGGTGATAGAAAGCCTGCATCCCGACCTTAAGAAAACAGTATCATTCCTGTGGAACTGATTTGATAATGCTGAGCCCGATAGCGCAGTTGAGACAATTGCGCGGCGTGCAATAATTATTGTACAACTGTATCAGCGATTGCGATTGGGCGGCACTGCTTGCCTCCCAGCCGCTTTCCTGCCAGGTGTTGAGTATATTGTTCTTCTCGGCAGGCAGCGATTCCAACAAACGTAGCGCCTGTTCTTTCTGCGCTATTGATCCGTGCCGTTGCGCATAGAGAAATTGTATAGGCGCAATGGTATTGACAATGATATTCTGCACCGATGACCTGCCCATATGCTTAGGTGCATAAACAGATACTTCATCGAAACGAAAATGATCATCCCAGTATTCGCTGGCTATCACTTCTACCATCGGGGTTAATTCTTTTACTGAATAAACCTCTATCACCTGCGAGAACAAATGCACGGACTTGTGTATCAGCGCAGCGAATTGTGCTAAGCGGACTGTCGGAAAATTAGGCGGGCGCATACGCATGAACTTCCACAGATGAACGGGAATAGGCTTCAACTTGTATTTCTTGCTGAGGTAGCTATACTCTTCCTTTAACTTGTTGGGGTACTTCTCTTCAAAATCTCCTTCCAACATTCCTGCCTGCCCGAAAAGCAAGGCCTCTACCTGGAATAGATTTTCGCGGTGCTTTGCCAGTATATTGATATCCAGTGATTGCGCCAGCATGAGAAAGGATGTAGTATTCACCTTAAAGCCGAAATTGGCTGCCATTCGCCAGTAGAGTAAATTCTGCCAATCATCTACTTCCTTCTTTTGCAAAGCTTTCCATTCTTCCAGCTTCTGCTCCCAACGTTCAGCGAGCAAGCGTGTCAGCCAGGTTTCTTTTGTAATGTCCTTAACAGCCCCGAGCATACCGGAACAAGGTAATGAGTGCTTTGCATTAACGAGTGAAGTATATTTGGCTTCTATGTGCTTGGGTATATGCGTGGCTATTTCCAGCAGTGGGATATTATTGAAAGTAGGAACATCATTGTGATAGACCACATGAAGTATGAGATTCTTATACGCATCATCATTCTGATGGTCGTGCTTCAGCCAATCGCTGCTGTTGACATGCAGTTCTATATTGCCCGCAAGTTTGGTTTCGCCTATTTTTATTCTTGCATCGAGAAAATCGGGGCCGGCATTAGTATTATGCTGACCGGGATGAATGATGGTCACAGGTTCTCCTTCTGCTGTTTCTAATGCAGCAGGATTATACAAACTGTATTTCCAGATGAATTGCAGGAGTGCTTCATTCATGACCCAAAATAAAAGCGTACACTTTTATTTTGGGTCATTTTGTGGATATGTTGTGGAGGGAAACTCTAAAACGTAAAGGTATTGCTATAAATACTCCGCCATTTGCTGCTGGTATGCCTTTGCTGCCTTATGAGCTGCTTCCGCGAAGTCCTCGCCTGTAGATGCATATATCACCGCACGCGAAACATTGATGAGGATACCACCGTCTTTATTGAGTGTGTTCTCACAAACGGTTGGCACATCACCACCCTGAGCGCCTACACCGGGAATAAGGAAGAAATGCTCCGGAAGCATCTCACGAACGTGCTTCAGTTGCTCCTTGCGGGTAGCACCTATCACAAACATGAGGTTCTCAGGAGTGCCCCAGGTGGAGACGGTCTTTAATACCTTCTCGTACAGCAACTCGTCGCCGCATTGTTGCAACTCAAAGTCCGCACTACCTGCATTGGAAGTAAGACCAAGCACGATAGCCCATTTATTCTCAAATTGAAGGAACGGCGATACACTGTCCTTACCCATATACGGCGCAACTGTTACACTATCGAACGGATAAGTATGAAAGAAGGTCTTGGCGTATTGCTCTGATGTGTTGCCTATGTCACCACGCTTGGCATCGGCGATGGTAAAAATGTCTTTAGGAATGTATTCCAGGGTTTGCTGCATGGTTCTCCAGCCATCAATACCCTGTGCCTCATAGAAAGCTGTATTGATCTTGTAGCAAACCGTAAAATCCTTAGTCGCATCAATGATCGCTTTATTAAACGCCAATGCGGGATCGGGTTCACTCAATAAATGCTTCGGTATCTTTTCCAGGTCTGTATCAAGGCCAACACAAAGCACGGATTTTTTCTTGCGAATGATGGATACTAATTCGTTACGGTTCATTACTTAGATATTCTATTAAGCTTTATCAATTAACCAGCTGTAGTTCTAACTCTCAACAAACCACCCCGGCCTTCGGCCACCCCTCCTTGAAGGAAGGAGGGGAGCTTTTGAAATATTTGCGAAGATAATCTATTGCTTGTATTTGCCTATTTTGTCGTCTATAGCCACGGCCATCAGGCTACTCTGGAGCTTCATGTTCATGATAAGGGAAGTTGCACCTGCTGCATAGCAAACATCGTGGATATCACGGACCAGCTTCATTACAGCATCATACTCGCCTTCAACCACCGTTTCAAAAGGGCAAACGACGAATTTCAGTCCGCTCTGCTGGATGCACTCAATGGCCCTGTCTATAATGCGGATGCCTTCGGGCTGTTCTTTATATAATGGTAGTACTTGTATGGCGAGGTTGACTATGTTGTTCATGACTGTGATTCTTTGAGCAAAGGTAAGTTCACGGGAACATTCACGGTCACATAATTATTGACGTAACATAAAACTCACTTATACTCCCCCTTCCCCCACTTTACTGTCGGTTCTATCCATTCCGGTAGTGCCTTGTAGAGAAAGCCGTGCTTCTTACCTGTATTCAGTTCTATTTCCTTGTAGTGAACGACATTATCACCTGCATGTTTCCTGAAGGAGGCGCAGGTCTTGCCGAGTTCGTCTGAACGTTCGTATATAGAAAGCACATTGCCATATAGAACGGCATCCGGATATTGTTTGAACAAACTTTCCGAACAGATGCCTATCAATACAAAGCTCATCTGTCTGTTCTTCATAAGTGCAGATATCTTCCATGCTATGTAACCACCTTTTGATGTACCCAGCACAGTGATGTTAGATGGCTTTACTCCTTTCTTCAGCAGGCTGTCAATTTGCCCTTTTATTTTTTGAGCATACAGGTCGCCATCGGTATCTTTCGGCCTCATCTCACTAAAGACGGTGAATCCTTGCTTTTTGAAGGCGTCGATGATCTCGTAGTATTCCATTTTACCATACTCCGGATGGTCCTCTTTCAATTGTACTAGCTCCACGAACTTATTATGCAGATAGAACAGATATCGCGTTTCATCTTTAGCAGATCCGGTTAGTGGAAGGGATAGTAACAGGATTATCAGCAGGCGTTTCATATCAGTAAATTACGTTAATTCCTGAAATGTGTATCTTCATTTTGTGATTAGGATCTGCCTGCTATATATCTGTCTGCTGTTTGCCCAATACGGGTATGCCCAAAAGTCCGACTACACCCTAAGAGGAACGGTAGATGTAGACACTGGAACCGTATACATGATGGCTGCATTTACGCTCGTTTATTTCCCGGAAGATATCAGTACCAGTTCCCCAATAACAAAGGGGAAATTCAGTTTTTCGGGAAGTATCTCTTATCCCGTCCCTGCCATACTGTACATCAAAGCAGGAGACAAGATAAAATACCGCTCCACCATATTCTTCCTCGATAAAGGCGAACAAAAGGCAGATTGGAAAGTGGATGAAAAATACTCCTCAGCTGTAAACATCAATAATGCCGCTACAAAGGAGCAAGCGCAATATCTTGACCTCTACAAACAAAACGACGAACGCCTGTACCAGCTAAACGTATCGCTGAACGGCTTAGGAACAGACGCCAACTCTGCTACAATACGCGTGCGACTGCAACGTGAAAAAGATAGCCTCGAAAGGGCAAATGAGCAGATAACGCTTAACAACCTACGCCAGCATCCCAAGTCATTCATCCCGCTCTGGGATATGGTCTACGCACTAGACAGGGGTTATAACCCCTTCCTTGACTCTTTCAATAATGCACTACCTGCTCAATTAAAGAACAGCGTTACAGGCAAGGCCTATTCTGCAGGAGTAGAGAAATTGAGAATGACAGCCATTGGCAGCGTCTTCCCGGCGATGGAAGTCTCTGACATCAAGGGACAAAAAACAATGGTCAGCGCGAAACACAAATACACGCTAGTTGACTTCTGGTACACCAGTTGTTTTCCCTGTCGCCGCCTCTTTCCGGGTTTCAAGAAAATATATGAGACTTATCACGACAAGGGATTTGAACTAATTGCCATATCGACAGACGAAGGCAAATACATCAATGACTGGAAACAATTCTTAAACGACAACCCATTACCCTGGCCGCAGTATCTGGACGACAATAAGCGCAATGCCGAAATGCTCCTGATAACCCGCTACCCTACCAGCTTCCTCTTGGATAGTGAAGGCAGAATACTAAAACAAGATATGCTACCTGATGAGCTGGAGAAATTCTTAGAGGCTAATTTGAAGTAAGCCCAAACGCCTCTGCCAGCAATTCAAAAGAACGAACCCTATCCTTTTGGTCGTGTGTCATAGTAGAGACCATTATCTCGTCCACATCAAAATCATTGGCCAGTTTCGTCAATTGTTCTTTCACCTGCACTTGTGTTCCTGAGATGAGGCGGTTGCTGTTCTGGTGAATGCTCGCTAGTTCGGATGGAGTGAATTGATAATCCTTGATATCTTCATGATCCACCATTTCATTGAACTTTCCTTTTTCAAATTGCAGGAAACGATAGTCCATCAGTTTGCGAAGCTCGGTTGCCTTCTCTTCTGTGTCGGCACAAAGCACCATAATAGCTATGAGCACCTGTGGTTCGGGGAAAGTTTCTGATGGCTCAAACGTGCGGCGATAGTCGGCTACCATTTGCGGCTGCGCGAACCCATTAATGAATTTTGCCACTGCCAGGCCTAAGCCAAACTTAGCGGCAATCGAAGCGCTTCCCCCACTGGAGCTCAGTATCCATTGGGAAGGAATCGTCGGGGCTTGTGGCACTGCCAGTATAGGTCCGTACTGTGAAGCAGCAGTATCAGTAAAGAATGCCTGGAGGTGCTCTAGTTGTTGCAGATAGTTTTCCTCTGCGAAATTATTGGAAGGATTAAGTAATGAAGCTGTGATGCGGTCGCCACCCGGAGCGCGGCCCATTCCGAGATCGATACGTCCGGGAAACATAGTTTCCAGCAAGCGGAAGTTCTCTGCAACTTTCAGTGCGCTATGGTTGGGCAACATGATACCGCCTGAGCCTATGCGAATATGAGTTGTTTCATCTGCCAGCTTCACCATCAGCACTTCCGGCGCTGAACCGGCAATGGTAGTAGCATTATGGTGCTCGGAAACCCAGAAGCGGTGATACCCCAGCCGTTCCGCGAGCTTTACGGTCTCTATCGTGTTGGCGATCGCCTGCGGGGCAGTGCTGCCTTTGGTTACTATTGATTGATCTAATATACTGAGCTTTATCTTCCTTGCGTTCATCTGTTTACCTTCCATTATTCTGAAACAAAGTTACCACTCAAGGACGGTGGACGAACGCAGGTATCATAGAGTATAGTGATAGTGCAATAAAAAAGGGATGCCCCTATGGAACATCCCTTCTGCAAAAATATTATATCGCTTATTTCAGCTTGCATTTGCCATCTGCCCACATAGAATACCCTATCTCCAGTGCCTCGCAAGAAATACTGGCTTCAGGCCTGCGGCTATTTTCGATCGTTGTAGGTATAGAGATGACTTCACCGTCATCATCTGTATAAGAACAATCACAAGTAAAATCTTTCTTACAAGAAGTCAGTCCGGCAGCTAAAACTGCAAATGCGAACAAAGGGAGTAGTTTCTTTTTCATTATATAAGTTTTGGCTAAAATAGTGAAAATTCTCTTTTATAAACAATTCGGCTACATAAGTTTAATACTATAGGTATGTTTCTGTGATTATCAAAACTGTGTTAACACGATAAGGTGAATAGAAATAATAAATTTATGACACCACCTTTAGAATTAACCAATATATCGCTTTGCGAGACTTAGTTATCCCATTTATCTGCATTAACTTAGGGATGAAATATCACTTAGAATGGAGCATGGCTTGAGATATATGGTAGTAGATGACAATGAGTTGGATCAGTTAGCAATACTGGCCCAGGCTGCGAAGTATCCCCATCTCAAGCACACAGGCACCTTCTCCAATACTATGGACGCACTATCAGCACTGAATAGCGTAGAACCGGAGTTAGTTTTCCTGGATATAGATATGCCTGGAGGGACAGGCATAGAATTACTAAGAGCCGTAAGAGATAAAATACCAATAGCCGTGTTTGTTACTTCACATGGAGAATTTGCGCTGGAAGGATTTGAGCTGGAAGCGTTTGACTATATACTGAAGCCACTTACAGAAAAAAGGTTTCAACAAACAATGGCGCGTGTTATTGAGTATCGCCAAATGAAACAAGATGCCAAAGCTTATGCCGTGCAATATGAAACGGAAGCCATCACCATAAAAGAAGGGCATAACCAGGTACGCATACCTATAAGTGATATCATATACCTGGAAGCAATGGATAGCTATACCAAGGTAGTGCTGCAAGGAAAAAAATACATGACACTGACATCGCTCACCAATATGTTGGAACAATTACCTGCAGATAAATTTGGAAGAATACATCGAAGCTATGCTGTGGCCAAAGACAAAATAGAGGAGTTGAAAAGCGGTGAGCTGATATGCGGTGGGCATGATCTGCCTGTGGGCAAGACCTACAAGCCAATAGTCTCAAAATGGAAACTGTAACAACAGCCTATGCGATATAGATTTACGTTACTCATTCTTTTACTGCTTACTACATTTACTGCCTTTGCACAGGAGCCTGACCTACGTAAATCAAAAAACTATAAAGATAGTATCAAAGTATGGGTCGACTATTGCGACTATCTCTTGGGTTATAATGGTGCAAAATTTGAAGACTATCCCGGGCTAGCCATTGCGGGTAAAAAAGGTGTTAGTCTTACCAAACCTAACGACAATGAAAATCGTTCACTCTTCCTTTACCTTACAGGTGCAGGTTACGAATTTTCCGGGGTCAACGATACGGCCCTGACGTATTATAGAATGGCCGAAAAGCATGCTTTAAAGTTCAAGGATCCCAAGCGCATCCTCGATATATACAAGCAGATGATGTGGATGGTAGAGGAAAAGGAAGCATTGGAGATCATAGATAAGGCATTGGCAATAAAAGATACTACCAAAAATGATGCAATTAAAATAACGATTGCTGACATCCTCTACAGGTACTATAGGGATAGGAATAAATATGAACAGGCCCTTGAGGTTTCACTTGAATCGTTAGCATTAACAAAAGAGGAAAAGCTTGATAAAAAGGGAGGGGCGTATATAAACATCGGTGTTAAGCTTACCCAGATAGGTGATATGTATTACAGGATGGGGCAACGTGACAAAGCCATGGAATATTTCCAAAAAGCACTCCCCTATGTAAGTAATAGCTACATGGATGGTGCAGCACTTTTGTACAATGACATGATTGGTGTATTTCTGGACAATAAACAGGTAGATAGTGCGGACATATACTACCGAAAGGTCTACCATCTTAAGAAGGCCGGACATAAAAACAAAGAAGCGCTGAGTCATGCTAATAGGAACTATGCTCAATACTATGCAGACATTGGTCAACTGGATAAAGCCATGTCCTTTGCGCAAAAAGCTTATGCCCTTTCCGTAGAAGATGGAGGTGACGTTACCATGCTGGAAAGCAATACTGTAATGGGAAAGGTGTACTACAAGCGCAAAGAATATCAAAATGCCCTGAAGCACTTTGGGGCTATACCTGTAGAAGCCAGGGATTACGATAAGGAGTCATATAACGAAATGCTATTCTTAAAAGCAGAATCCTATGCTGCTTTGGGGGATTGGCAAAAGGCTACAGAGGCCTATCGGGATTATGCATATACTAAAGACACCCTTCTGAATGAAGCCGGAAAGAGGAACATCGCTGAAATGGAAGCAAAATTCCAGAACAAGCAAAAACAGCAACAGATAGATGAAGCCAAAAAGCAACGTGTATACCTGATATTTGGCATAGTGGGCTTGTTACTCATCTTACTTTTACTTGTTGTCAACTATATCAACAAACAACGCAGCGCTAAAATACTGGATGCGAAAAATGCCGCCCTATACGAAGCAAACAAAACGAAAGCAACCCTCTTCAGCGTTATTTCTCATGACCTCCGCTCCCCTATCAGCCAGCTATACCAATACCTACAATTACAAAAAGATAATCCTGCTTTGCTCACTGAAGAAATGAAGCAAAAACACAGCGAGCGCATTGGCGCTGCCACCGCATCACTGTTGGAAACAATGGAGGATATGCTGGTATGGTCTAAAACACAGATGGAGCGATTTGTTCCTGCAATAGAACATGTACAGGTAAATCGTTTAATACAAGATACTATCACCCTATTGGGGCCGGATATAGATGCCAAATCTTTGTCTGTAAAAAACAAAATAGAGGAGAATACTATAGTACAGTCGGACACCAACCTGTTGAAGATCATCCTGCGCAATCTTATACTGAACGCTATACAATATTCTACCAAAGATTCTGAAATTGAAATAACTGCCGAACAAGCAGAAAGTGGCACTACTATATCTATAAAAGATCATGGCCTGGGTATGAGTAATGAGGTGATAGCATTATTGCAAAAAGGCGACCAAAGTCTGAGTAGTAACAAACGAGGTCTTGGATGGTCGCTTATTACAGAGATGGCCTCCTCAATAGGTGCTACCATAGACATTCAAAAAAATGTACCGAAAGGCACCGTTGTGAGCCTGAATATCACTAATACGAAAGCCTAAATTCCTTTCGCCCATTTAAAACGTCCCTTTACCAATCGCATTCCGGAAAGGGTGCCTCATGAATATACTTTTACAGCATCAACAACGATAACTGTAAAATTTATAATTCATGAAAAAACTCATTCAGTTCAGCACTGCAATACTACTCAGCATTTCAATTACCGCTTGCGGAGATAACAAGCAGGAAGAAAGCACAGACAGCACAACCGAAAACAATACGGCTGACATAGAAAATGCCACACAGCAAGGCAAAGGATCTGTAACATTGGTTTGCAGTGGGCAAACATTTGTAACCGCAGGCAATTGCAACTACAGCAGCCCTGCTTCAGCTATCGTTATTGCAGACTCAACAGACAATAAAAATGTCGTAACTCTCAATATAGAAGGTGGCCTGCCAAGCGCAAGCAAAACTTATAAATTGGTAGATGTCGTTTCAGGCACTGAAAACCTGAGCATGTCTTTCACCCGCTTCCCTGACAAATCAATGAACGACTGGGAGACCAAAGACGGCGCAGGCACCCTGACAATGACTGTGGAAGGAAATAAGATCACCTGCACATTCAGCAACATACCAATGGTTGGCAGCGAGATATATAACGCGGAAGGACTAAAAGGCGCTGCAACTTGTTCAGGTTCATTCACTCTCTACAAATAATCAATATTCCATTTAACAGATCAAAAATCAATACTTATGAAAAAGCTGATACTAGTATGCGTTGCCCTGGTAGCAAGCACCACGTTCTACTCTTGTGATAAAGACACTACGACGACCACGCCAAACAATAATAACAACCCGCAGCAAGGCACAGGCGATGTGACACTTGTATGCAACAGCCAAACCTTCACTATCGCAGGCAATTGCAACTACAGCAGTCCTGGTTCTGCCATTGTAATAGCAGACGCCAACAATAATGCAAATGTCGTGACTCTTAATATAGACGGAGGCCTTCCAACCGCTACTAAGACATACACTATGGTAGATATGGTATCGGGCAGCGACAACCTGAGCATGTCCTTCACGCGCTTCCCCAGCAGTGGCACTATGAATGATTGGGAAACCAAAGACGGCGCAGGCATACTTACCATGACCGTTGAAGGCAATAAGATCACCTGCACATTCAGCAATATACCTATGGATGGCAGCGACATTTATAATCCGGAAGCCTTAATGGGCGAAGGGCTCTGTTCAGGCTCATTCACACTTTACAAATAATCATCAATATCTCATCAAAATATTAAAATCAACCTTTTATGAAAAAGATTCTAATGATATGCCTGGCATTAGCGGCAAGCACAACGTTCTATTCCTGTGACAAAGACACAACTACCACACCTAATAATAACAACAACAATAATAGTAATCCGGTTGACCCCACAACCTTCGACCAGTACATCATCTGCAAAATAGATGGTACTACTTACGGTGCGTACTATGCAGCTGGGCATACTACCAGCCTGAATTGCGTGTTCAACAATAGCGTACAGACCGTATTTGAGACCAGCGCGGATGAAATTGAGTTAGCCGGCAGTGACAACTTACTGAGTAATATGTCCATCACATTATTCGGTTTCCAGGCAAAAGGCGCCGGTACATACACTGGTGGTGACGATCTATATCTGGATGGCACGATAGAACGCGCAGTGAATGGTAGTAAGCAAAGAATAAGCTATGTGATAAAACATGGTGAGACATTGACCGTAACATCTTACAATAACGGATATATAGAAGGCACGTTTGCTGTAGAGGTGTATGACGAGAACAGCACCAACGATACCTACCAGGTAACTGAAGGTAAATTCAGAATGAAAGTGCAATAAGCATATCTTTGCCCCTGATCATTATGAAAAAGCGCCGGAAATGGCGCTTTTTCCTGTTTTGTAGCCCTGAAGAATACTTGCATTTACTATTCATTTGTTAATGCACCATAATCCGTAAATTTATCGGAGTCATATAGCTATTTTTACAGCTACCACAACATTTTAGCAGAGAGGTAAGAGACCGCTAAAATCATGGAAAGAAAAGAGCAAAGGATACTTATCCTTGAAGACAATATTGAAGATTTCGGTCTCATGTATCAACAGCTCCGTGCGTTGGCCTATCATGGGGACGATATATACAAGTTTGGTACGCTGAACAACCTCCTTTCTGTTCCTGAAGGTGAGAACAAAATAGTATTTGCTAAATTTTCTTTGCTGGGTGCCGACCCCGATGCATCACTCCAGGCAATACGTACTGCATTTCCTAATATTCCCATAATAATACTTTCCGATATCCCTCAGGCTGCGGACGCGGCAGAGCTAATGAACACCGGCGCACAGGATTGCCTGGTGAAAGGACAATACAACCACGAAACGCTCGGCCATACCATCAATATGGCGATCATACGCCTGAAAGCGACAGCCAACAGCATCAACGAAAGAATAACCATACCACAACCGAAAATAACTCCGCCACCACAACCTATACCCGAAGTTGTAAAAGTCGCTCCGGAACCGGTAATGAAAGTTGCCGAACCACGAATAGAACACATCACCATAACGTCCGATAATAACTTTCGCCTGTTTGATGAAAGCCCGATACCCATGTGGATATACCATTCCATAACAGGCAATATTCTCATGGTGAATGCAGCGGCTATCTACCACTACGGATATAGCAGGGATGAATTTCTGAACATGAACATACAGGAATTGAGAGTGGAAGGAGATAAACCGGCCGATGTAGAGGTTGTAAAGATACCCATGCTCAACAGCTTCTATAATAGCAGCAAGCGCAGGCATGTAAAGAAATCAGGCGAACAGTTCTATGTGCAGGTCTATACACATACCATACTCCATGAAAATGACAGCGCGGGTATGATGATGGCACTGGATATAGATAACAAACAACAAACCGAACAACACAACGCAGAACTGAACGAGCTGGTACAACGCCAAAACCGTCAGTTCGACGACATACTATCTTCCGTAAGCGAAGTAATATGGTCTTGCAATGCTGATGACTCCAGCATACTATATATCAACAAAGCCTGCACGGCAGTATATGGCTATACGCCACAAGAGCTGATGGAGAATAAAGGCCTGCTTCCCAGCCTGGTACATCCGGATGATATAGAGAAAGTAGAGCAGGCATACCTCTCCCTCGCCAGGACGGGATCACTGAACGTAGAGCACCGTATCTACGACAAGGATGCAACTATCAAGATCATAGTAACAAAAGCCGTACTAAGGAAAGATAGCGAGGATAAACCCGGCATAGTAAACGGCATCACTGTTGACGTTACCCAGATAAGGGAAATGGAAAACAAACTTTGGGAAAGCGCCAGGGAAAGAGAAGACATAATGGAAAGTATCACCGATGGATTCTTTGCTATTAATAAGGACTGGGAATTTACCTATATCAATAAGGAGTTCGAATACATACTGCAGTTGGAAGGTGATAGCCTGATAGGTAAAAACATTTGGGAGACGATCCAGGGTGTGGAGGAAATGCAGGTCTATTCTCAGCTGTACAAAGCTGCAAAAGAAAACCAGACAGTTCGCTTTGAAGAATATTTCCCTCCATTGAAGAAATGGTTGTCGGTAAATGCCTATCCTACTAAAGACGGACTGGCCGTTTACTTCAGAGATATTACCGAGGAGAAAAAACGCATCCTGAAAATAGAAGAACAAAACGAAAAGCTTAAAGAGATAGCATGGTTACAATCCCACAAAGTAAGAGGGCCTGTTGCCAGCATACTAGGCCTGACGCAATTGTTCAACTATGATGACCCCGCCGACCCAACCAACAAAGAAATACTGGAAGGCATTAAATATGCCACGAATGGCCTGGATGATATAATAAGAGAAGTAGTGGAAAAGACCACTTCGATGGACAATAGCCGCACCACTAAGGCCTGATGTAAACTGCGCCGGTAGTTACATGATTACTTTCATTGCCGGCCATATCCTTAATATAGATCTCTAATGTAGTGGTATCACCATAGACGGCATGAATACTGTCATCACGGGTAAAAATAAAATCGCCTCTTAACTGGAAAAGGATCTCACCTTCAAGCCCGCCATCCTGATTTTTTATTTCGTCGTCTATCGGGGGGAAAAAGTACCCTACAAATGAGTCAACACGCGCATCTTTAATATAGAGGTCGTAAATTTGGGTCTGGTCAGGACTATTCCCTAAGTCACCATCGCCATCCTTTACATACATTTGCAATGCGATCTGCGTGGAAGGGTCGCCGCTCTTGAGTGAATCCGGTGAATAAGTAACCAGTTCCAGGACCGGGACTGAGGGCGCTGTTACCTTCTTTTTGCAGCTATAAACCACAAAGGATAAAAACAAGAAAAGAAATATAGCCGCGTAATTCTTCATATGAGTAAAGTTAAGGAAAGTGAGCTACAATATTGAGTTAAAAAACAACCAATGGCTCAGTGATATAAACGCTGATAGCTTTGATGATATTGCCCTGGCGGCATTCAGGCATCAGTATGAACACAATGGTATCTATAGAGCCTTCGCGTCAGCATTGCGTATAAAGCCTGAAGTAGTGAAAAGCATTGCGCAAATACCTTTTCTGCCCATCAGTTTTTTTAAGACGAATAGAGTTGCCACCGGCGACTGGCAGGATGCGGCTTATACTTTTGAAAGCAGCGGTACTACCGGGGAAACTCCCTCCAAACATTATGTACACGATGGCAGTATATATGAGCGTTCCCTGCTGGAAGGCTTCGAGACTTTTTATGGCAATCCACAAGACTATGTTGTGATCGCACTCCTACCCTCTTACCTCGAGCGTAAGAATGCTTCACTCGTACACATGGCCAGGGCACTTATGGAAAAGAGCGGACAACCTGATTGCGGTTTCTACTTGAATGAATGGGAGCAACTAAAAGAGGTACTACTACGCTGCGAAGCAAAAGGACAAAAGGTATTACTACTTGGTGTAACTTTTGCACTACTCGACTTTGCAGAGCAAAACCCTATGCAGCTGAAACACACCATAGTAATGGAAACAGGTGGTATGAAGGGCCGGCGTGAAGAATGGACAAGAGAACAAGTCCACTCTTTCCTGAAACAACAATGGGGGTTGAAGCAAGTACACTCGGAATACGGAATGACAGAACTACTATCACAAGCCTATGCGAAAGCTGATGGCATTTTTCTACCTACCCGAACAATGAAAGTGCTGGTTAGAGACATCAACGATCCTCTTGAAGTAAATAGCAGGGGAACAGGTTGCCTCAATATAATAGACCTAGCCAATATACATTCCTGCTGCTTCATCGCTACCGAAGACATAGGCAGGATAGCGGCAGACGGTACTTTTGAAGTGCTGGGACGTATGGACCACGCGGCTTTAAGAGGCTGTAGTCTTATGGCAATTTAATATGTATCTCATTTTTTGCGGAATTAAGAAAGGCAACTTATATTTGCAGCCCTGATACACCAGACAGGAAGCTGAAAAGCTGAATGTTTCACCTGCCCAGGTGGCGAAATTGGTAGACGCACTGTGTTCAGGTCGCAGCGCCTGCAAGGGTGTGATGGTTCGAATCCATTCCTGGGCACAAAAATGGGAAAGGGAGCGGTGAGCGAGAGCGAACGCTCCCTTTCTCATTTTTCCCTCGCTCCCGCTCTGTTTCCCGCTCGGATACTCTACCACTCCCCATCTTTCGCTCTCAAAGAGCTCCATCTTATCCACATTTTTTCTCACTTATTAATACTAATATTTACCTTAGGAATATGTTCCCTTATGAAAATCTTGACGTTTATAAAAAAGCATACTCCGCAAATCGAATAGTATATGGTTTGCTGAAAGGCAATAAAGTCATTCCTGGTTATGCAAGAGACCAACTGGGACGAGCAAGCCTAAGCATAATGTTGAATATTGCAGAGGGAAGTGCAAAATTCAGCAATAAAGACAGGAGAAATTTCTACGTGACAGCCCGGGGTTCCACTTTCGAGTGTGCAGCTCTGATAGCTTTTCTAAAAGACGAAAACGAATTGACAAATGAGGTGTTTGAAGGCATTAAAAAGGAGTACGATTCATTATCTAGAATGCTTTTTACTATGATCAAAAACTTAGAATAGAGCGGAGAACAACAGAGATGTTGGTCTCCGTTTTTGTTTTCAGCTAACCTCTTTTAAAAAGCGAAACGAATTCCATATCACGATAAAGTGATTATACCAATGTTACAGTTAGAATCCGTTACAGGGCACTTTTGAGAGCGAAGAGCAATAGACTGATTGGCGGAACTTCACTCTTTTTTGTTCCGCACTGCACACGCTTTCCCGGAACAAGAAAATATCTGCATATTTACAGTCTGTTGCTACGCTTCAATAGCCTACTTATGATAGAAAATATTTTATTGCATATCGGAAAGTTCTCTGATAAAGAAATAGCTCTTTTTGAAAAAATGGTAACACATCATTCTGTTAATAAAAATGAATACTTGTTGAGAGAAGGTGAAATATGCAAATCAGTCTATTACATTAAACATGGAGCCTTCTTTCAATTTAAAGAAAATAATGCAACCCAACACATTATTGACTTACATCTTCAAAAGGAATGGATGTTCAACAACCGGAGCCTTACACAACAGTCGCCGTCACAAACGAGCATAAAGGCTTTTACCAACTCAGAAGTAATTGTTTTGGATTTGAGCACTCTTCATTATCTCATATCCCAATCCCAATCTTTTTTGCAATTTGGCAGGATTTTCAATCAATCGGATAACAGGGTACAACTCTTCGATAACTCTTTAAATCCTCAACAGAAGTACGATTATATTAAAACAGTAAAACCTGCCATTACACTGACGTTTCCGCTAAAAATGGTTGCTTCCTATCTTAAGATTACTCCGGAAACATTAAGCCGTGTGAGGGCGAACTATTAAATTTATTGATTTGAATCAATTTCTATTAACAGAAAATAGACCCATTTTTGTAGAAAAAAAGTATGCTCATAACCATCCATCCAAAACTACCGATGCGTGATAAGGCTATCACTAAGGATTTTTTTATCAACCAACTAGGCTTCACACAATTTGGCGGGGACTATCCCGACTACCTGATGGTGGAGAAGGACAGCATACAGATACACTTCTTCCTGTTCAGGGAACTGGATCCTAAAGAGAATTACGGGCAGGTATACATCCGTACGGATAACATAGAAGGCGACCATGAATATGTGAAAAGCTCCGGGGTAAAGACCAATGGGCTGGAGACCAAACCGTGGGGACAGAAAGAATTCTCACTACTGGACCCGGACAATAATTTGCTGACGTTCGGACAAGATCCGGAATAACTAAAAATGCAAATGATTTATTATATTTAGCACACAAACACCATCATCATGAGCGCTACATCTAAGATCATCCTCATCATTCTGCTGATACTGAACATCGTGGTCCTGCTAGGACAAGCATGGCCTGAAGGTGCGCCTCCATTTGCGCGTACGGTGAACATCATATTTCTTATAAGTTCGCTCTTGTTCTTCCTGAGATTACTGATAAAAAAGTAGGTTAGTTAGTTTCCGGTAGTATCATCTTCAGGGCGTGCTTATGCACCCTGGCAGTTACCTCTTTTACCTTACCCATGTACTCACCGTCTACCTGGAACCATGCATTCTTTGCGGAGACTATCTTTACCTCTTCGCCCTGTATTATCTCTATTTTCTTAGGGTTGAAATGCCGGTACCTGAAGAACATTTTCAATAGCTCCCAAAGTGATACTGTTTTCACCACTACTATCTCCATTTTACCATCCTGCAAGTTACCATCAGGATTTATCATAGTCCCCATACCATACATACGTGCATTGGCCAACACTATCATAAATGCTTTTCTGGGATAGTCTTTTCCGTCAACTGTTATACGCACGCGTAACTGCTTTCTTCTCAGCAGCACACCTGTCACTTCTCTCAGGTACCCCCATTTACCGCGCTTGTCGCTTTGCTCAAACTTTCTCACTAATTGGGCATTGAGTCCTATATCACCCAGGTGCAGGCAGACTTCCTTTTCATTTATGATGATCGCGTCCAGTGGCTGAATATTACGGTTATCGATGATAGACAGGCAGGTCTGTACATCTCCGGGAATGCCCAGTTCCAAAGCCATCCCGTTGGCTGAGCCGGCCGGAATAAGCCCTATCGATATATTGCTATCTACCTTTATCAGCAATTCAGCAACCAACTTAAGCGTTCCATCACCGCCAACGGCAATAACAGTATCAGGTTTCCATTCCTTTATCAAACTGGCTATTTTGTCATCATCTGCCCTTTTCCCTAACTCATGACAGTAAACTATATGCCCTGACTGCTGAAAATAGTTCTTAGCTTCATCTACTAGCTGCGATTTGTCGTTACCTCCCGAAATGGGGTTTACGATGAACAAATAACGCAACGCTTGCTCTATTGGCATATTCTTTTAGGTGTTTTTACTTATTATGGCACGAACAACTGCATTAGCGCCCGTCTCTATTCACTCACCCGTAAAAAAAGTGAGCCAATGGCTATTCAGGTTCTTCAGACTGAACACCAAACCTACCGTAAAAGTATATCATGGATACGGTGATGAGCATAAAATGGAAGTTTTCGGCCATGTGTTCAAGGTTTCTCCATACAGGCAGAATAAGTTCAGCAAGCGTGTATTGCGCAATACACTCTCCCTCATCAGGCTGTTCATGGTCAAACCATTCAGGAATGTACCTGTGGAACTGGAGGGTTACGGGTTAACCACCATCACTGATGAAAGTGGATTTTTTAAATTTGAGTTCGCTCCCGACACACCTCCCGAGCCGGGGTGGCACACTGTAAAGGTGAACCTGCTGCACCGGAAATTTACCAACATCTACGGAGAAGGGAAAATAATAGTGCCCAATGCTACTAAGATCGGTATCATCTCCGACATTGACGATACATTCCTCATTTCGCATTCTTCCAACCTGCGCAAAAGGCTCTATGTACTGTTTACAAAAAATGCAAAGACCAGGAAACCTTTTGAGAACGTAGTAAAGCATTACCAATCAATATCTATAGGGCACGACGGGCAACCCCGCCCTTTCTTCTATGTTTCCAGCAGCGAATGGAATTTGTATGATTACATCCGCGACTTCTCCGACGCCAACCAGATGCCCGCAGGTATCTACTTACTCAGTGAGCTGAAAGAAGTACAGGAATTCTTAAAAACGGGACAAAGCAAACATGAGGGCAAATACTTTCGCATAGCGAAGCTGCTGACGAAATACCCCGAACGTAAATTCATCCTACTGGGAGACGACAGCCAGTACGACCCCGCTATCTACTACAAAATAGTTCAGGATTTCCCCGGGCGGATAGTCTGTATATATATCCGCCATGTCGTAAAAAGCCACCTTACCTCCACCCGTAACTTTGAAGCCGGCATAAAAAAAATGGGCGTCGAGATTTGCTATTATACCCACAGCAAAACTGCCATCAAGCATTCAAAGAAGATGGGATTGGTACATGAGTAAATCAAAACGCATACCCCCTCCTTTCGGAGGAGGGGTCAAAACTCAAAGCCTCCGCGCAGCGGTGATTTGAGTTTTGGGGGTGGTGTACACTCCCGCTAAGCAGCCCAATAGGCTGTCATGGTGAGCGAAGTGCGAATCCATGATAGCTGAATAGAGCTACACAGTAAGATTGTCTGCTATGCTGAGCGAATATTGTTTTCTTATTAATCCGCATCAAGCTCCTTCACCAATGCCTTTAATTCTTCCCACTCTTCTTTGTCCATCATTTCGACAGTGGCAGTATTGTCCGGAATATCTCTCAATATGCTTTGAACCCTTTCCCTTGTTTCCGGGTGCGTACTTATCCACTGAAATGCATCCGGTATTTCTGATTCGCTGATATTAGATAGCTTTTGCAGGAAGAAGGCTAATTGACGCGGGTCACCTTTGGCATTCTTCAGGTACATCACTGCCCATCTGTCTGCCTCGCGTTCCATATCACGATCGAAGCTACGGGAAGACAATGTGCTGAGCGCTTTCTTTAATCCTCCCAGGTGTTCACCACCGCCTGTCAGTACCAATAATGTACCCATGCCCAGTTCACGGCTAAGTTTGCGGGAAACATGGTCAAGCTGCACATGTGCTATCTCGTGGCCTATAACACCTGCCAGCATATCAGGGGCATCGCAGGAATTGATCAGCTCTGTATTCACAATGATATGGCCGCCGGGCATCGCAAAGGCATTGACCATTTTATCTTCAAAGACGTGTATCTTAATAGTAGCGGTATCAATGTGGCTCTTTTCGCAGAGTATACGCACCAGATTATTCACCTTGTCAAGGATCTCTTTCTTTTTTACTTCTTCCTTATCCTCGCTATGTAGTTTCAATAGCAATTCGGAAAGCTGTTCCTGCTTCTCCCTGGTGAACTTCTGTATATGGAATGTCTCTACCCAGGTAATACTGCTGAAGCCCCACCACATAAGCAGGAATATGGAAACGAATATCAGGAGTTGTAATAGTGAGCGCATAATTATTTAGTGTTTACAGGTATTTGTTTGCCGGAAATATCGTCAGTAAGTGTACCCCAGAACCACCATCTCATGTGCTGACCCTTCCTTACACGGATAGCTGCCATTACGGTGATGATGAACTCGAATATATTGAAGAGGACAACGGTGATGATATAACCTATATAGAGGTTGGTAATAGTAAGGCTGCCAAACACCACACGCAATGTCCAGGTGAACCCGATAGCATTGATAATGAACACCGTGAGTTGAGACAACAATGCCTGCGTGCAATGCCACCGTACATAAGGACTGGCCTTCCTGTTGCCCAGGTAAAAGAAAAGTGTTGCCAGCATATTGACAATAGGCAATGGCGCACCTACCATGATCGCTACAACGGACATCAGGTAACTGTTAGAGGCCTTTTCACGTTCGGAGTCGTTGGGTACGTAGGTGGCAATGTTTACTGTTGCTGCACTTACATTTTCATTATGTTCCATATCCAGTTCAATATTATAGGTAACAGTATAGGTATCAGTAAGAGGGGATGTTTCCTTATTTTCTCGTCAAAAGCCAATAAGGATTTATAAAGGGTTTTTCTTTTAGTGATAACATCATATATGATCCATAGGGGTAGCAATATTAAAGCAGCACCTGCAATATACCCTAAGGGATTCTTCATCATTGCTCCTTGCCAGTCGCCCGCGGCCAGCATTTGCAAGGAAGTAGTGCTGCCACATGCGGGACAGGGTTGGCCGGTTACGTTCTTAAAAAAACAAATGGTGACGTCCTCGTGTCCATTGCCGGGCGTTGCCCATAGAAACCATAACCAGCCTGTTACCAGGAACAGGCTGGTTATGAGGTAAAAAACATTTCCCTTGTTGGTCTTTAAATGCATCTCTACATCAACGCCCTGCTGATATTTTGAAAATTGAGTTCGCGGGCGCGTGGCATTATCATAAACCAGTCAACAATTGCCCAGATACCAAGGCCGCCACAGGTAAGTAGCTTACCTATGCCCATACCTGTATCACCCAGCATAAACCTGTCTATTCCTAACTGTCCGGCAAGTATGGATACTATAAGAATCGTAGTCGGGTCTTTCAGGCTTACAGTTTGAACGTTGATCATTTTGCTGTCATCGGCTGCCAACATCATATCGCGAACCTGTGCGATCTGGTGGCTTTCGAAGTACTTTGCTTGCGACATGAGGTACATGTCCACTTTTTGTGAGTCCATTAGAGTGTGTGATTTGGTACAAAATAGCAGTTTTTTCGAGAATATATATAGCCCGATGCGGTAAAATATTAGATATTGTCGGTGTACACGAGGAAATCGGGGGTAACAAAGTGTTGCTGAAGTCTGAGATTTCAAGCAAACCAATAAAACGAAGTAGCATTAATTCTGAAACCAATAGAGAGCCCACACTTCAGCGTCCTACCAACTACTTCTTCACAAAATTCCCACGAACTACTGATCTGTCCGAACCAACAATCTCATAAAAATAAATCCCGGATGGAAGGTCTGCCACGTTGAGCCTTTGTTCATTGGTAACGCTATGCTCCGCTAGCTTGCTGCCTGCGATGCTGAAGATGCGCACACTTGCAGGTGAATTACCGGAAAGCCGCACTTGTATATGACCCTCACACGGATTAGGATAAACAACAGCAACTTCATCTCTCAACGTTTCAGCCACCGACAATGAGGGACATAATACACAGTTGTTCTGATAAGTGACAGCAGCATCAGCCACAATCGCGCTATCAAAGAAAGCTCCCTGTGTACAGGAAGCCTTTAGCCGGTTATCGAGCCATGGGATAAGATAACGGTCTATCACCTCATGTTGCTGCGGGCGGGTAATAGTGGGTTGCGGTGTGCAGGTAGATTCGCCGAAATTGCAGGTGAAGCTGCTCTCCGCCATCTGGCAATGACTACCACCGGTGATGGAGATATACGTTTTGCAGGCACTCGCCAGGCCATCATACATTGGTAATTGATTGTCGGCGGGCAGCGTAACGCAGTCGTTGGCACCGGCAAATACCAGTGCCGGGACGGTGATACTACTTGCTGCAGCTATTGCGGAAGGTGTTGTTTCAGCGGAAGCTAATGTAGCGATAGCCTTGATCGTATTATCGCCTGATGCTGCAAGGAATGCAGCACCTCCGCCCATACTGTGCCCCATTACGCAATTGAACGTATCCACCTTGCCGGACAGCACGGAGCCTGAACTGTTACCCAATACCACCATCTGCCTGAGCACGAACGCGAGGTCCTTTCCAAACTCCTCGTGGCTGGGTGATAGTGACCCTTCAGTAGTAGGGAACGCTATGATGTAGCCCTTCGACACTACTGCATCACGGACATTGAAATAGGCTTCATAGGTCATGACGAAACCATGCCCGAAAGCAATGGCCGGAGCATTGGCCAAAGAAGCCGCGAAAGCAACATTATCGCCCGCAACATCCGCCGGGTAGTATATTTCTACTTCTACAGCCCTGTTGCTTCGTGCGCTATCGATGAAGGTAGCAGTGATATGACCGTTCTGATAAGGTTGGGCAACTGCAATGGCACCACCAAACAACAGCATAAAACCAAGGGACACACTCGTATAAAAACGGTGAATTGGATAAAAAGAGGCCATACGATGGATTTTGTATATAACAAAGGTAACTAGCCATTTGTTTAGTGATTGTTGGTCGCATGACAAAATATGTCTCACGCATTGCAGCCCAATAACCTGTCATTGACAGCAGAATCTAATCCATGAAAGCGGGATAGAGCGTCTCAAGGCAAGGCTTTTGAATGCAATTTGTTATTTTTACTGTTGTATCTCCAATGTTGTAATCCATGCTATTTAAGAAAGATAAACCCGCAGTTACAGTAACTGAAGTAAGCCTGAAAAAACGCTACAAATTCATGTATGAAAACTTCATTGTATCAAGCCAACAGAATTTATTTCTATTGTTGGAAAAAAATGACGATAAAATAGATGCAATAGAGTTTAACTTCTCAATATACAAATACGGATATCCAAATGATGAAATTGGTCACCCATTATCACAATATGGACTAGGCTTCTATGGTATTTATATTGTCCATAACTCACCTTGGATAGAAGAACTCAGGTCTCTCAATAGTGCACATCCCCGCCACGACGACTCCAGCTATGAAAATCGTAAACACTATGTTGTGAAATTCAAAGATGTCACGCTCGAAGTTATATGTCATGATATGAAAGAGATACAATTGTCAAAGGAAGATCTTTCTGCATTTGTAAACACAGAACTTTCCTATCTGGAGCCGTGACACGTTTTTGAGTTAACAAATCCATACATACATTGTACCTTTGTACAATGTCCGCGCCGGTATTTTTACTCACTCCCCCGTTTACCCAGCTGAATACCCCTTACCCCGCCACGGCGTACTTAAAGGGTTTTCTGAATACCCGGGGCATTGAGTCCTTCCAGGCGGACTTAGGAATTGAAGTAACCGTTGCGCTTTTCTGTAAAGAAGGACTACAAGAACTGTTTGCGCAGATAAACATCACCAAAGAATGGAGCGAGAACGCACAGCGCATCCTCGCCCTTAAAGACGACTATATACAAACCGTTGACGCTACTATCTCTTTTCTGCAGGGGCACGACCCTACCTTAGCACATCTCATCTGCAAAAGGAACTTCTTACCGGAGGCCAGCCGCTTCGCGCAACTCGATGATCTCAACTGGGCATTCGGCAGCATGGGCTCACAGGACAAGGCCAAGCACCTCGCCACCATGTACCTCGAGGACCTCTCCGACCTGATAGTGGAATGTGTGGATGCCCATTTCGGTTTCAGCCGCTATGCGGAAAGATTAGGCCGCTCCGCCAATAGCTTTGACGAACTCTACAACGAACTGCAAAAAGAATACAGCTTCATCGACAGGCTGCTGCTGAATATTCTTTCTCAAAAGATGGCTGATGTGCAACCTAAGTTGGTGGCCATCTCCGTCCCCTTTCCCGGCAACTTGTTCGCGGCCTTCCGTTGCGCGCAATGGATCAAGAAACACCACCCCGATGTAAAAGTGGTAATGGGCGGCGGCTTCCCCAATACGGAACTGCGCTCCCTTTCTGAAGTACGTGTTTTCGAGTTCTTCGATTTCATCACCCTCGATGATGGCGAAGCGCCGATAGAGCAACTCGTACATCATATAAACGGAGAGAAAACAACTGAAGAACTAAAACGCACTTTCGTTTTGCTCAATGGCGTTGTCACTTACATCAACAATCAAACCTGCACCGACTATAAACAAGGACAGGTAGGCACACCCGACTATAGCGATTTCTACCTCGACAAATACATCTCGGCAATAGAGATCATCAATCCTATGCACAGTCTATGGAGCGATGGCCGCTGGAACAAGCTCACAATGGCGCACGGTTGCTATTGGGGTAAATGCACGTTCTGCGATATTTCGCTTGACTACATAAAGGTGTACGAGCCCATCACCGCCCAGCTCCTCTGCGACCGCATGGAGACCATCATAGCCCAGACAGGACAAAACGGTTTCCACTTTGTGGATGAGGCCGCTCCACCCGCACTCATGCGTGCATTAGCACTGGAGATCATCAAACGCAAACTCACCGTTACCTGGTGGACTAATGTGCGCTTTGAAAAAAGCTTTACGCGCGATCTCTGTATGCTCCTGAAAGCATCCGGCTGCATCGCAGTTTCCGGCGGACTGGAAGTAGCCTCTGATAGACTATTAGAGCTGATACAAAAAGGTATCACTGTGGCCCAAGTGGCGAAAGTGAACAAGCACTTCACTGAAGCAGGCATCATGGTACACGCTTACCTCATGTATGGCTTCCCCACCCAGACCGAACAGGAAACAATAGATTCCCTGGAGATGGTCAGGCAGATGTTTGCAGCGGGAATTTTGCAATCCGCTTTCTGGCACCAGTTCGCCATGACGGCACACAGCCCGGTGGGATTAGAACCTTCCAAATTCGGAGTAAAGAAAGAAACAGAACTGGTCGGCACTTTTGCCAACAATGATATTGTACACATAGACGAAACAGGTGCAGACCACGACACCTTCAGCTTCGGGCTAAAAAAATCATTGCTCAACTACATGCACGGTGCATTGCTCGACGAGCCTCTGCACAAGTGGTTCGACTTTAAAACACCAAAGCCATCAGTTCCTGCAGACTATATAGAAAAAGTACTGGACGCAGAAGAACTCAACACCCATAAGCCAACAGCTAAAGTTGTTTACCTTGGCAAGCAACCGACACTCGAAATAAGCACCAAGTCGAAGAAAGGTAATACCTGGGAAGTAGCCTCCCTCACCTTCCAGAGCCGCAGGGAAACACTGAATATAAAAGTGGACAAAGAACAAGGCGAGTGGCTTGCAGAAATACTCCCACTACTATCAGTCGACAATATGAAGACCTACACCATGCAGGAAGTCCAGTCTCACTACGAAGCAGCCGGCCTCGAGGACTTCGAGTTGTTTTGGGACAACAAACCTGTAAATGGGTTGTATAAGGTGGGATTGCTGGTGTTGTAATTACTTCCAGCTATTAAACTCGAACTTCTTCCGAAAGTGTAGCTCCTCAGTATAGATACCGGGATCATTCAGATGCTTTTCAAGAAATGCGTATGCTTCCTGCGGGGTCATCTTCTTTATAGAGAGATCGGTCACAGCCTGCGCTGTCATTTCCCATTCACCCTGTTGTAGCTTGTTCACTTTCAGGTAGCCTAAACCAGGATGATTCATATCCCATCCGGCCATGACGATAAATTTTGTTCCTTTTACATCCCACATAAAGAAATGCCCATGCTCCCAGCCACGGTTATCACCATGATTGTCCATGTATGTGATGATGTGCAGTTTATTATTATCCTTTTCCAGTACAAAATAGTTGTGGCTGCTGGTATCTTCTCTCATCTTCCAGATCCCCTGCATACCGTCGGGTATATCTATCCTCAAGGACTCACCTCTATCAATTTGATTAGCATCTGCACCATTTATGTTTCCGCCTCCTGAAAACAACATCAGCAATAGAAATACAAGATTCATAAGTACATTTTTCTTAAAACTACATTTTTTAGAATATAACCACAATAGCTTGAAGCAACAGCATATGACCATGCAGAATATCCAATCCGTCTAAACTTTCACAATATTTTGACAGGCAATTGTGTTCCAACACAATAAAAAGCGGAATTTTGCGCTTTATTCAAAACTTCTACATGAAAAAACTATTATTCTCTGCTTTTGCAGCCTTATCAGCATTGAGCGCTACAGCTCAGTTCAATTACACATTTTCTAAAGACACTGCGGCATACGCTCCGTTGACCTCCGGCACCAGCCTGAATGGCACAACTATATGGGACGACGAGTACTATATGGTGCCACTTGGTTTCACTTTTGAGATGGATGATAGCACTACCACCGACATCGGCATCAATGAAATGAACTTCTTCGGTACGGATACGCTAGGTGCAATGAACGCATTCCTTGTCTTCACGGCCGACCTTCAGGACAAAGGAGCTGATACCAGTACAATGTCTCACTCACCTATACGTTACCAGATCACAGGCTCAGCACCCAACCGCATCGCTAAGATAGAAGTAGCCAATGCAGGATTCTTTGATGAATACGATCTGTATAGCACAGCAGATGATTCCGTGAACTTCCAGGTATGGTTCTACGAAACATCTAATGTGGTAGAGATGCACTTCGGACCATCATACATTCTGCACCCTGAAGATTACTACTACAATGACAGCGCTGTGGTAAACATGGGCTACTTAAAAGGTATTGATATGAATGGCGCATCGATTCAGAATTTTTATTACCTCAAAGGCGATACCAGCAACATTTCTATAGATAGTACCAACAACCTGATGGCTTCACTGAATGAAGGCTTGTCAGCATGGCCATCGAATGGAACCATCTACCGTTTCACGCCACCAACATTAAGCGTGAAGAATGCTATGGCAGTGTTGAAGCAAGTAAGCGCTTATCCTACAGTTGCTCAGCAAGAATTGTTCATTGAGAACAGCTCGAACGAACTAGTAAATTACACCATCATTTCTATGAATGGCGCTGCTATTAGCAATGGTAAAGTACTAAATGGTAAGACAACGATCGATGTTGGCAACTTGCCGGCAGGTAGTTATATGGTACAACTGAGCAATGGCCAAATTGCCAAAGCTGTTAAATTTATTAAACTGTAACAATCAGTATATTATTTCTAAAAGGCCCTGTTATCGCAGGGCCTTTTTTATGCTCTAAAGCTGAATGAACGGTTGTTTCTTCTATGCTATTCAATAGTGATTCCCCGTAACTATGCAGGAGGACAAGAAACTATCCTACGATCTGCGTCTTACCCGATATTTCCTTTATCACATCATCCAGTTCTTTCGCTGACTGGAGAATGTTCTTGTTTATCTGGTGCTTTTCTTCCTCTGATACAGTAACATCCTCCAGCAACTGCACAAATCCCATCAGCGTAGCTAGCGGTGCGCGTACCACATGCGATTGCATATGCGCTATCTCCCTGAGTCTTTCGTTCTGCTTTTCTATGGCCGAAGTGTAATTCATACGGTCGGTAATGTCATTCACCAGCACCACTTTGGCCTTCATCCCACGATACATTATTTCATTGCTGCGTATCTCTACCGTAACTATTTCTCCATTCTTCTTTATATGCTTGAATATACCACGGAAAACAAACTGCCCTTCGGCCTTGCTTGTTTCCATCGTCTCTATAAGTTTTGGCAACTCTTCCTTAGGCCTGATGTCTATAATGGTTTTGTCAAGGAACTCTTCCCTACTGTAACCATACTGTGTAGTAGCAGCATCATTTACTGCCAGGAAACGCAACGTGGCACAATCATACACCCATAGCGGCAACGGGCTGAGGCGAAACAAATCGCTATATCTTTTCTCTGAATCCTCAAGGGCAGCATTGATCTCTTCCAGTTTACTCACCTTACCTGCAAGTTGCTTATAGAACCAGTTCACCAGGCAGAACAAAAGCAAAGCAGTGAATGCCACGAAGAAAACACCCTTATAAGTCTGGAACCATGACAACGGAGAATCATCGTCAAGCACGTCCCGCAAAAACCTGTCGGTCAGAAATATCCACAACAGCCCACAGGCCAGGTATATCAATGTTATTTTGAGGCTTCCTTTCAATACATTGGGGTTTAGGGAGTAAGGTATAAATAATTTATTCAACTTTTAACTATTCATTAAAAAAGCCCTACCGGTTGTTACCAGGAGGGCTGCTTTATTCATAAGTTGTTTGTAAACTAGTCTTTCAATACCGTACGGCTGATAACGATCTTCTGCACCTCGCTCGTTCCTTCATATATCTGCGTGATCTTAGCATCACGCATCAGGCGCTCTACGTGGAATTCTTTCACATAGCCGTAACCACCGTGTATCTGCACTGCTTCACTCGTCACCCACTGCGCTATTTCAGAAGCATACAGCTTAGCCATAGATGCAGACAGCGTATAATCCTGTCCCTGGTCTTTAGTCCATGCAGCTTTCAGGCACATCAGGCGGGCGCCTTCAATAGCCGTAGCCATATCCGCCAGTTTGAATGCGATGGCCTGGTGCTCATGCAGTTCCTTACCAAAGGCCTTACGCTCTTTAGAATATTTCAACGCCAGTTCATAAGCACCACTCGCTATACCCAGTGCCTGCGAAGCAATACCTATACGGCCACCCGCCAATACCTTCATAGCAAATGTAAAGCCGAAGCCATCATCGCCTATACGATTAGCTTTAGGCACTTTCACGTCCTGGAACATGATGCTGTGTGTATCACTACCACGGATACCTAATTTATTTTCTTTACCACCGACAGTTACACCCGGCCAGTCTTTATGCACGATCAGTGCATTGATGCCCTTGTGTTTTTTATCAGGATAAGTCTGTGCTATTACTAAGTAGTAAGACGCTGTATTACCATTCGTGATCCAGTTCTTGGTACCGTTCAGCAGGTAATGGTCGCCCATATCCTCAGCAGTAGTGCGCTGAGAAGTAGCATCCGATCCCGCCTCTGGTTCGCTGAGCAGGAACGCGCCTAATTTTTGTCCTGATGCCAGTTCGGTCAGGTACGTTTGTTTTTGTTCTTCGTTACCATACGTTTCCAGTCCCCAGCATACCAGGGAGTTGTTCACGCTCATACATACTGAAGTGGAGGCATCTACCTTAGATATCTCTTCCATTGCCAGTACGTACGACATAGTATCCATTCCTGATCCACCATACTTAGGGTCAACCATCATCCCCAGGAAACCAAGTTCACCCAGTTTCTTTATTTGCTCAGTAGGGAACTTTTGGTGTTCATCACGCTCTATTACACCGGGTAATAATTCGGTACGTGCAAAATCACGGGCAGCTGCCTGAACGGATAATTGTTCTTCGGAAAGTTCGAAATTCATATTATGAGGATGGATATTTGTCTAAAGCCTAGACTGCAAATGTAACAGAAAACTAAGGGAATGCAAAACCGCTCACCACAAGAATTATTAGTCTGGAGAGACTATTTGTTAATGTTTTATACCGTTGAAGGTTAGGGTTGAGACATTAGAGGCGTTTGGTGAGCTTCCATGATTGTATATTTCAACTTTTATCGATTTTATCTGCGGGTTCAACCACACTTCTTTCCGATAACCTGCACTATTGTATAAATAATATCCCGAATCGCTATAGGTAAATACCATATTAGAGTCAGAAGATGATATCCCGACAATAAATGTGCCATTCTCTAAGGCAGAAACAATTACAGTATCTATATAAGTAGTGTCACCACTCCCCTGATTTGGCGGCGGATTTTGAGGATTATTCCACGACCAGTGATGATAAGTATTGCCTATGTATTGCCCTGTAATATCATCTACTGTATATAATTCCCCTTGGGGGTTATCTTTTTTGCAGGAAAAAAGTGCTAATGCTATTGCTCCTATCACGAAGAATTGCTTAACCATCATCTACTAATTTACAGTTTTTTGTTTATGGAAACCCATTTTTTCCGCATCTTTAGTACAGAAACCAAGTCCATATTTGGAAGCGAACAGCAAATACAACTCCCTGGCCGACGAAGACCTGCTGAAGCTGCACCGCAGCAGCAGGGGCAATGAGTGCCTGGGGCATCTGCTGCAACGGTACACCACTTTGTTGCTCGGTGTGGGCATGAAGTACCTGAAGGATAAAGACGAAGCACAGGATGCTGTCCAACAGGTCTTCCTCAAAGCCATCACCCATCTGCCTGAGGGAGAGATACTGAACTTCAAAGGCTGGCTGTATATACTAATGCGCAACCACTGCCTGCAAATGCTAAGGGGCGCCCATCATAAGACAGATGAACAGGTACTCAACAACCTCAGCGACAACATTGGCGCCGACAAAGAAGAGCTGCTGGCGAAAGAAGCTACGCTCATGCAAATGAACGAAGCCCTGCAAGAACTGGGCGAAGAGCAAAAAGTAGCAGTAGTGTCATTCTATATTAAAAAATTGAGCTACCAGCAGATAATGGAACAGACAGGGTTTACCTTTACGCAGGTAAAGAGCTATATTCAGAACGGGAAAAGGAATTTAAAGATCATTCTACTCAGGAAAATGGGTAAACAATAAATGAGCGAGCTGAACGACATATTATCCTCCTCCGGAAACGGCAAAGGCAAGTTGCCCGACGAGAAGCTGATGGCTTATCTCGAAGGCAAACTCAGCCCCGAAGAACAACACGAGGTGGAAGAGTGGCTTTCGGGTGAAGGGATGGAAAGTGATGCCCTGGAGGGATTGCAGGCACTTGCTCCTGAGGAAACAAAGAAGGCGGTTGGCAAAATAAACTATGACCTGAGAAAAGAACTCGGGGCACGCAATAAAAGGCGCACAAAACACATTAAAGATAATAAGTGGAGCTGGTTGGCTATTCTGATCGTTCTGATGCTCGCAATTGTTTGCTATATTGCCATTAGGGTTGCAACCTGATAGAGACGATTTTAGTAAATAGTAAAAACGTAGAAAGAGAAAGGTGATGCGAAAATTTGTGTTATTCATTTTACTGCTTCTTGCAGGAAACATTCTATATGCCGCAGACGATAGCCTGAAAATAAATGTGCGCAATAAATGGTGCAGCAATAAGGATACTATTATTGTTTATGAGGGCGGCTTTAACCTGATCCAGGTATATGGCAAAGACATAGACCCGAAAGATGTTCGGCTGCGTAGCTCCAGCGGCAAGCTGAAGCTCGGTGACATAGAGATCAAAGGCGATACCGCCAATGCCATGGCCATGCCTATGGAAAATGATGGCAACTATACACTTTCAGTAGTAGATAGAAAATCCGGTAGAACGGTAAAAGAAGTAAAGGTATATGCCGACAAACTACCCGAACCACGCGCCCAACTGGGCAACAAAGTAAAAGGCGGACTGGTAGATAAAAAGGATCTGCTGGAACAGGATTATGTAAGAGTGTATTATCTCAATTCCAGCTATTGTTATCCTTACAAAATACTGGGCTATACCTTCAAGGCAAAAAAGGGAAATGTCCCTATGCAGAAAGAAGTAGCCGGCCACAATATCCCCACAGACATAAAGATGCTCATGAAGGACCTTCCTAAGAACGGCGTGGCGGAGTTCACCGATATACTGGCCGTTTGTCCTGAGTGCTACGAGAAGAAACTGAAGGACATTAAAATTGTGATAAAATAGGTCATTTCTAAGATCGCCGCAATAACGCATTTCATTCCTGATTTATTGTGTCAATCACGCAAAAAAATTATCTTTTAGTTATTTTTCACTAAAGTCTAACATAGTGTTGCAGACCTGCGTCTATCGGTTAAGTCTATTCTTTACCTAAACAATACCTGCAATGAAAAAAGTTCTTTCACTAGCGCTACTCTTTTTGTTTATCGGCGCACTCGCATTTGCCGGATCTGGCAACAACAACTACATGGTACATAATGTACCCAACTGGAACCAACGTGCTGATGACAACATCACTAACGTACTGATGGAAGTTTGGCCTAAAGGCTTATATGCCGACATAGAGCTGACACTTACTTTGCAAGGCAACAACCTCACAACTAGTCAAGGCGACTCCCTGCAAGGTATCCTCAAGTTTGAACTACCTCCTAATTCCTTTATACACGACTCATGGCTTTGGCTGAACGACTCTATTATTATATCTGCTTCTATAATAGAACGCAGCAAGGCTATCCAGATATACAGCGGATATATACAACAAAGACAAGACCCTTCTCTCTTACTAAAGACAGGAGCCAACACTTACCAACTTAATGTCTTCCCGATCACCAACACATACGCCCGTAAAGTAAAGATCACCTTCTCAACACTCATGACACAAAAAGGAGACAAGGCTATACTCTCTCTACCCACTGACATTCTCTGCGCGTCACAAAACAAACCCGATTTCTTAGCATTGATACACACCAATGACGCCTATACTACTCCGGGCTTCACTAATACCAACTTCAACAATTATGTGATCAACACATCTAACGATCTGTATCTCCTGGAAATTCCACCAACTGCCTATGGTACCGACAGACCACTGGATCTCGCATATACTACCACTAACACTCCTACCCTCACTATATACCCTACGAATGCTAACGAAGGTGTTTATGAACTGAAAATGCCTGTTGAAAACCCAACGACAGCACCACGTCACCTTAGTATTATTCTCGATCACCGCCCTACAGGACAATGGGGCTACAGTTCGGTGTACTCATTTGCAGAGATCAAAAAAAAGTTGCGGACGTTCCTGTTAACCAATTGTTCACCTACAGATTCTTTCAACGTATTCTATACTCACGACAATACTGTTATACAGGCATACTCAGGCTGGGAAGCTATAACCCCCTCTGCCGTGAACAGCTTATCCGATAATATGCCCAATACTATTACTAGTGATGCCGCTAAATTCAAATCTTTATTAGAAACCGGTATTATTTTCGGACAGACAAAACTATCACAGGAAGAACACACCATACTTATCACCAACAATTCCGACTATACAAGTCTTCCGCAAGCAAGTCAGCTATTCACCGGTGTGCAAAATACCGTAGGTACATTCACCAATAAAATAAGTGTGCTGAACTATGCCACATATACCACCAGCTCTTATGGCAGCCCTATATTATTCAATAATTTCTGCGCCACATCAGGAGGAACACATTTTAAGATAGAAGGGTATTTCTATGATGGCTACCTGGGAAAATACACTTACGACCTGGATGTGTTGTCTATAATGAAGGGCATCCTTAACTACATGTCGGGCGGTTACAACTCATACAATGTCACACTCCCACTCAGTGGGTTTGCATATAATTCATACAATCCCCAAGGCACCAACAAATACTATACCGCTCAACCATATGCTGAAATAGGCAAGTATTACGGCACTATCAACACCGGCAACACCACTATTGAATATGCAGGTCAAAACGGACCGGCAAGCCACCAGGTTACGATCAACACTATTGACCTCGGAACAAAGCACCAAATGCGCAGTTGGGTGAATAATTATCTCTTAGACCTTGAAGGCATGAATAACTCCCTGCTCTATAGTGAGATACTGGACTCAAGTATCAAAAACAGGGTATTGTGTTACGAAACAGCATTCCTTGCTCTTGAAAACGGAGATACAGTAAGCGGCGATACCATTAAAGTAGCGGCATCTACTGAAGTAGAAAATGTAAATAATAAAACCATTACCAAAGTAAAAGCTTACCCTAATCCTTTCCACGGTAGCCTGACTATAGAAAGTCCTGAAGAAATAGAAGAAATAGTAGTGTATGATATCACCGGCAGATTGGCCTTCCATCATAAAGACCTGAAAAGCAAAACCTTTACATGGAACGGGCAAAACAACCAGGGCGAAAGCCTGAGTGAAGGGGTGTACTTTATCAAGGTTCGATATAAAGACAAGCTCGAAACAATTAAGGTGGTGAAGATGTAAGCCACAAACAAAAGTGATCACATTAAATTTTTAGTTAAAACCGCCTCCTTCCGGGAGGCGGTTTTATATATAACTCCGCCAAAAATCGTACCTTGCAATAGCCTTTTTACAGGCTGTTATTAATTGTTTTTGTCATGCCACTTTCAGGTAAGAAAATAGTATTGGCCGTTACGGGCAGCATCGCCGCTTACAAGACACCACAACTGGTGCGCTTACTGATAAAGGCAGGTGCGCAGGTGAGGGTCATTACTACCAAAGCCGCAGAGGATTTTGTAAGCCCGCTGGCTTTAGCCACGGTATCTAAAAACCCGGTCCTGAGCAATGTAAGCGATGGCGCGGCATGGAACAATCACGTAGAGCTCGGCCTGTGGGCAGACGCTATGCTGATAGCACCCTGTAGTGCCAATACATTAGCCAAACTGGCTCATGGCATGTGCGACAACCTCGTTTGCGCCGTTTACCTTTCTGCCCGTTGCCCTGTATTCTTAGCTCCGGCTATGGATGAGGATATGTGGCTGCACCCTGCTACAAGAGAAAATATCAAAACAGTTCACTCTTATGGCAATCAACTGCTGCCGGTAGGTCACGGAGAACTGGCCAGCGGATTAATAGGCGAAGGCCGTATGGCTGAGCCTGAAGATATCGTGAAGCACCTGGCTCATTACTTCTCTGACAACAACAAGCCGCTGAAAGGACAAAACGCACTGGTAACCGCAGGCCCTACTTATGAAAGGCTCGATCCCGTTCGCTTTATAGGGAATTTCTCTACAGGCAAAATGGGTATCGCCATCGCAGAAGCACTGGCAGAGAAAGGCGCGAAGGTTTGCCTGGTACTCGGCCCTACCCACCTCCGCACTTATCACCCTAATATAAAAACAATACATGTAGAAAGCGCAGGCGAGATGCACGATGCCTCTACAAAGGCTTTCTTCAATACCGATATTGCTGTGCTTGCTGCTGCCGTAGCCGATTATATGCCGGAAGAAGTGGCAGCCGAGAAAATAAAAAAACAGGATACTACGTTAAACTTACAGCTGACCAAGACACCTGATATACTTTCTTCCCTGGGCAAAGTAAAAACACACAACCAGTTGTTGGTGGGTTTTGCACTGGAAACAACCAATGAAGAAAGCAATGCCATAGAGAAAATGAACAAGAAGAACGCGGACATGATCGTACTGAATTCTCTACGGGACGAAGGTGCAGGTTTTGGACACGACACGAATAAGATCACATTGATAGGCAAGGCAGGTTTTAAAAAAACCTTCCCGCTGCTGAGCAAACAGGAAGCTGCTGTTGCTATTGTAAACCATATACTGGAATTAAGACATGCTGAAAAAACTGTTTAGTATCATAGTCCCCTGCTTCATTACTGCTGCAGCAAGCGCGCAGGAGTTGAAGTGTATAGTAAAGGTAATGGCAGACCGCATACAGGGTGTTGACCCGCAGGTCTTCCTTACTATGGAGAAGAGTATCTCCGATTTTATGAATACCCGCAAGTGGACAACCGATGAATTTACGCCTGCAGAAAAGATCAACTGTAACATACTGATAAATATTACTAAGCGTACCAGCACCGATGGTAATGGCTTTTCTGCCACCATGAGTGTCAGCTCAACGAGGCCCGTCTATAATTCAGATTACTCCTCCCCTACCGTCAACTACCAGGATAGAGACCTTGTTTTCAGTTATTCAGAATTTAACCCGCTCCAGTTTGACGACAACCGTATCGTGCAAACAACAGCTATGGGTTCTAACCTAACCGCAGTACTGGCATTTTACGCCTATATCATTATCGGTTTAGACTACGAAAGCTTCTCACCAAACGGTGGCACTCCGCACTTCAAGCGCGCATTGAATATTGTGAACAATGCCCCCGAGGACGGAAAAAACATACCCGGATGGAAAGCAGTTGAAAATAACAGAAACCGCTACTGGATCATCGACCAACTGCTCAACACCCGTTTCCAGGAGATACGCAATTACTGGTACACTTATCACCGCGAGGGGCTGGACAATATGTTCCTGAAGCCGGAAGATGCTAAAAAGAAGATTCTTGGAGGTCTCAGTAAACTGCAACAAGTGCAAAAGGAAAACCCCGGTAGCATACTTATGCAGTTCATCTTCGCTGCTAAGAGTGATGAAGTGATAAAAATGGTTAACACACTGGCTAAACCGGATCGTGCACAGTATGCTACGATGCTGGCACAAATAGATATCTCTAACGTATCTAAATACAACAATCTTAAATAAGTGAGGCTTCGTTATTTCACCATCATACTTTGCGCGATAGCGCTACTGTCTTCCTGCGAGGTAGAAGATGCTGTACCTGTTACCAATATCCCGTCTAAAACGTTCGAGAAGATACTCTACGACATGCAAATGGCGGATGTGTACAGCCAGTCGGTAAGAAAAGATACAACAGAAAGCTACGGAGTAAAAAATCAGGATTCTCTGTCAAGATATTACAATGAAATATTCGCTCATTATAATGTTACATACGAGCAATTCAATACTACCATGCAATGGCACAAGGAACACCCTATGAGTCTTGACTCTATTTACAACAATGTACTAACGCGTGTCAGCGCAGAAGAAGAAAAGTATAAATACCTGCAGCCGGGACAGAAAACAGACTCTGTTACTTCAGCCGTTCCAGTGCTGTAGCCATACGCTTCATAGCTTCCTGTAAATTTTCCATTGATGTAGCCGTAGAAAGGCGAATACTATTCGGGCTACCGAAAGCGCCACCACTTACGGTAGTAACATGTGCTTTATGAAGCAGGTACATAGAAAAGTCCTCATCATTTCTGATAGCCGTTTCACCATCACTCTTCCCAAAGAACGAACTGATATCGGGGAAAGCATAAAATGCACCGTCAGGCATATTCACCTTCACACCAGGCATTTTACTGAGTGCATCTACCAGGTAAGCAGTTCTCTTTTTGTATTCCTTCACCATCGCATAAGTTGGCTCCAGGCTACCTGTTAGTGCAGCTATAGATGCACGCTGTGTAATAGAACATGTTCCGGATGTAAATTGTGCTTGCAGCTTATCACAGGCTTGTATCAGCTCTTTAGGAGCGGCCATATAGCCAAGCCTCCAGCCCGTCATTGCAAAACCCTTACTCATTCCGTTCACCACTGCTACACGTTCCTTCATGCCGGGAAACTGGGCAATGCTCTCATGCTTGCCATCAAAATTGATGTACTCATATATCTCATCACTAATGATGAATACATTAGGATACTTATTGAACACTTCTACTAATCCCGCCAGTTCTTCCTTAGAATAGACACTACCCGTGGGGTTGCATGGAGAAGAATAAATAAACAGCCTTGTCTTGTCTGTCATTGCTGCTTCCAGCATGGCAGGGGTCATTTTAAAATCTGTATCAAGGCCACAGTCAACAAACTTACATACACCCTGTGCCAGGTTCACCAGCGAGCTGTATGTTACCCAGTAAGGCGTAGGTATAATTACTTCGTCACCCGGGTTAACGAGGCATTCTATCGCGTTGGCCAGGCATTGCTTCGCCCCTGTTGACACAATGATCTCATCAATAGTATAGTTGAGATTATTATCCCTTTTCAGTTTCTGGCAAATGGCTTCACGCAGTTCAGGATAGCCGAGGATCGGGGTGTATTTAGTATAGCCATCCACCATGGCCTGGTTAGCAGCGTCGCATATATGTTGGGGGGTACGGAAGTCGGGCTCTCCGAGGCTCAGGTCTATAATGTTCTGACCCTGTGCCTTCAATTCCCGTGTCAGCTTTGCCATCTTTATTGTCTGAGGCTCTGATATCCGATCCAACCGTTTCGCTAATTCCATTTTTTGTATATATGCTATTGGTAGAGTAAGCAACAAAAGTAAAGCAGAAGTGATTATACTCCTGCTTTTACTTGTTAATATTTATGTCCATTAGTTTACTGCCGACGAAGAATATGCCCCTGTATAATACAGGTATATCGAAAGCAATATGATCAATCCTATTACAACCGAAAGGAATACGATCACCTTCTTTTGTGCTTTATTTACTGTTTTGGTAATGTGCAGCTCGCTTACGTTGTTCATTACATTCTCCATTCTGCTGAAGGCTGTTTCACCTTTCACCACATAGTCGTAAGCACCATACTTCATACTGTCAACTGCTATCTCCAGTTTATCCTGGCCAGACAGCATGATCACCTGCACATCAGGATACCTGTCCTTAAGTGTTTTAAGCACTTCTACCCCATTCTGCGCATCCGAACGATGAGCATTCAGGTGGTAATCCAGCACTATTATCTCAGGATTGAGATTCATGTTCTTAATAGCATCTTCGCCATTGTCAAACGTCTTGATGTCGTAAACGAAACGCTCCGAAAGGTAATCCTTCAGCATTTCATTCTGTATTGGCTCGTCGTCTACGAGAAAGATGGTTCGTTTTTGTTCTGTAGCCATAGCTATGCGTAATAGTTAATTATGCAGAAAAGTATAAAAAAAATTCAAAATTTTAGCTATAAGTCTCCCATTATTAGGCTTTTTTAAGCCTAATAATGATATAAATCATGCAGTTTGCACCTCCTTCAACTCCCTGAAGGCTTTTTCGCATATCAATTTCAGGTTGGCGTTCAGTTGCGGGATACGGTCATAATGGGCTGGTTCACCCGCACTTTGTTCCATCAGGAAGATATGGCTCACCTCTTCCTTCACACCCATATAGGATAGTTGGGGTTTCAGCGAGTGTGCTGCCACCTTCACGCTACCGTAATCTTTATTGGCTAATCCCTGGTCTATATTATCCAGCAATCGCGGTGCATTCTCCAGGAACATACCGATGTATTTATTCATTTTATCCGTCTTGCCTCCCGTAAACTGCTGAAGGAAGTTCATATCTATTACTCTATCGGGCATAAAGGGCGGGACAGGTTCATGAACTTTTTCCGCATCTGCTTCCATGGCAGTTTTTTTATTCCTTGCTTCTATTCGCTGCGAGGTACAATCTTCAAACACAGAAGCCATTTTCAGCAACAGCTCGTTAGGGTTAAAGGGCTTCGATACGTAACCATTCATCCCATGCTTAAAGTATTCCTGCACATCTTCCTGCAGCACATTCGCCGTCATGGCTATGATGCAGGTATTTTTTGCGGGGGCTTCCAGTTTTTTCCTGATGGTCTTGGTAGCTGTGAGGCCATCCATCACGGGCATTTGTATATCCATCAGCACGAGGTCATACTCATCTTCTTGCACGCGGCTCACTGCTTCTTCCCCGTTCACTGCAATATCTATAGTAATGTCCGGCAGCAATTCTTTTAATGTATCCTCGGCCACCATGCGGTTGAATTCATTATCCTCTACCAACAGTATGTGCATCTTGTTCAGCAGAGCCATCATGCCCTCATCCAGTATATCTTCCTTCTTATCTTCCATTTGTATGTCAGACTCCTCAATTGGCAACACCACACTGAATGTCGTCCCTTTACCCAGTTCACTCTTCACCGATATCTTGCCATTCATCAGGGCCACCAATTGCCTGGATATAGTCAGGCCAAGCCCCGTACCACCAAACTTCCGTGCCACATCAGTTCCCGCCTGGGTGAAGCTGTCAAAAATACTATCAATATATTCTGCCGAGATACCAATGCCGGTATCTGTTACATCAAAGCGTATCAGGCATTTTTTGTCTTCCTGCCTTTCCAGGACAGCCTTTACTTCTACATAGCCTTTGTCAGTAAACTTGATGGCATTCCCTGCCAGGTTGATGAGTACCTGGTTGATACGTGTCGGGTCGCCAACCAGTCTTTTGGGAATGCTGCTGTCTATGTCTATTCGCAGGGATATTCCTTTTTCTTCTGCTTTCAGCAGGAGCATATCGTTAAGACCATCCATCATTTCCCGAAGGGCAAATGGGGTTTGTTCTATAATTATTTTTCCCGCTTCTATTTTTGAAACGTCCAGGATATCATTGATGATGATGAGCAAGTTGTCAGCCGACTGTTGTATCGCTTTCAGGTAGCGCATCTGTTCCGGCTTGGGGTCTTTGTCCACCAGCAGGCGTGTCATCCCCACGATCGCATTCATTGGCGTACGTATCTCGTGACTCATGTTGGCCAGGAACTGTTGCTTCAGTTGTGCGGTTTGTTCCGCCACTTCTTTTTCTTTTTGTGCCAGTTCCAGTTCCTGCCTTGTCTGCAGGGTGCGCAGTTTATTGAAGGTTGTTTGCTTGAATATTTCCTCCTTCAATCGCTCAAAGGTCTTCAGGTGATGGAATGCCTGCGGTATGTTACCCATCTTATCATAAAGCATAGAGAGGGTTTCGTGCACACTCATCACATCATGCATCCGGCTATATTCTTCCGCAAGGTCAAGCGCTTTTACTATCTGCTCCTGCGCCAAACGATAATTACCTTCATCCATATGAATGCGGCCCAGGTAGTACATGCAGGTTATCTGCACCTCTACATGATTCATCACATTAGCCTGGTCCAGCGCGCGTTGCAGATATACCCTTGCCCGGGCAAAGTCGTGCATCTTATAATACACCTTACCCACACCACTGATCGCCATCACATGCGTCACACTGTCCGGGTCTTCTTTCAGGTTCTCTTCAAAATAACGGAGCGCTTCTTTCTGCTGATCTTGCTTAAAGTATATGTTGCCCAGTATATGATTGAGTGCCGACAGGCGATACCTGTCATTCACTTTTTCAAATATCGGCAGGCAACGCAGCGCAAACTGCAAGGCATTTTCAAAATCATTCAGGTCGTACAGCAGGTAGGCGATACTCGCCAGGTTCACCGACTGCGCCACTTCATCTCCCAATCGCTCGTTAATAGCCAGTGCCTTTTCAAAGTAATTCACCGCTATACTTAGCTCACCCTTGTCCCTATATATGTAGCCGAAGTTGTTATAGACTCGCGCCTCCAGTGGCTTACTCTTCCCTTTCACCGCTATCACACTGGCCTGTTGCAATATGTGCAAGCCCGCATCGTAGTTGCCTTGTGTCCAGTAGCACCATCCCTTCAGGTTCATTCCGCGACCCATACCCAGTTGGTAGCCTTCGTTCTCCGAGCGACGCATGATCTCATCCGCCATCTCCGATGCTCTTTCCACATCATGATTGCGTAGCTCGAGTGCCATTTCTACCAGGGCGTCTATTTTATCGCGCTCGTCTGTCTGATGCTCATATATCTCTTTCAGTTCTTTATACCTGGCGGTTTCCATCTTTACTCATTTAGAAGAAGATAAAATTAAAACCCCTCTGGTTACGTTGCCTTTTCCATCTGGGATACAAAGGTGTTAAATCCTTGTAAAAGAAGAAAATATACGGCTAAATAAGTTTAGATCATCCATTCGAGTCCAATCAGCTCTACATGAAGTTCAAAGCCCGCTAAATAGCGGGCTTTTCTAATTTTCTTTATATCGCATCTGACATAACTCATTAAAAATCAATTATAGTTGATTCGAGTCCAATCCGGTTCTTAACAAAAAACGCAAGCGTCTCGCTTGCGTTTTTTGTTAAGACGAAGAGTTAGACGCTTCGATTAATGGGACCGGCTTCCCGGACTTTTTTCATTACTAAAAGCAGGGCTCATATTTGCTGTGGCAGGCGAGAGTTCAGTCTCTCTATCGTTTTTTAAAAGCAAAGCTTATAAACAAACATGCTTAAGGGCTTTTAGTTAGCATAAACTTTACCATTCAATTCAAGTTCTTTGTTACCAGATGACTTGGGGCGTACCAACCACTGCGGAAAGAGACTTAATTAGCCAGCAACATGAACTTCGACTTGCGTGGCACCCATTTTTATGAATACCAAATCATCCTGCTTACCTGTTCCTTCAAAATCAGCCAACAGCCAGGTA